>NZ_MBTG01000026.1 GCF_002027705.1 Paenibacillus ferrarius | reverse complement strand
CAATGTCATTAAGATAAGTTCAAAGACAAAATACGGAATAAAGATGAATCCGAAAACGGCATGGGAAAAATCCCTGTGCCGTTTGTTTTTTATGCAAACAAGGAAAAAAGCGCACAGCAAACAAACGGATGGAATATCCGCTAAAAAAATGGTCTTGTTAAACGATTTATGCTACTCTGTAGACGAAGCTAACAGCTGATTTATAGCGGATTTTGCGCGTATTCTGCTGTCCTGGGCGGATGGGTCGAATCGGCAAAATGTTTTTGTGAATCAACGCTTCAACATCGGGCGGGGGTTCATCATCTTTTGAACGCAGGAAATATCTACAAACGTGAACGGCAACCGTGAAGTTGACTTGGTAGTGGTGCCGTTTATCCATTTGGGAAATGACGACGTGTGAGGTCATCATTTCAGCGAAATTGTACATGATCATTCTTGCGAAAATCTCTTGGATGATGGACTCTTGTTTCTTTGCGTGAAAACTCGTCAATCCGACGGTGTATTTCAACGCTCTGAAAGAGGTTTCAATGCCCCATCGCATGTTATAAATGGACTCCAGTTCATCGGGTGGGAAATCTGCGGCAGAAAGATTCGTGATGACAGTTTCATAGGCGCCACTTGGCAGGACGAAACGAACAACCCGAAAGGAAATCGGGTAATACAAGTTTTCATGCAAATCCAAAAAATCAAATGTTGACTTGGAAGGGATGAACTTGTAAATCTCGGGATGAGCCTTGACCTCTTTGGTTTGTTTTTTTGTGAGTGTCAGATGAACTTCAATATCAAACGAACCGCTAGAGGGCAAACGCAAGCCCGAAAGAATACCATTGGAATCCAAATCCTTTACCCGTATGACGTAGTTCCATCCTTTGCGCTCAATATGCGCGAAATTGTTGTAACTTTCATAGCCTCGATCGGAAATAACAATGATTTTACCTTTGATGGGGGAACGATCAACCATAGCTGCAAGTGCTCTTCCCTCGCTACTCAATCTTCGCGGCTGAACAATGGCATCCACGTAAAGTCTGTTGCAGAGGTCATAGGCTGCGTTCAAATGCAAAAGGTTGTAGCCTTTCGTGTTCGGTTGACTTTGAAAATAGGTGTCCGTGTTGGCAGGGTCCGTTGCGATATGTAAATCCGAACCGTCAATCGCAAGTAATCGATACCCGTGGTAGTCTTTGATATCCGTATGCGATTGAGTAAATTCGTGAAACAGGAATTCCACAGCAGACGGCAGGATTTTATTCCTCTGCTGAACAAAAGCAGAAGTGGTTGCGGTGTTTACATCATAGCCCTGCGACTCCAAGAGTTCCTTATAGATGCTGTTACCGCCCATCGAGATCAGGAGTTGCATAACCGTTTCAAAGGGCAGCTTTTTCTTTCGGGTAAAATCTCTTTCGGGGTTTTTGACATATGGTGCGGGTAGCGCTGACATTTCTCGTATGAGAGATGTCAGCGTTTCTTTTAGCGAATTCGCGTACTCATTCATTGGCGTAACCTCCTCGTTTTTCAAGGGGCTTCGCCACACACTTTCAACTGCTTGTCAAGTTCTTTTTTTCTTTTTCATGCAAAAAAAGAGCGGGCTATCTTTTCAGATAACCTGCTCTTTTTTTGATTTTAACCCTGCGCCTTAACTTAATGACATTGCCCGCAAGGGTGCTTCTTTTTACATAACACTTTTATTTGATTCAAAACTTAATTATACCCACACAACCTAAACCTAATTGCAATATTATACCTTTAAGATGCACTTGATAACATGCAGGAGTAAACCCAAAAAAGATCATTCGCACCGATCTTTCATTTAGTTATTAGCACCATAAGTCTGATTAATTGAGGGGTTGGTGATATTCACATGATCTACACAGCTCTTGGAGATTCTATTACTTTCGGGGAAAATGCTTCCTCCTTCGCAAACGCTTATCCCCAATTGACAACATCCAGTTTATGTTCAAGCTCCCGCAGAGTTACTGGCTATGTTATGGCTCGGCCTGGTTGGACCAGCGATGATCTTCTGGATTCAGTGATATGGCGAGGAGCGCCCGTGCTTAGGGATTCTGACGTCGTTACAATTTGGATCGGAGGCGTTGATTTAGCAAACGCTGCACTGATTTCTCTCAAAACTCGGCAACCATCAGCCGCAAAACAAATGGCAGCCAACTATAAGCGCAATCTAAGTGCCATTTTAAATCAAATTAAAAAAGGATGCCATGCCCGCATCTTCTGCTGCACCCAATACAACCCCTTCCCGAACACCCCTCTTGCCGTAGAGTCGGTAGGTCTACTAAATCGTTTGACAACCGAACTTGCGCAAAGCTTCAGTACAAGTATCGTCCCTGTTCATACATGGTTTGAAGGAAAACAAGCGAATCTTATCTATGGCTATAAAAACGGCAAGATTGAGGATGCCTTGAGCGGCTCACTGCCTATCCATCCTAATGATCGGGGGCATCAAGTTATTGCGGCGGGTTTGGCGCCGTATCTTATTCCTCGCAAGTAGCTGCCTCACTTTACACTGCAGTCCGCGGGGATTGAACTAGCTGGGGTTCTTCTCCCTACACAAACATACAGAGGAAAAAAACACCCTTGCGGGTGCTTTTCCTTTGTAGTAGGGCGTGGTGAGCATCTAAGGGCGTAGTCACATTTTTGAAATCACTCGAGAGTTTTTCCTATCTGAATCTATTTTATTGAATTAAAATATTCTTTATCTACTCTCAGTTGCTGTTTTAAGATTCTATTAAACAGACCTTTGCCAATTTCTCCTGTACCTTTCGAAACTGCTGTTCTAAGTATCTCACCGTTTGGCAATTTCTTTTCATATATTTTATCTCTACCGTTTTGTCTAACTAGTACCCAACCATCGCGTTTTATAAAATTTTCCAAATCACTCCAACTAGGCATGGAGCATTCGCACTACGGATTCAACATCGTCTTCCAGTAAAATTCTTAGAATATATGGAGAATGCTTGTGTCGATTCGGAGTGTTGTAGTAACGGGAATAGTTAGCTTCATAATCCATCGCATACTCAACCAAATGTCTGGCTAACTCTTTCTTGAGTTCTTCAAGTGTCTCTGCATCCGCAACAATATCATCAATCTGCTCTACAGATCCAGCATAACGTCCATCTTCATCTTGTTCATACTCAACAGTAAGTTCGTATATGGATAACAATTCTTTCATCTGTTGTTTCGAGAAAGCCATGATAACATCTCTGTTCCTCTTTATGGCTTGGGGTTTCTCTCTAACAATGGTATCGATAAATCCACCAAAATTTGCTCTTACATCGGTAGCATTAAGTACAGTTTGCATAAACAACCCTCCTCACCTCCATTGTACAATCAAATGTACACTCTGTACACTATGTAGGTATAGTATATGGATTTTATTATGCAATTATACATTCATTTATCTACTAATGAGATTGGGAGCAGCTGTGGTTAAGTAGGGAACACGGAATACTAATGTATTTACTATATTCACGCCATAGCACAAAAATTTAAGACTAATTAAGTTGTTATTTTATTGATTTGATCTTGAGTTATTTCAACTTCCCAATGAGTGAATTTGGCCAAGTTCCCAATCGTTTCAGCAGCAGAGGAGCCTTCAGCCGTATATTTAAGTGTACTTGGCACTATGATCTTGACCTCATATTTCCCCGGAGAGATTACCTTACCATTTTGATCTTTTAAATCCCATGCAGGAACCGCTGCCTGATACCATGATTCTTTTGGAACATTTCCTTTTAATATAGGGAGTTTATAACTTTTTATTGCCTCTTTAGTTTCACCATTCACTTTATTTATTTGATACTCAATTGCAAGGGGTTCGATGTTTATATCTTTATCACTCGGGTTTTTAAATTGTAAAGATGATATAAGAGCTTTTTTGTTCAAATCGACAGATGGCGGACCAAATGAAACTCCAGCAATACCACTTATCATTCCATCCGAGTAACTATCCATTAAAGTAAGTCCCCACATGTCCTTAACCAAAACTTCGAAAGAGGATGGAGTCTCTTTTGACACAATTGGTGCAGTTATTTTTCGTGTGTCTCCAACCTTTAGTGCCGAATTACCTTCAATGCTAATTTCAGCACTTGATCCGATAATTTTTTTACTTGAATTTAACGCGTGGATCTCAATGATTTTCCCGTCAACGTTCTTATTTACATGTAGCAAGGCCGAGAGGGATACCTCACCTAGAGAGGGTACACTTTCTAAATTAGTAATTGATATGAAACCATCTACGTCCTCCAGTATGACGCCGTTATCTTTATTGAAATAAATGTCGATTACATTTTTCCCATCACTTGAAGCCGATGGTAATGCATAATTAACTTTTGCATCCAATGCTTCAGAAAATAATCGCAAGGGGATGTATGCTTTATTATTAAAATTAATAACAGGATCATCACTGCTAAAAGTTATCTCTTTAGACACGCCATTGTTGTGAAAAGTTACTTTGCTTGGAAAAAGAAATGCTTGCATGCTATCTGACGCAAATGCAACAGAACAAGCCGATATACCAATCCCTAAAACTAGTCCAGAAATAAACTTTTTCATAATAAGCACCCCTTTTGATAGTTCTGCAGTCCGTTATAATGTTAGACGTAATGTATATAGTATTTGTTTTACAAAGAGTCCCTCAACGGTCACTGCAAAGAGATTCTCATTGATTTCTTCTATAGAAGAGACAAGATCATCCATGTAATAATCGTAACCTCGCTCTACAATTACACTGCTTACTTTCTCTTCAAATGTCAGAATATGCATCTACTAGTCATCCACCCTGATAAACACACTTAGCATGACAATCACTATATCAAACCACAAAAGTGTTTCCAATATAGTCTTAAGTTATGCCTTAGATTATTAGAATCATACTTTTACAGGAAGTATCTTAAAACAAGCATCGCGTTTTCCTGCTAGATCAAATCAATAACAGTGCAGGTCTGACTCTCAATAAAAAAGCGGCAGTACCGTCAAAAGCGTCAAAAAGACGCAACTGTCAATACTGACGCTTTCCTTGGTGATCGCTTGAAGCTGCGTGGCCCTCAATAAAGGGCAGTCCATACCTTACATCTATGTTCATCTGGGTCCCCGTACCCCCGACCATTTTTCTCGAATCTCTAATTTTTCTCGGGATGTATGAAAGAAGCCGTATTCCCGGTAAGGCTGTGCCCTATGCAACCTAACCGGAAATCGGATCCCTAGGCTCGGCCAGATCAACCGCTTTAGATATATACAGCCGGAATTGGTCGAGATCCCGGTCGAGAAATTCCCGAATGACGGTAATCACCTGCCATCCCTCATCGTTTAGGTTACGTGCTTGTTTCTCGTATTCGGAATATTCCGAGTAGCTGCATCTTCTCTCTACGATTTCGTCTCCAACAAATTGGATAGCAATTTTCGTAAGGAACTCAGAGGGATATAAATAGAGGCAGTAGCGCGTTTGAGCTCGTTTTATGGGATAGCCTGCTTTCAGATCATTAAAATCAAAGTTCACGAACGGTCCCCAGAGCTCTTGAAGGAAAATGCATACTTCCTCGCCGTATTTCACCTCAGTCTTTTTATTGAGACTTTTTGCCATCCAACGGGTAACATTCGGGTGGACAAAACGTTCTTCTTTTGACGGACGATCCACTCTAACGTTTTCCGGATACTCGAATTTATAGCGAAGCGATTCCCTACCGCATGAAACCAGCTCCCCCGATTGATCGAGCACTATCGAGTCATTTGTGATGCAATTTCGGTAATAAAATCGCTGATCTTTATTGTACATGAACGTCATATATGCCATAATGTTGCGGGCATCTTCCGGGTGCTCCCGGTTCAAATAATCGCTCAATGGAGCAAAAGCCCGATTGAGCCATCTCTCCGTTACTTTCTTGGGAAAATTAATTTGCGGATACACGATATCCTCCTCTCCTAACTGCCGATAAAAAAAAGCACACATGCGAGCAGAAAACAGACTTCTGCAGGCACGGTGCTTCCGTTTCATCGGATATTGAATTAATGCAATTATATCATCTGTAGCCAACTATTTCCAGTTTTTTTATCAAACGCAGCATCCGTATAGCGGACCTTTTTTTGTAGCTCTTGTCTATTCAAACGTCTTCCACCTTTCATGCCAGCTAGCCGCAGCCGATTGCAGTCAACCTTCCCGTTTCATGCGTTTGACTCACGGCGTGTTCGTCTTCTTCTTCCTCCCCAACGACGTCCCTCCAAAAGTATGCTCATAACTTATTCCTGTAGGTTTAAAGCTCCCCCTTGCGATAGGCCAGCGGGCTAACGTTGAATAACTTTTTGAACGCTTTTGAAAAGTAGGACAAGTTACTGTATCCAGCCACCTGCGCAATTTCACTGATGGGCTTGCTGCTGCCGCGGAGAAGCTGCTGGGACAGCTTCATCTTCTCGGTCAGAATATATTCCGATAATGACTCACCTGTCTCCTTCTTGAAAAGTCTCGACAAATAAGCCGGGTTCAAGTGCACCAATTCCGCCAACTCCGGACGCTCGATGCGATCATCTAGATGCGCGTGAATGTAATCTTTTACCTTTCTTACGATAGAGTCTTCATCCGTCTTCACATAACGACTGACCACCCCCGTCACCCGAACGGCCCATTCTTCCATCTGTCGGATCGTCTTGGGGATCAACGCCATCTCGAGCGCTTCCGTCTCCGCGAATACTTCCTGTACATATTTCCCCCGTTTGTGCAGCACCGAATAGATCGTTTGCAAAATGCTGTGATAGTAGATTAAAAGCGACTCTGCATTGCCGCCTTCAAACTTAAAGGCCGCAAACAACTGATAAATTCGCTGATGCAACTCTGTCTCATTGCCTTGCTCGATCAAGGACGGCCACCCGGACAGATCGAAGGCTCGGAAGCGAGCTGATTCTTCCTTCATCGGCTTGTAGAGATGGACGGTCTGGGATCTCTTAATGTTGTCAAACTCTATTTTCAATAGCGCTTCACAGATCAGCTTCGTCTGCTCGATAGGCGACGGTTCGCCAATATAACAAGAAGCCTTACAGTAAAAGTGCCGCCCGCTGTACTGGATGAAGGCTTCACACCGACGGACAATCTCATTTATATCCATTCGTGCCATCTTGTCGACATACAGGAAAATGACATTCGCACCGTTTCGCTCCTGAATGGTGCAACCAGCCATCCCCTTCAGAACAATCTCTTCGGCAACTTTGCGCATCGCATACTCCATTAGCTCTTCATCCCGTTCGGTAAGAACCTGCGTCCATTCTTCAATACTGATAAGGATCGGCAGAACCTCCATCTGCTCCGGGTTGAACGGAACCGCAAACTCCTGCAAAGCTTTCCCCATCGGCTCCGTGGAAGTCGCAATTCGGGAGCTGAGCACATCCTGCCAAAATCGCTCGACCAGCATTGGTTTTTTCGTCTCCCAGAACGCTTGCGCCATCCCTTGCGACGCCTTCCAGTCCCGCTCCTCCTGCATCGACTTGGCGATTCTCCGGACTGTCTCCTTCAAATCGGCATAATCCACGGGCTTGAGCAGATAATCATGGGTGCCGAGTTGGATGGCCCGTTGGGCGTATTTAAATTCCGCATGGCAGGTTAGGAACAACGTCGCCATATCCAAATAATGGAGCCGAATCCATTCGAGCAGCTCAAAACCATTTCCTCCTGGCATTTCGATATCGCAAATGACTAAGTCAATAGCTGTCATCTTGAGAATTTCCTGCGCATTCTGGATATTGTAGGCTTCATAGATACCCGTGAAACCTAGGGAGGCCCACTTAACACCTGATTTAAGTGCTTCTACGGCATAAATTTCGTCATCCACGATCAATAGGTTGAACATGGCGAGTTTCCCCCTCTTTCTGTCCGCTCCATCGGAGCGGAATCCGAATACTCACGCAAGCCCCATTCGGCTCCAAATTTGCAATTTTCAACTCTGCTTCTCCACGGTAAAGCATCTTTAATTGGTGGAACACGTTCCATATCCCGATGTGCTCGTCCGTGAATGAGCGATCCTCCATTCGTTCGCTCAAACTCTCAGTTAATTCCGTTGGGAAACCCTTCCCGTTGTCTTCAATTCGGATTTCACAGTAACCCTTCTCTTCCTTCATCTGGGAGCTTACCGAAACGCGAATATGAAAGATATCTTTTCCCATCGTAAAACCATGCTTTATAGCATTCTCGACGAACGGCTGAATGGTAAGAGGCGGAATCAGGACTCCAACAACCGACTCGTCTATCGTCCATTTGTAGTCTAGATGCTTCGGAAACCGCAGCATCTGAATTTGCATATAATGTTCAATGTTCTCCATCTCTTCTTCAACTGTAATCAGGTTCTCTTTCAAACGGGCAAAAAAACGAAGATAGCCGACCATATGCCGGGTCATTTGCTGAATGAGCTGAACCTTGCCTGTCTCCGCTAGGCTATAAATAATGTTGAGGGAATTAAAAAGAAAATGTGGATTCATCTGCAACTGCAGTTGCTTCAACTCAGCCTTCTGTGAACGTATCTCTTCTTCATAGACATGGATTTTCAAATCATGGATTTGAGATGCCATATTGTTGAACGTAGCATCAATTAGGCTAAACTCGTACGAATGATCGGTAGTAAGGCGAATGTCCAAATTTCCTTTGCTGATTTGACGCATAACCTGGATCAAACGCTGCATCGGCCGAATAACCAGCTTCTGCAAGTACATCAGGAAGATGAGCAGCAATATTCCCGCAGCGAATGGAATCGCATAAGTAATCCGCTGGAACAGTGGAACCTGCTGAAGCATCACTTTCTCTGGAATCATCACCGCAAGCACCAGGTCCGACAGCCTCATCCGATGTTGGACAAGCAAATAGGTATCTTTTCCTTGTACGACTTGATTAACGCTTCCCGCTTCCCGAACCGCTTTGGTCACTTCATCTGCGGCATCTGGAGGCGTTGGGGCAAGCCATTGTCCTTGGGTGTTCAGGAAATAAGCACTGATCTTGCGGTCCCGTGCAATCAACTGGAGCGGTGTCATTAAATCATTGATCTTGATCAAAGCCCCGACGTAGGTGTTCGTATCGGTGCTTACGATGCTTAGCAGAAATTGTTCGCCTTTAATTTGGCAGCTTACCCATAGGAATTTGAATTCCATCAATTTTTCTCGGTTTGCAGCATCGTTAAACAAGCCTCGAAGGAAATCATTAATGCTTACAAATTCTTCATACGAGCTCTGAGTAAGCTGGGCGGTAATCAAATCTTGATTGGGCGGAATGTAAACAAAATCCAAATACACATTTTTATTGTAAGGGAAATCCGAATACAGCTTTTCGGAAACCGCAACCCGAGTCAGCACATAATCGTCCCCTTTGTTTATATTGTACATTAGGGAACGGATGCGAGGCTCCTGGTTGGCCAGCTTGTATAGATAGCTATTGTTAGTTTCCAGCATCTGATCGATTTGATCCCCATACAGGGTCAGCAAGGCAGAATTGTAGCTCTCTACCTGTTCCCTAACAACCTGACTGGAATAGTAGTTGGTGTAGAGTAAAAAGCTGACAAGCGGAATGGTGATCAGGCCAAACGCGAGAATCACCTTCATTCGCAAGGTCATAATGACATCCACTCCTTTCGATAGCTGATATATCGATCCAGAGTTATTATAATATAAATGGTCAAAAGCGAGAATCTATATGATTCACGCTTTACTCCATGGTACTTCGTTTATTTTTTTTGGGTTAGAACCCATGCATCCAATTGCTTTTGTTTCTCAGCGATAATCTTATCCAGTCCAGCCTCTTTCAGCTTCTGAATATATATTGGAAGTGATTTCACGGGATCAATCGTTCCCGTATTGATGGCTGCGTTGTATTCTGTCCTGACATTTCCGCTTGCTGCCACTTCATTCTTAACGTTAGTCGGGTCCCACGCGAAGCCGAGGGCGGGTGACTTAGAAGAGCTGAGGTTAAACTTCTTAAATTTCTCCCACTTGTTCGGATCCTCATTGCTCCACAAGTATGTATTCATTTGATTGCCGAACATCCAGGCCATGCCGGGATTGTATCCGCTGGTTTGAGCGGTGATACCCTCTGGGAAATTCAGAATATTGTTTGAATTCTTGACATAATGCTTGCCTTCGATCCCAAAATCAAGCAGGTTAATCAAATACGGGTCAGTATAAAGCAGGTTGATCAACATCATGGCTCGTTCCGGATTTGCAGAGGTGCGAGAAATCGCCAGCATGGCTCCCGTTGCTTCGCTCGTGGTTGTTTGCGGCTTGATGAAATCTTTTTGCACTAATTCCACCCCGAGCTGCGTGCTCATTTCCGCGTCTTTACCAGGCTTGGTCGGTACGGCAAATGCGAAACCTTTGCCCGCTTTCATTAAATTGTACAGTTGATCATCCTTTAGAGTAGGCGCATCCTGGTTAATAAATCCGGCCTGATTCCAACTCCGCATCTGATAGACGATGTCCGTATATTTCTTAGTTTCAAGTGAGTTAACAACCTTCATGTTGCCGCTATCTGAATCAAGAACTCCATAGCCATCACCAAGTGCGTCCAGAGAGTACCCAGTTATCAAGCCAGTGAAGTTCAAGGTGCCTGATTGAACCAGCGGTGTCACACCCTGCTCCTTATCTTTGATCGTTTGAAAAATAGGAGTAAGATCGTTAAATGTCTTGATCGCATTTAAATCAATATTATATTTCGCCACTAAATCTTTCCGAAAAAGCAAGCCTGCGCCACCCGCGAATTCCTTCAGAGTTGGAATCCCGTAGCTGTGACCGTTGATTTGACTCCCCTTGATCCAATCGGGTCCAAGCGTATCTTTGGCTCCTTGACCATATTTATTCAACAGGTCGTCAACCTGTATGAATTGGCCCTTTGTGACATTAGCGTTATAGCTCAAGTATGAAGCCGCAAACATGATATCGAATTTTTCGTTGGACGTAAACATCAAATTCGCTTTATCATTCCACGCGCCCCAATCGATCGGCTTCAGTTCAATCGTAGCATTAATTTTCTCTGTTAAATACTTGTTTAATTCATCCTGTACCAGCTTCAAGTCCTTAGCCGTCGTGTTTGGATATACCATAACCAGCTTATAAGGATCCAGCTTGCTTCCTTTTGGACTTACCGAAGGGGAGGCGCTTGCAGAGGAGCCCGCAGAGTCGGTTCCTTTACCCGAGCATCCAGACAAAATAACTGATAACACCATAACCGCACTACATACAATTCCGATTTGTTTCTTCATTGCCCGACCTCCAACTTTCATTCCGTATTGTTAAAAACCAGCTTGAAATTCCGAATATTCGCAAGCGCCTGACCTTTCGGAATCACCCCCTTATCGTTGACTTCTCAGCCTTTCACAGCGCCGATAGTCAATCCTTTCACTAAATAACGTTGAAAGAACGGATACGCCAGCACTATGGGTCCGACACCGATAATCGCCATGGCCATTCTCATCGTCTCCGTCGGCGTCGTGGCCAGAAGGGCGGAAGCATTGCCAGTACCCGATTGCTGCGATAAAAACTGAATATCCATCAACGTTTTTTGCATGACATATTGAAGACTGAACCATTTGGCATCCGAAATAAAGATCATGGAGTTAAACCAATCGTTCCAATAGGCCAGTGTATTGAATAACCCGATGGTGGCCAGAACGGGAAGCGAGAGTGGCATGACGATCTGCCACCAGACTCGGAATTCTCCTGCACCGTCGATGGTAGCCGATTCCATCAGTGAGGGTGGAATGCCCTGGAAGAAGGTCCGCATCACCAGAATATTGAAGCCATTCATCAATAATCCCGGTAAAATCAGCGCAAGTATACTGTCTTTGACATTAAGTAGATTCGTATAGACAAGGTACCATGGGACAAGCCCGCCGCCAAAGAGGATTGTGATAAAGACATAGAATGAAAATACATTCCGCAGCGGAAAATCACGTCGGGAAATCGGATACGCGTACATAGCCGTCATCAATAACCCTATTACGGATCCGATTACCGTAGCCATTATGGTAACACCATAAGCATGGAGAATTGAAAACCTATCCTGCCACATGTAGGAATAAGCCATCAAGCTTAATTTTTCAGGAATAAAAGAATATCCATTAACGAAAATTGATTTCTCATCGGAGAACGATACCGAAAGAACTAGGACCAACGGCAGCATAATCAGAATAACGACTATAATGAACAATAGGTTGAGACACAGCTGATACCAGGGAATTTTGCGTTTTTTCGGGATGCTTCCCCTACTGCCTTTCGAAGCCGCATATGAATTTTGCATTAAGTTTCTCTCCTATCAAAACAAAGCATTTTCTTTACTGATTTTGCGAACAAGGAAGTTTACGGTAAAAACCAGTACGAATCCGACTACAGATTGGAACAAGCCTGCCGCAGACGACATCCCGATGTCCCCCATATTCATAAGAGCGCGATATACATAGGTATCGATTACGTTGGTGGTCTCCAGAATGGATCCAGAATTCATTGTAACCTGGTAGAACAATCCAAAATCCGAATTAAAAATTCGGCCGACCTGCAAGAGCGTCATAATGATGATTACCGGAGCAATCAGAGGAATAGTAATCCTCGTAAACTGATGCCATTTATTCGCCCCGTCAATAACGGCTGCTTCATAATATTCTTTTTCGAGACCCACAATCGCAGCCAGATAGATGATGCTTAAATATCCAGCACTTTTCCAGGTATTGACAATCGCAAGAATATATGGCCAAACCTTCGGCTCATTGTACCAGTTCAGCGGATCCAGACCGAAAAAGGGAAGCACCTTATGATTCAAATACCCGTAGTCCGCACTGAGGAAAGCGAAAGCAAGATAGCTGATGATGATAGCTGAGAATAGATGAGGCAGTAAAACAAAGCTTTGATAAAATCGGGCTGCCAGCCGGCTGCGGATCTCATTCAGCAGTATGGCAATCGTCACCGCGCAGACCATATTGATTAGGATAAAGGAAAAATTATAAAGAAGCGTATTTCTCGTAATGATGTAAGCGTCCCTGGTTTGGAACAGAAACTCGAAGTTTTTGAAGCCCACCCAATCGCTGCCCCATATTCCTTTGACATAGTTGATATTTTTAAAAGCTATTACAATGCCGAACATGGGCAAATAATTATTCAGCAGCAAGTAGAGGAACCCCGGCATCATCATTAGCAATAGCACCTTATATTTTCGAAAAAACTTCCACGAATGCAACATCGCGATTGGTCACGCTCCTTCCTCGTATGATTTGTCTTTATTATAGAGCGCCGCACACAGCTCCACACACCTCTTACGTGACCTGAATTTGTATTTTGGTGACATTTTGGACGAATTCATGTGGTGCAATAAGGGCATCGAGCGCCTTAAAACCGCTTGAGGCCGAGGCAATAACAAAAAAAGCAGCCATCGTAGAGGAATCTCTGCGATGGCTGCTGAAGTGTCTCATTTAACCTGCTGACGCAGCCAATTCACCGATGACTATTACCTGCGTGCCGGTGGGATGCTCTGTGGAAAATGGAAGATGTTCTTAGGGTCGTAATGCGCCTTTACTCGTGTCAGTCTGGCGAAATTACTACCGTAGTAAGCCTGCTGCCAGTTTTTAATTTGGAGGTCTGGTGTATTAACATAGACACCGCGGGTATAAGGGAGCATCGCCATACGGAAGTTCTCTACCCAACCGATTCCCCGTCTCGACTCCGCTTGTGTGTTCCAGGTTGCAGTCGGAGTCATATTATACAAAGCCCGGCGATAGTTGTAAGCTGTAGCGCGATTCGGTACCTTAGCAACCGCACCGCCTAAGCCGTGAAATAAAATGGAGACCCCAGAAGTAGGCGGTGATTCAATGTAACGTCGTATTGTCGCAATGGCAGCCTCGGGCAGCCGGTGATAGACGTAGGGTCCAACACTTTTAAAAGGAAAAGGAGTTGTTGGCGTAGTCTTCGCTACTCGTCCAACGGACTCAATCCAAGGTATCTCCTCAATAACTACCTTCCGTGGCGACCCGGACCGAAGTAATGGCTGGAGTAATTGTCGCAGCTCTTTAGCAGATCCGAGGAAGACGCCCTGCATCAATATTTGAGAATCTGAAGACTGCTTGTTTGAAGATCTTGATTGTGAGGATTGCCGTCCATTTGCAATCCCAAGTGTAACGGTGAGCCGCTCGTTAGCTCCTGGAACCGTATAGCCCTGCCAAGTCCGAAGGACTGCTTCCAAATCACGAAGGTCCCACCCGATTTCGGCAAAACCAACTGTTTCAATGGGGTGAGTACGGAAGCGGAAGTTTGTGCAGATTCCGAAGTTTCCACCACCGCCACCACGTAATGCCCAGAAGAGGTCAGGGTTCTTGTTGGCACTGGCGCGAATCAAACGTCCCTCAGCGTTAACCATTTCGATATCGACCAAATGGTCGAGCGTTAGACCATAGGGACGAGACAGAATACTGTGACCGCCTCCAAGAGTAACTCCAGCAATACCTGTCGTTGGACAAAGTCCTACGGGCACTACTAACCTTTCGTTCCAAAGTGCTGAGTTCAAGGTCCCACCCCTAATGCCCGCCTGCACCGTGGCAATGCCACGCTTGCGGTTCACATCCACATCGTGCATATCGCTCACGTCAATTACAATTCCTCCGTCAACAACAGATAAGCCCTCGTAACTGTGACGGCCAGAGCGCATACGGATCGGTACGTTATTATAGCGAGCCCAACGAAGGGCATTGATTACATCTTGAGTCTTCTGAGCAAATACGATCACTCGCGGAAATTTGTTAAAGTAGGTGTTGAACTCACGACGAGCCGAGTTGTATTGGGAATTCCCTGGCACAACAATACGTCCCGTTAGTTCCGGTTCCTTCCCACGTCTCATTATTCGAGGAGCGTATCGTTTATCGATTATTAATCCTAGAATTTTGCATTTCTTCTTATTCTTCTTCAGCCTTCGCAGCACATTAATACTGACTTTCAATTTACGCCTTGGATTTTTTACGTTCAATCCTTCCACATCCCTATCCACATTTTTTGCTTTTACCGAAGCAAAACAGCTGCTGTAGACCATGTTCTCGTATACATAGGATGTTAGCCTGAAAAGAAATGCTTGGATGAACGTGGAGAACTGTGAGGAAATTTATTTTGTGCTATTCAAGGTTAACGGATCTCTCTTCGTTAGTTGCCATTCTCCCTACTCTCTAAGTTAATATAAATAAAAATGAGCCTAAACCATCGCTACAAAAATGGCTTGGCTCATTTTTATTTTGTTTTCCACATTTCGCCATCGCGAGATGCTATTGATGCAGTTAGACTTTTTCCAAGCAGTTCAAACAGCTTTCTGGAAACCGTAAACCTTCACTCATGTAATAATCAGGGTTCGTTTCATCGAATATGAAAGGAGCCCCACATTGCTGACATGCCATGATAATCGGATCGCTCGTGCGGATAAGCAATGATGTAGCCCGTTCCCGTTTTAACCGCTCCCATTCCGTATTGTCCAATCCATCAAGCTGCTTCAACACTTCGATTACCTTCCGAATCTCAGCCTGAACTTTCTTGAAATCGATATTTTCCCATTGAGTCAAATAAGGTATGTACTTCTGGTTCCCGGAGCATAAAATTTTGTACAGGAATAAGAAAACCAATCCCCTGTTACGTTCTTTCAAATATTCCATGCTGATCGGAGTAATGTTGTTCTCTATCCATCGATCCCATTCCTGCAGAAATTCTTCGGCACGCCGTTCTCTTTCAACTGCCCAGCCGCGCGAAGAGAATACGATCATGGGCAGCTTACCGCGCGTCTCGACTTCCAGAAATCCGGTGTGAATCATCTGATCCACTTTAACCATGATCTGCTCCAAGGAAAGGTCCCTGTAGAAACCGTACGAAGGATTTCGATCTAATCCCAGCTCCAACAATTTCTTTTCTTTCGAGCCCTTCAAAATTTTAGAGAGCAACGTTCGTCCGCCTTCGGCGATGATATCGTCGGCAGCCCTCAGAATCGCCCGCGATTCGAGTTCCGACAATGGCAGATTTCCTCGTTTCATTGAATCATCAGTTCCTTTATCCGTTCTTCCAAAATGTCTTTGTCTGACGAAGCCTTCTCTAACCCTAGACGGTACAAGCGCAGCGCTTCACCCTTATCGCTTGCTGACGTAAAGCTACGCCTTGGATTATACATATCCCCCCATCCGACATATCCCCAGGCCCATTCGGGGTGCTCGTCAGTCAGCTGCTTAAAGAGCGCATTGCCTGTGTTTATATCGCCTTTATAGAAGTGTGCTTCCGCATACGAGCGGTGCACATTCAATTTATTATCCTTACTCATGTCCGTCAAATGCTTCAGCATATCCCAATATAATAGAATTAAACGGTCCCAGCTTTCTGGGTACTCCTCCTGCCGATTCCAGCACTCTTTTATCATGTCGGGTTCCGTATCGAAGAAAACAGCATTCATTTCATATGGGAAGTCGAATCTTTCCATAAACTGTTCTAATGAGCGACACTTATAGGGAAGAAGAATATGATCTCTAAGCGCCGCCCATATTCCCCAAAATCGTTCCAGTATTCTTTCATCAGGATCATTGTCCAAATAATCTTCAAGCATATCCTCTAAGTGGTATAAGGAGAATTGATCCGGAAGCCACCTCTTCCAGAGCTCTTCTGCAGCCAACAAAGGAAAGTCTTCATCAAAATCATCGATTGACGGTGATAACTGGCTTATCCACTTTTCACTAATTTCGTCAGCGCTGATATGCCCTGCAGCCTGTTTGGCAAATTGAGTTCTATTCGTTCTGATGCCCAATTCATTCAACTTGCCCAAAATCTCAGCTTCACTCATCGCCTCCAACTTCTCCACGTTCCAAGTACGTTCGGCAAAACTCTCGAAATCCCAAAGGGCTTTAACCTTTTGGGGAATCGGCTGGTCATATTTCGGGATGCAACACTTCTTATATTTGGCTCCGCTGCCGCAAGGGCATGGATCGTTTCTGCTGACTTTCATTGTTACCTCCAGAAAATCAATATTGGATTTTTAAACTATTATATCATGGACATTATGAAGTAAAAATAAAGAGTAGGTTCTCAGCAGACTCCTAACATCCTTCCCGGTTTCGGCCAATCGCGGCCGCAGATCCATAACTTTCATCGGCCTGATTCCTTTAAAACATGACCGGATCCCTGGGCTCGGCCAGCTCGGTCGCTTTAGATATATACAGCCGGAAGGAATATTGAAATGTCCATCTAACTTACTAACGAAGCTCACTCACCGATGATTACCCTAGCGGTACATTTCAATGCCGTGCTCCCTCCGCTAACGCTCCGGTCCGCGCGGACGAACCCTGTAGGGGTTCTCCTCCTTATAGAACAAAAGAAAAAAGCACCCACAAAGGGCGCTTCTTTCTTTTGTTAGGAGGTGAGCCGTTGATGGGTAAATCCACAATTCGTCGCCGCTTGATCAGGTTGTTCGGTGAAGTGACGTAGACTCAACCGTCTCGATCATCCACGATCATGACTCACAACACGATTCCACCTCCAATGTTTCTGACCGTAACAGGGAATCCCTTTCTGCAGGATTGGCAGCCGCATCCCACTCTTACTAATCCGGTGCCGAAACGCACCTTTTCGATGTTGATATGCATGTTGTCCAAACCGTTTGAACCTTTTATTCACAAACAAGGCTGCTTTGAATTTGACTTCAAAGCAGTCTTGCAAGAGGTTCATTTACTTGCTCTTTTGCGCCAGCATCTTCAATAACACCGTTACTGCCTCTGCTCTCGTTGTCTTATTCACAGGAGCAAATTCGTCCGCGCCTTTGCCCTCGATAATGCCAAGCTTCTTCATGGCCGCCACTGCGCCTTTCGCCCAGCCCGGAATGTCCTTGTCATCCGCGAAACCTGTTGCCATTGTAGCTTCAACTGACTGTCCCAGCGCCTTGGCGATCATCACTGCCATCTCCGGGCGAGTGATTTCGGCATCCGGACGGAAAGTGCTGTCCTCGTAGCCTGTAATGATACCTGCATACACCGCTTGTGCGACCGACTTCTGCGCCCAAGCGCCGATCTTCGCCTTATCGGTGAAAGATAGTGCCGAGCCGTCCCCTTGCGGTTTGAGCGCGTTCATTAGCATGACCGCAAATTCCGCGCGCGTTACGGTATGATCCGGCTTGAACATGCCGTCCGGATAGCCGCTGACGATTCCGGCGCTTACCGCTTGCTTGATAATAGCTCCCGCCCAGTGTCCAGAGATATCGCTGAAGTTGACCGCCTGCTTCGTGTCTGCCGTCGAATCTGAATCTTGCCCTTCGCCGAATACCGCATACTTCGTGAAGTGATTAACTTTTACGGTGATAGTATTGCCGTTTACCTTGCCACCGACTTTCACCCATACCTTCTTCGCTTCGTCATAGTAGAATACGGAAGGCTGTTGACCTTTCTTCATGCTTTTCGGATCGAAGGTGAAGGTCAGCGTGATCTCCTTGCTGAAGTTCTCCGGGAAATTCTTCAGAATTTCGAATACCGGGCTGGCCAGAACATCGTTTTTCGTGAGCAACTTTTGAGTGTCCGCCACTTTTTCAATCGTTAATTTCAGCTCTTTGCCGGAAGCATCGGCAGGAATCGAGATGTTGACCGCATCACCCAAGCTAACCTCACCCATTTTGCCGACGGGGAGCGTCAGTGTACCGTCGGTCGAGGTAACTATATTGCTTGTGGACGTTGATGATGAACTTCCACCGCCGCCGCTTGAAGTGCTGCCCGTGTTGTTGGCCGTCCACTTCGCGTACAGTGTCACATTCGTCGTTCCCATGCCGAACGTAGTGCCTGCGTTATAATTCGTTCCGCTTCCGTCCTCAGCTGTGTTCCAACCCGAGAACGTATAGTCGGTCTTTACCAGATTTCCCGTGTTGTCGTACACCGACACCGTGACGCTCTGCGCATACGAGCTGCTGTCGGTCGGTGCGCTGCCTCCGGAGTTGCCATTACCGTTATAGGTTACGGTGTAGGTAGGATTCGCCGTCGGATTCGCCGTCCACTTCGCGTACAGCGTCACATTAGCCGTTGCCATACTGAACGTAGTACCTGTGGTATAAGTCGTTCCGTTGCCATCTGCTTGCGTGTTCCAACCCACGAACGTGTAGCCGGTCTTCACCAGATTTCCCGTGTTTCCATACACCGAAATTGTGACGCCCTGCGCATACGAGTCGCTGTCGGTCGGTGCGCTGCCTCCGGAGTTGCCATTACCGTTATAGGTTACGGTGTAGGTAGGATTCGCCGTCGGATTCGCCGTCCACTTCGCGTACAGCGTCACATTAGCCGTTGCCATACTGAACGTAGTACCTGTGGTATAAGTCGTTCCGTTGCCATCTGCTTGCGTGTTCCAACCCACGAACGTGTAGCCGGTCTTCACCAGATTTCCCGTGTTTCCATACACCGAAATTGTGACGCCCTGCGCATACGAGTCGCTGTCGGTCGGTGCGCTGCCTCCGGAGTTGCCATTACCGTTATAGGTTACGGTGTAGGTAGGATTCGCCGTCGGATTCGCCGTCCACTTCGCGTACAGCGTCACGTTCGTCGTTTCCATGCTGAACGTAGCGCCAGCGGCATAAGTCGTTCCGTTGCCATCCGCTTGCGTGTTCCAACCCGCGAGCGTGTAGCCGGTCTTCACCAGATTTCCCGTGTTTCCATACACTGAAATTGTGGCGCCCTGCGCATACGAGCCACTATCGGTCGGCGCGTTGCCAGATGTAGCGCCGTTGCCGTTATACATCACCGTATACGCCGGGATAACCGCTACCGTATACGTGACCTTCGTGGTCCCATCCTGCGCGGTAACAATTACCTTCTCGCCGGTTGCCAAAGCTGTAGCTACGGTTGTTCCGTCTGCATCGTACACCTCAAACGTTGCATTCGCTGCTGGCGTGATCGCTGCCTTGAATGCCGTTAAGGTAGTTCCGTACGGAATGTTCGTGATGCTTTCATTCGCGGTTCCGCCTGTGCTTACCGTTCCTATCGTCGAGGTCAACGTTGCGGCTGTGCTTACGCGCACTGTTACCGTATACGTGACCTTCGTAGTTCCATCCTGCGAAGTAACAATGATCTTCTTGCCCGTTGCCAAAGCAGTCGCTACCGTTGTTCCGTCTGCATCATAGACTTCAAACGTTGCATTCGCTGCTGGCGTGATCGCTGCCTTGAATGCTGTTAAGGTAGTTCCGTACGGAATGTTCGTGATGCTTTCATTCGCGGTACTGCCACTGCTTATCGTTCCTATCGTCGAGGTCAACGTTGCGGCTGTGCTTACGCGCACTGTTACCGTATACGTGACCTTCGTAGTTCCATCCTGCGAAGTAACAATGATCTTCTTGCCCGTTGCCAAAGCAGTCGCTACCGTTGTTCCGTCTGCATCATAGACTTCAAACGTTGCATTCGCTGCTGGCGTGATCGCTGCCTTGAGGTCAGCTAACGTCGTGCCGTATGGAATGTTCGTGATGCTTTCATTCGCGGTACTGCCACTGCTTACCGTTCCTATCGTCGAAGTCAACGTTGCGGCTGTGCTCAGTGTCTGAACAGGGATCGCCCCGCTCTTCGCCGATTCACCCGCCGCATTGAATGCGCTCACCGCAAACGTATAAGAGCTGTTCGGTGCCAGCCTGCTCACCATGTAGGTGGCGCTGGTCACAGTGATAATCGGCGTATTGCCTCCATCTTTGTAAAGGTAATAGCCTTTCGCTCCTGCTACGGCATCCCATGATAGCGTAGTCGATGTAGTCGTGGTGCTGCTAGCCTGCAGATTCTCAGGTGCTCCGGGAGCAATCAGTTGCTCTACACCGTTGTTTCCCCCTGCATATAGGTTGCCATTTGCCCATAGGAGGGAATTTATTTGATTCGGCGAACCACTTACCTGTTCCCATGTACCGTTGCTGTACGACCATATGTCATTATTATCGTTATCAGTCCCTGCATACAGCGAACCGTTCACATTCAGCAAGGCGTTCACACTACCCGGCGTATTGCTGGTCGTCATCTGCGTCCATATGGGTGGAGTTGCGTTCGAATCGTAGGTCCATACGTCATTGCTACCATTAAAAGTCCCCGCATACAGCGTTCCATCGACATTGAGCAAGGCATGCACACTAATCGGCACATTGCTCATCGTCATCTGCGTCCATTCGGGCGTAGTCGCGTTCATGTCATACGTCCATACGTCGTTCATTCCTGTTCCCGCATATAACGTACCATTCACATTGATCAAGGCATTCACATAACTTGGCATATTGCTTGCCATCATCTGCGTCCATTCGGGCGTAGTCGCGGCAGTATCATAGGTCCATATGTCATGGTCACCGTTATTCGTCCCCGCATATAGCGTACCGCCTACATTGAGCAAGACATACACATTACTCGGCGCATGGCTGCTCGTCATCTGCGTCCATGCGGGCGTAGGCGCAGTTGTATCATAAGTCCATACGTCATTGTCATTGTCGTCATTACTAGTCCCCGCATACAGCTTGCCGTTTACATTGATCAAGGCATACACATAGCCCGGCGAGCCGCTCATCTGTGTCCATCCGCCACTGGCCGTGTACGCCCATACGGCGTTAGTGTTGTCATCTGTCCCTGCATACAGCGTGCCATTGACACTGAGCAAGATGTTAGTTCTGCCTGGCAAAACGCCCATCTGTGTCCACGTGCCGTTACTGTACGTCCAAACGTCTTTGTTTCCGGTCTGAGTCCCTGCATACAACGTTCCGTTGTCATCGAGCAAGGCATATACACTGCCCGGTGCGCCGGTCATCTTCACCCAACCGCCGCCAGTCGTGTACGTCCATACGTCGTCGGAACCGGAACCGGAGGCAGTCCCCGCATACAGCGTGCCGCTCACGTAGCGCAAGGTTTTCACTCTGGCCGGCGCACCGTTTATTAGCGTCCATGTACTGTTGCTGTTATTGTACGTCCAAACGCTGCGGTTGTCTCCGTTTAGAGTCCCCGCCGCATACAGCATGCCGTTTACACTAACCAACGAAGCTACATATTTGGGATTGCTAACGCCGCTGCTTATCTGTGTCCAGCTACCGTTACTGTTCGCCCATACGCCGTTGCTTCCAGTGCCTGCATATAGCGTGCCATTTATATAAGTCAAGGCTTGTGCATCGCCCGGCGAACCCATCATCTTCGTCCAACCGCCAACAGCCGTGTACGTCCATACGTCGTTGCTAGAGCCATTCGAAGCCCCTGCATAAATCGCACCGTTTACATCGATGATCAAGGAATACACATTGCTCGGCGAGCCGGGCATCTGCTTCCAACCGTCACTAGTCGTATACGTCCATACGTTGTTGCCGTCACCCCAAACCCCCGCATACAACGTGCCATTTGCATCAACGAGCAAGGTCCTCACATAACTCGGCGAGCCTTCCATCTGCGTCCAAGTGCCATTAGTGTTCGACCATACGTCATTGCCGAAGTTCCCCGTCCCTGCATACAACGTGCTGCCCACTTTAAGAAAAGTTTGCACGTTGGACGGTTGCACAGTTTGTCCCACCGCTGCCCAAGTCGGCGAAGTCGCATGGGCTGCCTTGCCTGCCCCCATGAATGGGATGAGCATTAAGGCGAGTAGACATGCCAGAACGATCCTCCCAGGTCGGGAAAACCACATCTTAAGTCCTGATGTAGATAGCTTCATAAATTCGTATACACCTCTTCATTTATCATTATGATTGCAATCGGCGATGTAGCGATACAAGATTACTACAGACGACAAATAACGGTATTTTCTCGCTGCATTTGTCGATCATTGCCACTTTCGTCCTAATATAAGACGATTTCAACAAAAAAAAAATCCCCCATCTATAGGGAGGGACGTCCAAATAATGGGGGATATACATTATGCCAATATTTATTGTATAATCATGATTTTCTTCAATTGCGATAAATAGCTCGCTACAACCATTGGAATTCTTTTCCTTGCTCCAGTGCCTGTTCTCTGCTGTTCACATGAAGTTTTCTATACATACTCTTCAGATGGCTCTTGACCGTTTCGGCTGTGATCTGGAGTTGTTCGGCAATCTGTTTATTCGACAGCCCCATGTCAATCATCCGTAATATTTTTAATTCCTGTTTGGTGATAAGGGCTCCCGAGCTTGCAGTCTCATTCATATGATCCGACATCAGCAGAAGCAATTCCCTGGCGTATAGCACGCTCGCAGACTTACGGTTAGCGTTGATCTGCCTTTGCCGGATATATTCACGTAACAGCTCAGCCATCTTGGCCCCTTCATCCACGAAACTGCGGATGTATTTCCCCGGTTCCGCCAATTGGAGTGCCGCCTCCAGCTTCATTACAGCGTTCGTCATATCTCCTTTTCGATAAAAAGCCATGCTTTGCAGGATGGTCACCTTAACCTTATCCCAGGTCCGATCAGCCTTATCGACAAGCCGGTACAATTGTTCTAGCAGTTGCAAAGCTTCATCAACTTCCCGGTGTTCCATAAGGGCACTTGCCAAATAAAGATATTCTTTGATCGGACCGAGCGGGATCCTATCACTATGCTTAATGCCGCATGCTTGCAGCCAATGCTCATCGAAAGAACCGTTCGCAAGCGACAAATTTGCCTTCTCCGCCTCTATCCTCCTCATAAACATTCTTTTGTCCACTGAATCGATATTAGGTTTAACCCACTCAAGCAATTCAAACGCTTTGGCCGAATCTCCTTTGGCCTGATAGATCCGCGCAGCATTGATAGTAGCACTTAACAGAATAAGAGCATAGGGCTGCATGCACGTTGACCTCAGTACCCTCTCCGCATAAGCTGCAGCTTCTTCCAAGCGGTTCCATTCATATAACAGCAAACTGTACGTATTGTAGAAAAAACCGACATAGGGGTAATTGTCTCTATCCTCCCATACTTTGATCCATTTATAAAAGAATCTCTCCGCATCATGCAAATCATGGAAAAAGCTCAATAATGTGTCGAAATACATCGAATACGAGTTCGCTTCAATCATCTGGATGTAGCTGCCCCCCGGCGTATGCCGATCAAACATCTCAAAATATTCATTCGCCCGCCTGAAGTCTCTTCGGTAAAAAGAAACAGCTGCGGACAAAAAATGAACGGTTCCTGCGTAAGGTTTCCATTCCGGATCCGATAGCTTGTCCTCCATTAGGCGAAGTCTGGCTTGTGCTAACTCCATTTCATTGGTTTCCACCATCACTTTGACATAAAGAAACTGAATTCCCGGCTTTCCAGTAAAACAGGTTTCTGGTAGATCGCACAACCATCGATAAAGCACCCCTCTCTTCGCATGAAGATTTTGCAGATGCTTTTCGATCAAAGTGCTTGCTTCTTGATGATGCCCGTCCACAAACAGTTGCTCTACCGCTTCCTCCAGAAATCCGTGCTCCTCCAACCAATGGGCTGCCTTGACATGCAACTCCTTCGATTGTCCGGCATACCTCTGCCGGAAAAGCCTCCGTAAAAACTCGGAAAACAAATGATGATAGCGATACCATTTCCGCTGATCATCCAAAGAAACAATGAACAAATTATGCTGTTCCAGCATTTCCAGCAGCTCCTGACAATTCACTTGCCCCGTAATCGCCTCGCACAACGGGCCGTTTATCCTGTCTACAATCGAAGTCTTCAATAGAAAGGACTGAATCTCGCTTAGCTGGAGACTAAAAACCTCCTGAAACAGATAATCGGATATGTTACGGTGTTCCCCGCTAAAGGCACGGATAAAATCCGAATAATTGCCACTTCTTTGCAGCGAAATGGCCGCAAGATACAGTCCGCTGATCCATCCCTCCGTGCGGTCGAGCAACACAGCTACCTTTTCCCCCGAAAGTGACAATCCCATGCAATCCTGAAAGTAACGAATTCCCTCTGCAAGTTGAAATCGCAGCTCCTGAATCGTGATCTTCACCATTTGGCCAGTCGTCTGCAGCCTTGCCGTAGGAAAGGGCATTTCAGCCCGGCTTGTTACATAGAGGTGGATGTGAGCGGGCAAAAAGCCAAGAAAATAAGCCACAGAAGCGTGAATGGGGGCAAGATCGATCGTGTGATAATCGTCCCAAACCATGACCAATTCATCCGAGAAGCTCTCAAGCTCGCATATCATGGCTGAGATGAATGACTCAAACGCACCAGACTTTAGGGATGGCAAATACGGGGTGACCCTTTCCGCAAATTTGGGGTTCTTACTATTGACTGCAGCGATTGTATAGCTCCAAAACTCAATCAAATCATTATCTTGAGGGCCCAAGGAAATCCATACGGCAGGTATGGCGAACTGCTGCAGCCACTGACTCAAAGCTGTTGTTTTTCCGTACCCCCCGGGAGCCGTTACGGATGTAAGTTTGCTCTTTAATCCTTTATTTAATAGCTCGGTGATCGCCGTTCGCTCAACAAGGTCATCGCGTCGCGTTTGCGGGATATGGAGTTTGGTACTCAGAATCATGGATCGGCACCTCGAATCTAACTGTGAACATCTTTTCATCATTATATCTGATTCTAATGATTTCAAGATAGGTCTCACTCAAGGAAATTCTCTCCTTGGACTATTCCCATCCGGCAGAAAGGATGCATACACGCTGAAAGGCTAATACTCTATTGGGCCCAAAAATGAATGTAAGCGCAGCAGACGCATTCCAGTAGAATGTGAGGGAACCGACGGGCGGACGATAAGGCGTTTCCTTTTGCAGAGGAGCCGCTAACCTTAGGTCTGCTAGCTGTCAAAACCCGTATAGTCCCCCGCCCATAAACATGTACTCGAAAATTAGCCGATAAATAAGCAGCAACCTGGAGCAGATAAAGCCAAGGAAGTTTACATGCTTAGCGGCTTAATAGTATGCGGAGAATGCCTCAAAAACGTTGGCACCCAGTACGCTATGATGAGAAATACGAAATTCAGCGGGCGAAACAAACTGAAATACGTTAAAAAGGCGAGAGAGAGCGCCTAGCCAAGAGTCTCGAAGTCTTTGAACGCCAAATCACGAACATCATTAACGCCATCGCCAGTTGAAACCGAATCAATAACAGAAAAAGCAGCCATCACAGAGGACTCTCTGCGACAACTGCTTTCTCAGTTCGAGGTCCACGTCGCAAAGCGAGACATTCCTGAGATCAAGAAGTTCATCGCCAGCTATGTGGAAAAGGTAATCGTCTACGAAAAGCATGTAGAAGTTATCCTTAAGGTCCCCGTTGTGGATTTGTTGTATGGAGGTGAGCCGTGGCTTGGTAAATCCACAATTCGCCGCCGCGTGATGCTTAGATTATTTGGGGAGGTAGCTTGAATTGGGCCATTGTATTATTAATTTTTGTTATTTTCAGGATAAAGATTTATTACCTCTTCTTAGTAATCCATGTTCACCGGCAATTCTGTTAATAGTTGAAGCAGAAGAATTATGACGTTCAGCGATCTCGTCATAAGTATATAGTGGTTTTCCAGACCCAGGAAACCTTTCTTGCTGGAGGTCATCTTTAATATGACGCAAAATATGTACGTCATAGTCCTTCTTTAATTTACGAAATTCATTTTCAAGAGTATTAATTTTATTTTCGTTCTTTGTAGTACGAGCATCAATCTGATTTTCTTTGCGAATTTGCTTACTTTCTTTTGACAATCTACCCAACTCCTATAATTAAATTGATTACTTATGAATTATGATTTCCATTTTGAAATAAAATATCCCCTTATTGAAATTATTTATTCCATTTCAGGCTCGTGTTTCCCGCCCGTTTTATTTCAGATATTCCGAACATAACATCTACCAATCCAACCTTTCCCGTTCATAATATCTGGCCAATAATTTTATAAAAGCAGCCTCAACGAAAGAAACCTTCGACTACCATACCAGTAACAGTATCGCCATCCATTCCTTGTTGATCTTCATGAACACCTTCAGTCGAAAAGTTAAATAAAAAAAGCCAACCCCTATATTGAAGTTGACTTGAATATTGTGAATGTAAGATATTGAACCCTTGTCCGGCATTACTTGTTGTGGATTTGTATGGACAAGGGTTCGATTTTCCGAGCCGTGGCTGAGTAAATCCACAATTCGCCGCCGCGTGATGCTTAGGATGTTTGGAGAGGTGGCATGAAACACTTCATTTAGAGATATCTGAACTTTGAGCTGCATCTTCTGTAGTATATCGGTTTGAATATCTCTCTGACATTTTATTATTTAAACTCACCATATTATAGTGATTTGCCAACATATCAATCAGCGACGTTTTATTGTCTCTTTGTGCGAAGACCAAATTAGTTGCTGTACAAATCGATTCGATCTGTTTCTTTTCATACTCATTCAGATATGTAACAATATCATCTCGATTTGATGTTTTTAGATATTCTAAAGTCTCCTCTAAATCAAAATATTTCTTTTGCTTGAGCTTCTTCGAAGCGACAGGCTGTCCTGTGACCTTTGTACGAATGTCTTTCAACATTTCATCTACTGTATTATCTTTATATACTTCAAGGATATCAGAAACGACTGAAAATAGATTAATTAGAGTTCTTACTTTCATTGGCTCACCTACACCTTTTTACAAATTCTATACTTATTTCCCTCAAGAAATCACCTTGCCTTTTTGCATTGGCGAACTTATTTTCTAATGCAAAAACAGGATATGCCATTGCAGAAGCTCTGGGGATTCCATCACCATAAGTTAAGTATTGGCTAAAAACATCATTTTTAAAAAGTTGTTGAAGCGATTGCATAATATTGAACTGTGACTTTTTAGGCTTTTTCCTATACTCACGTATGTTGTTTAATACAATACCTAAGAGTTTAGTTTCATTATAATCTTGTGAAGCTGCCATGAAATTATTATTTAAATTGTTAACTGCATTTGACACTGCCATTATACCATATGAAGACAATTTATCAGCAATTGTTGGAATTAAATAATAGTCACTAGCATAAAGAGCGTTCTGAGTTATGTAGTTTAAATTAGGAGGGCAATCTATAAGTATATAATCATACTTATCACGTACACTTTTTAAAATTGCATCGAGTATCTGAAATTTATAAACATCTGTTTGGAGTAAATTAGGCTTTATCTTAGGCTTAGGCTTAGTATTATGCTGAGCAATAAACATATCCGTATAAATTAAATCCGGATGAGACGGCACCAAATCAATATGATTAAAAACATAGTTTGGCTCACGACTCCGCACTTTTTCTTTTAATATTATATTATTCTCAATATCAAATGTACCGTCATCCAAGTATTTTTCAAATATATCTTTTATAGTTGGAATAGGTGTATCTTTCTTATACGTTAAATCTTCGAATTGATTATCACCTAGACATGCAATTGATAGATTACATTGAGCATCTGCATCTAGCAGTAATACTTTTGGGTATTTTTCGAGCCCTAGTTCTTTACTGTACTCCAATTTTTGCAGACCAACTGCAATATGGTGGGTAATTGTCGTTTTACCAACTCCACCCTTCCAATTAATAACGCTAATAACTTTCCCCATATCACACCTCTTCAAGCAAGAGAATTCAGTTCCTTAAAAAGAATTATACCAAATTCAACCATTACTTGTATGCATGTTATTATGTAATGCAATCATTATCATTCGCCTAATTCGTTTTACCGTGAGAAGAGCAATCCCATCCTGACTTCATTAAATTCCGATAGATAAATTGCATTCACAACAATACAAAAAAGCGAAAGTACCGACAGAAATGTCACTAGGACATGACTAAAGATACTTTCGCTTCCAGCATTAATAGTTGTGTTTTTGTTTGGACAAGGGTTTGAATTTCCGAGCCGTGGCTTGGTAAATCCACAATTCGCCGCCGCGTGATGCTCAGATTGTTTGGGAAGGTGGCATAGGTCTGAACCCCACTAAAGGCAACTAGTTTGATGTAAACTGAAAAAGAGCCGAATCCTCTGTTGATAGACACATAGCCATTTCCCAATATGTCTTTCCAATTCGGAGTAAGGTTAAAATAAAAATCCCCCTACGAAGTAGGAGGAAGACAAAATTAATGGTATGAGTGAATCTTTGTGGCACAAGCCTCAACGAATGCCGATAAGTTATTTAAAAATTTAGGGAGGCAACGAAATTTTCGCAATCACTATCTGTTTGGAAAAATTCTCTCAAAATACTGTACTCCGTTATTTTGCGAAGTCCTCCAATGTATCGACAAAAAACCAGCTCATATAGACTCACTGTTGGGATATGATTCAGGCAGCTAACAATAAGCTGTAACTTCTTAGTCATTAAACTGTTATCAGAACAAAAAACCTTTTCCCAAGTTTTGCTTGTAATTCCATTGTTCCTTAAAGCATTGCGATAGTTTCCACTACGTGATTTTTCAGGATTATTGAATATTTCGTTTAAAACCTGTTCTGCTAATACTGATTCTGCAGCAATCATAGTAAGAGCAGGGCTATCTTCAGTGTGATATATTCCTATACCAAGTCCACAGTCTCGAGTCACACCCTGAGATAACATATGGTACAAGTATCTAATTGTATGCTGTTGCCATATTTCCGGGCATTTCTCCTGTGTGAAATCCTGAAAATATTTGTAAAGAAAGTGTTTTTCAGTTCTGTAACCAGCGGCGACATTGTTAACAATTCTCCGGTTATCGTTGGATTTTACTCTATCGTGGTTTTCCTTAATAAAATTAGGCAAATAACTGATCGGTTTTGCGCAATGATCATGTGAAGGAATATTTCCGAGAATTTGTTTTACATATTCAAACGTTTCATCTCGATTTCCATTAAGTACTTTGTCGAATTCTTCACGTAGAAGTTTTTCCGTATCGCCACTAAAAGCACGGATTATTTTGTCGGTAAACTTTTCACGGAACAATTCTTCTGGCGGCGACAAATCTTCCGGATCCATAGGCGGAAAGCAAATGCAGGTTTTAGCAGGATACAGGACATCCATAGCCCTACTGATGATACTTCCTCGCAAATGCACAAAGAGATCCTCAAATTGCTGCATGTTTTTTTCGACTTTCTTCTGTTCTTTCTCGAATTTTTCTTTTGTAGTTATAAATCCACTGCTGCTTCGATATAAAAAACATGCATTGCTTGTTGCAATATAAGGCTTTATTTCCTCAACGATTTTTTCGAGAGTTTTTGCCTCGTCTGTATTGGCGTCGTTAAGTAAAAACACGTATAGGTCAGCTTTTGAGATTTTAACAAACTCAACGTTTCCAGAAACTCCGGGAGTGTCAATTACTTCGAGCCGTTTTAGGCTGGCTTGCTGCATAATAGTCCTACAAAAATCGCTAGGCTTACAATAAACCTCAATAGTATTTTGGCTTTTCTTCGCTTTTTTATCAGGAAATTGTTTTTTATATTGTTCTTCGGCTTCTAAAATTCTTCTCACAAGACGTTCAATATTTTCTATAAATCGCGGGAGCTTTTCGGTATTTTCAAGTGATACTTGAGTTCCATTCATAAACTCGGCGTCTGAACACAAATCTTCATAATCATGTACGTCCTTAAAATCAGTATGAAATGATGAATGGAACTCAACAAACGACATAAAATCATCATTAGTATCGATAAAAACATTTTTGACTGAGCACGCAGTTTTATCACCGCCACCACTACTAAAAGCATTTCGATAATGAATAGTTTTATCCGCAAACATTGAGACAATGAAGCTTTTCCCTACCTTTGCTCTGCCTACAATTGCTATTGTTTTTGAAGGCCCCCACATAGCTGGAATATAAAATTCATCTTCAGTCAATCGACCGGTTCTTAAACCATACTTGAAGATATCTTCTGCCCTCCATATTGGGCCAGACTTAGGTGTTTCACATGGTAGAGGAAAAGATTTATCCCTATTTCTTAGATTACTAAGTGCGGTTGGTGACAACTTCAGTTTTGTTGCAGCTTCTTTAAGTCCTACTAGCTCCATTGAATTGCTGTCGTCCATTTTCATGCCGAAACTCCTTTCACTCATGTAGTGAATAACATTCACACATGTAGTGTATAAGTCTTCACGGAAATTATCAATACAATTGTTATATTCATGGCTTTACGTAATGATTGAGCAGATGATTCACAACAGAGGCGGGTTTATCGTTTGCGACAGGGTCAAGAGCTCGATCTCTCTATTTTCAATAAGAGTTCGGTTGAGGAACTGCTAATAAGTCAGGCCTGTTGATTAACCTACCTACATTGCTTCAAAAGTAAAAGTACCGCCAAAAGCGTCACCAAGACGCAATTGAACGGTACTTTCGCTTTTTGTAGATACGATTCGAACTGGGGGCGTGGCGAATCCCTGTCCTTTTTTACAGTTGTGGTTTTATACAGACAAGGGTTAAGTAACTGAGCCGTGGCTTGGTAAATCCACAATTCGCAGCCGCGTGATGCTGAGATTGTTTGGTGAGGCAGCATAAATCAGACTTTGCAATTTTCCTAGTTATGTTCTAGATTGATTCAAGAAACTAAGTGTATTGAGATATTTGGGAGCGATCTCCGGAACATGAGGTCCCATATCTGCGAACATTTTACTCGGATTTCCGTCTAAAGTCCAATTAACACATCGATTAATACCGTTCACCTTTTTCTTCAAAGGAATATCTCTATATTCAGTCCATACTTCTGGGTACTCTCCTTGTAATTCAAACATTGCAGTCGGAGTCATAATAACACCAATCCAATCCGTCGATTCGTGCCAACTGGCTGATTCATCAACGGCAGGACCTATCATGATACTGTCTTTAGTCGAAAATCGACCATATGAAGTTGCTCCCCTTAAGGGAATGCCTCTGCGAACGGACTCGGGTATTGCTAATTGGCAAATAAGTCCATGAATTTTCAAACTGTGGTAAGGGTTTCCTGGTGTGAAAATTGCTAATGTATCCGAAATGCTTAGGACAGTTGTTTCTGCCCCCTTCATTCCATCTGGAACTCCATCAGTAGTAACTATTGCATCCGTAATATTTTTAGACTCGTGTAGAATTAAAGTGAATAAGCCACTTAAAAGATTTATCGCCTCGTAACTCCTTCGTCTTTCGTAGATACCTTTCCACCCTAGAACGTCTAGAAAGGTTACGGCCCCTTTCTTCTCTTCAATAACATTTGTTTCCCTTTTCTTTAACCTAATCGCCATATTATTTGAACCCCCTAAAAACACCTCTAGGAGTGGAACTTTCACAAGCACTAACCCAATCAGCTAGGTCATTTATGGATTCTTGTACTTCATCATGACTTAAGCCCTGCTCTTCAGCTTGAATCCAAAGCCACTCCAAATATCCCGGAAGTTCCTGAGGGTAATTAATTGAATCATGGTCAAGAAACCTGTATAGAGCTGGGGAACCTGTTTTATCCCCTTGTTCATTTTTATGAAAACTGAAAGACCACCCTTGTTCATTACGTGTAACTTTATAACTGTCTTTATGTCCCCATCTTCTTGAAAAGACAGGAAATTCAAAAGTATGGCCTAGAGTCTGATCCTCAGGGTCATCGTTAGCATGTTTGTCATCTAGGTACTTTATTAAGTCTTCAGCAGGATGGATATGGTCATAAAATTCTGGGTGCTCCGGTTCTACTCCTCTGTTCTCGATCATATATCGATGGTGCTTAGGCTTAGGATCTAGTGACATATGTAATTCGTGTGCCGCCTTTGCCATCTCAGCATATACCTCCATCTTTCTATCGTACGGAAGTTTATTCCCTTGCCTTATGTCATCACGCAGCATTTTCAAGCATCTTTCAACAGCGTCACGCATTTCTTGTTGATTTTGGTTAAGATTTACACCTGACATAATATCCCCCTCCCAGCTATTCAATAAACTTACACCTAAACTTTAACAAAAAGCTAGAGCACCGTCAAAAGCGTACCAAGACGTAACCGACCGTACTTTCTTACATTGGAAATAGGGGATCTGATCGTATAGAACCCCTGTCCAGATTAATAGTTGTGATTTTATTCGGACAAGGGTTCGACTTTCTGATCCGTGGCTGTATAAATCCACAATTCGCCGCCGCGTGATGCTGAAACTGTTTGGTGAGGTGGCATAAGATAACGGTTAGTTTCCAGTATGGTTGGCAACCTGCCAAATTAATAACCGATTTCTAAGATCTGGTTGGCTAAATTTTGTTTGCTTCAATCGCCTGTCTGGTAATCAAGGAAAGTGTATCAACAAAGCTATCGATCTCTTCAAGAATTTCTTCAAAACTGTAACTTCTTCCCCCAATTATATAAGACTCCTGTGTGTGCCCAACTGCATTTCTTAGCCAAGAATAGATAGTTTCCTTGAAGTTAGCTCCTGTTCTAGTGGTAATACGATCTAAGGAGGAATTATACCAAGTTGTTATTCTAATAAAATCATCCACTCCTTTTTGATTATCAGCTTCTAGAGCAAGCTGCAATAAACTATATAGAAGCATAAATCGGGCTATCGGGTCTGCTATTTGAAGGACATTTCGGTATAAGCGCTTATATACATGACTACTTCGTTTTTGGACAGCTACGCATATTTTGTTGAGCAAGGATTCTTCATCTAAGCAAGCTTCCGTATCGCTCCTCCAAAGGCGTATGCGAATCGGCTATACGCGTTCGGCGCGTATTATCGATTCAATGCATGAGAAAGGCATCGTCGGTCCTTATGAGGGCAGTAAACCTCGACATGTGCTCATGACTTTGGAACAATACAAGCAAGATGCTGTATTAATAAATTAAGATTGCTCCCATGCAGCATTTTTTTGAAATCACAAATTCTGTTAAGCATTTAGCGACTAAGAACACTTCTGGCTTCGTTAATTGCAAGTAAATTTCTTCCAAAACATTCCCCCCTGAAAATGGGTACTTATTTTTAGCTTTTATGTAAGTATACGAAGTGCGCTATTAGAATTTAAGTTTTGCTTCTAAAATTTATGACTGCGTGCTGTAATAAAGGAGTAATCAAACCTGATGCAACCTGACGAAAACTAAAAACCCTTGTAGCCATATTGGCTACAAGGCAAACTAAATGACAATTCTAAAAATCTTGACTATAAAACAGCTACATTTCTGCCGTTAAGAAGGCAAAAACCCGCTATCAAAGCGGGTTTTTCTAATGGAGGTGAGCAGTGACGCTTGGTGAGCATATTTAATAGAAATTCCCAATTCTATTTAGCCAGAAAATTACTACGAAGTGTCTTTATAGAAGAGTACCTTCTAGCGTTCTGGCAAAGAAGCCTCAATTTTACATGTAAAGAGGAGCTTCTTTTATATGAAATTGGAATCAGAGATATTCGTTAAAAAGGACTAAATATCTATGGCAATCCAGAACAGGCACAGATCACAATGCTACAGGTTTACGTAACTACTAAAACTTACTTGCCTATTTCAGAATCCAAAAGTTGAGTCATTAAGGCTTATTCATGATTCTTTTCAATTTTATGTTCGGCGGTAATTCGTTCTACTTCTCGCTCATAAAACTCTGACAATCCTCTGAGTGTGCCTGCAACTCGTTGGTAACCTGCGTTTTCAACATCTTCGGCCATTTGTCTGTATTTCTCTGCAAGTTCTCGTTCTGGTTTTCCTGTAGGGTCAACCCAATGAGCATCGCGTGAATTAATAATTCCTGTTCTGAACCCCCCTCGCATATCTTCGGCATCTCTAGCATTTAGTGCAGTTGCGACAAAATGATTAATCCACAATCCATCTGGGTCAGCTGGACTATGGATGAGAACCTCTCCCACATTAATGAGTGCAACCTCCAGATGCCCAGACTCTGTGCAGATTTCTTTGACACGTTGGAGCCAAATTGAGAAATTCTCACCGTTGAAACTGCCGTCTTCCTGCATACCAGGAGGAATATGCCAATCATGAAGCAACCGCCAAGCATTTGTGGCAACTGCCTTTGTTTCCTCACTTAACTCAGAGATAACCTCATTATTCTTGGAGCGATAAATCAGACGAATGGCTTCGCAGAAAAACTCTGGGTTACTGGCAAGCCGATTCTCCAGCAATTTCGGAGCAGCCCTGTGATACCGACCCAACAGTGGCAAGTAAGCCCACTCCACACGAAAAAGGTCATCCGGCGGGACTTCAGGAATCTCTTGAAGCACTTTAATCAATTCTACGATGTGACGCGCATTTATTAAATGAGATGGTTCAGTTGAAGATAGCGCCGCGATCAAAGCTTTTATACATTGATCCGCATTTAGTGATTTCTTGAAGTGACGCACTCTGTTCAAACAATTGATCGCAGCATTGGGTCTTCCATACTTAATTAGCTTGTCAATGGCAAAAGCTAAATCGCCTTCTGCATGATAATTGTCTATATTGGCTTTATTCCAATAGTCACTTTCTAACCTCCCTAGCCATTTGTCTGAGCGAGCCCACGCCTCACTAGTAAATGGCAGGCAGCTAAGAAATTGCCCAATTTGTCCCACGCTCCAGCTTATTTTATCCAATTTATCTACCCATGACCAACCATTGATATGGTAACGGCCCCAGATATATCCGCTTAAAAAGGCTAAATGTTTGTTACCTTCAGACTCTAAGTATAGCGGCAATAAAACTTTATCAATCTCTTCATCAGCAATAGTCCCTAGAGATCCTCCCACTTGACCAGGAAATTGCACAGCCTCAGCAAATAGAATAACAGCATTGAGACCACCTAAATTTAAGATTTTCATTATAGCTTTTTGGCGCAATTTATCAAGCTTCTTACCTTGTTCCTCCCAAGTATCCTTATCATCATAGAGGTCAAAATCCCCGTTTGTGAATAAGTGCTGATAGAGGTTCAAAGGGTTAGATGGGGCCAACTTGTCGACAACAACTTCAATAAGAGAGAGGAGACCGTCATCTAATGCCCATTCCGCTTCGTAGAAATGACGGTGTTTTGAGGTGAATTTCGTAAGTTTATCCCAGAGTGGCAGTCGCTCCTCTTCCAGAAGCCCTGAAATTGCCTCCGAAGATAAGACTTCAAGCAACTGGTCAAAAGAAGACCTAGGAAGACTATCTAAATGATCAATGAGTTGGCTAAGTTTAGTCGTATCCTTGCCTGCCATAGAAACAGCAATTCCAGCATAAAACGAGACCTGATCCCAATATTTATCTTGGTCCACGTCTTTTTCCCAATCCTCGGGAATGGTGTTTCGCCATACCGGCTTATGGGAGCCCGTCGACATCTGCTGTTGATTGGGCAATAAGCTGATTATGAGTTTCCACGCAACATTAGGCCATTCTCTGCATAGTGTTTGTACAGCGACTTTACGTTTTCCTATTGGCGCAATGGTTTGTGGAAGCCATGGCAGTAAGATTGTCGACAGTGAGTTGGCTGGTCGGTTTGACCAACTACCACCCGGATCGTGACTAGCTAATTCACCAAGAACAACACAGACCCTGACTAGATAGTTTTCATCCCATGCTAGTCCTTCCAGTGCCCAAAGCAGTCCGGTCAAATAATTCCCCCCAGTATTTCCATGACCTTCCTGAGAGAAAAGCTCATCAAACGGGCAAGGCTCTGAACACAATGCATTTTCAACAGCATCTAGGAACTCTTCTGGTGCAGCCTCAGCCAAAACTGGAAGCAAGCTATTCAGGCTGCCCCAAAGAACCCAGTCTGAATTTTCAAATATTTCACGAATAGCCAAAACAACAGTAGTTTTAGCTTTACCTTGCGAACTGTTATTTAGTACCTCTTCCCTGGTACCTAAAAGAGCTAAGCCCTCAGCTAGTCCTTTTCTCAAGACAGGAGAATGAGATAGAACTTTTCCATGAACGCCTGCTGCAAACCGTTCTTCCGGGAGAAGCTCGAAAGAAGGATCGCGTTCGGTCAGTACCGACACAACGATTTTTTTGAAAGTATCCAGATCTTGATCAAAAATTCGTGAGCCTAGTATATCCCACAAAACTATGCGATCTATAATTTTCCAAACACCGTTTTGGAATGAAAAAGGACTGTCTACAAGCTGAAGCTTTTCTCTGGCTTGTAGCACCCAAAGTTGGTAATCTTCATTAATTACCATGCTTAAAATGTCGATGTCCGCTTCATTTTTTTCGTTCCATGCTCCGATTAGGTTGACTACAGCAAGTGCGGTGGCATGTTGATGCTGGCTCCAGTTGTTTTTTGCGGTTTCTGGCTGAACCGTCAATTCTATTGGAATGTAAGAAATAGCAGGCTGTTTGAACACTTCTTTTAAGTCAGAAGGCAGTCTTTCAGATGTGATTGTCCCGGCATTCTGATTCCATGTCTGTACAATGTCAACAACACGAGACCAAATCCAATGCGGATATTGGCGGTTGAATTGCGAAATATGAGAGTGCAAAAGTGACAAAACAACACCCTCTTCTTCCCCGAGGTCATACCCCAACAAGTAAAAATGATTTAGGAACGAGTGGAGGTCTTCTTTTGAAATCTCTTGGTTGTTATTGGCCAGTTTTAAGTGATGTTTTATGACTTCTAATTTTATTGCACTTTTGGCAGGACTGAAATTAGCCCGATTTACATGTCTTTCAAACTCATCTTCATCCTTGGTGTGTCTAGCCTGACTCAACAGCCACTGTACATTATGTGAGTCCGTTGCATTCAGCGGGCCAGTGATAAGAACAATAATGTCCTTACCCTTGGAAAAAACTCTAGGATTGTTAAAATCAGTCCATGCCGCCTGAATGACCTCTGAAAATACGTCATCGCCTTGAGTGATGGTAATCTTATGTTTTACTTGAACAAGCATCTTGCACCTTCTCTTTGAACCTGGTTCTTCAACAAAAACAATTAAGTCATCGGTATTAAAACCTTCAATTTTTCCCTGAAGCTTTATTTCAGCAATAGGCCAGCGCGGCAAACAAGGTGCATACCCACCTGTAAGCATCAAAGCTACAAATGAAGCCTGAACGTGAGCCTCAAAGTGCCCACCACCGCCTCCAGTAGAAAACGGATTACTAAGTTGCTTACCCTTCATACTCATCTATCCTTTATTTTTGTTCTATCCAGCAACCTTCAAGCCTATCTGACTGTCACTAATAATCAAGTTCCTTATCATTCAATGTTTTTTATGAATTGGTGTTTACTGATGAAAGAAATAATTTTCATTAGCACTCATTATATGATTCATCGACAAAAACTTCCAGTTTTTTGATATGCTAGAGTAACATCTTGATACATGAATAATAGTAGGAGGTCATTGGAAGTTATGATCGAAGTTACAGGCAATGATATTAGTGAACTAAGTGATACTGATTTAAGATTGCTTATCGGCCTTCTTTGCGAGGCAGATCTTCGTGCTAACGGACTGCCAACCGCAGGGGTTACATTTGGCGGTCATCAAAATGCCAAAGACGGAGGTATCGACGTACGTGTTGAACTTACAGTTATTCCACATGACGACGGCTATATTCCGAGATTAAGCACTTGTTTTCAAGTAAAAAAACCAGATATGCCCCGTGCTGCAATTATTAATGAAATGCGACCTAATAGTGAACTTAGACCCGTTATTAAAGACTTAGTTAACGTTCGTGGGGCATATATCATAGTGAGTAGCCAAGGTTCTACTGCTGATTCTGCTCTTGCAGATCGAAAAGATGCCATGCAAGAAGCAGTGTGTGGTTATCCGAATGCACATGATTTGAAGGTCGACTTTTATGATCGTGAACGAATTGCTGGCTGGGTACGTTGCCATCCAGCTCTCGTCCTTTGGGTACGTGATAAAATAGGACAACCAATTGAAGGATGGAGAGCATATGGAAATTGGGCAAACTGCCCCGGCGGACTTGATGAAGAGTACATGTTGGACGGACACATTCGCCTTCACAATAATGCTGACCCTCATTTAGACGGACTTTCAGCAGTAGATGGAATAAACCAGCTCCGTACAATACTCCAACGTCCGGCATCTTCCGTACGTTTAGTTGGACTTTCAGGTGTAGGCAAAACGAGATTGCTTCAAGCTTTGTTCGATGAACGCATTGGCGAAAAACCGCTGAATCATTTGCAAGTATTTTACTGTGATATTAGTGACAATCCTAGCCCTACCCCTCGTAATTTTGCTGAACGAATAATAGCTTCTCGTAGACCTTCCTTCTTAGTAATAGATAATTGCCCACCAGAATTACATAGCCGATTAACCTCCATATGCTCAGCTTCAGGAAGTTTAGTCAGTCTTATAACAGTTGAGTACGATGTTAGGGATGACCAACCTGAAGAGACCAAAGTGTTTCGTTTAGAACCAGCTTCCTCTGAACTAATTGAAAAAGTTATTCGAACTCGGTTCAAACACATTAGCGAAGTAGATGCTCGCACCATTGCCGAAGTTTCAGGAGGTAATTCGCGTATTGCAATTGCACTAGCTCGTACAATACAACAAGGTGAAAACTTAGCAAATTTAAGGGATAATCAGCTATTTATTAGATTATTTCAACAAAGGAACGAGTCCAATAGTAATTTATTAAGAGCAGCAGAAGCTTGCTCACTTGTATACTCATTCGACAGTCAGACGGTTGAAGGTGCCAGTTCTGAATTGAGCCTTCTTTGCTCTCTAGTAGACATGCCTGTCCGGGAACTTTATGAACATGTTAGTGAACTCAAGCGCCGAGAACTTGTACAGCAACGAGGCATATGGAGAGCTGTATTGCCTCATGCAATTGCTAATAAGCTTGCGCAAAGAGCACTCGAGAACATCCCACTTGAAAATATATATAATGTGTTTCAAAGAGATGGCTCAGAGAGGCTTTTAAAATCCTTTTCGCGACGATTGAGCTACTTACATGAATGTGAGGCAGCAAACAAAATAACTCATAATTGGTTTTCGGAAAGCGGTTTATTAGGAGACATCAGTAACTTGAATGAACTCGGTATTAGTTTACTCAATAATATTGCTCCAATAAATCCAGAGCTAACACTTACAGCTATCGAAAGAGTCTCTAGCCGCGACGATGCACAACACTTCTTCACACGGAATAATGCCCATTATACTGTTTTCACAAGACTCCTACGATCTCTGGCATATGACAAAAATTTATTTGAACGATCAGCTTTATTGCTTTGTCGCTTTGCCCTTTCAGAAAACCCTAAAGAGAATAATAATTCAATTAGAGCGCTGCTAAAATCATTGTTCTATATTTATCTGTCTGGTACACATGCAACACCTGTACAAAGGCTCAACATAATCTCTTGTTTGGTAGACTCGAACTCTGATGATCGAGTCTCTCTCGGAATTTCTTTGTTAGGGGCATCATTAGAATCATGGCATTTTAGCTCTCACCACAGTTTTGAGTTTGGCACTCGCCCAAGAGACTATGGATATTCACCAAGAAGTAGAGAAGATATTGAAGAATGGTTTAAGTTATTCATAGGATACACTGTATCTCTTGCGATCTCTGAGACTCCAGTAGCATCTCAAGCGAAAATCCTTTTGGCAGAAAAATTTAGAGGACTATGGACAAGGGCAGGCATGCATGATGCACTCGAGTTCGCCGCAGAGAAACTTTCAAGTAAAGGCACTTGGAGAGAAGGTTGGGTTGCTGTAAGAACTACTAAAAAGTTCGATAAAACACGTATGGACTCTAATCTCTTTACTCGCTTAAACAACCTTGATGTGATTCTAAAACCACTTACTTTAATTGAACGAGCAAGGTTATACGCTCTTACTCGTCATGGCCATATTTGGGTTGATGAAAACGAAAATGGAAATGCCCAAATAATTGATGACTATCACCAAGCCGAAATCATTACCCGTTCTATAGGACGGGAGGTGGCATCCCAGGATGGTATTTTGAACGAGTTATTACCAGATATTTTAAGCAATGAAGGAACACGCCTAGCTAGTTTTGGCCAAGGCCTGGCAGATGGCTGTGCTAATCCTGAAGAAATGTGGCAGAAATTCAATAAACAACTTCTCCTTATAGAAGCATCAAAGAGAAATTTCCTAGTAGTGCGTGGATTTTTAAATGCTATTTCTAGCATAAATTCTAGCATATCTGAGGCATTTCTTGATGAGGCTGTTACAAATATAATTCTAGCCCCTGTATATCCTTGGCTACAAACAAGCATAGAAATATCAATTCAGGGCTTTCAAAGACTTAAAAGGTCTCTAGACCTTGGAATAACGCCAATACCGCAATATGCGAACTTGGCATACGGGAGCGTCCATCAAACGATAAGTGATAGCGATTTATGTGAATTACTAGGATTAATATCCTCTAAGTCCGAAGGTGTTGTAGTATCAATTGAAATTTTGCAAATGCGGATACATGGTAATTCTAATGAAAATACTTTAAGTGACACTATTATTGCCTTCGCCCAAGAACTAATTTCAAAATATCCTTTTAATAGAGAGACAAATATTGTAGATCAAAAGGATTATGAGCTAGGCACCCTTATTACCGTATGTTTTTCTACTGAATCGGCAAAAGAAAATGCTAGAGTTCTATGCAACAGGCTTGTTGACGCTTTTACAAACTATGATATTTATACTATGGACTACAATCATGTCTTGGAAGCAATCGCTAAAACACAGCCTTTAGCCTTTCTCGACTCTTTTTTAGGAGACAGTGCCAATGATGAACTTAATTATATGATACGTCGAGTTTTTTCATCAGAGGATACGCCGAACCCCTTATCTTATATTGAAGATGATCTAATTATTGCTTGGGGTGAGATTAATCCTGGTTCAAGATACCCTATTGCAGCCTCAGCCATTGAGCCGTTTCGAAAAAGTGAAAATAATAAACTATTGGAGTGGACTCCATTAGCACTACGTTTCATTGCCAACTCTTCTGACCCTATTGTGGTTCTGAATGAGTTTAAATCAACTCTAAGGCCGATGTCGTGGGAGGGTTCACGAGCAGAGGTAATGCAAAATCACCTTAGTTTATTAAGCGTTTTAAAAGAGCATGAAGATTCTTTTGTCGCAGAATGGGCAAATAAAGAAGAAAAAATATTTGAAGCAGAAATTCGTAGGGAGCGTGAGTGGGAGTCAAAACGGGAAAGTATTCAAAATGAGAGTTTTGAATAGTTTTAGCCATCTGACAAGTCAATTGGGTAGTGGTTTATAAGCACAATCATGGTCTGCCATACAAATGGCCTCAATCGCATAGGTTGAGGCTTTGCTGCATTTCAAATCATTCCAGTCAAATACAGTTTATCGTTTTAAGTATCCCTGCTTTGTCTTGGGAGAGCGGGAACCAAAAACTCTAAAACCTCATTAATTCGCCCTAATTCATCTCGGGTCAATACAATGGAATAAACTACTCCGTAGGTACACCCAGTCCAGCGGTTTTTTCAAAGCTCTCCATTACCTCTTAAGTTAGCTTATTTCTAACCGCGTCCACTCCTCCAACGATAGACGCGCAGCCACCTAGAATCTACTTAAATATAGCTTCGTTATTATCCGTCTGGCGCCAGTCTTAAAGCCTCCTGAACCCCTCTATAGAGGTGTGAAAGCTCCCAACCTTCGAGGGCCTTAACTCCTTTTTAGTTGCTGAATGTCTACTGCAAGGCGGTAATTAAACCACCTGTTCTCTTGCATGGTAATTTCGGTCTTGTCGTTAACATACCATTCAGGAAAGGGGACAGCGTCGGGAATTGATGGCAATCGAGATAACATGTCAATTGTTAGTAGGATAACAGCTTTTAAATAATTATTATACTCATCCCACGAGCCTATGCGACGCTCTTGAAAAGCGTGAATTGCATTGCGGTAATCTCTAATTATTTGAAGATCCGCTTTGCTATAATCGTTACTTTCAATAACATTCTCGCTAAAATAAAAATCAATTAAGTCGGATAAAGTAATTCTTTCAATTTTTGGTAATTGAATTTTATGCTTAAGAATTTCTTTAACCTTGGTAAGAAAACTTTTCTTTATATCATTTGTTAACCCTTTCGTATCACCAATAATTTTATTTTGCTCAATAATGCTTTCTAACTGTGATTTAAAATCTCCCATAAGCACTTTTTCAATCTGTGCGATAGCTTCTTTATCCCACTTGTACCATTCACTTCTTTGATAAAACCGGTAATAAAAGGCTAAGAATATCTGAAGAGTACTTTCTAAGAGGGATCCCAGCGATGACCAACTTTGGACTAGTAATCCTTGTTCTAATATCTCCTTAGTATTAGGATCGGAATGATTAAGATAATTCTCATATGGAAACTTAAGAGATAGCGCAACTCCCTTAAAGCGCTTTATTGTATCCTCGTTTAATAATCTTCTGATCTCTTCCACATGTTCGCTTTCATACATTTTTAAGAAGTCGATTTCACTCGCCAGATGGCAACTGAATCTCTCAATCCAAAATAATGTTTCCTCCAATGGCATATTGTTAAAATCATCAGTTCTTTCTTTGAGTAATATGACTGGCCGAGTTCCCATTTGCATCAACACCCTTTTAGCTATTAGTCTAACAAAATAAATGAATAGAAGCGAGAAGGGTTTCCCCCAGCCCGCTTCTATTCTATTACTTACACTCTATTATTTTGCTATGGAGAAGTTGCTTCATGGTGACTCATACAACCAAGTTACAGCCAGTACTGGAACACGCAAGTCTAAATTGATCCACCTAAATTATTATAATAAACTGACAGCAAATTCGTTCTACCTACAGTGAAATGTGTTAGTTTCGTGCTTTTCCCCAATATTTATAGCGTTTTATAGTCTGCCTCTGCCTGTGCAAAATTCTTTGCAACCAAATTAGCTTCTTGAAGCATTCGTGTTCTTTTGGAATTAATTTGGTCAGAAAGTTGTTGTAGTTGGGACGCCCCCACTAATAATTGTTGTTCGAACTTTTGTTTTTTTATGGAAATATCTCGGTCTATTGTAGCAATATCAGCTGTTGAAACCGCCTGTTTAGGATTAAACACAAATTGGCGAGCTACTGTATCTCGCCAGTCTAATAACCGCTTAGTAAAAGAAGGTCCAAACCCAGGGACTTGCCGAATGGCAGCCTTAGAGATATCTCCTGCGGTTTCTATACCAAATGATTGGAGTGTCGCGGTTCGACTGGAACCAATTCCGTCGATTCTTGCATTAGCAATGCGTATGCTCTGTAAATATCGTTGTAATTGGATATCTCGCTGTTTAGATTGAAGCTCTTTTAATCGAGAGTTTCGATATGAATCTAAATTTTGATACTCGCTTTTTATATTTTCTAAAGAATGATACATCTTATAAAACGCTTCTGCTCCCGTTTCCATAGCCCATCTGCTAATTAAACTATCCCGCTCTTTTTTTACCTTTTCGTAACTTTCTTTGAAAGCACTTACTGGTTTTTTAGATTGGAATACTACCATTGCAATGATGATTGATACAATGATAATCCATACTGATGCTTGCGGAATTAGAGATAACAAAGTCCCATCAACAGCTATAATAGATAATAGGGTGAATCCCTTCATCCGTTTTCTTTTCTTTGCTGCCTTAAGTGCCGTCTGAGACGGTGCAACCACTGCGGATGAAAAATCAGGTAATGTAAACGCCGAAGCTGGGGCGGAAACAGCCGCGATACGGGCCCAAATCATTTTTATCTCAAAAGTATTTTGTTGCCCTACTGAGCCTGAAGTGGAGGATCGAACCTGGGAAAGGAATAAAACAATTCCAATTTTATTTTCAATATCGCACCAAGGGCAAGACGATAGATGCTTACTATAGTGATGTTGTTCTTTCGTTCTACATTTTTGTAAATTTTCCGAAAACTCCCCCAACACTTTTATCCATTCCTCTGCGCTAGGGCGATTTCCCTTTACTCCTTCTGGTGCAAAAGCGCGCTCAAATAATTGAACTACAGCTGAAGGCGCTGAAGTCAAGGATGGTGCTCCAGGCGGAGGCTTCATTTGTTTCGCTACCGCATGGCTACCGTATGCAAATCTGTATTGTCCAATTGCTTTTTCAATAGGCATATCTTCAGGACCAGAGTACACTCCTGCAAAGGGGTGACGGCCCATAAACAATAACATAAAAATAAAAACTGCTAAACCAAAGTTATCATGATTCGAGTTTCTCTCCACATCCCGGTAAGATGAAACATTTTGAAGTTCTGGCGGTTGATACATTGGGATACCGACTTCACAGCGAAAAATGTCTTGTGTAGTTTTAATTTGAAAACTATCGCAGTCTACCAACATTACAGTTCCTTGATCCGAAACGTAAAAATTCCCATGATTCACATCTCCAATTACGTGTCCGCTTTCGTGAACAGCTGCAAATGCACGCGCTAAATTCGCTGCCGTATGAACGAGAAACGGATATGTGGAGTAAGGGAATTCAATTAATCGAGTTTTGGGACCGTACAACTTATGTATCTCTTTACCTGTAAGTTTCGGCATGATAAATCCGATTATTTCGTTATTAGGATTCCTAAGTACGTCTACAGGCCATGTTGAAAATTTTAATAATCGATCTTGCTGCAAACGCACCATTGTGAGTATTTTTTCTTGTTTTTTGGGCTGTAGCGCTTGGTGATATACTTTTGCAACAATTTTAGAAGCGGAAGATATTTCAAATACGCTACCTTCTCCTCCGCGCCCTAATTCCTTGCCAAAAGGCACATTTTTCCCAAAACTATTTACTGCTATTATACGATTTTGCATAGGTTAATCGCCTCTTCTCGTGACGAGAATAAACGTTTTATCATCATCGGTCCGTTCATTGACAGGTGGCGATCCTAAAAATGAGATCAATGATTGAGTATACTTATCACTAACAGACTGCTCTTGTGAGCGCAATGCACTAAAAAATGGCCGAAAAAAAGGACTGTGTGCACTTTGAGTCTGATAATGTAGGGCTAACCGTTGTAAACCATCCGAAAAGAGAGCAACTTCAAAACAAGGCACGCCTTTGCGACGTTCATACTGAAGCCACTCTTCTGCTTTGACATCCGTCGCGAAAAATGTGGTATTCTCATACTCGCCCTGGTGGGGCCAGAAGACCCACGAATACTGATCCAATTCGTTTGAAACTACAATTGCTCCGTCACCAATTTGAGCAAAAATTTCGCATTCGTTACTTATGATAGCGCAAAGAAAAGTACAGGCAAAGTCTCTTGGCGTGCCTAAACTTATTTCTGCCCTTACTTTAATTTCTTTTTGAAAGTAATTAAGCCATGTTTTAAAAAAGGCTTCTGTCACATCTTCTGTTCCCTGTCCTGTCGCTAACAATGCTTTCATTTCATCCATAAACAAAGCACAAATTAGCTTAGAACCTTGGTCCGAGAGTTGGGCACTTCCTGCCCCGTCGGATACTACCGCCACCAGTATGTCCTGCCCATTCTTATCCTTGAGAATTTCGCAAAGAGAAGCATCTTGACAAGGAAGTCCGTTTTTTTCGTGTGATGTTCCCTTCACAGATGCGAAAGCATATTTCCAGCTAGCTTTCACACAGCCCCCCATCCTTCAGGTGTAACGGGATTTTCCAAGGGTACTGCATCACCAGGGGTAGAATGCGACACTGAACTTAAGGAAGCGGAAAGCCAACTGAACAAATCTCTAAACCGCAATCCTTTCAGTTTTATCGGTTCACGCGTTGATATTTTCCCCAGCGTGTCCATGTCAGCTCCGTCTACACCTACTGCAAAAAACATGAACGACTTGTTGTTTTCCCCTTCCTTTACGAGTGACGCCGCACCTCTCCAGTTATCTGTTGGTCCCCCATCAGTAATTAAAAAGATCCATGGTCGATAGTAGGAAACTCCATTTTGCTTATAAATAGATTTTCTTGTATGAACCATATCGATTGCTTGCTCTATCGCTTTTCCCATTGGCGTGTCACCACTCGGGGCTAGTTCTGTAGGGTAGTACATATCTGGGGTTTGGAAATCCGATACAACCTGAACAGGCCCAAAACTAACAACTGCAACTTCTACACGTTTTACTGCCATACTGTCAGCCATTAGTTCATCTTTGAATATTTTCAGCCCTTCGTTTAACTCTCTAATCGGATCTCCGTTCATGGAATACGACGTATCTAATAGAAGCACAACAGGACAACGAGATTCAGGATTTTCAGCAAACTCAGCTGCAAACGGTATTTGGTCAAAGGACATCGTTACATCCACCTTATAATTTTTTTAGACAAATATTCGACATTTTATGTTTTTTTCCTGCTTTAACCAGGAAATGTTCCCTACTCCAGGTAGTTCCTTTCCCTTTCTTTTACATAGCAATATTTGTGGTAGCTAGTTATGCCGACCTATAAAGACGTTGTTCTCGTTTGTACTCATACCAGTTGAATAATCACCATAAAATCTATCCACTTCTACTTTTTAAATAGATTACAGACTAGGCTATGCTTAATAAGGCTTGTCCTATTACTACATCATCTTTGTCAAACATTCTATTCTCTCATCCCTCCTCAATCGTAAAAAAGATCCAGCTGCTCAGGTAACATTCCTCTCAATTTTCCGATCAACGCGAATTGTTGCATATTCTTCAGGTTTTTTTTCCTAAGCACCGCACCATGAACCATTCTTTTCATCCTCATAACGTTGCGATGATAGGTATATTTTCAGTATTGTGGACACCATTTGTTGAAAACTGAAAGTCTCACAATCTAGTAAAAAAGGAACACCATTTAAGGTGCTCCTCCATCTTATAACAATTTGCCGTCCTTCCAGTCAAATGCAATTGCTAATACTTGTAATAATGCTTTTTGATCTTCTACACTCCTGCCCTGAAGCACAGTAATAATTTGAGATAACGTAGTACTCATTTTGATGTCTTCTTCGGGATTAATTAATCTAAATAATTCACCCACAGAAATACCTAGTGCTTCTGTAACCTTCTCTAATGTCTCAAGGGTTACGTTAGCATCTCCCCGCTCCATTTGTCCTATGTATGTCCGATGTAAGCTAGAAACCTCACCCAAACGCTCTTGGCTTAATCCTCTTTGTTCACGCAAATATTTTATCCATTCTCCAATGGTCTTAGCCAAATCACTCACACATACCACCTCTATCAATAACGATAGAGATTTTATAGGCATTTCATCAACAGATTATATACATCATAAATTTATCGTAGTATAATATAAACATCTATAAAATATTCAGACTTAATAAAATTTCTTCTACAAATTCTTTAGATAATTCTTCTTAATTGATTTATGACAGTACTAGGTTGTAATTACAACAGAAATGCTCAATCTGTTGATACTCCTCTCCCACTCCGAAGATCCTACTCACTCAATCCAGCCAATCAATTGTACAACCTAAACGCATTGCAATTATTGTAGCTTTTGCCTCAAGACATTAAGTCGAGTATGCAGAAGGTATGCTAGTACTTACCACTGAGAATCACTCAACTAGATAGATATAAATATGCACTAATATTTATCGCAAAGATTTTTATGACTGCTATAGGTCAATGGAACCAAACAAACACTTTGACTTTTTCTCATCTTATTTAATCTAAGAGTAGACAAGGAGGAAATCTACTTGATTCTAGCAACAGTAAAAATCAAAGGGACGAGACCATTACTTTTCCACTGCTTTACCCCTGATACGATTTCACTTCAAAAGAAAGAAAGAACTGGTGTAGCTGGGAATGATCCAGAAGAGTGGAAACGAACTTATACCGCTACATCCGGAGGACAACTTTATCTCAGTTCAACATACATATTTGGTTGCCTCCGAGATGCCGCAAGATATACTAAAAAGGGACGAGGTTCGATTCAGTCAGACTTGTCCGCCACATTACAGGTCATTGACGATAAAATCTTATTAAATCGATTTATAAACAATCAAGGGGATATTACTACGAACTCCAGTCAGGCTGTATATGTTGATGTTCAATCTATTCGCAACCCCGCCACTAAAGGCAGAAATGTTCGTTACCGATTAGGACTTTCCCCCGGATGGGAGACTAGTTTCACTTTACTATGGGACGTAACATTAGTGAACCGAACTCAAATGGAGGCTGTGTGTATAGATGCTGGTAAGTTGGTTGGACTTGCGGATGGCCGTTCAATTGGAATGGGACGGTTTGAAGTAGTTTCATTTGAGGCTAATAATGCCCAAAAAGCGACCTCCTAGAGAGATATGGTTTCAATTGATCCGCCCTGTTATCTGGGAAAGGGATCGGCAGAAATGCGTTCGTTGTAATTCCCCTGTATCACTATGGGACTGCCATATCGATCATATACGATCTGGTAAACTTGGTAGTAACGCATTAAATAATCTGAGAACGCTATGTCGTAGATGTCATGTGTTACGTGCGGATGTGCGGCATAGAGGTATGATTGCAAAGGCTCTTAAAGATGGTATCATTCCACCAAATTGGCGCGAGTTAGTTTGGGAAGGTTGATATATTCCACACGGCAAGGTATGGCACGGTATGGTGGGGCTAGGCAAGGTAAGTTGAGGCTCGGTTAGGCATGGTGCGGTGAGGAGTCGAAAATCTCTGGAAATGGACAAGTTAACTTCACGAACCTTGGTCGGGGGTGGAAGCTGCTTCGTCCTTTTTCCTTTTGAGCTTACTTATTTCGTTACAGACTAATTTTATTAATATATTTTTCCGTACATTAAGGTCAGCCATAGCATGAGATGAAGTAATTTATTTTCACAAAATTTAACTCTACACTATAAGACATATGACCCAAGAATTATCGTAGATAAATATAAATAATGCCTAAACTAGAATAAAAATTTAATAGATTTGCATTCCCAGTAAGCATCAACAGGGACCTCCCGTCAAAAGATATCTGCTCATCATCCTTCTCTGATACTGCAGTCACTACTTTAATCTCCTAGTGACACTGTTACTTTAGACTCCTCTTCGTCAAATTCAACAATAGGATTTACACCCCATTTTTCACCAAACCATTTATATAGAAGCTGTAAATGTTCATTTCCGTTGAAATGATAAACTATTTCATTATATAGTTCAGACTGTTGGTATTCTTTTATCACTCGTTTAATCTTCTCATACGAAATGCCTTTAGATTTGTGAACTTCGTTAATTAACAACCATATCCATTCCGAATGAATTAAACAAAAAGGGTTCCAAATCTTCTCCACCGTATAAATCAAATTGCCGTAGGATGCCTTTTGCGTAGTAATCAATTGATGTTTCCTTAACTCCTTAAGGTATTCATTAAGAGTCCCAGGAGCTATATTCAATTCCAACATCAGTAGCGATTGTGAAGGAAAACAGCTTTTTTTTCTCCATAAGCATGCTGACACAAGTTGGAGTAAAGCTGTTTAGCTCCAGGCGAAAGAAAAAGACAATTACTTACTGCGGAAGGAATACTGGAAGTTCCATAGTTGTGAAATCGTTCTTTTGCCCAACTTAATTCGTGATCCGTGAGTTTACTCATTAAAATTTCTCCTCTGAACAGCTTATATTTTTATATCGGAGTTACTGTGTTCTGTTTTCTTAAAGTTTCTGCGTTCTGTTTTTTCAAACTATGTATTCAAATTTTGAATTCTAGCGTTCTGTTTTTTTCACATGTATTCAAATTTTGAATTTATATACTTCAAATTCTGTATACTAATCTCTACAAAAGAATCTCTACAATGTTTTAATCTTTATAAATAATCTATACAATTAATAGCGAGGCGGTGCCTCGCGGGAGTATTCACGAGACTAAATCTTTCTATTAATCTTATAGAGCAACAATTTCCCGAAAATCCTCTCACTATCTTACTTAACTCCCCGGTTTCCCCATTAAAACATTGACTTTTCTAGTTACTATGCGGGGAAGGATGAGAGTTACTAGAATGGCTTACAGCATACTTTTTCGCTCGGCATAGTTCTTTGAAATGCTTCCTGAGTATCGTTGTCACCATGTACTCATGAATTCTGTACATAGCTTTTTACCTCCCAGACCCATATACGATCTTAGGTTGGATTAGTTTAGAAAGAAAATCCTAAAAATTAAGACCCCCCTCTCTGTTTTTTCTTTAAATAAGAACTTTACGGACCTTCTCGGGCATACTGTTAAACTCAGTCAGGCTGTTCATATGTGAAACATTATCGATAATACATACCATGAGTGGATACACAAACAATTTTTCTAACATCCTTTAAATTCCCGACCAATCAGACGGAATCCCTATATGCTACTTCATAATTTTCACCAATTTTCTAAAAACCACCCTGTAAGACAAGTGAACTCTTTCTAGTCCAAACATATTCTTTCACAAACATCAAACTGCATGAATTCATTCACTTTTTCACTATCAACTCATTTGCTTTGCCTCCTCTTTGAGAAAGATCAATTGTCGCAATATCATTTCTTAGGTGTTTAAGGCAATCAGTAAAAACTATCTCTTAATTGGTATTCGTAGTATAGTGATTCCCCCTCTTAATAAAGTTCATTTCTATACCTTATTAATGAAGTTGCGCAACAAATATTTCAAATAAAATTTCCGCGGTGTGATTTGACTCCCACGTCACCCTGATGATGAAGTCCTTTTCCTAGGTACTGGGTGGGGTAATAAACTGCCATTGACATCAAGCATTTGTAGTACCGATCTTTACAGATGCATAAGGAACATGTTCTTATCTTTATACGAGGTATAAAGTGATGAAAGGACGGTTGCAACATGCCCTAATTATGGTGACAAGAACACATTCTGATGCAGATACGAGTTTATGGGTTGTTTGTCGCAGCCTATTGTGAATAGTTTAGGACTATATATGGGAATAGGCACTGAGTAACACGGCTGAACAGAAAAGAAAGTGTGGATCTACGGAAGAATAAGTAGATTTTGCGAGGCATTTAGCGGTGTAATTAATTAAAAACACCTTTTAATCAATAAAATTGAGTACAACACTTAAAATTACAACGCGCACATCGTATAAGGGTCCAAGAGCCCTTTTTGGTGAGACCCCTTTGGCGCGATGTTACATGTATAGCTATCATATATGTAAGTACATGCACTGAAGTACAAGCTCGAAGATCAGGAGCCCTATCTAACACTAGCAGGAGGAAAACAAATGATAGGACCAAAATTCCAGACTCGTATTCACAGGCAGTGCTTAAAAGAAAATCGATATACGCCGGAAGAAATAATTATCCACAATGACTCCCATATGGATAACGAAAAGAAACGGTATTACTACCTTCCTGTCATCGAATTGCTAAAGGTTATGGCAGATGAAGCTTAATTTAAGACTAATTATTTTCTACATGAGGTGACCACGATGATCAAAGCATGCATTTATGTTCGTTATTCCAGTGATAATCAGCGAGATGAGTCCATTGACGCTCAAGTTAGGGCAATTGAAGACTTCGCTAAAAAAGCTGGTTATACTATCGTCAAAATTTACGCAGATAAGGCCAAAACGGCAACCAGCGACAAACGTCCCGAGTTCCAACAGATGTTCGCTGATTGCGAAAAAGGACTATATGATGTTGTCATTGTCCATAAGCTAGATCGCTTCGCTCGGGACAAGTACGACAGCGCTTTTTATAAACGCAAATTGAAAGCTCAAGGCATTCGCCTAATCAGTGTTCTAGAGCACCTCGATGATTCGCCTGAGAGCGTTATATTAGAATCCGTCCTAGAGGGGATGGCAGAATACTACAGTAAAAACTTAGCGAGGGAAGTCATGAAAGGTATGAGGGAAACTGCACTTCAAGCCAAACATACTGGAGGGCAACCTCCATTGGGTTATGATGTCGATCCCACCACGAAGCAGTATAAAATCAACGAGTTCGAGGCGGCTGCCGTTAAGTTGATTTTCAACCTATACATTAACGGGTACGGCTATAATCAAATTATTTCGGAGCTCAATACTTCAAACTATAAGACTAAAAGTGGGAAAGCGTTCGGGAAAAATAGCCTAAACAACATTCTGACCAATGAAAAGTATGCTGGGTGTTACATCTTTAACAAAACAGTGGGGAAGGATGTCCGTGGGATGCGAACAAACCGCCAAAAACCAGATGAGGACATTATCCGAATCCCTGGTGGGATGCCATCTATCGTCTCTGAAGAAATGTTCGCGCAGGTTCAGAGCAAAATGCAAAGAAATAGAACTACATATGCCTCTTACCAAGCCGTGGAGAACTATTTAATTAGTGGTTTGATCTATTGCGGTGTTTGTGGGGCTTCTATGGTCGGCAATCGGAAATTCAGTGGGAGAAACAAGCTAAAATACGTCACATACCGATGCAATCATCGTGATCGCACAAAGAACTGTATGAACAAAGAAATTCGCCGCGAATATATCGAGGAATATGTAATAGACCAACTTCATAAGAATCTGCTTTGCGAGGAAGCAATTCCTGACTTAGTAATTCAGTTAAACGAATACATTCAACAAAACGAAGGTGAAGGTATTAATGAGGTGCCCTTTATTAGAAAGCAAATAGTAGAAATTGATAAACAGATCAATAACATCGTAGATGCAGTATCTAAGGGTTTTACGCAGGCGTCTTTTTTATCCAGAATGGAGGAGTTGGAATACAATAAGGCTAGTTTTGAGGTGCGTATTAAGGAGTTGGAATTAAAAGAAAAGAGAACAGTCATAACAGAGGATACCCTCCGCAAACTGTTCTCTAACTTCAAATCATTCGTAGCTGAGAAAAACATCCCTGAGATCAAGAAGTTCATTCAACACTACGTCGAGAAGGTCGTCGTCCATGAAGAACACGTGGACGTCATTTTTAAACTCGATATTGTGTGCACATCAGATGGAGGTGAGGGGAGTCGAACCCCTGTCCGAAAATATCGCAACACAGGCATCTACGGGTGTAGTCACAGTTTTGATGTCACCCGAGCATCGCCCCGTAACCGGCTATGCGTTGGGTCAGCCTGATTGTCTTCCTACGTCCGACCCCAGGCGGAGACCAAACGTCGTATCCCACTATAGTTGAGCCCCTATCCCAGTCACATGGGCGATGCTGAGGAGGAGCACGCTAACAGGTTATTAAGCTGCTAAAGCGTAGTTGTTTTGTGTTTTGCCATTTAATAGGCTTTAGCGTTTTATAGTGGACGCGGCCCCACTACCCGCAACCCGAGCCCAAACTATCCCCGTCGAATCCAAGAACACCCCCGGATTGCCTTCATGTCCGTCATAGACGGTGAAGGTTAAGACGCTGCAAGTTGGAACTAGGTTACATTTGAATCTTTGCTGCAGAATTAGTATACCACAAGCTGAAGAAAAATGAACGGCTAGGTTCATGGAAGTCGAGGTGCTGGCTTCCAGTCTGGACTCAGCCCAGCTATCTAGCGATCTTTTGTTTCTCACGCAGCGCACGCTGGATATCTCGCTGTGCATCCTTTTTCGCTGCGGATTCCCGCTTGTCGTACTGCTTCTTACCCTTACCAATGCCAATCAGAAGCTTCGCGTAGCCATTGCGAATATACACTTTCAAAGGAACGACGGTATATCCTTCTTGTTTCGCTTGGCCTAGTATTTTGGCGATTTGCACTTTTTTCAAAAGGAGTTTCCGCGTCCGTGTTGGATCTTCTGGATTGCTGCGGTTGCCTTGATCAAAAGGGCTGATATGCATATTGTGGACAAAAGCTTCGCCATTGCGAATGGTCGAAAAGCTGTCGCCTATGTTAGCCTTACCTGCTCGCAAGGATTTGATCTCCGTGCCGGTCAGGACAAGACCGCATTCATACGTATCTTCGATAAAATAGTCGTGTGATGCCTTTTTGTTCTGGGCGAGCAATTTGCCATCGGCCTTTTTGGTTGCCACGTGAGATCCTCCTCCCGCATGTTCCTGCAGGTAAATAATGCTACAATGTGCATCCTATTGTAGCAAGATCGCGATCGAAAAGCAAGAAGCGGCGACTATCTCCGCCGCTTCTTGCTGCCGTCCCCGTCGTCGCTCCGGCGACGACCACCCTTGGCGAGCGCGTTCACGCCGCTCGCCCAATCACTACCGCCCGCTGGGGCTTCGCCACCCAGCGACACCGCGCCGCGCCCGCGCTTGCTTTCGCCGCGGGGCACACCACTCTCTGTCCGCCCTGCGCCGACAGATTCAAGCCGTTGGCTCAGGCTGCCGCCTTCGCTCAGCTTAGGACCGCGCGCCTTGCCGCCGCGCCCTTTGCCGCGGCTGTCGCTCCACGGCGTGCCGCCAGCCTTCGCGCGCCGTGGTTTGCCTTGCCCCGCCGCGCCTTCGACGCCTGCGCCCTTAGCTCTCGCTCCCGCCGCACCTTCGGCGCCTGCGCCCTTAGCTCTCGCTCCCGCCGCACCTTCGACGCCCGCGCCCTTAGCTCTCGCTCCCGCCGCACCTTCGACGCCCGCGCCCTTAGCTCTTGCTCCCGCTGCGCCTTCTGCGCCACCAGCTCTTGCGCCCGCTCCGCCCTCGACGCCAGCCTTAGCAGCCTCTTCAATCCTGCGAGCAGCTCCGCCCTTGCGACGCCCTTGTTCCTGACCTGTTGCTGCAGGCCCCGTATTGACCGCTAAACCATCAACAGCGTCACCGCGTCTTCTCTTGCCTCGGCCTTGCCCCGCGTTCGCATCGACGGCTCCGCCAGCCGCAGCGCCATCACGCTTTTTCCCTTGCGCATTGACATAGCCGCCCTTGCCTTTAGCGGCGAAACCGCCTTTATCTCTGCCTGATTTGCCTGATTTCCCCTGACCATTACTTGCAGCAGCACTCGGTTTACCACGGAAGCCCTTAAATCCAGCAGCCCCTTTAAAAGGTTTCCCGCTGCCACCGCCACCGCGCTTAAACCCGCCCTCTTTGCGAGGCTTCATATCCAGCAATTCAAAATCAATCGTATGCTCCTCCATATTCACGCGAGCCACACGAATCTTAATTTCATCACCGATCCGATATATCTTGGACGTACGCTCGCCAACGAGAGCAAACTGTCTTTCATGGAAATTGTAGTAATCATCGGTTAAATCACTTAAACGAATCAAGCCTTCAACGGTATTATCGAGCTCGACAAACATCCCAAAACCAGTAACACTGGAAATGATGCCTTCGAATTCTTCGCCAACTTTATCCAGCATATACTGGGCTTTCTTCAAAGCTTCTGTCTGACGCTCAGCATCCACAGCCACGCGCTCACGCTCGGAAGATTGCTGCGCAATATCGCTCATGCGGGAAGACAGATATTCATGACGAGTATCCGATAAATTCCCGCTCTCCAGCACTTCCCGAATAACACGGTGAATAATTAAATCCGGATACCGCCGAATTGGGGATGTGAAATGGGAATAGAATTCCGCAGCCAAGCCGAAATGCCCCAAGCTCTGCGCATCATAACGCGCCTGCTTCATCGAGCGCAGCATGATTTTGCTAAGAACTGTTTCTTCCGGCGTACCTTTGATCTCTTCCAACAACGTCTGCAAAGCACGAGGATGAATAGCGTTGCCCTTGCCTTTGATCGTGTAACCGAAATTGGTCACAAACTCCATGAAATTCATCAATTTCTCAGAATCCGGGTCTTCATGGACACGATAGAGGAACGGGACTTTCATCCATTGGAAATGCTCAGCCACGGTTTCATTCGCTGCTAGCATGAATTCTTCGATCATCATTTCCGCGACAGAACGCTCTCTTTTCACGATATCCGTTGGTTTGCCGTCAGCATCGACGAGAATTTTGGACTCCTCAAAATCAAAATCAATCGCGCCGCGCTTCATCCGTCTAGAACGCAAACGATCAGCCAGCTCTTCCATGCGTTTGAAGTCTTCCATCAGGTAGGCATAACGCTCCACAAGCTCCGGCTCAGCTTCACCAGTCAAAAGCTTGCGTACATTTGTATATGTCATTCGCTCACTAGTTTTAATAACACTTGTAAAAATCTCATGATTAACGACTTTTAAATTCTCATCGAATTCCATCTCGCAAGACATCGTTAGGCGATCCACTTTAGGATTCAAGGAGCAGATTCCGTTAGACAAACGGTGCGGCAGCATCGGAATAACCCGATCGGTCAAATACACCGAACAGCCTCGGTTGTACGCCTCGATATCCAGTGCAGACCCTTCACGCACGTAATAGCTCACATCGGCAATGTGCACACCTAATTTATAGTGGCCATTTTCCAAAATCTCGACATTTACCGCGTCATCCAGATCCTTGGCGTCTTCTCCATCAATGGTTACAATCCGCTTGGAACGAAGATCACGACGGCCTTGACCAATGATCTCTTCCTCCGTAATGGAATCCGGTGCCGCTTCTGCTTCAGCCAGAACTTCCTCGTTAAACGCTTCAGGGAGCTGGAATTTACGCACAATCGCAAGGATATCCACGCCTGGATCGTCCTTATGGCCTAAGATTTCAATAACTTCCCCTTCAGCTGCAGAGCGACCTTCCGGATAGTTAACGATCTTGACTACAACCTTCTGCCCTGTTACCGCTCCATTAAAAGAATGCTGCGGGATGAAAATATCTCTCGATACCCTTTTGTCATCAGCAATCACGAACGCATAGGTATCCTGACTTTGGAAAACACCGACGATCTGCGTGTTGGCACGCGTTATGACGCGCACAACCTCGCCTTCCATGCGGCCTCCGCCTTGGCTTCTGGAGGTAACCTTCACGAACACGATATCGCCGTTCATCGCTGTGTTCAAATCATGCGCATTGATATAGACGTCCGGGTGTTCCCGATCATCTGGAATTAAGAATGCAAAACCCTTCGCATGCGCCTGCAGCTTGCCTCTGACTAAATTCATACGCTCCGGCACGCCATAACGGTCACTTCCACCCCGAACGATATGCCCGCTTTCCTCTAGCTGATTTAATAATTTGATAAAATCCTTAAACTCGTTCGCACTTTCAATACCAAAATGCTTCTCGAGCTCTTTATAGGACATAGGCTTATAAGCCTCTTCTTGCATTAAACTGATGATTTGTTTATCTGTTGTCATACTCTCTTCACCTTCTTGTTGTTGTTGAGCTAGCCCTTAATGCGCCGTACCTGCTTCCTTTACTCCATAGTATGCCACTTGCAGGGAAAGGATAAACGCGGCAATATCGGCATAGACTCGCTCTCTCTCTTGATCCAGCAGCAAGCCATGTGAGGATTCCGGGTAATAGCGGAGCTCCTTCACTTCTGAACGGACTCGTTCATATAGAAACGCTGCACTTTCATGACGGACTACACCATCTTTGCTCCCTTGTCCGATCCATACCGGAGCGTTTACTTGAGGCAGCACTTTTTTTACTTGTTTCAGTAGTTTACGCAAACTTACGACACAACGAATCGGCGTTTTGGTATATGCACATGACTCATCTAATAACGTGGAGATTCGTTTGGGCTTCTTGGCTATGTATTTGATAAAATACTGCAGGAAACCGGCCAGTACCGTCTTTCTGGAAGAAAGGAAGATCGGTGTGGCGATGGAAATGACACCTGCCGCACGACGTTCCACAGCCAGCTTCAAGGCTAGCAATCCTCCCATTGAATGTCCCATCACGACAATGCTCTTGCACTTCGCTGCAAGCTCATCATAACTCTCCAGCACATGCCCATACCAATCCGTCCATCCGGTATGTATCATTTCATCAGGTGAGGTTCCATGTCCCGGCAGCCTTACGGCTTGGATGGTATAGCCTTCCTCTCGCAGCTCGTACCCAATCCTTCTGAATTCCGAGGGAGATCCCGTGAAGCCGTGAATCATCAATATGCCGATTTCTTGGTTGCTTCCGCGGCCTGTCCAGAAGAAAGGCTCTGTTGATTTGTATACTCTACGTTCGATGACAAACAACTCCTACTACGTAACCCGTTTAAAATGAAAAAACAGCAGGAGTAGATTTCCCCTGCTGTTATCGTTTTATGTGTGTTAAGCTTTCACTACGTATGCTACGACAATGGAAAGGATAAAAAATGCAGCAGCAAGCCCCATCGTGAAACGGGACAAGAATAGTTCTAAACCGCGCGCTTTTTGCTTGCCAAATAAGTGTTCTGCACCACCGGAAATGGCACCGGACAAGCCTGCGCTCTTACCTTTTTGTAAAAGGACGATTGCAATTAGTCCGACTGAAGCTATGATCAACAAAATTTTCATAAAGATTACCATGTTATTAGCACCCCAATTGCCTATTCTTTGCTTATACAACTAGCATGAGTATTTTAACACAGTTCGTCCCAGAATACAATAAAGGAGGGACCTAGCGGCTCCTCTGGCATTTTAGTCCCGATACGCCGCGGCTCCCGACTGTCGACTCGAGCTTCTTGCCCCTTTGCTTCGTCCCAAAAATGCTTGCACTCCTTGCTTCGCGCACCACAAGGCGAACAGCGTGAAACCAATCGCCCACACAATGGCCGGTATACCGGTATGCATCGCCAAATTGGTTGCATCGCCCGCACTGCGGCTGTTCTGCCAAGCATAAAGAATCAAAGAAGACGGCCCAAAGACTGACTCCTCCAAGCACAAGAACGCCAGCAATAAGTAGTAAAAATCACGCAGCCAGTTTGGCGTCAACGCCAGAACGATGATCGTCAGCGCCATGAAGCCAACCAAAAACATGATCCCAAATCCATTGCGAACGAACAATACCAACGATAAGGCAGATATTGCAATCATCACCTGCAAACCTAGACGCTGCTTGCCCTTTGCATAAGCCGAGAATAGGAACCAGGCAAATATAGACGCTGTCATGTACCCTGCGAGTGAAACAGGAATGATTGACCATGATTTGGAGATAGACGAGTAGGTGACTCCGCTATGATCCGCATACAGCTCAATGTACATCACTTTGCCCGATAACGCTAAGGTAACGACCGCATGCCCGAATTCGTGAACCATCGTATCCAGGTTGCGAAAAAACGAAGAGGGGATCCAATGCGTGAGCAGCGCGGAACCTACCAGAAATAGAATAGTTTTCACCCAATTGCTCATGCACAGACCCCCAAAGGTAATATTTAATTAATTACTACGTCTAATCCTACTTGAAGTTTCTCAAGTTGTAGAATGCTTTTTTGCCAGCGTATTGAGCAACGTTGAACAACTCGTCTTCGATGCGAAGAAGTTGGTTGTATTTCGCAACGCGATCCGTACGGGAAGGAGCACCTGTTTTGATTTGACCCGCATTCGTTGCAACAGCGATGTCAGCGATTGTGCTGTCTTCGCTCTCACCGGAACGGTGGGAGATAACCGCTGTGTAACCAGCGCGTTTCGCCATTTCGATCGCGTCAAAAGTTTCAGTCAGCGTACCGATTTGGTTTACTTTTACCAAGATGGAGTTACCGATGTTTTCTTCGATACCTCTGGAAAGACGCTCAGTGTTCGTAACGAACAGATCGTCACCAACCAGTTGAACTTTGCTGCCCAATTTCTCAGTAAGCAATTTCCAACCTTCCCAATCGTCTTCGGAACAACCGTCTTCAACCGTGATGATTGGGTATTTGTCAACCCATGCAGCAAGGAAGTCAACCCACTCAGCGGAAGTGAAGGATTTGCCTTCGCCTTCAAGGTGGTACTTGCCATCTTTGAAGAATTCTGTGGAAGCAACGTCCATACCTAAGAATACGTCAACACCTGGTTTGTAGCCAGCTTTTTCGATCGCTGTAAGGATTGTTGTGATGGCTTCTTCGTTGGATGTGAAGTTAGGAGCGAATCCGCCTTCGTCGCCAACTGCTGTGTTAAGGCCTTTTTCTTTCAATACGGATTTCAAGCTATGGAAAATCTCAGCGCCGATGCGGAGAGCTTCTTTGAAAGTTGGAGCGCCAACCGGAAGAACCATGAACTCTTGAACGTCAACGTTGTTGTCGGCATGCGCCCCACCGTTGATGATGTTCATCATTGGAACCGGAAGTGTTTTGGCGTTGAATCCGCCGAGGTATACGTACAAAGGAACGTCCAATGCGTCTGCTGCTGCGCGAGCTACAGCCATGGAAACAGCAAGGATCGCGTTAGCGCCTAATTTAGCTTTGTTAGGAGTACCGTCAAGCTCGATCATTTTGTTGTCGATGCCAACTTGATCAAGCGCGTCTAGACCGATGATTTCAGGAGCGATGATTTCGTTGACGTTGTCAACAGCTTTCAGAACGCCTTTACCAAGGTAACGACCTTTATCACCATCACGAAGCTCAACAGCCTCGTATGCGCCTGTGGAAGCGCCTGAAGGAACGATAGCACGGCCGAAACCGCCGGACTCCAAATATACTTCAACCTCTACCGTTGGGTTACCGCGGGAATCCAATACTTCGCGTGCATAAACATCAGAAATCGTAGTCATTGTTAGAAAACACTCCTTTTATATAATAGGTGACTTGCTATTTTTTTAGAATAGTGGCTCCGGTCATTTGAACCGGCTGCACAACTTGTAAGAAATCAAGCATCGTTGGTGCAATATCTGCCAAAATTCCGCCATCTCTTAGTGTAACAGATTTGTCCGTCACAATAAAAGGTACGGGATTGGTTGTATGTGCCGTGTTGCGTGATCCGTCTGCATTGGTAACAACGTCTGCATTCCCGTGATCGGCTGTAATGCACACCACGCCGCCTTTGGCGAGGATCGCTTCTACAACTTGACCTAGACAAGCATCTGTCGCTTCAATTGCCTTCACAGTAGGCTCCAGCAAGCCGGAGTGGCCTACCATGTCAGGGTTGGCGAAGTTGAGGATAATCACGTCATGACGCTCCGCTTCAACTTCCTTAACTACAGCAGCCGCTAATTCATAGGCACTCATTTCTGGTTGCAAGTCGTACGTAGCTACTTTCGGCGAAGGAATGAGAAGACGCGTTTCGCCTGGCAATTCCGCATCGCGTCCGCCGCTGAAGAAGAACGTGACGTGCGGATACTTCTCAGTTTCCGCAGCGCGAAGCTGTTTCAGACCGTTCTGAGCCAATACCTCACCCAGCGTGTTGTCGAGATCCTTAGGCTTGTAAGCTACGAAGCCGTCAACGGACTCGCTGAACAATGTCAGACATACGTAGTACAGGTTCTTGGCAACTTTAGGACCACGGTCAAAGCCGCGGAAATCTTCGTTCGTGAACACTTGGGAAAGCTGAATCGCACGGTCAGGGCGGAAGTTGAAGAAAATAACCGCATCACCTGACTCTACAAGTCCTACCGGTTGACCATCGTCACCAACAATAACGGTCGGCATAACGAACTCGTCAAACACGGATTTGTCATAGGATTCAACAATCGCCTTCATCGGATCTGTATAAGCTGGGCCTTCGCCATAAACCATGGCGCGGTAGGATTTCTCTGTCCGCTCCCAGCGTTTATCGCGATCCATCGCATAATAACGACCTTGAACGGTCGCAATTTTGCCTACGCCGACTTCCGCAATTTTTTGCAGCAAGCTTGCCATATACCCCTTAGCGGAGTCCGGAGCTACGTCGCGGCCATCGAGGAAGGCATGGATATAGACATCTTCGAATTGCTCTTTTTTAGCCAAGTCCAGCAAAGCGAACAAATGCTGAATGTGACTATGTACACCGCCATCGGAAAGCAGCCCGTACAGGTGCAGCTTCTTGCCGTTAACTTTGGCATGACGAACAGCGCCTAAAATAGTTTCATTATCGTAAAATTCGCCGTCGCGAATCGATTTGGAAATTCGCGTCAAATCCTGATAAACAATCCGGCCTGCGCCGATATTCAGGTGTCCTACTTCAGAATTCCCCATCTGGCCTTCCGGCAAACCTACAGCTTCACCGCAAGCGGTTAATGTGGTATGCGGGAAAGTCGCCCAATAACGGTCGTAATTCGGTTTTTTGGCATGAGCAACCGCATTCCCCTGCTCTTCCGAGCGGAGTCCGAAGCCATCGAGAATGATGAGTGCTACCGGTTTCGGTCTGGACATGTTACTTCGCCCCCTGGACAAGTTGGATGTAGGAAGCTGCTTCCAAGCTCGCTCCGCCTACAAGTGCGCCGTCAATGTCAGGCTGTGCCATGTATTCAGCAATGTTGTTTGGCTTCACGCTGCCGCCGTATTGAATACGAACTGCGTCTGCTACGGAAGCACCGTACAAGCCGCTGACAAGCTGACGGATGTAGCCGATAACATCTTGTGCATCCTCAGCCGTGGAGGATTTGCCTGTGCCGATCGCCCAGATTGGCTCATAAGCGATAACCACTTGCGCCGCTTGCTCTGCGCTCAGACCAGCGAAAGCTGCTTCTGTTTGCACTTTGCAAACATCTTTGGTTTGACCTGCTTCACGCTCTTCGAGCTTCTCGCCTACGCAAAGGATTGGCGTCAAGCCGTGTTTGAAAGCTGCAACGACTTTCTTGTTCACGATTTCGTCCGTTTCCGCGAAGTAAGCTCTGCGCTCGGAGTGACCGATAATGACGTACTCTACGCCAAGATCCTTCAACATCACGCCGCTGATTTCACCTGTGAAAGCACCGTTGTCTTCAAAATGCAGGTTTTGCGCGCCTACATGAACATCCGTGCCTTTGGCAGCTTCAACCAGTGCTGGCAGGTTCGTGAACGGAGAGCAAATTACGCTCTCTACGCCTTCCACCGTGCTGCTTTTGATTTCATTCACGAAGCTTACAGCTTCGGAAACGGTTTTGAACATTTTCCAGTTACCCGCGATAATCGGTTTTCTACTCATTGGATTGATGCTCCTTTGTGAAAAATTATTTATCGTTCAAGGCTACTACGCCTGGCAATGCTTTACCTTCCATAAACTCCAAGGAAGCTCCGCCGCCCGTGGACATATGGTTCATTTTATCAGCCAAATGGAACTTCTCTGTAGCTGCAGCGGAATCACCGCCACCGATAACCGTGTAACCGGAAGTTGCTGCACAAGCCTCAGCTACTGCACGTGTACCATGGGAGAAAGGCTCGATTTCGAATACGCCCATCGGTCCGTTCCAAACAACCAGCTTGGATTTCGCGATAACGTCTGCATACAGCTCACGTGTTTTCGGTCCGATGTCAATGCCTTCCCAATCTGCAGGAATGCCATCAATGCCAACGATTTGCGTATTCGCATCGGCACTGAATTTATCTGTAACAACGATATCTACAGGAAGTAGGAAGTTCACGCCTTTTTCTTTTGCTTTCTCAATAAAGCTAAGTGCTAAATCAAGCTTGGAATTATCCAAAAGCGATTTACCGATTTCATAGCCTTGTGCTTTCAAGAATGTATAGGACAGACCGCCGCCAATCAAGACGTTGTCTGCAATGTTCAGGAGGTTTTCAATGACTGCGATTTTGTCTTTCACTTTGGATCCGCCAACAATAGCTGTGAAAGGACGCTCAGGGTTGTTCAGCGCTTTGCCTAGAACATCAAGCTCTTTCTCCATCAAAAGACCGGAAACAGCCGGAATGTAAGCAGCGATTCCTGCCGTCGAAGCATGTGCACGGTGAGCAGCGCCGAAAGCATCATTCACGAACAGATCCGCAAGATCAGCGAAAGCTTTGGCCAATTCAGGATCATTTTTCTCTTCGCCTTCGTTGAAACGAACGTTTTCAAGCAAGAGAACGTCGCCATTTTCAAGTGCATCGACTTGTGCTTTCACGATTTCGCCAACGGATTGATCCGCTTTGATCACGTTTTGACCAAGAAGCTCAGCCAATTTCGCAGCAACCGGCGTCAAGCGAAGCTCTTCAACCACTTGTCCGTTTGGACGACCAAAATGGGCTGCAAGAATGACTTTAGCGCCTTGCTCTACTAAGAATTTAATGGTAGGAAGCGTTTCTCTGATCCGAGTATCATCGGTGATTTGACCGTTCTCTACTGGTACGTTGAAATCAACGCGAACAAATACTCTTTTACCAGCTACTTCAACATCGCGAACACTTTTTTTATTCATCGTAAAAGCCTCCCTGAACGTGTATGGTTTTCTTCCGGTCTACCTTTTATATGGGAAAATCGCACATAAAGAGGAGAATCGCTTCTCCCCTTCATGTCGTTTTGTGTGTGTTGCCGCTATGGAATTACAGACCTTTTTTCGCGATGAAAGCTACCAAGTCAACTACACGGTTGGAGTAGCCCCACTCGTTGTCGTACCATGAAACCACTTTCAGCATGTTGTCGCCAACTACCATTGTGGAAAGAGCATCGATTGTGGAGGAAGCTGGATCGCCATTGAAATCGCTGGAAACCAAAGCATCTTCTGTGTAGTTCAGAATGCCTTTAAGAGGGCCTTCGGAAGCTGCTTTCAGAGCTGCGTTTACTTCATCAACTGTTACGTTAACTTTCAACTCAACAACCAAGTCAGTTACGGAAACGTTAGGCGTAGGAACACGCATAGCCATACCGTTCAATTTGCCTTTAAGCTCAGGAAGAACTAGGCCGATTGCTTTTGCTGCACCAGTGCTGGAAGGAATGATGTTCTCAGCTGCTGCGCGAGCACGACGAAGGTCTTTGTGCGGAACGTCAAGCACGGATTGGTCATTCGTGTAGGAGTGAACAGTTGTCATCATCCCTTTTACGATTCCGAAGCTATCGTTGATAACTTTCGCGAAAGGAGCCAGACAGTTTGTTGTACAAGAAGCGTTGGAGATAATTGTATGAGCAGCTGGATCGTATTTATCTTCGTTTACGCCCAGTACGATTGTGATATCTTCGTCGGAAGCAGGAGCGGAGATGATAACTTTCTTAGCTCCACCTTTCAAGTGAAGGGCTGCTTTTTCTTTTGCTGTGAAAATACCAGTAGATTCGATAACGATTTCTGCGCCTACAGATGCCCAAGGCAGGTTCCCAGGGTCACGCTCAGCAAAAACTTTGATGGAACGACCGTTAACGATCAATTCGCCTTCGCCAGCTTCAACTGTAGCGTCTAGTTTACCGTGAGTTGTGTCATATTTGAGCAAGTGAGCCAATGTTTTTACGTCAGTCAAATCGTTTACTGCCACGATCTGTACTTCTGAATTGTTCAAAGCTGCGCGAAATACGTTACGACCAATACGTCCGAAACCGTTAATACCTACTTTTGTTGTCATAGCCAATTCCTCCTAAGATTAAATAAATAATTATATTTCAAAACGCAGCCGGTTAAGGCATACGTTATGATGTCTTGCTCACACATGTTTCATTATTTCCAGTGCAGCCGCTTCATCCGTTACAAGCACGTTCTCTTGTCCGTGACGAAGGACCGATGCGATCGCTTCACCTTTGCTCTTGCCGCCGGCTACGCCAATCACAACTTCAATCCGCTGCAGATCCTCCAGTCGAAGTCCGACCGTTGGCATCTTGTGAACCACATTGCCTTGTCGATCAAAATAGTACCCGAATGCCTCTGCAAGTGCGCCATCGGCTTGTAAGCTGCGTGTCGTCTCGGCATCTACCTTGCGCCTGCGCGCCATGACCATAGCATCTCCGATACCGTGTACAACGATGCGACAACTGCGAACTGCGTCAACAACTTCCTGAATCTGCGGATCTTGGATAAGGGATTGATACGCTTCCTCTCCGAGATGATCCGGTACGTGCAGGAGCCTGTATTTCCCGCCAGTCTTCTTGGCCATAATGGAAGCGATGGTGTTTGCCTGCATATCCACGCTTTCCCCAAGTCCACCGCGAGCCGGTACGAACCAACTGCCTTTCATGGAAGAGGATATCGCCAAGTTATTGGCAATCTGCGCCATGGTGGAGCCGCCTGTAACCGCGATGATATCATCCTTGGCTACATACTTGCGCAAAGCTGCTGCGCCCGCTCGGCCAAGCTCTTTCTTCGTGAAATCCGAAGCATCCGAGTCGCCGGGGACAACAATGACTTGTGACAAGCCAAAGGCTTTGGCAATACTTTCTTCCAAGTCCGTTAAGCCAAATGCAATCTTGATGATCGGCAACATGTCTTCAAGCAGTTGACGACCGGACTCGGTAATTCTCATGCCTGAGGCATCCGATTCAAGAAGCCCAAGCTCCTTCAAGAAATCGACTTCACCGCGGAGCACGCGCTCCGTCATATCGAGCGACGAGGCTAGTGTGCGGCGTCCGACAACGCCGGAAACCAAGATATGATGCAGAATCGAGTACCGCTTCTTCATGATGTCCAATAGATCTGGCAAGAGCTGTTTCTGAATGTCAAGTATTTCTCTCATATGACGACGACTGACGCTCCTGATCCTAAAGTTGGACGTTTTATGTCCCGGGTCTACATTTTGCGTCCCACCCGGATGAAAAAAAAGTGACTTACCACTTTCCAACTTCGGAAAGCCTATTTCACTGAATTTCCTTACACTTTTATTATAACCAATTCTAACTGAATATTCAACATTTGTTCAAACATTTTCACTAAAAAGGACTGAAAAGGCTTACTGTCTTGCTTTTTATAGAAGTCTGACATATAATAACCCTTGCTTCACTTTTTTGCAGATATGCGCCCGTGGTCCAATGGATATGACGTAGGCCTCCGAAGCCTGAGATAAAGGTTCGATTCCTTTCGGGCGCGTCCATAAGAAACACCCCGAATCAGTTTATGAACTGATTTTTTTTATTCTTAGTTTGACCTTTCTTGACCTTCGGAGGTTTTTTCGTTATCATACTTGTAGATACTGTAAATAGTATGCACCCCGGAGAACAATTTCATCTAACCATGACGAAATTGGCTCCACACATGTAAATCAAGTACCCACCCCAAGGAGGTCATTCTCATGAGTTTTATCCCTATGGTAGTCGAACAGGACGCGCGCGGTGAAAGAGGATATGACATCTACTCTCGCTTGCTGAAGGACCGCATCATTTTCTTAGGCACGGGTGTCAACGATGTTGTGGCGAACTCCATCATTGCTCAATTACTTTTCTTGGCCGCCCAAGATCCTGATAAAGATATCTCACTTTACATCAACAGCCCAGGCGGATCCATTACCGCTGGCATGGCTATTTATGACACGATGCAGTTCATCAAGCCAGACGTATCCACGATCTGCGTTGGTATGGCTGCTTCCATGGGCGCATTCCTGCTTACTGCAGGCGCCAAAGGCAAGCGCTACGCGCTGCCGAACAGCGAAGTCATGATTCACCAGCCGCTAGGCGGCGCTGAAGGTCAAGCCTCCGACATCGAAATCCGCGCTAAGCGTATTTTGAAAATGCGGGACAACCTGAACACAATCTTGGCAGAGCGCACAGGACAAACGTTCGAGCGCATCGAAAAAGATACAGATCGCGACAATTTCATGAGTGCAGCTGAAGCAGCCGCTTACGGACTCATCGATAAAGTAATTGAGCGTGTCTAATTAAGGAAAAACGAAAACCAGCCTGCATGGACACTCTTCGGAGTGCCGTGCGGCTGGTTTTTTTGTTGTTTTGCAAGTTTTGAGGAGTCAGGGGCCTTCCCATAAGTAGAAAAGCTACTTGAAGACAGTCCCTCATTTTTTCTGACACGATGCCCATCGCTTCAAATGTCGTCCCGCCTAGCTACTGGCACTTTTTATAAACCTGCAATTGTGCATCTTTTTTACTATTTTAATAACCTCAATTCTTAGTTTCCTGCGATTATGCAGGCTTTTAAGGCTTTTTGGGGATTAGAGGCTGGAAAAAATGAAAATACCTGCATAAATGCAGGTATTCCCATTTTTCACATCAATCCGCCCGAAAATCCCTGCACTTCCGCAGGTTTTTGCCTTATCGGCAGCCCCTGCTTCATCGCAAGAGTTACTCCGACTTACTTCTTCTCATCCAGCGGATAGAAAATCAGATCGATCGGGAACGCTGAACCCGCAGGAGGCGTGAACTCAATATCAAGCGCATCTTCCGTCCCTGTCGTACGAGCCAGCACTTCCATGCCGTCAAATGCGGTGATGACACCGGAGTAAGGCACCGGAATGATCTCGCCGTTAATTTTGAACGGCCCCTTGAAGACGCCGCCTTTGGCCATGATCATTACAGCCATCTTGCGCGGCTTATCTGCATGGATTTTGTAAACTACGCCGTAGTTTCCGCCGTTCTCCACGTTCTGCTTGCGCATCACGTCATAGCCTTTCACGAAAGGATCCGTTTTGTTGTCCCCGATGGTCAACACGGACGTTTTCGTGAAGCTCGAAGCGTCAATGTCCCATTTGATCTCGGAGATAGGGAAAGTCCCTCGTACGTGCCCCGTAAAGCCCAATAGCGGCAATTCCTGCGCTGTAGTCGGGGTTAATCTTTGATCCGTTACACCGAACGAAATTTGCAGCTCTCCGTCTGTCTCTACATCGTAGAACAAGTTCACGCCTTGCCCTGGGTAGAAGTCCGGAAGCTTCGCATAAATATAAGTTTCATGCGGAGGCACAGTCAGCACATCGGTGTACACATTTTGAAGAAGGAAATCGACAGAAGCTTCGCTTCCGATCAAGTTGGCATAAACAGAAGGATACACTTCGCCTTTGTTCGTTGTTTTAATCATAACTGGCTTATCGGAATTATTCGTTGCAAAAATCGCCATCGTCATCTTCTGTTTCGTACCGTTGATATGATCAGCGTATAATCGCGCTTTGCCATTAATGTTGTCGCGGTAAAGAATACCTTTTTCTGTGAATTCCTCTGGACTATCGCTGACAAGCAGCGTACGCCCCGCAACTTCCGTTACTTTCTTAGGCAATGGGAGCATGTCATTGAAGTGTGCCCAGATCGTGCCCCAGTCTGACTTGATGAAGCCGCCAACCGGTTTCGTATAAATCGGGTATTCGATTTCCGTCAGGTACGTTTCATCCACAATAGTAACGTAGCTTTTGAACAATGGGCTGACATGCCCATGCCCGTCCTTCACCGTTAACGTTACTGGATATTTCCCCGCTTTGAAAAAGGCTTCTTGTTTTCCTGTCCACTCGTAGGAAGCAATCCCTTCGGCATCTGGATCATAACTTAAGTCCAGATACTTCACAGGCTCTCCAATACGGTATGTAGGCTTCGCCGTTGTGAACTTGGCTACAGGTCTGGAGTTGCTGTCCTGATCAATATAGACGCCCTCAGGGTTCTTAAAATGCACAATCTCCACACGACGAAGCTCGTTGTTGTACGTATACTTCGCGCCCATGTAATCCGCTAACCAAGTCAGCTTCACCATAAGCTTCCCGTTCACAATCGCTGCAACGGTGTTAAAAGGCGTATCCACGCCATTCGTTGTTACACTCTTATGATCGGCATCCAAGATGATGTTATAGCCCGGAGGCGTCATCTGAATCGTCCGTGAAGCCTCATTCCACTCAACGGCAAAGCCCATCGTATCGCCAAGGAATTTGGCCGGTACATAGGTGCTGCCATTAATGATTGTGGAAGGTGACTCCAAATGGATTTGCTGATCATTGACAAAAGCTTCGGACTTATCAATATAAAGTAGAATAAAGGACGCACTTGATGATACCGCCTGAGCAGCTGGCGCTGTTATCGCGCTGGCAAGGAACACCATTAAAGCGAGCATTACGGTAATTTCCTTTTTTAAAGCTTGGAATTTCATTATTTCTATAGCTCCTTTGACAATTATTGCGTAAACGTCAGGAATGGCAAATAGCCCTTTCCTTCATTGACCACGTTCATTAGACGCAAATATAGAATAAAGGTTTCACCTCTGCCTAATTGTTAACAAATTTGCCACACTAGCGGCCGATCGTAACTTCACTCATAGCATTTTTCTTAAACCATTGACATATTTAGCGATCGATCTTGTCTGAGGTATTGCCTCTTTTATTCTTTTATCGCTTTTTTTCAAGCGAATCGCTCGAATAAACGGATACGGGACAAGCAGCAGCGAGAACAACAAATGTCTATCCGCGCTGCTAAGTGGCCTTTTACGATCATAATACTCGATCCACCGTATCATCTCCTCGCCGTTCCAGGAACAGTTGCGATGTAAAATATGAGATAAATCCGTCAACCTCGCCTGTAAGGATGTATTCTCGAAATCAATTAAATGGATAGATCCTCTACGATCGATCACTAAGTTTGGATAATTATAGTCTCCATGTGCAAATGCATGCACGGACGCTTCATGAGTCATCGCTTCTATACTTTTGGGCTGGTTCAAGTGATAAATCGCATCATTGCAAAGAGTAATGAGTGCACCAAGTTCTCCAGCACCTTGATATTCACTTAGCGTTTGGCGATAATCTTCTATTAAGTTTTGCAAAAATGCGTAACGGTTTCTTCCCGGGGGTATGTCTTGGAGTGTGAGGCCTTCTGCATGAAGATGAAACGACGCCAACGTACGGATGGCTTTTTTCCACTCTGTTAGATTTTCAAAATCTGGTGATCTTCCCCGCACCCAGTTGGTAATCATATACGGCTTCTCATTTCTCATCATCCATTGCATCTGACTCTTTGAGGAAGTGATTCGAGGACCGTACTGAAATCCTTTTTCGATCAGATGATTCATCACTCGCGCGATAAAATCCACCTCTTGCTCAGAATTGTCGTAATTTTTGCTGCAAAGATCACGTCCCTCCATCGTTTTCAGACGGTACACGTCACGAATTCTCTTGCTTTTTCTAATCACAATTGGATAGGCTTCCTCTATGTCATGGATTATCGACAATACCGATCACCTCCTCGTTTGGAGCAGCGGCAGTAACAAGCTCTTGCGACTCTTGTGGCTGAGGCTCCTGCTGTTGCTGTCTCGCCCAATTATCCATCCATTGAACCGCTTCTATACGCTGAGACCACAATTTCTTTAATCCATCAAAAACAGATGATCGTCGACCTGACCGGATTTGCCGGATGGCAATCCATGCCTCTCGCGGCAAACGATAAAAGGAAGCAATAATAAGACGCTCTTCCTTTGTTAATGGACATATTCTTTCGTAACCGACAAGCAGCGCATTCATGATCGCTACCGAATAATTTGTCATATTGCTTAGTGTTTTGGCAACCTCATAATAAGATGAGCCACGTCCAGCAAATTCCCAGTCTACTAAATACATACAGTCCGATCTTACAATGACATTCGGCCAAGTCACATCACCGTGAATGAGTGATGGTTTTTCATTGCGCAACACCCGCAAGACATCTGACTGCTGCAACGTACTCCATGCTCCATCGGCCAGTGCAATACACTGGTCCCCGTGCTTTCTAAACCAGTTACCAATGCCTTGTCTTTTCTTTCGCATCGCTGCCAAATGAATTATAAACATCTGATTCTCTTGCTGGAAGCTCTTGATTTTCCTCATCGAGAATGAGGACGAAACTGATCTCCGCCCCCGAGAAATAAGATGAAGCCTCCCCAGAATCTCACCCAGTCTCTCATATTCTTGCGCATTTCCATCCAATTGAGAACCTTGTATCCATTCAGATACATAATATAATCGTCCATTGTTTTTCACCCAGTGTTTACCTTTACCTGTTTCAAGCCACTTAGGCATATTGTGGAAGTTATGTTCCTTTAACCAAACCATTCGAGAATAAACACGATCCAAACGCGCCTTCCGCCCTTCAAAAGGTTTCAAAAAATAGTCCCCTTTATCCGTAGATACCCGGTACGCGGCTGCTTTTCTATAAAGAGAATGACAAGCATGTATCCTTTTAGAACGTAAACCATACTGCAGCACTATCGAGCTAAACCTTCGTATCGGCTCTGGACGGTCCATAAATGGACTTCCTCCCGTCATCATCAAATGCGTTGCGACTTAATTAATATTAAGTTTATGTATGATTACTGCAAAGGGAGATGGATAAACGAAAAATTGGGTGAAACGTATTCAGAATACTAGGCGCACAAAAAGCTCCGCGTAAGTCTTGCGCAGAGTTTTTTGAGTGGATGCTCTTCTTTTTAACACTCCGGATGGAGGATTTTATGCTTGCAAAAAAGCCTCCTCGAAAGGAAGCTTTTGAAGGATTATTGGTTTTCCAATTCTTCCTTGCTGACTAATGTGACTAAAGCGTTTACAGCCTGCTCGGCATCCGAACCTTCTGCACTTATGAAGACTTCGGTCCCTGTGCTGATCGCAAGACTCATAATTCCCATGATGCTTTTGGCATTCACTTTCTTTTCATCTTTCTCAACAAAAATCTCGGATGAAAACTTATTCGCCTCTTGAACAAACAATGCCGCAGGTCTGGCATGAAGTCCTGTTCTCAACTTCACAACGACTGGACGTCTGGACATGGAACTAATTCCCCCTAGTGTGGAGCTTATATGAATTACTATTGATAACAGTGCTATACCTTATGTTTTAACATTATAGCATTTTTCCCCGAAGTACACTAGAAAAAATGCGAAAAACTTATACATGTGGAACTGAGTGACTTCTTATCTACGAATTTCGCTGTTTTTCTGCCAATTCATCGATTTTTCGCAACCGATGGTTGACCCCGGATTTGCTCACACTGCCTTTGAGCATGTCGCCGACTTCTTTGAGATTCAAATCCGGATGCTGCAATCGAATCTCAGCTACTTCTCTAAGCTTCTCTGGCAGATTATCCAATCCAACTTCTCTTTGCAAGAGTCGAATGTTCTCGATCTGCCTTAATGATGCTCCAATGGTTTTGTTCAAATTCGCTGTTTCACAATTCACGATGCGATTGACCGAGTTGCGCATATCCTTCATGATCCGCACATCTTCAAACCGCAGCAACGCTTGATGCGCGCCAATGATACTCAGGAACTCGATAATTTTCTCGCCTTCCTTGATATAAAGCACGAACCCTTTTTTGCGTTCAATGAAACGGGCGTTCAAATCGAACTTGTTGGCGAGCTGGGTCAACGCCTTGCAGTGCTCCTCATAGATCGAAGCGATCTCCAGATGATAGGAAGACCCTTCCGGGTTATTAACGGAGCCTCCCGCCATGAAAGCGCCACGCAGATAAGCGCGTTTGCAGCAGTTGCCGCGGACGATTTCTTTATCGATTCCCGTCGTGAAGATGAACCCTTCGGAAACGATCTTCAGATCGCTGAGCAGCTCCTGCACTTGCCCGGGCACTCTAACAATGTATACATTGTTCTTCTTCAGGCGCATTTTCTTGCGCACAAGAAGCTCTGTATGCAATTTGTATCCTTTTTTAATTAACGAATAGATTCGTCTGGCAATAGCCGCGTTCTCCGTGGAAATGTCGAGCACAACGCGTTGATTGGTTAGCTGAACTGAACCATTCATACGAATTAAAGCCGACAGCTCCGCTTTCTCGCAGCACGCTTCCGATTCGGTAATTAAAGTTAATTCTTTTTTGGTTGTTGCCGCAAAGGACATGAGACTCACTTCTTCCTTAACATCCAGCTTTCGACGAGCTGATAAATATGGTCACTCAATTTCTCGGCATCATGACGAAGGTAAGTGCGAAATAACACAAGCCGATCAGCAATAACGCGGTACCCTCTTTTGGTGACTTCATCCAAATCCAAATGAACCGCTTTGGCCCCTTTTTCGGCGTATCTCGCCTGAACCTGCGGGGGAATTTCCCCGTTATTCACGATCACATAGTCGAACAAATGCTGCTGCAGGTGATCATAAATCGCATCCAGGTGATCGCTGACTGAGTAATCATCCGTTTCCCCAGGCTGTGTCATCACATTGCAAATGAACAGCTTAACAGCTTTCGATTTCACAATCTCATCTACGATGCCGGGTACCAGTAAATTAGGGAGCAAGCTGGTGTACAAACTTCCTGGGCCGCATAGGATCGCATCCGCGTCACGAATAGCTTGAACCGCTTCCGCTAACGGCGTTACATTCGCTGGCTCAATGAAGACACGCTTGATTCGTCCGTCCGCTTTGGGAATCTTCGATTCCCCTACGACTAATGTTCCATCTTCCATAATGGCTTTCAGGACAATAGCCTGATTCGACGCGGGAAGCACACGGCCACGGACTGCGAATACGCGGTTCATTTCTTGTACAGCTGTGACGAAATCACCGGTAATATCCGTAAGTGCCGCTAAGATTAGATTCCCCAGACTATGCCCGGCTAATCCCGTACCTACTTGAAATCGATATTGCAAAATAAGCGACAATAACGGTTCAACGTCGGCAAGGGCTGTAAGCACGCTGCGAATGTCGCCTGGAGGCGGCATTTGCATTTCATTGCGGAGAATGCCGGAGCTTCCTCCATCATCGGCTACGGTCACAATAGCTGTAATATCTACCGGCTTTTCTTTCAAACCTCTAAGCATCACCGATAGACCTGTTCCGCCACCGATAACGACGATTCGGGGAGTGCGTTGCGGTGTCCCGTATTCCATACTTCTTTCACCCTCTTCATCGTAAAAACCGCTTAGATGCGGTCACGCTCAGCATCTCGATGGCTCACGCGCACCGTTTCGGTTTCGCTGTTGCCCATAACTTTGCCGAGATATTCCGTGATCGCAACGGATCTGTGCTTGCCTCCTGTACAGCCAATGCCTACGACAACTTGACTCTTGCCTTCTTTTTTATACTGAGGCATCAAGAAATTAAGCATATCAAGCAGCTTGGTTAGGAATTCCTGCGTCTCTGTCCACTTCATTACGTAGTCGTACACATCGGGATCTTGACCTGTCTGCGGGCGAAGCTGCTCCACATAGTGCGGGTTTGGCAAGAAACGAACATCGAAGATGAGATCGGCATCGATAGGCACGCCATACTTAAATCCGAAAGAGATTACATTTATAGATATGCGGTTGGTTTCCAAATTGGTAAACCTGGAAATAATTCTTTCTTTGAGCTGCGCCGGCTTCAGCGTACTGGTGTCAATAACCTGCGTGGCTAAGCCCTTCAGCTCTTCCAGCAGCTTGCGCTCCAGACCTATGCCCTCCAGCGGCGCTCCATTCGGAGCCAGCGGATGACGGCGGCGGCTTTCTTTGTAACGCTGAACCAGCGTTGCATCGGTAGCGTCTAGAAAAAGAATTTCATAGCTAAGCGTGTAATTCTCATGAATGTATCGAAGCGACTCCTGAAGTGCCGTGAAAAATTCACGCCCCCGCAAATCAATCACCAGTGCGACTTTGCCGATCTTCCCCATCGACTGCACGATCAACTCTGCAAACTTAGGAATGAGCACAGGCGGCAAATTGTCGACACAGAAGAATCCAAGATCCTCCAGACTTTGTACGGCAATCGTCTTCCCGGCACCCGACATTCCTGTAATAATGACCAGTTTCGCTAAAGGGTGATTTTCTTCCATGAATGACACCTTCCTTTGGAGTGCTCACGCAGGTTTACGCTCAAGCGGCCAAACCTACGAGCCTTGCCTGAACATTTAGCGTAAATTCAAACCAGCAGCGCCTACAACCCCTGCATCATTGCCTAGTGTAGCAGCAACAATTTCAACGCCTTCTGCCGCTGTCTCTGGTGTATATTTCTTAAAGGTTTCGCGAATCGGCTGGAACAGAATTTCTCCTGCTTTGGAAACACCGCCACCGATGATGAATCTTTTGGGATTAATCACAACAGCTAGTGCCGCCATGGATCGTCCAATATAATAAGCAGCACGGTTTACAATGCGCAAGGAAACTTCGTCTCCGCTTTTCGCCGCATCGAACACGTGTTTGGCTTCGATCTTCTCATGAAGAGAAAGTGTCGTTCTTTCGCCGCGTTCCACAGCTTCATTGGCCATACGAACGATCCCCGTCGCGGAGGATACGGTTTCCAGACAACCCATCTGACCACATCCGCATTGAATGGCTTCAATATCCGGTACGATGGACATATGCCCTAGCTCGCCAGCCATGCCTGCAGATCCTTGATATATTTTACCGTTAATAATAATCCCGCCGCCTACGCCTGTTCCAAGCGTATAGCACACAACATTCGGGATTCCCGCTCCTGCGCCAGCCCAAGCCTCGCCTAAAGCTGCAACATTGGCATCATTGTCGATCTTTACCGTTTTGCCAAGCAGCTCTTCCAGCATCTTCTTAGCCGGAACGTTGCGCCATTGCAAATTAGGGGAGAATTTGATGAATCCTTCAGGAATGTCCATGAATCCAGCTAAACCTGCGCCGATCCCTGCGACTTGATCCCACTCATACGATGAGTCTTCGACAATTTGCTTCACATACTCCGCGATTCGTCCAATGACAAATTCAGCACCGTTCTCCGCACTCGTTGGTCCTTCATACGTATGCAGCAGCGTCCCTTGCTCATCGCAAAGACCCACTTTAATGTTGGTACCGCCTAAATCTACACCGATATAAATCTGGTTTGACATTACAAAGTCACCTCATGAATAATCATAAAATTTTCGGATATTTTCCGGGCTCCCCGCAAAGTAATGTATAAACTCTTATCGAAGCAATTCATGATGTATGACCGCAATTAGCGGTAAATTTAAACGCCGATCAAGCAAAGCTCGATGCGGACGGATTATGCTTCGAAGCCTATACGTCACTTTGCGGGGTTTACTTATGCTCCTGTTCCAACTATAAGTCAAGCCTGTAAGCTGGTCAAGATTCAACTATGCACCCAAAGAAAAGAGAAAACGTGGAAAGCATAGCCTCCCACGTTCGTTGTAGCGACATCCGCCTTCTTACAGCGTTTGACTCCAATCATGCACGATGCTGCCTTCAAGGAACTTTTCAGCTTCCAATGCAGCTGCACATCCGCTGCCCGCTGCCGTGATCGCTTGGCGATACTTCGTATCCTGTACGTCACCGCAAGCGAATACACCAGGGATGTTCGTTTCTGTGGTACCTGGCTTCACAACAATGTAGCCATGCTCATCGGTATCGATTTGGCCACCGAGGAACTTCGTGTTAGGCGTATGCCCGATTGCTACGAAGATACCGTCTGTTTCGATAATTTCTTCTTCACCGGTCACATTATTCGTCACTTTCAGGCCGGTTACCCCTTTGTCACCTGCAATGACTTCAAGCGGTGTATTGTTCAGGGACCATTTCACTTTCTCGTTGCCGCGAGCACGGTCCTGCATGATCTTGGAAGCGCGAAGCTCATCACGACGGTGAACCAAACGAACTTCGGAAGCAAAACGAGTCAAGAAGTTCGCTTCTTCCATCGCGGAGTCTCCACCGCCAACAACGATAATCTTTTTGCCGCGGAAGAAGAAGCCGTCACACGTTGCGCAAGTACTCACGCCGCGTCCAATGTTTTCTCTCTCGTTCGTAATGCCAAGCAAACGGGCAGAAGCACCTGTAGAGATAATGAGCGTTTCTGTCTCGATTTCGCCAAGACCTTCCACTTGCAGCTTGAAAGGACGATTCGTCAGCTCTACGGAGTTAACCCACCCTGTTTTGAATTCAGCGCCAAAGCGTTCTGCTTGCTTGCGCATATTTTCCATCAGTTCAGGTCCCATAATCCCTTCAGGGAAGCCGGGGAAATTCTCTACTTCGGTAGTGGTGGTCAATTGACCGCCTGGCTCTGGTCCTTCAATAACGAGCGGACTCAAGTTGGCACGCGCTAAATAAATAGCAGCTGTTAGACCGGATGGCCCTGTTCCTACGACGACTGATTTGTACATATGGTTTCCCTCCTAGGTGCTTTCCTTAAGAAAGCTATCTGTGAAAGCATCTGATGTGCGCTTGTTAAACAAACCTCATCTTAGGCTTCCTATAAACGCTGGCAAGCAGTCTGTCAGACCGCCGCTAAATTTATTTATGAAAGCGGAGTTCTGCATTAATACCAGAGCCCAACTGTCAAATACTTGTAAATTTATTGAAGATCGCTTCCATCTTCTCACGCAAGCCGCATGTATCATCAATAAGCTTCACATTGCGACTGACCGTCGAAACCGTCACACCATAGCGCGTAGATACTTCCTGATAAGAAATCGCCCGGCGATGCATCTTCGCAATCAGATATTCCAATGCAGCGGCCCAGCCCTCCGATTTATTAATCTTCGGCACGTTCGGGTAAATTTTCGTCAGAAATTCCACCCATAGGATCTCGAGATCGTACTGCTGCACCATATCATACCGTTTGTGCATATGAGAAAGCGCAGTTTCCATCACACTCTGCCATTTGGCATCCCAAACCGGCAAATGCGGCGAATACGGCGAAGCTTCCACCATAATCTTCTCATTTTCGAGATAGGCGGGAATGGCCTCACGGATTCCCATGCTGCGAAGCACGAAAATGGCAACCTTCTTCAAATAATCGTCCTCTTGACGATCCAGAATGAAATCCTGCAGGGCGTCCCTCACTTCATTGTCAGCAATCAAGCCAAACGCTTGAATAACCTGCAGTTTCGTCTCGATATCGCCATGACGCAATGCCCAGAAGAAGGATGAGCGCACAAGCGGATCTTTCTTCAATTGGTCCGGTATCCCTTGTGTCGATTTCTCCAACACACGGAATTGTTCTTCGAACGGCAGATGATAGTGGTAGCTCCATGTCAATGGTTCCTCCACCTTATCGCGAGTACGCAGCTGCTCCAAGTAGAACTTGGATATCTCCGCACCTGGGTCAAGCTTCTGAGCTTGCTTCCAGTAGCGATACGCTTCGGTGAATCGACCAATATGACAAGCCGCCACAGCTGCATAATGATAGAGGCAAGGATCGGACGTGCCATCCCCTGCTTTCAGCAGACGCTTAAACAAGTGGTAGGCCTTCTCATGTTCGGACAAAATGCCCATTGTCGTTGCCAGCTTAAACACATGGTCCTGCTGATAGGGAAACGTCTTGCGCAGGAGATCCGTCAACTCTGCCAGCTCCTGCTTGTTCCCAAAATGCTGATGGAAAATCGCCATATTACAGAGCGCATGCAGGTTTCCGGCATCAATCTCCAGTACCCCTTTGATCGTTTCCATCGCCTTCTCAAATTGACCCATATAGTAATAAGCAAGGGCCAAATTGTTCCGCGCCGCCGTGAAATCAGGTTGATTCTTCACCAATTTCTCCAGCTGTCTCACAGCTTCAGCGAATTTCCCCTCTTCAAGAAGGGCGCGGGCCTTATCATGCTCGAAGAGCCCTTCTCGACTCTTAATGCTAGTGAGAGGGGCGGGTCGTTCAAGCTCGTAGCTCAGCATTTCCATCATTTCTTCGGATTCATCCATGAATTGACCTGTAGGGTCAGTCTCCAAATACCGAACCAATGCTTGTTCTGCCTGCTCGAAATTCTCCATGTTGGCATAATTGTTAGCCATATAAAAGTGACATTCCGTCATCTCGGGATCAATGGTTTCAAGGATCTGCTGCAAAATTTGGTTCGACTCGTCGTAATTACCCATTTCCGAGAGAACTCCCGCAAGGTTGCAATGATTCACAGGGTTATCCTGCTCATACTCTGCGGCCCGCCGGAAATATTTCAGTGCCTTATCATAATGAAACCGATCCAAAGATTGAACCGCTCTCTCGAAAAAGAATGCGGCATCCATGTTAATCGAAATAACTTTTGGCTTTGGTGCATCGGACACGCGCTTAATCTTTTCCATAGCAAGACACCTCCGGTAATTTGATTACACTCAAATTATACCATAGATCGCTTGGAAGCCAAAAACATTATCCGAAGGTAAGATCTGGACTAAGGTTGGACGAAATCCGAGGAACGAGCAGCGGAGCGTAGGTAAGCCTACGTGAGTACCGCAGTTGCCGGATTTCGTTCAAGATTCGACGCCGAATCAGCTTCCCTGAATCAACATCGTTTTCAAAGTCGGCTTGGAAAGCTTCCTTACACGCCGCCGTATTTGAAGAGGGAGGATAGGGATCCACCGTCATTAATAATACGGATCGCATCCGACAACAGCGGAGCTACAGAAAGCACATTGAATTTATCCGAGTGCCCTTCCGGAATCGCAATGGAATCGGTAATGATAACTTCCTTAATGTTCGGGTGATCCAAACGCTGCAAGGCAGGGCCGGAGAACACAGGATGCGTCGCACAAATGTAAACATCGTGAGCTCCCCGTTCTTTCAGGCTCTCTACAACATTGACAATCGTTGTCCCCGTATCGATGAGATCCTCGATAATGATCGGCGTACGGCCCACAACATCGCCAATCACGTGAGTAATCACGGACTCGTTATGCTCAGGACGTTTTTTGATCATCATAGCGAATGGCGCATCTAAGATGTTGGCCATTTTCTCAGCGGTAGTGGCGCGGCCTGCATCTGGCGATACGATAATCGGGTTCGGCAGGTTTTTCTTTTTGATGCAATCACTGATCACGTCAAGCGCAGTCAGATGATCCACTGGAATATTGAAGAAGCCTTGAATCGCAGGCGCATGCAGGTCAATCGTGACAACACGAGTCGCACCGGCAGCACTGAACAAGTCAGCTACTAATTTAGCAGAAATTGGCTCACGTGGAGCAGCTTTACGTTCTTGACGAGAGTAACCATAATATGGAATGACAAGGTTGATCGTTTTTGCAGATGCTCTTTTTGCTGCATCCATCATGACCAAGAGTTCCATCATATGCTCATTAATTGGATGAGAGAAGGTTTGTACCAGGAATACGTCACAGTTACGAATCGTTTCTTCGTAGAGACAGTAGATTTCTCCGCTTTTAAAACGGGATAGTTTGATTTGTCCAAGCGGCTGGCCGAGCTCTTTACAAATACGTTCCGCAAGCTTCGGATTCGAAGATCCGGAAAAAATTTTAACATTGTCGCTATGCATGGTTAATGGTTACCTCCGAAGGTTCATTAAATAGATTGTCACGCCCTACTCATTATACATGAAAGGTGTCGAATTTAAAAAGTCACAAGTTGTCGTTTTCGTGCATGAAATGTGGCTATTTCGTTAAATCCGATCATTTTCAACAGGTCTCTAGCCTCATCCAAATATTGGGCAAGACGTTCCGGCTGATGGGCATCTGAGCCTATTGTCAGAGGAATTCCCACCTTATGGCAATATTCCAGCATTCGGCGGCTTGGAAACATCTCTTTGCAAGGCATCCGAAGGCCGGATGCGTTAAGCTCAATGGCAAGACCGCACTCTTTGACCGTGTCCAAAGCCGCCTTCTCCAGTTCCCACGGATCACGGTCCGGCTTGTAACCGAAGCGTTTGATCACATCGATATGACCGATATAGTCATAGAGTCCCGTTCGCGCTGCTTTCTTCACGGCATCATAGTACTCAGTATACACTGCGTAGATATCCTTGCCTTCCCAACCTGCTGTCTGCCTGAAATCCGAAATATCCCACTCACCCAGAAAATGGACCGAACCAATGACATAATCCCACGGATACGCCTTAATAATGGCAGCAATTTCCGACTCGTAGCCTTCGATATAGTCACCCTCTAAGCCAACGCGGATATCAATCTGGTCCTTGTACTTTTCTTTGAGATGCAGGCACTCCTCCACATAGCGGGGCAGCTCCTCCATCGGCATAGCCATCTCCGGCCAATATTCCTGCGGGTTCACATGCAAAAGCGGCATATGATCCGACAGCCCCAATTGGCCCAGCCCGATCTCGATGCCGCGTTTGACGTAAGCCTCCAGTTCCCCGGAAGCATGACCGCAGCGCACATGATGTGTATGATAATCAATCAACATCGTGAATTCACTCCAGGTCGTTTTATTTATTTTTTGACATGCCGATTGGCTAACTCTTTCATAATATCGTCCAATGGCAATTTATTATTGCGAAGCAGAACCATCAAGTGGAAAATAAGATCGCTGGCTTCATAACGAAGCTCGTCATTGTCTTTATTTTTGGCTGCGATAATGACTTCGGCGGTTTCTTCTCCGACCTTTTTAAGAATCTTATCAACACCTTTTTCGAACAGATACGTAGTATAAGCACCTTCTGGGCGCTCAGCATCACGGGAAGCGATAACGGCTTCGAGTTCGCCAAGAATTGCGAAACGGTTGCCTTCAGCGGCAGGCGCCGATTCTTGAGCAGCCCCCTCCACAGGGACGTTTTCTGTGAAACAAGTATACGTGCCGTTGTGGCAGGCAGGTCCAACTTGCTCTACAAGCACAAGCAACGTGTCGCCATCGCAGTCGTAGCGCAGTGATTTCACTTTTTGCGTATGACCGGAAGTTGCACCTTTGTTCCAAAGCTCCCCGCGGGAACGGCTCCAGAACCAAGTGTCACCCGTTTGGATCGTACGCTGCAAGGACTCGCTGTTCATATACGCCAGCATAAGCACTTCTTTACTAACAGCATCCTGCACGATAGCAGGTACAAGTCCGTGTGCGTCAAATTTAATTTGATCAATTGAAAATGTCATCGGATTTCAACCCCTTTACCTTTAAGGTCATCTTTGACCCCTTGAATCGTTAACTCTTTATAGTGAAAAATGGTGGCGGCCAGTCCTGCATCCGCTTTGCCTTCTGTGAAAACATCATAAAAGTGCTCCGCTTTACCCGCTCCGCCCGAGGCAATGACAGGAATCGTCAGCAGTTCAGATACGGCGCGTGTCAGCTTCAGGTCAAACCCGTCTTTCGTACCGTCTGCGTCCATACTGGTAAGGAGAATCTCGCCTGCGCCCAGCTCCTCCATCCGTTTCGCCCACTCCAGCGTTTTGATGCCTGTGGCATTGCGGCCACCGTGCGTGAACACTTCCCACTCGCCCCACTCGCTGTTAAACTTGGCGTCAATAGCAACAACAATACACTGGGAACCGAACTTGCGCGCTCCATCAGATACGAGCTGAGGGTTGCGAACCGCTGCCGTGTTAATTCCGATCTTATCCGCTCCGGCACGCAGCAAGCGTTTCATATCGTCCACGCTGGAGATACCGCCGCCTACAGTAAAAGGAATCGTAATCTCCCCTGCGGTCTGACGAACAACCTCAACCATTGTAGCGCGACCTTCGACAGAAGCCGAAATATCGAGAAACACCAGCTCATCTGCGCCTTCTTTATCATAAATCGCCGCCAGCTCCACCGGATCGCCCGCATCGCGCAAATTCACGAAATTCACACCTTTAACCACACGACCATCCTTGACGTCTAGGCAAGGGATAATTCTTTTGGCTAACATGAGGGTTACCTCCTTTTCTTAAGAGCTTGTAGCCTATCGTGCGCACAGCCATAAGAGCCCCTAAAGACTTCTATTGGCATAAAATCAACCCAATTGCTCCATTTAGGAGTCTCCAAAGACTTCTATCTTTCCAAAATCGAGTCCATTCCCGCGATCCCGCGCCAATAAGAGCCCCCAGAGACTTCTATCCGCTGCCGAACCCTGCCATCCAGCCAATTAAGAGACCCTAAAGCCTCTTATTTCGGCTGCTTGCACATAGCTAGAAAATTGTTCAACAGCTGCATCCCAATATCCCCGCTTTTTTCGGGGTGAAACTGCATGCCGTATACGTTATCCCGGCCTACAATTGCCGTCACTGGCTGGTGGTAATCCGTTACCGCCAACAGATCGCTTTCGCGCTCCGGCTTCGCATGGTAAGAGTGCACGAAATACACATGCCCTTCTTCGATGCCTTGGAAAATCGGACTTGCGCTCTTGTAGTTAAGTCGATTCCACCCCATATGCGGAACCTTGTAATCTCCACGGAAACGAACGACTGAACCTGGCAAGAGGCCAAGCCCCTCATGGTTTCCATGCTCCTCGCTGCTAGCGAACAACAGCTGCATCCCGAGGCAAATGCCAAGCAGCGGCTTCCCAGACTCCGCATAGCGCCGAACAACGCCGTCTAGCCCCGATTCGCGCAATTGCTCCATCGCATCGCCGAAAGCCCCTACGCCGGGCAGGATAGCTCCTTCAGCGGCGAGGATCTGCTCCGCATCCCCAGTCACAACAGCTTCGTAGCCAAGACGCTCAACCGCTTTGCTGACGCTATGCAAGTTGCCCATTCCATAATCTATAATGGCGATCATGCTTACAGCACTCCCTTCGTCGAAGGAACCCCCTGCACGCGAGGATCAATCGTGGTTGCTTCATCCAAGGCACGACCTAACGCTTTGAACACGGCTTCCACCATGTGATGCGTGTTCTGCCCATAGTGCACGATAACATGAAGCGTAATGCGGGCTTCCAGCGCCAGCTTCCACAAGAACTCATGAACCAGCTGCGTATCGAAGCTGCCGACATTCTGTGAAGGATACTGCGCCCGATATTCAAAATGCGGACGGTTGCTAATATCAATGACGACTTGCGCAAGCGCCTCGTCCATCGGAACGAACACGCTGGCATAGCGTTTAATTCCTCGTTTATCACCCAAAGCTTCGCGAAGCGTCTGGCCTAAACAAATCCCGATATCCTCTACCGTGTGATGATCATCAATCTCGATATCGCCTTTGGCGTCGACATTCAGATTGAATTGCCCATGCTTCGTGAACAAATCGAGCATATGATTGAGGAAAGGCACATCCGTTTGAAGCTCTGAAATTCCTGTTCCGTCTACATCGAACTTCAGGACAATGTCGGTTTCATTCGTTTTGCGGGCTACACTCGCGGAGCGAGTCAATGCTTTATCCTGTTCAGCCATCTACTTCAACTTCCCTTCCTTCTTGAGTCTTACTTCCACCGCTCTCGCGTGACCTTCCAGCCCTTCGTTGCGGGCAAGCGTCATGATCATCTCGCCATTCGCGAGCAGCGCTTCCTTGCTATAGTGAATAACGCTTGATTTTTTGAGGAAATCATCCACATTCAGTGGAGATGAGAAACGTGCCGTGCCGTTCGTCGGCAGCACGTGGTTAGGTCCGGCGAAATAATCGCCGACGGGTTCCGTACTGTAGGCGCCGAGGAAAATAGCGCCAGCATTCTCGATGCGCGGCAGCAGGTTAAAAGGCTCCTGCACCAGCAGCTCACAATGCTCCGGCGCCAAGCGATTGACGACGTCCACTCCCTCGTCGAGACTATTGACCAAGAGGATCGCTCCTTTGGTCGCAGTGGACACCGCTGCGATGGCTTTCTTCGGCAGCACATCCAGCTGCCGCCATAGCTCCAGCCGAACGGATTCGGCCAGCTCTTGCGACGGTGTCACCAGAATCGCCGGTGACATCTCGTCATGCTCGGCTTGCGCCAGCAAATCAGCCGCGATGTATTCAGGATCGGCGTGCTCATCTGCCAGCACGACGATGTCTGTAGGCCCGGCGATCATGTCGATATCGACGACGCCAAACACGAAGCGCTTCGCCAGCGCGACGTAGATGTTGCCTGGTCCGACGATCTTGTCGACCGGCGGTATGGACTGCGTCCCGTAGGCCAGCGCGGCTACCGCCTGCGCCCCGCCTACGCGGTAGATCTCTTTCACACCCGCTTCGGCTGCTGCCACGAGAATATGCGGGTTGATGCCCGCTTCGCCCGCGGTGGCCGGAGGCGTCACCATCGCGATCTCCGGCACCCCCGCAACGATTGCGGGGATGGCGTTCATAAGCACGGAGGAAGGGTAAGCCGCCTTCCCTCCGGGCACATACAATCCGACCCGCTTCAGCGGTCGGATGATTTGGCCCAGCAGGCTGCCGTTCGCCTGCAGGTCCATCCACGACGTGCGTTTCTGTTTCTCATGAAACGCACGAATATTCGCGGCGGCTTGACGCAGTGCCGCCAAGAACTCGGCGTCCACCTGCTCGTACGCCGCCTGGATCTCCTCGTCGCTGACGCGAAGCTCAGCGATCTCGACGTTGTCGAACTGCTGCGCCATGCGTATCAGCGCAGCGTCTCCGTCCTGGCGCACCTCATCGATGATGCGGCGGACGGTCTCATTTTGCTCCGGCGAGCCGTATTCGACCTCGCGGTTCAATTGAAATTCCGAGGCGGGAAGTATCCGCATATCCATCATCCTCTCTTGTTCTTTCTCTCGATGCTTCTTCTATGTCATTGCACTACTTCATCTATACCTTAGCAACAGGCAATACCGCCTGCAGCATGTCACACAATCGCTGAATAGATTCATTCTTCATGCGATAACTAACCCGATTCGCAATTAAGCGGCTCGTAATCTGGAAAATTTCCTCTTGCTCCACAAGTCCGTTCTCCATAAGCGTCTGGCCTGTTTCGACCATATCCACGATTCGATCGGCAAGACCAATCAACGGGGCAAGCTCGATGGAACCGTTCAGCTTAATAACTTCAACCTGCTGCCCTTTCTCACGGAAATACTGGGAAGCCACGTTAGGATACTTCGTCGCCACACGCGGGTTAATGACTTGCTTCCAATCCGGCAGTCCAATGACTGACATGCGGCATCGCGCAATTCCCAGATCCAGCAGCTCATAGACGTTGCGATTTTCTTCCATCAGAACATCTTTGCCGACAACGCCGATATCCGCTACGCCGTACTCTACATACGTCGGAACATCTACTGGCTTCGCGAGAATAAATTCCATTCTGGCCTCAGGCACTGGAATAATCAATCGACGCCCTTCCTCCAAATCCTCTGGAATCGGCAGACCCGCTAGATGAAACAATTTTGCTGCTTGTTTATAAATACGGCCTTTCGGCATCGCTACTTTTAAAATATCGTCCACTATGCCAACCTCCTTCAACCTTACATCCATCAAAGGATTCACGCACAACCTTGGCGCTCATCGCTTCTATCCTTCATGCTACACTGCTGCGTCTATCATCTTAATAACATCCTGATAAACCGTTCCCCGAAGCTCGTAAGCGCCGTCTTCTCTCTGCGACACTTCCTTAGCCCAAGCTTCCCGCTCACTTACCAGCTGTGTAATAACGACAACCTCTTGCTCGCTGTCGCGCATCGCTTTCGCCAGCTGCAGCGCCTCTTCCCGATGCTCGCTATCATATGCGATCAGCACACGGCTTGGCTCCTCCGCCGTTTCTTTCCCCGTAACTTCGAGAATCCGATTCGTCTTCAGGGCAAAACCTGTTGCCGGAGCCGGACGCCCGAACTGACTGAGCAGATTGTCATACCGGCCTCCACTGCAAACCGGGAATCCAAGATCCGCCGCATACCCTTCGAAAGTCATACCTGTATAGTAGGAGAAATCTCCAATCATCGTTAAGTCGATCACCACATGCTCACTAACCCCATAGGCTTTCAGAACATCCCATACTTCGCACAGATGACGAATCGCATCCTGTGCGATTGGATGCTGAGACACCATGCGGGCTTGCTCACAGATCTCATCTCCGCCTCTTAGTCTCAACACGCCATTAAGCTCACGATCCACTTCTGGTGTAAGTGCCAGTGCCTTGATCGCTTCACGGTAGCCGACGTAATCCCGACTAAGCAAGTGCTCCTTCAACGCCAGCTGCGCATCGCTGCGGCCTTCAAGCGTTTCCTGGAATAAACCGTTCAGGAAGCCTACATGGCCCAAGGCAATTTTGAATGTATTCACACCTGCGGCCTGTAGAGAAGCAATCGCCAGAGCTACAACCTCTGCATCGGCTTCGGAGGAAGCATCGCCAACAAGCTCAACGCCCGTCTGGAAGAACTCGGAGTCCCGTCCCGCTTCCTCTTCAATTGCCCGAAATACGTTCGAATGATAAGATAATCGCAATGGGAACGCATGTTCCTTGAGAAGCGATGAGGCCACACGCGCAATCGGCGCTGTTAATTCAGAACGCAAAACCAATGTTTTTCCTTTGCGGTCAAGCAGCTTGAACAGCTTTTTATCTTCTGTGGAGCTAGCGACTCCAACGGTATCGTAATATTCAAGTGTAGGCGTAATAATCTGGTTATACCCCCAGCGCTCCATACAAGCCAGTACACGGTATTCAATATTGCGCAGCTTCGTCACTGCATCAGGCAAATAATCCTTAACCCCTAACGGTTTTTCAAATACTTTTGGCTTCGACACCGTCTCACCTCAACATCTAGGAATTCAATCTCATTCCCTTTTATAAAATACTTTAGTACGTTAACGTGCTACCATACTACCAAAATAAAGAATGTACGGCTATTTTATCACGTAACCCTAGGACCGTCAATTGTCACTTTATTGATTGGATAAGCCTCTACCTGCGCAAAGAAAAAGAGCTGCACTGCTCTCAAGCGCACAACTCTCATTTGGGATCTTGTCTTTCTTTTATCGTTTGCAGAGGATTGCCCGCCACAAAACTGTATGGAGCCACATCCTTATGTACAACGGATCCTGCTCCTATGACAGCATAATCTCCAATAGTTACACCAGGAAGAATCGTGGTATTGGCCCCCACCATGACGTGAGACCCAATATGCACTTCGCCAAGTCTATACTCTTTGGTCAAATACTCGTGAGCGAGGATCGTCGTGTTATAGCCAATAATCGTATTGCTCCCTACATGAATCTTTTCCGGAAAAAAGACATCCACCATCACCATCAAGGCAAAAGCGGTATGTTCACCCACCTTCATGCCCAATACGTGACGATAAATCCAATTTTTCATCCGCAGCGAAGGGGAGTAGCGAGTGATTTGGATAAAAACAAAATTCTTCATCGCTTTCCACTTGCTGACCGTATGATAAATTTGCCATAAAGCATTAGGTCCATCTACCGGGTACTTGTCCGTTCGTCTCAACCAGCATCCACATCCGACGTGAGTCCCACAATAGGGAGCAAGTCAAACATATCGTCAATCAGATAATCAGGGCTATACCCTTCCAAGTAGGAACGCCCTTTCCAAGACCAAGTAACGCCAACAGCGGTAACTCCTGCATTCTTCGCTGCCTCGATATCATAATGACTATCGCCTACCATGATGGCTTGCTCGGGGGTGCTTCCTAATTCCTTGAGTGCTGCGAAAATGCCTTCTGGATGCGGCTTGGCTTCCTTCACATCTTCCACTGTTACGATCGTACTAATGAAAGTATCGAGACCGCACAGTTTTAGCCCCATTAATGTCGTTTGTCGAATTTTGCTTGTTACGATGCCAATCTTATAGCCAGCTGCATGCAGCTTCTCCATCACAATACGAACATTCGGGAATTCTTTTACCAGCTCATCATGTTTCGATAAATTGAAGGTTCTGTATTTCTTGATCAGCGCTTCAATCGCTTCAGCCTCAGTCTGTCCTGTGAAAAATGTCATTTGCTCCACCAGCGGACGTCCCATATTCGGAATAATCAGCTCCCGACTCAGGGGCTCCGGTGTTTCGCCTTCCAAACTATGCAAAAAAGACTGCACAATCAACTCATTCGTATCAACAATCGTGCCATCCAGGTCAAACAGTACGGTTTGAATCATAATTTGCTCCTTTATCCTCTACCTCTTGATCTTTGGTTGCTTGATTCTTGTCCACGGATTTGGTGGATACAATTGGATCGGCATAACGCACATTGGCGTAGCCTTTTTTCCTTCTTACAATAATGACAATCACCAACGCAATCACAATGAGAAGCGCCAGCAGTTGCGAGAATCTGATATTGCCGCCATACGTCAGCACGCCGGGTTCAAATACCAGCCTCATAGGTGACCATAACGTATCCATCAGCGAAGCCAACCAGGCTGGTCCCGTAATATCAAGACTATCCGTCCGAACGCCTTCAATAAAGAAGCGGCCGATGGAATACCAGATGAAATAGCCGAAAAATAGTTCCCCTGCCCGCAGGAACGGCCTGCGACGCAGCCACAGCAGCAAGAGCAGCCCAACAATGTTCCATACGGATTCATACAAAAATGCCGGGTGATAGAACGTACCCTCAATATTCATTTGATTCACGATAAAATTCGGCAAATGCAGCGTATCGCGCAAGAATGACTCTGTGACTGGCCCGCCATGCGCTTCCTGATTCATGAAGTTGCCCCAACGGCCAATCGCTTGACCGACAATCAGCCCTGGCGCACAAATGTCCGCGATTCGCAAGAATGAATACCCTTTGGCTCGCATGTAGAAAAAAGTCCCGATAATCGCACCGATTAACGCTCCATAGATGGCTATCCCGCCATGCCAAATCATAAAAATTTCAGCTAAATTATTTTTATAATCTTTCCATTGGAACGCCACATAATAAATTCTTGCCCCAATAATGGCGGAAGGTACGCCAATTAATAGTAAATCCATAAAAAAGTCAGGGACAATGCGGAATCTTTTCCCTTCGCGAATTGCGATTAACAAGCCTATCAGCGCTGCTGCTCCTAAAATAATTCCATACCACCGGACATGTATCGGTCCAAGGGAAAACGCAACACTCTCGAGCATAGTTTCACTCCTTCATTCAATTAAATGCGTTCAGTCCTCAATCAAAATCCTCATAGTCTTCATTCAATGACTCCGTCAGCTTATTCGTAAATTGAAGCGCCGCGTTGTAGCCCATACGTTTCAATCGATAATTCATGGCCGCCACTTCCACGATAACCGCCAAATTTCGGCCTGGTCGAACCGGAATCGTAACGAGCGGAAGATCCGTATCGATAATTCGCGTCAATTCCTCATCCAGACCTAATCGGTCATATTGCTTGTCCTGCTGCCAATTCTCCAATTTCACCACAACCGAGATTTTCTTCACGTTTCGAACAGCCCCGGCCCCGAACAGTGTCATCACATTGATAATACCGACACCGCGGATTTCAAGCAAATGTCGAATCAGTTCAGGCGCGTTGCCCGTCAATACCTTGTCGCCATTCTGACGAATTTCTACGGCATCATCGGCAATCAGTCGATGGCCTCTTTTGACAAGTTCAAGCGCTGTTTCACTTTTACCAATGCCGCTGCTTCCTGTTATCAGAATACCAATTCCGTAGACATCGACCAGTACACCATGAATGGTCGTACTCGGAGCCAATTTATTCTCCAGAAACCCTGTTAACCTACTCGCGAATATGGTTGTCGACATCTGGCTGCGAAGAACGGGAAGATCACGTTTGGTTGCTTCTTCTAACAGCTCGACCGGAACATCTAGTCCTCTCGTCACGATAATACAAGGTGTCTCCTCTGGCGAGCACAGCTGCTCCACACGGTTTCTCCTCACACCCGTTGTCAACATTTCCATGAAGGTAATTTCCGTCTTGCCTAGCATTTGGATCCGTTCTCTTGGATGGTAATTGAAATACCCTGCCATCTCAAGGCCCGGACGGTACAGATCTCCGGTTGTTATCGGACGTTTCAGTCCGGATTCACCTGCAAGAACCTCCATATGGAGTTGCTCTATCATTTCGGAAACCTTCACTTTTTTGGCCATCGTCCTATCTCCTCCGAGTTTCGCCTGTGCATAACGTGCTTGATCTGTCTTCCTTGCTAGCTTTCCAATACTTTCATCGTAATGGAATACCTAATTGAAATCAACTATCGTCTTTGTAAAGCAAATAAAAAGGCCAGCCGATAACGGCTGGCCCTTCTAACTTAAACCTACAGGTTTGGATTAACCAAGATAGATAATGTTGTATCTTTATCGAAGAAATGAACTTTGTTCATGTCCAAAGCCAATTTCACGTTTGTGCCTTCTTTGATTCCGGAACGACCGTCAACACGTGCGATAACTGTGTTAGCGCCGATACCGTTCAGGTACAAGTACATTTCGTGACCCAAGTTCTCAGTCAACTCAACGTTAACGTTGAATACTGTGTTCGGGGATGCTTCCAAGAATACAGGCTCTTCGTGGATATCTTCTGGACGAACACCCAGAATCACTTCTTTGCCAACGAAACCTTTATCTTTCAATACTTGTGCTTTACCAGCTGGAACTTCTACGTTAACAGATCCTGCTTTGAAGAAGATTCCGCTTCCTTCTTGGGACAATGTACCTGTCATGAAGTTCATGGATGGGGATCCGATGAAGCCCGCAACGAAGATATTCACTGGGAAGTTGTAGATTTCTTCTGGTGTAGCTGCTTGTTGAATAATACCTTTGTCCATAACAACGATACGATCGCCCATTGTCATAGCTTCGATTTGGTCATGCGTTACGTAGATCGTTGTAACACCAAGACGTTTTGTCAATTTTGTGATTTCCGCACGCATTTGTACACGAAGTTTCGCATCCAAGTTGGAAAGCGGCTCATCCATCAAGAAGACTTGTGGCTCACGAACAATCGCACGACCCAAGGCAACACGTTGACGTTGACCACCGGAAAGAGCTTTTGGCTTGCGATCCAGCAAGTGAACGATATCTAGAATTTTCGCTGCTTCGCGAACGCGAGCATCGATATCAGCTTTTTTGAATTTACGAAGTTTCAAACCGAATGCCATGTTTTGATAAACAGTCATATGCGGATAAAGGGCATAGGATTGGAATACCATCGCGATATCGCGGTCTTTTGGAGCGACATCATTAACAAGGCGGTCTCCGATGTACAATTCACCTTCAGTGATTTCCTCTAATCCTGCGATCATACGAAGAGTTGTGGATTTTCCGCAACCGGATGCTCCAACCAATACAACGAACTCTTTATCTTCAACTTCAAGATGGAAATCTTTAACTGTAGATTCTTCTGCACCAGAATATCTTTTAACGATATGATTTAAACGTACGCCTGCCATGGTTTCATTCCCCCTACGGTTTATCGATCAATGACTTCTTAATCAACTTTTCAATATACTCATCTTACCCTACAGATGCCTGACTGACTATGCACAATCCCTACAAAAAAATCACTTTCTTTTCGTTACTTTGTACAATAGTAATGCCAGCCTTACTAATACCGCATGATTGAAGGTTCTTACATCAAGTCCCGTCTCATTCTTGAACTTGTCCAAACGATACAACAGGGTATTTCTATGAATATAAAGCTTCTTCGCCGTTTCGCTTACGTTGCAGTCTAGTGTGAAGAAGTGCTCGAGTGTCGTAACCGTCTCTGTATCCAGCGCATGATCGGTGCCGCGGAGCACCTGCTCGAGGAATTCAGCCTTCTCTTCTTCGTCTATTAAATGCAGCAGCTTCTCCAAGCGAAGCTCCCAGCGGAGATGAATGAAACTTCCTACGTGGAAGGATCGCCCTAGCATAATTGTTTCTCTCAGCTTCAGAATCGTCGCGAACAAGGATTTCGCCGGCTTCACCGGATAATCAATAGCGAGATGGCACTCTCCCACCCATTCATTGGCCAGCATTTCGTATAAGCCTGATCCTAGAGCATCAAGGGTTTGTTCAACACTCTCTTCCTCATCGCCCTCTCGCTCCTCACTTCCGCTCGTCAGCAAGCCTTCCGGTGCAAGAATCAACCACTCTTTATTGAGCAGCGGAATTAAGATAATCTCAGATTCAAAGAAGGATTCCAGAAGCTTTTTCAGCTCGGCATACGAAACACTTTGATTTTGAGAGTAATCCCCATATAAAAGAAGCGGAATCTTTGTCGAATAAAGAGAAGATTGTGAAGCCAGCGAGTCGGGCAGCTCCGCGTAAGTTGAACCTCGTTCCATCTGCTCGAGCAGCCAGTCCCTTAATTGGTGCGCTTTTCTTTCATCTTCTGAGAGAAACGTTCCCCATTGTTTTTTCTCTTGCGTTTGTTTGGTCTCTACAGCCATTTCAACGAGCATCCGTTCAGATGTGGTTAACTGAGCTCCCGCCACCTGCAGAACGCGAACATCTTTATGTTCCTTAGTTAAATAAAATAGCACATCTTGACCGCGTATCACGCTTCGGCTGTTGCTTTCATTCCGTACTTCCTGCTCTTCCATCAACTGCTGCCAATCCGCCTCGGGTAATAAACTAATCTCAATAGGCGCCTGTAAAACCGCTTCCAATCGCTCTTTTACTCGCTCCCAATCCATTTGCCTCTCTCCTTACTCCAATAGCATCATCTATATCTATCTCTCTATTGTACCATATGTCACACTCCGGATGTGAAAGAACCCTCCCGCATGAAGGTGCAGAAGGGCTCTAGTCTTGCCTACTATTTCAACACACGGCGAGCTGTCACATAGTGATTTGCCCACCATTCTTTATTAATTGATGTGAATTTAACGCCGCCTTCACCATACGTGTGAATCATATTGCCATTCCCGACATAGATGCCAACATGTCCAATATTTTTACCTGAGTCCACAGTCGTAAAGAAAACTAGATCGCCGGCTTGTAAATTACTTTTGCTCACAAACGTTCCTTCCTTGGCTTGATCTCGTGAAACACGCGGCAGTGTAATCCCATACTCGGCAAACACCGTTTTGGTAAAAGAGGAGCAATCCATCGTTTTGGTTTGTCCATATTTGGCGCCAAAAAGATAGGGAGTACCGAGGTATTTCTGAGAACTCAGGATCAACTCCGCCTTCAATCGATCCTTAGCCGACAGAATGCTTCTGCCGCCGATGAAATTCTTTTTGTAATCACTCACATTGCGAGTGACGACTTCGTCTTTGCTCTGGGATGCCATGACCATTTTACCTTCTCCTACATAGATCCCAGCATATGATGGCTTAGTGCCACTGCCAAAGAACAAGACGTCACCTGGCTCTGCTTTAGCCACATCGGTGATTTTCTTTTTGTTCATATTAAACTGCTCGTTGAGTGTTCTAGGAACCGAATAATTTAAAGTTTGATACACGTAATAGATCAGACCAGAAGAATCAAAGCCTGCCGAAGGGGTTTCGCCACTTTTGGCATAATCCACGCCCATCATTTTCTTAGCCAAGGATACAGCATCCATATCATCATTAGCCGCATATGCGGAAACAGCTGTGGTTGCAGATAAAGCAATGGTAATCGCCGCCGTAATTCCTAGGGAGCGGTGTGCCAAACTTCTCATCATAACATTTCCTCCAGTGCATAATTGTTTGTAGAAATGGGAATGTTCTATCGATCTAGAACAAGGTTACCATGGTAATGAATAGACATTCATTCCTAAAATATTTCCACTCGCACATAACATTGGCAGGCGTGCCAGATGATTCATTGGGATAGTCCCCATGATTTTCATTCATTTCCTAAACAATATTCATTTTGGGAAATAAGGCTATTTGACTTCAAACTCATAAACTTCGCTATTTTGGAAATAATTGTACAAATAGGTCGGTTACGTTGGCCTTGCGCAATATACGGAGGTTGATAACATATGCCTAAAAACAGCTACTATCCGACATATGACGTAATGGACGAACAAAAGGAATGGGATCCTCACACTCGGTCCATTGTGTCCGCACGTTTGGTGCGTAACCAATCGTATGGATTTGTGTCACCAGTCGAAGCGGAAACCTTACGAGCTTGGTGCTCCCTGCTTATGGATGATCAACGGGGCGAAATCATTCAATTTATCCTTTGTCACATTGACCAGGCTTTGACTGACAATAAAGGAGAAGGACTGCGCAAAGCGCATGTCCCTCCACTCCGGCAGCTTCTGCGGCAAGGACTTAAAGGCGTGGATGAAGCCGGTTGGATCGCAAGCAGCAAGCCGTTCTTCAAACTGGATGAGGTGGATCAGCGGCAGATCATGTTCCAAATCAGTAGTGACAGCTATCCCCCAACACAAGCTTGGGATGGCATTCCCCAAAAAGCCTTCTTTCACAAAGTGCTTCAACTAAGCGTAGAGGCCTATTACTCGCACCCCCTGGTCTGGTCTGAAATCGGTTATGGCGGTCCAGCATATCCCAAGGGATATGTACGGATGGAACTAGGCCAACTCGACCCATGGGAGGCAGTGAGAAAGCCATGAACTGGAGACACGAGCACGATGCCGTTGATATATTAATCGTAGGCGCAGGTGCAGCCGGCGGCGTGCTGGCCCAAGAGCTCAGCGAAGCCGGGCTGAGTGTTGTCGTACTTGAGGCGGGTCCTTGGCGGGATCCTCAGAAAGATTTCGCGAGTGACGAGCTGAGCATGAAAGGCCTTGCGTGGGAGGATACTCGGATCGTGGCGGGATCTGGCGCTTTGGATATGAGCGCTTATCCGTCAGGAAGAGGAGTCGGTGGGGGCACGCAGCGCTTTACCGGCGTTTTTCTGCGATTTCATGAGTCTGATTTCAAAATGAAATCCATTGACGGTGTTGGCGAAGATTGGCCTATTCATTACAAAGATCTCGACCCCTATTACACCAGGATAGAGAAAGAAGTCGCTGTCTCCGGCCCGAAACATTTCCCTTGGGGAAATTTCCATGGTCCTTATCCTTTTCCAGAGATCAGCTCCTTAAGCACGAATGCTTCTCTGTTTCAAAAAGGCTGCAAAACACTAGGCATTCAAACGGCGGTAACCCCCTTGGCTATCCTTTCCGCTCCCTTGGACGGGCGATCCCCTTGCACGAATCGCGGCTTCTGTATGCAAGGCTGCATGCCGAATGCAAAGTTCAGCACCTTGATTGTCCATATTCCCAAAGCCGTCCAAGCTGGTGCTGAGGTTTTAGCGGACTGTATGGTTACTCAAATTGAAGTTGACGACTATGGACATGTCTGTGGCGCTCTCTTTGTTCATCAAGGGGTGACTTACCGTCAACGAGCCAAAACCGTTATTCTATGCGCGCATGCTATCGAAACGCCACGCTTGCTGCTTCATTCGGCCACACCGCAGTTTCCTGACGGATTAGCTAATTCCAGCGGCTGGGTTGGCCGTGCCGTCATGACGCACAGCAGCAACGATGTTTATGCGAAGTTTGAGCATGAAGTTCGACTTTACAAAGGCGCTCCAGTCTTGGCGTCCACGCAAGATTTCTATGAAACGGATTCGAAGCGAGGCTTCGCCCGTGGTTATACCATCCATGCCCATGGTTCAAAGCCGATTGATATGGCTCAAGGCATCAGCAAATCATCCCCAGATCTTCTATGGGGGGCGAAGTTAAGAGAGGCCATGCTTGATTACAACTATTACGGGCGTTTAACGATGGTAGGTGAAGTTCTACCGGATTGGAACAACCATATCAGCCTTTCTGCTGAAAAAGATGAATACGGCATGCCTCGAGCGATAGTCACCTTCAACTATGGAGATAATGACCAGAAACTAATCGATCACGCCGTTGACAACATGCAAATGATCTTAAAAGCCGCCGCAGGCGAGATAGCTTTCGTTGTGCCAGACACCCAACATCTCATGGGCGGCTGCCGCATGGGCAATAATCCGGCCAACTCCGTCGTGAACTCCTATGGCCAAAGTCATGATATACCTAACCTGTTCATCTGCGATGCCAGCCTGTTCGTTACATCCAGCGGCGCTAACCCCACTCATACCATCATGGCCCTTGCCGCTCGGACAGCCGACTACATCATTGATCTTGCCAGCTCTTAATGCGACAATGGATGTAGACAAGTTAAATGAAAGGAGACGTACATCCATGGCTATCGCTGAATTCACCATTATTCCCATTGGAACAGCTACTACCAGTCTTAGCGGTTATGTGGCTGATCTGCACAAAGAACTAGAGAAGCATACCGACATTACCTTTGAAATGACCCCCATGGGCACCATCATCGAAGGCCCTTTAGATCGCTTGCTAGAGGTCATCCGTGCCGTGCATGAGGTCCCTTTTGCCAATGGAGCCGAACGTGTCTCCACTTCGATCAAAATCGACGATCGCCGCGATAAACCAGCCTCGATGCAACAAAAAATGCAGTCTGTGGCTGCCAAACTAAAATAGAAAGGGCCGTCCTTCAAGTAGAAAACCTACTTGGGGACAGCCCTTTTTTTATCTCGCTCCAACAACCATTAAATTCCTGCGATTATGCATCCTTTTGAGCTTGATTTAGCCGCAAATCAATAAATTCCTGCAATTGTGCATCTTTTGCCGGCTGATTTCTGATTTCAGAACGAAAAAGCTCAGAATTCCTGCATAATCGCAGGCTTTTCCGCTTTTCGTGTGATATTGTCGAAAAAGCCTGCACTTTTGCAGGTTTTGGCTAGAATGGGTCGGGCAACACCTAAACACGAAACAAGAGAAGAGCCTATAAGGCGTTTTTACCTATAAAACAAAAAAAGACCTTCAACTGGTCCTCGGTGTTTGCTTATAAAAGTGAGTCATGTAGGATTCGAACCTACGACACCCTGATTAAAAGTCAGGTGCTCTACCAACTGA
>NZ_MBTG01000025.1 GCF_002027705.1 Paenibacillus ferrarius | reverse complement strand
AAGTCGCAAAGGTAGCTAGTTGTGCGTCCTAAACCCTGCCCTACAGTCTCTTTAATTAGCTCAAATAAATTACTCTTACTTAGGTTCTTTCCCTTTGGTACCAGCAACCTTTCTTTCGTGTCTAGCTTTTTTAACAATTCCACCTGAGACTCAAGAAGTCTAATTCTTGCTTCCTGTCTTGCAATAACTTCATCCTGCGTTAGTTCTCGCTTGAGGGGACGTCCAGATGATCCCTTACGGGAGTCTGCTAGTCCAATGACTCCATCCTCAGCGTATGCTTTCTTCCAACGCTTAACGCATGCTTTTAAACGCTCTACGCCAATTATGTTTACATCAAACCCGTTTGCTTCAAAGATTTCTCTGGGTGTTTTACCTGCCATGTATTGATCGATGAACAACTGCTTAAATTCATCAGCATAGGTTATTGCTTTATCGCTTATATGGATGACGTATTTATTCGTTGATAAATTCTTTTGTTCTTTCTCACTAAACATTTTCTTAGACATATTGTAATCCCCTCCGGTGCTTACTCTAGTATACAAAAAAGATACCCATAGTCTGAACACTTTTTCAAAGTGTCCAGACTATGGGTACCAGTGTAATCATCCCTTGGGCTTTATTTCGTTCAGGGAGCAATAACAAATAAGTTTCCATTGTACTGATGGCTCTTTTATAGATTTGACTGCGTTCGCTTTAATGAGTTGTACAATATAAACGAAACCTCAAAATCCGATGTAACAAATTCCACTTTTGTTATCAGCAAAATCTCGATTAGGATAATTAACCACGCCCTGCTAGCAAAAACTAGCAGGGATTTTTCGTGGTGAAGGGTTATATCCCATTCGCCTATCAATTTTTAATTAAGCATTAGTTTTCTTCATTATCTTCTTTTGAAGGCCTCATAAAAACAATGCCTCTCTTAATCAACTCTTTTTCAAGTAGTTCTATAAATGCTTCTTCTAGTTTGTATTCAAGAGCTTCTAAATAGGATGAAAGTAATCGATCGTCACTTAGCTTCAAGTTATAACTCTCCTTGTAGCGAATGGGACCTTACCCCTCACCTATATCAATTATGGACCACATGGAATATATTGGGTATTGTAATCAACGAAATTTCGGTAGATGCTTTATCCTGCAGGATAGGTGTTTCTTGAAAAAAACCAGAAAATTTATATAATTTTTAGGACTATCGACCTATTTCGACAAAATGAAATATAGACTTATTTCCTATAAACGCGTTAAGATGTAAATATTAAAGTATGGAAGCGATGATATTGAATCTATAATTGGGCACTTGGATTCAATTGAGTTAGTAGTGCAACCGGCCGTCCTAATTGAAAGGGTGGTTTTTGTGAATATTAGAAGAAGTCTGGATTTAAAAGAGATTGTTACCCAATTGGGAATCAAACCGGAAAGTTTCGAAAAATGGAAAGCAAGCGAAAATGTTTCACCTCGCTCGGTTAAGCATTTGGTCAATATGAAGAAAAGCCACACTATAATCGTTGATAACAATATCATGGTTAAAGCCCTCTCTCCTTTGGGATAGAGTGTTTTTTTATTTTTCAGCAAATTCACAGACGTTTGGGAATTTTAAGTTATCATAGAGCAAACAATGTATGTAAAGGCTAGCCACGCACGGCCGGCTCGTAGCGGAGATTCGCGACTCTCCTTCTTGAAAAAGGAGAGTTTCGTCCGCAACGCGGCGGACTCGTCAGGCGGTTTCATTTTCACAAGCGCTTGGAAATATAAGAGCGTCTACCTGTATTATTTTAGCCCCAAACCAAGCCCCAAACCAAGCCCCAAACCAAGCCCCAATTAGCCCCAAATGGGCGCATCATTGTGCATTAACTTGCATTGTTGATTTAATAAGAAAAAGCCCGAAACCGCCTATATACAAGGGGTTTGGGGCTTTTTGTCGTAGCAACTTGCGTCTCAGCTCTATTAACGGCTGTAGAACTCGACGATTTGTTTCTCGTCAATTTCTTGTGGAAGCTCGGAACGTTCTGGCAAACGGATGTACTTGCCTTCTACGCTTGCGTCGTTGAACTCAAGGTAAGTTGGCAGGTAGTTACGGTTAGCAAGAGCTTCTTTCACTGCGGAAAGACCTTTGCTTCTTTCGCGAAGAGCGATTACGTCACCAGTAGATACGATGTAAGAAGCGATGTCTACTTTTTTGCCGTTCACAGTTACGTGACCGTGAGCAACTAATTGACGTGCGCCTGCACGGGAGTTGGAAAGACCAAGACGGTAAACCAAGTTGTCCAAACGGCTTTCAAGCAAGATCATGAAGTTCTCACCGGAAATACCTTTAAGTTTGGAAGCTTTGTCGAACAAGTTGCGGAATTGCTTCTCGTTCAAGCCGTACATGTGACGAAGTTTTTGTTTTTCATTTAATTGAACGCCGTAACCGCTCATTTTTTTACGTTGTCCTGGGCCGTGTTGACCTGGAGGGAATGGGCGTTTCATGTCTTTTCCGTTACCGCTTAAGGAAATACCAACGCGGCGGCTTAGTTTGAATTTAGGTCCTGTATAACGTGACATTTAGGAAAAACTCCTTCTTTTTAACAAATAGTTTAGTAGATAGCAGCTAAATGTTAGGGTGAAGACAAGTGCCTGGTTTTGCTTACGAATCATAATGTGATTCCCTGACAAGAGTAGTTCAGCCGCTGTCTTGGCAGGAGCAAAAGCAGTGAGGGTGATCACAAATGGCATTCACCGAAATCATATTGTTACTCGACTTCTAATTTTATTAAAAACAAGAGCATGTGTCAAGTCTCAATCCTTAGCGGGTCTTTGAAAAAATCGTGCAATCAGGAAAGAAAAATAGTATGATATATGAGGTAACATTTAGCCTGAGTCAATAGGACTACAGTTTGTTAGTGAAGGAGAGCCTATGAGTGAATCACTTCGTAGTATGAAACAACATAGTCGCGCAGAGCACTTCGAAGAGTTTCTTCGGCAAGGACTTGTTCTTTCTAGCAACTTTTCCTATGGGGAAGTCAATTCCCACCAAGTAATCTATGATGCTTCGGCGTATTGGATTACTCAGTTTGGACAAGCGATGCTGCCGCAACAAACCGCACTGCTGTGGGTTCATACAGACTTGTGCGTGATCAATGCCTGCTCGCAGAACGTCTCTTTTATGGATCATGTTTTGGCGGCCGGTGTTTCCTGGAGCAGCGCAGAGCGGGGCGATAATTCACTGTCGCGTTGTGCGGAATATCCTACTTTACAGATAATGACAAGCAATGATGTGAACATGGCAAGCTTCAAAAGCGTTCTTTCGGCTGCGGTTCCAGTGTTGGCTGCGGAAGGCAAGCTTATCGGCTATCTAGGACTATTTTCCCAGTCGGGTATACAATCTGACGAAATTGTCGAGCTATTGTATACGCTTGCGATTTCTTTCCAAAGCTGTGTCCAAAGTGTGGAAGACCGCCGGAAATATGATCATTTATTTATGCAGCACCAGCAAAGAGAGCTTGAATTTAAAAAGCATGACATCTTATTCGAAGCTTCCAAGAAGCTGCACGCCAAAATTGACGTCGATTCTGTTTTGACAGAAGTGATTGAATGCATATATCGGTTTTACCCTAATATTCAAGTGGATCTTTTGCTATCACAAGATAATGATTCCAATAATTTATACGTGAAGCCATTAAATTTTCAAAATGCCGATGACGACATTCGTACGCGTGCTTTTATGGAAGGCCAAGTCATTTTTGAGCCGACTTCCGATGCCCAGGGCGCAAGCACAGGCAATGTCGCGGCTCCGCTATCGGGCAAGCAGGGCGTCTACGGTGTGCTTTACATGAAGTCTGAGCATGAATTGATTCATGCCTCGGACTTGCAATTCATTTCGCTGCTAGCGGATACAGCGGGTTCGGCGTTCGAGAATGCCAAGTTGTACGAGCAATCGAATTTGATGATTAATGAGCTTCGGCTGATTAATGAAATTACTAAGCAGTTGAATCAAAGCCTGCGGCTTAATGAGATCTTCAATTCGGCTTCGAGCGAGATTTTGAGTATTTTCGGCGCGGATTACAGCTGCATTTTGCAAACGGATAAGGACAGCGAAAGGTTGATTGTGCAAGCGACCAATTTGCCGTCGATGTTCCATGAGGCGATCAGTTTGAATCAAGGCTTCTCGGGCCTTATTTACAACACCAAAGAGCCGGTTATTATTTCTGATTACATGCTGAATACCAAAATGAATTCCAAATTGATGCAGTTGACGAATTCCCGCTCACTTATCGGTTCGCCGATTCTTGTGAACGGACAAGTAGAGGGCGTTATACTAGTCGTGCACAGTCAGCCTAACTTCTTCTCCTATGATAATTACAAGTTGCTGCAGGTTCTCTGCGGACATATTGGTCTTGCCATGACGAATGCTTCGCTGCATGCTGAGGTGAGACGTATGGTCATCACGGACAATTTGACCGGTCTCTATGTACGGCACTATTTGGACGAACAGGCTAACTTATTGCAGAAGAAAGATTTCTGCGGCTCCCTTATTGTAGTGGACATTGACAATTTCAAGCGAATAAACGATACGCATGGTCATCAGGTAGGCGACAAAATATTGATTCAAGTTAGCCAGATTATCAAAACGAGTATCAGAGACAGCGATATCGCTGCACGTTGGGGCGGTGAGGAGCTGGCTGTTTATCTTCCGCAAGTGGCCAAAGACCAAACCATTCGAATCGCAGAGCGTATCCGTGCTCGCGTTATGGAAGAAACGAATCCGCAAGTAACCGTTTCCTGCGGCGTTTCCGATTGGAACTGGGAAGAAGATAAGATCAGCGTCGAATCATTGTTCTACCGCGCGGATATGGCGCTCTATCAAGCCAAAAATAATGGACGTAACCAAATTCAAATCGGATAGCCTGATCACAAGCATTTGTCTCATGGAGTTGGAAACAACTTTCCTCGGACAGGTGCTTTTATTTATGTCATAAAAAAATGTCAGAATGGAGAAACTGTCAAGGGAAAGGAAATAATATCCCTATTTTTCTCTTCCTGAACCACCGGTAACATGTTACAATGGTTTGGTCTAAGGGAGGATGGTCGAATTTTGTCGGTGTTAAATAGAAATAGAAAGCGCATACTGCCTATTTTAGTTCTTTTGATTTTGCTTAGTGGCTTGATTTATTTTTTCTTCTATAACCCTATAGGCATCAAGCTTACTCACAGTAATATGCGACAGTTATCTGATCATTTAAGAGATCTTGGTATGCCTGGTAAAATTATTGGAATGGCTTTGGTCTTTTTTCAAACGTTTTTTCCGTTCATTCCGTTTGTTCTGGTTGCAGGGACGAATGTTGCTATTTTTGGAATCAAGGTAGGATTCCTTGTAAATTACGTGATGTCCTGCCTTGGAGCAATCGCGTCGTTTTACTTCGCCCGTTATTATGGACATGCTTGGGTGGAGAAGAAGTTGGAACGGTTCCCATTAGTTCAGCAATTTAGTTTGCGCATGGAAAGAAGAGGCTTTCTTTTTGTGTTTCTAGGCCGGTTAATCCCGATCTTGCCTTCCTCGGCGATTAATTTTGCTGCTGGGCTGACAAGAATGAAGTTTAGACATTTTCTATTAGGCACCTTGCTTGGGAAACTGCCAATCGTTTTTTTGGAGTCGATGATTGCGCATGATTTATTTCATTTCCACAAGTATAAAGGGAGACTTCTTTTATTGCTTGGAATTTTCGTCGCTTTGATTATTATCGGCAATGCTGTGAAGAAAGCACTTTCAGCGAAGACGAAGTAAACGCTCTTTCTGGAGATTGCAGGAAATTTTCTAGTTGCGCTTAGTCACCCTTCCAAGTTATCATATAGAAAGCAAGTCGACCAACTCATACGCAAATAAATGGAGGAATGCAATATGCCAAGTGCTAATAACGCTGCAATTGTTGAAATTTCACAAACCGCTAATAAATTCAGATCCTCAATTGTTCTTCAATACGATAATAAGTATATCGACGTGAAAAGTATTCTGGGATTGTTCACGACTTTGCTTAGCTCAAGCAAGTACGACTTGCATGTTCATGGTCCTGACGAAGCAGAAGCGAAAATTGCGATGGCAGAAGTATTTGCTAAGCATGAGCTGGGCGTAAACGTTGTAGAAGGCTAATTAATTAACAAAGAAGGTACTCTCAGAATCTCTGAGGGTACCTTCTCTTGTATATTGGAGCAATTTCGCTTAATATAGATCATATAAGGACGGATGACTATGTGTATAGGGGGAAGTGGGAATGTCTTCATCTGATCTATTGCTGGACATGAATCAAAAGGCGCTTAATCTTCTTCAGGAAGATGCAGATAAAATCGAGAAGCTGATCGAAGTGCAGATGGAGAATTTGACGACTCGTCAATGCCCACTGTATGAAGAGGTACTAGATACGCAAATGTACGGACTTTCGAGAGAAATTGATTTTGCCATTCGAGCGGGACTTATTGCCGAACAGCCTGGCAAACAAATTCTCAACAAGCTAGAACGTAACCTTGCCCAGCTATATGAAGCGCTAAATAACAAAAAGTAACCCTCTCTGGGGTTACTTTTTTTGTGGACTTGCTGATGTCAGACGAGGAAGAATACGACGCCTAGTATAATATAGACGACAAGAAGCAGGAGACCCTCATACCAGTTCGTTGAGCCGTCCTGGGTGATGGACTTGGTAATAAAGACCGCGACTCCTATAGCGGCCAGCTCATAGGTTGTGAAGACGATATTCATCGGTGTCCCGCCCATGAAGAAGCTGGCGATGACTAGGACAGGTGCAACGAATAAGGCGATTTGCAGGGAGCTTCCGATGGCAATTTCGACGGCTGCACCCATTTTGTTTTTCATCGCCATCAATACCGCAGCACTATGTTCCGCAGCATTGCCGATAATTGCGATGAGGAAGGCGCCGACGAACAATTCAGAGAGACCGAATTTGTGCGTTACTTCTTCAAGCGTACCGACCATCCACTCACTGGAGAAAGCAACCATGACTGTGGCTAAGATGAGGAAAAGAATTGAGGTTGATTTGGACCATGGAGCCTCGCCGTGTTCGACGGCTGCATCGGAGAGCACATCCTTGTGGGTGACCATGGAGAACAGAAGCCAGAGCAGGTAGGCAGCTATGAGCAAGATCGCAACAATTAAGCTCATTGATGATGTTTCCCTGGTTGTTAATCCACCGGCGAATATCGCTGGAATGAACAAGGCGATGACACCCAGAATCATTAAAGAAGAGTTATGGGATGCCAGTTTCACGTTAAACGATTGTTCTTTAAATTTTAATCCGCCGGCGAAAATGCTCAGTCCCAGAACGAGCAGCAGATTCCCGATGATGGACCCGGTTAAGCTGGCTTTGACGACCTCGAACATGCCGTCTTTGACCAAGAAGATCGCAATGATGAGCTCGGCTGCGTTGCCGAAAGTCGCATTCAGGAATCCACCCATGCGTTCGCCAGCATAATGAGCGACACTCTCTGTCGCTTTGCCAAGAAACCCGGCTACGAAAATAACGGCGATAGCCGAGATGACAAACTGCAAGGTTGCGTTTAGATGCGTGTAATGGGCTACTGCGCTCAGGCCGAAAGCGAGAATTAAACCTACATAGAACAATTTTCCTTTCAATGCGAACCCTCCGACTTATTCATTTATTGGTACTTTTTGACTTCTTATAATATACCCACTTTGTCTAGTAATGTAAATTCGATTTGTTCGACAGCATTTCTTGCTTTCATCTTTTGAACTTATTACAATAGATTCATACCAAGTTTAGGGAGTGATCCGTATGTCCGAAGACAATCAAACCGGTTTAATTCGTATTTCTGATGATGTAGTATCGACTATCGCAGGTCTTGCGGCTCTGGAGACAGCAGGCATAGCAGGCATGTCAGGAGGCATCTCGGAAGGCTTAGCCAAGCGTCTGAGTGGGAAGAATGTGCAACGAGGCGTCTCAGTGGAAGTTGGACAAGTGGAGGCTGCTATCGATCTACGCGTTATCGTCAATTACGGTTCCCGCATTCAGGATGTATGCAGAGATCTCCAAGAGAACGTGCGAGAAGCTGTTGAGAATATGACGGGGTTAACGGTAGTTGAAGTCAACGTGAAGGTGGAAGGCGTTGCGTTCAAAGAGGAAGATAATATAGATGATCCACATCGCGTAAAATAGAAAAAAGACCCGATCGAATGATTGCTCATCGATTAGGGTCTTTTTTTGGTAGAAGGTGCTTCTTTGTGCGTATGTTCACGCGAGATGCTCAGTAGAATTCCCATGCTTATGAGAGAGACCATCATAGACGAGCCCCCTGCCGATATGAAAGGCAAAGTTACACCCGTAAGCGGAATGGTTCCTGTTACGCCGCCGATATTAATAAAGGCTTGAAACGAGAACATCACCATAATGCCTACCCCCGTGAGCATACCGAACATATCGGGACTGCGAACCGCCACGAGAATACCTCGCCAAATGAAAATAACGAATACGAGAATGAATAGCGTACTTCCAATGAAACCTAATTCCTCGCCGATGGTGGCGAAAATAAAATCGTTATGGGCTTCAGGCAAGTAGTGCAGCTTCTGAATGCCTTGTCCGAATCCTGCGCCTGTCAAACCGCCGTGCCCGAATGCAAATAAAGATTGCACAACTTGATGACCGGCACCTTGGGGATCGGCGAAGGGATCCATAAACGAGGTAAGACGGCTTATCCGATAATTTTTGGATTCCCCTCCGCCGCCGAGCAAGAAAAGTGAAACACCTATCGCAGCTATGGCCGTGAAGCTTGTTCCAAGCAGGAAGATGTGCTTTAAATTAGAGCCCCCGACCATAATAACAATCGCTGAGCAAACGAAGAGTATCATGCACGAGCCAAGATCCGGCTGCATCATAATCAGGAAACAGACAAAGCCCACAACAATCAATGCCGGGAGCAGCCCCTTCTTGAAGTTACGGAACTTCTCGTCTTTATTGCTGATCATCGAAGCCAAGTACATGACAACAATTAATTTGGCGAACTCTGTTGGTTGGATCCCGAATCGACCAAGTGTGTACCAACTGCTGGCCCCTTTTGTTGCGCTGGTGAAAATAACGAAGATCAGCGCTACTACAACCAAGAAAAAGGCAGGTATGACCAATTTCTTAAACTTGGTGTAATGGATATTCATGCAGATGAGCATTCCAATTGATCCCATGCCGACTGCAATTAACTGCTTCTTTGTGAAATACCAAGTATCACCAAAGTACGCATCTGTCATCGAGCTTGCGCTGAATACCATGGCGAGTCCGAAACAAACGAGGACAAAGGTTAAAAAAAGCAGCAGAAAATCCGGCGTTCCTCTTCGAGGGGGATTCATGCTGAACCCTCGCCTAGTCTGCCAGTAATTGCTGCAGCTGCGCTAATTTTTGGTTGGAAATTTTCAAAACAGAATCCGGCACTGGGGAATTGTAGTCCAAGCCATGCGGGAATGTTTCTCTTCCTATGTAAGCTTCTTCCAAGAACAGGATGGCATAAGGAGATTCCAGCTTGCCGCTTTCTACACGTGCGTTTACGCGTAAGAAATACACGGATTTCGTTGCTTTATCTTCCATCTTAAAGTCATAAGTAGCACGTGTGTATTCCCACTGCCAACGCACAAATCCTAGTTTGGTTGTTACTTCATCCAGGTGAGCCAAGTCGCTTTTTAAGCCTTTTAAGCCAGTTGCTTCAATAATCACGTTAACGCCTCCATATTGTACGTATGCATTCTTTATTCATGATAGTATGTTTCCCATGGTTCTGCAAGTCGATAAGCACGTCTATTTTCTAATATTTGATGGCACTTTAGAGATGAAACCAAGCCTTTATTTTGGTAGAATAGGTTCAAAGACACCGCAAAAGTGTAAAGATGAGAAACAAGGATGGGCGGAGGAGTTTCCTAATGAACGATTTTCAAGCAGGCTTGCAAGCGATTTATGATGAAATGGTTGCCTGGAGGCGCTACTTACATCAAAACCCGGAGCTTTCGTTCCACGAATATCGGACGGCTGAATTTATAGCGAATCACCTGCTTAGTTGGGATATAGAAGTTCGTCAAGGCGTAGGCGGCAATGGTGTTGTCGGTTTGCTTCGTGGAAGCAAGGGAGGACCGACGGTAGCACTGAGGGCAGACATTGATGCCTTGCCTATTCAAGATGAGAAGAACTGCGAGTATTCTTCCCTTAAGAGCGGAATCATGCACGCGTGCGGTCATGATGCGCACACATCTACGCTGCTAGGCATTGCCAAAGTGGCCAGTCAGCTTCGCGATCAGCTCAAGGGGAACTTGGTTTTCCTGTTCCAGCATGCCGAAGAAATTACGCCCGGCGGTGCGGATGCCATGATCAAGGATGGCGCCTTAGAAGGCGTAGACGCTGTATTTGGTGTACATCTCTGGACGCCATTCCCCGTAGGTCATGTTTACAGCAAGGGCGGGCCTCTTATGGCAGCTCCGGATGAGTTCACCATCCACATTCAAGGCAAAGGCGGACATGGCGGTTTGCCCCATCAAACGATCGACAGCATTTATGTCGCTTCGCAATTGGTCGTTAATTTGCAATCCATTGTCAGCCGACAAGTGGATCCCATAGAGCCTTGTGTGGTCAGTATAGGCTCTTTCCATGGGGGAACAAGCTTTAATGTCATTGCAGAAACAAGTGTGCTCAGCGGCACGGTCCGAACATTCAATGCGGAGCTCAGAGCGGATGTGAAGCAGCGGTTTGAACGCATCGTAGCGTCTACTTGCGATATGCATCAAGCTACGTACCAGCTGGACTATAAGCTAGGTTATCCCACTGTTGTGAACGACGAAAAGGAAGCAGAACGGTTCTTTAGCGTCGGTAAATCCTTGTTCGGCGAAGAAGCGGTGCATGAATCTCCCCTTATTATGGCCGGTGAAGACTTCTCCTATTATCTGCACCACCGACCGGGCTGTTATATGTTTGTGGGAGCCGGTAATGTGGAAGCAGGAATTATTCATCCGCATCACCACCCCAAATTTGATATTGACGAGAAATCCATGCTGCATGCAGCCAATTTACTGATTGGGATGGCTTTGGATTATATGGCATGAATGCCGCCTCCCCTTTGGAGAATGATAAGAGGTGTACGTTAACTCCAAGGAGGGATTGTGGCTATGCTAGGGAAAACAGTGAAAGACATCATGAGTACAGATTGCGTAACGGTTACGCTGCAGGATAATGTCTATGAGATTGCGGTGAAAATGAAGCAGCATGATATTGGATTTGTCGCCGTTGTTGATGGCAAAAAGCTAATTGGTGTTGTGACTGACCGTGATCTTGTCGTCCGCGGCTACGCAGAGAAGAAGTCAGGTTCTACCGCTGTGGATGAAGTGATTACGAAAGACATGGCGATCATCACGCCAAGCACTTCGATTGAAGAGGCCGCGAAAATAATGGCGAAGCAACAAATTCGCCGCTTGCCGGTCGTAGAAAATGGTGAGCTTGTTGGCGTAGTTGCAATTGGAGATTTGGCTGTGCGAGGAAGTTTCGAGGATGAGGCAGGAGAAGCACTTAGTCGCATTTCTTCCGACAAAACATTCGTTGGCAGCAAGTAATCGTCCTTATCGGTTCATGAGAAAGCAGCTCTTTTCCATTGCGGAAGGGGCTGCTTTCTTTGTGGTGAATTCAGAAATCGATCTTTACTCCAGATGAGCCTTTAGGAGATAATGAAAGCGTATAACTGTAGAGGGGGCTTACATCGTAAAATGGCAAATGAGAAAGAAAGCACGATGATAGGTGTAATTATCCTAGACGACCGTTGGCATTATACATATATAAATGAGTATGCAGCAGCTATCGTAGGGCGACGTCCCGCTGATTTAGTAGGTAAGGTGATTTGGGCTGAATTTCCTCTAGCTATGCGCAATGCTTGTTACGAGCAGTTCCATAAATCCTTTCAACATAACAGGGAAGTTCACTTCGAAGAATACATACAATCGAACAACCAGTGGTTTCAGGTCAGTGCATATCCATATGAAGGCCATTTGCATATTAGATTGCACAAACAAGTCTCCATGGAAATGAGTTTTCTACAAGATCGTACGGTTCAGATGTATGTCGAACACGCACAGGATTTAATCACGTTGACAACGAGGGACGGTATATTTCGGTATGTCTCTCCTGCGATCCAGCGATTGCTTGGGTTTGAGGTTGATGAAATTCTAGGCATTCATATTTTCGCCTATTGTCACCCGGAAGACATAGAAGCGCTTAGAGGAAGCTTTACGGAAGAAGATGGGATATTTCTCAATAACGATCAAGGCATCATAACCTGCCGGTTTCTTCACAAGAACGGTTGGTATGTTTGGTTTGAGATGAATTATAAGTGGATGCTCGGTGAAGAGGGCGAGCGAAGTCAGAAGCTATGCATTTGGCGGGATATTACGGAACGCAAGGTTGTTGAGGAGCGATTCGTGCAGGCTCAGCGACTGGGTCAATTCGGCAGTTTCGAACGGGAAATAACGAAAAATTATATACTATGGTCGGATGAAATCTATCGTATTCATGGTCTTGTGCCTCAAGAGCAGATGAATCTGAGAGATGCAATCCAATTGATTTTGCCTGAGGATCGAGAGAAAGTCGGGTTGGCGGTTGAAACGGCTGTTCGCCAAGGACGAGTCGAGGTTGAGTACCGAATTACTCGTGCTGACGGCGAGCTGCGTTACATTAGGACGCAGATTGAGCGTTGTAGAAGTGATAGCAATCGACTCATCGTTCGTGGACTTATACACGATATTACGGGGCATAAGCTCATTGAAGAGGAACTCAAAAAAAGCAAAGCGAACCTTCAAATCGCCCAAGAAATCGCGGGTCTGGGACATTACAGCTGGGATGTCATTCGCAATGAGCTGCAGTGGTCTGATGAATTGTTTACCTTGCTCCATATCCAGCGTGATTCTTATACAAGCCAAATGGATCTTTTCATTCATATTGTTCATCCGGACGATATGCTCAAGGTGAAGGAAGCGTTGCGAGTAGCACTGCAAATGGGTTCGCTTGATATGACAGTCAGGATTATTGTGGATGAGGAAGTTCGTACGATTCATACCATGGCCAAGACATCCTATGACGAATGGGGCAGGCCTCTGCGTGTATTCGGAACTGTCCAGGACATTACCCTTCAGAAACAGACGGAAGAACTGCTTCGAAGGACGGAGAAATTGAATGTTGCCGGTCAATTAGCGGCAGGTATTGCGCATGAGATAAGGAATCCGCTTACAGCGCTTAAAGGCTTTGCTAAACTGATGTGTCATGCTAATGAAGATAGTAGACTGCGCTATTTTCAAATCATGCAGGAAGAATTTAATCGTATCGAATTGATTCTGGGAGAGCTGCTCATCTTAGCCAAGCCACAAGTGCTAGCCTATCAACTGCATGATGTGATAGCAATTCTTCGTGAAGTGATTGAGCTGCTGAATACCGAGGCTATTATTAGTAACGTCATCATTGATCTGACCTCTGAACTCGATCTTCCATTGGTTAGAAGTGAGAGCAGTCAGTTGAAGCAAGTGTTTATCAATGTCATCAAAAATGCGATAGAAGCAATGCCGACTGGCGGGAATTTGCGCATTATCGTTCGCAAAATGGCGAACCAGGTAGCCTTCTTTTTTGAAGATCAAGGTCAGGGAATTTCTGAGGAACGGCTGCCGCGCATAGGGGAACCCTTTTATACAACCAAAGAGAAAGGTACGGGACTGGGGATGATGGTCAGTTTTGCGATTATTGACGAGCATCAGGGGCATATCGAGTATCAAAGCAAGCTTGGCGTGGGGACAACAGTGCTTATTCAGCTGCCGGCATCTGTGTAAGGGCAAATTGTTTCGATAACTGTCAATTTCAGTCATAGGACTTCTGCAACTGTCAAAGTTCGCAATAAGGTGGTCAATCTGAGACAAGATGCATGCTTATAAATATGCTACATTGGTAACGTGTTCAATGATTCCGAATCTGACAGGAAAAAGGTGACGTACAGGATGAACAAAGTAAGGATTGGTATTATTGGTCTTGGCAACATGGGAACCGGACATGCCAAATATTTGATCAACAACGAAGTGAAGGGCGCTGAGCTGACGGCTATTTGCGAGTTCAGAGCTGACCGTTTGGAATGGGCGAAAGAAAACCTTGGCGAAGGTGTCCAATTATTTGACAATCTCGATACGTTTCTTGCTTCGGGAACCATTGACGGTGTTTTGATTGCAACGCCTCATTATGATCACCCAGAAGTAGCTGCTAAAGCCTTCAAAGCTGGACTTCACGTCTTGTGTGAGAAGCCTGCGGGCGTCTACACGAAACAAGTTCGTCAAATGAACGAGGCTGCGCAAGCATCCGGTAAAGTATTCAGTATGATGTACAATCAACGTACAAATCCTTTATATAAAAAGTTGAAAGACCTGGTTTCTTCAGGCGAGCTTGGTGAAATCCGCAGAACGAACTGGATTATTACGAACTGGTACAGATCCCAAAGCTACTACGATTCAGGCGGCTGGCGTGCAACTTGGGCTGGTGAAGGCGGCGGCGTTCTGATCAATCAGGATCCGCACCAACTGGACTTGTGGCAGTGGACGATTGATATGATGCCCAAACGAGTTCGTGCATTCTGCTACTTCGGCAAGCACCGCAACATCGAAGTTGAGGACGATGTAACCGCATTCGTTGAGTATGAGAATGGCGCAACAGGCTTATTCGTAACGACAACCGGTGAAGCTCCAGGTACGAACCGATTCGAATTGTCAGGCGATCGCGGGAAAATTGTGATCGAAGATGGCAAATTGACCTTCTGGCGCTTGCGTGTGTCCGAAAGAGAATTCAATGAAACCTTCAAAGGTGGATTTGGACAACCAGAATGCTGGAAATGCGAGATTCCGATTGAAGGGCAAGAAACCGGCCACAAGGGCATCACTCAAAACTTTGTTGATGCAATTCTTCATGGGACTCCGCTTGTTGCTCCAGGCGAAGAAGGAATCAAAGGCTTGATGTTGTCCAATGCGATGCTGTTATCAACATGGACAGACAACTGGGTTGATCTGCCGATTGATGAAGAGCTTTTCGAGCAGCACTTGCAAGACAAGATCAAAACCTCCAAAGTCAACAAAGAAGCGGGCTTTAAAACGTTGGATGTTTAATTTAAGCCGTTGGAGGGATGATTGGATATGCAAAAAAACGATGGCATGAATTACGCGCCAAAAGGAAAACCGAACATTGTCGTTCAAAAAGGGGAATTCGTCTTCGCGGCGATTGCTCTGGACCATGGTCATATCTATGGCATGTGCAATGGGCTTCAGGAAGCGGGAGCTGAGCTGAAGTGGGTGTATGATCAGGATCCTGCGAAAGTACAAGCTTTCATTGAGAGATATCCGCATGTCAAAGCTGCGGCGTCGGAGCAGGAAATTTTCGATGATGCAGAGGTTAAGCTCATCGCTTCGGCTGCTGTTCCTTCAGAACGCGGAGCCTTGGGAATTAGAGCTATGGAGCACGGCAAGGATTACTTTACGGATAAAACGCCATTCACTACGCTGGAGCAGCTTGCTGCTGCTAAAGCTAAGGTGGAAGAAACGGGCCGCAAGTATGCCGTTTACTTCAGTGAGCGCCTTCATGTGGAGAGTGCCGTTTTTGCAGGCCAGCTGATTGAAGAGGGCGCTATCGGCCGTGTCGTTCAAGTCATTGGTCTTGGACCACATCGGTTGGGAGCAGCAGGTCGTCCGGATTGGTTCTTCAAGAAGGATAAATACGGCGGTATTCTCTGTGATATCGGCAGTCATCAAATCGAGCAGTTCTTGTTCTATGCCGGCTGTAAGGATGCTACGATTGCAAGCAGCAAAGTAGCGAACTATCATGCGAAGGACTATCCGGAGCTTGAGGATTTCGGCGATGCAACGCTCATTGGAGATAATGGGGCAACCAACTATTTCCGAGTTGACTGGTTAACACCAAGTGGTCTAGGGACTTGGGGAGACGGACGGACACTGATTCTTGGGACCGAAGGATACATTGAGCTTCGCAAGTATATTGACATTGCACGCGATCCGCAGGGAGATCAGTTATACCTCGTCAACCAGCAAGGGGAAAAGCACTACAGCCTGCATGGGCAAGTAGGCTTTCCATTCTTTGGTCAATTGATCTTGGATTGTCTTCATGGAACCGAGCACGCGATGACTCAGGCTCATACGTTCAAAGCGGCAGAGCTCTGCTTGCTTGCTCAAGAGAAAGCCGTTCGTGTGGAGTAGGATAACACATAGATTGGATAAATGCCTTCATTGGCATAGATAATTGCCTTTTGGTATGGTAGCACAGCTGCACTTGCAGTTTAAAATTCGGGTAGTCTAGCGGTAAAATCGCTAGCTGCCCATTTTGCGTTTCAGCGGCAACGGTTGTTTTGGGCAGCAAAGTAATGCCTAATCCATGCATCGCGCATTTTTTCACTGTTTCATAATTATTGATTTCATAACTTAAGGTATATTGAATGTGATGGTTGCGCAGAAATTTCTCAAATAGATTACGGCAGCGGCTGCCTGTCTTGGACATGAGAATTTCGCTGCCATTTGGCAACTTCCAATGCCGTTTTGTATAAGGTCAGATCCAATCTGTCCACCCTCCCTCAACTATCATTATTTTCGATGGATACGATCATTTATTATAGATAACTCTGGTAGTTCCTCCCATGGTAAAATTCATTTCAACCAACGGATAGGGGGAGTTGCCATGTGGAATCTATATGAGATAGAGAAAAGATACGAGGAGCAGGTCAAAGAGATAGAGAGACGCTCGCGAAAGGCACATTGGTACGATAAAGCAGAGAAAAGGAGGTTCAGGCTCCTTCCGATAGCTGGGGGGCTTTCTCTGCTTGCCTTGGTTGTGATCGGTTATTTTTTATATTAGACATTAGCACGGTGATCATGTTTAAATCAAGCCTTTTCCTTTCATACTAAGGTAAAAAGGAGGTGGCATGCGATTTGACCTGGGATCCTATTCGTCCGCTGATCGTTCAGAGTGACTTGACGGTTTTGTTAGAAACGCATCACCCGGATTTTGAAGCGGTTAGAGGTGAGCTTTCTCGCTTTGCCGACTTGGTCAAAAGTCCGGAGCATCTCCACACGTACCGAATTACTCCGTTATCACTCTGGAATGCAGCTGCCGCAGGTATGCCGATCGATCAGATGACAGCCTGCTTACAGCAATATGCGAAATTTGGAGTCCCGTCCTCCGTGCTGAGCAGCATCCGCAAATATGCGAACCGCTATGGGATGCTGCGCATGGAAGATGTCGGGAATGAGCTTTATTTGGTCAGCGACGATACGGTAGTGCTCAAAGAAATTTGTGCGTACGATTCGTTAAAAAAATATGTAAGTGATACCCGCGGCGAGCGGGCTATTGCTATTTCTCACGTTGCCAGAGGGGTTTTGAAGCAGGAGCTTATCAAATTAGGCTTTCCGGTGGAAGATTTGGCCGCGTATCGCAAGGGGGAGCAGCTTCCGATTCAACTGCTGGATGAAGAGGAAGGAGAGGGGCAAGCTCCATTCCAGCTCCGCGATTATCAACAGCATGCCGTCGATGCTTTTCATCGGATTGATGCAGAAGGCAGCGGTGTTCTCGTGCTGCCCTGCGGAGCGGGAAAAACGATTGTTGGCATAGCCGCGATGGCGAGATGCGGCTGCGCTACCTTGATCCTTACATCCAATGTGACTTCTGTGAAGCAATGGAAACGCGAGATTTTGAGCAAAACAGGGCTGTCTGAAGATCAAGTAGGGGAATATTCCGGTACGTCCAAGGAAGTGAAGCCGATTACCATTGCCACCTATCAAATTTTGACGCATCGGGGCAAGAAGGAAGACGAATTTTCACATATGCGGTTATTCAGCGAAAGAGACTGGGGACTGATTATTTATGATGAGGTTCATCTGCTCCCAGCACCGGTGTTCCGAGCTACGGCCGAGATTCAGGCGACGCGCAGACTTGGCTTGACAGCGACCTTGATTCGGGAAGATGGACGAGAAGAGGATGTTTTCTCTCTTGTAGGACCGAAGAAATATGACATGGCATGGAAACAGCTTGAGTCCATGGGCTGGATTGCCAAAGTCAGCTGTCAGGAGGTGCGTGTTCCTCTTTCGGGCATGGACCGCGATCGGTATAGCGCTTCTGGAGCTAGACAGCAGTTCAGGATTGCCGGGGAAAATATGGCTAAACTTGACGTCATTGATCACTTGTTGATTCAGCATGCGAATGAACAAACACTCATTATTGGTCAATATATCGATCAATTGGAATTGATTGCAGCCCATACGGGTGCACCTATGATTAGTGGCGGAATGCCCTATGAACGTCGGGAAGAGCTGTATCAGCAGTTCAAAAAAGGTCAATTGCCGCTGCTCATTGTGTCCAAAGTGGCTAATTTCGCCGTTGATCTGCCTGATGCCGCGGTCGCGATCCAAGTATCCGGCAGCTACGGCTCCCGGCAGGAAGAAGCGCAAAGACTGGGGCGGATTCTTCGTCCCAAAAGGATAGGCACAGCCAACACAGCCGTGTTCTACTCCTTGATCAGTGAGGATACCAAAGAGCAGGATTTTGCACTGAAGCGCCAGCTATTTTTGGTTGAACAGGGCTATGAATATGGGATCTCCAGCTGGGAGCCGGTACGGAAGAAGCGAGAAGAGGTGCATCATGAGGTATGACCAAGCTGTAAAGAAAATGCCGCAAGCGTTAAAAGAGCTGATTACGAAGCAAAATTGGTGCGCTGTTTACCTAGATCAAGGTCTGGAATTATCTGAGATAATGACGCATACAACGTATCTGAGTATCTTGGTTTCTCAGTTGACTGGAGATGAGAAGCAAACGCTGCGGCTTATCGTCTCTGCATTTGGCTGCGAACCGTTTACGCGAGAAGCGCTTGAGAAGCAAGCGCATCTTCGTATGGCTGGCGCGCAAGTAGCTGTGGGTCTGATTGGCCTGCGGAGATCAGGAGTGATTGCGGCTTTCCGCAAAGCATGGGGAGAGCAGCTCTTCGTTCTGCCGGAGGATACGTTTGCCGCCTGGCAGGAGCTGTTATTTCCGGTCGTCACGCTGCGAACAGCAGAGGATCTAAGTGCAATCATCGCGGAAGACCCGCCGGCTCATCCAAGAGGCCTCGCCCAGCAGCTGTTTCACTTCCTGGCAGCTTGTTCCAAGCAGTCTGCGCTTCCTGTAACGAACAAGGGAACCTTGCATAAAAAACAGCTGCAGAAGCTGACGCAGCATCTGTCTCTCCCGGAAGATATTCTGCGTGCCGCTGGAATCGCGTATGCATTTAGAGACAGCTATGATGAACAAACCGCGCTAATGCTTGAACTGGCGATACAACTGGAATGTTTGGTGCTGCAAAGCGGTGCATATTCGTTCAATCAGAACGCATGTCTAGCATGGCTCCAAGGTGACTATGACCAGCAGCAGGTCTTGCTTTATCGCATTTGGCGCCAGCTATTGATCCCGGCTCCCGTATGGCTGCAGCATGGCATGGGTCTGATGGAGAAAGTGAATACCGGCAAGTGGTGTGCCGTGGATGACTTGGTTCAATGCATCGCAGCGTACTGCACCCTTGGCGGTGAGGGGAATGACACCAATTCCCTCTACGAGGCTGTGTTGTCAGCGTGGCTTGCTCCGCTGCATACCTTCGGCTTCATTGACCTTGGTCAAGATCAAGACGGTGTGAGATGGTTCAGGTGGCTGATAACGATCTCAAGTGAAACCAGCATGGTTTCCGCTCATCATGCCTCTGGGAGCGGCGACTCGGCTTCTGAGAGCCTGTCATCGCTGTATGTTCAGCCCGATTTTGAACTGCTGCTGCCGCCGGCTGCAGATCTGCGAACAGAATGGGCGGTTGCCTCATTTGCGGATCTTCGCTCGACCGATCTGGTACGTTCTTATCAATTGAGCAAAGAAAGTGTTTACCGTGCTTTGGAGATGGGGAGTAGCTTGGAAGAGATGATTCGGGTTTTGGAACAGCATGCTTATTATGAGGTGCCGCCGCATCTGAAGGCTACTTTGCTGCAATGGGGTGAGCAGGCTGGACAATTGTATTTCGATGAAGTCACACTGCTGCGCTGCCGTTCCGAAGAGATTGCTGATGCGCTGCTCAGAAACGCCAAAAGCCTGCCATTTCTGGGTGAGCGGGTAGGAGATGCGAATTTCATAGTGGCGAAAGAGCATTTAGCTGCTCTGACAAAATGTTTAGAGCAGATGGGATACTCTCCGAAATACAACAGGAAGGACCATTCCATAACTACGACTTCACCAGCTGCCGATCCTTCTATTGCACAGTCCAAAGGCTTGTGTTATGCCAAAGACACGATTCTGCTCTACGACATGGATGCCCAAATACCTGAACGCAATGATGTGTATCCGGATATGCAGGAAATTCCGCTAAGCTGGCTGCAAGAATTTCGTGCCTATCACGGCTCTACGCGGAAGGAAATGATCCGCAAAGCGATCGAATGGAAGAGTGCTTTGCAGCTGCGCAAAGAAGGTCAGAACCGCTTCGTTATTCCTCGTTTTTTGCGGGAAGAACGCTCCGGCTGGATGCTGGAGGGGCTTGAGGAAACTCACGAGATTGCCCTATCGAGCGATGATTGGGAAGAAATGAAATTAATTTTACCTGGCATAAACGATGAAGGCGTATACAGTTAGGACGAAGCATCCTGTTGTTTCATGGACAAGGGAATTTGTTGCAACGAGAAAAGGAAGAAACTCTTGGGGAACTGTGATATAGTAGAGAGGTTAGTTACTCTTCGAGAGGAAGGATTTGATTGTAAGTATGTTACAAACAATGGAAGCAGATACAATAGATATGTCAGCTGTTCTTATGCAGGCTTATGACATGGGTGATATGATTAATTCCTCTGCAGAAGTAGCAGATTATTTATATTGGAAGAACGCTGTAGAGAATAGTGAAGAAGTGAAAAGCCTGCAAATTATATTCAACAGAAAGAAAGAGGCTTTCGAGGAATGTGAGCGTTTCGGACATTACCACCCAAGCTATCATGAAGCGTTAGCTGCTGTGAATGTGATTCAGGACAAGCTTCAAGCTGTTGAAGCGGTTCGCAAATTTAAAGAAGCGGAGGATCGTCTGGATGATTTATTGTTTACGGTATCCACAACGATCGCTCACGCGGTTTCAGACTCCATTAAAGTCCCAAGCAACAATCCACTTTCAACTGGCAAAGGCTGCAGTTCCGGTGGAAGCTGCAGCGGGAATTGCGGATAAATGAATTATAGCTTGAAATCGGGGCGGATAATACCGACCTCGGTTCCTTGCCAGTTATGAACAATGGGGTTATGGAAAGATGCCAGCTCATGTACTTCTGATTCAGAGAGCAGGCTTAGCTGCTTCAAGGCTTCTACGACAGCCGGATACATGGCGCGTTGATTGCCGTCCTCAATCTTCAGGACGAAGCCTAGGCTCTGCTCTGGAATCGTTAAGGCGAAAATGCCCTCGGCGCCCATTTTTCCGATGATTCGGCCACCCGTTACCTCGATTAATCGCGTATCGAAGCGGTCGCTTCCCGCGAGGAATTGAGGATATTTTCGCACCGCGGCGACAATTCTTCGGCAAGCGTTTGCACGCACTTCGGATAACCCTTCGGGGCTGCCTAATCTGGCAAAAGCAAGAGCTAGATGGCGAATCGGCATACCGAACACGGGTACTCCGCAGCCGTCAATGCCAAGCTGCATCTGTGACTTAGGCACATCCGACATTGCGCATACGGCATCCAGCATCAGCTGTTGAACCGGATGCTGCAAGCTCATGTAGGTGTCCGGAGATGCTCCGAGATGCGCGCTGAGTGTCAGCATACCCGAATGTTTGCCCGAGCAATTGTTGTGCAAGGTGGTTGGGGCTTCGCCCCGCTCGCGCATCGCTTGTGCGGTAGGCGCGTGGAAAGGCTCATGCGCACCGCATTGCAGGTGCGTATGGTAGAAACCGAGCTTGCCCAGTATTCCCCGGGCGGTGCTCACGTGCTCGGCTTCCCCATTGTGGGAAGCGCAGCACAGGGCGATTTCGGCCTCATCCAGGCCGTAATGATCGGCCGCGCCTGATTCAATCACCGGCAGCGTTTGAATCAGCTTCGCCGTGGAACGGGCGAAGGTCAGGAGCTGCGGGTCGCCTGCTTCGTGCAGCAACGTCCCTTGTGCGTTCACAACCGCGAGGTGGACGCGGTGAATACTTTCTGTTATGCTTCCGCGATACACGCGGACAATGGTGTTAGAAGACTTCATGCCAAAGAATCACTCCATACTAGGATTATTGAAAAGAGGTAGCAATCATGATGATCGAGCGCAGCGGATTAATCATTTGGGTGAACGATATTAAAGCCGCGAGAAACTTGGAACGGTTTGGTTCGCTTCACTACATTTCGAAAAAAATGAACTATGCCGTACTTTATATACATGCCAGCAAAGTAGATGAGACAACACGGAACCTTTTGAAGCTTCCATACGTCAAAAAGGTAGAGAAGTCTTACCGCAATGAAATTAAAACTGAATACAGTAGTGATGTGCCAGACAAAACTAGATTTTACACCCTTTGAGGCTGCAGTGCAAAACGAAAGCTTCTCACGAAGCTTTTTTTATTTTTTGAATTTTTAGAAAATAAGCATTTTTTCACGAGTTCACAAATATTTATTAATAATTTTATATATTCTTCCATGGAAAATTTAGTTATAATCAAGTAAAGTATAACTTACATACATTTATGGAATAGGTACACGGTCTCATTTTAGTAGGAAAGGGGTTGTGATCATGAAAGACAAGGTGATGGGGAGATGGAGTACTTACGAACCATTTTTCGTACAACTGGGGGATAAGAAAGTGGCGGATGTCGTGATCACGAATCATGCCAAGCTAAGATGGACAGATCGTGTTTCTAGTGAAAACAATTCACTCGAGGAAATTTGTGCTTTTCTTTGGGAAAAGCTGAAAAACGATAGCATTGTCCCTTATTACCGGAATGAAGAGGATGTCTATCTCATTGACGACGATCTTGTTGTTGTCGCTGAGTTTTCCCACTTGGAACATGAGACGGATCTGGTCGGAAATCCGCTGCACAAGATGATTATTGTGACATTCCTCGGAAGAATGTCCGAAACGATGGAGCTTCGTGACTTGAAATCCTATTATTCCTGGCTGCGGCATTCTCGCCGAATGACCTTGATCAAGAACAGCCGCAAACGTCGATAATCAGATATGGGGATGGCGAAGAGGGTGTCGATTCCGACATGCTCTTTTTTTGTCTTAATGGACGGTAAGCGTTCTATTTCATATAATGTAAACAAAGAGAGGCGGGTTTTCATGGCACTTAATTTTCATCAATTGCATATCTTCTATACCGTTGCGGAGAAAGGAAGCTTCTCTCATGCGGCTGGAGCTTTACATATGACTCAGCCTGCAGTCACCATGCAGGTGCAATCGCTGGAAGATTATTTCGGCGTGAAGCTGTTTCATCGGAGCACCAAGAAGATTGAGCTGTCTGAAGCGGGACGAGCCCTTATGCCGTTCGCCAAAAACAGCATTGAGCTGATTCGGGAAACGGATGTCGCGATGTCCAAATTTACGAAGATGATTGAAGGGCGGCTGCAATTGGGTGCCAGCTTAACGATGGGAGAGTACATCCTGCCGAGGCTGCTTGGCCCTTTCAGCAAAGATTATCCGAATATTTCGGTTTCAATGAAAGTGATGAATACGACGCAAATCCTGGATGAAGTGCTGGGGCATCAACTCAATTTCGGACTCGTGGAAGCGCCCATTGATCATCCTGACGTACATACAGAAGCGATTCTGAGCGACGAGTTGAAACTGATCGTGCCTGCCGATCATCCTCTGGCGGATATGGACGTCGTTTCGTTCGAGGAGCTCCTGAAATATCCGTTCGTTCTGCGCGAACAAGGCTCGGGGACGAGAAGAGTCATGGAAGAGGAGTTCGCACGCTGTCAGATGGACTGCTCTCCGATGAAAATTGTGATGGAGCTGGGCAGCACGGGTGCGATCAAGTCAGCCGTTGAAGCGGGGCTAGGGATTTCGATCCTGTCGCAATCTTCTGTGAAGCATGAAGTGACACTGGGGCTTTTTAAAGTGAAAACGATTGAGAATATCACCTTTGAGCGCAGCTTCTATGCGATCTATTTGAACTCTACGCTGCTTCCCATCTCAGCTGTCAGTTTCATGACTTTTTTGCGGCAGGAAGATTTGAGCCGTTTCCTTTAACATTTTACATAAATCTGCAGGTCCCTTAATGTTCTGTTTATAGACGTCATTTACGATAAAGGAAGTGTAAAGAAAAATGCCAGTAAGAATAGAAGCAGATCTACATACGCATACAACCGCTTCCGATGGGACTCAGCGTCCCGCAGCTAACGTTCAAATGGCTTTTGACGCCGGTTTGGGAGCGATCGCCATCACAGATCATGACACGGTTTCAGGCGTGGCTGAGGCGCTTGCAGAGGGCCTTAAGCTCGGTATTGAGGTTGTGCCTGGCGTGGAGATTTCGACAGTAGCGGGCGGACAGGATATTCATGTACTGGGTTACTACGTTCAAACGGAGGACCCGCAATTTCTGGCAAGATTATCGTCTTTGCGGGACACGCGGGATACCCGGAATCAAATGATCATTGACCGCCTGCAGCAGTTAGGTCTTGACATTACGATGGCCGAAGTGCTCAAAGAGGTAGAGAACATCAAGCGCCAAGGCGACACCGTAGGGAGACCGCATATCGCGGCTGTTTTATTGGGTAAAGGCTATGTGGCATCCATCAGCGAGGCTTTTGACAAGTACTTAGGCACCGGGGCTGCTGCGTATGCGAATCCGCCAAGGATTGAGCCTGCGACGGCTATAGCCTGGATTCATGACGCAGGAGGGAAGGCTGTTCTTGCGCATCCGGGCATTTATCATAATGATGCTCTTGTAGAGGCCATCGCCCAGCAAGGGTTAGATGGGATTGAAGTTTACCACTCCGACCATACACCGGAAGATGAGGCGAAGTACCTTCTTCTTGCACAGCGCTCCGGACTTCTCATTACAGCAGGTTCCGATTTTCACGGCGAACGAGGCGGTGTTGTCTTTCATGCACCGATTGGCTCGAAGCGCATAGGCATCGATATCCTGCAGCATCTACAACCGGAGAAGGAGCAGCGTCCATGAAGAAGATTCGCAAAGCCATTATTCCCGCGGCTGGTTTAGGTACTCGTTTCCTGCCAGCGACCAAGGCGCAGCCCAAAGAAATGCTGCCCATCGTTGATAAGCCGGCTATTCAATATATCGTCGAGGAAGCGATTGAATCCGGCATTGAAGATATCATTATTGTAACTGGGCGCAATAAGCGTGCCATTGAGGATCATTTTGACAAATCCGTTGAGCTTGAGATGATGCTGGAGGAAAAAGGCAGCACGAAGCTGCTGGAAATTGTACAGTCGGTGTCCAATTTGGCCGATGTGCATTATATTCGCCAAAAGCAGCCGCTCGGACTCGGTCATGCCATCTTGTGCGCACGTAAGTTTATCGGAGATGAGCCTTTCGCGGTATTGCTCGGGGACGATATCCTTCAATCCTCGCCGCCTGGACTTAAGCAAATGATGAATATTTACGAGCAAACCGAAACGTCCGTCATCGCCGTACAAGAAGTTCCTTGGGCGGATGTAAGTAAATATGGCATCATATCCCCGGCTGCCGCGCGTGAGCAGTATCAGCTGATCGAGGATCTGGTGGAGAAGCCTGATCGTGACCAAGCGCCTTCTAATTTAGCCGTTATCGGCCGGTACATTATCATGCCGGAAATTTTCAGCATTTTGGAACGTCAGGAGGCAGGCCGCGGCGGCGAAATTCAATTGACCGACGCTTTGCGTGTGCTTAACAGACAGCAGCAAATGGCAGCTTATCAGATGCAGGCTAAGCGCTACGATGTTGGCGACAAGATGGGGTATATCGAAGCAACGATTGAGCTCGCTCTGCAGCGTCCGGATTTACAGGAGCAAGTGAAATCATATTTATTATCTCTGATCAAGCAATGGGATTCCAAATAGGCATGCGCTAAACTTGGGAGGTTGAATGGATGAGAGAGGCAGAACGGATTGCGGTTATCGGTGCGGGTTATGTAGGCTTGGTATCAGGTGCCTGTTTCGCTGAAATGGGGCATCGTGTGATCTGCGTGGATCAAGCAGAGGAGAAAATTGCTCGTTTGCAGCAAGGTGAAATGCCCATCTACGAGCCTGATTTGCAAGAGCTGGTTACTTCTAATGTTTTGGCCAATCGACTATCGTTTACCTCGCAAATCGGGGAGGCTGTTCGCGGTTCGGATATTATCATCATTGCCGTGGGTACGCCTACACTGGACAACGGCGATGTGGATATGTCCCAAGTGAACAGTGTCCTTGCCAGTATTGCGGCCAATGCCATTACCTCTAAAATCGTCGTCATGAAGAGTACTGTGCCCGTCGGAAGCGGCAGCTTGGCTGAGCAATATCTTCGCCTGCTGGCCGCCTCTCACATCGAGATACAGGTTGTTTCCAACCCTGAATTTCTGAGAGAAGGCTCGGCGATCTGGGATACGTTTCATCCGGATCGCATTGTGATTGGCGCCAAACATCCTGATGCGGGAGCACGTATTGCAGCCCTGCATGCATCCTTGCGTGCTGAAGTGCTTATGACGGACCGCGAAAGCGCTGAGCTTATTAAATACGCCTCGAATGCTTTCCTGGCGACGAAGATTTCATTTATTAATGAAATGGCCAATGTGTGTGAGAAAGTAGACGCCAATGTTAGCCTCGTGGCCAAGGGAATGGGATTGGACCGGCGCATTGGCCCGCATTTCCTGAATGCGGGTATTGGTTATGGAGGCTCATGCTTCCCTAAGGATACGAAAGCGCAGCTGAAGCTGGCGCAGAATATCGATTATGACTTCAAAATATTGCGTTCTGTCATTGAAGTGAATCACTTGCAGCGAGAACGCTTCGTAACCAAAATTGAGCAAGAAGTCGGTCGTGTAAGCGGAAAAAAAATCGCTGTGCTGGGTCTCGCTTTTAAGCCGAATACCGATGATCTACGGGATGCTCCTGCACTCGATATTATCGCTGGTCTGCAGCAATTAGGCGCTGTCGTCCACGCGTACGACCCTGCGGCAGTTGAACATGCTTCCAGCCTTCTTCCGGATCTGCAATTATTCACGGATCCCTATGCTGCGCTTGATGAGGCGGATGCTGTGGTGATCACGACCGAATGGGAGGCTATTCGCTGCTTGAATTGGCGGTTAATTCGCAGCCTAGTGAAGGAACCGCTCATTGTCGATGGACGCAATATGTTTGAACCGGATGACATGCGTGAACTCGGCTTTACGTATGTTTCCATTGGCAGAAAAACAGCTGTGCAAGCGGAAATGGTCGTTTAAGTGTGAGGCCTAGCAAGGGCTGCCTACAAGTAGAAAAACTACTTGAGGGCAGTTCTTGTTTTATTTTTATGCACTAATTGTGCTTGCTGATCTGCGGCTAGCAGCACACAAGTACACTTCGATCGTGCCAACTCAGAAGCTGGGAACACGGAAGCCCAGAAGCCCAGAGCCTCGGAGCCCGAAGTCTGGAACCTCAGGCCCCGAGGACCCTAGAAGCCCAGACCCCAGACCCCAGACCCCAGACCCCAGACCCCAGACCCCAGACCCCAGACCGCCAGACCGCCAGACCGCCAGACCGCCAGACCGCCAGACCGCCAGACCGCCAGACCGCCAGACCGCCAGACCGCCAGACCGCCAGACCGCCAGACCCCACGACTAACCAAGTCCACGATATCCCTGGCAAAAGGGGGACATCAGCGGAATGCGCCACTGTACTTTGTAAACCTGCCCAGCTGAGCCTGCCATTTTGACCGTCTCGGAGCAGCTTGTAAGCTTTCTAGCCGCCGAGCCTGCCTTTTTGGAAGTCTCAGCGTGCTTTTGCTGAGAAAATGCTGTTTCCCTAGCTGAGCCTGCCATTTCGACCGTCTCGGAGCAGGTTGTAAGCTTTCTAGCCGCCGAGCCTGCATTTTTGCAAGTCTCAGCATGCTTTTGCGGAGAAAATGCTGTTTTCCCTAGCTGAGCCTGCCATTTCGACCGTCTCGGAGCAGGTTGTATGCCTTCTAGCCGCCGAGCCTGCCTTTTTGGAAGTCTCAGCGTGCTTTTGCTGAGAAAATGCAGTTTTCCCCAGCTGAGCCTGCCATTTCGACCGTCTCGGAGCAGGTTGTATGCCTTCTAGCCGCCGAGCCTGCCTTTTTGGAAGTCTCAGCGTGCTTTTGCTGAGAAAATGCTGTTTCCCTAGCTGAGCCTGCCATTTCGACCGTCTCGGAGCAAGTTGTAGCTTTCTAGCCGCCGAGCCTGCCTTTTTGGAAGTCTAGCCGCTGAGCCTGATTATACGACTTCATAGAAAAAAACCTGCACTTTGGCAGGTTCTCTGAGTCAGCGAATGATAATCCTCATCCATGACCAATTACGTTGTCACAGACTAACAGGGCTTTCAAACAAGCCCCTTTGCCCTCGTTATTTGATTGTTACCTTCATCTGCTTGATCTTATTTTCGTCTGGGGTAACGTACATTGTTTTTTGATTGACATAAATGACGAAGCCAGGTTTGGAGCCATTTGGTTTGTGGACATGCTTGATGGCCGTATAATCCACAGGGACCTGGCTGGAATGCTTGGCTTGACTGAAGTAAGCGGCTAATTGCGCTGCTTCGGTTAGAGTGGCTTCGGAGAAGCTGCCGCCCCTAATGACAACGTGAGAGCCGGGAATATCCTTGGTATGCAGCCAGGTATCCATCGACGAGGCAAGCCGATTCGTTAAGTATTCGTTTTGCGTATTATTTTTCCCTACATATATCGGAATACCCTCACTAGACAGATAGCTAGCCAGCGCAGGCTTGTCTTTTTTCTTCTTTTTGCGCTGCTTTTTGTTGCGATCCCGGATGTAGCCTTGCTCCATGAGCTCGTCGCGAATTTCTTCAATATCGCTTAGCGAAGCTACACTCAGCTGCTGGAGCAGGGAGCCTAAATAAGTAATTTCTTGATGCGTTTGTTCGATTTGCTCTTCGACGACCGCTGTACTATTTTTCATTTTGGTATACTTTTTAAAATAGCGCTGCGCATTTTCAGATGGCTGGAGGAGCGGATCAAGCGCGATTGTGATCATAGCCTGGTTCTCATCGTAATAGTTAACGGTTTCTACCTCTTTATCTCCTTTTTTGATCAGATGGAGGGAGGCAGTCAACAACTCGCCGAGAATTCGGTATTTGTCGGCATCCTTGGAATCATCTACGGTTTCCTGTAATTTTTCCAGTTTTTTCACATTCTTATTGGATTCATTATTTAAAAAACGCAGCAAATCTGCGACCCGTTGTTTGACGGTATCTCTCTCCGCTTTATCCCCATAAAAATGCTCCAAACAGACGCTTGGTGTTGGGTACGGTGTTGAGACTCCGGCAATATGAGTCAAAGGCGTCACGGCAAAAAACAATTTGCCTGTGCCTTCTTGCTCGGTGATGACAGGCTCATACCGGTGTTCGCGCACAGCCGTCATAATGCCATCGAAAGCTTTCCACAACGAGGCGGTTTCCCCCTGTTCCGTGTGGTTCCCGGCTTGTTTGCTGCGGAAGACGATCTCTTTGGCAATCAATGGACTTAATCCACTGAAGGCGGCAACCAGCCGGTGCTCAGGCTTTTCAGGCTCCTCTTGTGAATCCTCGGCGGCCTCCGGCTCCATGGTGCGATGGAAAGCGGAGCTGTCCGTCTCGAGCGGGTTTTGCTTATCTTGCGCGGGCGGTGTGACATATTTGCTTCCGGGCATGACAACGCGATAGGAGCTGATGGCTGGCGTGACATGATGAATGCCGTCCAGAATCGTTTCGGTCGCTGGGTCCAGCAGAATCATATTGCTGTGCCGTCCCATAATTTCCACAAGGATATGTTTGAGGCTCATATCGCCTAATTCATCACGATGACGTATTTGCATGCGGATAACCCGCTCCATGCCGATTTGTTCCACAGCTTCAATAACGCCGTTCTCACAGTGCTTGCGCAGCAGCATGCAGAACATGGGAGCATCCATGGGGTTAAGCTGTGATTGTTCGGTAAGCTGAACCCGTGGATAGGTGGGATTGGCGGAAAGCAGCAGCTTCAGGTTCTGCCCTTGTGCTCGAATGTGCATGATGATGTCATTTTCGCTGGGCTGATGAATTTTATTAATGCGGCCTCCTACGCACGTCTGCAGTTCGTGAACGATTGCATGAAGGACTAGTCCGTCTAAAGCCATGTTACTTACAACTCCATTCTAGGGGAGCTAATGGCGGCGATATACGATGACATCCCCATTAGCTTCGTGGTTAAAAACTTGTGCCAACCTCTATGATGCCATACTTTACACAAAAACTTAAGTGCCCGCCACTGGGAAAGATGATTTCAGGGATATTTTCCGGCTTGTCTGAATACATTTACGTATGAGTGATTGGTTTGAACAAGTGGGAAGTGGGAGGGAGAAGGGCGGATGAGTCAGAATAAGTGGTACCAGTTGACGTCGGAGGAAGTCCTGCAGTCGCAGCAGGTGAATGCGCAGCAAGGATTACCCTGGGAAGAAGCTTGGAAGCGGCAGGCGGAGATAGGTCGTAATGAGCTGTCAGAAGGGCATCGTGTGTCTCCGATTACGCTGCTTTTAAATCAATTTAAAGATTTCATGGTGCTGGTCCTATTGGGGGCGACCCTGATTTCAGGTTTGTTAGGCGAATATTTGGATGCGATTACGATTGTTGTCATTATTGTGATGAATGCCGTATTAGGTTTTACCCAAGAATTTCGTGCGGAACGCTCCTTGCGTGCACTCAAAGAACTGTCAGCCCCGAATGCCAATGTGTGGAGGGAAGGGGCAGTTCATCAAATACCCGCTCGTGATTTGGTTCCCGGAGACATCATTCTACTGGAAAGCGGTGACCGTGTTCCGGCAGATGTACGCTTCTTGGAGACGAATGGCGTCTATATTGAAGAGTCGGCGCTTACAGGGGAATCGGTTGCTGTCGGTAAAGTAACTTCGGCCATTCCTCTTGACGAGGTTCCGCTGGGAGATCAGCGAAACTTGGGCTTCATGGGCACTATGGTTTCGCGTGGAACGGCCAAAGCGGTTGTTGTCCGCATCGGGATGAACACGGAGATGGGGAAAATCGCCGATTTGATCCAGAATACAGAGTCGATGGAAACGCCGCTGCAGCACCGACTGGAACAGCTTGGCAAAATTTTAATTATTGTCGCGATCGCTTTAACGATATTAGTTGTCGTAGCAGGTATTATGCATGGACAACCGCCTTATGCGATGTTCTTGGCAGGAGTCAGCTTAGCGGTTGCGGCGATTCCGGAAGGACTTCCGGCGATTGTAACGATAGCGCTCGCACTTGGCGTACAGCGGATGATCAAGCGCAAAGCGATTGTCAGAAAGCTGCCTTCCGTGGAGACGCTGGGATGTGCGTCGGTTATATGCTCCGATAAGACAGGCACGCTGACGCAGAACAAAATGACCGTTACCCACCTATGGGTAGGCGGCGATGTAATGGAAGTAACTGGAGACGGCTATACGCCGGTTGGGAGCATTCAATTAGGCGGTCAAAATGCGGACGTCGCTAAACACGTGTCCCTGAACAAATTGCTGCAGGTGTCCGTGCTTTGTAATAATGCGACCCTTTATGAAGAGAAGCAGGAGTCCAAACGGAAGAAAGGCAAGGAGGACAATGCGGTTTCTGTTTGGGGTATCAAAGGGGACCCGACCGAAGGGGCTTTGGTCGTCCTCAGTGCCAAAAGCGGCATTACCCAGCAGTCGCTCAGCGAGACCTACAAGCGGATTGCCGAATTTCCTTTCGACTCGGACCGCAAACGCATGTCTGTTCTCGTAAGCTCGGAGAATGGCCGCATGGCTTGCACCAAAGGAGCGCCTGATGTTCTGCTCCAGCATTGCAGTTACATTCTGTGGGAGGGCAAGGTGATTCCTTTCACCCCGACGCTCAAGCAGAAGGTCATTGCTGCCAATGAAGGGATGGCCAAATCAGCCCTGCGGGTGCTGGGGATTGCTTACAAGGAGATTAAGAGCAGCGACCGCTATGAAGATCATGAGGATGTAGAACATAGTTTGATTTTTGTCGGACTGACGGGCATGATTGATCCTCCGCGCAAAGAAGTGCGTGATGCCATTTCCAAATGCCGCAAGGCAGGCATCAAGACGGTGATGATCACAGGCGACCATCAAACAACCGCAGAGGCGATTGCCAAACAGCTGGGCATGATCCCGGCCAATGGGGTCAGCATGAGCGGGCAGCAGATCGCGCAGCTGTCGGACGATGAGCTTGATGCCAAAGTCAACGATACGTACGTTTACGCAAGGGTTTCTCCGGAACATAAGCTGCGGATCGTCAAAGCTTTGCAGCGCAATGGACATGTCGTCGCCATGACAGGGGATGGCGTGAACGATGCGCCGGCGATTAAAGCAGCAGATATCGGCATCGCGATGGGGATCACGGGAACAGATGTATCCAAGGAAGCATCCTCGCTTATTCTTAGCGATGACAATTTCTCCACCATCGTGGCAGCGATTGAAGAGGGACGAGGCATTTATGAAAATATCCGCAAATTCATTCGTTACCTGCTGGCTTCCAATGTTGGAGAAATTATGACGATGTTTATCGCCATGATGGCGGGACTGCCGCTGCCGCTTGTGCCTATTCAAATTTTGTGGGTGAATCTGGTAACCGACGGCCTTCCGGCCATGGCGCTTGGCGTGGATCAGGCGGAGAAAGATTTGATGCAGCATAAACCGCGTTCCGCGAAGGAAAATATTTTCGCAAGACGCTTGGGATGGAAAATTATTTCTAGGGGCCTTCTCATCGGTGTCTGTACATTAGGGGCTTTCTGGCTCGTCCTGCGAGTCAATCCGACAGATGCGGAAACGTTGTTGAAGGCGCAAAGCGTTGCTTTTGCCACGCTCGTTATGGCGCAGCTTATCCATGTGTTCGACTGCCGCAGTTCTCGCTCGATTTTTCATCGCAATCCGCTGCAAAATCGGTATTTGGTTTTTGCGGTGTTATCTTCACTTGTTCTGATGCTTGCTGTCATGTACGTAGAAGCGCTGCAACCGATTTTCAAAACGGTACCGCTTGGCTGGAAGGATTGGATTCTGGTGCTTATCGCCGCCGGCATCCCTACATTCTTGATGGGTCTGGGCAGTGTCTTATCACCTAAGCGCAGCAAAAGCTCGCGCTCTACAGGGTATAAATCATCCAAGCCTAGTTTTAGATAAACAGCGAAATGCGGAAAAGCTGCCTATGGCGGCTTTTTTGCGTACGGCATTTGGATCAGACAAGCATTGGAAAATAGGCTGACAGGGGGCGTGGGAAAGGTGGCTTAAGGCTGGATGATGTGCCGGCTATGGGCACTATCCCTCTGGCTCATGTGATCGCGAGAAGAGGAGATAATCGCCGAATACAGGGGGAAGGGCTATGCATTTGCGCGTTTTTACGCTATGATAATGGCTAAAACACATGCTTGGAGTGCTGAAAACAATGAATTTCTCAAAATTGCATGGTCTAGGCAACGATTTTATCGTTATAGCGGGCGAACAAGAATTACCGGCAGATGTTGATCAGCTGGCTATTCGACACTGCAATCGTTTCTTCGGTATTGGCGCCGACGGCTTAGTTTATATACTCCCTTCGGAGAATGCCGATTTCAAAATGCGAATTATTAACTCTGACGGTTCTGAAGCCGAGCAATGCGGCAACGCGATCCGATGTGTGTCCAAATATGTCTTTGACCATGGGTTGATTGATAAAACAGAAATTACGGTTGAAACGCTGGGTGCCGGTGTGCAAAAGGTGCAGCTCAACTTGAAGGATGGCAAGGTGTCAACGGTTCGCGTGGATATGGGTCAGCCTATTCTGAACGGTCTCCAGGTTCCGACTACGGTAGATGAAGACCAAGTGATTCATCATCCGATTGAAGTAGACGGCAGAGAGTTTCATTTTACGGCCGTTTCGATGGGCAATCCGCACTGTGTCATCTATGTCGACGATGCGGTGAATTTTGACCTCGCGGCATGGGGGCCGAAGCTTGAAGTGCATCCGATGTTCCCGCGCAAAATGAATGTCGAATTTGTTACGGTAAGAAATCGCAGCTATACGGATATGCGTGTTTGGGAAAGAGGAGCGGGTCCGACGCTTGCTTGTGGAACAGGGGCTTGCGCAACGCTTGTTTCTTCTGTGTTGAATGGCTTGACAGACCGTGAAGCAACCGTTTCTTTGAAGGGCGGGGACTTGTTTATTGAATGGAATGAAGCGGATAATCACGTCTATATGACAGGACCGGCTGAAGAAGTATATACGGGAACGATTGTGAAATAAGCGGGCGAGTATCCTAAGGGCTCTTATGTATCAAAATTATTGATAAACGTTTTCCTTAATATCTCCCTTATTTTATGATACAGTATAACTACATTTTTTAGTAAATGGGGAGTTTATCATGAAATTGGATCTTCGCACGGCGCTGCAGCAGGAAATTATAACCGGTGACGGCGCAATGGGGACTTATTTATATCAGATGGGATTTCCAGTGGGCATTTCGTATGAAGAATTGAATTTGCTCAGACCGGAAACGGTTGCTGACGTGCACCGCCGCTATTTCGAGGCAGGTGCTCGTCTTATTGAAACGAATACCTTCTCGGCGAACCGCGAGAAATTATCGAAATATGGACTTGAAGGCGATGTAGAAGCCATCAACCGTGCTGGGGTTGAGCTTGCTAGGAAAGCTGTCGGTGACGATGCTTATGTCGTAGGGGCGATTGGTTCCATTCGCGCAGGCAAACGTAAGAATGTTCGTACCGCTGATGTTGAGGATTCACTGCGCGAGCAGATTGGTGTTCTTCTGGACTCGCCTGTGGATGGACTCTTGCTGGAAACGTTCTATGATCTGGAGGAGCTGCAACTCGCGCTGCGGATCATTCGGAGCATGAGCAGTTTGCCTGTTATTTGTCAGTTTGCGAATGAAGGCACAGGAAGCACGCAGGACGGCGTGCCGCTGCAGGAAGCTTTCCTGCGGCTGCGCGACGAAGGGGCAGACGTCATCGGCTTTAACTGCCGTGTCGGCCCTAACGGGATTCTCCGCTCACTCGAGAAGCTGGCTCCGCTCGCGGGCGTGCCGTTCTCCGCGTTCCCGAACGCGGGGCTGCCCGACTATGTCGACGGGCAGTACACGTATGCGGCGACGCCGCAGTACTTCGCCGAAAGCGCACTGCGCTTCGCCGACCTTGGCGCGCGCATCATCGGCGGCTGCTGCGGCACCACGCCGGAGCACATCGCCGCCGTTGCCAAGGCGCTGCAGGGCTATGTGCCGGCAGCGCCCGGCACGGCCGTCCCCGCGCGGGGCGTGCGCGTGATCGAGCCTGCGCCGGCGAAGCCCGCGCCGCCGGCCAGCAAACCCTCGCTGCTGGAAATCGTCAAGCAGCGCAAAACCGTCATCGTCGAGCTGGATCCCCCGCGGGATCTCGACATCGAGAAATTTATGCAGGGCTCGAAAGCCCTGCAGGATGCCCATGTCGACGCCATCACGATGGCCGACAATTCCCTGGCGGTGACGCGCATGAGCAACCTGGCCCTCGGCTACCTCGTGCAGGATAAACTGGGTGCGCGTCCGCTGATTCACATCGCGTGCCGCGACCGCAACATGATTGGGACACAGTCCCATCTGATGGGTCTTCACGCGCTGGGTATTGACCACGTGCTGGCCGTGACCGGCGATCCCGCCAAATTCGGCGATCTCCCCGGGTCCAGCTCGGTGTACGATCTGACCTCATTCGAGATTATTCGGATGATTAAACAGCTGAACGAAGGCATTGCCTTCTCCGGCAAGCCCTTGAAGCAGAAGGCCAACTTCGTTGTTGGTGCTGCCTTTAATCCGAATGTGAAACATTTGGATAAAGCGGTTCAGCGCTTGGAACGCAAAATCGAGGCAGGCGCCGATTACATTATGACGCAGCCGGTTTATGATGCGAAGCTGATTGAGCAGATTTATGAAGCGACCAAACATTTGGATATTCCGGTTTTCATCGGGATTGCCCCGCTTGCGAGCGGAGGGAACGCGGAGTATTTGCATAACGAGGTTCCGGGTATTCGGTTATCCGATGAAGTCAGGGCACGCATGGATGGACTCAAGGGTCCTGAAGGGCGCGCAATGGGTGTGGAGATTGCCAAAGAGCTGCTCGATGCAGCCATGCCATACTTTAACGGCATCTATCTGATGACCCCGTTTCTGGCCTATGAGATGTGCGTAGATTTGACGAAATACGTATGGGAAAAGTCGAATCGTCATGATTTCCACTTGTACCCACTTTCAAAATGAATTAAAATAGGGTAATGGATGTGATTAGGATGATTTGCAGTATGACCGGATTCGGACAAGCGAATCGTTCTTTTGCCGGATACAATGTGTTTATCGATGTGAAATCGGTCAATCATAGGTATAGTGAAGTGTCGATTCGCTTGCCTAAGGAATGGGCGGTCTTTGAAGACGCTTTGAAGAAAACGGTGCTGCAAGCCGTAAAGCGAGGACGTGTAGACGTCTTCATCACGGCGGAACGTGAGGCGGCTTCCATGAAGAGCGTGACGGTTGACTTTGCGCTGGCAGATGCCTATTTGCAGGCTGCTGAGCAGTTGAAGGAGCGCTATGGATATGCCGAGCAGGTCGGGCTCAAAGAATTATTAAGACTTCCTGATCTCGTTCAAATGAAAGAGTCGCGTAAGGAACCTGACAAAGAGATTGAAGAGGAATTGTGCGCCTGCTTGCAGGAAGCCGTTTCTAGGTTATCTGACATGCGGCTTCGCGAAGGCGCGTTTCTGGAGCAAGATATTCGTGAACGCCTAGTGGAACTGAAGCGGATTCATGTGGAGTTGGAAGCTTTGGCACCGCAGGTGGTTCAAGAATACGCGGCTAAGATGACGAGTAGAATTCAGTCTCTGCTGCAGGATCAGACGCCTGTGGATGAGCAGCGTCTAGCGACAGAAATTGCGATATTCGCAGATCGTTCGAATGTAGATGAGGAATTGACTCGATTGAAAAGTCATTTTGGGCAATGTGATCAATTGCTCACAGACCAGGAGCCTGTTGGACGCAAATTGGACTTCTTGATTCAAGAAATGAATCGGGAAGTGAATACAATTGGGTCTAAGTCGAATCACTCGGAGCCTACGGCTAGGGTCATTACGATGAAAGCAGAGCTTGAGAAAATGCGGGAACAAATACAGAATATCGAGTGAAGCGGCATGGAGCTTCGCGAGGAGGAAGCCCTAATGGCTATCAAATTAATTAACATCGGGTTCGGCAACATCGTATCAGCGAACCGCATTATCTCAATCGTGAGTCCGGAATCGGCTCCGATTAAGAGGATCATTCAAGAAGCACGTGATCGTCACATGCTGATTGACGCTACGTATGGTAGAAGAACCCGTGCCGTCATTATTACGGACAGCGATCATGTAATTTTGTCGGCAGTACAACCAGAGACGGTAGCACATAGACTTTCCAACAAGGACGATGATCATGACGAGTAATACGAACACTCTTGAGCGTGAGAGAGGTATTCTGATTGTACTTTCCGGTCCTTCCGGTGTCGGCAAAGGCACAGTTTGCGCGGCACTGCGTAAGATTTCTCCGGATATTGTTTATTCGGTATCAGCAACAACCCGATCCCCTAGACAGGGTGAAGTGGATGGCGTCAACTATTTCTTCAAAACGCGGGAACAATTCCAGCAGTTGATCGACACGGATGAAGTGCTCGAATGGGCGGAATACGTAGATAATTTCTACGGTACTCCGAGACGTTTTGTAGAAGAAACGCTGCGCTCCGGCAAAGATGTGATCTTGGAGATTGAAGTCCAGGGTGCTTTGCAAGTCAAACAAAAGTTCTCCGAAGGTGTTTTCATCTTCTTATTGCCGCCTTCCCTAGATGAGCTTGAGAACCGCATTGTTACCCGTGGGACAGAAACGGACGAAGTGATTCGCAGCCGCATGTCGGTCGCGATTGACGAGATCCGTTTAATGGAACACTATGATTATGCGATTGTGAATGATCATGTAGAAACGGCATGCGCCAAAATACAGGCGATTCTGGCAGCTGAGCATTGCAAAAAAGAGCGAATGTATCCAAAAATCGTACAATGGATGGATGAGGTGAATTGAATGTTATATCCTTCAATTGATAAACTGCTTGATATCGTGGACAGCAAGTATTCGTTAGTGGTTGCGGCTTCCAAGAGAGCAAGATCCCTACGCGACGGCGCGAAATCAGATTTGAAAAACCAAAAGGCTCACAAGCACGTGGGTGTTGCGTTAGAAGAACTTTACGGACATTACATCGGCTACGAGAAAATCGAGACGACAGAAACAGAGAAATATCAGAAATAATTGCTTTACCCAACAACCCTAGTGGTTGTTATTTTTTTCTCAAATGGTGCTAAGAAAGGGGAATTCGATGAGTGTATTGCAGGGTAAAACGATTGTACTTGGCGTATGCGGAGGCATCGCCGCTTATAAAGCCGCTGCGCTGACAAGCAAGTTGACGCAAGCAGGCGCGACGGTTCGTGTCATTATGACCAAATCTGCTGTTCAATTCGTGGCGCCGTTAACGTTTCAAACGCTGTCCCGTCATCATGTTTTCGTGGATACCTTTGATGAGAAGGACCCTTCCGTAGTTTCACATATCAACTTGGCGGACAGTGCAGATCTGGTGCTCATAGCTCCCGCAACAGCGAACACAATCGGCAAGCTCGCACTTGGTCTTGGCGACGATATGCTGAGCACCACGCTGCTTGCAACGATGGCTCCGATATGGATCGCACCTGCCATGAACGTGCATATGTATGCGAATCCGGCTGTACAGACGAATATGCAGACGCTGTTAAGTCGCGGTGTGCGTTTTATTGAACCGGGAGAAGGGCAGCTTGCTTGCGGTTATGTCGGCAAAGGACGGCTCGCAGAGCCAGAGGAAATATTTGCTGCGGTAGAGCGCCATTTTCAGGGTGAGCCTGGGCGCTTAGAGGGCCAGCGTGTCCTTGTGACCGCCGGAGGCACTGTGGAACGCATTGATCCGGTTCGTTACATTACGAATGATTCTTCAGGCAAAATGGGCTACGCCATCGCAGAAGAAGCGGTACGCATGGGGGCTAAGGTGACGTTGGTTTCCGGGCCTTCGGCTCTGCCTGTGCCTTGCGGCGTGGAGATTGTGCGCATTCAATCCGCACTGGACATGCGGGAAGCCGTTTTGTCCCGTTTGGAGGCCAGTCATCTTATCGTTAAGGCGGCTGCCGTAGCGGATTATCGTCCTGCGGTCGTTGCCGAACAAAAAATAAAAAAGAAATCGGACTCGCTCACGCTCGATCTGATTAAAAATCCCGATATTCTCCAGGAAATCGGCACGTTGAAAAAGCATCAGTTTGTCGTCGGTTTTGCGGCGGAAACAGAAGCGTTGGATGAGCATGCCATGGACAAGCTGAGCCGTAAAAATTGTGATCTCATCGTCGGCAACGATGTCTCTCAAGAAGGTGCGGGCTTTAGCGGAGATACGAATGTGGTGCGTATTTATGATCGTAATGGGCTTGTAGAAGCTCTGCCTATTCAAAGCAAAAAAGATGTGGCACGCAGACTGCTTGAGCTGGCAGCCGATCGTATGCCGACCGCAGCGAGGAACGCAGATGTACGCTAAAGTGATTGTCGATGTCCCTGCGAAGCAAACGAACCGTGCCTTCGACTATGAAGTTCCGGCCTCGTTAACCAAATGGGTGGAAGTTGGCAGTCGGGTAGGCGTGCCTTTTGGCCCGAGGGTGCTGCAGGGCTTCGTCGTTGAGCTGCATGCGGACACGCAGGTGGATGTCAAGCGGATTAAACCAATTATGAACGTCCTGGATTTGGTGCCTCCGCTCACAGAAGAACTCGTCATGCTTGGCAGATGGGTCAGCCGCATGTACTTGTGTCATGAAGTTACGGCGCTGCAAGCGATGCTGCCTGCTGCGCTCAAAGCGAAATATGAGCGCATGATTGGGGTTGGCGAGGAGTCTGGTGAGCAAGCGCTGCTGGAGATGTCAGATCTCCAAGAAATTGTTCGCTTTGTCAAGTCCAAAGGATCGGTTTCGATGGACGCCTTGATGGAGCGTTTCGCGAGTGAAGGCGCCTTAATCAAACAATTGCTCAGCACCGGCATCCTTACGGAGGAACAGAAGGTCAAAGACCGCATGAACACGAAGAAGGCGCTGACGGTGTTTCCTCCGGCCGGCGGATTGGGCTTGGAGGAGGCTCTGCTCGAGCTTCCTGCCAGAGCGAACAAGCAAAAGGATGTGCTGCGCTATCTGATGGAGCATCCGCATGCGATTCGGCTGACCGCCTTGATGGAAACGATTGAGGTCGGGGCGAGTACGGTCAAAAGCTTGGCGGATCGCGGCTGGATCGAGCTGCGCGAAGTCGAGGTGATGCGCGACCCTTATGCGGGTCGTGCTTTTGCTCGGACCAAGCCGCTTCCGTTAACAGAAGAGCAGACTGGTGTCTTCACGGAAATCCGCGATGCCGTAGCGGATCAGAGGAATGAAGTGTTCCTGCTGCACGGGGTTACGGGAAGCGGTAAAACCGAGGTCTATCTGCAATCGATTCAGCAATGTCTGGATATGGGCAAAGAAGCGATTGTGCTTGTTCCGGAAATTTCGTTGACACCACAAATGGTAGAGCGTTTTAAAGGACGATTCGGCGATCTGGTCGCTGTCCTGCACAGTCGTCTGTCAAATGGCGAACGTTATGATGAATGGCGCAAAATAACGCGGAAGCAAGTGAAAGTTGTGATCGGCGCTCGTTCCGCGATATTTGCTCCTTTTACCCAAATTGGACTTATTATTATTGATGAAGAACACGAGTCTTCCTATAAGCAGGAGGAAAGCCCTAAATACCATACCCGGGATGTTGCGGTGCAAAGGGCGAAGCAGCAGAACGCGGTGGTGGTACTCGGTTCAGCGACACCTTCGCTGGAAAGCATCGAGCTGACAAGGCGCCGCCGGGATCGAGAAAAGCCTCCATTCCGGCTGCTCACGATGCGCGAACGCGTGGCCAGCAGGCCGATGCCGCCGGTCGCTATTGTCGATATGCGCGAGGAGCTCAAGAACGGCAATCGCTCCATGTTCAGCAGGTCCTTGTATAAAGCGATCGAAGATCGGTTACAAAAGAAGGAACAGATTGTTTTGCTCTTGAATCGACGCGGCTATGCGACATTCGTGATGTGCCGCACATGCGGCTTCGTGTCCACATGTCCGCATTGCGACATTTCGCTGACGTATCATCAAAGCTCGCGGATGCTGCGCTGTCACTACTGCGGCTACGCGGAACGTGAAGTGACGCAGTGCCCGAGCTGCCAGTCCGAGCATATTCGTCATTTTGGGACGGGAACGCAGCGTGTGGAAGAGGAACTCAGTAAAATTTTCCCTGGCATTCGCGTCATCCGGATGGACGTCGATACGACGACGGAGAAAGGGTCGCATGAAAAGTGGCTGACCATGTTTCGGGAGAAGCAGGCCGATGTCCTCTTAGGCACACAGATGGTGGCCAAAGGGCTGGATTTCCCAGATGTGACCTTAGTGGGTGTTATTGCGGCAGATACCGTGCTGAATATCCCCGACTTTCGGTCAGCAGAGCGCACTTTTCAGCTGTTGACACAGGTGGCAGGACGAGCAGGCCGTCATGAAAAGCAGGGCGAAGTATTCGTCCAGACCTACACCCCTGAGCATTACAGCGTGCAATATGCCAGTCAGCATGATTATATTGCTTTTGCCAATCATGAGCTGGATATCAGGGCGAATTTAGGGTATCCACCGTATCAGCGGCTGATTTTGGTCACCTTTTCGCATGAGTCCGTTCCCCTCTTGGTGCGGTCTGCGGAAGCTTTCGTAACGCGGCTGAAAGAGATTGCTTTGGAGTATTCAACCAAGCAGATGGATCTATTTGCGAATGTGGTATCAATGGATTCCTCCTTTCATATGGATGTGTTAGGGCCTGTTGCATCGCCTATTTCCCGAATCAAAGATAGATATCGGTTCCAATGCGTGGTAAAATATCGAGGGGAAGATCAGGCTGCAGACATTGTAGGCCGCACCGTAGCGTGGTTTGAGGAGCGCTCGGCGAAGGAGAAACTGCAGATTAGCGTGGATGTTGACCCGCAATATTTGATGTAAGGAACCCCAAATAGAGAAGACTTTCAAAGGTAGGTGCACATTATGGCTATTCGCATTATTGTCAAAGATCCAGATCCTGTGCTGCGTGAAAAAGCGATCACAGTAACCAAATTTAACTCCAATCTGCACAAGTTGCTTAACGACATGGCTGATACGATGTATGAGGCAGAGGGTGTAGGTCTTGCCGCTCCCCAAATCGGTATTCTCAAACGTGTCATCGTGATGGATTGCGGCGAAGAGCACGGTGGACTGATTGAAATGGTCAATCCAGAAGTGGTCACTTCCGACGGTGAACAAATTGGGGCAGAAGGCTGCTTGAGTATTCCTGGTCTGCGCGGGGATGTAACTCGGCCGTTGAATGTGACCGCGAAAGGTCAAGATCGCAACGGAAATCCGATTGAAGTAACGGGGACAGAATTGCTGGCTCGTTGTATTTTCCACGAAATCGACCATCTGAATGGTATTCTGTTCACCGATCTGGCAACAAAAACATATACGAGCGATGAAGAGGAAGATGCCGAGTGAATATTATTTTCATGGGCACTCCGGACTTTGCCGTCCCATCCCTGCAAGCGCTGCTGGAGCAAGGCTACAACGTCACAACGGTTGTTACGCAACCGGATCGGCCGAAGGGACGCAAACGCGTCCTGACGCCGACGCCGGTGAAGGTGGAAGCGGAGAAGCATGGCATTCCTGTGCTTCAGCCGGTGAAGCTGCGTGAAGCGGATTCTGTTGAGGTCTTGCGTCAATTAAAGCCAGATTTAATTGTAACTGCTGCGTATGGGCAAATTTTGCCCAAAGCGGTGCTGGATTTGCCGCAATACGGCTGCATTAATATTCATGCGTCGCTGCTGCCCAAATATCGTGGCGGAGCGCCGATTCATCATGCCGTGATGCAGGGTGAAGCGGTGACTGGCGTTACGATTATGTATATGGCTGTTGGTCTGGATACCGGCGATATGATATCCAAAGTGGAGCTTCCGATTGAAGATACGGATACGACGGGCTCTTTGTTCGAGAAGCTAAGCCTTGCCGGGGCTGATCTCTTGAAGCGCACATTGCCGGATTTACTGGCTGGCCGTATTCAGGCTGTTGTGCAAAATGAGGCTGATGCCGTTTATTCGCCGAATATTCGCAGAGAGGACGAGCTGATCGACTGGTCGCGTTCTGCTGTGGAGCTGTGGAATCAAGTGCGTGGCTTAAATCCTTTCCCAGGCGCTTATACGTTATGGAATGGCGAGGTCATGAAGGTATGGGCTAGCGCGAATCCGAAGAGTGCTTCGGAGCCTAGAAGCAGAAGTTTGGCGCTAGGTGCCGACGCCCCTGCCCCGGGGACTGTCCTTGGCAGCAGTGAGCTAGGCATTGAAGTCATGACTGGCGAAGGCACACTATGGCTGACGCACATTCAACCTTCCGGCAAAAAGGCGATGCCTGTTGCTGAATTTATTCGAGGCGTGCAAATCGCAGCGGGAACGGTATTGGGCGGCGGGAACGAATAGCGGCTTAGACTTAAATTCATTATTACTTAACAAAAAATGAGGTAGTTGATTTGTCAACGGAAAAACCAACTCGTCCGCAACATGGACTTCAGAAATCGCCCAGAGCTGGCAAGCCCTCGGCGCCAAAATCTTCCTCAGGCGCTGCGAAGAGCAGCGCTGTTAAGCATTCTGCCCGAGATGCGGCGCTGGATGTCTTGATTCGGGTGGAAGAGAATCAAGCGTACAGCAATTTGCTGCTGAACCAGATCCTGCAAAAGCATGCATTGGAACGATCGGATGCGGGACTGGCGACAGAGCTTGTGTACGGTACCATTGGACGGAGAAATACGATTGATTTCTTCTTGGAACGGTTTGTGAGCAAGGGGCTTGCCAAGCTGGAGCCCTGGGTTCGCTGCTTGCTGCGGCTGAGTTTCTATCAGCTGCATTATTTGGACCGCATCCCCGACCATGCGGTCGTGAGCGAAGCGGTCAATATCGCGAAGCGCCGAGGCCATCAAGGCATCTCGGGCATGGTCAACGGCGTGCTGCGCGCGATCATTCGCAGCAAAGCCGAGCTTACATTGCCGGCTGCGCTCGGCGATGTGAAGCGCATTGCGCTGGGCCACTCCCACCCGGAGTGGCTCGTGCGCCGATGGATCCGTCAGCTGGGCGCCGAGCTGACGGAACAGATCTGTGCGGCGAACAACGAGCCGCCGCACGTGAGCATTCGCGCGAACGCGAGACGGCGCAGCCGCCCCGAGCTGCTGGAGCAGCTCCAGGGCAGCGGTCTCAGCGCGGAAGCGTCAGAGCTGGCCCCGGCCGGCATCCTTGTGCAGGGGGCCGGGAACATGGCTTTGACCCCCGGCTTCCAGCATGGGGACTACTCGATTCAAGACGAGAGCTCGATGCTCGTCGCTGAAGCTCTGGATCCGCGTCCAGGGATGACGGTGCTGGACTGCTGCGCCGCCCCTGGCGGCAAGACCGCGCACATCGCCGAGAAGATGGACGATGCGGGCAAGATTTGGGCTTGTGATCTGCATGAGCACAAGCAGAAGCTGATCGCCGATCAAGCAGAGCGTCTGGGACTGTCGTCCATTCAGACGCTGGTGATGGATGCTGCGAAGCTGGACGAGCACTTTGCGGCGGAGTCGTTCGACCGCATCCTGCTGGATGCGCCCTGCTCGGGCCTCGGGGTCATTCGCCGCAAGCCGGATCTTAAGTGGGCGAAGCAAGAAGCGGAAATCGACGCAATCAGCGAGCTTCAGTACGGTATCTTGAGTCGCGTGCATCGGCTGCTGAAGCCAGGCGGCGTGCTGGTCTACAGCACGTGCACGATTGAACACGCTGAGAACGCCGGCATGGTTGAGCGATTCCTCGCTGACCACAGTGAATTCGAACTCGATCCGCTGCCAGCGGATCGCTTTGCAAGTATTGATCCAGCAGCGGCTGCAGCTGGGATGGTGCAAATCCTTCCGCAGCAGTTCCACTCGGATGGCTTCTTTATCGCTCGGCTGCGCAAGCGTGCTTAGCATGGGGACATGAACGCATAAGCTGCTCTCGCACATGAAGAATGACCTGCCCACTGCGCAGGTCATTCGCGAATTTTGGCGCGATTCCACATGGGAACGAAAGTATTTTCCGCGTTTACTGGCAGCTGCCGTAGATGAGGATGTGTGTTCGTGCCCGCTTTGTGATAAAATACATGAGATTAGCAAAAAAATAGACCAAATAATAACAGGTTGTGATAAATATGATTAGCAAAGTAAGTGAGAATGTGAAACCGTTTGTGTATGATTTGAATTGGGATGAGTGGCAGAGCTGGGTGAAAGAGAACGGCGAATCCTCGTTTCGTGCCGGACAAATTTTTGACTGGTTGTATATAAAGCGCGTATTCAGCTTTGACGAGATGTCGAATTTGCCGAAGACGCTGCGTGACAAACTGAAGGATCAGTTTGAATTTGTAACATTGACCGAGATCGCCAAGTATCAATCGCAAGATGGTACGGTCAAGTTTCTATTTGAGCTGGAAGATAAGAATGCGATTGAAACGGTTGTCATGAAGCATAACTACGGCAACAGCATTTGTGTTACTACGCAGGTAGGCTGCCGAGTAGGCTGTACGTTCTGCGCCTCTACGCTGGGCGGTCTCAAAAGGGATCTTAGACCTGGGGAGATTGTCGCTCAAGTTGTCAAAGCGCAGAAGCTGCTGGATGAAACCGAGGAACGTATTTCCTCTATCGTGATCATGGGAATCGGCGAGCCGTTTGAGAATTATGAAGCGACGATGAATTTCCTGCGTGTTATGATTCATCCGAAGGGGCTAAACATTGGACAACGTCATATCACGGTATCGACGAGCGGGATCGTGCCGAACATCTACAAATTCGCTGATGAGAATCTGCAAGTGAATTTGGCGATTTCCATTCATGCGCCGAACGATAAGCTTCGTTCCAAGCTGATGCCGGTAAATCGCAGATTTCCTTTCGTAGATTTAATTGAAGCTTGCAAGTATTATATTGCCAAAACAGGCAGACGCATTACGTTTGAGTATGCCCTTATGGGGGAAGTGAATGACCAACCGGAGCATGCTGAGGAGCTAGCCCTGGTATTGAAGGATATGCCGCTTAGCCACGTGAACCTGATTCCTGTGAATTTCGTAGCTGAACGGGATTTCAAACGTACGCCCAGAGATGATATTTTCACCTTCCAGCGTATTCTTGAGAAGGGCAAAATTAACGCCACCATACGCCGTGAACAAGGCAGTGATATTGCAGCTGCCTGCGGGCAATTGCGCGCTAAGCATATGGAGAGCAAGTAATGAGGTGAAATCCGGATGAAGATGGTAAGCCGTACCGATATCGGTAAAGTCCGTCAAGTGAATGAGGACCGCGCCACTATACAACCTGAGCTGGGTGGCCTTTCTTTGGCTATTGTTGCTGATGGTATGGGGGGACATCAGGCTGGTGATATCGCCAGTCAAATGGCTATCGATATGATCCAAGAGCAGTTGCAGTCGATCCATCGGGGAATGCCCGTGGAAGCTCGCAAGCAAGTGCTGAAGGAAGCTATTGAGAATGCAAATGAGAAGATTTATGAGTTTGCTTCAGGGCAGGAAAATTATCATGGGATGGGAACGACGGTTGTTGCCATTATTGCTTCGCAGGAGCTTCTTATTATCGGGCATATCGGCGACAGCCGTGCTTATAAAATAACAGATGATGCGATCACTCAGCTGACAGAAGATCATTCGCTCGTATATGAGCTCGTGAAGAACGGGCAGATTACCATCGAAGAGGCGGATCATCATCCTAGGCGGAATTGGATTACGCGGGCACTTGGCACAGAGCCAGGCGTAGAGGTGGATCTTTATGAATACCCTTGGCGCCCGGGAGACACGATTCTGATTTGCAGCGATGGTCTGAGCGGATTAGTGGACTCCAGTGACATTATGGGTATTATCAAATCTCATGCGAAATTGGAAGATGCTGCGGAACAATTGATTGCACGCGCGCTTGATGAAGGCGGAGATGACAATGTAACGGTCGTTTTACTTGCACATGATCAGGATTCGGACGAAAAAAGGGGTGATGAGAATTGATCGGTAGAAAGCTTGGAGGCCGCTATGAGATCCTAGAGCGCATTGGCGGAGGCGGCATGGCTTTGGTTTACAAAGGGCATGATCTTTTATTAAACCGTAAAGTGGCTGTGAAGGTGCTGCGCCAGCAGTATGTGCATGACGAAGAGTTCATTCGTCGTTTTCGCAGAGAAGCTCAAGCAGCCGCTTCCCTTTCTCATCCTAATGTCGTCAGTATTTATGATGTGGGACAAGAAGAAGACGTGCATTACATTGTCATGGAATACATAGAGGGCAAAACGCTAAATGATTTAATCAAGGAAAAAGCCCCGCTTCAGGTGGAAGACGCCGTTCATTTCGCGAGTCAAATCGCCGATGCGCTTGATCACGCCCACCATAATGAAATCATCCACCGGGATATTAAGCCGCACAATATTCTAATCGGCAAAAATGGCCGGGTCAAAGTGACGGATTTTGGGATTGCGCGTGCGGCAACCTCCTCAACCATTACACAAACGGGATCGGTTGTTGGTTCTGTTCACTATTTCTCGCCTGAGCATGCCAAAGGGACGAATACGGGCGAGAAGTCCGATTTGTATTCCCTAGGTATCGTCATGTATCAAATGCTGACGGCCAAGCTGCCCTTTCTGGGTGAAAGCCCGATTTCGGTAGCGCTCAAGCATTTGCAGGAAGATGTGGAAGAGCCTCGCAAGGTGAACCCGCTCATCCCGCAAAGTGTGGAAAATATTATTTTGAAGGCCATGCGCAAAAAGCCCGAGGAACGCTACAAGTCAGCGAAGCTCATGATGGAGGATTTGGACACCTGTTTGAATCCGGACCGCAGGAATGAAGCGAAGGTTGCTTTCTGGGATGCTTATGGGATGGATGAAGAGCGTACGTTGGTGATGCCTGCGATACGTGCCGACCAACTGTCGAAGTTCGAGGATGACGAACCCGAAAAGCCCGCTTTGCGCGAAGAATCAGCTCCTTCCAAAGGAAATGGATGGGCCAAGCCGTTGATCTGGATTGCCGTTCTGCTCATCGTACTGGGCGGGATGTGGTACATGGTCGGGTATGTGAGAGGGATGTTCGCCGTTGAAACCGTTGAGGTTCCGAATGTGATTAACAAACCGTTGATTCAGGCTCAAGCTGAACTCACGGCGGTTAAGCTCGGTTCGACGGTTGAATATGACAAAGACAGCAAACTGGCCAAGGACACCGTTATTCGTCAAGATCCGAGCGGGATGAGGATGAATGTGGGGACTAAAGTGACGCTTTATGTTAGTTCTGGCGTTCCCAAAATCAAGATGGAGAGCTATGTCGGACAGTTGCTCAAGGATGCCAAATTAAAGCTTCAAGCGCTTGGTATCAATGATGATCAGGTTACGTTCACCCAAGAGACGACCGAGGATACGCCTGGTACAATTTTGAAACAGACGCCGCTTGTTGGGGACGAATTTGAACTGGACAAAGCAGCCATTACATTTGTCGTCAGCAAAGCTAAGGAAACGTTTAAAATGCCTGATCTTGTTGGCATGACGGAAGCGGAAGCGAAGGCGCAGATTGCGAAGCTGAATCTTAAGCTTCCTGTGAATGGCATTACGCGCGAGAAGAGCTATAAAGTCGCCAAAGGCAAGGTCATCAAGCAATTTCCTTTTGATAAAAATCAGGATGTCTCCATCGGCGCTGAAATTTCATTGGTTATTAGTGACGGATTGCCGGAAGATGCCGGTCAATTAACGGTCAGCATTCCGGTGAAGCCAACGACAGAAGGCAAGGATTCCGAGTTCAAGATTGTAGTCAGCGACGCTCAGTATGAGAATTTCGAATACAAAACGGAAAAAGTGTCCAAGGCGCAGAATTTGGATGTCAAAGTCATTGTTTCTCCAGATAAAAAAGCTGTCATCTTGATCAAAGAAGGCGACAGTCTAGTTAACTCGATCACGCGCACGTATCAGGATTATTTGGATCAAAAGAGTGGGAAAACGGCATCGCCGAGCCCTACGGCATCGCCTACTCCTTCGCCCAAACAACAAAACAGCGGACCGGCAATCCCGGTTGGCAACAATGGAAATGGGCAAGGCCAAACAGGCGGTGCTGCCTCTAAACCACCTACTGGAGGCGCAAATTAATGCCGCAAGGAACGATTACGAAAGCATTGAGCGGTTACTACTATGTACTGCCCGAAGGGGCGGAGCTGGCTGCGGCGAATACGATTACTTGCCGCGGCCGGGGGGTTTTCAAAAATAGAAATATTACCCCTCTCGTAGGGGATCGTGTAATGTACGAAGAGACCGAGAATGGGGAAGGCACCGTCACGGAGATCCTTCCTCGAACTTCGGAATTGATTCGCCCTCCGATCGCTAATGTGAATCTCGTTGTGCTGGTCTTTTCGGTCACAGAGCCGGTCTTGAATTTGCAATTGCTGGACAAGTTTCTCGTTCATATTGAGAATACCGGCATTGACGTGCTCCTCTGCTTCACCAAAAGCGATTTATTGACAGCAGACAGCGACGCTTCCGGAGCCAAGGACATGACGGTTGCGGAGTTAGAACGGATTACCAAGCTGTATGAGGGCATTGGATACACAATACAAAAAACGAGCTCGAAGCTGCATGAGGGCGTGGAGTCGATCCTCCAGCATTTGGATGGCACGGTCAGCGTATTCGCCGGGCAGTCGGGCGTAGGCAAGTCTTCGTTGTTGAATGAAATGATCAGCGGTCTGAATTTGGAGACGAATGCCATTTCTCAACGGCTGGGGCGAGGGAAACACACGACAAGACATGTGGAACTGATGCCTCTAACGAACGGGGGGCTCGTCGCAGATACGCCGGGCTTCAGCCAACTGGATTTCATGGAAGTGGAAGCGGAAGGGCTTGGCGACTGCTTCAGGGAATTCGCCGCGATAGCGGAAGGCTGTCGCTTCAGAGGCTGCCTGCATTTGCATGAGCCTGATTGCAAGGTTCGTGATTGCGTAGCCGATGGGACAATTGCGGCTTCTCGCTATGATCATTACTTATTATTTTTGGCAGAAATCAAGGATCGGAAGAGGAGGTATTAGAACGGATGGTATATGTAGCACCTTCTATTTTATCAGCTAATTTCGCTAGACTTGGGGAAGAAATTAAAGAAGCGGAGCTTGGCGGAGCAGATTGGATTCACGTCGATGTCATGGACGGCCATTTCGTGCCGAATATTACAATCGGCCCGTTGGTTGTTGAAGCGATACGTCCGGTGACGAAGCTGCCGCTTGACGTGCATTTGATGATTGAGCAGCCGGATCGCTATATCCCGGATTTCGTCAAGGCGGGCGCTGATTTGATCTCCGTTCATGTAGAAGCTTGTACGCATCTGCATCGGACGCTGCATCTTATTAAGCAAAGCGGCGTGAAAGCTGGGGTTGTGCTTAATCCTGCAACACCGATTTCACTCATTGAGCATGTGCTGGATGAGCAGTTGGATCTTGTTCTGATTATGACGGTGAATCCCGGCTTCGGCGGTCAAGCTTTCATTCCGGGCATGCTGAACAAAATTCGGGCCTTGCGTGAGCAGGCGAATGCCAAGGGGTTAAGCGGGCTGCATATCGAAGTGGACGGCGGGATCAATGAAGTTACGGCTCGCCAGGTGGCAGAGGCCGGGGCGGATGTGCTGGTCGCTGGCAATGCGGTATTCGGGCAGTCAGATCGTGCTGAGGCTATCCGTCGAATTCGCGGGTAGAGGGGAGCGGGACGATGAGATTTCTCTGGTTGATCATGTACAGTGTGCTTTGCGGCATTTTGTTAACTTGCTTTTCGAATATACAAGGCGTGACAAAGTACATTTTTTCACTTGGCACCTTGTATGTGGGGATACGTTTCTTTCGCCAGTTCGAGCAAATTAGCTTTCGTGTATGGTTCATTGTGTTGACGATTCTTTTATATTTTATTTTCAGTTTAGGTGTTGCACTTTATACGCAGCTGGGCATAACGCCATCGTAGCTGCATACATATAGTTACAAGAGTGAAGCGCTCTTGTAGCTTTTTTTGCTTTCTGGAAGCGAATTTACGGGAGAAAGTAAAATAGAGGGTACTTTTTTGCGACCCTGGCATATACTGTTGTAACGATGCTAAGGAGCAGTTATGCAAACAGTGTAGCTTACGAGGTAGCTTTCTTTCGAAAAAAGCAAGTTCCATGCTCACGAAGTCAGTTTTCTGACGAAAACGCTTAGCCAAATGCTCACCAAGTCAGTTTTCTGACGAAAACTCTAAGGAGGGGTAGAGAATGAAGTTCTACACAATCAAGCTACCAAGATTTTTGGGTGGATTCGTGAAGGCCGTGCTTAATACGTTCAGCAAAAACTAGGAAGCACATAGTTAGCTATCTCCCCAGAAAAGCAAAAAAAGCACCGATAAGGTGCTTTTTGTCTTTTACATCGAAAGTGTAAGTATCAGAAGCTGCAATTAAACGCGAGCCACTTTACCGGATTTCAACGCACGAGTACTTACGTAAACCCGTTTTGGTTTACCATCAACGAGGATGCGAACCTTTTGAACGTTAACTCCCCAAGTACGCTTGTTTTTATTGTTAGCGTGGGACACGTGATTACCTGAACTTGGACTTTTACCTGTAATGAAACATTTGCGGGACATGTTTGACACCTCCTTCGGCAGTATACAAAGCAGCCTGGGTGGCAAGCCTAAGCTTGACATGACAGCTTTCCTCAAATTTAGACATTGCTTCTTGCGATTCATGTTATAACCAGCAAAAACACACTTAGACATAATATCATAGCAAAAGGAGCCTAGTCAACGAATTACCTGCTTTTTTGCCGTTTATTTATTTAGTATGTTATAGTACAATGAAGATTACTCCACATTCCAAGTGTTTAGTTTGCGGCAGATTTGTCAGGCAGAGCGGGAATGGGAATGCTTACATAGGTAGTTTTCTGAAGGGAAATTTGAAGGAGTTGTTTAGATGATGCCAATTGAACTCACAACCGAGTATGGAAAAGTGTACATAACCAATGAAGTGATTTCAACTCTGGCGGGTTCCGCTGCGTTAGATTGTTATGGACTTGTTGGTATGGCAACGAGAAAGCAATTGAAAGACGGGATAGCAGAGCTGCTGGGCCGGGACAATTTAAGCCGCGGTGTCGAAGTTCGTCGTGAGAACGGGCGACTCGAAATTGATCTTTATATTATTGTCAGCTATGGAACCAAAATATCCGTAGTTGCAGGCAACGTCCAAACGAAAGTTAAATATATTTTGAATGAAGTCGTAGGGCTTCAGGTGGACGATGTGAACATTTTTGTTCAAGGCGTTCGAGTAGCTAAATAAAAGCCCGTAACCAGGAAGGGGAATCACTTTGAGTAAGCGCTTTATTTCAATAAATGGAAATGACTTCACTGCCATGGTCTTGGCGGGTGCGGATAACCTTCGCCGAAATGTAGACAAGGTTAATGGATTGAACGTTTTCCCTGTACCCGATGGAGATACCGGCACCAACATGAATTTAACTCTCACGGCAGGCTGTGAGGAACTGAAGAAGAAGCCATCCTCTCATATTGGGAAAGCAGCTGATGCATTGTCCAAAGGGTTACTGATGGGCGCCAGAGGCAACTCAGGGGTTATTTTGTCACAGTTGTTTCGCGGCTTCGCGAAGCATGTGCACGATCTTGAGCATGTAAATGTACAGCAATTTGCAGCGGCGCTGCAGCAAGGTGTAGAAACAGCCTACAAAGCTGTTGTGAAGCCTGTAGAAGGCACGATTTTGACCGTATCCAAAGAAGCAGCCAAGCACGCGGTGCAGTATCGGCGCGGCAACGATTTGTTGGATCTGATGCAGGAGGTTCTGAGCAAAGCGAAGGAAGCCCTCGCCAGAACGCCTGAGCAGCTTGCTGTGCTTAAGCAAGTTGGTGTGGTGGATGCAGGGGGTCAAGGACTGGTCTGCGTCTATGAAGGCTTTGTGGCGTCGCTGAGCGGCGGTCTGGTTCGTGAAGAAGATGACTATGCAACGATGGATACGCGATTGGACGCTGTTTCCCTTGTTCCGGGCATGAATTTGGCCAAAGAAGTGCACGCGCATTTGCCGGCTCAAGCACATTTGGCTACGGAAGACATTGAATTCGGCTATTGCACGGAGTTTATGCTGACGATTGTGCCCGGCAAGGTCAAGGGGCTGACTTTCAATGAAATCACATTCCGTGATCAACTGAGCAAGCTGGGGGATTCTCTGCTAGTTGTCGCCGACGAGGAATTGGTGAAGGTGCATATTCACGCGGAATATCCAGGTGAAGTGATGAACCAAGCGATGAATTACGGGGCACTTAGTCGTATCAAAATTGAAAATATGCGCGATCAGCATTCACATATATTGGAAGACATGGCAGGCGGATATGAGGCGCCTCATTCGTTTGCTGCGGAAACGACAGGACTGGCAGCACCAGGTAAAGCCTATGGTTTTGTTGCGGTTGCTCTGGGGGATGGGATTACCGACATTTTATCCAGTGTAGGGGTTGATGTTGTTCTGTCCGGCGGACAGACGATGAATCCGAGCACGGAAGATATCGTGAATGCCGTCAACAGCATTGATGCGCAAACCATCTATGTGCTGCCGAACAATTCGAATATTATATTGGCGGCTCAGCAGGCTGTCGATTTGGTGGATAACAAGGCACTCATTGTAATCCCTTCGAAATCGATTCCGCAAGGCCTTGCCGCGATTCTGGCTTTCCAAGAGAAGGCGGATGCGGATACGAATACAGAAGCGATGAACGAGTCGCTGGGGCGTGTCAAATCGGGCCAAGTTACGTATGCCGTGCGCGATACGAGCATGGACGGCATTGAGATTAAGCAGGGGCATTTCATCGGCATTCAAGATGGCCGCATTGTGTCGTCCCAGCCAAGTCTGATGGACGCTTGCAAAAAGCTGCTGGAAGCCATGATTGAAGAAGGCAGCGAAATCGTTACTATCCTCACGGGAGAAGATGCCAAGGAGGAAGAAACCGAGGAACTCGAAGCGTTCATCCAGGCCATGTACCCGGAAATGGAAGTCGAGCTTCATCCAGGTGGACAGCCTTTGTATGCGTACCTGTTCTCTGTTGAATAAACGATCGCACCCGCAATGGATGATTGCATGAAATGGAGTGAATCCTGTTGACAATTCGTATCGTAACGGACAGTACGGCCGACATCCCTTTGGCACTCAGGCAAGAGCTGAACATCGAGATGGTGCCGCTCAAGATTCATTTTGGCGATGAACAGTATCTAGATGCGGTAACGCTGCAGTCGGAGGCCTTTTATCCGAAGCTGACTTCGTCCTCCCATTTCCCTAGAACGTCACAGCCTTCTCCTGCGGAATTTCTGAGTCTTTATCAGAGCCTGCTGGAGGAGCCGGATACGGAGGTCATCTCCATTCATCTGGCTTCTGTGCTGAGCGGGACGTATCAGTCCGCTTTGCTGGCTTCCACGATGCTGGAGGATGAAGCAGCCAAAGTGCATGTGGTTGATTCTCGTTCTGCCTCCTATGGAATTGGCGCGTTGGTCGTAGCTGCTGCAAGGGCCGCTAGAGCAGGGAAAAGTGCAGCGGAAATTTTGGCGCTCGTCCAAACGATGAGAGAGAACTTTTACATTTATTTTCTTGTGGATACGCTGGAATTTCTGCAAAAAGGCGGCCGAATCGGCAAAGCCTCGGCACTGTTTGGTTCATTATTAAATATTAAGCCGATCCTTTCCTTGGATCGCGAGGGTGAAGTAGCGGCCATTGATAAGGTGCGCGGTCACAAAAAAGCGATTGCCCGCATTCTGGAGCTGCTGGCTGCCGATATTCCGAGCCGCAGCATCCGCAGTATGCACATCGCTCATGCCAACAATAGGGAAGGCGCGGAGCTGTTGAGGGAAGCCATTATGCAGCAATTCGCTGTGGAGCACGTGGACTATATTACGCTTGGTCCAGTGATTGGCGCGCATGCAGGCCCAGGCACCATCGCAGCCTTCGTGAGTACGGTATAAGGATATGGATTTAAATCAAATTGCAGTACGCGAAGTCCATGGTGTTGGCGCTCAAAAGGCACTTGAGCTAAACGCCATGGGCGTTTTTACGGTTATGGATTTACTGGAATATGTGCCGTTCCGGTATGAGGATTATACGGTCCGCGATTTGGCGAGCGTAAAGGACGGCGACCGCGTCACCGTGAAGGGGGAAATCATCGGCGAGCCGGTGCTGCAGCGCTACAGCGGCAAGTCCCGGCTATCCTGCAAGGTGATGGTCGATGAGTTCTTGCTGACGGCGGTGTGGTTTAACCGCCATTTCTTGAAGGATCGCTTGCGGCCCCAGCAGGAGATTATTCTGACCGGCAAATGGGACGCGAGGCGCAGGCAAATGAGCGTGTCCGATTCGGAGTTTCCCGGACAAGGGGATTCGAATACTGGCACGATTCAGCCGGTATATTCGGTTGCAGGCTCGATTACGCAGAAGTGGATGCGCAAGGTCATCGCGCAGGCGCTGACGCAGTACAGCGCCATGATCAGTGAAGTGCTGCCGGAGAGCCTGACCGGCAGGTACGGGTTCATGCCGCGCAGCAAGGCGCTGGCGGTCATCCACACGCCGAGCGGCGTGGAGGAAGGCAAGCAGGCGCGCAGGCGCATGGTCTATGAGGAGCTGTTCCTGTTCCAGCTCAAGCTGCAGGCTTACCGCGCCGTGACGCGCAGCCGGGCGGACGGGCTTAAACAGCAGGTGGACTTGCCTGCTGTCCGCGCCTTCGTGCGCGCGCTGCCCTTCCAGCTGACGGAGTCGCAGAAGAAGGTCGTCGCTGAGCTCCTGCACGACATGCAGGAGCCTTACAGCATGAACCGGCTGCTGCAGGGCGATGTCGGTGCGGGCAAGACGATCGTCGCCGCCATAGGCCTCTACGCGACCGTGAAGGCCGGCTACCAAGGCGCGCTGATGGTGCCGACGGAGATCTTGGCCGAGCAGCATAAGCGCTCGCTAACCAGCTTGTTCGAGCCTTACGGGATGCAGGTGGCCCTGCTGACCGGCAGCTCGACCGACCGCCAGCGGCGGGATCTGCTCGCCTCCTTGCAGATGGGGCTCATCGACGTGCTTGTGGGCACCCATGCGCTCATCCAAGAGGATGTCTACTTCAGGCAGCTAGGCCTCGTTGTGACGGACGAGCAGCACCGCTTCGGGGTGAACCAGCGCAGCATTCTGCGGCGCAAGGGGATGCAGCCCGACGTGCTGACGATGACGGCAACGCCGATTCCGCGCACGCTGGCGATTACTGCCTTCGGCGACATGGATGTGTCGACGCTGCGCGAGCTGCCGAAGGGGCGCAAGCCGATCAAGACTTACGCGGTGCAGCATGCGATGCTGGAACGCGTACTGGGCTTTATCCAGCGCGAGGTGGCCGCAGGCCGGCAGGCATATGTAATATGTCCGCTCATCGAAGAGTCGGACAAGCTGGACGTGCAGAATGCGATCGACGTCCACATTCAGCTGCAGCAGCATTTCCCGCAGATGCGGATCGGCCTGCTGCACGGGCGGATGAGTGCGCAGGAGAAGGAAGCGATCATGCGCGCTTTCAAAGAAGGGACCGTGGAGGCGCTCGTCTCGACCACGGTCATCGAAGTTGGCGTGGACGTGCCGAATGCCACGCTGATGGTTATCTACGATGCCGACCGCTTCGGCTTGTCGCAGCTGCATCAGCTGCGCGGGCGGGTTGGCCGCGGCGAGCACCAGTCCTTCTGCGTGCTCATCGCCGACCCGAAGACCGAGGTCGGCAAGGAGCGCATGAAGGCGATGACGGAGACGACGGACGGCTTCGAAATCGCCCGCCGCGACCTGGAGCTGCGCGGGCCGGGGGACTTCTTCGGCACCAAGCAAAGCGGGCTACCGGAGTTCCGCATCGCCGACATGATGGCGGATTTCGAAGTTATGGAAGAGGCGCGTGATGATGCGGCTGAGCTCGTCGGCGACTCGTCCTTCTGGACCGGGGCGTCTTTCCTGGGGCTGAGAACCTATTTGGAGCGTTCGCATATTTTTGACAGCGAAGTGCTGGATTAGTAGCGAGCGGTTTGCACGCTTGACGGGAAGCATCGCCAGCCCTAATTTTTGGCGTGATCGTCGTAGATATTGACCCCATGCGCGTTCGCTTTTAAGATAGAAAGTAGAGTTTACTATTTTCTGAAATGAAGGTGTCCCGCATTTGACTTATTTTCTTGTTTATTTATTGCTGATGAATATCATTACGTTTATAGAAATGGGACATGACAAAGGACAGGCCAAAAAAGGCGGCCGCCGCGTGCCGGAGAAACGACTTTTTACACTGGCTGCGCTTGGTGGCGGGATTGGCGGTTGGCTGGGCATGCGCGTGTGGCGCCATAAGACCAAACATATGTCGTTTGTAATCGGCATTCCGCTCCTGGTCGTGCTCAATTGCATCTGTGTCATTCTGATTGCTATTTATATGTGAAATTTGAGAGGTTGTCTCCAAAGGTGAAAAACCTGGCGAGCAGCCTCTTATTTTTTGGGAGGGAGATAGAGATTCCCCTGTACATCCACGCTTCCGAAGGTGCCAGATTCGAGTCAAGTTCGCCTCGCTGCGCTCATATGCTAGTAGCAGGATAGCAGATCGGAGGTTGCGAACATGAGCTATCAACAGTATGGCATCGATCCTGCGCTCGTGGAGCGGTGTGAAATTCAAATTGAAAAACCCGGAGATCAAGGAGCGTATCAAAATGCTGCTGCAAGGCGTCACCAAGGCTGATTTGCAAAATCACACGCAGGTTGCACGCCTCACCCAGCTTGCGGCCACTATCTTCGGCGAGAAGCTGAACGGCAATCAGACAGCGCAAATTCTGGAATTTATTGTGGCTCAAAAGATCGATCCTTCCAACACTTTTCACTTAATCCGACTGTGGGCGATGTTTCGTTAGATGAAGTAAAAAGCACCGTGCAGCCGAGCTGAGACGCTCATCTGCACGGTGTATTTTATTTCCAATTAAAATTGCTTGCATAACGAATACATGTTCGGTATATAATAAGTAACACGAATATATGTTCGCATATGGTGGTGGAGATAAAATGACGGTCAGCTCAAGAATTGAGACAGACGAGGATGTTCAACTTATTAAGGAATTTACGCTGTTGCCCATTTTGCTCGATATGCTTGCAAGGGATATGGAGGAGCTCAAGGTGTACAAGGATAAAATTGTCTACAATCATGTGCTTTTTTATTTGAGAGAGGTTGAGAATGCCATTTACCCGCAATTGCAGCAGCTGAAGAGCAGCATGAAAAAAAGAGACATTAAAGTGATTCATACCGAAATGAATGCCTTAGGGATCAACGTTGAATACAAAGTACGCGGTTACATTCACCATTTCACGATGCTTCGCAGCTTGGTTAAGGCAGAACTTATGACCATGCTTATGAATATGCGAGGGGGATTACGGTGAGCAAAGGAAAGGAAAGAACGATATTCCTAGCGGACTGCGAGAGCTTCTATGCCAGTGTTGAGAAGGCGGATCATCCGGGCTTCAAGGATAAACCCGTTGCGGTCGCTGGGGATCCTGCGCTGAGGTCGGGCATCATTCTGGCTGCCTGCCCTGTTGCCAAAAAGTATGGTGTATCTACAGCAGAGCGACTGGGCGAGGCGCTTAAGAAGTGCCCGGAGCTGGTCGTGATGCGCCCGCGCATGCAGCATTATATTGATATTTCTCTTATGATTACCAAGATCTACGAAGAATTTACGGATCAGGTTGAAGTTTTTAGTATCGATGAGCAGTTTCTTGACGTCACGGCCAGCTTGCCGCTCTTCGGAGATCCGTTAACTATTGCGGAAGCCATCCAGCGCAAAGTGCTCCGGCAAACGGGCGTGAGAGTCCGAATCGGGATTAGCTCGAATAAAATTCTAGCGAAGATTGCGACCGATATTTGGGCGAAAAAGAATCCGAGCGGCGTCTACACGCTGCACCCGTCAAAGCTTGCAGAAACCTTATGGACACAGCCGGTCAGCAAGATGTTTGGCGTCGGCTCGCGGATGACTGCACATTTCGCCAAGCTGGGGATGTACACCGTTGGCGATGTGGCCCAAACGCCGCTGCCGCAGCTCAAGAACAAATTCCGCGCCCGCTTCGGCAAGCAGTCGGATATTCACGCCGAAGTCATGTGGCGAACGGCCAATGGTTTGGATGACAGTCCGGTCACGCCGACGACGTTCGATACGGCTCCGAAGTCGATCGGTCATATGATGACACTGCCGCGGGATTATGAGGAGTCTTCGGAAGTGAACACGATACTTCTTGGTATCTACAAAAAAATGTATGTGCACAATGTCAAAAAAACCATTGCTTCCTGATACAGATGGTGTTTCAGACATTATGGGAAATGAGCATAAATAAAAAATGAGCATAATATTTGTCTATTTATGCTCATTTTTGCGGGACGGTGATGTGATTTATGGAATCAAAAAGATCTATTATGCTTGTGGATTGTCAGAGTTTTTATGCCAGCGTCGAAAAATCAGCGCACCCTGAGCTTTGTAATAAGCCGGTTGCGGTTGGCGACCCTGCACGCAAGAGCGGTATTGTATTAGCTGCTTGTCCCATTGCGAAATCTTATGGCGTGTCAACTGCAATGCGAAATTTTGAAGCTCTTGCTGTTTGCCCGGATCTTACTATAGTCCGACCAAGAATGAAGACGTACATTGATGTTTCTACACTTATCACGGAAATTTATGAATCCTTCACCGACCTAGTTGAGCCGTGGAGCATTGATGAGCAATTTATTGACGTGACAGGTTCAACGGCGCTTTTTGGATCTCCAGAAAAAATTGCACGCCAGATGCAAACAAAAGTTATGCTTTCCACCGGTGTTTGGATTCGGGCCGGGATTTCATCAACCAAAATACTTGCAAAAATGGCGACAGACAATTTTGCGAAAAAGAGTGATAGTGGCATTTTTGAGTTACCAGCAGACCAGGCAGAATCCATATTATGGCCGTTACCTATCTCCAGAATGTATATGGTGGGATCCCGTATGACGGTTCATTTTGTAAAAATGGGACTGAATACTATTGGTGACATAGCGCGGCTGGAGCTTGGAGAATTCAAGCGGCGCATGCGGATTAGGATGGGACGACAAAGCGACATCAAAGCAGAATATTATTGGCAAACAGCGCGTGGAATTGATCCCAGCCCGGTCGTTGCAAGAGCCTTCGCGAAGCCGCAATCGATTACTCGAGGCAGAACTGTACAGTCAACCAAATACCAGACAATGGAGGACATCGAGCCGTTAATGATTGAATTAGTGATTGAAGTATGCCGAACAAGCAGGCGGTACAACAGCATGGGGCGTGTAGTAACAGTTAGCGTAGGGACGATGACGGGAGGATTTTCGAGGCAGATGACAATACCTTCCCCGACTTGTTTAGAGCATCATGTTGTTTCAGTAGCACGCGAACTGTTCAAGAAATATTGGAATGGAGATCCCCTCACGCATTTAGCTGTAGACCTATCTCAACTGACGAATGACAGCACGTACCAGCTTGATCTGTTTGAGGATATCGAAAGAAATCTTAGGCTCGCCAAGGCCCAGGATAATATTAAAGACAGATTTGGCGGCGCCGCAATCATTAGAGCTTCTTCACTGCTGGGAACCGCACAAGCCAAAGAAAGAGCGATCATGATAGGGGGACATTATGCTTGAGCAAACTACTTGACGGAAACGGTAGATGGAGCACTAAGTTCATGTCACCAGAACATAGTGCTGCACTTCAGCAGAGACATCAACAGCAACCCCAAACTACAATGCCTACGAAAGAGGAATTGGAAGCGATTCGGGATTTCGTTTTACTTCCGATGTTACTTTCAATTGTTGAAAAGAATAAACAGGAAATAGAAAGAACTTCCTACTCAATGAGAACAGTCTTTGTTAAAGCGGCAAATATCATTCAAAACCTCATGACAAACGACCTTCAAGCGGTGCGGAAGCTATTGAAAGAACGAAATATAAAGGTGTTTGAAGATGAGATGATAGACTCGAATTTGCGGTACAAATATATCTGCCGCGGCTACGAGGACAAATTTGTTTTGATTAGAGATGTTGCTCGAGCAGAACTTATGAAACGTTTAGGGAAGTATTCGGAGTTTCTAAAATAAATTTTTGGCACATATTTAAAGAAAAACGAGTGCTCTCTAGGACCTTACAAGTCCTGAGTTGCACTCGTTTTAGCTTCACTAACTAATTTTTTTAATTGCTTTTAGATCGGACCTCTGAAATTACAACTTCAGCTAATTTTTTAATTAAAGCCAGTTCTTTGTCCGAACAGTGTTCAATTAAAAGGTGTGTAGAATCTAATAATTTTGATCTCTCATAATGCGAACTAGCAAGGCCATAATCACTAGATAAATCGCTTGGCTCTACTCTAAGGGTTTCTAATGAGATATTCTTTTCACCTCGCTCAATGCCACCAATGTAGGACTGAGGGAGCTCAACGAGCTCACCTAGTTGTTCTTGGGTTAACCCTCTATTTTTACGGGAACTTCTCACTTTTACTCCAACATGTTTTGAGAGTTTGGACAACGGACTCACCTCTTTTTCAGACTCTATGTCTAAATTACAGATACCTATAACATATATATCCATTTTATTTTAGATCTTATAAGAACTATTATGGTTCTATATACTAATATCAAGGAGCCACAAGTGTAGCATACACTTCTTTTAACCTAGCCTTTTGGGATAGTGTCTCGGACGTGTGTAAATAGGCGTGAACTATTGTAGGGAGCATCATGCTTTTTCCTAGAAGCGTCCAAACTGCATCTTTGTATTCAGATGGAGCAGTCGAATCAAAGGTCTTTACCTGGTGAATTGCTATTGGTGAATTATCACAGATTATAGAAAAATCCTCCAAGTATTCAAGTTCAAGCTCGTAACTTGAAGCATTCTCCTCAGATAGCATTAAATCATTAATCATAGAAATAACTGTATAGATAGCAACTTTTCCCTGATGACTATATCCATTCCAGCTATTCATAGCGTCGTGATAAATTGATTTCATTACAAGCTACTTCCTCACTTTAAATTAACTGAAATTGAAGAACCTCACTTAGTACTCTTAAAATAGATTTTTATTTATAATACTATATTTAAACGCTAAAAAGTAACAATTTTCCATATTTAGTTACAAATTAAAACGGAATGATATAGTATCATGCACTAAGGCCATAAAAAAGTTTATATTAATCCGTTCAGGAAAAATCATTGCTTATAGATAGTAGTTGTCGTAATATGCAGATTAAATAATGCGCAATTTCATAAAGGAGTTATGCAACAAATGCAAATATTATTTGTATGGTTAGAAGTGTACTCTGGGGTATTTAATAATCAAAGTTTTGACTTATTACAATGATATCAGTGAGAAATTTCTTTTTGAGTGAATAACTTATATCGTTTCTATAGACGCATTATCTATCGCTAGTAGTTCTGGAATCGAGCAGCGCGCCGGTGACGGTGACGGCCGGTCGGGCCACGCTGCAGCTCTCGCGCTGTCTAATACTTTATTAGCTGTTTTTGTCTTAATGGCTTCATAGCCATGGGGCGCTAGTCTAAAACTTATTTTTAATAGCTGACGATTTTTCAGCTCAGAAACCACGTCAAATCAACAACTTCAGTCTAAAACATTATTTTCGTCTAACAATTGTAGTAAATGAGTTATAAATTAGTTATGGCGGCATCCTCGTCCTGGGCGGGAAGGTGCCATGACCATTTCTGGAACCTTACTGACAAACGGCGGTAACGGCGCTGCCTGCTTTGACGGCATTGGAGGGGTACGAATGCGGCGGCGGCAATATCATCCATCTGATTTCGACAAACACGGCATCAGTCACAGGCACAGTGCAGGTTAACTGTGGGGTTTACGGAGCACATGCAGGTGCGCATTCAAATAACGAATAGACGCTTTAGCTCATTTTCTTCCACGCGGTTGAAAAATAAATAATAAGTATAAAGAGCATCGAGCAAAAAGTTTCAATTACAGAGCTCACCTTTAATAAAGGTTTTACCAAGTATATCAAAATGAGCTCCGTGGATTTTGTCAGAATATTCATGTAATAGGATCAATTTTTATGTCGAATATTAAATGATTTAAAATTGAAATTGTAATATTTAATTTAAAATATGATAGTATGGATTTAGATAAAGGAACTAATCTATAGAATAGTTCACTGCTTGTAAGGAGATTTAACGTGACAAATATAACAGGGATCGTTCGTAAAATAGATGAAATAACAAATTCGATCATGCTGAGAAAATTCAGATCAATAAGCAGCTGTGTTCTATGCTTGAACAATGTAAATGTAGTAATGTTTCATGGGAAACTTGTATGCAATGAATGCTCTAATCAACTTACTCAATTAGGAACCTCTCAGATAGAAAATGACCAACATAACAAAAAAAATATAAAATAACTACTCGCAACACTGTATCAAATGTTGCTCAATTTACTAAGTCAGAAATTAGAGGCAGAGTCCTTCAGGCTTATAGCGAGAATCCTGGTGCAACTCAACAACAAATCGGGGAATTGCTCGGGATGAGTCAGAGTAAAATAAGTTTGACTTTATCCGGAAAAAACTCAAAAATAAATACAAAAATCTCACGGCGAACTAGATCAGAAAATAGGGATCTAGTACTCCGGGCTTAAAACGATAATCCTGGTGCGACGCAACAAAAATTAGCTGAATTACTTGGGATGAGTCAAGGGAACATAAGTATGATTCTCAGAGAAATGACATGATAATAGGAGAATAAAGTAATAATTCGGTTTATAGAGTTGAAGACTGTTGTGCTGGCAATCATCCGGAAGAAGCACGGCTTCCGGTGACTGCGGCCAATATGCCGCCCATATTCAGTCATGAACGTGTGTTTGAAACCCCCTTAATGACGGTTCCCGATAAATAAAAAATATGCAGTAATTTGTAATATGATGTAAAATATTAGTGTATGATATAACCTACATAGGAGGATTTAACTTCATGATGAAATAATATTATGTAATTCCGGCATCAATTACTATTGCGGTGGGCATCTTTTCGGCGGGTGTTTATGCGGATGGGGTAGTCAAACAAATTACTGCTTACCAAAATTTTTCAATTAAAATTAAGGTGAACGGGAGCATTTTGGATCTGAATGATAACACTGGTTCAATGGATCCCATTATTTATAATGGACATAGCTACGTTCCTGCAAAAGAACTAGGAGAAGCATTAGGGGCTGTCGTGCAGTGAGATAACGATACTTCTCAACAGTAGTCGTTACAGGAGGAACCCAAGCAGCATTGCCTACAGCAGATAATAGTTCATCAACACCCGTAAAACCAAGTCCTACGTCAACGCCTACGACTAAATTAAAAACGTCTTACAGTTCTACTACTAGTAAAGAAACCATTCTTAACGATTACAAAGCTTTTGGCGGAAAAGAGGGTTTGGATCTGGAAATAAAGGCTGAAAGAACTGTAACGGAAGACACCAATGCTTCGGTAATTTATGTCAGTGGAGTTTTATGTTCCGGCACTAAGACTATTGCTTTAACTGAAAAAGATCTTGAATTACACATGGAAACTAAATTCGCCAATCTTAAACAAGATCTTCAAAATAAAGAAATTAAACAGTACACGAAAGGAGAATTACGGTGTTTGATGTTCGGGTGTTGGGCGTAGCGTTGATGACTAATGGGGAACGCGGGATTCGTATTAGCTTCACTGATGAATCTAATGGTGTTGAGCAAATGTTACTGTACTCTCAAACAAATGAGGGAGACGTATTGGTGCTGGACCGAATCAACAAAGATGACTTGGAAGTACTTAGCTTTAGCTTAGACGAGGGCTTAGAGTTGACAGTAAAGCATGGACCGCTAGTTGGACATGTATTTGCTGCGGGAGATCATGGTTTGCTGTATGCTCAAAGACAACCATCCGGTGATAATGTATATGTTGGGTATTTTCAGGAAGACCAAACCTCAACTTATAGAATTGCTGGTCATGACTTTGTTGTTACTCACAGTCACGGTACCAAGGTAGTAAATGCTAAACTGTTGTTGAATGGAGATGTTAAGTGTGAGCTCAACTAACAACGATAACACTAATGCTTTGAATGCGAAGATTCTACAAAATGCTATTGAGATTAGTGTTAATATCGGATTAATGATGGGAACAAAACAACTCATATCCACCGACAGTGATGTCATTAACTCTGATTCCATTCAGGAAAATGTTGTTCTGTGGGCTACGCAATTCGCAAATAAGTACGGACATATCATAGATCCTGAAGAGTTCGCTAAAGTGCCAGAGCTTAATAAACATAATGAGTCTTTCGGTTATCTTGCGGCTATTGATACCTACACTAGGATTAAGTGTGAGGAAGTTGGTTGGGCAGGTAAACCGTATGATGCAGAGGATTATGAAGCTGCCAAAAAGATCGGTTTGGATTTAGATAACTGGAATGATTACTCAAAGTATTACCAGTTGGGGACTGTCGAAGAAAAAGAAGAGTAATTGGTTATATTAGGAGTTGAATAGAGATTATTAGAGGAGCAGGATGCATTTATTGAGAGTTCAAATCTCTCTTCCTCTTTTTATTATGGGACGAAAGGGTAACACCCTAAGAGTCTCAAAAATACATAAGAAGCGCGAGGAATAGAAATGAAGAATTTATTCAGTAAAAAAGTTTCAGCAATCATTGCAATTGTATCACTAGCTGTATCGGCAGGAACTTTAGCCTATGCTGATTCAGCACTTAAGCAAATCACAGCATATCAAAATCAAGCATTAAAAGTAACTGTCAATGGTAGTGAAGTTGATATGTCCAGTGAAGATGGGACTATGTATCCAGTGGTTTATGATGGCCATAGCTATGTATCCGCGAAAGCAGTTGCAGAAGCTATGGGAGGTTCTGTTAAATGGAATAACTCAACTCAAACAGTTGAGATCACTAGTGGAACTCGTACTGGTTCTGGAATTCCAGACAAAGACAATACTACTAAACCAACACCTAAACCTACTGCAGCACCTACTCCTCCTCCAGTAACTAAACCGTCTGAAGGATCTTCTAACTCTGGTACAGTATCCAGTGGGGAGTCGGTGGCCTATACAGATATTTATAACAATCCTTACTCAAAAGGTCATTGGAAAGCAAATTATAAAGTAAGCGTAAATAAAGTAACGCCAGTTACTGCTGAACAGGTTGTAGATTTAGGATTCAAGAAACCGGATGATACTTCTACTACTAGTTGGGCTTTAGTTGATGTTACAGTGAAAGCTGACAACATTAATTATACTCAGGTAAAACCAGATCCAGGTAGTGAATATGGCTACATATCTAGTATTGTTCCTCAGTTCTCAGGAGTGACTGTAGCTGATAAAAGTGCTAAGATTATTGGAGTAACTGATTATGGATTCGATGGTTCTTTTAGTAGAAACTTGGATGATGCTCTTGGTTCTAATAATAAGATTAAACCGGGTGAGACAAAGTCTTATAATGTCTCTGGTAAAATCTTAGTTACTCTATTTAAAGGTCAAAGTAATATGCTTTGGATTCGTCAACAGGATAGTACCGTAGAGTTTGACTCAAGTGCTCTCTATATTAAACTTAACTAATCTGCTATAATTCGTATTTATAAAAGAGAGACTCAATCTACTACGGATTGAGTCTCTAATTATATCAATGAATATGCAATACAATGGATGTATGTTGAGTTGCAGGAAAGTACATCAAGTAGTTGATTATTAATTAGCAATATATAATTAGGAACATGTACCGTTTGCTACTATAAGCAATGCAAGACACTGTTTATAATTTATATTGACATAATAGTTGGTATAACACTGGTCATAAAGTCTTCAATATTATAGTTAAGATACTAGGAAGTGAGGTGGAAAATAAATCCACACTCACTTTTTCTTTGTATTACGGAAAGAATAGATAAACAAAATATACACTATATTGACCAATGTCAATAAACTATTGCTATGTTAGCAAAGACAATTCTACATACAGTAAATACAAGCAATATAAATGACACTTATGTAACTAATTCAGACCAATTAGTTAAACTAGCATATACGGAGGGAAATTATGAAACTAATAGAGAATGCTGTTCCTATTGAAAACCCATTTGGTGCAGAGGAATTTGTAGAGCTTTTAGGCTGTATGGGGCAGGAAGAGTTTATTGATTTTGTAACAGAGCTGTGGGATGAAGGGGAAGGTCTCAGTATCTATCACGATGATGTGATAAGCTACGTTCATGTGGCCAGTAAGAATATATTATACTACCGTAAAATAGATTCTGAGGGAACAAGCAAGCCAAGTGAGAGTGCGAGTGATAGTGCGAGTGATAGTGAAAGTGAACCTAATAAGAATAATAAATCAGCAGACAAGGCTAGAATATTTACAAATAGTTTGTTGATTCTAATATTATTTCTTAGCACATTCTTACCACAATCAGCTAATGCGGCTTCGTATTTTCAAGGTACAATGTCAGAAGATCCAGTCAACTATGGAAATCTAGCTGACACAAAATTCAATACAACAACCGGATCAGTGACTTTGCCAGGATATTTAACAACAGTACAATCTAAAAACTATACTGCAACAGCATACACTTTCACAGATCCTAGAAAGATTCCAAATCAAGCTTCAGCAAATCTTTCAGCACTACCTTCTGATGCTAATGAATCTTTATTGACGGCTATTCTTGCATTTTCGCAAAAGTTTGACACAGCACAGATTACAAAACTTACAGGTATAACTGTAACAGATGCGCAAGTTAAAGAGGCTACTCAACTAGCATTATGGACTTACGCAGCAACAGTTCAATTGAAATATCAAATTGATGTAAACTCAGTTAGTGATCCAACAGTTCGTTCTTTAGCCACAGCAATTTCTTCTTGGGCTACTACGCAAGTTACAAACTTGCCAGCAAATGTTACTATGGGAAAGCATTTGTTCCCAACATATAAACCTACCCTGGATGCATCAGCGGCTAAGATGAACAAGTCTCTCAATTATGTGAATTTTGGTCCGTACACTATCAACAGTCCAGTTGCTACAGCGTTTAATTTCTCTGTTAGTGGTGGACATCTGCTTGATGCTTCAGGTAATGTTGTGGAACAAATTCAATCGGGTCAACAATTTAACATTGGATTTCCTGAGACTTAAGCTGGTTCTCAAATAGCTAAGTTTGTAGGAACACAATATGAATATTCGTTAAACTTCGGTAAAGAAAGACTGTGGTTGGACAAAGTGGCAAAGCCTGCAGTGCTACAGTTTCAGTTAAACTCAGCAGCAGGTACAAAAGGCATTATTGAAGTTCATACGGTTGATTCAATTACTGGTCAGCCTGTACAAGGTGTGAACATACAGATTTCCAATTCAGCTCCAATTACAAATGTAACAACTAATCAAGAAGGTAAAACCCAATACAGTGGTGATGTTGGTGCGTATACACTTTCTTTTGTGGGGTATTTAGACATATTCTTTAAAGTATACAGATCATATTTTAATTAAATACATTTATTATAAACAAAGATTACCTATGATAGCTTAGAATTCTTTTGTGTCAATTAATTTTAGTAAATCAATTCTTTTCCTCATAAGAGTATTCAACTCATTTGTCCACATTTTTCTATCATTAATTTGTACATGATCATAATAATCTGTTTTTAATTTAATTTGTGTATCCTCTCCAGCTAATGTCAGTAGCTCATTCTTCCTTTGTTGAATGGATTGATCAAATATCATGTTCCAATTGTAATTTTTTTTATAATTAAGGCGAGGATTTAAAATATAATCGTGAAATAGGTTATTAATTGTTTTTGTAAATATTATTTCTTCACTGCGGGGCCAAATCTCTTTATACCGTTCCCTTAACTTTAATATTTGGATAAAATTTTCAGCTCTACGCTGATCCTGACCTTTCGTGGCTTTAACGCAGATTTTCTTAGTTCTAGAATCAAATATGAATTTAATTTTTTTATTTATTTCATCATAATATGGATGTAACACAGGAAGGAGACAAGCTTCTCCTTTGACTAACTTTGAATTGCAAGTAACACAAGCGATCACAAAGTTTTTCCAAAATATACTTAGTAATGGCAATTTGGATTTTGGTAAAAAGTGGTCTATGTTAGATTCATTTGAGTTAGTTATTTCACTTTTATCACAATAAGGACATATTCTTGTATGCGCTCCAACCAAAGTGCGAGTTTCTGACTTTGATATCGAATTTCCTTCAGCACCATAGAGTTCCCAGAAATTATCATTATTTAAAAGAGATAGGTAAGCATATTCAAAAATACTTTTAAGAACTTTGTTAGTATTTTCATTAAAAATAGGAATTCTCTTGTGTTCTCCTTTTATTACTTTTACATAGTTTTCTGACCAATGCCTGTGTGTATTTATAAATTTTTTTAAGTTTTTAGTATCAAATTGTTGTATTAAAGTAAGCATATGATTTCTTACGCTTATCCTTTTAACGGCCATTTTTTGTATTCTATTAATAACCTCAGGTTGCCTATTAACATTTACTTTTGCCCAAGCTAGAATCTCTTTTTCATCTTGAAATTTTATCTTGTTCAAAGACGCCCAACTTAATAGATCTATGACATACTCATTTGCAAATTTATAAATTGTCGAAAATCAGAAAAAACTTGGTACTTCTCTGTAGTAGTACTTAAATCATCATAAATTTTACGTGCCTTAATTAAATTTTCTGGTTCTCCTGTGATAAAAAGTTCCACCATTTCCTTATATAGGGCTGTTGTAAATGTACCACGAAGGTTTTTTAGACCAAATACTTCTCTCAATAAATGATCTGGGCTTCCACCCAGAGATTGCGACCGATATTTGGGCGAAAAAGAATTCGAGCGGCGTCTACACGCTGCACCCATCAAAGCTTGCAGAAACCTTATGGACACAGCCGGTCAGCAAGATGTTTGGCGTCGGCTCGCGGATGACTGCACATTTCGCCAAGCTGGGGATGTACACCGTTGGCGATGTGGCCCAAACGCCGCTGCCGCAGCTCAAGAACAAATTCCGCGCCCGCTTCGGCAAGCAGTCGGATATTCACGCCGAAGTCATGTGGCGAACGGCCAATGGTTTGGATGACAGTCCGGTCACGCCGACGACGTTCGATACGGCTCCGAAGTCGATCGGTCATATGATGACGCTGCCGCGGGATTATGAGGAGTCTTCAGAAGTGAACACGATCCTGCTGGAGCTTACCGAGGAGGTTTGCCGGGATTGCCGCCGCAAGGGATATATGGCTTCGATTGTGACCGTTAGCTGCATGTGCAGTCCTTTCGATGCGCCGACCGGCTTTTCACGTCAAATGAAGATGCCGGATCCGACGAATCATACCCGTACCGTTTTTGAAGCGGTGAAGCAGCTTTTCTATAAATTCTGGGATACGATGCCCGTGCGCCGCGCAGGTGTTATGCTGAGCCAATTCGTCGAGGATCATACGTATCAGCTGACGCTTTTTGAGGACCAGATCAAGGCGCGGGCGCTGGAGAAAGTGACGGACAGCATCAAGGATCGATATGGCAACGCGGCGATTGTGCGTGCTTCCTCCATGACGACCGCGGGTCAAGCACAGACTAGGGCGCTCAAAATCGGAGGGCATTATAAATGAGTAAAAAGCTGGAAAAGAACGGCCTTTGGGAATCCAGCCGCATGATGCTGCCGCAGCACAGGGAGGCATTGCAAAACCAACGCAACCATAAGCCTGCTCCGGCAAATCGGCCCACGGCAGAAGATATCGGGGTGATACGCGATTATGTGCTGCTGCCGCTGATGCACGGGATGATTAAGCGCAAAGCGGGCGAAATCGAAAAATCCTCCGAAACGCTGCGAACGCTTTATGCCCGCGTGGCTTATGCGCTTGCTGCGCAAATTCTGGCTGATCTCAGCGAAACCAAAACGAAGATGATGCAGCGAGGCATCCAGTTATTCGAGGAGAATAAGGATGACCGTGCGATTCACTACCGCTATCTGTGCCGGGGGTATGAGGATACGCTGATGATCGCCAAAGATTACATGCGCGCGGAGATCAGCGTGCGAACAGCCCGGTACATTGAGCAATTGCTTGCCGTCGTGAACAATGCGCGGAAGGCTGATGAACAGAAGGTTTGATGATAGAGTTCCGCGCAGCCCGATAGAGAATCCTCTGTCGGGCTGCGCGAATTGACGTGAGTCTTTCTTTTTCACATAATGGAGAGAGAGTCTGGAGGCAAAGGGTGGGTATACCGAATGTGTGGACGCTACACGATTACTGTGACGTTAGAGGAACTAATGCTTCGTTATGATACGTATTACCAGTATCCGGCTAGATACAGCCCCAAGTACAATGTAGCCCCAGGGCAGCAAGTGATGGCCATTGTCCATGACGGGGAGAAGAACAAGCTCGGTGAGCTGCGCTGGGGGCTTATTCCAGAGTGGGCGAAGGATGAGAAGATCGGCTATCAAATGCTCAATGCGAGGAGCGAAACGCTCGCTGAGAAGCCTGCTTTCCGCAAGCCGTTTGAGCGCAAGCGCTGCCTGATTCCGGCGGATTCCTTCTATGACTGGAAGGGGACGGGCAAGCATAAGCAGCCTATGCGGATCATGCTGCGGAGTCGAGAGATTTTTAGCATGGCGGGGTTGTATGATACTTGGACCGCTTCGGATGGGACACGCATATCCACTTGTACCGTCATTACGACAGAGTCGAACGAGATGATGGCTGAAATTCATGAGCGGATGCCCGTTATTTTGCCGCGAGAGCTGGAGGCTGCTTGGTTGGATCGCCAGGTCACGAGCCCAGATAAGCTGAGTCCGCTGCTGAGGCCCTATCCGTCTGACCAAATGATGGCGTACCCTGTATCCACTCGCGTAGGCAACGTTCGCAACGATGATGAATTATGCATAGAGCCATTAAGCCTGCTGCTGTAAGCAGAATGGAAGAACAGAATGGGAGAGTTAGTGAGATGAGAATGCGCACGATCATCAGCATTTTAATGGTGCTGGCAATTATTTTTGGTTTGAACGGTTATATCGGTTGGCATGCGAAGGTGTTTTTGGCTGACCAGTTGGGCTCTTCGTTTCATTCCGGGGTGTATTGGATTGTTTTCTGGCTTGTCGCCTTGTCCTACCTGCTGGCATGGGTGGGCTCGCGTGTGCTGCCTGGGGGCGTGTCCAGAGTACTCAAAATAGTCGGATCGTATTGGTTTGCTATGATGCAATTCGGCTTTCTGCTGCTGCCTTTGACCGATCTGGCTATCGGCGTGCTTCATCTGGCCTCGGTTTCACCGGATACGTACAAGCCGATTCTCGGATGGGTGGATGTAGCTATTGTTCTATTCTTGATGTTTCGCGGTTCCTACAATGCACGTACCCCTGTGATCCGGAAATATGACGTCACCATTGCTAAAAAAGCCGGAGACTGGGATCAGCTGCGCATCGCCGTAGCGTCTGATATTCATCTGGGCTCCATCGTTGGGAACCGTCATTTGCGCAAGCTGGTTGCGCAGGTCAATGGGATGAAGCCGGATTTAATTCTTTTGCCTGGGGATGTCATTGACGATGATATTAAGCCTTTTATCCGATATGAGATGGGAAAAACGATGGGAGAGTTGAAGGCTCCACTCGGGATTTATGCCGTGCTTGGGAATCACGAGTATATTGGAGGACATATTCCAGCTTTCGTGGAACAAATGAAGAAGATCGGCGTTCAGGTTCTCATGGACGAAACTATTCATATTATGGACCGCTTGTACATCGTTGGCCGTAAAGACAAGGCGGCAGAACGAACTGCCGAAGGACGTCAAGCGCTGGCGGCCCTGCTGGAAGGAACAGATGCGGAGCAGCCGATTATTGTGATGGACCACCAGCCTTATCATTTGGATAAAGCTGCTGACGCTGGGGCTGATGTGATGCTGTCCGGTCATACGCACAGAGGGCAAATGGCGCCAAATCACTTGATCACAAGAAGACTCTTCGAGCTCGATTGGGGCTATTTGCGCAAAGGGAATTTGCACGCGATTGTTTCTTCAGGCTTCGGCACGTGGGGACCGCCTATCCGGCTGGGCAGCCGGTCGGAAATTATTCAGTTAACGATTCATTTCAAAAAGTAGCGAGAGTAGAGGGATAGCCCGTATGCAAGAGACAGACAAAAAACAAATTACCCCAATAGAACTAGCTGCAGCGATGATGCAGTTTACGATGAAAAGCATAGATAACAGCTGGGATACGATTAAACCGGTCGCTGCGGCTTACTTAAAGGAGCCAGTATTATCGGAAGCGAAAGAAGAAGAGCTGCTGCGAGAAATTTACGTAGCGGCCTTGGCGCTGGAAATTTACTGTATTCCTCACGCTTTTGATGCAGAGACAGCCCGTCTTGTAAGCTTGGGAATGGGGGAAGTTATGGCTTCAGAGCATTTGGCCGAGCATCAATTATCGGAATCGATTCGAGGGCGCTATTTGCCGCGATTGGAAGCCGTTAACTTAAAAGCTCCTGATGACTTGGCGCTTGCCCTTGTCGAGGAGGCTGCTTTTATTCTCTATGACCGCTTGGAGCTTCCGCTTAAGCCCGCTGATCTGAGCCATAGCCTGTTGTGGGCCAAGCTGCTTCCTTTTCTGATTCAGCTTGTGGGGAAATGGCCAATCCTTTCGGCGAAATTCGACGTTCAGGTCGGAACTTCTTGACTTAAAGGTAATAATTACGAATAATAGATGGAAGTAAACGATTATGAACCACATAGGATTAGAGGCAGCAGTTCTATCTTATGCTGAGTGGAGGTACGAACGAAATGTCACCAAAGTCACCAAAAAGAGTTACCGTATACCTATTATCCGGATTCCTTGGCAGCGGCAAAACGACGCTATTAACGAAAGCAATTGATCATTTTACCGAAGCGGGCCGCAAACCCGCCGTCATTATGAATGAAATCGGAGAAGTGAACCTGGATGGACAATTGGTTGCCAGCGAAGTGCCGATGTCCGAGCTGCTTGGCGGCTGTATCTGTTGCTCGAATCGCGGAGATCTGGGGTTGGCGCTGAAAGAGCTCGTCACCGATGAGCAGCCTGATCTGATCTTCATTGAATCAACAGGGATTGCGAATCCGATGGAAATTATTGATGAAGTCACCGATGCTTCGCTTCTTCTTCCGGTAGAGCTCAAAGCTGTCATTACCGTCGTAGACGCACCACAGCTGCTGGAGCTAAGCCGGACAAGCCGGGGCAAGACCTATAGGCTGATGCAGGAACAAATTCGCTGTGCGAATTTGCTTTTGCTGAATAAGACGGACCTGCTTCAGACAGAGGCCCTTCAGGAAGTGGATGCGCTTGTGCGAGAATGGAATGCCTTTGCTTCTGTTCATTACACTGTTTTCAGCCAAATTGACATGAGGCTAATCGAAAGGTTAGAAGAAGAGGACACACCTCAGCCGTCCGCAGGTGACGTGCATGAGGATGCGCATCAGAAACAGGACCATGTGCACGATCATGAGCATCACCATGAGCATGATGACCATAAACATAATAACCATAACCATAACCATAACCATGCGTCCCAAGTGGAGCACCATCATTCTCATAGCCATGTCATGGCATATACGCACTTTTTTGAGCGTGCCGTGGACAGCCAGGCTTTCGAAGAATTTGTAAGCAAGCTGCCGCAAGAGGTCTATCGGGCGAAAGGAATTCTCAGCTTCTCTGACACATCGAGCCGCTTTCTTTTCCAGTATGCCTACAGGGAAATGGACTTCGTCAAAATTACACCCAAAGGGGTCGTACCAGATGTGGCTGTTTTCATCGGAGAAAATTTCTCCAAGGATGCGGTCCGCACGGAGCTTCTTAAGCTGGAAGCCGCTGCTGACAGCGTTATAAAATGAAATATATTAGAATCCAAGCAGAATGCTTGGGTTCTTTTTTTATGAAATACGAAAACGAACTTACTGGTGGGGAACAGCCTGGTAAGGGTGAGTTTAGGGAGTTAAGGCTGTTTTTGCATTGAAAAAATCTATTAGACACCGGCATGGAGCAGGTGGTAAATTTAGGCATATATTTATTAAGTCGATAGAAATAGTGTGATTTATTGTGAGGGAGCGAAATGTGGAGCGATAGAAACAACTGTAAGCAGAAGATGTAAGTAGAAGAAGTAGAAGATGTAAGCAGAAGATGTAAGTAGAAACTATAAGTAGCAAATAGCAAATACAGAATCGAAAGAAGGCGCGGCCGCATGGAACTCTACTGGAAACGCAATCTTTACATGCTGTGGCTGGGGCTATTTTTTAATCACATCGCGTACACGCTTTCCGTACCGTTTTTCCCTATTTTTCTGCAGCATGATTTGGGAATAGAGAGTGGGCTAGAGGTTTGGGCGGGCGTGTCGATTTCTATCAGCTTTCTCATTAGCGGCTTGTGCGCGCCTTTCTGGGGTTCGCTTGCTGACACATATGGCCGAAAGCCGATGCTTATTCGCTCTGGCGTTGGGTTAGCTCTGGCGCATTTTGCCAACTTTTTTGTGTATGATCTTTTCTCTTTTATTGTTGTTCGGATTTTTCAAGGGATTATGGCGGGCTTTAGTCCCGCTTCGATCGCGCTGGTTGGTACCAATACGCCAGAAAAACATGTCGGCTATGCGTTGGGCGTTATTTCGACATCAACGGCAGCCGGAGGCATTCTGGGGCCCTTGGCAGGTGGTGTGCTGAGCCATTGGATGGGGCTGAGGGAATGTTTCGTGGCATCCGGAATCATTACGTTGATTTCAGCTTTTATCGTCCTTGTAGGGGTGAAAGAGGTTCATGAACGTAAGACGGGCATCCGTTCCAGTGTTATTCAGGATCTGAAACAAGCGGCAGGCCATCCGCAGCTGATGCGGCTGTTCGGATTAACTTTAATCGTTTCGACTTCGGTGATGATTCTGGAGCCGCTGCTGACGATTTATGTGGTGCAGATAGGAGGAAGCCTGAATAGTGCTTCACTCAGCTCGGGCATTGTTTTCTCTGCGGTAGGGGTTGCTACGGTTATTATGGGTCCGCGATGGGGGATCATCGGTGGGCGAATCGGATATGAGAAGATACTATTTATCGGGCTGCTAGGCGGGGCGGTTGGTAATTTGCTTCAGCTTTTTATACATGACCTTGTCGGTTTCGGTATTCTGCGATTTAGCTATGGGCTCTTTTTTGCAGCGGTATATCCGGCTTTGAACGCTCTCATTGTCAAGCAGGTAGAGCCTGAATTTCGCGGGCGGGCAGTTAGTCTGAATCAATCGTCAAGCCAGTTCGGCATCGTGGCAGGTCCTTTGCTGGGGGGTATTCTGGGGGGATGGATTGGCATTCAGTTCGTATTCCTGATTACTGGCATCGTCCTGCTGGGAACAGCCGTGGCACTGAAAGGACGAAGCTCTAAAGCGGTGGAGCGAAAGTTGGCGGGGTGAGAGAAGCTATTTACTGTTATGCCATTGCGTGGCGGAGATATAATCTGCTTTATCAAAAACAAACAACCGCTCAGGGATATTCCTTCCTTGACGGTTGTTTGTTTTATACTAGAGTCCTCAGTTCAATTCCTTGAGCGGCTCGAAATTAGGGTAAACGTAAGGCGACGCCGGCTTTTCGGCTTTCTCGATCTGCGAGGCTTTAATAATAAAGATGTCGTTTCCGTTGTAGCTGCCGTTTTGGATGGTGCCTGTAACTTTAACCCACATATCCTTCTCGTAAGTCTGGGCGGTTGGGAAGTCAATCAAGACGCCATATGGCGTAGCATCGGCTGAGCAGCAGCTGACAGCAAAGCGGCCAACGACGAATTGGTTGTTTGTCATGTTATCTTCGCGATAGACGAAACCTGTCAGTTCGATTTTTTTGCCGATAAAATTGTTTTTGAAGAGGTCGATGGACGATAGAATCTCCATATAGATGTCCGGTTTTACGACGATCGTGTCCTTTTTATATAAAATCATCCCGATCTTGGAGAAGTCTTCATCCCATTCGTTATCGGCCTTGAACATTTGCTGCAGCTGCGCATCGGTCGTCGCTTGGATGGGCGCTGCGGCGGCAGTGGTGTCGCTTGAAGCGTTGTTGGAACTCAGCGGAGGAACTGAGGGTAAAGGCTCCGAGGCTGCAGCGGCTTTCTCGCTAGATGTGTCAGAGCTTGTTTGAGCACTGCTATCGGCAAGCAGGGTTGCTTTGGATTTAGCTATGCTCGATTTGGCGGCGGAAAGATTCATGCCTTTGGCAGCGGCCATAGTACTGCTTAGCGCGGTATCCGGCAGCAAAAAGCCGATGAGCAGCGGCAAAACGAGCAAGCCGTAAGCAACCGTGTTGCGTAAAGCCGAGCGGGAAACGGGCTGCTCACACTCACAGGCTACCGGGTTGCCCCAATAAGCTCGCAGAGCCATATAGCCTTGAAAGCAGGCGATCACATAAAGAAGGACGGAAGCGATTTTGACATATATCATCATGCGCGGGGCTATGTAATATTGCAGGGAATCCGTTTTGGTCAGAACGACAATATAGCTGGAAAATCCCAATAAAATAAGCGTGCGAAAAAAATAATGAAAGATCATAACGCGGGCAGCGCTCATGATAATTCCTCCTTGGTTTGTAGAACTTGAACTTAGATAAACCGCTCCAACAGCAATGAACAGGCAAGCACGGAAACAGCGATTAAGACCGAGAGAAGCAGGACGAACTTGGATTTGAAGACGGAAAGCAGCATAAGCGTGCTTTTGAAATCAAGCATTGGACCAAATACCAGAAACGTAAGAAGCGAGCCGGAAGTAAACGATGTTTGGAAAGAGGAAGCCACGAAAGCGTCTGATGTCGAGCAAAGGGAAAGGATGTAAGCAAAGCCCATCATGAACAAATGGGAGCTCAGGGGACCTTGACCGATGGCGAGCAAGCTGTCGCGCTGCATGAAAATTTGAATCAATGCGGTAAGCAGGGAGCCGAACACTAGATATTTTCCCATTTCAAAAAACTCATCTGAAGCATGGACAAAAAAGGTGTTTAATTTGCCGGAAAAGCCGCCGCTTGGATGCTGGTGTCCGTCAACGGCTTCCGGAGCGGAGAAATGGGCGCGGCTGATGCGCAGTGGACTGCTTTTGATAAAACGAAATAACACGAGTCCAATGATGACAGCAACGGCAAAAGCAAGACCCATGCGGGAATACGCGATGGATGGATGATTGCGGAAGGCCATGAAGGTAGCGGCGAATACAATCGGGTTAATGATCGGCCCGGTCACGATGAAGACGACGGCAATATAAACCGGCATCCCCTTGAGAATCAGCCTCCGAACGACAGGGATCATACCGCATTCACACATGGGGAATAAAATGCCCAGCACACAAGCGAATAAAATGCCGAGAATAGGGTTCTGCGGAATGAAACGGCGAATGGTTTGCTCGGATACAAACGTTTGCAGCAAAGAAGAGAGGACGACGCCTAATAAAATGAAAGGAATAGCCTCAAGCAAAATGCTGATGAATATGGTTTTGAAAGCTTGCATGTGTTCCAGAGTGAACATGGAGATCGATGGCATATCTTTGTTCAAAAAAATAAGCATAAGTAACAGAAAGCAGATAGCTGCAATCACATGCATGCTGGCTCGAAACAAGGTAGTGGGCATTGGCGCAAGACTCCTTAATGATAATTATTACTATTTTAACCTATGTGGCTCCAAAGGGGAATAGGACAACTTTTAAAGTCGCAGCAGCTCCGCTACTTGACGTAATAGGTCGATTTGCGGCACTATGTTAATAGAACATTTTATGACAGAGGGGTAATGCAAATGGGCACTCATAAGCATACGATTGACGAGATGCTAAGAGCCATGGCACAAAAAGGCTGGCGCATTACGGAGCAGCGCAGGAGTTTGGCAACGTTATTTGCGGAATCGGGAAGCTATTTATCGCCGAAAGACGTTTATGAATACATGAAAGTCAAATACCCGGGTGTAAGCTTCGATACGGTGTACCGCAATCTTCGACTGCTCAGCGAAATGGGCGTTTTGGAGCAGTTTCATTTGACGGACGGCTTGAAATTCAAGGCCAGTTGTCTCTCCCACCATCATCATCATATGATTTGTGTGAGCTGCGAGAAGACGGTCACATTCGAGTTCTGTCCGATGAAGCTAGTGCAGGATTTGCCGGAAAACTTTGAAATTCAAAGCCATCGGTTTGAGATTTTCGGTTATTGTTCGGATTGTAAATCAAATGCATCGCCAGAGCGCGTGGAGCATTAAGGTTAGCACGGATGAATCATAGATACAGCTGAGAGCTGCTGCGTAATTGCGGGGCTCTCTTTGTTATGCTTGTCCAACCTGCAAAAGGAAATATATAGGAAAAAACTTTGTCAAATTTTGATGTAATTTGTTATTGTAAATAGTAAAGTATCGTTTACAATGAAATAAGAAATGTAAATACGAGCCACATCATAGGAGATTTGCTGATGAAGAACTTCATAGGGAAAAAGGTTAAACACGATATAGTTAATTCTGTCGGCCTTGTCCTCATTCCCGCCAAAGCGACGATCGGAACAGAAGAGCTTGAACTCATTCAGATGCATCGCGTGGATATGTCTTCGATTGTGTGGGAGATGCCGGCGAAGTCCGTCGCAGAGTCCAGCGAAGTTCTTATGCAGCAAACGGTAAAACAAGCGAAACAGTTATTTCAAGGGATTCAAACAGGTCGCAAAATACCCGTTCATCAATTTCGCGAAGAAATTATTCCAGCTGTGCAGCAAATGACCGAAAATCCGAACATCTTCGAGTTATTCGAAGCGGTGCGGGCTAAGGATGATTATACACATCAACATAATATTGGCGTAGGCGTGCTGTCGACCTTAATAGGCAAATGGATGAATCTCAGCAGTGCCGAGCTGGCAACGCTAAGTCTAGCAGCTACGCTGCATGATGTCGGCAAAGTGAAGATCCCGCTCGAAATCCTGAATAAGCCAGGCAAGCTGACCAAAGAGGAATATACGGTGATTAAGCAGCACACGGTGTTTGGTTACGAAATGTTACGAGACACCGTTGGTGTAGGGCATCGTGTAGCGTCTGTTGCGATTCAGCATCATGAACGGGAAGACGGCAGAGGGTATCCCTTCGGGCTCAAAAGAGATCAGATTGATGTATATAGCAAAATCGTCGCGATAGCGGATATTTTTCATGCGATGTCCTCCAAACGTCCTTATCATGAGCCTATGCCCTTCTATGAAATCATTAAGCAAATGCGGGAAGGCACCTTCGGCGAATTCGAGCCGGAAATTATTTCTGTATTTCTCAGCAACATTACCGCTCATTTAATTGGTAACGATGTCTTGTTATCAGACGGCCGCCGCGGAGAGGTTATTTATCTTAATCCTCATGATATTGGCAGTCCGCTGGTGAAGGTGGGCAATGCGTTTGTGGACTTGAGCAAGGAAAGAAATATTCAAATTCAATCGATTCTGGCCTAAAATAGATAAGCAGTCTGACCGAGGTAACTCAGCGGACTGCTTTTTTGCGCAGCATGATTTAATCACGGGACGCCGTCAGTCGTTGATGCCAGTCTGCTTGGAGAGCCTCGATATCAAGATCCAAGCCGATGAGAACCAGATATGGCGCGCTCTCAAAAGAGGCGGGCTGCCAATTGACGCGTTTGCCGGCATATTGCATAAGAACGGATTCTCGCTCTGGACCGAGATGCAAATATCCTTTGGCGCGCAGCAGGGCTGCTCCCCATTTAGCTAAATAGCGATCCACGATGCGCTGTGTCAAAGGGAAATGCTCATCGATAGGCAGCGTGATCGTATGTATGCGCGAGAAAGATGCCGGATGACTGGATGGTTCATGGGGCGGCTGAGCTGGTTTACGGGCTTGGAACTGCAGTCTTCTATTAAAGGCAGGTGCTTGGGAAGCTGCGGGTTCTTGTGAAACAAGCGAACTGAAAACAAGCTCTAAATCAAACTGACTATGCGTCGTTGGCAGCAGCAGAGAACGCTCATTGGATTTGCGGATCGCTTTTTGTATCGATGTTAATTGTTTGTCAGAGACCAGGTCGATTTTGTTCAAAAGCAGCAGATCGGCAACCTCGATTTGTCTGCGCAGCGTATGAACGAGTTCACGGTCGGAGGCGAAAATGCTGTTATAGTCAAGCACATTCTCAGCATCAAGGACAGTAATGACCTTGTGCAGCTTTACCCGCGAAAGCAGCAGAGGTTCGGTCAAGGCATCGACGATTTCTTCCGGATTGGCTACACCGGTTAATTCAATAAGAATGACATCCGGCTTGCGCGCAAGCAGTTGTTTCACTGAATCGCTGATCTCGCTTTTCTTGCTGCAGCAAATGCAGCCATCGAGCAGTTTGGCTAGGTTCACATCAGGTGAGGCTTGCTGGAGAAGATGCCCATCCACATCTTGTTTGCCCAGCTCATTCATAAGAACGGCGGGTGTAAGGTTAAAGGCGGATGCTTCTTGAAGCATGCGGAGGAGCAGTGTTGTTTTGCCGCTGCCTAGAAATCCACTCAGTACAATAACAGGAACTTTGCTCAAAAGGAGATCTCCTTTATGATCGATTTTATAAGTAATTATTACGAATTAAATTGTAGTACAAAACCGTGGAGGCTGCAAGGCTCATTTTGGCACGGGGGCCGCGGCTGCTGGTTGCTTACTGAGCTGCAGGGCTAAAAAGAAAAGCCGGGCGCGCCCCTTCGTGGCGGCGCTTCCGGCTTATTTGCTTTTGGCAACATGCAGCAGCTCAGGGACGGTTACAAAGGTGTAGCCAGCTGCTTTGAGCTTGCTAATCAGCGGTCCGAGGGCTTGGACTGTGCCGGACAAGTCTTGGCTGTCAGCGCCACCGGAATGCTGCAGGATGATAGAGCCTGGCTTCGTTTGCTGCATAATATTGTTCAGCACCTGATCCGAAGATAGTGATTTCCAGTCAAGGGAATCGACATTCCAGTTCACAATCAAATAATGGTGGTCAGCGACCCATCTGACCTGCTCCTCATTGATCGCACCGTAAGGCGGGCGGATGAGCTTAGGTGCATAGCCAATTAAGCCTTGCAGCACACTTTCCGTGTTAATAATCTGGCTTTGGAATTTATCGACCGTCAGCTTAGGCAGATTGGCATGGCTGTAGGAGTGATTGCCGATAACATGGCCTTCATTCACGATCCGCCTAATAACATCGGGGTACGAGCTGGCCTTAGAGCCAAGCACGAAAAAAGTAGCCTTCACCTGATTCGCTTTAAGGACATCCAGCACCTTTGGGGTGAAGCGGGTGTCGGGTCCGTCATCGAAGGTGAGCGCGATTTTCTTTTCCTGAGCAGATCCACGCAGCTTGAAGGTGTCTGGATACTTTACGGCCAGTTGCGAGAGGGTTAGCTTTTTCTGAGATAGCTTAACCCGTCCTTGGTTTTTCTGAACAGGGACCGAGGGCTTCTTGGAAGCTTCGGGTTGTACGGTTTTCTTCGTGTTAGTTTTGGGCGCTGGGCTAGGCGCCAGAGCGGTTGGTGTTGTTTCAGGTTGAGCGGTCGCCGTAGGTGTTGCAGATGGCATGGATGGCGAAGCAGGCGTTAGCGTGCTCGTAATTGGCCTTGTTGCAGGCTCCTTATCGAGCTTACTGCTGTAAATAGGAGACTTTGCTGTGAATTCCTCTTCATCCACATGGGCATTTTGTGCAGAGCGCTGATCGTAGTATGGCTTTCTGTTGGATACACCGCAGCCTGCTGTTAACAGGCAAACAATGATGATGGAGCAAACCAGCTTTGTCATGGCAATCCCTCCGAGCATTATGAATATGCTCTAGCTTTTGTTAACGAGGGAGATCCTATCCAGTGAAAATATAGCAATCCAGCTGGACATGAACTATTTAGCGGCATAGACCGTCATTACATATATCTAGGACTGGTGAGGAGCCACAAAAAAAGGAGAGGAGTGCGGTTATGTTAGCCTTGATGAGCAACAAGAAATTAGTCATTGTTACGATTTTTCTACTGTGTGCAGGTTGTATTCATGAAGGAACTTCTGCGCCGTCTCCTAGCCCGAGGCCTTCCTTGCAAACCAAGTCAGATATCGGCTCTACGTTGATTTCCGGGCAGCAGGTCCGTGTAAATACACAAGCGAATCCCGTAAGGCTTATTCCCACGAAAGCACTTTCGTTTGTCGATGAGCTGCATGGATATGGTCTTGCCGCCAGCAATGATGAACTGACGTTTCTCCAAACAAGTGATGGGGGAGTGTCCTGGCAGGCGAAGAGTAAAGTGACTAATCAAGCCGGACCTAATTTGCTTTCCTTTCTGAATACGCGAATTGGCTGGATGTTCACAGGGGAGACTAGCACACGCAAGTCGGAGCTTCGATTAACCTCAGATGAAGGTCAGACATGGGAAGTGATTGCTCAGGATTTGCCGGGACTTGAAGGATCGAGAGGGACACCTTATTTTCGTTTTTTTGATCGGCAAAAGGGATTGCTGGCTGTCCGAACAGAGAAAGATTTGCAACTGATACGCACGCAGGATGGTGGCTTGACCTGGGGGGTATCCAACCGAATTCCGTTTCCTTCCAAAGAAGATGGCGTGTTTACGTTCCTATCCTCCACGGAGGGATGGTTTGTTGGACCTAGTAAGAAAGATAAAGAAACCATGATGCTTTACCATATGACCGATGGGGAAACGTGGGAGGAGGCAGGCAAATGGCCAAGCCCTGGCGCGCCGCAAGCGATTTCTTTTTCAGATGCGCAAAACGGCTTCCTTTTAATCAAAAAGAACACTAGTGGGGTGCAGGGGCAATCCTGGCAATGGCTCCAAACCAAAGATGGCGGCAAGACGTGGAGTCAGAATGAATTCCCTGGCACCTTCCAGCCACTGGAAAGCAAGCTGCAAGTGAGCTTTCCGAATTCAACCAGCGGCTGGCTGTGGGACGCCAGAGATTTGTGGGGCACGGCAGACGGGGGTCTGAATTGGCATTTATTAACCCATTAGCCGATTAACCTAGGATCTTTTGATACGTAACGATGTCGAGAAATGTGCCCCATTTGAAACCAACCTCACGGAAATGTGCGCATTGTATATAGCCGTTTTTGGTGAAGGTATGAATGCTGGGGTTGTTATCTGAGCAAATGGTAGAAATCAGCGAGTGGAAGCCGCGCTCTTTGGCTACCGCTTCAATGTGCTGTATAGCGGCAGAGCCAATCCCTTTTCCTACGCAATCCGGATGCAAATAAATCGTCACTTCGCCCGTCGTGTCGTAGGCTTGTTTCTTTTTATGCGGCATTACTTGTACATATCCTTGTACAATGCCGTCCAGCAGGATGACATCTGTTTGATAAAGCGGGTTCGGGTGGATCACACTTTCTGTGAATTCCGAGATCGTTACAGGTTCGGTATGAAAAGAAACCGTCGTGTGGACAACGAAATGGTTGTAAATCGCCATTAAAGCAGGGATATCGGACGCTTCTAAGGGTTTAAATAATAGGTTGGACATGAGACACGCTCCTTCATGACTGGAATTCGTAAGTGATTTTCATTCACGTATAACATTCTACGAAGAAAACCAAACTCCTTTTTCAAATAGACAACGAACCTTATTCCATGTAAGATAAAGTCACACGTTACATAGGAAGAACAGTTGACATCAGAATTGGGGGAGTCATATGTCGGGCAATTTAAGCTACATTCTCGTTATCGCTATAGGCGTCATCGTACTCGCAGGTCTTACCTACATGAATCTCCGTAAAATTAGCAAATCCACCGCGGATCTCACGCAGCTCAAAAAAAGAACGCTGCTCTGGAGCGAAATATCGCTGGCTCTGTTCGTTCTCCAACTATTTTTCCGGGATCGTCAAGGCGGATTTCTGCTGTTCTTTGGGATTCTCACCTTATTTACGGGCGCACACTATCTAGGCGTGTTGTACTATTCCAAAAAAAGAGGCAATTAAAAGGAAAGAGGCTCACAACAGTAGGAAAACTACGCTGGGAAGCCTCTTTCTATGTAGCTGGATTCTGCGTGCGAAGCCAGACCTGTTATTCGTTCCAGCTGGTTGGCTGAGTTCTGGTCGGAGTCTTCAATTTCTGATACCATTTCTTCTTTTTCTTTTGTTCCATTAAAGTTCTTAACTGCAGCATCACGAGCTTAGCTCTGTCTTCATCGGCATATTTGTTACGCATGCGCTCAAAAATTGTTGGATCTTGCATCGTATACCTGCTACCTTCTTTTCTGACTGTAGAATGAGTTTTATAAAATAATGCCGCCGCTGTATCTCAATTCATAAACTTTCGTATTCTGGGTATGAATCGTTTCGTGCCCCGAAAAGCTTTCAAAGGTGCCGCTCACTTCATTTTGATACAAATAGGAGTGCTCTTCGTGAGCCTGCGGGCCGCGGTAAGGATGCTCACTATCTACCATTCGCAGCGCATTCCTCAAAAAAGAAAAGAGGCGCACGGTCGTTTCCCGCGAAGCATCGGGCATCGTAATCCCGCCGGAATATACCATGGACCAGATGGGCCGGTCTCGATATTCCACCGTTTCTATACCTGTAAAGAAAGAAAAGCCAAAATAGATGTCTCTGTAGAAATAGTCGCCGGAGCGAATTTCTAATTGCTTGGAGCCATTGAGGAAAGAGCGAACAGTGGCTTCATCGCCTTGCGAGGCATAAGCTTGTTTTTTGGCTTTTACAAGGAAATGAGTTAAAGATTCAAATTCAATTGACATGCAGTACCCCTTAAATGATAGATTGCGAACGTATGATCCGATATTCATTTTAACGGAAGCAAAGCATATTGGCAATTGAAAAGTCAGATTGATTTTTAAGTTTTTTCATTATGCAAAGAACTTGTTGACCATAGCAAGTCCTTATGGTATTATGAACGAACTGAACTTGTGCAGGTTCGTAGCTCAATGGCAGAGCAACCGGCTCTTAACCGGTAGGTTGTGGGTTCGACCCCCACCGAGCCTATTCATGCAATAATCCCCACTTGCTTTTTAGCGAGTGGGGATTATTTTTTTGCGGTGCAATTATCGAGCTTTTTCTTTGTTTCCGAATGTACGCTGCGACTTTGGCCGGTAATCCTCGGTATTCTTATCACTGCCGATCAGATCCGTTAAGGATTTGACTAAAAGTGTTACAACGAACAAAAGAACAAAGGACCCTGAGTAGCTCCAGTTATCTAATTTATAAATACCAAGGGCGACGAAAATAGGTTCTGCAATATATGCATTCAACAGACAAACAAGCAAGTTTGCCACTAAGAAGATTCGCCATGGCGTAAACATTTGATAGGTGAGAGCGAAGATGCTTGGCACAGCCAGAAAATCAACAGCATTGTAGTTCTCAGTAAAACCAATGAACTCATGCGCATAACTCCATAGCCCGAAGAATTGGCCTGTTTGATCAAATGTTCCCAGGATGATAAAGCTCAGCAAGAAGGCTACCGTAATTCTAAGAGCTCTTCCTCGGTCCATAAGAAAAAGGAATGCCAAGAAAAACAGCAGATTAACCACGACAATAAACCACCATTGAAAAGTGAATAGATCATGATGAATCCACCAATCCATCTCTAATTGATGGAGCTTCTTCGATAACTCTTCTATTTCAGTAAGCATCACAGGAACACTCCTTATATTTACTTCGTTGTTGGAAGTATCGACCATACTTTTTTCGTCAGTAGTATTCCATATATGGGTAGAGTTATTCAAGAACCGTTTAATTAATCAAAGTGGACAACGGATGGGAAGAAATACGAAGCAGCATAAATAGAAAAAAGAAGAGGCTATTATCCTCTTCTTGGTAATAAATGATTAAATTAAACGATCTCACTCGAAACAATGGCTGTTACAATGTCGCAGGATAAATCCGTTTTTAGATCGTGAATATACCCTAGCGCTGTTTGCTCATCGATCCCCCTAATAACAGTGAAATAAAAGAGCATATGCTCATATAATGTAGCGTACTTCTCAAGCTCCTTTGGATTGTCTTTCACATATTGTCGGTGTTGAGAAACGAGTTTCTCTGTCATGTTGTTCAAGGCAGCTCCTCCAAGTAGGTTATAAGATCAATTTAACATATTTAGAAGGAGGAATGTGGATTTTTTGTGTCTTTTAACAAAGAAAAAATAAAGATTCGTAGGAGGAGAAGAAAGAAGCCGTTTTACCGGCTTTTTCTCTTGCTTCGATGAAAAACTAGCCATGCAATTCCGATACTGCCGAGAACTAGTGGAATACCAAGAGCAAGTATGTAACCCAGATGAAAAAGACTCAATCTAAATTCCCTCCCGTATGTCTCGTTAGTATATGTTTTAATTAAGACCATTTAATTATGTATGCGATTGAAAAAAGCTAACTGCAAAGAGGGAATAAAAAAACAATGTGATAAAAGGGAATAATTTGGTAAATTGTGCTAATATAGAGAAAGGAGGGGATTGTTTGATGTCCAAATGGGAGAAGATAGTAGCAATTAGTGCAGCTGCAATGGTGTTTGGAACCACTGCTTATGCAGAGTCCGTTTCGAACTGGGATTTACCAAGCAAAACAGCTGTGGAATCCGTGAAAATCGAGAATAAGATACTTATGACGACGAGTAAGCTCCAATGGAATGCTGATCAATTAAAACTGTTTCAAGATCATGATGTTAATCGTCAATTTTTTCCTGCACTGCTTTACAAAGTGAATCAATTCGATGACTTAAGATCAAAACTTATGTTCACCAATGCTCCTGGTGCTAAATTTACTAGAAAATTAGCCACCGATGCAGATGGCGAAGAAATCAAATTATCAATTCTGAACATTAATGAATTAAACAAAGATAAGACCTATGAATTCTATACGGCTTGGCTCCACACCGTGGAAGGGGATTCTCAAGTATCTTTTCGCTCTTTGCAAAGATATGCTCAACCCAATGGAACGCTTAATGATCTGGTCAAAACAGACGATGAGATTGCAACGATTAAGTTCAAAGATGCAGAGGAGACAGATAAGAAATATAGGGATTACTATCTTCCCAATTCGTTCGATAATCCCTTCCAGCAATATACATGGCAAGATGAAGCCAATACGGCCAAAGAGAAGAGTTACGCCTTAATTAATTCCAAAGATAAACTTGAATCCTATAAGCTTGGGGCCGCTCGAAACTTAAAATTTGCAACTGGCGGAAATAAAGTCAAATTTGCTATCACATTCAAAAATAACGCAATGATAAGACCTGATGAACTGGTTAAAACGTATAACTTGACCCTTTCTCAAATTTATGCGGCTGGGATTAAAGAGAATGAAGAAGAATATACAGTCAGTTGGTATGATACCGGCCTGGAAGTGATGACTTTGATGAGACCGAAGCAAACCGAATTTGTTAAATTCTATTTTACAGAATTAGAAGGTACGGCCTACGTAGAGGATTTACAGAAAATGAGCAAGGAGCCATATGTGGATGTTATTGAGATCGAAAGCAATGGGAAGCAGGTTCCAACAGGCGTACATTGGTTGAATAAGCTTTACGGCAATTAAGCCGCAAACGCAGAGAGCTGACTGCTTAGCATTCAGCTCTTTTGATATTCTTGGGGTTTGGGGGAGTGAAGCTTACCCCTTAGTGACTAAGTATCGGGTGGAAGATTGCAGGGTAGGAACTGTCCCATGATGCAGTCTCGCTCTAACGTTAGTTGCTTTTCATAAACCTGCAATTGTGCATCTTTTTTGCTCTTGGAGTAGCCTCAATCATGAAATTCCTGCGTTTGTGCAGGCTTTTGAGGCTTTTTCTGGATTAAAGGCTGGAAAAGATGGAATTACCTGCACAATTGCAGCAATTTCCACTTTTTAACCGAATTCACCCGAAAATTCCTGCACTTATGCAGGTTTTCATCGTCAGATGAGCCGAACTGAGCTGCTGGATTCTCAAGACAAATTGGGGATAGGGGCTCTAGTCCTGTGCCATCGTTTGCATACAAAATAGGCTTACAACTTTAACCGTTGTAGGCCTATTTTTTTATTATTACATCAAAAGGGGATGGCGGCCTCCTTAATTAATGCCACATTTTATCCGGTTCATTTTCATACAATTCTGCTGCTACCTGAATCTGTTCTGCCAGTTCTTTATCAGTGATAAATTCTAAACCAATAAGTGAACTAGGCAGCCTGTAAACAATAATCGTTAATCTTTGAAATGACAGCGATAATCTCAGTAGCTTCGAAACCATTTTCAATCAATGAACCTACGTTATTTAGGAATAATTCCACTTCATCGATTTCTAAGCGAATGGTTGCAATCCAATTTTCATTAAATGTATTGAGATCTCCAGGGAGTGTCTTGATATTCTGTTTAAATGATGAAAGCTTAACATATATGTTGCTAAAGAGTCTGTTAAACAAGATTGCTCTCCTTTAATCGTTTTGAGTTGATATGAAGGTATCTTCACGAGTTAAATCAATTCGGATCTCAGCGTTCTCTTTCATCCGTTTAAATGTATCATGAGAAATGACATAACTTCCAGCAGCTAGGTCGTGTAATGTCCTTTTCTTGTTGTTAAATGCCGCAATAAGACATTCAACGAAAGTGATAATTCCAATGAAATTGCCGATGGATGAAAAATACCCTTCATGAGTGCTAATAAAGTGGTTGATATCATTAGAACTAACTTTTAAATCAATTCCTTCTTTAAGTTTGAGCACCATAATAATGGCATATAGAAAGGTGAGTAGGTATCTAATTGAGGCAGTTCCTATATGAAGAAATCTCCCGTTCTTATCTACAATCCTAGCTTTACTAAGTAATTTTCCGGGCGTTCCGCCAAACTTGACGGTCATGAACACGTAATAAGCACAAAATAATAGCCAATAAATGATGAGTGGAAAAACGGAATTAATTTTAATCGATGTGCTTAGTGAGAATCTGTACAACAGAACGGCAGGAATGCCAATGATTAAAAAGTCCAAGAGATGCATCTGGACTCGCTTCCAAAAAGCTATGTATTGAATGTCGTTCTGTACTTGATTTTCGTATGCCATCATTTCTTCTTCCTTTGTTTTCGGTGCAAAGTTCGACAAAACTTCTCCCCCTAAAATAATATTTTTCATTGTATCATTAGAACTCAAATGTAACAATGTGGAAATTCTTTGTGGGAGGAAGAGTACCATTTCATTTCTCAAGATTTAAAGTAGAATATTAAACTTGCAGGAAAATGCCAAATATTGTCGAATTAGTTACTAGATAACCCAAAAATAAGGAGAAACTAGAAATGAATAAAAAACTAGTAGCTTTATGCATGGTATTGGTTCTGATCTTTGGAGTGGGAATTGGTGCGTATGCCGCAACGGATATTCGATTATTTGTTCATGGAAAGCAAGTTAACGCTGATATCCAAATTGTTAATGGTTTGAGTTATGTGCCATTACGCACAGTTTCAGAAGCATTAGGAGCAGATGTTAACTGGGATGAATCTAAACGTACAATTAATATCAAAAATACGAAAACGTATGAAGTTGAAACAACGATATGGTCTGGGAGTTTATTGATGAAAATTTCCAAAATTACCTTAGATACGGCATATGAAAATAGCAAAACGAAAAATCCCATTAATGCCATAATATTCGATGTGAGTATTGAAAATACAACATACTCCACATTGGAATGGTCTCCAACAAAGGGAAGTATTCGTTTGAATTATGATAACTTTATCGAAATAAGCAATCCCGTCAATTACTCGGATGACTTAAATGGCAGCTTTTCTCTACAGACAGTGAAAAAAGGAAAAATTGTAGTTCCAGTAAATATGAACTTGGACGATATCAAGACCATTGATTTTGTATTAGAAGGATCTACGGATGGAAGTAAATATAACCCTGTTCAGGCAATGCCTATTAAATTGAAATAGTTAGATGATGTTATCAAAAATACATATACGTATGTGAGTTATAAATGCCTGTGCGGATTATCGCGCGGGCTTTTTAAAAGCCGTAAGGAATATGTGGTTTTTAATGGTTTTTGTCTCCGTATTTTTCAATCGATATATTCAATTATTTGGCAAGATATGTTACGATATTTAGGTATACGATTTTCAACTATTCATATCGTGGCTTTTCCGGGGGGAACATTTGAGTAAAAAAGTAGTGTCATTAGTTATTTTAGCTGGTTTTATTATTATTGTATCTTACACATTGATTAATCATTTTTCAGTTAAACCTGTTGATTATATAATGTTGGATAGGTACGACGGTAATATGATTGATTTTAGTTTAAAAGATATAGACGGTCAATCACACGCTATAACTGGAAACAGTGGTAAACCTAAATTAATTAATTTTTGGACTTCATGGTGTAAGTACTGCAAAAAAGAAGCGGAAGAGTTAAATAAGCTATATTCAAAATATAGCAGCGAAATTGATTTTGTATCAGTAAATGTAACAATGAGTGATAATGTAGAAGATGCACAAAAATTCATTAAAGAATATCAGATAGGTTTTCCTGTTCTGTATGATGACAAAGGTACGGTTTCATCCCAGTATCGAGTTATGGGGATACCTACGAATTATTTTGTTCGAAAAGATGGCACAATTTTAGCGGTGACAGAGGATGTTAATTTCAAGAATGCGGATGAGTTAATTAAGAAGTTAATCGGAACAGAGTAGCAAATTAATTCAAATAATTAGATTAAAAAGAGCTGCCGAAATGCAGCTTTTTTCCGTACACATGGTACCTTATAATGGAAGATGTTCTAGCAAGTTAAATGAAAAAAGTTTCGGGGGTAGGTACATGGCATTAGATGGTCATATGTTTGATAGTAATAATGTTATGATAGACTTTTTTCCTATTGATGATGATTTGCATAAGGCTATATTTTATCAGAAAGAAAATGTATATAGAAGTTATCTTTATTTAAGCAGACTTTGTGATTATTATGAAGATGAATCATTTGATGGGGATGAGTTAAGAAAATTAGCGGATGACCTTTCAAATTATAAAGCAAATGTAGCTGTGGTTTATCATACATTAATCAATGAGTTATATGATAAGCTGTCTAACACTGCAATAGTTAAAGTTATTTTCTATGCTGATTAATTGTGAAGAATAGGAATATTTGTAATGAATGATTAGGGGGGACTGATTTGATGAATTTGATGGTTATTATTGTCATTCTATTCGTTGTTTTTTGTCTAATTGGTTTGTTCAACAAAGAAAGGAAGAGGGGAAGCAATTCTGCCCATGATCACAATCAGGGCTCTGATTTCTTTGTTAATAATTCTTCGGATCATGATATGAATCGCCATCACCACAATCATCATAATAACCATAGCCATATTCATCATGATCACCAACATCACAATCACCATCACCATCACAATGATTCCTCTAGCGGAAGCGGAAGTGACAGTGGAGGTGGGAGTGACAGCGGAGGCAGCAGCAGTAGCAGTAGCAGCGATTAATTGTGAGAGTCAAAATGGCTCTCTTTTTTATTTGATCTTATACCTGTTCCACGTTTATTTTCACACACCTCTCACACCAACGATTATAAGGTCAATTTAGTGCTATTTCTTTATCAAAAAATACGATAGATGCGATTTCCTTATCATTTATAACATGTTCAAAAGTTTTGATCGTAAGCATTTGGTCATTTAGATAATCTAGCAAATGCAATCCAGTAAAAATGCTAGTTGTTTCAGAGGAACCATCTTTATAGTTTATCGTGATAGGGTAGTTATCCGAATATTTATTTTGACCAATTTCCTTTAATCTACCGGCGGCTTCGTTAATCTCTTTCAATGATCTACTTTGAATCTTTAAAGAAATCGAAATTGGCGAGACGGAGATCGTGTTTAATAATGCCTCATAACCAAACATGGTAATGTTTTGATCAATCTGATAAAGGTTAGAGTACTCCTTGAAATCCAGCTTAAAAGCTGTTTCCCAAGAACCTGGTATGACCGTTTCAAAAATTCCCGGAAGTGGATCTGCTGCTTGTAAATCTTTGAATCTGAAATTAACGGTTTGTCCCGCGATTGAATTTTTAGTCATAATATTCATGACCAAGCTAATTTTATTGTCAACAGGATTTCCATCGTCGAGCACCTTGAATCCTATACTCTGATAGTCCTGATCAGTCGTAATCATGCTATCCCCGAAACGGTAACGCGCTGCATTTAGAACAGTGCCTTCTGGCGCAGTAAAGTTCATTAAGATATAGGTTAGATTGCTGTCGCCGATAACTTGCTTAATGGTAAGCGAGCCATTCTCGTTTGCCACTTGTTTGTCAACCATATAAGCGCCATTTGACAAATATTCTGCCTGCTCATTATTTACTGGGCTAAGAAATTTTAAGAATGTTTTATCTAATCCCGTATATGCCGCAGCAAAAGCTGTTGTCGTTAAGCAAACCATCAGCACGGCTGCCAATACTACAGATCTTGCGCGTTTCACGGGTGCAAATCCTCTGCGTCTTGTATTTTCGTTCTGGCTTTGCGCAAGAATGTTCTGAAACATTTTTTCGTTTTGTTCGGTTGTGGGCGTAAGGGCTTCGAACAGCCGATTAATATTTTTGTTGCTCAAGATAGTTCACTCCCAAATCAATTTTGAGGCGTTTGCGGCCTCTGGATAGTTGTGTTTGGATCGTGCTTTCTTTGTGTCCTAACATCTTTGATAATTCTTTTACCGAGTACTCCTCGAAATAGTAAAGATATAAAACTATTTTGTACTTTTCTGGAAGTGAAAGCAGTCTTGCAAGCACCTTCCCCGATGGCTCATGACCATTCCAAGAAGAAACTTCCGGTAAAGCATTTAGAGCCACACGACGGGTTGTCCACCAATTTGTAAGAACGTCTTTACAGTGATTTCTGGTGGTTACTATCAACCACGCTTTTTCATGTTCGTGGTCATTGAAGACCATTTGAGATTTGATCAGTTTTAAAAATACAGATTGAACAGCGTCTTCTGCATCAACGGGATTTTTCAAATAGATATAGCACAGCCTGTAAACTTGATCGACATGCCGTTGATAGAGTTCAGCCAACTCTTTATCCGTACGCAATAAAGAATTGTTTTCCATTTATTCGCCTCCTAAATACAACACGATTGATGACTCGAAAATATCCCATTACTCTGATATATTTTTTTGCATGTATAACAAACTTATCAATCGGCTGACTGGAAAAAAATATGTGTTGGAGGAGGTTCCTGAATTGGACAAAGGTGCATCCTTTTTGACTCTCGTTTGCAACGCGTTCCAAAACGCATCATAGGTGTACGTTGTTGTTACACCAAGCCCGCTGATTGTTTCAAATGCTTTAAATAACGGGCACGGATCAGTAAAAAGTACAGGAATTGGGCGGCAAGGAAAACGATGCAGACTGTTATGGCCGAATGGATCACCGGCGAATGGAACAGGTTATGCAGAGCGTAGAGCGCAACCGAGCTGTGGATGAGCGCGACCGCGAGCGGGACGAAAAACAATAGCGCCAACTGTAGATTTGCCACCTTCTCAAGCTCCTTGTCGGTCAACCCGATCTTCGTTATGGAACTGTACTTCATCTTGTCATCGTTCAGGTCGGTAAACAGCCGGAAATATAGAAAGCTTCCCGATGCAACAAAAAATACGCAACTGACAAACAACCCGACGAAAAGCATCAGATTATAGGTCCGCTTCATCTGTTCCTCCAAATAGGCAGGAGCTGCGAACCAAAAACCGGAAGTTTGTGCATATCCAAGCTGCCCAGCGATGGCTTCCCCCGTGTCCGCCGTTGAATCGGCGCTGTCCGTATCGTAAGCGGTTAGAAGCTGATCATTTTTCGGATTGCCAAAGGAGTCAAGCATCCGATCCTGAACGATCAACAGCGGTTCATCGACAATGGGAGGCGTGACAGCCTTTCCGATGGTTTGTTTCATGCCCAATGTGATGGATGTTCCCTTTACGGACCACTCGTGGTCCGGTAACGGCCGGTCTTTCATAGTCCAGATGATCGCGGCTTCATTTTCCTGCAGTGACAGTACCGGGTAATCCAAGGCTTTGGCAAGCTTGGAATACTCGGACAGGCGGATGAAGTTCAGTGATTGTCCATTTATCGAATCGAAGTTCGCTACATGGACGGACAATTTATCATAACGAATTCCCCGTTCTTTGAGCACTTGTTCGATTATTTTCGTTTGATCGGCTGCTTGCCCGACATCGCCGGTGGTTTGGATGTAGTTATAGGCGAACGGGTACGCATCCGAGATTTGTTTGTGGATTGTTTCCAGAAATCCCATCAAGCCGCCCATGGCGCAGATGGCGACTGTCGAAACGATCGTCACGAGAAAGAACATGCGGGCATTGTCCTTCATGCGGTAAGCCATGTCAGAAAAAACGAGCACATTCGTTTTGCGCAAAAAGACAGAACGGTTGCTTTTTAAAGTGCGAATCACAAACACGCTCAACTGTGTGTACAAAAAGTAAGTGCCGATGATGACCATGATCGTGACCGGCAAAAGAGCGAAAACGACAGTGGCGCCTTTAACCAGGAACGATATGATGTATCCCGCAAGAAGAAGGCAGATCGCTGTAATTGTAAGAAAAACGGATGATTTAGGCTCAGGCTTCGGTTTGGCGCCGCCTTTCAGCAGATCGATTGGCTTGCTGGCCCGTACGAATGCGGCAGTGAACGCGGAGATGACGAGAAACAACAGCACGAATGCGGACAGAGTGAGCAGAATTGCTTTGCTTGGCATGTAGTATGGCAGCGGGCTCATCTGCATCACATCGGCTCCGATCATCATGAATAGCTTGGCGAACAGCATGCCGGCGGCAAGACCAGCCGCAATGGAAGCGAAGCCGATCACCATGCTTTCGATAAAGACTATCTGTCGCAGCTGATTGTAGGTCATGCCGTGCATGATGAGCACGCCGAATTCCCGTTTGCGGGATTTCAGGAAGGCACTGAAGGAATAGAATACGAAAAAGATGGAGAACACATACACGATATATTCCGCAACCGTCATTGCCTCAACCGCCGACCAATTGAAACCGGAATTTCTAATTGCAGGGTGAAAAATAAAAACAGCATAAATGAAAAAGATCATCACCGAGAACGTGCTGCTCAGAAAAAAAGCGGCATACGTTCGTTTGTTCCGGCTAACATTGCGGAAGGCAAATTGTCGCAACGTCATTTAGTGACCCTCCCGACCCATGACCGTAATGGTCATCATGGACAGGATAAGCCGGGAACTCCTCTTAATTGACACGAAGCGGTGAAAGCTCATGTGCATTCCCTCCCATTAGCGAAAGCATATCGATAATCTGTTGGAAGAAGGCCTGCCGGTTGTTCCCCCGGTAAAATTCATTATAGAGCCGACCGTCCTTGATGAATACGACCCGGTGGCAGTAGCTAGCTGCGAGAGCGTCATGGGTGACCAGCAGCATGGTCGTATGATCGGTATGGTTGATGGCCTCCATCGTTTCCATGACATCACGTGAGGATTTGGAATCGAGATTTCCCGTCGGCTCATCGGCCAGCAGCAGCGAAGGGGAATGAATGATGGCCCTTGCAATGGCTGCCCTCTGCCGCTGCCCTCCCGACACTTCATAGGTTCGTTTATTCAAAACTTGGGTGATGCCCAGTTTTTCGGCCACCAGATGAAGCTTGGCGTCCATCTCCTTCACGCTTTTCCCATCCAGCGTAAGAGGGAGAATGATATTTTCCCCGATGGTCAACGTATCTAGCAAATTAAAATCCTGAAAGACAAAGCCCAGCTTCCGTCTGCGGAACAGGGCCAGATCGTGTTTGGATAACAAATGGGGGTTTTCCCCATTAATCAACACTTCCCCGGAGGTAGGCGTGTCGATTGTCGATACTACGTTCAGCAGCGTTGTTTTGCCGCTGCCTGAAGGACCCATAATGCCGACAAACTCGCCTTTCTCGACAACCAGATTCATGTCGCTCATCGCCCTATACGCGATGCTGCCATCATAAACTTTTCCCAGATTGCGCACGATTAACATATCCATATCAAGCATTCTTCCTTTCATACGGTCGGAATTTCCAATTTCCAAGGCTCTCTCGCATAATCATAACCGATCCTGGGTCGCTATCCCATCGATTATTCTTAAACAAATCTTACAAGGCTGTAATAAAAACAAAGCATGTTCAAGGAGCTTGAACATGCGCGATTCCCATCCATATACGTACTGCTGTTCCTTGTCCCTGCTCGGATTCAAGCTCGACGCGATGATCAAGCCGCGAGGCGATCTCCCGAACCAGGTAGAGCCCCATGCCAGTGGATTCGCTGAAACGTCTTCCGTTTTCCCCTGTAAAATACGCGTCGAACACCCGCTTGATATCCTGTTGCGGGATGCCGGCGCCGTTGTCCCGAATCTCAAGAACGGCTCGCTGTCCGCGGACCTCAGAGGTAATCATGATACGGCTGCTTGCGCCGGCCGAATACCGTACCGCATTGGTGATTAATTGGCCGAGTGCGAAGGCAAGCCACTTGTCATCGGACATGACCATCAATCGGTCATCCACCTGGATTTCCGGGAAGACCTTACTTCGGATGAATAAATTTTTGTGTTCAGCCGCCACTTTCCCGACCAGCTGACGAAGATGCACCGGCTCCGCTACGAAATCCTGCTCGAACGCATCCAATCGTGAGGTATACAGCACCGTGTCAAGCCCCTTCTTCAGCTTGTCTATTTCCTCTCGCATGCTGTCAAAGAAGGGGTCGGTTTCTTTCTGAACCGCAAGGTGCATAACGGATAGCGGAGTTTTCATCTGGTGCACCCATTGATTGATAAAGGTGATGTGATCGTTTAGCTTCTTACGGTACCGCTCAATATCGTTCTGATAAAGACGATACTTCCCCTGGAGCAGATGTCCAAGTGCATCCGCGAGCGGTGCGTTCCCGACAAATTCGGCCGATTCGTCAATTGACGGAAGAGGACGAGTCAGACTCCTATAAAATCGAAAATGGCGGATATAACGGTAGATCAAGTAAAAAGCGAATAAGGCCGTATTTACCATGCAGATGTACACAAGATCGAAGGTATTTCGGAAACCGGATAAGCGGCACATATAAACAGTCAGCAGAAGCTGCCCGGCATACATGAACACTAACGGAACATGTTCTCTCCAAAACAGCCTCATGGCTCCTCCCTCCAGAAAGGCCGTAGTTTATACCCGGCTCCCCGCACGGTTTCCAATGCTTCTTCAATGCCGAGCTCGGATAATTTTTTGCGGATGCGTGTGATATTGACATTAAGCGTGTTGTCGTCAACTAACTGTTGACTGTCCCACAGCTTGTCCAGAAGCCAATCGCGGCTGACCACCTTGGAGCTGCTTTCCATGAGTGTTTCCATCAGCAAGGATTCTTTATGACTGAGATCTACGCTTTTGCCGGATAAGGTTAGCTCAAGCCTTTCGGGATACAACACGAGTCCTGCGCATTCCACGGTCCGTTCCCTCTTGCCTAGGGCGTATGAGCCGTAAGCGCGGCGAAGCTGGCTCTTGATCTTGGCCATTACCACTTCATAATCGAAGGGCTTGGCGATATAATCGTCCGCCCCGTTCTCCAGCGCCATGACCTGCTCCATCTTGCCGTCGCGGGCGGAGATAAACAGAATCGGGCAGGTGGAGACCGTTCGAATTTGCCTGCACCAGTAATAGCCGTCGTAACGGGGCAGATTGACGTCGAGCAGCACGAGATCTGGACGAATGTCCTGAAACACCTCCATAACGCGGTCGAACTCCTGGACTGCTTCAGCCAGGTACCCGTATTTCTCCATATATGATTGAAGCAGCTGTGCCAGCTTAAGATCGTCTTCTACAATCAGGATACTAAACATAGGACTTGGCTCCTTTTCTGATTTAAAAAAACACCAGCATGCCTTCGCCGAAGAGCGATTGGAACTTACTGTGTTTCTATGGTTTGAATAGGCCGGATTAGGTTCCGTTGTAATCTCTATTATAAACGTAAGCGGCACTCTATCAAGCTGAAAAGAAACCGGTTTACGAGTCCTCCAATACCGCAAGATCGAATTACAAAATTGTAAGGTAGATGTAAGGCAAATCGATAGCTTAGGCCAGCCTGGCCGGATAAGATTGGAACAAACGAAAATAGAAATCTTTTAAAAGGAGAATCGAGATGAGGCTGTTTGAACTGCTGCTTTTTTTGTCAAACATCGGCTTGTTTGCATTAACAGTCCTATTAAAAAAAGGACGGCGTAGAATTCCAGTATTCGTTGCAAGCGGGATCGCCACACTTTTACTGGTCATTCATTGGACGGTGGAGGGATACAGATTTCAGCTATTTTTCCCATACTGCATAACGATCATTTTTTTAGCCATTTCAGGTTATAGCTATTTCAGAAAAACCGGCCCCCAAAAAATCCCGCGATTCATGTTGGGTTCAGCTTATACCGTTATAGCGATAATGCTGGTCGTAACAGCGGGTTTTATGTATGCTTTTCCTGTATTTAAACTACCTGAACCGACAGGCGAATTTAAGGTAGGAACGCAAACTTTTCATTTCGTGGATACGAATAGGGAAGAGATTTTCGGCGAAGCCAGAGATGGTAAGAGAGAATTGATGGTTCAGGTATGGTATCCGGCTCAAGCTGGCACCGGCAAGTACGCTCCCTTTATTCCCGATACCCGGATTTTACGTTATATGGCTGCGAACTATGGCCTTCCCGGGTTTACTTTTGGGCACCTGAAGTACGTATCCAGTCATGCTTATTCGGGGGCCGAAGTCTCTTCGGCACAGACTTCATACCCGCTGATCCTTGCGAATCCCGGCTTCGGCTCTTCCAGGTTCCTCCACACGTCGCAAGCCGAAAATCTCGCGAGTCATGGATATATCGTGGCAGTGATCGACCACACCTACAATACATTTGCAACCGAGTTTCCAGACGGTCGAATCACGACCATCTCAACCAACGACTTATTCTCGCCCGACCATGATTACCGGACGGAAAGCGGAAATCGCGACAAGTTGGGAAAAGTTCTAACCGGCGATGTGGCGTTTGCGCTGGACCAATTCGAGATTATCCAATCGGGGCAGATTCCAAGTCATCTAAAAGGGAGGATTGATCTCGGTCATGTCGGGGTGTTCGGTCATTCCATCGGCGGAGCGACGGCCTATGACGCTTCTTACGATCCGCGAATCGCGGTTGGAATAGACTTGGATGGAGGGCTTTATCGACTGCGTTACAGAGAGGGTCTGCGAAAGCCGTTTTTGTTCATCAACTCGGAAAGTGAATTCGAAAAATTAAAAATGGTGATGGATAACCGGGTCTACACGGAGGCAGAGCTTAAACGTATGGGCAACACAAGAGAGTGGATGGATCAAGTAACGGAAGACAAAAAATTGGAGCTTGAACGGATGCGCGAATCGGTCGACTCAGGGGGACAATTCCTCTATATCGAAAATTCGGAGCATTTGAATTTCGCCGACGTACAGTTCATTTCTCCGATATTCAAAATGCTGGGCATTACAGGAAAGATTGCGCCAGAAAGAGCGAACTCCGTTATCAATGCTTATATGCTGGATTTCTTCGATAGGTATCTGAAAAATCAAGGCGGAGTCTTAATGAAAGGACCGGATAGCCGCTTTCCGGAGATGAAGTTCGTAACCTCGCTATGATAAATTACGGAAAAGCTGTAGATCTCCTTACGTTCCACCCAAAAATCCCCCACTGGCCTATTGGCTGGCGGGGGATTTTTGGGTTTCGATTTATTTCGTTTTAAACCAAACTCCACCAGTTCCGTCATTTGCCCTTGCGTAAGTTATCAAAGGAGAAGTATCTTTTTTATCTACTTGTAGGGCAAACCATCCAGTATTTTCAGCGCCTACGTATAAACTTGTGTTGATTGTAGGCGCAGGGGATACAACCGATATAGCATCGTAATCCTTGCCTTGGGTTGATACTAAGGTGAAATGAACGGAAGAGATATCAACTTTTGTATCCTTTTTCTGGTTTCCAGTGATTTTAACTGTGGCATTAACCAACATATATTCTTTGCCTTCTGCTGGCGGTGAGTTGAATTTATTGGTATTTTTAATCAATGCCCAGGCATCATTGCCGCGAATAACATCTTTAATACTCACTTCACCTTCATAATTTTCTAGGATGGACTCCTTTTTAAAGGTTAGCGTTGTGTTAACAGGAGCTGGATTGCTTCTCGAGTATCCAACTAAAGAAGTGTCCGCCTCTTTCCCAATGTGTATTTCGCGTTTGGCTTCATCCCATCGAACTTCCTGACCTAGAGCCTCAGCGACAAATTTCAAAGGAACATAACTTGATCCATCAATAATCTCAACGCTTGCCGTTGTCTTCTTGCCATTGACGAAAAGTTTTATATCCGAAGCTGCATAGGCACCGACCGCAACAGATGCCGCTATTATTCCACTAAGTCCAAGAGCAATTAATAATTTCTTCTTCAAGTAAATTCCTCCTCAATTTGTATCCTCACATATTCTCTAATGTCCACGCCAAATCCTACCAGATAGTCTGATATTGTCGATTTATAACGAAATTCCTGCCTTTCTTCCAAAATTTGTAGACCAACAAAGGATGTCTCGTTATAATCGGAAATGGGAATAATAACTAGTATTGGGGGATTTTCTTTGAAATTATTTAAATCAGCTGCAATTGCTCTAATAACAACTCTAGTACTGACAGCATGCGTAAACGGAAAACAGCAAGAGGAGAAGAAAGATACAAGCAAAACAACGGTTGCTAAAGCAGATCAAACAAAAGCACCGGTGCCAACGCCAGATCAGCTTTTGAAAGAGGGTACTTCTTCGAATGTTAAGATAACCGTAGAGAGTATGGAGAGTAAAGAAATAGTCGGTGACAATGAATTGCTTAGAGCAACTGCAAACGGTGTATTCAAAATTATCAAGTTAACTGTTGTAAATAATCAAAAAGATGCAATAACGGTAGATGCTGCAAGTTATAAATTATATGATGATCAAAAGAGAGAATTTACAAGCTCTTCAGATGCAATGATGGCAGTCGGAATGGATAAATCTTTTTTCTTAAAAAAGCTTAATCCCGGACTTAGCATTACTGGATATGTGGCCTATGATGTTCCTAAAGATGCAAAAGGGTTATATTTAAAGGCACAGGGCGGTTTCACGGGAAAAGAAATCAAGTTAAAAGTTGAATAGTAATTAAAATCAACCCGGGCTTGGAGGCTCGGGCTTATTTTATTTTTTCCTTCAACTACCAATAGCGAGGAGGTACTCTAAAGTGTAACATTATTATGGGTGCAGAGCCCAAATGGGATTCGCGGCTGCTATGCGGCTGCCAGTTTTTGAGGAATTTATTATTTTGGGGGATGACTTCATGGAATATCATGTAAAACATAGGGAAACTGGCGAAGAGAAGACGCTTAATCATCTTGAGGTCAATGACATGGAGTATGGCGATGGCAGTCAAATCATCGTATTTGATAAGGCTTTGGAAGCATATGTATTGCTTGATGATAGTGAGTAATTGGCACAAAGTGGATGCTTACATTATTCCTTAGATGAGTACAATATTTATGTTTCAAATTACTCAGACAGGTGGGATGATGTCATGACAACACACGACAAACAACAAGAGAATCACGCTAAAGACCAAAAGGATAACAAACCAAATCATGGTAAGAGCAGAAAAAAGAAGTAGTAGGAATAAGGCATTGATGAACATAATTTAGGTGGTAGCACGAAAAAGCCCTTGGATGTTTGATCTGGACCCTTTGTCAAGGACACTTGAAAAAACTCAGTTTAAATCTAGACAGCTAACAATAGATGATTCCTGTATTGCACAGGGGTCATCTTTTTTAATCCCCATTGATATCGATTGTTGTTGTAGTAGCGGATGTAACCGTCAATCTTACGTTGTAGTTCTGCCAATGTTGGGCAGCTGCGATGGTCAACATGGTCCTTCATATGACCGTAAAACGACTCCTGTGGCGCATTGTCCCAGCAATTCCCCCTTCTAGACATCGATTGACCTAATCCCTTTTGCTTCAAAAGTTTTTGGTATGTGGGACTCGTATAATGACTCCCTTGATCCGAATGGATGAACGCTTTCTTGTGCAACTTCAATTTTCTTTGCTTCATGAGTGCCTCAATCGTGTCTGT
>NZ_MBTG01000024.1 GCF_002027705.1 Paenibacillus ferrarius | reverse complement strand
ATTTCAGTGATGTAAGAATAGGATGATTTTGTTTAATCAACGTGGAGATAAAGCTTCGGATGGTCGCAAAGAAGCCCGGGGTCGTTTCCGAACGAAAACAGCCGGATATTTTCCGCTTAACGGCAATCATGCGAAGATCACGTTCGGCTTGGTTATTATCAAAGGGAATATTGGCATCTCGAAGATACCCCAAGATACTTTCCTTGTGGTCACGGAATCGTGCCCAAAGATTTGCGGCCTTACTCTTACGCGGTTTTCCCCTGCGCCCTGATTGGAGCAGGGGCTCCTTTTCGAGCTCGACCTTTCCCATCTCTAGAATCATCTCATACCGTCGTTCGTAGTTGCCGATGGCTGTTTCGGTAAGTGGCCTACCTAATTTTCTGGTCTTGCGGGTGATGGACCAGCTTGTATGCAGCAGTGTGAGCATAGCGCTGGCCCATCGATGCCCGTCATATTCCTCAATCCCTTTGCACTCCCGAGATAAATGGGCATTGCATAAGGCATGTTTGAAGGTAAAGTCTTTATCCTGTTTAAAATACGGCCCATAAAAGTCGTGGATCACTGTACCCGTATAGGAAGGCAGTACGTTTAGCGACTTCATCCCCGCGGTTCCGCGGCTAGAATGGACACCAAGCAAGGTCCAGTTCTTCGTACTGTTCACATGAACCCAGTGTCCCTCTTTGTCTACATGCACGCCCGTTTCATCGGCATGGATTACGGGACTGGCAAGGAGATTATGACGAATGACCTCTTCGTAGGGAAGTAAGCTTTCAGCCATTTTACGGATACTTGAAAGAAGTGTTGCCTGACTTGGCCGACACCCCGTCAACACATGAAGAAGATCGGTTGTGCGAGCAAGCGGGAGCATTTGGTGCGTATGCAAATAAGCGGCTACAGCAGTGAACCGCTCACCGTATTGGGCACGTGCATGGACGCCTTTAGGGAAGATGCCTTTCTGCAAGGTGTGGCAACATGGGCACTTTTTCTTCTCGGCTCGGTGCTCCGTCACCTCCATGACAGGAACAGGGATGTCAAAAACCTGTCGACGCTCATACCCTAGACATGCGACGTCCTCAAGTGAGACCGCACAGTTCTCACAGACTAAAACCGGATGAATAATGGTTGTAGTGGGATCGTCTATGCAAGAAAGGGTATGCCCTTTATGGCCGACAGGTCCTCCCTTTTTTCCGCCGGACTTCCGGTGATTCTTAGGTTCACGCTTCAGGTCACTAGACGGCGGCCAATTGCTGTTTTGCGAGTTTTGGCCAAGTTGCCGCTTAAGCTCCTTATTTTCGTTTTCGAGGTGCTCAACCTTGGCAACCAGAGACAGGATGAGTGACTTAATGGATGCCAAGTCACTGAGCATAATCCGATCAATTTCTTCTATATTCATGATGCCTCTCACCTCGTTCACTCTAAAGTATTGGTTACTATCTATTAAACCAAATTTTAGAATTTGAATAAGGTGCTGAGTAGTAACCATAATTGCAGGCTTTCTCTTTTTTTTGACGATTTGCTCGAAAAAGCCTGCACTTTTACAGGCTTTCAAAATCGATGAGCCACGATTGGGCCTCAAATGGGATACAACAGAAAAAAGACTTTGGCGCAGCTGCTAGCTAGCCAAAGTCTTTTTTTACTGTTCATAGTGCCAGCAAGGCACGAATCTACAACATCCCTTCCTCGTGCGCTTTCTTCGAAGCCTGCACACGATCGCGGACATCCATTTTGGAGTAGATGCTGGAGATGTAGTTCTTCACGGTGCCTTCGGATAAATAAAGTTTTTCGGCGATTTCCTTATTGTTCAGGCCATCGGCGATGCAGTGCAGCACTTGAACTTCGCGATCGCTTAGTCCATAAGCATCGGTTCGGGCAGGCTCATCGGCAGCAGGCTTGATGCCGGTATCTGGCGCGGCAGCGTCGGCAGCGCCTCTTGCTTGCTGAACGAGCATTTTGGCGATATCCTGCGGGATGAGTGTACCGCCTTGATGCACCCATTTGATCCCGGCGGCGAGATCCTTGGGGTGAATGGCTTTGAGCAGATAGCCTTCGGCTCCTGCGCCAAGGGCATCAACCACATAGCTGATTTCCTGAAACGTCGTCAGGATGATAACACGAATATGCGGCCATGCCATTTTGATTTGTTTGGTTGCCTCCACACCGTCCATGACGGGCATGTGAATATCCATCAGCACAACGTCAGGCTGCTGCTCTTCGCACTGTTTTATAGCAACGTGTCCGTTCTCGGCCAAGCCTACGACTTGAATATCCGGGTCCATATCGAGTACAATGTGCAAGCTTTCTCTAATTAAATCCTGATCATCGACCAGAAGCAGTTTGAGCGGGTTAGGGTTCATGCTTGGCGCCTCCTAAGGTTAATGGCATTCTAAGTGTTGTTGGGGACTCTCGCCTGAAGGAGATGCGGCCCCTTACCTTTTCCACCTAAAATTTCTGGTCAATGGTGATACAGACGGCCTCTGTATTTTGACAATCATCCATATTGTAACATGAGGAACTCCTAACCGGAAATCAATTAGAAGGTGGGTACCCGTTTGGCCGGTATGGAGCAATGAACGATGGTGCCTTGGCTTAAGGAAGAGCTTACCTGAAGGTTTCCTTGCAGGGCGGATATACGTTCTTGCATAGCATTGATCCCAAAGCCTACTTTCAGGTGCTCAGAGCCAACGCCATCATCTTCAATGCGTATACTGACTTGCTGATCGGTATAAGTGAGTTGAATTTCTACGGAAGCGGCACGGCCATGTCGCTTGGCATTGGTGAGCGATTCCTGCAAGCAGCGAATGAGGGTGAGCTTGGTTTGCTTAGGAATATCGTATTCGTCACCAATAGTCGTAAACTTGATTTGAGTTCCCGTATGAAGGGCGAATTCATTGGCAAGCCGGGTTAATTGCTGGGAAAGCAGCGTATCGCCTTCTTGGGGCACCATTTGATGAATGCTGCGGCGTACTTCTTCAAGTCCATTGCGGGTTACACTGCGCAGGACATCAAGCTTTTCCTTGGCCTTCTCGGGCACGGTTTCAATCAGATAGGAAACGGCGTCCATTCCCATAATGACGGAAGTAAAGGTGTGACCAACGGTATCGTGCAATTCTCTGGCCATCCGATTACGTTCTTCCAGCAGCGTTAATTGCTCGATTTGATTGGCATACTGCTCTAGAGCATTATTTTGCTCATGGATAAGCAAGTATTGCCGTTGATTTTCAGCTAGAAGCTTTTCGGTTTTCTCATTCGAGGTCACCACGCGCTGCAAGCTAAGGCCGATCGCAAAGAAAAGTACCGCATTGAGAATAATGCTGAATAATTGGCCAATTCCCATCCCATTGTGTAGGATGAAATAGTAGACCACAGGCATAGCTACCATGAAGACGGGAGCGGTCCACCATGCATTTTTTCGGTCGGTAAGGAATCCAATCACCATTAATGGGCAATTAATAGTAAGATAAGCATCCTCTTGCATCCAGGATAGGTAGATTTGCAGAGGAATGCCTGTCAGAAGTACGGCGATGGGATAGCAAGTAGTATGAATGTAATTGGGTCTCCAGAATAGAAAGGGAACCCCATAAGAAAGGAGAATAGCTGCTATTGTCAGCACAGTGGATACGAGCTCATGCTCAAACATATGCAGAAGCGCATAGAGTAAGCCTAGCAGCACAGAGCCGGTCAAAACTATAAATAACGACCACTCGACTCCATGCCACGGTCTTCTTTGAATCATAAAAGGACTCCTTTGCACGAGATCTGATGAGATTATTGTACATAAAATTTGGGTAAAACCATAGTGAGAGCAGTCATAATAATAAGTCGCCTTGCGGTATGACTAGGTATGACTTTTGTATAGAAGAGAGGAGTGAGGTAGATGTCAGTCACATCGGCAGACAATGCCCCTATTGTTCAAATAGATCAGATTACGAAGCGGATCGGGTCAAAAACGATTATTGATAAACTGAGTTTTGTAGTGCCTCGGGGTGAGGTTTTTGGATTTCTGGGTCCAAATGGTGCGGGTAAAACGACGACCATCCGAATGATGGTGGGACTCATGTCGATCACGGAAGGGGATATTCGGATTGGAGGCTACTCGATTCGCACCCATTTTGAACAAGCCATTCGTCACATCGGAGCTATTGTAGAAAATCCCGAAATGTATAAATTTATGAGTGGTTATCATAATCTGGTTCATTATGCGAGAATGTTTCCAGGCATCGGGAAAGACCGTATTCAAGAGGTTATTGATCTCGTAGGAATGGAAAATAGGATTCATGACAAGGTGAAAACCTACTCGCTGGGCATGCGTCAAAGGCTGGGGATTGCGCAAGCTTTGCTGCATAAGCCAGATGTACTAATCTTGGATGAGCCTACAAATGGCTTGGACCCTGCGGGTATTCGCGAGCTGCGTGACCATTTGCGCCAGCTTACGAGGGAAGAAGGGATATCGGTCATCGTATCCAGCCATTTGCTAGCCGAAATGGAGCTGATGTGCGACCGCGTCGCCATTATTCAGAACGGGAAGCTGGTGGACGTCAGGCTGATCAAAGAGCTTGTAGACGACGGCGGAAAGCAGCGGGTTGCTTTTGAGGTAGCCTCCATCGATCAAGCTCTGGCGCTTACGGCAGGGCATTCAGCAGCAGCCGAGGTTGAGGGGAATGACCTCATTCTGATCTTGGATAAACAGGAAACAGCAGCATGGAATAAACGCTTTGTAGAGGCGGGGATTGGCGTATACAGTATCCGCACCACAACGAAATCACTGGAAGATCAATTCTTAGAGATGACGGGAAGTGATCCGATTGCTTAATTTAATTCAAAATGAACAAATGAAAATTTATCGCAGGCTGCGCACTTGGATTCTGATCGTATTGCTAATCGTCATCGTTGTGATGGCTTCTCTATTCTCTCATTCAGGCAGCGATGTAAATGATAAATGGAAAACCAGAGCTGCTGAAACAATTGAACATAATACCAAAGAGTTGGAGAATCCCGATATCCCCGCCAAATTCAAACAGGCAATGAAAGATGAAATAGCGACTCAGCAGTACATGCTGGATCATAATTATCCGCCTGCCGATCATACGCTTTGGGGTGGGGTCTTAGGTGCTTCAATTCTCATCTTGGTGGTTACTCTGTTTACCGTTATTATTGCGGGCGATATGGTCGCAGGTGAATTCACTTGGGGGACCATCAAGCTGCTGCTGATACGGCCTGCGAGCCGAACGAAGATTCTGCTGGCAAAATATATGGCAACGCTGCTTTTTGCAGCAACCCTGCTTATCGTGCTGTTTCTTAGCGCGCTGATTGCGAATGGTTTCCTTTATGGTTTTGAGAGTCTGAACCTTCCGCATCTAGCCGTCAATTCGGCTGGACAAGTACAAGAGAAAAGCATGCTGATGTTCGTCTTCGCGACGTACGGATTGAAACTGATTGAGCTTGTCATGATCGTAACGCTGGCTTTTATGATATCGACGGTATTCCGCAGTTCATCACTGGCGATTGGTCTCAGTATTTTCATAATGTTTGCTGGACAAATGATAACGATGCTGCTGATGCGCTACAGCTGGGGCAAATATTTCTTGTTCGCCAATACGGATCTTACACCTTATCTGGAGGGTCAACCGCTCGCTGAAGGTATGACCATGGGCTTCTCAATTACCGTGTTGATCTGCTACTTCGTGCTGTTCAATGCGCTCACTTGGGTAATATTCCGTAAACGCGATGTCGCGGCTTAACAGGCTCGCGGTGTTTTCTCGAGGGTCATGAAATATATGCAAAAAAGGGGCAGCTCACTAGTAGTTAATCTACTTGGGGCTGTCCCTTTTTAAGTGTTATTTACTTCAAAATATAAGATTGAATCGTCACAGGAACTTCCTCCAGCGAATTCAGCTGGTAGAAGGCGCCTCGAGGAGCGACGTCAATCGTTCCGGTGTTATATTCCCAATCCTTGTGGGCGGGAATATGGATGGAGTGAATGCCTGCGTGCAGAGCCGGCAGGACATCTGTTTTGACGGAGTTGCCGATCATCCAGGTGTGATTGCGGTCAAAACGCTGCTCCTGCAGCATCGTTTCCATGAATTCCTTCGTTTTGTGCACGGTGACAAAGATGCGATCTTCAAAATAGGTATCTAGACTCAGATCCTTCACTTTCTTCATTTGGATAGAGGCGTCGCCGCCTGTATACAGAAATAAGCGATGACCGGCGTGCTTCAGCTGATCCAGCGTTTCATTCATAAGCGGATAAGGTTCCGCTGTATATTCGTAGACCGTATGGCCTAATTGCATGAGCCACGACTCTTCTTTGGCGCTAGTTGGACGGTTATACTTCTCGGCGAACCAGTGGTACGTTTCAACGAAAGATTTGGGGAAACGATCCGGCATAAAACCGTGGATTTGGATGCCAGCGAGATCAATTTGGAGCTGTCTTTGCTTAATATCCTGCGCTTGCAGCCCATGTCCGGAATACCAGGTGAGCATAAGATCGACGAACTGATCAATAACGTAGTCGAAATATTTATTGCAATGTATCAAAGTATCATCCAGATCAAAAAGTATCGCTTGTTCTCTCATAGGGCAAGTCTCCTGCATTGTTAGAAATGAATTTCCAACTATTATACCACGCTCGGGAAACAACTCCTAGGGCGGCGCTGACTTACATCGCAACTGTGTTGCCTTTAAATGCGCCATTAGCTGCGGAAGCGGGCTTGAGCCCGTTATCTTGATCGCCATTGTGATGTGGGGCAGCTGTCACTGTTTTCGTCTCCATTTTGCTGTTTCCTTGGAAAAGTCCGCCTTCTTCAATGATGAAGGAAGCTGCGTTGATGTTGCCATGGAGTGATCCTGTCGCAGTTATCGTCAGCTTGCCCTTGGTGGTGACATTGCCTTGAACGCTGCCTGCGAGGACAACATCTCTGGCTGAAATATTCGATTTCACGATGCCGCGCTCGCCGATAATAACGTCTCCGGCGCAATCGATATCGCCCGTGATGCCGCCTTCAATGCGAAGGCTGGCTTCTGATTTAATACGGCCTTCGAAGGTGGTTCCTTCACCTATCAGGGTATCGGTCGTATTGGGATTCATTAAGTTCTTTTTGTTTTTAAACATGTGATTATTCATCCTTTCGCATCGCTTTGAGATATGGTTTGGGGTCAATGCTTTCTCCATTTTTGAGTACTTCATAGTGTAGATGAGGACCTGTGCTGCGGCCGGTAGAGCCGACAAGTCCGATTTGATTTCCTTTTACAATGGTGTCGCCCTTGTTCACCATAATTTTATTTAAATGCATATACCAAGTACGGAGTCCCTTGGAATGCTCGATTACGATATTGTTGCCATGATAAATATCGGTACCTGTGCTGACGACCTTTCCGTCTGCAGTGGCATAAACCGGGTCGTTCGCTTTAGCACCAAAATCGATGCCGGAATGAAAGCTTGGACGATGGGTGAACGGATCTGTGCGGTAACCAAACGTCGAGGTCACAAGCTTCGTTGTTGTGGGCCACAAGGTTGGGGTGATTTGGAGCAAATGCTGCTTGTCCGCCACCTTTTGTTTGGTTTCCGTTAAACTGGTTTGAAGTTCTTTCACTTCACTGTTGAGAACGGTAAAGGAGGCAAGCGTTCTCTCGCCGAGCTCAATAATGTCTTCCTGTGAGGCCGGATTAGGACCGCCGCCTATTCCGCTTACTGCATCCAGAGTGGTTTCATCCGGAGGTCCGCTTACGGCGCCAGACTCAGTGCTGGCAACGGCTTTGCCTGTTGTATTCAAGTCAAGACCTGCGATGGTCTTGAGGTCATCTTCGAACTTTTTCATTTCTTCGACTTGTGTTTTCATTTGCTCGGCTTGCTGAGAAAGTTGGATCACTTCATTTTGGAGCTGCTCGATCGCCTTGTCTTTGGAAGTGAGTGTTGCGCTCCATTGTTGGTTGGCTCCAGTGAGTTTGGATTGCAGCTCGCTGGCTTGTTTCAGGGTATGTGAATGCAAAACATAGGTAATCGTCGTAATCAGCAGCAGCAACGCAAAGCATGCTGCGGCAATGTAAGCAAATAAATGGGGAATTCGAAACCTGACGACCGATTGATTGGCATCTGGTATGATAACCAGCGTCAGCTTTTTGGCTTTCCATTTGAGCTTCATAAAGGCTTACTTATCTCCTGTCATGGTTGAATTTGGCAAAGTTCATCTACAACATTCGTCATTATCCGATAAAAACCTTCCTAATACCTACGAGTCCTAGTTAAAATGAGTCGAAAGTAGGAAGGAATCCTGTCGGATATAATCGAATCTACTTAACAAATACAGGAAATAGCAGATTCGGAGTGGAGGCATGCATGATTAAGCTTGCAGGAATTGATATTGGGAACGATAGTATTAAGTTGGTGTTAGATGGGTCTAGAGAACCGTTAGTCATTCCGAATATTATTGCCCCTGGGTACGAAAGACATATTTTGCAAGAAGAAGATTCTCCTTGGAAAGCATTGGATGTTATGATATACAGCCCTTCTTTATCCCAAAGAAATCAGCGTTATTTCGTCGGACAGCTGGCTTTGGAGCACGAAGACAACCTCGAGCTTGAAGATACAGATAATAAGGCTAGTTCTGATCAGTCCTTAATCGTGGCGCTTACGGCGCTGGCTTATCAAGCTCTGGCGGGACAAGCGTTTAACACGGGATATGGCAGCATGGACGAAGTGGAGTACACGTTAGGTACGGGGCTGCCAGTAAGGGCATTCGCCAAGTATAGTCAGCAATTCGAACAAAGGCTTCTCGGTGAGCATGAAGTGACTTTCCTGTCCACGCCTCATTTCCATAACCGCAAGATCAAAGTATCCATTCGCAAAGTGGCTGTTTCGATTGAAGGTGCTGCCGCTATGTTCCATTTGGCCACGCACGACAGCTTGCTGGTCAAGGATGAAGAGATTTACAACGGCTGCATCGGCGTTTGTGAAATCGGTGCGCTGACAACCGATTTCCCAGTTATCAAACGGATGGCCATTGACAATCATTTCAGTCATGGTGAGCAAATTGGCGTTGCCACATATCTGGATGCGGTCATTCGCGACGTTGAAGATGCCTACGGATATGTATTTCCAAGCCGGGCTAAGCTGGTACAACGAGTCAAGAATCGGGAATTCACGATTCAACTGCTGGGAGAGGGTCAAGTCGACATTCGTCCCATCGTTGATCAACATTTCCGCCGCGCCGCTTTGCGCATGATCGAAATGATTAAGAAACGCTGGCGCAAATATCCAGACATTCAATGCTTCTATGTAATTGGTGGAGGCGCGTCTGCTTTAAAGCCTTATATTCAAGAAGCGGCAGGCTCACTGAAGCTGCGTTTTGCGGGCGAAAGCGAATTCCTGAATATGTATGGCTATCTGAAAGTGGCCAAAAGCAGACTAAGTCAGACTGTGTCTGTCTAACGTCCAGCTTATTATGGCACCTGTCCAAAGACGGGTGCTTTTTTGCATTCCTATGCACACCTGACATTCGGTCATCATTTGCCGGCTTCAGCTTGCTTCAGTAGACTCACCTCCATATAAGTTGTCAAACTGGTTAGAAATAACCCACAGGCAAAACCAATTGCGCAGATCGTTCCGATCGCAGGGTGGTATTTGCTGAACATAAGCCCGAACAGCAGGCAAATAGCAGAGAACACCATTAAGGCATTGCCACTCCAGAGCCATTGTCGATACGACAGGCGTTGGCTGAGTTTGGGCACCTTTTGCGTGGGTTTCGTTACTGGGTTTGTATCCGCTGCTGAGGTGGAAACTTTAGCTGGATTGCGACGTTGCTTTCGGATAGAAGCCAACAGCAGCAGGCCAATCACCAAAGGCTGGTAAGCGAGTACGATGATCGGCGAACAGTAGTTGGAGAAGTCCAACAGCTCCGTTGAGCTTTTGAAAGATAAGTAAGTGGTGAGTGCCATGAGCAAAGAGACGGGCTTATTAATTGTTGGGTAGTTGCGCTTATTCAGGAGAGAACTGATGCCTAAGAGAAGCGCCATATAAATAGCGATAATTTTGCAAGTGACCGTTGGGTACCAAACCATGAGCATAATGATATCAACCCGATCGAGAAAGTCGGTGACATGGATCATTTGCACTAAATTGTAAGTGGGGTAGATGAAATTGCCCGGCATTTTGGGTCCAAGAACGACGAGTATGGCAAAAATGAGATAGGTGAGCAGAAATATCCCCAGCAATGAACCATGGCGTATGGACGAGCGGACTTGATTAGCGTTGTACATCATATGAAGAAACGCACCAAGGATGAAGATATCGCCGGCGCTGCCGATGGTTAGGAAACTGCTTGTGGCTACGTGCTGCAAGGGCATGGTCATGGCAGGCGTCACAAGCCGGAAATAAAATTCATTGGACAGCAGCAGCGGCATGATCAAAATGGTAATGACAAAAAGCGGATAGAACAGGTCATTCACACGCGCTATGACTTCTACACTGCTTTTGCCGAAATAAATGAGCAGGAAGCAGGTAAGCAAGATTAATACTTCTAAGGGCGTGTTATGCAGCAGCAGAGTAGAACTGAACCTCGATACCGCCGAGATGTCCCGGGTTACAATTTGCCAAAAGTGAAACAAGATTATGAGATTGATGATGGTTCCACCCCATTGGCCCAACAGCTCCTTGGAGATTTCAAAAATATTTCTTTCAGGAAAGGTTTTGGTCAAATAACCAAAGAAGCTGGCCACTCCGAAGACATAAAACACGGATAGCAAGTAACTGTACCAAGCATCCATTTGGCTGATGCGGATCAGTACATTTTGCAAGGTAAGAATGCCTCCGCTCGTAATAACGGAAGAAGCTATCCAGGAAAGCTGACGCTGGTTGATCACTTGTTTTCTATCCATGGGGAACGTCGCCTCTTTCCTTAGATGCCCATAATTCTAATGAACCAGGGAGAAACCGTATGAATAAAGAAGCGGGAAGGCATATGGATAGGCCAATGCATGTATTTGCTGACGAACAGAACGACGCTTAGCAGCATAAAGACCCCGTAGGTCATCGTTACGCTTTTCTTTTCTTGCTGTAACATCCTGCGATCGATTAGTAAGGAAGCTACGAAGGTGAAAACAAAACTGAGCATGAAAATGCTATTCATGAGGTCATCTTACATCCCTTCTTTAATCACATTTTGGTTAATCAAGCCAGTATCGGGTATGGAAGCATGGACGGTAATTGTAAATTCGGCTTCCTTAAAAATCTCCTCCCATTTGGCTTCCAGCCGATTTCTCCAAGCATTGGGCTGACTCCGCCATACGACTAAACCAAGCTGCGCGGAATCTGTTCCTTCTTTCTGCATTTGCTTAACGGTGTCTTGGATAGACAGCTTGACTTGTTCGGCGAATTTCCGTTCCACCTTGTGGAGGATGTCGGCCTTGTTAAGATCCAAATTGGCGTGATCTTCTCGAACGATTCCGATGGCGTCCACCACGATTTGGAAAGTCACTTGATCGTCTTTCAGTTTGGGGATGATTTGCGTGTGCCCATTCGTTACCTGGATAGAGATATCTTTGTCCTGCTCTACTGCGAAAGTCAGCAAATGCTCCTTCACTTGATTTTTTAGCCACAAAAGCCCGTTAGCCTCCTGTTTTCGATAGATGCCAACCAAACGGTCCCCCTTGAATTGTCCATAGCCGATCATTTGGATTTCATGGGAAGGCTCTTTGGCGACTTGTCCTTCCTTGGGTTCGAAATAGCTTAAGATAGGGTCGCTGCCAAAGCTCAGTGTCATGCCGATATCTTTGGTCGAAGTTCCGATAGCTTGGTGTGATTTCGTTAGCTCCCGAATGGCTTCAGCTGGAAATCGTTCGAATTTAGGCTCCGTATTGAGCAGATCATATCCCTTGCCCTTGGTGACTACGAGGAAGGCAGTCATCCGGCTTTCCGGAGAACGGGGGACCGAATCGAACAAGATGCCGATGCCTTTCTTGGCAAATTTCTCTCCAATCACGATGGTTCGCCGATGGGATAGGAAGATACGACGAGACATGCGCATCTGCAGCCTATTGCTCGCTTCGCGCAGTGTAGTCCCAACTTCCGAGTCAATATAATAGCTTTTGCCTCCTGCCGTCCCGCCCCCGCCTCCGCTAGCCCCGCCCATGGAGCCGGGAAGGGGAAGCATATAAGAAAGCCGATATTTGCCGTCATCTTCAATATCTACGGAGGATGTGAGGATGAAAGCAATGTCATTCGTTTCTGTTCGGTCCCAGCATCCGGTCAAGCATACGCTCATTAGGGTAATGGTTAAGGCGAGCAGAAGCTGATGTTTAGGATTTCCCATTCTGCTGGCCCTCCTCGCTGGCTTTGTGTTCATGAATAATGGAACTGCCGTCTAAGCCTCCATCCTTCTTGATCTGTTGAGGAAGCTTATTATCCATCCGCTGCACGTCTTGAGTGTCCATGAATTCGGGACGCTTCTCCATTTGCCACCAAGGAGCTCTTATGAAAACGTCTTTCATATCTCCTGCTGACAGCGGTCCGAGCGGGGATAGATAAGGCACTCCGAAGGACCGCAAATTCGCCATATGCCCAAGCAAGATCATCAAGGAGAAAAAGATGCCATAGAAGCCAAACAGCGAGCCTGCCAACAGAATTGGAAAACGGAGCATCCGAACGGCAATCGCCCCATTAAAGCGCGGGATTGTGAAAGAAGCGATACCGGTAATGGATACAACGATAACCATCGGTGCAGAAACAATCCCCGCTTGTACAGCCGCTTGACCAACGACAAGGGCACCAAGGATGGACACGGCGGAACCTACAGCTTTGGGAAGCCGTATGCCAGCTTCTCGCAGCGCTTCGAAGGTGATTTCCATAATGAAGGCTTCAACCGCAGCAGGGAATGGGATAGCTTCTCTCGAGGCGGCAACGCTTAGCATCAAGGTCGTCGGCAGCAGATCTTGATGGTACGTAGTGATCGCTACGTATAAGGCAGGCGTCGTTAGCGATAGAAAAAGGAAGACGTAACGAAGCATGCGCAGCAGAGTCCCAATTTGAAATCGCTCATAGTAATCTTCGCTCGTTTGCATGATTTGTATAAACACGAACGGGACAATGAGTGCAAAAGGGGTGCCGTCCGTCAGGATGGCGACCCGCCCTTGCAGCAGCGCACCGGCAACAACGTCGGGGCGTTCGGTATATTGCATTTGCGGAAAAGGTGAGAAAGCATTGTCCTGAATCAGCTCTTCAATCATGCCGGATTCCAGAATGGCATCGATCTTGATGAGTTCAATCCGCTTGACCACTTCTTCAATCAAGGAGGGCATTGCCAGGTCGTCGAGATAACATATGACGAGATTGGTGTTGCTCTCTTTGCCGACGCTCATGGACTTCATCTTCAGGCGAGGCGTCTTAAGCTTGCGGCGGATCATCGAGGTGTTCGTGCGAATGCTTTCCACGAACCCTTCCTTCGGTCCGCGCACAACGGTTTCCGTCTCCGGCTCGCCAACGGTGCGTTTTTCTGTCCCGCGGATGCCGAGCAGGATCGCTTTGGCGTTGCCTTCCACAAGCAGGGCGGCATCGCCGCCCAGAACGGATACGAGCAGATCTCCATAGTTATCGGAGATCTGTGTTTGCGATACAGGCAGTATCGTGCTCGCGATACGCTCAATGGCGGTTTCACCGCCGCCCAGAAGCATCAACGATTTCATAGTATCGTTGAGCAGCTGGGTGTTCGTCAGTCCGTCAACGAAGAGCAGCAGCGACGGGATATTGGGCTCGATCTGAAATTCACGAACGACGACGTCCGAGCAGTCTTGAAACATGGCTTTAATGAACTCATGGTTTTCATCGAGCAGGAGCGATAACTTCGTTTTTTTCAATTCTTCAATGAAATGGTAGTCTAACGAGTCACGAAGAGAAGGTGATTCTCCATTCTCATCGGGCTTGTCTGATGTGCGTTTACGCAGGATATTTTTCATCAATTGTTGGGATGTTTTGACCATGCGATGGGCACCTCCTGCCGGGTAGCGGATGAAGATCATAGGAATGCGTTTATTATTTTTCTCGAAATGAAGGATTTTATTACGAAAGTTGGAAAAATTTAATTAATCGTCTCAAGCATAGCTCTTGAATCAAGCGAAAGGTATAGATGGGAAGCCCTTGGCAAAAGCTATCTGGACAAGGAATTTGCTGGTTTTTTGGGCAGATGGATGGAGGGATGAGGAGTCATGGTGTGGGTTGTCATTATACTTCTGCTTTTCATCTTTCAAACCGCGACAATTCTGATCGGTGAATACAAACGACCAGCGAAGACGGTAGCATGGCTGCTCGTCCTGTTTATTTTTCCAATCATTGGCTTCATCATGTATTACTTTATGGCGAAGGAATATTCCCAGCGCAAAATGGTACGCCGCAAAGGGCGCCGCAAAATGTCCGAGATGAAGCATCAATGGATGGGTTCCAATGGCTCTGATGCGGTGTTTGGCAAGGGGAAATACGAGCTGTTCGAGGATACGCGGCTTTGCGGACTTTTGTATAACATCCCGGGTTCACCTATCACGATGCGTAATCGGACTGAAGTCTTAACGAATGCGGATGTTACTTATGAAGCTATGCTGCAGGCTATTGAAGTGGCCCAAAAGCACATTCATTTTGAATTTTATACGATTAGAGATGATGAAATTGGCTTGAAGTTTCAAGACGCCCTGATTCGCAAAGCCAAACAAGGTGTCCAAGTCAGAGTGATTTATGACGGGGTAGGCAGCTACTCGCTTTCTAAGGCCTATATCAACAAATTCAAACAAGCTGGCGTAGGTATCCACCCTTTTCTACGGCCGCTAATTGCCTTCTTCGACAAGCGTATGAACTATCGCAATCATCGTAAAATCATTGTCATAGATGGTTTAGTTGGTTTCCTTGGCGGAATCAATATCGGGAATGAATATCTTGGAGCGGACCCTAAGCTGGGCTTTTGGCGAGATACGCATTTGAAGCTGTACGGGGATTCTGTTTATTATTTGCAGCAAACGTTTATGACGGATTGGTTGTTTGTCAGCGGGGAGCGTTTGATGGATAGCACCATGTTCCCAGAACATAATGAGCCTAAGGCTTCTCTGGCGCAGGTGATTTCGAGTGGCCCGGATGCGCATTGGGATGCGATTCAGGAGATGTTTTTCGCAGGGATTGTTGCAGCTAAGAAGCGGGTGTATATGACGACACCTTATTTCATACCAGATCCAAGCATTACAATGGCACTCAAAACAGCCGTTATCAGCGGTGTGGACGTTCGTATCATTCTGCCGTATAAGGCCGACTCGCGGATTGTTCAATATGCATCGCGTTCTTATTTATTAGAGCTTATGCAAGCAGGAGTTCAATTCTATTTATATCGAAAAGGATTCATTCATGCCAAGGTCATGATCATCGATCACCTAATGGCTACGGTAGGCACCGCGAATGTGGACATGCGCAGCTTTTTTAGTAATTTTGAAATCAATGCCGTGATGTTTGATACAGCTATCATTGAGCGGTTGGAAGATGACTTTTTCATGGATTTGAAAGAATCCAAGGAGTTGAAGTTGGCGGAGTTCGAGCAGCGGTCGCGTTTGGAGAAGGGGAAAGAAATTATAGCTCGCTTGCTTTCCCCTTTGTTTTAGGTAGTTCTGTATAGGGCGACTAAGTTAATTGATTTAAAATCGCGTCCAGATTTTGTGGGGGAACCCGTTCAATCAGGTCGCCGTACGCTCTCAAACGGTCTAAAACCGTTAAAAGATTAAATTCACGAGGACTTGGACGCAGCTCAACCTCCTTCCATAGAAGCGGGGTCGAGACGGGAGCGTCTTTTCGGGCGCGTGGTGTATAGGGAGCGGAAAGTGTTTTTCCATACCAATGCTGGAGGTAGTCGATGTAGATTTTATCCCCGCGATTCTTCTTGAAGCGTTCGATGGTGAACAGGTTCGGATACCTCTTGACCACGTAGGCAGCGATAAAATAGCCAATCTTCCGCAGCTGCTCGAACGTGTAGCCGTGTTGAATCGGGATATAAATCTGGACGCCGGTGGCTCCTGATGTTTTGGGAATTGATTGAATGCGCAGCGAATCCAGCACCTCGCCAATAATGTGCGCAGCCTCCATGATGCGCGGCTCTTCTTCCAATGTGGGGTCAATATCAATGAGCCATTCCATTGGCAGTGTTTCGCCGATACGGTGAAAGGAAGGATGGAACTCCAGAGAGGCCAAATTTCCCAGCCAGAGGAGTGTAGACAGTGAATCCAGATTGACATAATCGATGCCATCCAGCGGTGCCAGCTTCACGAAATCAGGCACGGGATTGGGGGCATTTTTCTGATAGAAAGACTTCTGATCGTAGCCATTGGGGAATCGGATGGTCGTCAGGTGACGATCGCGGCAATAGCGCAGCAAATAAGGGGCGAGCTCGGTTAATTTGGCGATATAATCCGCCTTGGTGATCCCTATTTCAGGCCATAAAAGTTTGCTGGGATTGGTGATGGTCAGCTCGTGTCCTTCCACGTTCAGCGTACCTTTGGTCGAGACCGGCATGGGAATCTCCTCCTGAGAGTGATGTTCTCCCGATTATTCCCTGTCGGATGATTTCCCAAACATAAGTTTTACATATTTTGTTCGTGTAAATGGATTGACAAATCGCAAAATTAATACGATAATAATAAAAGTTAATAACAAATAGTTAGTAACGTATCAAATGAGTGGTAATGCCTTTTAGTAATATAATTACATTCCACAGTGGAAAGCGGAGGAGAACTTATATGAGCAACTTTTTATCAGCAGTAAAAGAAAGACGTACGTTTTATGGACTAAGCAAAGATGTGGTCGTTTCGAATGAACGCATTCAAGAGATTGTGAACGAGGCTGTGAAATATACCCCTTCATCCTTCAATTCACAAAGCGCGCGAGTGGTCGTTCTATTCGGCGAGCAATCCGATAAATTGTGGAACATCACCAAAGAAACTTTGAGAAAAATCGTGCCAGCCGAAAACTTCGCACCAACGGAAGAAAGAATCAACAGCTTCGGAAGCGGCTACGGTACCGTGCTGTTCTTCGAAGATCAAACCGTTGTTGAGCAGTTGCAAGCTCAGTTCGCAGCTTACGCAGATAACTTCCCGATCTGGTCCAACCAATCCTCAGGCATGCTGCAATTCGTCATTTGGACAGCGCTGGAGCAAGAAGGTCTAGGTGCATCCTTGCAGCACTACAACCCGCTGATCAATGAAGAAGTTGCCCAAACGTGGAACCTTCCAAGTGAGTGGAAGCTGATTGCCCAAATGCCTTTCGGCAAACCAACCTTTACTCCAGGGGACAAAGAGTTCCAACCGCTGGAAGCTCGCGTGAAATTTTTTCAATAAAAAATAAGCTTCATTCAGCTTATAGAAAGTCCTCTCCAAACGTCGATTGACGTTGGAGAGGGCTTTTTTGCTTAGCGTAAGGCATGGATAAGCGTCGGGAAAAGAAGCTGAGCCTGCCGAAAAGCTGCGAAGCCCGCAAGAAAAGCCCGCGAGCCTGCCGAAAAGGCAGTCTCGGAGGTGGATGGGCGGCTTTCGCTGGCTGAGCCAGCCAAAAAGGCCGTCTCGCTGCCGAAAAGCTGCGAAGCCCGCAAGAAAAGCCCACGAGCCTGCCGAAAAGGCAGTCTCGGAGGTGGATGGGCGGCTTTCGCTGGCTGAGCCAGCCAAAAAGGCCGTCTCGCTGCTGTAAAGCTGCGAAACCCGCAAGAAAAGCCCGCAAGCCTGCCGAAAAGGCAGTCTCAGAGGGGGTGATCGGCTTTCGCTGGCTGAGCCAGCCAAAAAGGCCGTCTCGCTGCCGAAAAGCTGCGAAGCCCGCAAGAAAAGCCCACGAGCCTGCCGAAAAGGCAGTCTCGGAGGNAAAGCCCGAGAGCCTGCCGAAAAGGCAGTCTCGGAGGTGGGTGGGCGGCTTTCGCTGGCTGAGCCAGCCAAAAAGGCCGTCTCGGATTTCGACGGGCGGCTTCCGCTGCCCGATCTGATCCAAACCGCCGTCTCAACCAGCCCTGCCCCCCGTCGCAGCCAGCCCCAAAAGAAAAAAATCAACCATCAAACCGCTCGCCACTCCTCATCGTTTCCTTAAGTATCAAATGTAAGGAGGAGTAATCGAGTATGGTCAATGTGAAAAAAGTAATCGTATCTTCCCTCGTATTAGTAGGCGTGATGACCGGAGTGACGGTGCTCTCTGCAATGGCAGCTGAACCTTTGAAGGTGAAATCTGAAACAGATATTGCAGCTGATCTGGGGATTCTTCAAGGCGATGGCAGCGGGCTGACCGCAGATTATCTGAACAAACCAACGACCAGATTGCAAGCGGCCGTGATGTCTCTAAGGTTAAAAGGGCTGGAAACTGAAGCCGTAGCCTTTAAGGGGGCTACTAACTTTAAGGACGCGGACAGCGTGTCCAGTTGGAATCAAGCTATTCTTAGCTATCTGAAAGAACATCCCGCTTTAGGCTGGCAGGGAGCTGGTGATGATAAGTTCGAACCACTAGCTGCTATAACAGCTCAACAGTACTACAAAGTATTGTTGGAAACGCTTGGTTACTCACAAGGCAAGGATTTCGAATACGACAGCGTTGTTTCTTTTGCCGCGAAGAATGGCTTGTCCAAAATCGCAGATGTGAAACAATTCAAGAATCTACATATCGCAACAGCAACGCTGGAAGCTCTGAAAGCGCCGATCAAAGGGACCACGAAGACGCTGGCAGCCGATCTGTCTGAGAAGGGCAAAATCAGCGCAAACAAGCTGGGTGTTCTTGCAAAACCAGCGCTTCAACTGCTGCAAAGCACGACGCTCGGCAGCTATCTCGCCGATGACAAAGGGATGACGCTTTACTATTTTACCAAGGATGTGGCGGATGCTAACTCTTGTGCAGGGCAATGCTTGGCGAACTGGCCCATATATAGTGCGAGTGATTTCACAGTTCCTGCGGGCTTCAGCTCAGCGGATTTCCAAGCTTTGACACGTACGGATGGCAAACAGCAGGTAACTTACAAGGGCTGGCCTTTGTATTATTTCATCAAAGATCAAAAAAGCGGTGATACCACAGGGGATAACGTAGGTAAAACCTGGTTCGTTATTAAACCTTCCAATGGCGGTGTGGCGATAGGCACCAAAACTGATCTAGGCAATTACTTGACGGATGCAAGCGGCAGAGCGCTCTATTATTATGATAAAGATACGAAGGGTGTCAGCAACTGTTCCGGCAAATGCTTGGAGAAATGGCCTGTTTTTTACTCTCCTGGGATTGCAGCTCCAACTGGCGTTAATTCAAGTGATTTTGGGACGATCGTACGGGCAGATGGCAGCTTGCAAACGACTTACAAAGGTTTTCCTCTCTATTATTGGGTGGATGACACGAAGATGGGAGATACCACGGGGCAGGATGTTGGTCATGTTTGGTATGTAGTAGATCCAGCCAAATTTGCGGGAACGAAAGCGGTTGATTCTTCTGTAAAAACGAGTAAATCCGATGCGCTGGGCACGTATTTGGTCGATGAGAACGGAATGACTTTGTATTTGTTTACCAAAGATCAAAATGATCCCAACGCTTGCGTGGGTCCATGTTTGGTGAACTGGCCGATCTTCTACGACGAGCACCTTACCGTTTCGGGAGATCTTGCTGCTAGCGATTTCGGGGTCCTCACGCGGAATGACGGAACTAAACAAAGCACTTATAAAGGCTGGCCGCTCTATTACTGGATCAAAGATCATAACCCTGGCGATACTACGGGGCAAAATGTAGGGAAAGTCTGGTTCGTCCTAGATCCTGCCAAAATTACAGCGAGATAAGGCATAGCTCATTGACTGTATTGACCGCGCTCCGACCTGCTGATGCGTTCAGCTGTGCCGGGGCGCTCTTTTTCTATTAATCTATTGCCAAGACATCTTGCCAGAGATAAGGTAGAAGATAATAAACTTTATTTCGACTCGGGGTGTTCCAACTATGCGCAATCGAACAGATGGAGAGCTGATGAAGCTCGTCATGGGGAAAGACCATCTGGCTTTGGAAGAACTCTATGACCGCTATGCCAAGCTTGTCTATTCATTTGCGTTGAAGTCGATGAAGGAAGAGCAGGCTGCCAGAGAAATTGTCCAGCTAGTTTATACGAGGCTGTGGACGACGGAAAAAGGCTACGACGATGGCAAAGGTGCCTTTGTGAATTGGATAATTACGGTGACTCGTAATATGACGATTGATTATTTGCGGAAGAAGCGCAGGCTTGAGCAAGTGATTCGTTTTGAGCCCCATGAGTGGGAAAATGAACTTGTTTCCGAGGATCCTGATCCAGAATCGATCATGTCGCGTAAGTGGATAGGGGAGCAAATTCATGAGGCTTATGTGCATCTTTCGGAAAGCCAAATTCAATTAATCGACATGATGTATTGGCAGGGCTATTCGCTGAGCGAAATTGCGGCGCAGACGAACGAACCGCTGGGGACAATTAAGAGCCGGCTGCATCAATGTTTGAAAATACTTCGGAAGCATCTGACATCAGTGAGGGAGGGATGACGTTATGAAAGAACATGAGACGGTAGACTGCAGTTACCTGATTAATTATTTGACAGGTGACTGTACAGAATGGGAACGCGCGGCTTTCGAACGGCATCTGCGAACTTGTGTCACGTGCCGGGAAGAGCTGAGTGAATTGCAGGAAGTATGGCAGGCACTGCCTTTTGAAATGGAAGAAGTGGAAGTTCCTTTGGATTTGAAACAGCAAGTGATGCAGTCCATTATTCAGAGCCCGTCTGAAAGCGGGAGTTCGGAAGCTGAAGATGATGAGTCTAAAATGCAGATCAAGCCGATGCGAATCCAGAAGACAACGCGTTCATATAAATGGGTTTATGGCGTGGCTGCTGCCATGATTTTGGGGCTCGCCGCAGGCATTTGGTGGAACGAGCAGCAAACAAAAACAGCCAATTGGGCTAATCCCGGCTTGCAGCAGCCAGCAGAGATCGTACGTACTTTCCAACTGAAATCGGTGGAAAGCTCAATGCCTTCGGCCTGGGGCACCGCTTATGTACTGCAAAACGGCGATACGCACAATGTAGTCATTAATCTACAAGGCCTCAAGGAGACACAAGGGGATTGGACCTATCAAGTATGGTTCAATCGAAGCGGTAAAAGGTACAATTGCGGAACGCTCCGTGTAGATGAGCAAGGTACAGGCGTGCTAACGTACAGTATCCCTGTGAAAGTAAAAGATTTTCAAATAGATTCCTTCGGTGTGACGCTTGAGCCGGATGCGAATGGTTTGCAGCCTCGTGGCAAAAAGATTTTGGGAACCTCGTAGGATCCTGCAGGGTAGGTGCTGAAAAAAGTTGGCTCAAGAAAGCCCTAGAACCCCCAAGCGGGGATTCTAGGGCTTTTTGCCTTTGAATGATCTTGCACATCCGCTAGAGCCTGTTTATTCCTTTCAAGGTCTCAAACAGATGATTGGCAGAAGCAGAAAGCGGTGTGCTTTTTAATGTAATAATCCCCACTTTTCTGGCGGGCAAGGGCGTTGTTAATTGGATTTCGTGCAGAGCGTCTTCCAGCAGCTCTTGTCTAACGAATTCTTTGGTTGCGCAGGCTATGCCGAATCCATTTCTGGCAAATTCGATCAACAAATCAACGCTGCCGAGCTCAATCTCAGGCTTGATGGATAAACCGTTCATTTCGGCGAAATGATCCAAATAAGCGCGGGTACTGCTGCCTTTTTCAAGCAATATCAAGGGCTGCTCTAGCAGTTGTTCGAGCGGAATAGGCGTTTTCGCAAGATGCTTGAACATGTCGCCGGCAAGGAAACAATCCTGGATGCTTACGCTTTCTTGGATCATGATTTGAGAGTCCGAACAGGGCAGATTCACGATACCGAGGTCAATTTTCCCCTCTTTTAATAAAGCTATGGTCTCGGTGGTCGTTCGGTTGGTCACTTGAATTTTTATTTTCGGGAATGCTTCATGAAATTGTTTGAGGTGCGGCAGCAGAAAATGTTTGCAAAGGGTGTCGCCAGCGCCAATTCGTACTTCGCCATGCGTCAGTTGATGCATCTCCGTAATTATTCGTTCGCCATTCTGAATGAAATGATAAGCCTGTTCGACGTAGGTAAAAAGCTCGCGTCCCTCTGTCGTTAAGGTAACTCCTCGAGCTGTACGTACAAATAACTGGCCGCCAAGTTTAGCTTCCAACTGCTTGATGGAATGAGTTACAGCTGGCTGTGTAACGAAGAGTTCTTCGGCCGCTTTGGAGAGGCTTCCAGCTTTGGCGGTGATATAGAAGACTTGATAAAGTTCCATATTGTGAATCATGATCCGCCTCCAAGGTATTATTTTAACTAATATATGATATTACTAATATTAATTTTATTTATGATTTAATTGAAATTATACTTGGTTATGGGAAGTTATTTCAACAGAGGATGGTGCTTGATGATGACGATTACAGCTATTGTAGGAGCAAATTGGGGAGACGAAGGCAAAGGGAAGCTGACGGATGTGCTTGCTGTTCATTCTCAGTTTGTTGTCAGGTATCAGGGAGGCAGCAACGCAGGCCATACGATTATTAATGAGTTTGGAAAGTTTACTTTGCACTTGCTGCCATCCGGTGTTTTTTATCCGGAAACCACGAACGTCATTGGACCTGGTGTTGCTTTAAATATGAATAAGTTCAAGATGGAGCTTCAGGAATTAGTCAAAAGAGGGATACACGAACCTAAAGTATGCATCTCAGATCGTGCACAAGTCGTACTTCCATATCACATCCTATTTGATGAGTTGGAGGAGGAGCGCTTAGGGACCAGCAAGTTTGGATCAACGAAGCAGGGAATAGCCCCATTTTATGCGGATAAATATGCAAAGCTTGGGATTCAAGTATCTGAATTATTTGATGAAAATCTGCTGAGAGCTAAATTAAACATGGCATTGGCTTCGAAAAATATCTTACTGACGCATCTATATAAAAAGTCGCCTCTCCATGTTGACCAGTTAATGGAACAATTGCAGGAGCAGGCTGCCTTCATCAAACCTTATGTATGCGATACAACCGTTTTGTTGCAGGAAGCATTGTCCAAAGGGCAATCTATCCTCGTTGAAGGGCAGTTAGGAGCATTGCGTGACCCCGATCATGGTACCTACCCGTATACAACTTCATCCTCTACATTGGCTGGATTTGCAGCAGTTGGGGCTGGTGTACCGCCGTACGCCATCAATAAAATTGTAGCCGTTACGAAGGCGTATTCCAGTTGTGTTGGCGAAGGGCCATTTGTATCTGAAATTATGACAGACGAGGCTTCTGAGCTTCGCAAGCGTGGCGGGGACGCGGGAGAATATGGGGTAACAACCGGAAGGCCAAGACGAGTAGGCTGGTTTGATGCTGTTGCGACCAAGTATGGCTGTCAGGTACAAGGGGCTACGGAGGTTGCTTTGACAAACTTGGATGTCCTCGGATATTTGGAGGAAATTCCAATATGTACTGCTTATCGGATCGGCAATGAGCTCAGTACAGAGTTTTCTTCAACCTCTCGGTTAAAGCAGGCAGAGCCTGTATATGAAAGCATGCCAGGTTGGAAATGCGATATTTCTCATATTCGCACGTTTGCGAATCTCCCGATTGCAGCTCAGAATTACGTGCTCACCATAGAAAAATTAATTCAAGCACCTATTCGTTGGATCTCCGTAGGGCCTAAGCGTGAGCAAATTATTGAACGGTAATGAGGCTTAGACAAACTTAAGGCCCCTGATTTATGAAAACGATCAAGGGCCTCATGGCGATATGTCTTCCATCTAATAATAGCTAGTTGCCTTCGTTAACAAATTGTTCGATTCGCCGCTTAATGGCATCGCGGACTTCTCTGAACTGTGCGGTAATTTGTTCTTCTGTTCCCACGGCCTTGGCAGGATCGTCAAAGCCCCAGTGCCAACGTTCTGCCTTGGCATTATGGACAACAGGACAGTTGTCGCTGGCATGACCGCATAATGTAATGATGTAATCGGCTTGGCTTAGAATCTCAGGGTTAATGACGTCCGAAGTATGGTGTGAAATATCAAGGCCATCTTCCTTCATCGCGGCAACAGCTCTGGGATTTAAACCATGGGCTTCCAGACCCGCACTTTTTACTTCGTATTTATCACTGCCCAAAGCTTTTAAATACCCATCTGCTATTTGACTCCGGCATGAATTTCCTGTGCAAAGAAAATAGACAACTTTTTTGTTCATATGAACATCCCCTTATCGAATTATCGAATCATGATGAAACTATCAGCAACCATATATACAAGCCGACTAATGTAATAAACAAAGTAGGAACCGTAAGCACGATACCCATTTTAAAATAAGCGCCCCACGTGATTTTTAAGCCTTTTTTGGACAAAACATGCAGCCATAACAAGGTCGCAAGCGAGCCGATCGGAGTGATTTTGGGTCCCAAATCCGAGCCGATAACATTGGCGTAAATGAGGGCTTCACGTAAAACACCTTCTGCCTGCGTGCCTTGGATGGCCAAAGCATCAATTAAAACAGTCGGCAGGTTGTTCATGACCGAGGAGAGAATCGCCGCGATGAAGCCCATGCCTACGGTGGCTGCAAAGAGCCCTTTTCCAGAAATGTAAGTAATCAATTCTCCGAGAACGTCCGTTAAACCGGCGTTTTTCAAGCCATATACGACAACGTACATGCCAATGGAGAAAATGACGACCGTCCAGGGCGCATCTTTGATAATCTTTTTCGTTTCAATGGCTTTGCTGGAGCGGGCGATGAGAATGAAGAAAAAGGCCGCGGTCAAGGCAATGAATGAAACCGGGATTTTAATAAAACCACTAATGAAATACGCAGCTAACAGGATAATCAGAATTAACCATGACAAGCGGAAAAGCTGCACATCTTTGATGGCGTCTGCTGGACGTTTCAGCTCAGAAACTTCGAACTGGGAAGGGATATCTTTCCTGAAATAGACAAATAGAACTAGTAAGCTTGCAATGAGGGAGAAGAGACTGGTAACAACCATTCGGCTCGCATACGTAGCAAAATCAATCCCGAAAAAGTCAGCCGATACGATGTTCACCAAGTTGCTCACTGTGAATGGAAGAGACGCTGTATCTGCAATAAACCCGCTAGCCATAATGAACGGAAGGATCATCGGATTGGGCAATTTTAACGCTCTCGCCATAGCTAGGACGATGGGAGTCAGAATCAGCGCAGCGCCATCATTCGCGAAAAGGGCTGAAACGGCTGCCCCGAGCAGAACGACATAGACGAACATGACTTTGCCGTTTCCTTTGGCCAGACGTGCCATATGCAAAGCTGCCCATTCGAAGAATCCTATGCTGTCGAGGATGAGGGAGATCAGGATGATTCCCACAAAAGCCAAGGTAGCATTCCAAACGATGCCTGTTACCGTAACAACATCTTGAAGACTAACAACCTGGCAAAGAAGGGCGAGAATGGCACCTGCTGAAGCAGACCATCCGATACTTAAGCCTTTGGGCTGCCAGATGACAAAAAAGAGTGTAAGCAAGAAAATACTGATTGCTAAAAAAACCATGACTTCCTCCTAGTCGCAACAATTAAGCTTTTCACATGAAACTGCATCCACTTCCTTCTTCTTGGAAGGGAGGTGTTGAAATAACTCATGCAAATATGGTTTATCACCAATATTCAGCGAATAAAATACCCATTGGCCTTTCTTGGCTTCTTTCACCAAACCGCCATCTTTGAGCTTTCGCATATGCTGACTCACATTGGGTTGACTCGTTTGCAGAATCTCAACAAGCTCATAAACGCATAGCTCGCGTTCCTGCAGAAGGGAAAGAATCGTCAGTCTCATTTTATCCCCGAGCAGCTTGCAGACATCCGATAACTTCTCGATTTCTATCAAACTTTTTCCTCCTTTATATAAATAGAATGAAAGTGTTTGTGCCAGCTTGGATATGTGATTAGTATATAATTATTTGATTATATATAAAAGTTGAGAATTTGTAAAAATATTTATTCGCAGGTCATCTGCGCAAATGTCAGCCGAGCCTGCCATCTCTCTGCCCCCGATATACGACAAAAAGCCCTGCGTAAGGGCTTTTTGTCGTTCAATCCATTAAAGCTTGCGCTCGAAGGTAAACTTCGCACGGTCTCCTCTGAATATTTCATGTGAATATTCTACGGGGATATTATCCGTCGAGTACGTAACTGTATTTAGCAGAAAGGTAGGTGCGCCAATGGGGGCATCCAAATGCTTTGAGATGGTCTCATCGAGTAAAATGGGTTCGATGGATTCTGCGCAATGCGACAGCTGGATGGAGAATTTGTTTCTAATTAATTCATACAGCGAACCAGAGCACTCTTCCTTCGTAAGTCCTGGGGTAACCTTCCAGGGAATATAGGTGATGGAGAACAGCAAGGGAAGACCATCTGCATAGCGAATTCGCTCAAGCCGGAAGACGGCATCCTGCTCAGAGATTTGCAGCTTTTTGGCGAGACGCTTGTCCGCAGAAACGACGGTAAGTTCGACCACCTTTGTTTCAATTTGTTGGCCGCGGCCTTTTAAATGCTCTTTGAAGCTGCGATAGGGAGCGACCGATTGCTCGATTTTGGGTAAAGAGACAAAAGTGCCTTTACCTTGGATTTGATAAATGTGTCCCTCTAATTTGAGTTGATTTAATGCCAGTCGAATCGTCGTGCGGCTTACGCCGAATTTCTCGCAAAGATCTGATTCTGTCGGCAACTGCTGCCCTGGCGCGTAGTTCCCATCTTCAATCATTTCGTGAAGCTTTTCCTTGACTGTATAATAAAGCGCAATGCCATCTTTTTTCATGATGAAGAATAACCTCCGAATATAAACGTATTGTTCATATCATACCATGATATTTGTTACAACAACAATATGATTTAAAGAAATTGTTAAAAATGGATCATTTATCGTGATTCAGGCATATATCCATGAAATAAGAGGTGTTAATGTTATGAAACATGACATTAACTCAAAAAAACCAGTAAAGACACCGTTTTCATTATTTTCATAAAATAATTTATGTGATTATTGTTGACACATTTTTCGAACCATACTATACTCGATTTATCAAGGCAGCCAAATTACAAGAAAATTTGTATCTAAATTTGTTACTACAACGATATGAATTATACCGATTTATATCAAGATTTCAAGGCTGCTGAGAAAAAATTTCGGGGGGAACTTCAAAATTAGAGAAGCATACTGGGTAAATTTGTAATAACAACAATATGAATTTAGTGAATTTGTGTTGGTCGAGGGAAGTGCTCATCGCCGTTTAGTGTTTTTCCTTGTCATTTACCGATTAGAAATCAAAATGGGCAATAATAACATTCGGAGGTGTACGTATGAAGAAAGAATGGAAAGTGTTGACGGTTACTGCGATGAGTTTGGTGCTGCTGGCTGGTTGTTCGGGTACACCTGATGCTGGAACTCCTGCCAAAAGTACAGACAAAGGGAATGGCGGAGCCACACAGGCTGCGAACGTGCTGGATTGGAGCAAAACGAGCGATGCCTCGTTGAAGGGTCAAGAGATTAATGTGCTTTGGGCGGTATCCAAGGGCGCAGAAAGTCCACGTGTCGATATGGTGAAGAAATTCACGGATAAGACGGGAATTAAAGTTAATATTATGGGTGTCGACTATAACTCCTTATATTCCAAAATCACGATCTCCGCGATGTCGAACTCCGCAGATCTTGATGTTGTGGAAATGGATACGATATGGGCGGGACAATTTTTCAAAGGAAATCTGGCTGAAGACTTAACGAATGTCGTTCCTAAAGAAGTACAAAGTCAATTTACGCAATCGTCCCTTAGTTCAGTTTCCTATAATGGACATCTCGTGGCTATGCCTTGGTATTCCGGAACGAAGCATTTCTACTGGAACAAGGAGCTTTTGACCAAAGCAGGCATCGATCATGCTCCCAAAACGTATGACGAGTTCCGCGAGGCTTCCAAGAAACTTACGGCTAATGGCATCTATGCATCGGGTTGGTCTTGGAAACAGTCCGAGGCTTTAATTACGGATTATGTCAGCTTGGCCTATGCGTTTGGCGGTCAATTCTTCGATAAAGACGGCAAGCCATCCTTCAATAAAGGCGGCGCTCTAGACGCGCTTAAATATATGGTTGATATCCTTAATAAAGATAAAACCGTTGATCCTGCAAGTCTCCAGTGGTCAGAAGAAGATGTTACGCGTGCATTCTCGGCTGGCAAGCTGGCGATGATCAGCGCTTGGGAGGGCCGTTATCCGGATTTGAATGACCCGGCCAAATCCAATGTGGTGAATAAGACGGACGTCGGATTAATGCCTGGTCAAGGAAATGTCGTTTCTTCCGCTGTAACAGGCTCTGAGGGCTTAGCTCTAATGAAGAGCAGCAAGCACAAGCAGGCAGCTTTGGCTTTCCTGAAATGGGTTGGCGAAAAAGAATATCAACTGGACGAGTTTAAAATTGAAGGGCAATATCCGGTTCTGCAAAGCTTGTACACAGATCCAGAGCTTATCGCGGCGGATTCGACCAAAACGATTGGAAAAATTTCTGAACAATATAAATACGGCCACGATCGTCCGAATGCACCTGGTTATGTCAACTGGTCCGACATTTTGGCAGCAGATCTGCATGAGGCACTATTAGGCAAAAAGACACCGGAAGACGCATTGAATGATGCTGCTCAGAAAATCGAGAAAGCGATTGCTGAATCTACAAAATGATAAACGAGATTGAGCGGGCGTGCTCTCTGAGAGAGGGCTGCCCGTACAATTCTCCATAGGGAGGATCTATGAATAAAACCTTCAACAGCAAAAAAAAGGCGTTAAATCATGATCAGAAAAACGTGCTATTGGCGCTTTTATTCATTTTGCCTACTGCGTATTTACTAGTAAAAACATTTGTTTTTCCTGTCTATCAAACAGTCGTTTGGAGCTTCTATCATTACAATCCGATGGACGGCTCAGGCTCTTATTTTGTCGGGTTCAAAAACTATTTGGATGTTCTGAAAAGCGCCGATTTCCAAATTTCGATGAATCGAACGCTAATATTCACATTATTATCCGTTGTGTTGGAACTGTTTTTTGGCTTTGTTAGCGCACTCCTGCTGAATCAGACTTTTAAGGGAAGATCGTTTTTTAGAGCGATTATCATTATCCCTTGGGCATTGTTGACGTTGGTTAACGGTCTGACGTGGCAATGGATCCTAACGCCTAATTACGGGGGCTTAACGGTAATCTTGCACCAGCTTCATCTCCTTGCTCCGGATGTGAATCCGGTTTGGCTGGCTGATTCCAGTCATTTGATTTATTTCGTCGTCCTTGCAGACGTTTGGAAAATGACGCCTTTTATTACGATTATTTTACTAGCGGGACTGCAGTCTATTTCCTCTGATTTATACGAAGCGGCAATGCTTGATGGAGCAGGCTTCTGGAAGAAAATTCGTTCTATTACTATTCCGCAACTTATCCCTTCATTAATGATGGCTCTCGTCCTGCGGACAATGGGTGCTTTTAAAGTATACGATGTACTGACGGTTTTCACCGGAGATGCGACCACTTCCGTTTCTTACTTAACCTTTAATAATGCATTTCGCTATTTCTTTCTCGGAAAGGCATCGGCCATGGCGTGGATGACTTCGATCGTCATTCTTATACTGGCTATCATTTATATACGTTTGCTGAATAAAAAAGAAGACTAGCTGCTCGGAGGTGAAAGCATGCAACCGAAAAATAAGAAATGGAAGCAGTTGTTCAAGGCCTCCAGTACCGATTTATTTTCGCCGTTTTATTTATGGCTTGGCTTGATTATATTGACGATTTGTACGCTCGGCCCTTTCGTATACTTGTTCTCATCCTCGTTGTCCCTAGAAATTGAACTTATCAATGGGCATATTTTCCCGCATGCGCCAACGTTGAAAAACTATATCGGCTTGCTCACAGGCAGCAATGCGGCTGTATTTGCCAGTGCGTTAAAAAACAGCGTTGTCGTATCCGTGCTGGTTACGTTGATCTCTATCTTCGTCGGTGTATTTGCGGCATACGCGTTCTCTCGCATTAAATTTCCGTTTCGCAAAACGGGATTGTTCGTTGTATTGGCTGTGCAAATCATGCCATCCATTAGTATTATTACGCCGCTTTACATCATCATTCGCGATGGTATTAAGATCGACATTCCCTTCACCGGAATTGTCTTATTCCAAACGCCGCCGCTGCTTGATTCTGTCTGGGCTTTGGTTTTCTCTTATACATCGTTCAGCTTGCCTTACGTCGTATGGCTTCTAGCTGGATATTTTCAGACGATCCCCAAGGAGCTGGAAGAGGCCTCTTATGTGGACGGCTGCAATAGACTTCGCACGATGTTTCGCATTATTTTGCCATTATCCATGCCGGGGATTGCGGCGACAGCTATTTTTGCCTTTTTGAATGCTTGGGATGAATTCCTTTTTGCGAATGCTTTCACCCAAACCTATGCGTCCAAAACATTGCCAGTCATGATCGCTGAATTTGTCGGCAAGCACAGCATTGATTGGGGTGCTATGACAGCAGGAGGATTCCTAGCTTCATTGCCTCCCGTCATTATTTCGTTGTTCCTGTACAAATACATTATCGGAGGCGTAACGGCCGGAGGTGTGAAAGAATGAGCGGCGATACCTATATTCTCGGTGTCGATGGCGGTGGTTCCAAAACATATGCGGTCATTGTGAATAGCCATGGCGACAAAGTCGGCAGCGGTATATCCGGGTCATGCAATCATCAAGTGATCGGCATCGATAAAGCTGCCATGCATATCAAGGAGTCGATTGATTTAGCGCTGCAAGCGGCGAAGTTGACTTATTCCGATATTGCGTTTACTCAATATGGCTTGGCAGGGTTAGACCGAGAGCGGGATTACAAAATTGTGCGTCAGGCCATCTCGCAAATTCCTTTGGCACCCTGGGATTTGGTGTCGGATACGATGGAGGGACTGCGAACTGGCAGTGTTCGCAATGTCGGTGTCGTGCTCATCTGCGGCAGCGGGACGAATGCGGCTGGTCGGAATGAAGCTGGTGTGACGGTTCAGGTCGGAGGAGTCGGTTACTTGTTCGGCGACAATCTCGGAGGGAACTATATGGCAACGACGATGTTCAGAGCGGCTGTCAGGTCGTGGGAGGGTCGAGAAATTCCCTCGATTTTGCCGCAAAAGCTGCTTCAATACTTCGGCTTCCCTACCATGGAAGCTCTCATTGATGATTTCTTAGATCGTGAAATCTATCAAATTCGGGAAGGTAGATTAACAATCGCCTTGCATGAAGCAGCGGATGAAGGGGATTTGCTCGCTATTCGCTTGCTGAAAGAAGCAGGTCAAGAGCTGGGCATTACGGGAAATGCCGTTATACGCAAGCTTGGCGGTTTAGAGGATCAAACCATACCTATCGTGCTTGTTGGCAGTGTCATTCAGAAGGGGCGCAGTCCTTATCTTCTTGAAGAATTACGGAAAACTTTGGAGCTTGAGAATCCGAGCGTTGAATTGATTATTCCGGAGATGGCGCCGGTGTATGGCTCGATTCTGCTAGCCATGGACCATTTGCAGATTCCAACGACAGAAGAGACGCACCGGCAATTTAGTGTAAATGGAGGATATGAACAATGAAAAAACCACATTTGAAAATAGCAGTTATTGGCGGAGGGTCCTCATATACCCCAGAATTAATTGAAGGGTTTATTAAGCGTTATGAGGAACTGCCAGTAAAAGATTTGTACTTAGTTGACATCGAAGCAGGGCGAGAGAAGCTTGAAATCGTAGGTAATCTGGCGAAGCGGATGCTGGAAAAGGCGAACGTGCCGATTAATCTGCACCTCACGTTTGATCGTCGCGAGGCAATTCGCGATGCCGATTTCGTAACGACACAAATGCGTGTAGGCCTCTTGGAAGCGCGGGGCCGCGATGAACGGATTCCGCTTAAATATAATTGTATCGGTCAAGAAACAACAGGTGCAGGCGGCTTTGCCAAAGGCTTGCGTACCATTCCAGTCATTCTGGATATTTGCAAAGATATGGAAGAACTTGCGCCCAACGCGTTCCTGGTCAACTTTACGAATCCGGCCGGCATGGTGACCGAAGCGGTATTGAAGTACTCCAACGTGCGTACAGTCGGGCTATGCAATCTGCCAATCGAAACCAAAATGCAAATTGCCAGCCTGATGGAAGTGGATGTCTCCAAGATCGATATCGAAATGGTCGGTATCAATCATTTGAACTGGACGACCAAAATTTTCGTCGATGGGGAAGACCGTACAGACGATATTTTGTTCAAAGCATCAGGGGAAAGCAAATTTACGATGCAAAATATCCCGGGATTCTCTTGGGATCAAGAGTTCATCCAGTCGCTCGGCGCTCTTCCATGCGGCTACCACCGCTATTTCTACATGAAAGAAAAAATGCTTAAGAAGCAGCTGGAAGAAGTCGCTACTAAGGGAACTAGAGCGGAAATCGTCAAAAAAGTGGAAACCGAGCTGTTTGAGCTGTACAAAGATCCCGAGCTTGCGGTTAAGCCTAAGCAGTTAGAGCAGCGCGGAGGTGCTTATTACTCCGAAGCAGCGCTCAATTTGATCTCCTCGATGTACAACAACAAGAAAGACGTTCAAATTGTAAACGTTAGAAATAACGGCACGATTCCAAGCTTGCCAGACGATGCTTCCATCGAAGTAAACTGTGTGATCAGTTCGGACGGTCCGAAACCGGTACAGATTACAACGCCGATGAATCCGAAGATTAGAGGCCTTCTGCAAATCGTGAAAGCATACGAAGAGCTGGCTGTCGAAGCGGCTGTAAAAGGCGACTACAACGCTGCCCTGCAGGCGCTGACGATTCATCCTCTGGTAGGCTCTGTCGATATTGCGAAACCTTTGCTGGATGAAATACTTGCTGAGAACAAAGCTTTTTTGCCGCAATTTAATCAAGCCTAAAGAGATAGGCTAAGCAACAATTTGCCAATGTAAGGGGAAAAGAATAAGATTTAGTAGGCGCAGGTTCCTGTTAATAACAGTAGCGTGCGCCTGCTGTATTGGAGCTTGAAAGGGGATTCGTGTGTGAAAAGTCTTGCGTCCTACTATTTTCTTTATTATTTGGGGCAAGCTGCGCTAATGCCGTACCTTAGCCTTTATTTAAGTGAAAAGGGAATAAGCTCCACCTTAATCGGGCTGCTTCTATCTCTTTGGGCCTTAACGAGTGTCATTGCTCAGCCCATCATGGGGATGTTGAATGACCGTCTGAACGATCGCAGGCAAATATTGATGCTATGTACCCTCCTGTCGCCTATTCTGGCATTTGGCTTCTATTTCTTTGATGCCTACTTTGCCTTATTAATCTTCTCTGTTCTCTTCCCGTGGTTTCAATCGTCAACTAGCTCATTAAGCGATTCGCTCGCTGTAGAAATTGGCAGCATAGCAGGTTTTTCGTTTGGCAGTATTCGACTTTGGGGGGCTCTAAGCTTCTCGCTGGCTAGTTTTGTCACGGGGATTATTTACGAGCGGACAGGTTATGGGAGCATCTTTTTCTACTTTTTGTTCATCAATGCAGGCGTCCTAGCTGTTTTGTTTCTTTTTCCCAAAATCAAGGGCTCTGAACATAAATTGTCCATGTTCGATCAGGCCAAACAGGTGATAAGCAATAAGCGTTTCCTGCGTTTTATTGGGATTTGCTTGCTGGTGAATTTGTCGATTGCTATCAACTTTTCATTTCTTCCGATCTATTTTAAAACGATGGGCTTTAATAAAGCCTGGATCGGCACCACCTATGCGATAGCGGCCATTATTGAAGTACCGATGTTCTGGGTATCTGCCAAGCTGAATAGCAAGATCGGTCGCCTGCCTGTGCTCTGTATGGCAGCTGCTTGCTACGCGGTCAAATGCTTGACACTCGCATTCACCCACGACGTATATCTAGTGCTGGCTTCCCAGCTCCTAGACGGAACAGCCTACGCATTCTTCGCTAGTGCGACTGTGGAAATGGTGAAAAGCTATTCCAAGGACGAGACACAAGCTACCTTCCAAACCGTATTTGCGGCAATTACAACAGGCCTAGGCGGAATTATTGGCAGCGCCTTCGGAGGCATCTTGATCGACCACATGGGCGCGCCGTTCCTGTATTTCATATTGTTTGTGCTGTGCATCACGGCAGCCGTGCTATTCATCATTTCTTATAAAATGTCCAGTCGCTCGATTAGACATCATCACCTGCAGAATAGCTAGTTTGAACCCCCTCAGAGGGAACTATATTCCTCTATTTATCCCCAAACCAGCTAGTTGGCTAGTCAGGCGGAACTGGGGTACGCTAAGTTGTCCAATTTGCAGGAATTTCACCCTTGAGAGGTGCAATAAGGGAACCTACTTCCCTTTCAGCAGCAAATAGCTGATTTTGAGTCAAATAAGGGATCTCAGTTCCTTTTCGAAAGGAAAAGGGGTCATGTCCGCTGGCACCGGGCAACGTTAAAATCGTAAAAAAGAAGGCGGACACGAGTCCACCTTCTTTTCGGGTATGGAGCCTAGATGGCTCTCATGCGATTATTTCTCGGATTATGCTCAACTTCCGCCAATTTCAGTTCTTCCATCAATGGAGGGATGTACATTCCGAATCGGCCGCGCAGCCCTTTTTTCAAACCGTACCATCCGCCAACCGGATTCTCGGTAGAGCGTCCCCAGTTCTCAACTGTGCCTTCTTTGGCAGGCTTCTGCTCATCCGCGCTTCCGAGTTCGATCCAATCTCCGTGCTGCTTAAGCATAGTGGATAGATCCTCGATGCAGCGATAGTCATAGTGCAAGACGGTTTTCCCTACGGTACAAACGAGAATGGCTTTTCCGTCTTTTTCATCCTTGTACATTTCGTACTCTGAAGTTTGCGGAGGCGTCTTTAATTTCCATGGATTCTCTTTGGTACCCATTTCTGTCGTCATCTGATTACTCCTTTATGTGTGTGGATGATGGAATCAAGTTTGATTCATATGGCAATCTTGTGGCGAGACATCCATGAAGGCTTGAATACTAGGGTGTCTCAACGTTCTATTGGGTGTCCATTCCAAATAACTCACTTTAACAACGATCTGAGGTTCAATCCAAACGGCTTCTTTTTCTCGATCCGGTGTATTCCTGAAAGGTCGATCTGCAGTCCCCATATCCTGAATGCTACGGGTGAGCTGCTGCCAGTCTTTCACAGTGAGTTTGCCAGTACCCGCATGACCAATATACCATAATTGTTCGAACTCATCATACAGGCCTAATAAAAGAGAGTTCACAATTTGCCCCCGATAAGTGACTCCCCCAACGACGGCAAACAGATCTTTAAAAATCTTTTTCTTTTGCCAACGCTTATCCTTGCCATTGATCAAGTAATTGCTGTTGAGGTCTTTGATGACAATACCTTCTAGTTCATGGGCGAGAACAACTTTGTAAAGTCCCTCGATATCAGTGTGATTCGTGACCAATTGTACATGGGGACTGGGTTTGATCACATCCTGAAGGGCAGCTTGTCTTTCCTTAAGCGGAAGATCTGTGAGCCATTTATCGTTCAAATAGAGGATGTCAAAAATCATATAGGTAATCGCAACTTGCTGTGAAGCTTGGGCAATTGTGCTTGATTTTCGAGCGCTGTCCCGTCTCATAATTTCGTAAAATGAGGGCTTTCCGTCCGAGAGCGCAATAATCTCTCCATCGAGAATAATAGAATCGGCTGAGCAAAAAAGCTGAGGCTGCGTTAGTTCGGGATACTGCAGCGTTCTTTCATTTCTCCTGCGATTAATAAGCTTGGTCATTTGGCCGTCAAAGTATAGTAACATTCTCACGCCATCCCACTTGATTTGGCCCGTCCACTCGCCACCCGATGGCAATTCGTCCGTACTGATGGGTTCGAATGGCGTTATAGGCATAAAATCCAAAATCAGCACCTCCTGCTTGTGTTCATAGGGGAATAGTCCAAAATGAAAGGAAAAGCGCTAGTCCTTGGCATACAAGAATTAGCGCTTTGTCTATGTTTTCTTGTGTCAGTCAAGTCGCCGGTTCTTTGACTTTTTTGGCTCTGGTCGTCTTCGCCTTGGGCTTCTTAACCTCGCTCACAGTGGCATCCTGCTCGAGCGTGACTTTGCGATCCTCTTGGCCATCCGCTGACTTTGTGGCGTCCAGACTGGCTTGAAGCGCGGCCATAAGGTCGATGACGCTCGTTTTCTGCAGCGCAGGCGCCGATTGGATTTCTTCTCCAGCGACCTTATGCTCGATGGCTTCCAGGAGACGTCCGCGGTACTCATCTTTGTATTTTTCTGGTTCAAAAGGAGTGGAGAGCTGGTTGATCAGCATCTTGGCCATTTCCATCTCACGTTCGTTCACGGTCACTTTGTCCGGAAGATTCGGAACTTGGGAAATCGGGCGTATCTCGTCTGGATAAAAGATGGTTTCCATAGCGAGGCAGTTTTCAATAACACGAATGGCGGCGAGTGAGCTTTTGGAGCGGATAGAGACCTTGGCAATGCCGATTTTGCCCGTTTGCCGCATGGAATCCAACAGCAGATTGTAGGCGCCCGCTCCCGTATCTCCAGGTCCCAGGTAGTAGGTTTTTTGAAAATAGACAGGATCAATGTCCGTCAAGTTGACGAAATCTAGAATCTTGATCTCCTTGTTCGCTTCTCCAGATATCGTTTCTAATTCATCTTTTTCAAATAGAACGAAGCGTCCTGGCTCGTATTCATAGCCTTTGGAAATTTCGTCCCACTCTACTTCTTTTTCGCAAGTTTGGCATTTCCGAACATAGGATAGAGGGGTAATGCAAGTTTTGTGGATGTAGCGCATGGAGATATCCTTATCTTCCGTAGCTGAAAACATTTTCACAGGCACATGAACAAGCCCGAAACTAATGGCGCCTTTCCAAACCGTATGCATGCTGATTTTCCTCCCCAGAAACCTTGATTGTACTAGTATTCTCTTGATTTGTTTCCTTTATACGGCAGTGGATTAAGAGAATGGACTGACACTCGGCTGGGTACGTTAAAGCAGAAAGTTGATGACGCATAGGAGGGATTCACGGATGGCGCAAGATTCAAATACCACACAAGATACGAATCATCAAGGGAAAGAAGATTATTTCATGGATATTGACCGCATGATTAACGAAGGTCTTGGCGGCGGCAACGTCACTATGCACAATGGATTAATTGAGTCCTCTACGACGGATACGATGGATCATCCGGAATCCGTACTGGATGAGCCATGAACGTCCACCGTGCGCAAGAAATTTTAGCGGCTGATGAGAAGATAACGGTTGAGCTGAATGGTGTGCCTGTCTGGATTGACAGTGTGGATTCAAGCAAAGCCGTTGCCAAAGTGCATGCGGAAGAAAACCCCGCTGATGCGAGATTAGTGACCGTGCAAGAATTAGAAGAGGTTCACTAGTCTTCCGAAGAACGATAAGCCTGCTCCGATGACATATCGGGGCGGGCTTTTTTTCATGACAGAGTTGCTGTTGCCTTGCTGCGGGGACTATAATAGGAGCAGCACGCGCAAACGGAAAGAAAGGGATGAGATCACTGACTCAATCCACATTTACCTATGTATCAAGGCACGAGGGAGATACCGATCAGTTGGGAGAATGGCTGGCGGAATTCTTATTGCCTGGTGCAGTTCTAACGCTGGACGGCGATTTGGGAGCGGGGAAAACCAGATTTTCACAAGGCTTCGCCAGAGCGATGGGCATTGCCGATACTGTGAATTCACCCACCTTTACAATCATTAAAGAATACGAGGGAACGGGGCTTCCCTTCTACCATATGGATATGTATCGCATTTCCCAAGAGGAAGCGGATGAGCTCGGATTGGAAGATTACTTCTATGGAGCGGGTGTTTCGCTGATCGAATGGTCAAGCTTAATCGAAGATTTGCTGCCGCCCGCCCGCCTTGCTATCACGATTGCCCTACAAGGGGATCAAACCAGAGTATTTCACCTGACTCCACACGGAGACCCGTATCAGAGCTGGTGTGTACAAATGAAGGAGAACGGACATTTACAATGACTGAACGGACACAATCAATAGGACGATGCTTAGCCATCGATACCTCTTCCTCTGCAATGACAGTAGCTATTTTGGATAATGGAAAACTGCTGGGCGAGGTTAGCTCTTATGCGGAACGCAATCATTCCATTGGGCTGATCCCTCACATTCAAGAATTATTAGCTAAGCTGAATCTTAAACCTAAGGATCTGCAAGCAATCGCTGTAGGACAAGGCCCTGGCTCCTATACAGGAGTTCGTATTGCGGTATCAGTAGCCAAAACCTTTGCATGGTCGCTAGGTCTCGATTTGATCGGAGTATCCAGTTTGGAAGCTATTGCACTTGGTGGTGCTGTGAAAGCGCGAGACCTCAGTGAAATTAAGGCTCCACATGAAGATAAAAGCGGTCGTGGCACCACGTGGGTGGTTCCGCTCTTGGATGGCAGGCGCAGGCAAGCTTTCACAGCCGTCTACGCCTTCGAAGATGCTTCTCCGGTAACGGATGAGGATGCGCTCTCCACAACTTGGCGAGAAGTATTGCCAGACGGTATTCGCGTGATTGGTCCTTGGACGGCACAAATCTTATCTTTAATTGCTGATGCTGAAGAAGGGAAGAAACCGAAGGAAATCCTTTTTGTCGGCGAGGTAGAAGGATTTACCGCTGAGCTTGATCAATTCGCGCAAGAGTGGCAGGGCCTGGTCAATCAACGGACCTATGGCATTGAAGCTCATTACATTGGTCTTCTTGCCTATCCGCGGTTGCTTCAAGGAGAGAAGGCCGAGGTGCATACGTTTGTGCCCAATTACACGAGACTTCCGGAAGCAGAGGCTAATTTGTTAGCTGGTATTGTAACGAAGAAAGGGGATCATTGATTCATGGAGCAGCGTCAGCCACAGACAATGGAGAATGCGATGGTGTTCCGTTCCATGCAGATGGCGGACATTCCTTTTATTTGCGAAATTGAACAAGAAGCATTCACGACACCTTGGACGAAAGGTGCTTTCGAGAACGAATTGACCAACAACCAATTCGCTCATTATATGATTATGGACATTGAAGGCGAGGTCGCCGGTTATGGCGGCATGTGGCTCATTATGGATGAAGCGCATGTCACGAATATTGCTGTCCGGAGTACTTTTAGAGGGCGCAAGCTGGGTGAGCGTTTAATGCGGGAATTGATGAAAACAGCCGCTTTCCTAGGCGCAATTCGTATGACGCTTGAAGTCCGTGCCTCGAATTATGTAGCGCAAAATTTGTATGAAAAAGTCGGCTTCCGCTCTGTAGGCGTACGAAGAGGTTATTATACGGATAACCGCGAGGATGCTGTCATTATGTGGGTGGATTTGCCTAAGCGAAGAAAGGATAGTCTCGGTGAGTGAGGCTTTCAGCAGGTGAAGAATGTGACCAAAGATAACGAACAACAGATAGATTTGTCAGAACATACGGGAGAAAGATACACCAGCAAGCCGGTTTATATTTTGGCCATCGAAACCAGCTGTGACGAAACCTCTGTGGCGATAGTCGAAAATGGTAAAATCATTCGCTCCAACGTGATTTCCAGCCAAATCGAAACCCATCAACGCTATGGCGGCGTTGTGCCAGAGGTAGCTTCCCGCAAGCATGTGGAGTCTATCACATGGATGCTCGAGGAAGCCGTTCAAGAAGCAGGCATTTCGCTGCAGGAGCTGTCTGCGATTGCCGTAACAGAAGGGCCGGGTTTGATTGGGGCCCTGTTAGTCGGTGTCGTCGCAGGCAAAGCGCTTGCCTGCGCGCTGGACCTCCCGCTGATCGGTGTTCACCATATCGCGGGACATATATATGCGAATCAACTGGTGCATGAGCTCGAGTATCCGTTGATCTCGCTCGTGGTGTCTGGTGGACACACCGAGTTGATTCTCATGGAAGGGCCGGGCCAGTTCCGCATCATCGGGCGTACACGCGATGATGCGGCTGGCGAGGCCTACGACAAAATCGCCCGGGCCATGGGCCTGCCTTACCCGGGCGGACCGCACGTAGATCGGCTGGCACAGGAAGCCGAGTCCGAAATCAAGCTGCCTCGCTCCTGGCTCGAGGCAGACTCCTACGACTTCAGCTTCAGCGGCTTGAAATCCGCTGTGCTGAATGTCGTCAACCAAAGCAAGATGCGCGGCGAGGCCGTTCAAGTCGCGCAGATTGCCAAGGGCTTCCAAGCCTCCGTCATCGACGTGCTTGTGGAGAAGGCTAGTCGCGCCGTGCGGGAATACGGCGCGAAGCAGCTGCTGCTCGCGGGCGGTGTGGCCGCGAACAAAGGGCTGCGCAGCAGGCTGGCCGAGCGCTGCGAGGAGCTGAATGTGCCGCTGCTGGTGCCGCCGCTGGGCCTCTGCACGGACAACGCTGCGATGATAGGCGCAGCCGCTTTCCTCAAGTGGGACAAGCAGGAGTTCGACTCGATGGAGCTGAAAGCCGAGCCGCAGCTCAAGCTTGAAGAGTGGTAGGAGCAGGAAAAGCCATTAAATAAATTTTCAGATAACGGTATTGACTTTGCCAAAATGGCATATTATAATCACAATCAATACTTTCAAACGCAACGAACGGGAATAGTAAGGATGAACAGTTTCGCTCAGAGAGCTGTGCGCTTGGTGAAAGCACAGACGAAACAGAACCTGAACTCGCCCGGGAGCGGTAAGGCTGATAAGGATGCCAAGGATCCAGCACCCAAGTAGGTCTTGACGGTTGACCCCCGTGATCAGGGACATGAGTGGTTTCGAGTGTAGCAGCTCGGATCAATTAGAGTGGTACCACGGTAGGTTCAAGCCTGTCGTCTCTTATATAAGAGATGGCAGGCTTTTTTGGTTGTTCTGAAACGAACAAAATATAACATAAACGCAATGAACAAGAGTAGTAAGGGCTCATTTGATCGGTACAGAAAGCTGCGGGTTGATGCGACGCAGACCGTGAAATCCCTGAACTCGCTTGGAAGCGGTCCTCCTGAGCAGCAGAGATACGAAGCTGTTAGGGAGGAACGGATGACCTCCGTGATCAGGTGATGCAGTTGGCAGCAAGCTTGCTGACTGCATCTGAGGTGGGCTCCGTGACTCGGAGTCAACAAGAGTGGTACCGCGCTGGGTGAAGACCCGTCGTCTCTTATGTGGAGATGACGGGTCTTTTTGTCGTTTGCGAATCGACTTGAGGGGGGAAGCGCCAATGGATGAAGTGATCCAATACTACAGCAGATTTGATGAATGGGGACGTCTCGACAGAGAGCCTGTTGAATTTATGGTCAACTGGCACTACATCAGAAGCTTTCTGCCGCAGCAAGGGCATATTTTAGACAATGGAGCAGGCCCTGGCAAATATGCCGCTGCTTTAGCTCAGTGCGGGTATGAGGTTACGTTAACGGACCTTACGCCCAAGCTCGTAGAAATGGCCTCTGTCAAAATGAGCGAATTAAACCTTGCCGCCCAGTTCAACGGCTTCCACACCGCAGATGCCCGGAATTTGGACATATTGGATGACGAGCAATTCGATGCCTCGTTGATGCTGGGACCGTTATACCATTTGCAAAAACAAGAAGATCGCGAGTCTGCCGTGCGTGAACTGCATCGCGTCACCAAAAGCGGCGGCTTCATCTTCGTCGCATTCATGACAAGGATAAGACATATCATGACTTCCCTCGCAGCCCCTCAGCATTGGAAGCCGAATGACAAGATGAACGCGATTAAAGCATTCGCTCAAACCGGTACATTTAATCATGCAGACGAAGGCAGATTCACCGGCGCTTATTTCTATGAAATTGATGAAATAAAGCCTTTTATGGAGTCCCACGGCTTCCAAAGTCTTAAGCTAATTGGCTCTTCAAGCATAGCGGGAGCTTTCAAGTCAGAGCAATTCGACTACTGGCGAGCTCAGGGAGAAGAAGAATTCAATGAAATGCTGGATACGATTTATGCGATGGCTGAAAGTCCATATGTGTTAGGCGTATCCTCCCATTTGATGTATATCGGCAGAAAGCTGTAACCAAACTTTAGCCAGACCACTGGCCCCAAATCTAAGGAGGAAATAACAATGGAAACTAACAATAATCGACGCATTCGCATTTTTGACACGACACTGAGAGATGGTGAGCAAGCACCTGGCGCATCCCTGTACCCGGAAGAGAAAATTCGCATCGCGAGACAGCTGGCCAAAATGGGCGTAGATACCATTGAGCCGGGTTTCCCGATCTCGAGTCCAGGAGATTTCCAAGCGGTTCAGCAAATCTCACGCGAGCTGCATACGGTAGAAATTTGCGGCTTCGCAAGAGCAATGAAGGCAGATATCGATGCGGCGGTCAAAGCGACCGAAGACGCAGCCTCACGCCGAATTCACATGTTCCTATCCTCGTCGGATATCCATCTGGATTTCCAGCTGCGCAAATCCCGTCAGCAAGTGGTCGAGATGGCTCGTTCGATGGTTGGTTATGCCAAGCAATTCGTCGATCGTATCGAATTCTCACCGATGGATGCAACGCGGACGGGGGATGAATTCCTCTTTGAAGTGCTGGAAGCGGTCATTGCGGAAGGAGCTACGATCCTGAATATCCCGGATACTGTAGGTTATGCCCTGCCGGAAGAATACGGAGCGATGTTCCGCAGAGTGCGTCAAAGTGTCAGAGGCGGCGATACGGTCGAATACAGTGCGCATTGCCACAATGACCTTGGTCTAGCAGTTGCGAACAGTCTCGCTGCCATTGCAGCCGGGGTCACACATGTCGAAGTCACGGTGAACGGTGTAGGGGAACGTGCTGGAAACTGCTCGCTTGAAGAGTTGGTTATGGCGATTGAGACTCGCAAACATACGATGGGCGTAGAAACAGGCATTGTGCCTAGCGAGATTTTTAACACGTCCAAAATGATCAGCCGCATCATGGGTTTCCCGATTGCTTATAACAAGCCAATTGTCGGTCGCAATGCGTTCCAGCATGAAGCAGGCATCCACCAAGACGGACTGCTGAAAAACCGCAACACTTATGAAATTATGGATCCAGAGAAGCTGGGCATTCCGCGTTCAATGATCATTCTTGGCAAACATTCAGGCCGTCATGCCCTGAAGCATCGCGTAGGCCAGTTCGGGATCGAGCTGACAGGAGAAGAGCTGGAAAGCCTGTACACCCGTTTCAAAGAGAAAGCAGACGAGCAAAAAATGGTGACAGATGATCAACTGATGGAACTTGTGGGTTCAACCGTAGATGGGCAAATGGAGCCATTCTCGCTGGTCCATGTACAGCTTGTTTCCAATAGTGATAGTGAGCGAGTTGCTTCCGTTTCCGTTAGGGACAATCAGACAGGTGTAGAAAAAGCGTTTTCCGGGACTGGAGAAGGTCCGATTGAAGCGATCGTGCAAAGTCTGCGCCAAGCGATTCCAATGGAAGTGGATTTCTCCGATCTAGAGCTTCATTCGTTATCCACAGGTGAAAAAGCAACCGGGGAAGCAGAAGTAACCATCTCGGTGGGCGGCCAAACGTACAAAAATACGGGTATTGACCAGGATGTCCTTGTTGCTGTGGCGAAAGCTTTTATCTCGGCTTGCAATCAAGCCATTCGGATGCAAAGGCAGCCGGCAGAAACAACGGAGACAACGACAGCTTCTTAAACAAAGCTGCATGTTAAATTGTAAGAAAACTTAGATATATACACAGCTTGTGAGCAAGGTTATACACATGCCCTGTGGATAATGTGCATAACTAGTGGAAAAGCAGATTTGCCAACGGTTTCAGAGGGTGAAAGAAAAGAATAACTTTTTCACAATTTTTTGTGGACAATGTGGATAAGTATGTGGAAAACAATAGAGAAGTGCAGAGGGGGGCGGTTTTTGCCTCTCTTTTTTTGTGGATAACGATGTGGATAAGAAATAGGGGCTCTAGATAAACCTTCTTAAATTGTCGGAACAATCCGTCGGTGGATACTTTTATGCTTGCTGGAAAATGCTAAAAGCAAAAACGATGGAGATTAACGCATGCAACTTAAGAAAATAACCTGCATTGTGGGTATCTTGACTATTTTATTGGAGTTGTCCACAAGCGCGGAGGGAATTGGGGCTCAAAATGAGCCAGCCATCCACAAACAAGATCAATCCAAGCAGGTGACGGTAGTTTCGATACCTAGCCTCTCTTTTCTAGAGCTGCGATCAGAGCAACTGGCGAAGCTGCCTCATTTTCGTCAAGTGACGGAGAAAGGAGGGGTTGGAGCCATGAATATACGAACAGCGAATCGAGGGATGCGCGATGTGTATCTCTCTTTAGGTGCGGGTGAACCATCGGTGGGCATTGCGGACGTGCAGGCTTTTGCAGCCAAGGAAAGCTGGAGGGGGGCTTCCATATTGGATGTAAGAAAGCGCTATGTTGGCGAGAATACGGGAGAAGTCAGTCCTAGAAGCGAAGCGGATTTGCTGATTGTACCCGATATAGTCAGGCTGCAGCATCTGAACAGGAAGCTGAACTACGGACCTGGCCTGCTTGGCAGTTTATTGAAGGAATATGGCATTCATCGTTCTGTCATCGGAAACAGTGATTGGAGCAAGAGAACGTCGATAGATGAGGATAAAACACGGCGATACAGTCCGATGATGCTCATGGATTCAGATGGTTTTGTGGATAGCGGATTTATCGGAAATGAAATCATGACCTCAGCTGTGGATAGACCTTATGGCGTAGCTACCGCTTATGCACAATTGCTTGAATTAGGGGGCAAAAGTGAGAAACCAAACCTTCAACTTATTGAACTGGCTGATCTGAATAGACTTTATCTGGATAAGGCCCATTATTCTGAAGCCCGATTCGACGAGCTGAAGGGGCAAATTTTAAAAGAGATGGACGAGTGGCTTGGTCAGCGGATAGCCAGAATGACAGATCGGGAAAGTATTTGGATTTTCTCGCCAGAGGTGCATAGTGAAGCGGCTAAAAGCAAAGCGTATTTGTCACCACTCCTTCACTACACCGTGGATTCTCAAGCGGGAATTCTTGTTTCGGATTCAACGCGCAGACCGGGTGTAGTTACGGCAGCCGATTTTACAAGTACGCTGATTGATGAATTTAATATCCCGCTTCCGTCTGGGCTTAATGGGATTCCTTTATCTACTACGAGAGAAGTGAATGCTCTGGCAGGACTTGAGAAGGAGCTCAGCAGTATGCAGACGATTTATCGGAGCCGCCCTCTGCTTTTGTATCCTTTTGTGACTTGCGAAATGGTTGTTTTACTTGCCAGTTTGCTGTATGTCTTATGGATGAAAAAAAAGGCGGCAGATTCACTGCGAGCTGAGGAGTGGAAAGGTGGTGCCATGCCTGGGCGAAAAATCGTGCATATGTTTCTCTACTCTCTACTTGTAGCACCAGTTGTTATGCTGCTTTTGGGCCTGTGGGTGCTTCCTTTGACGAATGCACTGGGGATAGAAGGTGCGATCTTATGGATGATCGTTCTTTTCATCGCGGGCTGTTTGCTTTGTTCTGTTCTTCTGGCAAAATGGCCGCTATCCTCAGGCATGATCTGGCTTGCCTATGGCACGGCTGGGGTGCTCATGGTGGATGTCTGCACGGGCTCGCATGCGATGAAATATTCGCTGCTGGGCTATGACCCGATGATTGGCGCCCGCTACTATGGCATCGGGAATGAATACATGGGCGTGTTGATTGGCGCCCTTGTGCTTGCGGTGACGGCGGCTTTGCAGCGCCGTCATGATGCTGTTCGGCCCACGCTGCGCGGCAGCGGGCTTGGAGCTGTGACTGCGCGCGCGGCTGCGCCGATCGCGTGCTTCTTGCTTGTGACGGGCTGCCTGGCGGCACCGTCACTTGGCGCGAACGCGGGCGGCGCGTTGAGCGCCGCGGTCGCCTTCGGCGTAGCCGGCGTGCACTGCTTCGCCGGCGATCGCTGGCGCGAGCTGCGCTTAGGCAGGGGCGCTGCCCTGCTGACGGTGCTGCTCGCGCTTGGGTTTGGGGCGCTGTGGCTGCTCAACAGCGCTGATTCTCCCGCGGCTGCAGCGCGGGAGAGCCATGTTGGGCGCGCGTTCCACGCGCTGCGCGCCGGGCAGCTCGATCAGATCGGACATCTGATCGAGCGCAAGCTGCGGATGAATGTGCACCTGCTGCGGGCATCCGTGTGGAGCAAGGTCCTCATCACGAGTCTTTTCGTGATGGCCGTGCTGGTGCTGCGTCCTCGCGGCCGACTCCGCGTATGGCAAAGCAAAAACCCGTACTGGATGTACGGGTTCTCAGCGAATATGATCGGAGCCATCGCAGCGCTGCTGCTGAATGACTCCGGCATTGTTGCAGCAGCGACGATGATCATTTTCGTCGCGGTGCCGATGCTGCTCCTGCGCTTGCAGGAGCTGGAGGCGGAGATAGAGACGGGTATCCTCATATCCAGCAGCAATAAGGCTGTTTCACAGCCTTAAGTAGCAGCAATTGAGTATACGTACATACGTACCCAATCAAGCCAACAAAGTCTCCCACTCCTCATAAATCGCGGCCAGCGAGCTCTTCCGCTGTTCTACCGCGGCAGTCTTCTCTTGCACAAGGACGTAGTTGTTGTATACTTCTGGGTCAGCAAGCTCCGCTTCCAGGGCAGAGACTTCGTCTTCCAGTCGGGCGATGTCCTGCTCCAGCTGTTCCAGCTTGCGCTGGCGGCTGCGTTCTTCACGCTTAGCGAGCTTGTCTGCTTCGTATCCACTGCCGCTGGCAGGTTCGCTTTTGGCGGCGGCGGAGCCGCTGGAGGCTTTTTTCTCGGCCTCTTTGGCTAGACGTTTCGTTTCCATTTCGGCAAGCTCGGCCTTTTTCTCCAGATAATCGTCATAGTTGCCCAGATAGCTGATGAGCCCGTCTTTTTGCAAATCCAGCATGCTTTCAGCCATTTTATTCAGGAAGTAGCGGTCATGGGAGATGAAAAGCAGGGTGCCCTCATAATCCATTAAGGCTGATTCCAGCACCTCTTTGCTATACAAATCCAGATGGTTGGTAGGCTCATCGAGAATTAGAACGTTCGCTTTCTGCAGCATTAGCTTCGCTAGTGCGACACGCGCTTTTTCGCCGCCGCTTAAGGCTGCGACTTTCTTGAATACGTCTTCGCCGCTGAACAGAAAGTTCCCCAGCACAGTGCGAATGCGAGCTTCCTCTAAATGCGGATACGTGTTCCACACTTCCTCCAGTACACTGTTCGAGGGGGTTAAGCCGGTTTGCTCTTGATCGTAATATCCGATGGTGACGCCAGAGCCCCATTTGAATGTGCCTGCATCTTGCTTGTGTTGACCGATTAAGGTTTTTAACAATGTGGATTTGCCGACACCGTTGGGTCCGATAAGCGCGGCCGTTTCGGAACGGCGCAGCTGGAAGGAGACGCCGTCGAGCAGCCGCTTTTTGCCGTCATAGGAAAGTGCCAAACGATCGACTTGCAGCACTTCTTTGCCGGACGTTTGGGCAATTTCAAAAGAAAATGAAGCCCGCTTCAAATCCCCCATCGGCTTATCCAATCGATCCATTTTTTCCAGCTGCTTACGGCGGCTTTGCGCTCTCTTCGTCGTTGAGGCACGCACAATGTTGCGCTGCACGAAATCCTCCAGCTTCGAAATTTCTTCCTGCTGCTTTTCAAACTGCTTCATTTCGATTTCATAATTGGCTTCTTTGATTTCAATAAATCTAGAATAGTTGCCGGTGTACCGTTTGGAAGCATTGCGCTCAATTTCATAAATGGAAGTAACTAAGGCATCCAGGAAAAAGCGGTCATGTGACACAACCAGAATAGCGCCTGGGTAACCCCGCAAATAACCCTCCAGCCAAGTTAGCGTCGGAATATCCAAGTGGTTGGTCGGCTCATCGAGCATAAGCAGATCGGGCTCTTCAAGAAGCATTTTGGCCAAAGCTAGCCGTGTCTTCTGACCGCCGCTAAGCGTTTGAACGAGGGTATCGGGAGAAAATTGGCCGAATCCCATGCCGTGCAGAATGCCGCGGATTTTCGCTTCGATTTCAAAGCCGCCTTGCTCGCGAAACCATTCGGAACGCAAAGCGTAACGGTTCATCGTGCTTTCGTATTTTTTGTCATCCGATATCAGATCAGGGTCAGCCATGATGGCTTCCAGCTCGCGCAGTTCTCGCTCCGTCTCCAGTAAGGAACTGAACACGCTCAGGAGTTCATTCCAAATGGATTTATCGGTTTGCAGTCCGCTGTTTTGTTTTAAATAACCGATCTTGGTTTCCTTTGCTTTGAAAAGATCGCCGCTGTCATAGGACATTTCGCCGGCAATGATTTGAAGCAGAGTCGATTTACCGGCCCCATTCACGCCGACTAAACCAATTCGTTCCCGATCTTCGATTTGAAGCGTTATATTGGAGAGTACGGAACGTACCCCGTAATTTTTGGAAATGTTCGAAACCTGCAATAGCATCTGAAGCTACCTCCTGCTTATTAATGAAAGAACTCGTTCCAAGCCACCTGCTATAAATCCCATCAATTCACTAGTATACACCATGCTGCAGCGCATCGTATGCTTAATTTTGCATCGATTCGGATAGGATGGGGATGAGCGAATGGGACTTTTGAGGCATACTAGATATGTAAGCTGCTTCACCTTGCTTTTCCTACTGCTGCTGGGACTGTCCAGCTCTTCTATCAAAAGCATGCCAACCAGCACGGTGCTGCCCGTATCCCTCCAAAAGGCATCTTCAGCAGGCTTGACGATAATAACGTTTAATATTCACCATGGCGAAGGTTTAGATGGTAAAGTGAATCTAGAGCGGATTGCTGAGCTCCTTGGACAGGAACATGCGGATGTCATCGCGCTGCAGGAGGTGGATCGTTTCCGATTGCGGAGCGGTTTCGTCGATCAAGCCAAAGCGTTGGCTGAGCTGCTGGGCATGCAGATGCGGTTTGCTCCTAGTTTAACCTATCCAATAGGCCAATATGGCAATGCTATTTTGAGCCGATATCCGATTGAAAACAGCAGCTACGAGCTTCTTCCAGGCGCCAAAGAAACCAGAAGTCTTCTTACCGCGCAATTACAAGTGGGCTCAGAACATATTCAGGTAGCTACAACCCACTTGGGACTTTCCGAGGAAGATCGCAACGTACAGCTTGCCCGCATTTCGGAGCTGCTGGCAGACACAGAGGTACCGCTAGTTCTGACTGGCGATTTTAATATGGAATTAGATGCTTTTAAGGATAAAATGGACAACATGCAACTGAGTGACATCCCGTTGAGTCAGACAATGAAGGCGACATTTACAGATGGAAAAAGGATCGATTATGTGTTCACAAATCGGACCTATTTCGGTTCAGCACAGGCCATTCCGACGATTTATTCGGATCATTCTCCTGTAATAACGCTCATTCCACTGGGGTCTCGGGTACGAGTATAGTTTTTTTCCTTGTTTATGTTAAAATGGGGGAAACCACTCCTCGTTAGGGAAGGGCTGAAGCTAGTATGAACATCCGAGAGCGGAAGATAGAGTTACGCAAAGAAATGGAAGAAATACGCGCCTCCATCGTATCTGGGGAGCGAGAAGAGAAGCAGCAGCGCATTCATGAACGAATGACGAAGCTCTGTTCAGACAGGCTTCTTAACCATGGGTGGCAGGAATCGCCGGTTCCGCCGACCATTATGACCTATATGCCATTTCGATCCGAGCTGGATGTCGCTCCACTAATGGAGTGGTGCTGGCAGCAGGGAATTCGTGTGCTGGTGCCGAAGGTTGTAGCAGAGTCGAAAACAATGAATTTGCATGTCATAGACAGCTATGAGGATCTGGAGAGCGGCGCTTGGGGGATTCGCGAACCGCGAAATGATGTGTCGATTGAGCACGATTTGTCCACCATTTCTATGATATTGGTACCGGGGCTTGCTTTCGACATGGATTTCGGACGACTAGGTTATGGCGGTGGTTTCTATGATCGCTTTATGCAACTATTTGCTGCGCGCGGACTGAAGCGACCTTTTGCGGTTGCAGCCGCTTTTGATAAGCAATTGATCCCCGGGGTGCCTTCCTCCTGGCATGATTTTCGCGTAGACGGCATTGTCACCGAAAGCAAAATAGTTTTCAAAACAGAATCATAAGACGAGGTGAGTGATTTGTCCGATTCCTCTCCGTTGACCCATTTTAATGAACAGGGACGAGCTCGTATGGTGGATATTTCGGATAAAACCGAGACGAAGCGAACAGCTACGGCGCGTTCTACGTTAATCATGCAGCGTGAGACGCTGGATTTAATTAAGCAGGGTAAAATGAAAAAAGGCGATGTTCTCGCCGTAGCGCAGGTGGCTGGCATTATGGCCGCCAAAAAAACGTCAGACTGGATCCCAATGTGCCATCCCATTGCATTAACGGGTATTGATATTCAGTTCACGGACAATGGCAACGATGAATTATACATAGAAGCAACAGTGAAGACAACGGGACCCACAGGCGTTGAAATGGAGGCTTTAACAGCCGTATCTGCAGCATCGCTGACGGTTTACGACATGTGCAAAGCCGTAGAGAAGGGCATGCAGATTAGCTCTACAAGGCTAGTTCTCAAAACAGGCGGGAAAAATGGGGATTTTCACCTAGAAGAAAGTTGAACGTGACGCGATCGGTATCTCATTCAGTGAAACAAGGGAGAGGTGACGAAGGATGCACTGGAAAGTTGCGATTTTGACAGCCAGTGACCGCGGTTACCGAGGAGAACGAGAAGACACAAGCGCTCAGGTAATCCGCGAGCTGATTGAAGAAGAAATTCAAGGCGAAATCATCGAATACCGGGTTGTTCCGGATGAGATGGATGAAATTATGGCTTCATTGATAGAAATGACGGATTATTATCAGGCAGATTTAATTTTGACCACGGGCGGTACGGGATTGGCTCCGCGTGATGTAACGCCGGAAGCAACGCTCAATGTCATTGATCGGGTTGCTCCGGGCTTTGCGGAAGCGATGCGGATGATTTCCATGCAGAAGACGCGGAAAGCGATGCTGTCCAGAGCCGTATCCGGCATTCGCGGGCGTACGCTTATTATTAATTTGCCAGGCAGCCCCAAAGGCGTGCAGGAGAACCTGATGGCGATCATCGATCAGCTTCCGCATGCTCTGGGAATTCTCACAGGCAAAGAAGGTGATCATGGGTGAGCAGACACGAATCCATGCTGCGTGAGGTCAAGGTTGAGGATGCCATCGGCATGATTCTGCCCCATGATCTTACCCAAATCCTGCCCGGTGAGTTCAAAGGGCGCTTGTTTCGCAAAGGACATCAAGTGACCGAAGCTGACATCCCTGCCTTGCTGAGCATCGGCAAGGAGCATATTTATGCCATGGAGCTGCAGCCTGGCTATCTCCATGAGGACGAAGCTGCGCAGCGCTTGGCGAAGGCTATTGCCGGCGATAGCAGCCTCAGGCTGACGGAGCCGCATGAAGGCAAAGTCAACGTGAAATCGGAGATTCACGGCTTGGCCAAGATCGACAAAGCGTTCGTTGACGCAGTGAACGCTATTGATGAGGTCGTGTTGTCGACAATTCGCAGCAACACGGTCGTTCAGGCAGGCGCTTCGTTAGTCGGCACGCGGGTAATCCCGCTGATTGTGGACGAAGCGAAGGTTGTGGAGGTCGAGCGCTTGGCTGCCGCTCGCCGTGAGGAGGGCTTCACCTTGCTTGAGGTGAAGCCATTTCGCAAGCTCCGCGTTGGTGTGATTACGACGGGCAGCGAGGTCTTCAAGGGCCGAATCCAGGATAAATTCGGCCCGATTGTGAAAGAGAAGGTCGCGCAGCTCGGCTCCGAGGTTGTAGACCAACGCTTCGCACTCGATGATAGCGAAGCGATTGTGGGAGAGATCCACGCGCTGCTTGCGCTGGGCGTGGATCTGGTTCTGGTCACGGGCGGCATGTCCGTGGACCCGGACGACCGCACGCCAGGCGCGATCAAGCAGGCCGGCGCCCGTGTGGTCAGCTACGGCACGCCGATGCTGCCGGGCTCGATGCTGATGATCGCCTATCTGGGCGATGTGCCGATTATGGGCTTGCCGGGTTGCGTGATGCACGACCCGTACACCTCTTTTGATGTGCTGCTGCCGCGCATTTGCGCAGGCGAAACGATACTCCGCAGCGATATTACGGAGATGGGGTACGGCGGCTTTTATCAGTGTTAACATAGAGGGACGCAGTTCCCTCCTGTTTCAGGATACGAGAGCAGACGGTTAGTTTCGTTTAAATAGTTTGAGTTGATGTCGCAACAAATGATGGAGATGAAGTCATGTTCCAAAATATCGGTTTTACCGAGCTCTTATTGATAGCTATCGTTGCCCTCGTTTTATTTGGCCCGCAGAAGCTGCCCGAAATTGGGCGTATGCTCGGGAAAACGGTGAGAGATTTCAAGAAGGGTGCTCATGCGCTGCTGAATGATGAACCCCAAGCGCCTGCTGCATCCAATCCAGCAGATTCACCGTCTCCGCAAGCAGCGGCTCCCAACTCAGCCACGGAAACGAAGCCTGCTGAAGCAGTGGCATCTTCGAAGCCGGCTGTGGAGTTTATCTCCTCCACTCCTGCACAAGGTGCGGCCTCTGATGAAGGCACACAAGCACCTGCGGCAGTCGCACCTGCGGCAGCGTCCGCAAGACCGAGCCAAACACGGCGTTTGCCCGATTAGCCGGTTTCTTATTAGCATACCAAGTGCTACAGCCCTTCAGGCTCATTCTACTTGCTCAGGTTGGTGAAATATGACAACGAACGAAGAAATGTCACTCGTCGAACATCTCGGCGAGCTCCGCAAGCGTATCTTGTGGATTCTGGTCGTCTTGGTGATCGGGATGGTTGGCGGGCTGATCTCTGCCAAACCAATCATTAAGTACATGAAAAATATTCCGCCCGCCAACACGATCAGTTGGAATGTATTTTCCCCGTGGGATGCCCTGCGCTTATATATGAATTTCGGCCTGGCGGTGGGTATTCTAATTACCTTGCCGGTTATTCTGTATCATATCTGGGCATTCGTGAAGCCGGGACTGCGTGAAGTTGAGCAGAAAGCCTCGATCGTCTACATTCCTTATGCCTTTTTGCTTTTTCTCGTTGGGCTATCATTCGGGTATTGGGTTGTTTTTCCGATGGCTTTTTACTTTACTTCATCTATTAGCCGGAGTCTTGATATCACAGAGATGTACGGTGCTGCGCAATATTTTACATTCATGTTTAATATCATTCTGCCGCTCGCGATCGTGTTTGAGATGCCGATTGTCGTGATGTTCCTGACCAAAATCCGCCTTTTGAACCCGAAACGTCTGCATAAATTCAGAAGATATGCGTACATGCTGCTCGTTATTTTATCTACCGTTATTACACCGCCGGATGCGATATCCGCGATTTTAGTTTCTTTGCCGCTCATTGTGCTGTATGAATTCAGCGTATTTATGTCAGGGTTCATCTACCGCAAGCAGCTGATTAAAGATGCCGAGTGGGCGCAGGAATTTGGTCCCAAATAAGAAAACAGTCTGCCACTTAGGTGCAGGCTGTTTTTCTATGTTGCGCGAATATTTGTTTTTCATTTGGGTAGAATGAGGGGGGTGTCCGAAAGTTTGAAAAATGTGTAAAAGGACTTGCAAATTGCGTCCAGAATGAGTATCATAAGAGTTGTTGTTAGCACTAAACACATTCGAGTGCTAATAACCAAACAACACCCATTACCAATTTTCTAAAGGAGGCTATTTTTCCATGATCAGACCGTTAGGTGATCGAGTAATCATTGAAGCCGTTGCGAAAGAGGAGACTACAGCAAGTGGTATCGTGCTGCCAGATACAGCGAAAGAAAAACCACAAGAAGGTAAAGTTGTAGCCGTAGGCGCTGGCGCGTTGAAAGATGGCGTTCGTGTTCCGCTTGAAGTAAGCGAAGGCGACCGCATCATTTTCTCCAAATACGCTGGAACTGAAGTGAAATACGAAGGCCGCGAACTGTTGATCTTGCGCGAAAGCGACATTCTCGCTGTATTAGCCTAATTTAGCAGGATATAGATCGGCAACACGTATACTTAGTTTTTACATTTTAACTACTTACTATGTAAGGGTTCTAAATCAGAGGAGGTTTCCTATTCATGGCAAAAGAAATTAAGTTCAGTGAAGACGCACGCCGCGCGATGCTTCGTGGGGTAGACGCTCTTGCTAACGCTGTTAAAGTAACTTTGGGTCCTAAAGGCCGTAACGTTGTTCTTGAGAAAAAATTCGGCAGCCCGTTGATCACGAATGACGGTGTTACGATCGCGAAAGAAATCGAGCTTGAAGATGCTTTCGAAAACATGGGAGCACAACTTGTTAAAGAAGTTGCTACCAAAACAAACGATGTTGCCGGTGACGGTACAACAACTGCAACGGTTCTAGCACAAGCTATGATCCGTGAAGGTCTGAAAAACGTTACTGCTGGCGCTAACCCAATGGTTATCCGCAAAGGTATCGAGAAAGCTGTTAAAGCGGCTGTAGAAGAGCTTCAAGCTATCGCGAAGCCAATCGAAGGCAAACAATCCATCGCGCAAGTTGCGGCAATCTCTGCTGCTGACGAAGAAGTAGGCGAGTTGATCGCTGAAGCTATGGAAAAAGTGGGTAAAGACGGTGTTATCACTGTTGAAGAATCCAAAGGCTTCTTGACGGAGCTTGAAGTTGTAGAAGGTATGCAATTCGACCGTGGATACACTTCCCCATACATGATCACAGATACGGATAAAATGGAAGCTGTCCTTGACAACCCATACATCCTGATCACAGATAAAAAAATCTCTAACATCCAAGAAATCTTGCCTGTTCTTGAAAAAGTTGTTCAATCCGGCAAACAACTTCTGATCATTGCTGAAGATGTTGAAGGCGAAGCACAAGCAACGCTTGTTGTGAACAGACTTCGTGGCACATTCACTTGCGTAGCTGTTAAAGCTCCAGGTTTCGGTGACCGTCGTAAAGCTATGCTTGGCGATATCGCTGCTCTAACTGGTGGTCAAGTGATCACTGAAGAGCTTGGTTTGGATCTGAAATCCACGCGTCCTGAGCAATTGGGCAGCGCACGTCAAGTACGTGTAACCAAAGAAAACACAATCATCGTTGATGGTGCTGGCGACAAGAAAGATATCGCTGCACGCGTAACGCAAATTCGCTCACAATTGGAAGAAACAACTTCCGATTTCGATAAAGAAAAATTGCAAGAGCGTTTGGCTAAACTTTCTGGCGGCGTAGCTGTTATCAAAGTTGGCGCAGCAACTGAAACTGAGTTGAAAGAGCGCAAACTTCGCATTGAAGATGCTCTGAATGCAACTCGTGCAGCTGTTGAAGAAGGTATCGTATCCGGTGGTGGTACTGCACTGGTTAACGTATACAACGCAGTAGCTAAAGTAGTAGCTGTTGGCGACGAGCAAACAGGCGTTAACATTATCCTGCGCTCCCTCGAAGAGCCAGTTCGCACAATCGCAGCTAACGCTGGTCAAGAAGGTTCCGTTATCGTTGAGCGCCTGAAGAACGAAAAAGTAGGCATCGGCTACAACGCGGCAACTGGCCAATGGGTGAACATGTTCGAAGCGGGTATCGTTGACCCTGCTAAAGTAACTCGTTCCGCACTGCAAAACGCAGCATCCGTAGCAGCTATGTTCTTGACAACTGAAGCGGTTATCGCTGACAAACCAGAAAAAGACAAACCAGGCATGCCTGATATGGGCGGCATGGGTGGAATGGGCGGCATGATGTAAACTAGCCTGAAATCCCTTGCGCAGCAAGGAATCTCATGGTAGAAAACGTCATTTGACCACATAGAATAAAAAAAGGCTTCTCAAGAGTTCAATTTGAACTTTGTGAGAAGCCTTTTTTTATACATTGAGTTAACCGTTGAGTATCCCTAAAATTAACATTGATATACAAAATGTATTGTTTATTTGATTTTAACATGATAATTAAATGATAAAATGAATGAAATCGATAAAAATTATCGAAAATAGTATGTTTGATTGAAAAAAATGGTATAATAATATAAAAGAAGTCGAAGAAGGTGTAAGCAGTGAAGCAATACGATGTGAAAGTTGTTTCTCTTGAGTTGAGAAATGTGAAGAACGTGAGATATGGAAAAATAGATCTGGATTTGAACAACGATGACATATTGGATGTTCAAGTTGTTGGACTCTATGGGCAAAATGGTTCGGGAAAAACAGCGGTAGTGGAAGCTTTTAATATTTTACAATTACTTTTAAATGGACAGGAGTTGCCTTCTAAAAAGCAACGCCTTATCTATGATGGGCAAGAAAGTTTATCGCTTGATTTTGAATTCATTCTACAGGCAGAAGATGAAATTAACAAAGCTATTTACCATGTGGAGCTAGAATATGAAGAAGAAAGAATGGTCGTAAAATCAGAGATAGTGAAAACAAAAGGCAAATCATATGGGAAGATGTTCTTTTATACCCGTGATGAATCCAGCTCGATTGAATTGCGTCAAAAGCCGAAACAAGAAGTTGAAGTGGTTCTTAGTGGAATAAAGCTTCTTTCTCAAGAAGTAAAGGGTTCATTATTTTTTAGTAAGATTGTAAGTAACCAAGCGAAAAAATTATTTAGTGGAATTGACTTATTAGTATATATAGCTTTAAAGGAACAATTCGCTAAAAATTTATTAGTGATTAAAAATTTGCAAGAAGGGGTATTTCCTTCTTATTTATTTAATGACTTTACTTCTAAACCTGTTGAAAACAGTACGTACAATGTCAAAGATGCCATTAATTTATCAAAAGAACAATACAAATATCTATCTAATGTCATAGAACGCAACAATGTAGTAATTAGTTCCATCATCCCAGATTTAAATGTACACCTTAAAAATATGGGGGCAACGACGTTACCCAATGGTGAAGAAGGAGTTCGTGCTGAATTTTTATCCGAAAAAGGAAATATAATATTGCCCTTGAGTGCTGAATCAGCAGGGACGTTGAAATTGTTTGCGATCACAACGTCGCTTATAGCTGCCTTCCATAATTCATCGGCATGTGTAATTATAGATGAATTAGATGCTGGAGTTTTTGAGTACCTACTTGGAGAATTAGTTGAAATATTCCAAGAACATAGCAAAGGGCAATTAATTTTCACATCTCACAATTTACGGGTATTAGAAAAATTGTTACCACAGAATATTTGGTTTACGACGACGAATGAAGAAAATAGATATATTAAATTTAAAAAATTACAAAAAAACAATAACATGCGAAATGTGTACCTGCGTACGGTTTTAGTAGGTGGTCAATCTGAATTTTTATACGAAGAAACCAATCCGCTTAAGATTATTCGATCTTTCATTGAGGCGGGGATCGATGATGGCGAATAAGCTGAAAAAAGTTCTGTTTGTGATTGTCGAAGGCGAATCAGACGGCCTTTTATTTTTCGATGAGCTGGAGAAGGTGTATCCCAAAGACTTGTTGGTCATAAAAGCGTTTCGAGGGGACATCTTCACACAACTTGAATTACAAGGTGTAGGCATAAGAGATCGTATAAGAGATTTCTTTATTAGTAAAATAGGCGACCTTCAACCAAAAGATTTTTTAGGAATATTACATTTTTCAGATACAGATGGGTCATTTGTAAGTGAGGATAAGGTCTTTGTTGATCTAGCCCAAAAGGAAACTATCTTGTACAAAAATGACGGGATTTATGTCAATACAATAGACCAGAAGTTGAGTATACATCACAGAAATCAAATAAAAAAAGCCAACACGAACAATGCAAAATATATCACCCATATAACTTACAAGAAAGTTCAAATTCCTTACAGTTTGTTTTATTTATCACAGGAAGTAGAGCATGTCATTTTCGATGAGCTAAATGTATCACAGAATCTAAAAATCAGGAAAATGGTAACTTTCTTAAAAAAAGTTAGGGAAACACAAACGATTAATAATCTCCTGAAGAGCCATTTTCCTCCGCTTGCAGAGGAAGTAACAGATAAGTATAAGGAATCATGGGACTTCATTTTTAATGCAGATCATTCGCTTCAACGGTGTACCAATGCAATACTTATGTACGAATACATTGATCAATTACTAAGCCCAGCTTCCGACCTAAATTAATACCAAGATCACGCGTGCATCAGAGGTATGATTTCTATACGCATATAATGGACTGATTTTACCTGAACGGTGAACTTAAAGTTCTTGATTAGAACAATAACAAGGGCGGTATGATGTGATATTGACTGAAGAATGCAGCAAGGGGGATATCTCCCCTTGCTGCATTTTTCTTTACTCTATTCTTACCAAGCAAAAGCTACTGTAATAATCACTAAAAGGATAAATAGAACCAGAATTGCTGCTGCATTGTTGCCTCCATAGGCTGCTCCCATATTTAAGCACTCCTTTACAAAAAAATGCTGTTACGTGGTTATAGTATTCGTTAAATGGCATGTATGACTGGACTCGGGACCACTTTTTTGATTATCATTCCTGGTCATCATTTGAACCGAGAATGGGAAATTATGCGTTAGACTTGCTGGGAGACTCTTTACATTTGCGTACAAATACACGTTCGTGCGATACTATTCTTATAACAGTTAAGGAGATATATGGAATATGAGAAATTTCATTGGACTCATTACATTAGTAAGTGTTATTGCACTAACTGGGTGCAGCTTTGCACCTAAGTCTCTAACCGCAGTGAAACCCAGCCCAACCCCTACATCAAGTGTTTCTATCACACCTAAACCGACAGAGACCCCAGCGGCAAAGCAACAAATAAACGACGAATATTACTTCACCAAAGCGGATCAACATCCGGAGAAAGCTCTTATTGATGTAATCAACGCTTCGAAAACAACGCTCGACATCGCAATTTACACCTTGGTGCATCCTGATATTGTAGCTGCCATCAAAGAGGCGAAGAAGCGCGGCGTGGCTGTCCGGATTATTAGCGATAAAATCCAGTCTTCGGGAAAAACACAAGAAGAAGCGATGAAGCTTCTGGGCAGTGCGGGTATACCGATGATGGTTAACAAACACAGCGGACTCATGCACCTCAAAGTGACCATCGCAGATAAACAGGTTGTTACAACAGGGTCCTATAACTATTCCAAAGCATCATCCACAACGAATGACGAGGTATTGATGGTCATCCGTAACGAAGAGACTGCAAAATCTTTCTCTGATCAATTCGAAAAAATGTGGAATGATACGAAAAGCTTTGAGAAGTTTGAAAAGAAAATTGTTCAAAAAGCGAAGTGAAATAGATGAATTGCGATGTTTCAAAGTTAATGCTAATATACTTCTGGAAACAAAGATCAAGATGAATTAGAGGTAATGTATTCATGGATATGGACTATTTCATGCTCATATTTGGTTGTATTTTTGCAGCTTTCGCTGTTGTAGGCCTTGGATCGTTGTTTCTTTTGATTCGTCGAGAGAAGAAAGCGGACGAATAAGGATTTATGACCAAGAAGGATGGAAGCAGCGGCGTCACTGGGTAATCTCCGGTGGCGCTTATTTGACTCGTGGACATAGGATAGAGAAAGATGATATCCTGTTTTTGATAGATTTAGATAGTTTTATGTCGAAATGGCTCATAGAGCGGTTCGATGGTCATTGGATACAAAGGAGACGCAGCTGTGGACATAAGACAATGGATGTCGGGATCGCTTTTTTTTGCAACGGCGTTGATGCTGTTCGTTTCATTTTTGTCTTACCGCAAACGTCATCTGCCTGTTGCCAAAACGATGATTTTGATCATGCTGTCAGCGGCTTGCTATTCGCTTGGCTATGCCTTTGAGGTGCTGAGCAGAAGCCTGGATGAAGTGAAGCTGTCGCTTCAAATCGAATATTTGGGCATTCCATTCGTCACAACGCTCTGGTTTTTTCAGGTCATTCAATTTACGGGAACGGCGTCTCGCTACCGTAAGCGCCTTGCGGTGTTGCTGTTCGTTATCCCAGCGGCCGTTTTTTTCCTCCATATGACTAACGATTGGCATCACTTGGTTTATGAGCAGTATGTTCTAAATGAGAGTGCGACGATTCCTCTATACACAACGGTTAAGGGACCCTGGTATAAGGTGCACACGGTTTATAATTATTCCATCTTATTGTTCGGGATGCTGCTGTTTATTCCCATGTATTGGCGGGCTTTGCCGGCCGTGCGGAAGCAAATCGTGGTTCTCCTCTTGGGCGCGGTCGCGCCGATGTTTTTCAACCTGTTCTTTTGGACTGGAAGCAATGTGGATTTAACTCCCTTCGGATTCGCTGTATCGGGCATTGCCTATGTATGGGGGATTTTGCGGTTTAATTTGCTTCGTTTGACGCCGCTTGCAATGGCAAAAGTATTTGAAACGATCCGTGACGGGGTCGTACTATTTGATTATGAGGGCCAAATCGTCAGTTATAACAGTGCAGCCGAGAAGGTGCTTCCGGAGCTCGGCTTGACGAAGCGGTATCCTGTTGATATGGAGAAGGTTCTGTCAGCAAGTCCGGAACTGCTTGAACGCATTCGTGCCGCAAGTGACGAGGACGAGCGGTTTCCGTTCCACCGCTTTCATGGAAATCGTAAAAGACATTACAGTTGCAGTTTGTCGTTTATCTATGATTCCGGCAGGGTTACGATTGGCAAAATCTTAATGTTCAATGATATTACGGAATTGAAGGAGAGCGAGGCAGGACTGCGCGAGAACGCTCGGCAATTATTCGAGTTGAACGCTTTTAAGGATAAGTTGTTTACTGTCGTGGCGCACGATATTCGCGATCCGTTTGCCCTCCTTGTCAGCTTGACGGAGCTGCTGGGCGATGAACTCACGGCGGCTGATTTTGAGCATGCAGAGTTGGTAAGGGAACTCAAAGGGCAAGTGCAAAGCACGTTCCATCTTGTCGAAAATTTGTTGGATTGGTACCGCAGCCAGAAGGGCAAGGTCGTGTTTCATCCGTTAGGCTGGAATTTACAGCAGGTTGTCCGGCAGGCTTTGTTGCTTGCGGGCTCAAGGGCCGGCATGAAGCAAATTCAGTTGACGGAGCAAATTGACGAGAAGCTTACGGTAAGAGCCGATAAAGAGATGCTGGATCTTATTCTGCGAAATTTGCTTTCGAATGCGATCAAGTTTACGGGACTCGGCGGGATGATTGAGATCGGCGCTAAGCTGGAAGGGGATCGGATCGTTGTTTCGGTACGCGACAATGGGGCGGGAATGGATGATCAGACCTCGGAATTACTGCGTTTGGAGGAGCCTTTCTTGAAGGTGATGGTGAATGGAGACGATTCCGGAGATACCAGATTTGGACTGGCGCTGACCCGTGAATTCGTACGCATCCATGGAGGCAGCCTTTGGTTCGAGAGTAAGCCAGGAGTTGGGACGACCTTCTCATTCAGCTTGTCTGGTTCGGCAGTCAGGCTGGACGCGTTCGACAACGGGGGAATGGAGGAAGACTATGAAAGTGATTTTGGTGGATGATGAGCTGACGATGCATTTGATTTTGCGCAAAATGCTGCTCAAGCTGCCTGAGATTGACGTGGCGGGCGCCTTCACGGACACAAAGTCGGCAGCCTCCTTTCTCAGCGAGAACGCGGATATCGGGCTTGCTTTCGTTGACATCTCCATGCCGGGCGGAAGTGGAATGGAGTTCGCCGCCAAGATGGAAGCTTTGCATTCTCCGGTACAAATCGTTTTCGTCACGTCACACAAGGAATTTGCCTTGAAAGCTTATGAACTATCTGTACTGGATTACTTGGTCAAACCTGTTTCCCAAGAACGACTGCAGCGGACGGTTAATCGTGCGCTGGCAAACCAGCGGGTCAAGTATACGCCCTCACTGCCGGATACAGATTCCGCTGAAACGGGAAGGATCGTTCTAACCATGCTGGGTGACGTTGTCGTGAGCAGCGAAGCAGGCCGCGTCAAGTGGATATCACGGAAATGTGCGGAGCTGTTTGCTTACTTGCTGCTCTATCGGGGCAAGCGAATACCTCGCTCCAGATTGGTTACGGATATTTTTGGAGGGATGCACCAATCTAATGCAGAGAACTACTTGAATACGACCGTTTATCAATTGCGTAAGTCTTTGGAACCGCTTGGTATGCGGGAGGTTGTGCGCTCGGAGAACGACGGCTATGCGCTGGAGTTAAAGGATGCCGCTATCGATTTCGTGGAATTCGAGAGGCAAGCCGAGAAACTGCAAACGATTGATCTCGGTGATGTGGATAAAGCGTTGCAAGTCGAACGCTTATATACAGGCGATCTGTTCGGGGATAAGGCGTATGTATGGGCTATTCACGAAACGGAACGCTATACAGAATTATATGCCTCATTCGTTAAGCGGCTTGCCGCAGTACTTATTTCGCTCAGCGATACGACCGCTGCATCCAAACTGCTGCTCAAGCTGAATGAACGCAATCCGCTGGACGAATCCGTCATACGTTATCTCATGATGATACGCGAGTTGACTGGGGACAAAAAAGGGCTGACGGCGCTGTATACCGATTATGTTCGTCTGCTTAGCCGTGAGCTGGGCATTCGTCCCTCCGAGGAACTGATCCAGTTATATGACTTGATGGTAAGTCGCTTTTCCAATAAAAAATAAATATTTATGCCCGTCGACAAAAACTGCGAAGCCTTGATGCTATGCGGTTTTTTTCTGTTTATGGGTATTTTTTTCATTATCCTTTTATTGGGTTGAAGTAGACTTACAGTATGAAAGATGGAGAGGGGAACAGGAATGCGTAGATTGGTAAATAAAGTTATGAGCCTGATAATGGTGATGATGATCGTGTTTGGCGCGATCTCTGGTGGCGGGGTTGGAAGCAATCCAGTATCTGCGGCAATGGATTTCTCAGGAGAGGGGTCCGCTAGCAGACCATACCTCATTGGAACGGCTAATCAACTGAATAAGGTCAGGGGCAGTTACTTGGATGGAAATCTTTATTTTAAACTGACAGGCCCAATTGATTTGAGCAGTTATGCCGCATCGGGCTGGGTTCCAATAGGTACGCAGGATACGCCATTTAAAGGCCACTTCGATGGTAACGGATATCAAATAACGGGGTTAACGATACCTAGTGGCGATTTTGCAGGGTTATTAGGCAGTATTGGGAATGGAAGTTCTATTGCGAATGTGAAGCTGGAAAATGTATCTATCCATGGCGGGTATGCAGTAAGCGCTTTGGTTGGTTTGAACGATGGAGGAACAATAGAGAACAGTTTCGCTTCAGGAAGTGTAAGTGGAGATTATAGTGTTGGCGGTTTGACTGGCAGCAACAGCAATGGAGAGATCAAGGACAGTTACGCCTCCGTGGATGTCAGCGGAAGTGAAAATATAGGCGGTTTAGTTGGTGATTCCTACAGTGGAACAATCAGCGGCAGCCATGCTGCAGGGATTGTGAGCGGAAATAAATATATAGGCGGCTTAGTTGGTTATAAGTCAGACGGAACGATCAGCAGCAGCTACGCCTCAGGCAATGTAAGCTTGGTTGCAAGTACGGATAGGAATGCTGGCGGCTTAGTTGGATACAACGAAAATGGCACGATCAGCAATAGCTACTCCACTGGGAAGGTAAGCGGAGGTGAAAATATAGGCGGCTTGGTTGGTTCGAACAGAAGCGGCACGATCAGTGACAGCAATGCCTTAGGGGATGTAAGCGGAAGCTTTGTCGCGGGCGGACTAGTTGGGAACGCGTCTTATGGGAAAATCACCAACAGCTACGCTGCAGGTAATGTGAGCTTGCTGCCAAATCCTGCTGTTGCCTATGGCAGTCCCTATGCAGGTGGCTTGGTTGCTTCTAACAACAATGGAGAAATCAGCGGCAGCCACGCTACAGGTAATGTGAGTGGAACGGATGAAAGTTATAGTATAGGCGGTTTGATTGGCAAAAACGATAATTCCCAAGGTGGAAACATTCTGAATAGCTACGCCACAGGCCATGTGAACGGCGGTAATTCAAGTTTTCAAGTGGGCGGTTTGATTGGCAGCAGCACGAGTGGAACTATCAGCTACAGCTATGCCACAGGGAATGTGAATCTGAGTGGAAGTGATTTAAGTACGCAAGTGGGCGGTTTAGTTGGCGACAACAATGGAGGAACAATCAGCCATAGTTTTGCCACAGGGGAAGTGAATGGAAGATATAACGTAGGCGGTCTAGTTGGGAGTAACGATAACTACGAAAGCGGGGAGGTCAAGAGCAGCTACGCCTCAGGGAAAGTAAGCGGAAGTGTGGACAGTGAATACGTAGGCGGGTTGGTAGGTTGGAACCAATATGGATTTATTAACGATAGTTACGCCTCAGGGCAAGTGGCGGGCAATGAGAAGGTAGGCGGTTTGACCGGGCAAAACGGCGGCGGAATGATTACCAACAGCTACGCCACTGGGAAAGTGAGTGGAAGTATCGATGTAGGCGGTTTGGTTGGGGAAAGACTGGATAGTCATCTGGGTGGCGGGGGAGTGGCTGTCAACAGCTTCTACGACACAATGACATCAGGACAATCGGTCTCTGCCGGAGGTTTAGGCCAATCTACTGTGCAGATGCAGACGAAAAGTATTTATGAAGCAGATAGTGCTCATATTTGGGATTTTGCGAATGTATGGACGATAGATGCCTTGCATAATAACGGGTATCCTTATTTGCCAGCTATTCAGGTTTACTTAGATTATGACGGGAATGGCAACACCAGTGGAACTGTTCCGACGAGTCGTTCTTTCATGCCAGGTGTAAAAGCTAGTATTTATTCGGGTATGATTAATTTAATCAAATCAGGCTATGTTTTTAGTGGATGGACTACGCAAGCAGATGGCAGCGGCATTACCTATAAATCGGGTGATTCTTTAGCATTAGCGGCTAATACGACCTTGTATGCGAAATGGATTGTACCTAATTCTAATGCAACGCTGACTTCCACGATCGGAAACGTAAGCACAGGAGGAACAGCTAGCGAAAGCATAACTGACATTCCCTATGGTACAACTTTAGCCGTATTTAAGGCAGCAATTACGCCAGCAACGGGTGCAGTGTTTGAAATTTATGATGAGGACGGAATAACCGCAGCTACCCGATTGGCGACAGGCAAGAAGGTTATCGTAACGGCGACAGATGGAATAACGAAGACAACATACACTGTGAACGTTAAAGCGAACGATGCGAAAGATATCTTGGCATTTGGCTTGGCTGAGCAAACGGGCTCTGCCGTCATTGATGCAACTGTGCATACGGTAGAGATTGAAGTGATAGGCGGTACAAGCGTAAATAACTTGGTGGCAACGTTTGCGTTATCTGCAGAAGCGACGGCGAAGGTCGGTACCGTAGATCAGGTAAGCGGCACGACCGCAAACGACTTTACGAACCCGGTCACCTATATGGTCAAAGCGGAGAATGGCACTGCGCAAAGCTGGAAAGTTAGCGTCAAGATGGCAATAGGCACTGAAAAAGAGATTACCGCTTTCAGTTTTACTCAGCAGACGGGCCCAGCCGTTATTGACCTGGCCTCGCACACCGTAGCGATTCAGGTGGCGAATGGCACCAGTCTGACCAGCTTGAAGGCCGCGTTCACTTTATCGCCAGGAGCCACGGCGAAGGTGGGCACCACGGATCAAGTGAGCGGAGTGACCGCAAACAACTTCACGAACCCGGTTGTTTATGTGATCAAAGCGGAGAACGGTATTACGCAGAACTGGACCGTTACCGTAAACGCTGCATTTAGCAGTGCGAAAGTTATTACGGCATTTAGCTTCCCTCAGCAAACCGGTCCAGCCGTCATTGATGCTAACGCGCATACTATAGCGATTCAAGTGGCGTACGGTACGAATGTGACCAGCTTGAAGGCGGTGTTCACTTTATCTCCCGGAGCCTCTGCGAAGGTGGGCTCTAGGGGGCAGATAAGTAACTCGACGGTTAACAATTTTACAAATCCGGTCACGTACTTGGTGAGAGCAGCGGACGACAGTACGCAGAACTGGATCGTCACGGTGAACGTTGCGGCAGCAAGCAGCGCGAAGGACCTGACAGCGTTCAGCTTCCAGAGCTTGCAGCCGGCAGTAGTAGGAACGATTAACGGCACGGATGTAGCCTTAACAGTGCCTAATGGAACAGCAGTAACATCGTTAGTAGCAACGTTCACGAGTTCCGCAGGATCTACAGTGAAGGTAGGCGCGACCACGCAAGCGAGTGGAACGACGGCGAACGATTTCACTGCGCCCGTGACGTACGTCGTCACCGCGCAGGATGGAACGATGGCAGCCTATACAGTCGCTGTAACCCGCTCTGCTGCTCCGGGGGGCAATCCCAATTTAAGTGGGTTGATGCTAACCAGCGGGGGATTGACCTTGAGTGCCGATTCTGTAACGGGAACAACGTATCATTTTAATGCGAATAACGTGATCTCGAGTATTAACGTTACGGCAAGCGTGTATGATAGCAACTCCAACATAAAAGTAAGCTTGTACAACAGTGATAATGTACTAGTGTTAGGTCCATTTAGCTTAATTAACGGTCAAGCATCCCAATCGCTGCCCCTCGAGGTTGGCAGTAATCGAATGGAATTGGTCGTAACAGCTCAAGATGGTTCAAGTAAAACTTATCTGGTGTACGTGAATAGGGCAACTGCGGCATACAGTAATGCTCAGTTAAAATCCTTACAAGTAAGCGATGCTGTTTTGGTGTTCAACAAGGCTATTTATAATTACACCTTATCGGTGGGAAATCGTGTTGATGTTGTGAAGTTAAATGCTTTTGCTGAAGAAACGCAGGCCAGTGTCACAATCAATACGGAAAGAGTAACGACCAAAGATATCCAATTAAATGTTGGAAGCAATCTAGTTGCCATAGAAGTCACAGCGCAAGACGGCACAACGAAGCTGATCTATAGCGTGAATATTCGAAGAGCTGTCGTTATTACAGCCAGTTCTAATTCATCTATTCAGCTAACAAGTGATCCCGTAACGATTGCCGTTCCAATAGGCGTCACGAATGCCAAGATGGCATTCACGCCTGTCAATGTAGGATCTAATAAAGAGACCAGCCTCCCACTTATCGAGGTCTTTGCGGAAACTTCCGAAGGCAAACTGCTGGTGGCAATACCAGAGGGCACGAAAGTAACGGCACCTGGGACTTGGGACGGAACTCTTAAACTGCCAGAAGTGCAGAGCAACAGCAGTGTGTCTATCAGCAATAGCAATGTGAGTGGGGTTATTGAGATAGGCTCGCCGGATGTTACGTTAACCTTTGACAAGGCAGTAAGGTTGTTCTTCCCCAAACAGGGGCATAAATTGGCTGGCTACGTTAAAAATGGCGCGGTAATTCCGATAACGGGTTCCATCACATCAGATACTCAGGCAGCTGCAGATGATGAAATTGCTCCGAATGGAGAAGCCAGAATCACGGTTGGCGAGGATCTGGTCGTGTGGACGAAGCATTTTACCACGTATGTCTTTTATTTTCCCATTACTCCAACGAATACTAGCGAAGGCGGCGGTGGAGGCGGAGGTAGCGTTGGCGGTCCTAGCAACGTCGGAACGATTTGGGCAGCTCGCGGTGGGACGTTAATCTTAAATGGGCTGCAAATCGATGCCCCGCTTGGCGCAGTAGATAGCGATACTCAGGTAACGGTGAATAAAAGTAGTGACACCACGAACCTGCCTACTGACCATTCAATGCACTTGGCGAGTGAGATCTACGAGATTACGACCGATAAAGCCGGTGATCTCATTAAGGCTGTCACCCTTACATTGCCTTTTGACAAGGCGAAGGTTGATTTCTCTAAATCAAAAGCCGCTCTTTATGGGTTGAACGAGAAAAGCCAGAAGTGGGAACAGTTGGGTGACCAACAGACAGATCAAACCAAGGGAACGGTATCAGGATCTACTCGTCATTTTACCAAATTCGCAGTTCTGGCAATAGATAAAAAGGAGACAACGAATCCTCCGGTAGAAGCAGTGGATTTTGGTGATATCAAGGGGCACTGGGCTGAGGCGAGCATTCGCGAATTGGTTCAACTGGGCGCGATAAATGGCTATTCCGACCATACCTTTAAGCCGAATGATTCTATTACAAGAGCTGAGTTTGTAACTGTGATTGTAAAAGCCTTTCATCTTCAGGCACTAACGGGGAAAGCTTTTGTCGATACCGAAGCTCACTGGGCGCGGAGTGCAATTGGGATTGCTGCCTCACTTGGCGTTGTGACGGGATATAGCGCAAGCACTTTCGGTCCTGACGACTTGATTACGCGTGAGCAAATGGCAGTGATGATCATTCGTGCTGCGCAGATCGTTAGTAGCGGGGATCAAGCAGACAGCTTTAAGGATAGCGCTGCAATATCCGAATGGGCTCGCACCGCACTAGCTGCGGCAACGGCTAAAGCTTTACTCAACGGCTACGAAGACGGCACGGTGAAGCCGAAAGCGAACACGACGCGCGCAGAAGCGGCGGCTATCATTTTAAGGGCGCTGCAGCTTAAGAAGTAGGCATTGGCCGAATCGATGGTCTTTGGGGAGGATTTCTAGACTTTTGTATGGAATAAATAAAATAATAAGAAAAAGTACGACTTTTGCATGAGAGAAAGAGGGAGACCGACTCACGATGAATAATCACCTAACAAAATTATCCCCCTCTATCTCTACTGAACAACGAACCTCCCTAAACGGCCATAAAAGCATGGTCATCTGGTTCACAGGCCTTTCGGGCTCCGGTAAATCTACACTGGCTCAGGCGCTGGAACGAACACTTTTCGATGATAAAAAGATTCGCTCCTACGTACTGGATGGGGATAATCTTCGATCCGGCTTAAACCAAGATCTCGGATTTAGCGCCGAGGATCGCAAAGAGAATATCCGTCGAACGGGAGAAACGGCCAAAATTCTCGTAGAAGCGGGCATAGTCGCAATTACTTCGTTAATTTCCCCATTCCGCGAAGAGCGGGCAGCTGTAAGGCGCTTGTTCGCCGAGGGATCGTTTATTGAGGTCTATGTCTCATGCTCGCTGGAGGTTTGCGAGAGCAGGGATCCCAAAGGTTTATATCGGAAAGCAAGAAACAACGAGCTTGCTGACTTTACGGGGATTAGCTCCCCTTATGAGGAGCCGCTTGCACCTGAGCTTATCATACGGACGGATCGATTAACCGTGGAAGAATCAGTGAATCAAATTATTTCCTACTTGATAGGCCATGGGCTGTTGTAGGGGGAACTTCATAGCTGTAATAAATAAGAGTCCTCTGGGACTCTTATTTTGTTTTGCCAGATGGGAGCTGCATGAAGGCAGCGCTTCATGAAAAAAAGCCTCCGGTTCCGCCAACAGGCCGAACATCGGAAGCTTCATTTAAAGGCTGGCATCTTGGGTTCCCCAAGCCGCAACGACCTTGTTTTTTCCCGTCTTCTTCGCCATTATCTCGGCCATATCCGCCTGCTCTATAAGCTGCTCGACAGAGCTCGGCTGACAAAGCTCGAGGGAGGAGACCCCCACACTGACGGTAATCGTGTAAGAGCGCCCGAAGGCGAATTCCTTCTCAATTTCGCCGCGCAATTGGTGGGCGATCTTGAGTGCTTTTTTGCCATCTGTCTTTGGCAAAATAAGAATAAGCTCTTCGCCGCCGTAGCGTCCTGCGATATCGCTTTTCCGTAAATTGAAGCGGAAGATATCGGCAATTTCCCGCAGCACACGGTCCCCTTCGGGATGACCGAACTCATTCACCTGCCGGAAGTTGTCCACATCAATCATGATTACGGACAAGTCCAGATGATAGCGACTGGCGAGCTCGAATTCATCCCGCAGTTTTTCCATAAAGTAGCCCCGCAAATAAAAGCCGGTCAGGTTATCAATGACCATTTCCCGATGCAGGAGAACATTAATGATGTGCGGTTTAATGAACGAAAGGAAGTGCTCCATGTGCTGGAGCTTGGTTTTGGTCATGCCGTCCACATACACTTGCAGGGTGATCGTTTGATCGCCGCGTTGAAAGAGCGTGAAAGCCAGTGTAGAGCTGCCCTCGCTTCGGGTTTGATAGGCGACCAGTTCATCGTGATCCCTTAATCCAGAGGCAGTAACAAAGTACTTCTGTTTGTAATGCAGTAGATTGTAGGAAACCGCGAGCTGAATCACAGGGAAGTAGTCAAACAGCGCTTTCGTCAGCCTTTGCATCGTAGTGACCAGATCCAAGGTTTCGGTGACTTGCTCGCTTAACTCGATGATGATCTGCAAATCGAGCGAGAGGAGCAGCCACTGCTCCCGATCCGCCATCATTTTCTGCACAAAATCATTCTGCATGATAGCCGGTGTGGCCGGGTAAAAGGAAGGTTGGATGACCAGTTCCATACAAGCCTTCAAGTAGGGCTGCCACGTGTCTTTTTGAATCATTTGATACCCGTTCAAAGCCCGCCTTAAATACAGCATAGCACGTTGGATATCGCCTTCGTGCATCGCCCGATCCGCAGAAAGCCGGTAGTAATCCGGCCAGAAAACATCGTAAGCATACCGCTTGAGATAACTTTCAAAAAGTTCGAATGCGGAATCTACATGCTCCGAGTGAAGCTTCAGCAGAAGGGTAAGCAGTTCGCGATAAGCCCAACCTGTGAAAAGGCCGGAATTGTTCTTGGCAATGAATTGCCCGAAAAGCTGGCAAGCTGTTTCCATATTCCCGAGACTTGTTTGCTCGAGTGCCTCCAAGAAAACCCTGTTGTTCTCATTTTCCAAAGATGATGGAATGACGATCGGTTGATGTTGGCGGAAAGCCGCATAACCTCGAAAGACGAATAGGAGAGCCTGACTGGACTCCGTAATATGCTGGGCAATTAGAATGGTTTCCAGCTCTTGAAACGCCGCCCACTGCTCCCACTCCAGCGCAAAAAGAAGCTGATTGGTCAAAAAGTTTTCGGCCAAATCTTTGCGCCTCAGCTCGTCGACCTGTACGACGCGTTCCTTGTGGTAGAGATAGCTGGCGATATCCCCTTGATTCAGCGAAAATTCCATCGCATTCAGATGACCGACTTGTTCCTTGAGCGTGTAACCCGAGCGCTTGGCGCCCTCAATACCGCGGTACACATATTTGCTGATCAGCTTGTTGTTGCTTTGATAGGAATAAATATCGTAAAGCCGCAGCATTAAATCCGTATGTGGTGAGGTATCGAGCAGAGGTTCCATTTTGGCAGCGATGGATAGCGCCCATTCTTCCAACTCAGGGAAGTGAATTAGAATATTGATCGCATAATAGTTCGAAACTTCGGCAAAATGGCGCAGTGTCAACTGATTTCGATTGGGAAAAACCGTCTCTGTATAAAAGACATGCAGTTGACTCATCTCTTCATCCTGCAAAGGGATGCAGAGATTGCTGGTATTCAGCAAGAAAGCGGCCCGGACGCGATTCTCCAAAGCTTGCGTTGCATCAAAAATGTAAGGAAAAAGTTTTTCGCGCAGCTCATTAACGTCTTCTTTATTTTGAATGATGCGGATGAACATCCAAGCGAAGCGATCCGTTAGTTTGCCGGTATGCTCGTAGACGGTTAAGGCTAATTGTTCCGAAAGCGTAAACTGATTCAGAAGATGATAGATCCGGTTAAGCAAACGGTCGAGGAATATCAGGTACGGCCGTTCCAGCTTTTCCAGCAAATATTTAATGCGCTCGAGCAATTCGATCTTTTGTCCATAGGAAAGAAGCGAACGAAGCTGCTTGTAATATTTTAAAAGCAAATAGTATTCAACCTTGTACTCACACGCCAAACTGGCCAGTGTAATGAGCTGCGGCAGCGCAAATGGGCGGAATTGATGCTGATACTGCAAAGCAGTTTGATAGTAGGTTGGCAAGGCCGCTGCCCCAAGCTGCTCGAGTACCATAAGTGTGATCTCATTGGAAATAAAAACACTGTCATTGTGGCTGACATGAGCAAGCCCAAGCTCGGCTAATCGTGTAAGGGCTGGCAGAATGCTGCCCAAATCGATATGATTCGCGGTAAACATGGCAAATAGATTGACTGGCATCGGCAAGCAGCATAAGAGCCGCAAGAGCTCCAACTCATCTTGGTCCAAAAGGGCAATGCGCCTAGCAAACAAGCTGGGAGGATACAGCTTTGCGGCATCCAGATGGAAGGTCGGTGTTTTGCGCCAGCCATTTTCCGTTAGAATAATATGCTCCGATTGAATGAGCTCTTCCAGAAAGATTCGGCAGTGACTGATATGAATGTGATTCGCTTGCAGCCAATCTTTAAGTTCGCAAAGCAGTTCTGAATCAGCACGACCCAGCTGTGAGACGAGCAATTGCTTATAGATTGCAGGATCAGAGTCGTGAATGTCGATAATTTGAAAAGAAAGCTCGGCAAACTGCTGGGGAAGCTGACTGCCGCTAAAAATGAAATGCAACCCTGTCATGCTGCGCCCTTGTTCTCTCCAGAAATTGTGCAAGATCAGCTGGGAATCCTCATCGAAATGCTCGCAGTTCTCAAAAATATAAAAGAAATTTTGAACAGGAAACAGGGGGATGACTGAAGCGAAAAATTGCACCAACCATTCCGTAAGCAAATAAAGGAGATCATCGCCTTCGTAATGCTTTTTCAGCAGTTGATCGAATTTCCGCGACAAGTTGCGCAGCATCGTAACCGATTCCGGCAGAACCCCGTAGGCTAGATGCAAGGTTCGAGTCACCACTTCACGCAAAGTGGCGTAAGGCAATGATTGGGAAGCAATTTTGAAAAAGTAGCCGTTCTCGAGCACTTCGTTAATATGCTCCGTGTAAACGTCGAAGCGAATGGCTTCATTTTCACAGATAAGTCCTAATAATCGTTCCCCGCCTGATTGCAGGAAATAACGGAAATGAGCTTGTTGTTCCTCCGTCACTGGCGCAGTCGCAGGATGCAGCAAATGGTGTCCCGTATAAGTAACCGGTTTATGCTCGGCAGGCATGCCTAAGCTGGCCAACAGGAAATCCGCAATCTCATCGGCATATAAGAAGGACTCCGGCTCAGTGCGAAGCCGCTCGCTTAGCGGCCCAAGAGAGGCTGGAATTGGGCTGAACAGAGATTGCATGAGTAGATGAACCGCTTCAAAGTCCGCCGCGCGCGATAGAAGAAACCGCCTCGCATAACGCGGGAATGAAGTGAACGGATAATCGGTCAGCAAATGATTGATAAACTCATTCGCAGAGGGAAAGGGCTGAACATCTATCTGGATGTCTAACGTCATTGGGTGGAAAAACAGCATGTCCGGCAGCAAAAATCCCATATAAAAACGGTCTTCATGCAGGATGGAAAGCGCTTTGCAAATGGATACAAGCAATTGCACTTTGGCAGCATCACTTATTTGATCACTTCGTTGTGCATGCAAGATTTGAGAGAAAGGTAAATAGCCCTCAGGCAAGAGAGGGAGCTGAATACGAAGATCACCGTCTACAAGTTGCCAATGGGTGGGCTGGCGGAAGAAAGCTCCCTTGGCGGCTGAGGCCCAAGCATGCAATCGGTTGTCGATCTGTTTATAGTGGAAATAATGCCATAGCTTATGATGAATGTGCATATCGGAATGTTCAAGGGCGTGAGAGTAGGTGAGATGGCGATTATTCGTTATAGTTTCCTGGCTTGTAGGCTTCATCTTACCCCTCCTGCTTCTAAAGGTATGAAGAAATTTATCACGAAAAAGGATTTCTCAATTGTAACAAAAATGTAGGACAAATGGGAGAGGAAAAGCCTGATGTGGAGATTAATTTGGCGAAGGTGAAGCAGAGTGCCTGGCTGCTTGCGTTTTGCTTGGACAGATTGCCTGCTTGCCCTGCGGGAAACCGCCTAAATATTGCAAATATAGGCATTGGTACATTCCTTTGACTAGGGATAGACGTATACTATCTCAAACCAACAGAGGAGTTGAAGCAACAATGGCTTTCCAACCTAATCAACCAATGCAAGGCAAACAATTTCAGTGTCCACCGGCTGACCCTATAATGACAGATCCAGAAAGAGTGGTCAGAGACTTCTACCACCCGCAAAGAGTTCAAGTTATTCACCCGATTCAAGTCGTGAACAGACACCACTGTGTTCCTGTCTATGAGCATGTGTATACGTGTTCTGAGGTCGACGAGTATTGCGGAACTCACCCGCACCCACACCAAGGCATGCTGCGCAAATAAGCTGCTGTGCAACCCCTGATCGGAATCAGTATGATTCTGCTTGGGGGTTCTTTTCTTTCTGGAAGGTGTCCAGGAACGCATACATTCGCTATAATTAAAAGATGAAATTGTCGAAATGCGGAGGAACACCATCATGTCAGAGCTAACGATAGACTGGGATTATTGGACGACGAGGATTCGGTCTGATTTTGACAGTACCATTCTCAAACGTGGTTGGAAGTATTATCAGGATGGCGTTGTTGGAGCTATCCAAACAGAAGGGACTTCCGTTGTTAAAGCGCGTGTCTCGGGATCAAGCCATTATAGGGTTCAACTGGATTTAGAAGCGTTCAGTCGGAGCACCTGCAGCTGTCCTTATTTTGATACATGCAAGCATATGGCAGCTGTTTTATTTCAAGTGGCGGAGCAAGAGGGCTATGATCCCCATGCATTGTTATATCCAAATTCCACAAAGATGCCAACGTCTCAACAGGTTCATACAGCGCCAAAGCCGGCAGTCCATAAGCCGAAAGAAACAGACAGCTGTGAAGCGTGGGTTGTTTATTTCGCTAAGCAGTATGCCAATTCCAAAGTGTACAATGCGTTCAGTATCGAAGAGTTGTACATGCGGGCTTGGGGCCAGTTGAACAAGCTGGCGGATGACTGGGAGCCTGTTATAAGAAGCATCTATGATATACAGGTTGTGCTTTATCTCATGCAATTGTGCGACGCTTTGATGCAGTCCAAGTCCGGTGTGTATGATTTCTTTTATAATGCCGAGTACTTTTTGGCGAAAATAGCGAAGCACAGCCGAGAACGGCTGCATACCTCATTATGGGAGATAAATGTTGAAAAGGCGCATAACAAGCACCTCTCGCATCTGAAAGAAATCAGCGCTTACCTGGCTGCCTATATGGAAAAAGAAACTTTCAATTCGCAAAACCAATGGTTTGACACCTATAAAGTTCTATGGTCTGAATTGCTGTATGAACAAAGTTTGGTGGCGGACGAGCTTGCCAGACTGAGATCCATTGTTGCAAGTGCAGATCGGGATAGTGATGTGTACGAAGCTGCGGTCATTGCTTTAGCTCATTTCGATATGATGAATGAAGAAGATGAGAACGCTTGGGAGCGGGTGACGCAGGAATGTTCGTCTGTTGAGCCGAGCGATTGGTTTGGCTATTTAAAGGTGTTTGTACAAGAAGAACAAGGAGAACGCCTGCTCAAATGGCTGCGCTGGTTAGGGCCTGAAGTACAGAAGGATGCGGCTTATTATGCAAGTGATTATTTGTACTTCTGGCAGGAAGCTTCACGTTATCTAGATGTGGAAAAAGAACATAGACAAGCGATGGTGACATTGCTGCCGGCGAGCTATCGCGAGTATTCGAGCTTCTTGTTTCAGAAGAAGGAGTACCAAACGTGGGCAGATCTCTGCCTGCTGCTGAACTTAACACCGCTGGAGATTTCGGCAGGAGAATTGAAGCTCGTCGAAAAAGCGGATCCGCGCTGGGTGCTGCCCATCTATCATTATGCGGCGGAAGAATGCATTCAAGCGAAAAATCGGGATGCTTACAGAGAAGCCGTCAAACTGCTTAAGAAGCTTGCGTCTGCTTATAAAAAACTGAAACAAACGTCTCGATTCGAGGCCTACGTAGCGTATTTAAGTCAAGAGTATTCACGCTACCGCGCGTTTCAAGAGGAATTAAAGAAAGGAAAGCTTATCCCATGATCAGCTTGTCACAGATTCATATCAGCATGCAAAAGCTCCCGACAGGGAGCTTTGTCTGCTACGGCGAAACGGAAGAAGCGAACGAAGTTCCTGCATATAGACTAAGAAAGCTGCTTTTTGCTTGGCATCAGCGGTCCTTTTATGGGAATCAACTTAAGCAGGTACATTCCTCGCGAGGAGAGGGCATTGAGCTTAGTCCTTATATGGCCATGGACTATTTGGCTGAACCGGGAGTTTTATTGCATGCCAAATTGTCATGGGATGACGATGTGCTTAAGATGCAGAAAGCGGCATTGTTATTTAAAGAAGCATTGGAAGAAAGCTGGTACATGCCTTCTTTTGAAGAGTGGCGCGAAGGCAGGACAGGATGGAAACTAAATCTCCCGGTTGCTCAAATGGCTGAACTTCAGCAGCTTGCTAGCGGGAAGAGGTTGGATGAAGCTTTTTGGCGGAAATGGTTCAATGACATTGCTCGGGAGATGCTGCTGCAGGATCCTGATTCTGAGATAAGTACAAAGTGGCGTCGATTAGAGGCGGAGAGCATCTTACTGCGGGAGAGCGGCTCACAGGTTGACACGGCCAGTGCTCATGCAAGCTGGATGCAAGAGGAAGATTGGCTGTTAGCCATTGGTTGGACACAAGACAATACCCCTTATCGTATTTGTGTACAGCTGGTAGAGCCGTATGCGGAGACATATGTCGACGGCACGACAACAGCCAAAGATAACGCTGCTGATTGGCGGCTCAGATTCATTGCGCAGGACCGCAAGGATGCGAACCGGTTCGTGGAGTTCAGTACGACGGGCAATAGCTTGTCAGGCATAGTGCCTGCCGCTTGGCAGGAAACGATGGATATGAGCATCCAAGAGCAAACGGATCGCCTGCTGCGTATTCTTCCCCAGCTCGAGAGCGAGTTTCAATTGGGGAAAATTTATGAGCAGCTATCTGATGAGCAAGCCTGGGAATTTCTGACGGATTGGAGTCTGCAGCTGGTGGCAGCAGGCATTTCAGTTTTTCTTCCTTCGTGGTGGGAGGAACTGCAGCGTCTGCGTCCACAGCTTAAGGCCAAGCTGAAAAGCTCAGTCGGCTCTAAGCGAAAAGCGATGTTTGGGATGGAGCAAATTATTCAGTTCGATTGGCGCGTGGCACTGGGCGGCGTGGTTTTGTCGGAAGAAGAATTCGCGCAATTGGCAGAGCAGAAAAAGCGGCTGATCTATATTCGCGGCAAATGGGTGCAGCTGGATCCTGCGTATCTGGAACAGATTAAGGCAACGATGCGCCAAATGGAGAAAAAGAAGGGCCTCTCGTTCCGCGAAGTTCTGGAGATGCATCTGCTCGACAGCGGCGAGGAAGCGGATGCAGATTCGGCGCTGTCGGCCAAAGAAGAAGACAAAGCGAAGATGAAGATTCGCGTAGAGCTGAACAGCAGCTTGAAGACCTTGCTGAGACAGTTGAATCAGACCAAGTCCATCCCGCTCGTGGAGCGGATTGAGGGCTTGGAGGCTGATTTAAGGCATTATCAGCAGGAGGGAGTGTCTTGGCTCCTATTTCTGCGCAAAATCGGCCTAGGGGGCTGTCTGGCGGACGATATGGGCTTAGGGAAAACGATTCAGTTTATCGCTTATTTATTGGCGATGGAATCAGGTTCAACGCCGTCTCTGTTGATCTGTCCGACCTCTGTGCTGGGCAATTGGCAAAAAGAACTCGCGCGCTTCGCGCCCGCGCTGAACATCCATCTCCACTACGGTGCACAGCGGGCTAGAGGCGAAGAATTCGAGGCTTCCATTCAGGGAGCGGACCTTGTGATCACCTCTTACAACATTGCCCAGCTGGATGAAAAAGAACTATCAGGTGTCAAGTGGGATGCACTCTGCTTGGATGAAGCGCAGAACATCAAAAACGTCTACACCAAACAATCCCAAGCGATACGCGGCTTGGATGCTGTCCAGCGCATTGCTCTGACCGGGACGCCGATTGAGAATCGGTTGACGGAGCTTTGGTCGATTTTTGATTTTATTAATCCAGGTTACTTGGGCACCCTGAAGCACTTTAATCATCAATACGCAGGCCCCATTGAGAATAGCGAAGAAGACTCGCCTTTGCTCGCTGCTCGCGTGCAGCGGCTGGTTCGACCGTTCCTGCTCAGACGGGTCAAGAAAGATCCGGCCATCCAATTGGATTTGCCGGATAAGTATGAGTCCAAAGCCTACGTGGCTCTGACTCCCGAACAGGGGGCTTTGTACGAGAACGTCGTCCAAAGCTTGATGGAGAAAATCGAAGCTGTGAGCGGCATAGAGAAGAAGGGATTGATCCTCGCTTCACTGATGAAGCTGAAGCAGGTCTGCGATCATCCTTCGTTGTTCTTGAAGGATGGTGGGGCGGGTGCCGGTATAGCAGCAACCGGCACGGATAAGGCGGCGCGCTCAGCGAAGCTGGAGCGCCTGCTGGAAATGATCGACGAACTCAGGAGCGAAGGAGGCAGCTGCCTCATCTTCACCCAGTTCGTCGAGATGGGCCACCTCCTGCAGGCGCGGATCGCGCAGGAGCGGGGCGAGCCCGTGCAGTTCTTGCACGGGGGGCTGAGCAAGGCGAAGCGCGATGACATGATCGCGCGCTTCCAGGACGAGTCGCTCCCGGCAGAGGAGCGCTGCCATATCTTCATCCTCTCGCTGAAAGCTGGAGGAACCGGGCTCAACCTCACCGCGGCGAACCATGTGTTCCACTACGATCGTTGGTGGAACCCCGCCGTGGAGAACCAGGCCACTGACCGCGCCTTCCGCATCGGCCAGACCCGCGACGTGCAGGTGCACAAGTTCGTCACCTTGGGCACGCTCGAAGAGCGCATCGATGAGATGATCACGCGCAAAAAAGGCCTCAGCGACCAATTCGTCGGCACCGGCGAGAACTGGGTCACGGAGATGTCCACGGGCGAGCTGCGCGAGTTGTTTGCCTTGCGGCGCGAGTGGATGGAGAAGTGACAATGTAAAAAAAAGCGCCACATCGCTGTGGCGCTTTTCTTATTTAGCCGGAAAACTCGTAGCAAGAATCGCATCCATATTCTGCTTCTCAGCAGGATCTTTCGCAATCAGCTTGTCCATGAGGGCTTGATCTTTCGAGCCTTGTTTCTGTAAAGCAACTAAATACCATCTGATCAGAACACGATTTGTTTGATTATCCAAATTATCCGTGATGTGAGGCTGGATGTTGGCAGCCGCTCCTGCGTAGTCGCCACGCATGTAACTAATTTGTCCGACCGACAAAGCCATGCCAGGCGTTACAGCAAACTCACGACCTTGTGCTTGTTCTTTAGGCAAATTCTTCAAAGAATCAATCCTCGTGAGAACTTCCTTGTAAGTAGCAAGAGCACTATCCAGTCTTTCGTTGAACTCCTGCGTATTGCTCTTTTCTTTGGCTTGATTAGCAAGCTCAATGTTCAGAGAAATACTCTTTTCATACATTTCCGTATACCAAGGGTAGTTAGGAATCATTTGGGTGGTGGACCAATCCAGTGCCTCCTGTTTCTTCCCTTTCATGAGATACATATTAAGCTGCTGCATAGCCACATAACGATTATGCGGTTCTTTTTTCAATAATTGAGTGAGCAGATCTTGGGCTTGATTGAAAAAACCATCTGCTTTACTAGGATCTTCCTTCTGCATTTGATTGTAAACTTGAAGAAGAATACCAATTCGGTTAATTTGTCCAGTTAATACATAGTCCGGATGAGCAGGATGCAAAGAGATCGCTTTATCCAGCGGCGTGACGATTTGATTGTAATCTTGACTCTTTTGGATAACTTCCAGCGTCTGCTTATAAGAGCTGTTCGCTGAAACCAGCGTTGCCGAGATGAAGAAAACCACAATCGACAGAACCGCCAGAAGCGCAGGGAACGCTTTGTGAATAGCCACGGATGTTGACTTCAGACGAAGCGGAGCAGATGAACTGTTGCTAAGCATACTACCAAGTGCAAGGAACAATATAGCCCCCAAATATACATAACTCAAATCAAAGTCAATCATACTGTGAACCAAAAGCGAGATCATCACAATGAAAAAGAGGAAATGCAGATCTCGTTTCTCCTGTGAACTTTTGATATAACTTCTTATATAGAACACGAGGACAGCGATTACGAACCCAACAAAAGCAAGGAATCCAAGCGCACCGGCCTCAACCAAGTATTGCAGAGCAAAGTTATGAGCCTGACGGCTTGTATAAGGGTTGTTCTGATATTTCTCATATAAAGAAGCCCAGGCACCACCACCGGCACCGATAATCGGATAATCCGACCACAACTTCACCGCATCTTTATAGAAAGTTCCACGCTCCAAAACGCTGTGCTGCTGGAAGTTAATGTTCTCCACACGCGTCTTCACGTTATCAGGAAGAATGTTTTTGAAGCCAGTATCACTGATAATCAGAAAGGCTCCCACAACACCAATCACAATGGCAGCGATGGGAAGAATAAAAGTTGCATACTTTTTAGCATCCAATCGAGCCGTTAACCGTTCTAACCAAGGTCCTACGAAGTATTGAATAACGATAGCCAGCACAGTGTAAACTACAGAAGCTAGCAGCAAAATGGACCAACCATGCCAAGATTCGGATGCACTAGGAGTTTTTTGCAAGCCAATGCCGATATCGGTTACCTTCTGTAAGATGACAAGCGACGTAACGAAGGCTAGTCCAAATTGTACAAGTGCCAGAATCTGTCTGCTTATCGAAAAGAAGAACAGCATAATCAAGAAAACAACCGGAATCACCACAATGGCGCCGCGGGAAAGCGTCAACCAGAAAGATACGATGACAGGCACCAAGAGGAACGCATGAGGTAGAATCGAGTACCATTTGCGAGACTTAACAATAAAGAATAAGGCTGATAGAGATAACGTAATTAAAAAGGCCGCATACGTATTTGCATATTGGAAAACCGACGTTAAACGGAGTCCGTTCGAGTCCGTCATAATCGCATCCCGGTACAAATAAGCATTGGTCGTATCCATAAATGCGAACCATCCAACCAGATGTCCGGCGAAATTTCCATTACCCAACCAGTACAAAAGTCCGAACACAACAATGAAGTAACCGGAAATCAAAAATAATGCGGCAACAATCGACGTCCCAAGCTTGTTTTTTGTCAGAAATACACCTAAAATGAAGAAGGTTGCATACAGCATTTGGATATAGACCATATTAGTTGCCAAATAGTGAGATGCCGAATTCGACAAAGATATCACATAAGTAAGCGGCATGAGCAGAACTAGAATGGTCAAGACATCTTTCTGTTCATTAAGCTTGAAAACAAAGAAAGCTAGGATGGCAATCAGCAATAAAATAATGGAGGACCAGACCGATGCCGAGTAAATGGAACGCTCAAAGTCATAAGTACCACCATTGAACAGCGCTCTCTGAAACGGCGCCCAGAATAAAAACAAACCTGTGAAAACTACTAAAAACCAAAAGATGATAGAGCTCTTCTCTGTCGTTATTGTTCCATTTGTTTTTGCACGTGAAGCCGTGTAGGCATTTTTACTTGCACTCATTGACGGATAGTCTCCTTTTTGCTAAACTTCGACTTTATTTTAGCATAGTTGGAAGGGAGTTTCCAAATAATAATACATTCAGGTAAGGAGGGTCTATGTGAAAAAAGTTTTAATAATTTCACCTGACAGGATTGCTCCTTCAATGGCTGGTCCAGGAATTAGATATTGGAACTTTGCCTTAGAACTATCGAAAACTTGTGAAGTTACCTTAATTGTTAAAAATGAAGATTATCCAGAAAGTCATGGTTTCGTGATTATATTAAAAAGTTCAATTGAAAATCAAGATTTTTACACTAACTTTGATTCGATTGTCATTCAAGGTTTAACGTTATGGGAAATGCCTTTTTTGAAAAAAATAAATGTTCCCTTGGTTGTGGATCTGTATGATCCCTTTATTTTTGAAAACCTTGAATTTAAATCGAATAATCAATCTTCCATACATATTGCAAAAAGCAATCTAGAGATATTGATGCAGCAAATATACTATGGAGATTATTTTATATGTGCATCAAATAAGCAAAAAGATTTCTGGTTAGGTGTTCTGGCTGCTGCCTTCCGTATCAATCCCGAGACGTATAAAGAAGACCATGGACTAAATAACCTTCTGGGTGTTGTTCCATTTGGCTTGCCAGAGAAAGCTCCAATAAAGAAAAATGAAGTTATAAAAGGAATTATTGAAGGAATTAATTCTACCGACAAAGTGGTTTTATGGTGGGGGGGGGTCTGGGATTGGCTGGATCCAATCACTTTAGTTAATGCAATGAACATTATTTCTAAACAAAGGTCGGATATAAAATGTTTAATTGTCGGGACAGAACATCCCGATAAAGCGTTTATACCGCACAAAATGGTTGGAAAAGTCGTGAACAGAAGTAAGGAACTTGGTCTAACAGATAAAGTTGTCTTTTTCAAAGGTTGGGTACCCTATGAAGATAGGATGGATTACTTATTAGAAGCAGATGTAGGTGTAAGTCTGCATTATAATAATTTAGAAACTCGATTTGCTTTTAGAACAAGAATTTTGGATTATTTATGGTGTGAACTGCCGATGGTAGTTACACAAGGCGATGTTTTAAGTGATATTATTAGAGAGAATAACATAGGAAAAGTAATAACTTCAGGGGATGAAAATGTTCTAGCAAATGCATTGTTGGAAATGGTTGGTGATGATAAGTGTGACTTTGAAACTGTTGTAACCTCATACCATTGGCATAAAGCAGTTGGTGATTTGAGAACATTTTGTGAAAATCCCCGGAAATCCGTTGATCATATTTTAATCAAAAAATATATACCAAAAACTACTTCAAGGAAAAAATTATACTTCATAAAGGGAATTGAGCTTATAAAAGAAGGGAATATTAGGGGTCTTTATAGAAAACTAATATCGAAGCTTTTAAGTTAGGAAGGATGAAATGTTTTGAAATACCTAGATTTATTACTTAATTTGGTTGAAAGAGATTTGAAGTTAAAATATAAAGGATCTGTAATAGGCTTTCTGTGGTCTCTTGTAAATCCTTTAATTATGTTGATCATTTATACTTGGGTCTTCAAAACAATTATGAAAACAGATGTTCCTAATTTTCCGCTTTTCTTGATGGCAGGACTACTGCCTTGGAACTTTTTTGCATCTAGTCTAACAATGTCAGTGGGATCTTTTACAAGTAATGCTTCTCTACTTACAAAAGTGAAATTACCTAAATATATCTTGGTCTTTTCAAACATAGTTTTTAATTTCGTTATTTTTCTAATGATGATTGTACTTATGTTAATTGCAATGAAAATGTTTCAAGTGCCATATACGCTTAATCTTTTATTTCTCCCCTTGGCATTATTGACACAGATTATATTTATGACTAGTATTTCATTGCTGTTGTCCATTGCTAACGTATATTTTAGCGATACCTCTCATTTATTAGAAGTCTTTATTATGGCGTGGTTTTGGTTAACACCAGTTATTTATCAGTTTGCTTTAATTCCAGTAGAGTTCCAATACTATGTTTCTTTAAATCCAATGTCGTTGATAATTAACCTATATCAAGCAGCCATTGTAGGTACGCCAATTTATACAAATGTATTTTCAGGTGTTTTCATAATTATTGTATTCCTGCTACTATCTATATTCATTTACAGAAAATATAGTAAGAAAATTTCTGAATTAGTTTAGGAGTGAATGAAATTGGAGTCAGCAATTAAAATGAAAAATGTTTCCAAAATATACGAAATTAATAGTGAAAAAAGATCCTTGAAACAATTATTCATAGATACTGTTAAAGCAAAAGAAAAAATAAAGCCTACCCAAATTCAAATATTCAAAGATATTTCATTTGAGATAACAAAGGGAGAAGTATTTGGATTAATTGGGGAGAATGGGGCAGGGAAAAGTACAGCATTAAAGATAATGGCAGGGATAATATCTCCAGATGCCGGTGCAGTTCATGTTAATGGATCTGTTGCAGCTCTATTGGAAATTGGCCTTGGTTTTCATCCAGATTTGACAGGTACGGAAAATGCCCGATTATATGGAAGTATATTGGGTATCGACAGGAAAAGCATGAAGGATCTAATGCCTCAAATTTTTAAATTTGCTGAACTTGAGGGGTACGAAAATGTTCCGATTAAACGATACTCTTCGGGTATGCAAGTTAGGTTGGCCTTCTCTGTAGCTACAAATATTGATCCGGATATTTTGCTTTTGGATGAAGTTTTTTCAGTTGGGGATAAGAGGTTCCAAACTAAGTCTTTTGAAAAAATCAAGAGTTTTTTAGATCAAAAGAAAACCATATTATTAGTGACTCATGATCTCAAAATAGCTGAAGAACTATGCACTCGTATTATGTTTATTAGAAAAAGAGGGGCAATTGAAATAGGTCCTCCGGGGGAAATGATTGAAAAATATCATGAATCACTGAAAGAAGGTAGTATTCGTGTCTAATGAGAAGTTTGATAAGTCGGTATACAACGAAGATTATTACAAAACAAGTTTTGGTGGAATTCCTTATAATAGAGAGTCCCAAAATGGTCATTGGATTCAATTCTTCACTAATATCTCGAAACAAATACAAGTTAATTATGAACCTGTAAGAGTTCTTGATGTTGGATGTGCTAAAGGGTTTGTAGTTGAAAGTCTCAGAGATCTTGATGTTAATGCATTTGGTTTTGATATTTCAGAAACGGCAATCTCGGAAGTGAGAGAGGACATTAAACCTTTTTGCAAAGTGGGACAGATCGATGATTCGGTTATGTACGATGGTCAATATGATTTAATAACCTGTATTGAAGTCCTTGAGCATGTAACTGCTGAAATGGCGGACAAAGCGATCAAGTTAATGTGCCAACATACAACGCAAATTATTTTTTCATCCTCTCCTTCAGATTTTGATGAACCAACGCATATCAATGTTCAACTTCCAGCATACTGGGATAATATATTCGCGAAATATGGGTTTGTTAGGGGGCATGAATCGTGGCCTTCAGAACATATTGCCCCTCACACAGTTATGTATAGAAAGCACACATCGGAAGATATTAAAAGTATAATTGCTTCTTTAGATGAGCAAACCTCGATAAGTACTGAAAGTAAGTCAAAGCTAGACAACGTTATCAATCATATTGATTCTTTGTCTGAACGGATGAGTAATAAAATCGATGATTCAAATAACTTGATGTTCGCTCAACTAAGTAAACTGAATAACCAATTAGTGAAAATAAATGAAGAAAAACTTAGAACTAACTTAATCTTAGAAGAGAATTTGAAGCTAAAAACTCAATTAAATGAACTGATTATTATAAATGAGGATAACTTATCATCAATTCAGAACGCAAATGATCAAGTCAATGTGCTGAATCAAAATGAATTGAATCTGAGAAATTACAGTTCATCTCTCAATTTACAAATTGCTCAATTACACGAGGAACTGAATAGAATAAGGTCAGGTAAATCTTTTAGAATTCTAAGTAAATATTGGAGATTTAGAGATAATCTTCTTCCGCTGCACTCAAAAAGAAGAGAAATCGTGAAAGGGATTGTTAAAGGACGTAGGTTTAATAAAATATCATTGAAGCCGATAACAGGATCAATGGAGCCTGCTATTGTTGAAACAAATCTATGGAACGAAGGTAACCAACGTTGGTTGGAAGCATCTCAATATCCGACTAATGAATTATTATCTAAACAAAGACTTGAATCCAATGAATTTGTTTTAAAACCATTAATTAGTATTTTGTTGCCAGTATATAAAATAAAGCCAACTATCTTCAAAGAAACTGTGGATTCAGTTATTAATCAAAGTTATGAAAATTGGGAATTATGCATAGCGTTAGCGGATTTAGAAAATATAGAATTGACGGGTTACATAAAGAGTGTAGAAAAAACTGAAAAAAGAATCAAGTGTGTTTATTTAAATGAAAATGGTGGTATTTCGAGAAATACTAACGAAGCATTTAATTTGGCAAATGGTGATTTTGTAGCGTTACTTGATCATGATGACGTAATCACTCCTGATGCATTATATCAAATGGTGAAGGTTATCAATGACAATCCTAAGGTTGATTTTTTATACTCAGATAAAGATCAAATAAATGAAAATGGAACAGTCAGGCTAAATCCATTATTTAAACATAAATGGTCATGGGCAACTATGCTATCTGCCAATTACCCAACTCATTTCTGTGTAATTAGAAAAAATATTTTTAAATCAATTGGGATGTTTGATGCAACAACTGACGGCGCTCAAGATTGGGACATTTTCCTCAAGGTTTCTGAGCATGCAGAACAAATTATTCACATACCTGAGGTATTATATCATTGGAGGATTATAGAAACATCTGTTGCTTCCGGACTACAAGCAAAACCTTATGTTGTGGAAGCTCAAAATAGAGCTTTAGCTAATTACGTGAGTAGAAGAAAACTTAATGGAAATTTAGTGAGAAATGAAGATCATACTTTCAGAATGATCTGGAATGAAAAAGCTGTTTATTATGATGTTTTATTATATACAGATAAGAATTCACAATTAAAAGATATTTTTGCAACACTAGAATCACTAAAAAAACAAGCTGTTAAGCCTCAAATGGTAACGATTGTACAAACAAATAAAATCAATGCTCATTTTGATGTTTTTGAAAATGATTTTCATATAAAAACTCAATATGTATCTGATTTAGCGAATGCGGACTCAACAAGTAATAACCCTGTGTTTTTTCTAAAAGCTGGGGTAGTACTATCTTCTAATGAAATAGCAGTTGAACTAGCGTTGTGGATAAAAGAAGGTAATTATGCGGCCGCATCAGGAATGATTGTAGATTCTAATAACTTAGTTTTAAATGCAGGATATGTATTTAATGAGAAAAATGAAGTAATTGAGCCCTATAAGGGCATGCCTACACATGCATATACGACTTACGGTAGTGTAAGTTGGTATAGAGATTACAGAGCAGTCTCAGGGTTAGCTTTAATGGTAAATAAAAGATTGTTTAGTAATATATTTGATAGTATGGATAACGAAACTAATTTTGAAGAATCACTTTTGAAAGCACAGATTTTAGTCTCAAAATTTGATACTATATTATACAATCCATATTTAAAACTTAATTATACTAATGAAGCTCCACTAGTTAAATTTTCGCCACAGGAAAGCATTAATGATGTATATTTCAATCAAAATGTCTGGGACTGGAATCCAAGATATCTTCAATCGAAATATATACCTAAAGTAGAGTCACAAAAGAAATCAGACACATCTATATGGACAGGTTACACGTCAGATGCAATGATTCTTTCGACGTTGTATGACTTTACAAAAGAAGACTTAGAAAAAAATCAACAAGTAATTGAACAATCGGAAATGTTAGGAACTCCCAAAACTGCAACGTGGTTCCTTCCACCATTTTCCACAGCATTTTATGGAGGCATTCATACAATCTTACGATTTGCAGAGTTTTTGACAACAAATAATGCAATAAAAAATCAATTTGTAATTGTGGGTCTCGATGATATTACAAGTGTCAGGCAAGCAATTCTAGCTGCATTCCCGAGTTTAAAAGATTGCGAAGTAATAGGCTTAACAAACGATTATAAAATTAATTCAATTCCAAGTTCTGATATTTCGTTTTGTACATTATGGACAACAGCATACACCCAATTAAAATATAATAAGACTAAGAAGAAATTCTATTTCTTGCAAGACTGGGAGCCATTGTTTTACCCAGGAGGATCAACAAGTGCGCAAGTGGAAGCTACTTATGGGTTTGGTTACACAGCTGTTTGCAATACAATTTCTTTAAAGTTAAGTTATGAGGAATTAGGTGGCAAGGCATATCATTTCACTCCTTGTGTAGATACTTCTGTATTTTATCCACCACAATATGAAAGAATTGAAGAGCCTTATTTAGTGTTTCTATACGGTAGACCAGGGAATCCGCGGAACTGCTTTGAATTAGCAATACCTGCTTTAAGGAAGGTAAAAGAGCACTTTGGCAATAAAGTGAGGATCGTGAGTGCTGGTGCCGATTGGGATGCAGCAGCATATGGAGCGGATGGTGTCATTGAGCATTTGGGCATGTTACCTTATAAGGCAACAGGAGACTTATATAGGCAATGTCATGTAGGGCTTGCTATGATGATGACTAGACATCCTTCTTACCTTCCATTTGAGCTAATGGCTAGTGGTTGCTTAGTAGTTGCTAATAAAAATCCCTGGAATACATGGATGTTGAAAGACGGGGTAAATTGTAAGGTGGCTGAACCCAGTGTTTCGTGTATTTCAGAAGCTATTATTGAAGGATTGATCAATAAAAATGAGAGGGTTAGAATTACAAGTCAAGCTGCTGAATATATGAAACTGGAGAGATCAGATTGGAATAAAGAGCTTGAGAATTTGATGATAGATATATTTTGAATGTCCAAAGAATATGTTTAACGATGACCTAGTGAATAAGATTCTTCATTAATTCCGTTAAACTATAAATTCATACCTAACTTGGAATCTGTATTGGTATTGGTGTATCTTATGGAATGGGGCAAAATTACATGTCATTCAATGCAATAATATCTGATATTCGTACAAAAAAAAGGTTTAGATATGAACTATTATTTTTATTAATAGTTTCACTAATCTTTTTGTACTATGTATATAATTTATTTTCAGGAAATATTAATAATATCGCTCAAGAAAAATATATTATTACCAATCCACAAAGGATAAAATGTGGGCTGTTAATTAGTATTATTGTTTTAAGTCTTTATCGATTTTTTAAATTTAACGTTATTTATCCAATTCTATTCGTTGCTGGAAGTATATATATTATTATTTTTCCATACTTTACAGTAGTTGATGAAACTTATCATTTTGCTTACATTGATTATCTAGCAAACCATTATAGGATTCCATTTGTTCAAGAGTTTATACCGAATCGCGTCTTTGCAGTGGCTCAAAAATTCTATCCAAACCCTTCACCTACCGACCCTGCGACACTTGGCCTTTTTGGCCGTCAGTACGAAGCTTTCCAACCACCTTTATATTATATAATAGGAGCTATCGTTTATAAATTTTCATTAGGTAACGCTTATTTGGCAGTCTATTTAATAAAATTTCTCGGGCTTTTTTTCTTATTATCCAGTGTATTTATAATTAAAAAAATGTATGAATTATGTATAAATAATAATATATTGAAGCGTAACGATTTTGTTATTTTCTCAGTAGCAATCCTCTTCTCAATAAATCCCGGATATATGCTAAGGATGCTTACAATTAGTAATGTTAACTTGCTTCCTGTTTTGGGGGCATTGCATCTATATTTTATCCTAAAATATTCCTTAGAGAAAACTTTAAATTACAAGTATCAAATTGTTATTATGGCAATTTTAACAGCTGCTGTTGCACTTACTCAATTTACTGCCATATATCTAATCCCAATAACTGCAGTGTTTATATTATGGAAAAAAGATATCAAACAATGTCTATATTATTGTGTTACGGTTGTTTCTATAATGGCTCCTTGGTTCATCATGAACTACTATTATTATGGGGTGTCGACTGCTGGGAATATTGTGATGGATATGCAACGTTCGGTTGTAAATCCAAACAATGATTCTTATGGATTGTGGTATGTGGCGTTGAATCTTCCTCGTATGTTTGTATATTTCTGGAACCCTCAAGAAGGAGCATATCCAGAGCAACCTTTATTTCTTTTGATTGAATACTTAACAATGTTCACAGTGATTGCAATTATTAGTGTTTTGTACAAATACTCGAAATCAATTTGCAATAGAAATCCAAAAAGTTTATTTTTTGTTTTTTGTTCAGCTGCCGTAATAGGAAATGTAGCAATAATAATATTTATTACAATGTCCCAATCATGGGACATTCTAATAGGTCGATATATTTATATGAGTACAAGCGAGCTTGCAATATTGTGTTTTGTTTATATTGGTATGTTAAGAAAAGAAAGTAAAATAATTATTAGTATTACTTTGCTTATTATTGCCCTTCTTTTATACACAAATTTTCTTGGTAAAATAACTTCAGATAAGATCATTCATCGTGATAAACATACTATTTCTTTGGATTCTAAAAACTTAGGTTAAAGGATAAATTATGACGTATATACTTTTAGTAGCAGCTCTCATATTTAATTTGTTCGCACAATATTTACTTAAAAATGCTGTAAATGGTAATGCTTTTGAGACAAATAATATGTATTCAATATTAGTGAAATATCTATCCTCACCATTAATATGGGGAGGAGCTATCTTATATGGATGTAGCTTTTTATTCTATGTGGTGGCATTATCGAGAGGAGAATTGAGTAGAATATCGCCTGTTTCTCAAGCCCTAACTACTTTAGGGGTTGTACTTATTTCTGTTATTATATTTAATGAGCCATTAACAATGATGAAGATTATTGGATTGATCTTATTAATTGTAGGCACTATAATAATGTTCTTATAACTCATAGATAAGTATATGAACTATGAAATATTAGGGGTCTGCTACAAATGGCTCTGTCGGTTTAATGTAACCGATTTTATATGAAAGTTCTGTTAGAACTGCGTTGAACGTTTATAATAAGAAAGATCGTTCCTTTATCGGGAAATTGACGATTACCATATCAACAAATAAAAGAGATGTCCCAACCCAACCTAACTGACCAGCATAAAGTTCATCTTGGTGTTAAAAGGGGCCAAACTGCAACTCGGTCATTTATCTTCACTCGTTATTGGACGTAAGAATAAATATTACATAAATTTAAAATTCTGGAAGACAAATCGTCAATTCAGCAGCGTAACGAATTTATTAAATCATTTGCCATAGTGGGTCAACGGAATGCAACGTAGAGGCATGTAATTTGCTTTCGGATAAATCCGAGAAAAACGTGGGAAATGATGCAAAAGCACTTGTGTTTCTGATCGTGAACAATGCTTGCTATAAGAAAGACAAATCAACCAAAAAGGTGCTAAAGGTCCGCCTTTTTCATCTTAATTCGGTAGTTTCTCGTATTAATTCGACCGCTCTATGCAAAATTAAATCAAGACTGAGAATGTCTGAGACTGTTAAACACTAGCTAATTATAAACATTAAAAATAAAATAGGGGATTTTGAAAATTGAAAATGAAATTAAATTCTAACTTGGTATTTAATATAGTACTATTTGCGCTTGTAATGTTAGTGTGTTTATATACAGCACTCAGCCGTATTTACTTTTCAGATTTTTTCCCTATAAATGGTGACTTTCAAAATTATAATGGTTATAGACGTATACTTAACGGACAAGTTCCTTTTAGAGATTTTTATTTCTATTTGGGACTCGGACCATTATACACAAAAACTGTTATTTTATTTATTTTAGGAAATAATTTTACAATGAGTCTAGCAGTTACAAACTTTGTTACAGCCTTATTTTTTTCTTCCTCTATATTCCTGATTTCTTATCTCAATATTACTAATATTAAAAGATCGCTTATATTAACTTTGTTGTTAATATTAACAGCAGCTGGTCTAAAAGGAGAATTTCATCTTTTTGATATCTTTAATCAATTGCCTTTTTTAGATAATATTCATCCTGGTAATTCGGATAGAATGGTTCGATCATTTTTACCTTTTATTTTTGTTTATATCTTTTTATTTTTTAATAAAATTAGTAAAATAAAAAAAAAAATAAACAATTCTTTTGTTTATGGTATTTTTTTGGGTGCCGGAATTGCTTGGTCCAATGATTATGGGATAAGTGTTTTGATAGCTGGTACAATAATATATTGTTTACTTTATTTCAGACTCAAATTTTTAACTAGTTTTATAAAAAAAAAAATATTGTTTATTTTGGGTATATTACTTGGTTGTTATTCTTTGGTTAGTATTTTAACTCTTGGACATTTCACTAATTGGTTTAATTATAATTTCCTAAATGTAGCTAACTATCAACTATGGTACTATGGTATTAATCCAAATACAAAACTACTTAAATTTTCAGATATACCTATAAATTTCGAAATATTATGTAGTCTGTTGATAATTGTGAATTATTCTGTTCAAATCATTAAGAAATCTAATAATAACCATAATATTATGCTACTCTTTTTATATTTAACAACATTTATTGCAGGATTCGCATATGCATTTGGCAGTGAAAAAGTTGGTTTATTTCCCCCGATGTATATGGTTTTATATGTGAGTTTATTAAGTCAAATAATTAATAGATTAAAATTTGTTTTTATGGAATATCTTCATGTGAGAATACTTATAAACAGTGTCATTATAATTATAGTAACTTCATTAGTAACTAATGGTTTGACCTCAGCGATTAATAATTTGAAACAAGATAGAGTACATTATGTACAAGAGTTAAAAGGCTATTTATCAGCTTATGGAGAAGAACTGCAATATATTTCAAATAAATACATTAAAAACTCTAATGCAGATCTGTTTTCTACATATTCTTCTGCGTTAGAAGTAATCAATTCAGAATATCAACCATCAGGAATTGACTATATAATTCACGTACTTGGAGATAAATATAGAAAATTATATTTAGAAAGTTTTTTGCAAAATCCTCAATTTGTTACAACAATAAGAGAAGATTTTACTCAATGGGAATTTTGGTCAAAAAGAGAAAATTGGTTTTTCTATAGAAAATTACTTGAAAACTACAAGCCTATTGCGGCAACTTCATATAATATCTTGTGGGAAAAACAAAAACAAAATCAATTTATAACTGACACTAAATTAAACGTAACATTGAATCAAATATCAAATGATACGGTTGAAATATATGTAAAGTCAAACGATATAATAGATAATGCAATTGCAGATATTAGTATAGCTTACACTTCTGGTTGGAATAAAAATAGATTCAACAAATTTGATTTTGGATTGCAGAGAATTGTTTCTGTGAGAGATGGGTGGAGTGATAATTCAGGTTATTATAATTTACCTAAACAGACTGAGGATATTGCTATACCAATTAAATTATCACAAGGATTTGGAAAAGCCACAATAAGCTCATATCCACTAGGAATTACAAATATTGAAGTCAATATAAAGAGCATTAATTCGGTTCTTCCAGATGTTCCTAATGACTTATCCAATTTAGTTGATTACTTACAAGCTGTAAACTTAACTGACGAAAATTGGATAAAGGGAGTGAGCCGAACACAGAAGACTATCTTATTTAAAAATACAGTTTCAAACAGAAGTGAAATTCAAAGTGCAAAATATTTGAATATCCAAAGCAATAATAGACAATTCAAAATAAAATCAATTAATTACCCCAATAAAGAGTGGATACATGTTCTCTTAGAAGATGACATTCCCAAAGAAATAATTCAATACCCAACTAAACTAAATTTCTTAAAATAAAGAAAATAATTATTAATTTTAGAAAGGTTCAATTATGCATATCGAATCATATGATTACTTAATATTTGGCGCAGGAATTTATGGAATGTACGCTGCTAAAATTCTTGCGGCGAGAGGGTTGCATGTTGCGTTGATCGATATTGACGATAAACCACTACAACGTGCAAGCTTCATAAATCAAGCAAGGGTACACAATGGCTATCACTATCCAAGAAGCATTTCTACTGCCGAAAAATCTGCTAATTACTATAAAAGATTTAATAAAGAATTTGAATACGCAGTTCATAGACAATTTAAGAAAGTATACGCAATTTCTTTATATGATTCATTGACTAATGCCGAACAATTTAAAAGATTTTGTGATAATGTAGGCATTCCAGCAGAAGAAGTTAATGCTTCAACATATTTTAACAATGGTATGGTTGAAGCTGCATATGAGACAGACGAATATACCTATGATGCAGAAAAAATAAGGAACTCACTAAGTGATCACTTAAGTGATGTTGAAAATGTGAAGATGATATTTAGTGGGCAAATAGACAATGTAGAAGCACAAGATGAAACCTTTAGAGTAAAGTTGAGTAATGGTATGTCGATTCAAACTCCAAACGTATTAAACGCAACATATGCAAGTATTAATCAGTTGCTTCATTTTTTCGGGTATGAGTTATTTCAAACGAAATATGAATTATGTGAAGTGATCCTAACAAAGGTATCAACCAATTTTTCTAATATTGGTATTACCGTTATGGATGGTCCTTTTTTCTCTTTGATGCCTTTTGGCTTTACTGGAACACATTCTCTAACCTCAGTAAGTGACACACCACATGAAACTAGCAACAATCCATTTCCAAAGTTTTCTTGTCAAATATTGAGGCCAGATTGTAATGAGCAATATCTGAGAAATTGTAACTCATGTGATTTTCATCCAAATTCCGCGTGGAATCGAATGAGCCAATTAGCAAGGAAATATTTGAAGTCAGAAATATCAATTCAATACAATTCGTCATTATTTGCTGTTAAAACTATCCTAAATACAACGGAAATTGACGATTCTCGTCCGACAGTAATTAAGGTTTCATCAAAGTTACCTACTTTTATTTCTGTTTTTTCAGGTAAATTCAATACAATATATGATTTAGAGGAGGTATTGCTGTGAAAGAACAAGTCTTTGTTTCAGCTGTTGTGTATGTACGCGATGAAGAAAATAGCGTAATTGCTGGATTAGAGCAGTTAAATGACTCTCTCGCAGCGACTTTTGTAAATTATGAAATTATTCTAATTAACGATGCCAGCTCGGATTCAACATTAAGTAATGCTAGACAAGTAAAAGATATAATAAAAGGGAATCTAACAATAATAAATTTGTCTAGACGTCATGGTATTGAAAAAGCGATGAATGCAGGTTTAGTTAAATCTATTGGTGACTTTATTATCGAAATTGAAAATATAAAGTTTGAATTTTCTTTAGAAATCATTCATGTATTGTTTAAGACTGCCATTTTAGGAAATGATATTGTGGCTGCGTCACCAAATACAGGTCTTACTTGGACTTCAAAACTATTTTATAGACTTATAAATCATTTCTCTTATCTGAAACTAGACCTAAGAACGGAATCCATAAGGATCGTTTCTCGCAGAGCATTAAATGCAATGTTAAATCTTAAAGAAAAAGTACGTTATCGAAAAGCACTGTATGCATATACAGGATTCAAAAAACAGTTAATCTTGTACGATCCTATCTTCAAAGTAAGCTCACAAAAAAAGAAAATAAACAGAGAAAATATAAGTACAGCATTTGATGTTATTGTATCATTTTCGAATATTGGTCTTAGAGTTTCGCACTACTTGTCTATTGTTTTCTTGCTTTTTAGTTTATTTATGGCAGGTTATACATTTTATAATTATTTCTTTAACAAGAATATAGTTGAGGGATGGACAACCTTAATGATTTTAATCAGTTTTGGATTTACGGGATTATTCTTTATCGTCGGTATGCTTGGTGAATATATCTCACGATTACTTATAGAAATTCAAAACCGCCCCTTTTATACTACAAGTTCAGTTGAAATGTATAAGACTAACAAATTTATAAATAACGAAATTCAACAGGCCAATAGTGAAGCCGCAGTTGCTAAGGAGTAGGGGGATCAATATATGAGTACGGCGCTAATCGGGTTTACAGGATTTGTAGGGAGTTCATTGATTAGACAAACTAGCTTCGATTATTATTATAATTCTAAGAATATTGAAGATATTCGGGGGAAGAAGTTTTCAATGGTTATATGTGCTGGTGTTCCCGCGGTGAAATGGAAAGCAAATCAAGAACCTGATAAAGATCTTGAAAATATTCAAATGTTGATGAGCCATTTAAGTAGTATTGAGACTGAAGAGTTTGTACTAATATCGACAGTTGATGTCTACAAAAATCCTATAGATGTTAATGAAGAGACAGCGGTAACCATAGATGAATTAGAGCCATATGGAAAACATCGATTTTTGTTTGAGGGATTCATTCAGGATAAATTTGTGAATCATTCTATCATTCGTCTTCCAGGACTATTTGGAGTCGGTTTGAAGAAGAATATCATTTATGACTTAATGCATAACAATTGCCTTCATCTTACGCATCATAAAAGCGTCTTTCAATTCTATGATATGTCTAGATTATGGAATGATATTCAGATAATAAGAAGAGAAAAAGTAAAATTAATTAATTTCTCCACCGAACCTATTACAGCATATGAAATCGCCAGGAATTGCTTTGGAATTGAATTTACAACTATTACTGAAAAAAAACCCGTAAATTATAATATGAAGAGCTTATCTTCGAGCTTATTTAACTTAGAGAGTAACTATATGCTAACTAAAGAGCAAGTTTTTGAAGGAATACGGAACTTGATTAGATTGGAGAGAATACAACATGAAACTGGCAATTTCTAATATTGCATGGGATCTCCAAGTAAATAGTGAAATTGTTCCTTTATTGAAGGATTACGAAGTTAAGGGAATAGAGATTGCGCCAACTAAAGTGTATTTTGAACCAGAGAATGTTAATCTAGTAATTATCGATGAATTTAAAAAAGAATGGCAAAGCAACAATCTAGAGCTAGTAGCCATGCAATCTTTATTATTCGGAAAACCCCATCTTTCAATATTTGGTGAAAAAAAAGCTGAAACATTTGAGTACCTTCAAACAATAATCAAGTTGGCTTCAGCTCTTTCAACGAAAGCTCTTGTATTTGGTTCCCCTAAAAATCGAATTATAGGACAATTAGATTCTCGAGTAGCGTATGGTCAAGCTATTGAATTTTTTAATGCTCTAGGAGAAAAAGCTATTCAAAATGGTGTATTTTTTTGCATAGAAGCTAATCCAGTAGTCTACGGCTGCGATTTTTTAACAGGTACTTTAGATGCATTACAGTTTGTTAAAGACGTCAATCATCTAGGTGTGAAATTACAGATTGATACAGGGACCATATTTATTAATAATGAAGATTCAAGTGATATTATTGAAAGGTGCCTTCCGTATACAGGCCATTTTCATATTAGTGAACCACATTTAAACCTTATTGGTAATCAAGATCATAGATATATTGCAGCTTCTTTAAAAAGTTTGAATTACCAAGGTTGGATATCAATTGAGATGAGAAACAATGTGCTGGAGTCAGATGTTTTATCTGTAAGGGCTGCTTTAGATTATGTTTCAAAAACATATTTGCAATAAACATTTAAAATTGCAGGGGAGATTGTAAAATATGCAAGTGAATCCGGAATGGGATGTTCCTAATTATGAGCTTATTGAATTTAAGTCGAAAGCTCATAATTATTGTGTGTGTATTCCTGTAATTAATGAAGGAGAAAAAATCCAGAAAGAACTTAAGAGATTAAGCTATTTTGCTAATGTCATTGATATTCTTATATTAGATGGTGGAAGTACGGACGGGTCTTTAAACCATGATTTTCTTATCTCAAATGGAGTAAGGGCCATCTTAACTAAAAAGGATTCAGGAAAGCTAAGCGCTCAACTGAGAATGGGTTTTTCGTATGCTTTATTACAAGGATATGAAGGAGTTTTAACCGTTGATGGAAATAATAAAGATAGCGTCGAATCAATTCCTTTGTTTATTGAACAGCTCGATAAAGGGATGGACTTTGTGCAAGGTTCCCGTTACGTACCAGGCGGGAAAGAAGTTAATACCCCGATTTCTAGGAAAATAGCTATTAAACTAATTCATGCTCCGTATTTATCAGTTATTTCGGGCTTCAGATATACGGACACTACAAATGGGTTTCGCGCTCATTCAAATAAATTTCTTATGGATGATAGATTAAAACCTTTCCGAACCATATTTAGTACGTATGAATTATTGGCATATATCTCTGTAAAAGCACCGCGTTTAGGGTTTAAAGTTGTTGAAATACCTGTTGCTAGAGAGTATCCAAAAGGAAAAGTGCCTACGAAAATTAGTCCGCTTCGAGGGAATCTATTATTAATGAAGATATTGTTGGGGCTATTATTTGGAAAATATAATCCGAGGAGCTAATAATAATGAAGGGTATCATTCTAGCGGGGGGCACGGGTTCACGCCTTTATCCACTTACGAAAGTAACAAACAAGCATTTATTACCAGTTGGGAAATACCCAATGATTTTCCACTCAGTTGCAAAGCTAAAGCAAGCAGACATTAGTGACATTCTCATCGTCACTGGCAAAGATCATATGGGTGATGTGGTTAACCTTCTAGGTAGTGGCAGAGAAATGGGTGTTAGCTTTACTTATAAGGTGCAAGATGAAGCTGGAGGTATTGCTCAGGCACTTGATTTGGCTGAGCATTTTGTTGGAGATGATCAAATGGTCGTCATTCTCGGAGACAATGTGTTTGAAGAGAGTATCGTCCCTTTTGTAAACAACTTTAAATCTCAACGAAAAGGTGCCAAAATCCTAATTCAAGGTGTTCAAGATCCTCAAAGATACGGTGTCCCTGAGTTGAATGGTGAGAAAATCATATCTATTGAGGAAAAGCCCCTGAAGCCTAAGAGCAGTTATGCTGTAACAGGTATCTATATGTACGATAGTTCTGTATTTGAAATTGTTAAGACACTTAAACCGTCTGGCCGTGGGGAGCTCGAAATTACTGATGTAAATAATGCATACATTGAAAAAAATGAGCTTACTTACGATATCCTTCAGGGATGGTGGACGGATGCGGGAACGCATGCATCGTTAGCTAAAGCGAATGAATTAGCAAGGGACTTGTATTTCGGAGAAGAGTTTGGGAAACTTAAATTATAAGAGGTGCTTACACGATGAATATTATATCAACGAAGTTAGACGGTTTATATATTGTCGAACCTGATGTACATGGTGACAGTCGAGGCTTTTTTATGGAAAGTTACAGTAGTGCGAAGTTTAGTCACCTAGGTATTGATTTCCAATTTGTTCAAGACAATCATTCTTTGTCTGTGGAAACCGGTGTTTTGCGCGGACTTCACTATCAGTTGAACCCCAAAGCACAGACTAAGCTTGTTCGTGTGGTAGCAGGAGCTATTTATGATGTGGCTGTAGATATTCGTAAAGATTCTTCTACTTTTGGACAATGGGTAGGCGTCATCTTAAGTGAAGCTAATAAGCGTCAGCTTCTAGTTCCACAAGGCTTTGCTCATGGATTTTGTACGGTTGTCCCGAATACACAAGTACTTTACAAGGTAGATGAGTACTACTCGCCTGAGCACGATAGGGGCATTCTTTGGAGTGATTCGTCATTAGGGATAGATTGGCCAACTTCTATGCCTATTCTTTCAGAAAAAGATAAGAAGCACCCGATACTCCAAGATGCAGAAATAAACTTTTATAAGTAGAGGTAGCTTCTGTGAAAATAAAAAAAGCTATCATTCCAGCAGCTGGCTTAGGAACAAGATTCCTGCCTGCAACTAAAGCTATGCCAAAAGAAATGCTTCCAATTGTAGATAAGCCAACTATTCAATATATTGTTGAAGAAGCTGTTGCGTCTGGAATAGAAGACATTATTATAGTCACAGGTAGAGGGAAAAGGGCTATTGAGGATCATTTCGATAATTATTATGAATTAGAGCAGAATTTGTTTGATAAAGGAAAGTTCGATCTTCTAAATGAAGTTCAAAAATCATCAAAACTTGTGGATATTCATTATATAAGGCAAAAGGAACCGAAGGGGCTAGGACATGCCATTTGGTGTGCTCGTAAATTTATAGGAGATGAGCCTTTTGCTGTTCTTCTTGGTGATGATATCGTAGTTTCTGAAACACCTTGTTTAAAGCAGATGATTGATCTATTTGGAGATTATAATTCCTCAATCATTGGTGTAAAACAAGTTAGTGAAGAAGAACGTTCGAGGTATGGTATTATTGAGGCGATTGAGATGAGTGAACGGGTTTATAAAGCAACGAAACTATTCGAAAAACCTACTAGAGATGTTACACAATCCAAGCTTGCTATTATGGGGAGATATATTCTTACTCCCAAAATCTTTGATATCTTAGAAACAACTCAAATTGGTCGTGGTGGAGAAATTCAGTTAACCGATGCGATATCTGAATTAAGCCAATCCCAAAGTGTATATGCTTACGATTTTGTTGGAACAAGGTATGATGTGGGAGAAAAGTTAGGATTTATAAAGACTACTATAGACTTTGCATTACAACGTTCTGACTTGAAAAATGATTTGCTTGAATATATGAAACAAGTTATTGATACCCATTAACAAATAGGGAGTTATACTGACATGAAAATACTTGTAACTGGCGGAGCAGGCTTTATCGGCAGCAACTTCGTACATTATATGCTAGACCGATATCCAAACTATCAAATCATTAATCTCGATGCTCTGACTTACGCGGGAAATTTAGAAAACCTAACATCCATTCAGGAAAATAGCCAGTACACTTTCATAAAAGGTGACATCACAAATGAAGAATTAGTAAGCAGCATTTTCGCTCAGGGAGTCGATATGGTAGTTCATTTCGCCGCGGAATCCCACGTGGATCGTAGTATCTTGGAACCGGATATTTTCGTGAAGACGAACGTACTGGGTACGCAGGTATTACTTGAAGCCGCAAGAAAATATGAAGTTAAGAAATTTGTTCATGTTTCCACGGATGAAGTCTACGGCACACTTGGCGAGACTGGTCTTTTTACAGAAGAAACGCCATTAGCACCGAATAGTCCGTACTCAGCTAGCAAAGCGGGATCTGACCTTTTGGTACGTGCTTATCATGAGACATTCGGACTTCCAATTAACATCACGCGCTGTTCAAATAACTACGGACCTTATCAATTTCCTGAGAAGTTAATCCCATTAATGATAGCGAATGCTTTAAATGATAAGTCTCTACCTGTTTACGGTGACGGCCTTAATATTAGAGATTGGTTATATGTTGAGGATCACTGCAGTGCGATTGATCTCGTATTGCATAAAGGTGTTGACGGTGAAGTTTATAACATTGGTGGGAATAACGAAAGAACGAATATTCAAATCATACAAACGATTCTTCGCGAGCTGAATAAACCAGAGTCATTGATGCAATTCGTAAAAGATCGTCCAGGACATGACCGCCGCTATGGGATTGATGCAACGAAGATTACGAATGAGCTTGGATGGAAGCCTAAGCATAATTTTGAAACAGGCATACATGAAACCATTCGTTGGTATTTGGAAAATCAGGATTGGTGGAAACGAATTCAGACAGGTGAGTATCAAAAGTATTTCAATGAGCAATATGGCGCACGTTTAGGTATTGAATAATGAAAATCTTAGTAACTGGAGCAAATGGTCAGCTTGGGCAAGATGTTGTTAAGCTGCTTGGAAAGAATCATGATGTTTATGGTCTGGGGAGAGACGAGCTAGATGTCACCAATGAAGATCAGTGTCTCGAGGTTCTTTCTGACTTACGTCCAGATGTTGTCATTCATAGCGCGGCATATACCGCAGTTGATCTTGCAGAAACGGAAGTTGAGAAAGCATATCTTATCAATTCCGATGGAACAAAAAATATAGTTGTAGCATCTGAACGAATTGGAGCAAAATTTTGTTATATCAGCACGGATTATGTTTTTGATGGGATGGTTACAAAGCCCTATCGTGAAGATGATGACACGAACCCACAAAGTGTTTATGGATTGTCCAAAAGAGCTGGTGAACTGTATGTTGAATCATTATCATCGAAGTATTACATCGTGCGAACCTCTTGGGTATACGGCATATATGGCGCTAATTTTGTGAAAACGATGTTGAATCTGGCGAAAACTAGAGATACTTTGAGGGTAGTTAGTGATCAGTTCGGCTCACCGACCTACACGGTGGATCTTGCTCTATTTCTTGAAAAGCTAATTCAGTCGGACTTCTATGGTATTTATCATGCTTCGAATTCGGGCGTCTGCTCTTGGTTTGATTTTGCTTGTGTTATATTTGAAGAGAGTGGTGTCAACAGTATCAAGGTGGAGCCTTGTACGACAGAGGAGTTTCCGCGACCTGCTCCAAGACCTAGAAATTCTGCTATGGCTCATGGAGCGATCCTGGCTAATGGATTTGCGGATTTACGCCCATGGCGCGAGGGATTGAGGGCTTTTTTGGAGGAACTGAAATAGGAACTATCGGTACGTTAATGCGTGCCGATAGTTTTTTTGAGTTGTTGAATCAACTTATATAACAATTAATTACTTGTCCTTGGGACAGGTGGAAATATTATTTCTTATTGACATCATAATTCAGTTGATATAAAATTCGACATTATGTTCAGTTTAACGACATTTTTTCCATGCGACAAGCGATGTTTTTAGGGAGGCCTTTTATGTATGAAAAACTTAATAGGGTAGACTTACCTCACGGTGTACGCAAACTGCCATTGAAAACAATTGGTGATTCAAGAGGGACTCTCATGGAGGTTTACCGTGCGGAATGGTTTAACGAGAGTCCGATCGCTTTACAGTGGAACTTAAATCATAGCAACCCAGGTACACTTCGTGGGTTTCATGTGCATAGTGATCATCATGATTATCTTACTGTTCTTATGGGGAGATTGCATCTAGGGTTGCAAGATATGCGTCCATGGTCACCTACCTATGGGATGGCTACTTTGACAACAATTCATGCGGGGGAACCTGTATTAATTCATATTCCTCCAGGTGTTGGTCATGGATTCTGGTATGATCAATACGCAATTCATACCTATGGTGTTTCACAATATTGGAATTCGGATGATGAACTAGCTTGCCGTTGGGATGACAAAGATATTAAAGTGCCTTGGCCGTTTACTGAACCCCAATATCTTTCTGAAAAAGATCAAAAGGCGGGAACATTTGAGCACATGCAATCATTATTGTTAAAACAATTATTTCCACCTACATCGATGAAGGTCTGAGGAGGAAATTTAATGAATAACTACATAAATTTACATATTGGAATGGTAGGGTGTGGAAACTGGGGTCGTTTCATCTTACGAGATCTGAAAGAAATAGGAGTCCGTATTAGCGTATTTGCTCGTTCTGAAGCAAGTCAAAAGAATGCAATTGCCTATGGAGCAGATTTTATTGTTGATTCGATTGAGGCATTGGATAAAAATATCGATGGTTATATCATTGCGAGTAGTGCCAGTTCCCATATTGAAAATATTCTCTCCTTGATGCCTCGCAGAAAACCTATATTTACAGAAAAACCTTTAGGAATTCATTTTAACGAAGTAAACGAACTTGCTCCAAGTTTTAAAGGATTAGTTTTTATCATGCATAAATGGCGCTATCATCCTGGAGTTGAGGCACTCGCAGCTTTGGTTAAGTCAAAAGAATTAGGTCGAGTCTCTGGATTGCGTCTTCAACGAACCAATTGGGGGAGACAGCATGACGATGTAGATTGCGCCCTTCATCTACTGCCACACGATTTGTCCATAACACTTCAAATTCTAGGTTATTTGCCCCCAGTAGATCTCGTGATTAAGAACCCTTTGGGGGACAGCCATTTTGGTTTATTCGCAACGTTAATGGACCAAAATCAACATATTCATGTAACACTCGATGTAAATAACATTGCACCTGGAAATGTACGATCTGTTGCAGTAGGTTTTGAGAATGGTGTAGCTGCGTTAACTGATAGCTATGCAGAAGGGCTTACCGTTTGTAGATACGGGATGCCACCGGAAGTTCGCTCAATTTCACAGGAATTTCCACTAATGCGACAATTAAAATCCTTTCTTGAATATCTGCATGGAGGTCCTCCACCATTAAGTAGTATTGAGGAAGAACTCTTAATTCAACATCGCATACATTCAATAAGGGAAAAACTTTATGGTGTTCTAAAATGAATTTTTGGAAAAATAAGAATGTTCATTTTGATTATTTGAAACTCACTGCAAAAGTATATCTTTTGAAGAGAGCAACATGGCTTCGTAGAATATATACAAAAAACATGTATATGAACCCAAGTTTTACTATATTGATTCCTACATTTAATCATGGATATTTACTGAAGTATGCATTGGACAGTATTTTGCTACAAACTAATCAAAATTTCGAGGTATTTATCATCTGTGACGGTGCTGTCATTGAAGGTCGTAAAACTGCATGGCGGTATGCATTCAGCGATCCTCGATTTAATGTGGTAGACCGGCCTAAAGGTGATCGTCATGGGGAAGCTTATAGACATGAGGCTCTGTTATCTGCAAAAGGTAAATTTGTCTGTTACTTAGGTGATGACGATTTATGGTTTCCAGATCATCTCCATCAAATTGAGCAGGCATTGGCTACCTGCGATTTTGTACATAGTCGGCATACAGGAGTCAATGATCAAAATCAAGTGTTTTCTCATTATGATTCTATTGAAAACGTTGAAATTCGTCAGCGGATGTTAAATCAAAAATTTAATATTTTTGGACCGACTGTTGTGGGACACCGCATGGAAACATACCGCCGTCTTCAAGAGGGATGGGCTCCGGGCCCCTCGGATATCTGGTCAGATTTAAATATGTGGCGTAAATTTATTAGACTTGAAGAAATTAACTTCGCTACTATTCCTGCAGTAACAGCACTTTTCTTACCATCTCCATTTAGACTAAAAATGACATTGAAAGAAAGAGAGGAAGAAATGGCAATGTGGGCAGAGAAAATTAGGAGTTCGACTTTTCGAAATTCATTGCAATAGTTTATGAATTATAAATCTTGAAATTGTTTGCGTGGAGGGAATTAGTTTAACATTTTGATAGAATTATTTAGCATAAAGGGGCATAGTAATGGGAAAAGCAATATGCGTGTTAGGGATGCATAGAAGTGGCACTTCTATGCTGATGAAAACATTGAATAATCTAGGAGTATACCTTGGGAAAGATGAAGATATGTTAGCTATAGCGGATGATAATCCTGAAGGATTTTGGGAACATAGAGGTATTGTAGAAATACATGAAAATATATTATCAGAATTGAATAGAAGATGGGATAGCCTTACGCCATTACCAAAGAATTGGTTGAATAATCCTCGGGTACAACAATATAAATTAGATTTAATTGAATTAATTAAACGGGAATTTAAAAATGTTTCAGTTTGGGGTTTTAAAGATCCACGCACTTGTATTTTGATACCACTATGGAATGAAATTTACGAGGTGTTAGAAATGGAAGTTAGTTATATCATTATATTAAGAAACCCACTTGATATAGCGAACTCTTTAAATAAAAGAAATGATATAAATAAACAATATGGCATTGCACTATGGTACTACTATATGATTAATATTATGGAATATACGAGAGGCTGCAATAAATTAGTATTGCATTATGATTCTATTCTTGAAGAAACTATAAATAGTGCAAGGATTATCGCTTCCTATACGGGACTTGAAATTAATTCAGAGATAGAAATGAAGATTAGAGAGAGTATAAAACCTGAACTAAGACATAGCAAATCAACATTTAATGAATTGAGTCTTTATACAGAAGAAAGAGCTGCTTTATTATACAAAAATTCTAAAGATATATTTGAATCTGAATATACTGAAATTCATAGTATTGAAAATTATAACTTCTACACTAGATTAGTACAATTAGAAGAGTTAGACAAACAATACCTAACAAATGTGCAAATAATAAATAAGTTGAACTACTCACTTGCAGAGGCAAGTCAAGTGGCAAGAAATGAAATCGATCGAAAGAATATTGAAATCGGACAAAAAAATATTGAAATTAAAGAGAAAAATGGCAAAATCGAACTAATGAATAGTGAAATTGAACTGAAAAATAGTGAAATTGAACATAAGAATTTTGAAATTGAAAAGATAAGAAAAGTAATAGAACTAAATAAACATGAAACTGAGCAGATAATCGACGCAATGCAAAATATGCAAAATATAGTAGACCGAGCCGAAGCTCAATCAATCCTTCTTGCTCATACAAAATTATTTAAATGTGTCCATTTGATATACAGGCTAAAGCATCAACTTATAAAAGGAAACATTAAAGCTAAAAGAGAATTCTTTAGTTGGCTTTTTAAACGATTTAATAAGCAAGAATACATTAAGGATCGTCAGTATAATCCCATTTATCAAATAACTGATATTCTTGAAAGTAATAAAATCATAGAATTAAATGATTAATCGCTTACATAGCCTTTTAGATTTGCCGTAAGAAATAAATTAAACGATGAATAAGAGGTTAAGAGGTTATAATGAGCCAAAGTAAAGGAATTAGAAATGAGATTATTTTGCATGTAGGGTTGCATAAAACAGGGACCACAAGTATCCAAGAAACCTTATATTTAGAAAACAACAATCAATTGTTGGAGAAAAAAGGGTACTTATACCCGAAATGCGGGCCTTCAAACCATTCTGTGTCTATTTATAGTATATTTTGTAATGACCCTACAAATTACCATATCAATATTCGGATGGGTTACAGCGCTGATGAAATTAAATACGTGAATGAAAAATATTTAAGTGATTTAAAAACAGAGATAGATGATAAAAAGTTATCAAAATTAATTATTTCTGGTGAAGATATTTCATTACTTTCATTAGATAATTTGAATGCATTAAAGGAGCATTTAACTTCAATTTTTTCCAATAACATTAAAGTGATTATATATGTTAGACATCCTGTGCAATGGGTTATTAGTACTATCCAGCAATTCATTAAAAGTGGCAGACAAAATTATAAAGATGCGTTAATAGATATGGAGAAAAATATTAAAAGCCTCTTTGTAGATCGTATAGAGAAATTCACACATGTTTTTGGAAGAGAATTTGTAAATGTATATTCCTTTGAGGAAGCAGTTTTGAATAAATTTGGTCCTGTGGGTCATTTTTTATCAGTAATAGGGATGAATCAAAATGAGCTAACTGAATTTAATATTGTTTATGCTAATGAGAGCATCTCACTAATTGCGGTGGAGATAATTTCGTATATCAATGAAAAATTGCCCTTGTTTAGAGATGGAAAAATGAATGAACTCAGATCTAATGGCGATATTAATCCATTTTTAAACGTAAAAGGATTTAAATTTGATATTCCATATGGACTCAAGGAGAAAATATTAGAAAAAAGTCGAGAAGACATTGAATGGTTAAAGAAAAACTGGGGGATCGATTATTCAACTGTTCAAATACGCCAAATAGATAATTTTAGTCCTGATCTTTCTGAGGAAATAATAGAGGAAATAAAACAAGCATGTTTTGAAGTGCCTGAATCGTTGAGGAGTCTAGTTGTAGAATATTTGCAAATGAAATTAATGAAGAATAGTGTAGGAAATTAGGAGATGGTTAACTTAGATAACATTCAATCTAGATTACCGGATTTTTTAATCATTGGTGCACAAAAAGCAGGAACAACTTCATTATATTCTTATTTGATTCAACACCCTAATATTGATGCGGCTGTTACAAAGGAAGTTCACTATTTTGATGTGTTTTTCGATAAAGGGAAAGACTGGTACGTGGATCAATTTCCTTCTCTAAAAAAATGTACTGATCATTTAACTGGAGAGGCCACTCCCTATTACATTTTCCACCCTAATGCTCCTATTAGGATTTATGAAATGATGCCGAGAACCAAAATCATTGTTTTGTTAAGAAATCCAATTGACAGAGCTTATTCTCATTATCATCACGCTGTTCGTAATCTCGGAGAATATTTGAGTTTTGAAGATGCAATAAACAAAGAGGAAGAAAGACTATATGGAGAGTTGGAAAAGTTTCGAAGTGAGTTCAATTACAATAGTATTAGTTATCAACATTATTCTTATTTAAAGCGAGGAATTTATGTAGATCAATTGCAATTATGGTACAATTTGTTTTCTAAGGATCAAATTCTGGTATTGAATTATGAGATTTTTTTCAGTGATCTTCCAAGATCAATGAATACTGTGACAAATTTTCTTGGAGTTTCTAATTATGAATATCAATTCGAGCCACTCAATCAGGGTGAATACGATTCGATGAATCTTCAAACCCGGGATTTTTTACGAGAATATTATTATCCTCATAATCAAAGATTGTTTGAATATTTAGGACAACCTTATGAATGGGAGTAAGTTCGACAGGTTAAGTAGAAAACAATTTGTGGAGCTTATTTAATTAATATAGAAAACCGATTATATATGAGTAAGCACATTGCTTTGGTAACTATCATGTATATATGAGGATAGGAAAATTATGAAAATGAAAGCGACAAATGTCGTATGGCACAATACTAAAATAACAAAGGAAGATCGTCAAAGACTGAATAATCATAAAAGTTGTGTGCTTTGGTTCACTGGGTTATCCGGGGCAGGTAAATCCACATTGGCAACTGAGGTAGAGAGGGAATTATATAAGTATGGAATTCTCGCTTATGTATTAGATGGGGACAATATCAGGCATGGATTGAATAAAAACCTTGGTTTTAGCCCAGATGACCGGAAGGAAAATATCCGGAGAATCGGTGAAGTTTCCAAATTATTTGTTGATAGTGGTTTGTTTGTTATCAGCGCCTTCATATCCCCATATAGAGAAGATCGCGATATGGTAAGAGCTATGCTTCCCAAAAGTGAATACATTGAAGTCTATGTTAAATGTTCAATAGATGTTTGTGAACAAAGAGATCCGAAAGGTTTATACAAAAAGGCAAGAGTAGGGGAAATCAAAGATTTCACAGGAATTTCTGCCCCATATGAAGAGCCAACTGTGCCGGAGTTGGTTATTGAAACAGATAAGCAAGATATAGAGGATTCCGTTAAGAAAATTATAACGTATATAAAGAATAAAGGGTATATTGAATAAATGAAACTGCTGCTTACGCTAGAAACTGATAAAGATTCCTAGTAGAGGGAATTTCGGAACAGGTAAATCTTGAATTTGTAATTATCGCTGAAGCAGGTATCTTAGAAGCTCAGGCTGTGATGCTGTGTGAAAGTATCAGACAGTTTGGCGGTCGTTATGCCAAAGAGGGCATCGTGGTAATTTCGCCGCGGTTTGATCGCCGTCCAAATGATATAACATTGCGTCGTTTGGAAAAACTCGACGTGAAGTATATTCCACTATCTCTGGAGTCTTCTTGCCCGGAATATGGTACCAGCTTCAGAGTACTTGCCTGGGCGGAGTATGAAAGAATGTCGACTGCAGTCATATTGGTTGGATTGGACAGTGATTCAGTATTCTTGGCAGAACCAGATTTGGACTTGGGAAATATGGATGCAGCAGCAAGGCCAGTGGATGTCACAAGTATGTGTTCAAAAGGAGTGGGAGATCCTCGGGATGTTTACTGGCAGAATCTGTGCAGAATCTGTGCAGTATCTGTGGAGTCGACTACAATGTACTCCCCCATATGTAGTGTTCACTGTAAATCGTCAGACTGTGAAGGCAAGTTATAATGGCGGGCTAGTTGTTGTCCGAAGAAGTTGCAACATTTTTCAGCGGGCAGCTGACTATTTTCTGAAATCTGTTGAAGCAGGGCATGGCCAGGTGAACATTGAAGGCAGTATTGGGGAAGTAGCCAAGCCTGTATATCGTTGGCCATATGGGGTGCAAACTTGACATTGCGAACATTTACTTCGAGTCATAATTTTCCATTTCATTTTTATGAGACTATTCTTCCAAAGATTAAAAACGGGGATTTTGGCGAATTAACCCACATTCATTATCACAACTTGCTAACAGATACATCGAAAGAAGCCTTAGTCTTTCTGGATAATCTAGGGCTTCCTTTGGAAGGTATTGCTTGGCTTAAAGAACATGCAATAATAATGCAAAGGAATTTAAAAGAGATTCTTGAGCTAACGTCGACAGCTGACGTTATACGGGAACTGGAGAAACGGAATGAGAAATTGCAGCAGTTAGTTTGTGATCGAGATGAGGAACGAGCTTCTTCCCGAGAAGAACTGTAAAAAAATCTATAATTCCAATGGCTGGAGAATTTTAACGAAGTATTAAACTGCGTGACTCCCTCAAACTCATCATATAGAAAAATGAAATGAAATAGCTGTCCCAATATATGCTGTGGTTGATTAACTCATCAGGTGGAGGTTAAATATATGTAAATCTCCCTGCTAAAAAGTCGAGGTGTAAAAACTATTGCAAAATTACTAATAGGTAAAATTTCCAATATCAACTCCCAGACCAAGTAATTCAGCAATGGCACATGGAGCGATTCTTGCTGATTGATTTGATGTCTTACGGCCTTGGCGGGAAGGACTTAAAGCATTTTTGAAGGAGCTAGGTGAGAGTAAGGATGAAACTGGTTAGTGTTCATATTGTTACATACAATAGCTCCGAGCATATCGACGATTGTTTGCAAGCGGTACTAAATCAATCCTACCCGATTAAAGAAATCGTTGTGATTGATAATGCTTCTAAGGATAGTACGCTAGCCAAGCTAGAAAAATGGTCTGAAAAGTGTACCACTGTGTCTAATACCATTAACAATGGATTTGCAGGTGGTCATAATCAGGCTATCCGAATGACGGATTCGGACTATTGTCTTATTTTGAATCCTGATGTGGATCTGGATCCAGACTATATTCGGAGAACCATCGAGATATTGACTGCAAATGGGCGAGCTGGCGCTGCCACAGGAAAACTACTTTTCAAAGCAGATCCAACCCAAATAGATAGCACAGGCCTCATCATTAACAAAGCACGCAGGGCCTTTGACCGCGGAGCGCATCAGTCGAGCGATCAGTTTATGCAGTCAGAAGAAGTTTTCGGCGTGTCAGGAGCCGCGGCTATGTATTCTCGCGAAATGATTAATGACATTAGTTTAAATGGCGAATTTTTTGATGAGGATTTTTTTGCTTATAAGGAAGATGTGGATGTGGCTTGGAGGGCGCAGTTGCTAGGTTGGAAGGCTTACTATGAACCTTCTGCAATCGCTTATCACGAAAGAGGCTGGAAGGAAGGCGGACGGAGCAGCAGGCCGCTTTTTGTTAGACGTTTATCCTATATTAATCGATATAAAATGATGATGAAAAATGATCATATTTCGATGATTCTAAAGCATATCATTCCATTGTTGGTGTATGAATGTCTCAGTATTGGTTTCGCTCTCTTACGTGAGCCTAAGCTTTTGGGGGCATGGTCCAGTTTCTTTAAAGTATATAAGGAGCTTAACCAAAAACGAGCTGAGATCAGAGGCAAGCGAAAAACCACAACTTCAGCAATTAGCCGTTGGTTTCAAATAAAATAAAGGCACATACCCAACTACATTGGTACCCATAGTCTGGACACTTTGAAAAAGTGTTCAGACTGTGGGTATCTTTTTTTGTATACTAGAGTAAGCACCGGAGGGGATTACAATATGTCTAAGAAAATGTTTAGTGAGAAAGAACAAAAGAATTTATCAACGAATAAATACGTCATCCATATAAGCGATAAAGCAATAACCTATGCTGATGAATTTAAGCAGTTGTTCATCGATCAATACATGGCAGGTAAAACACCCAGAGAAATCTTTGAAGCAAACGGGTTTGATGTAAACATAATTGGCGTAGAGCGTTTAAAAGCATGCGTTAAGCGTTGGAAGAAAGCATACGCTGAGGATGGAGTCATTGGACTAGCAGACTCCCGTAAGGGATCATCTGGACGTCCCCTCAAGCGAGAACTAACGCAGGATGAAGTTATTGCAAGACAGGAAGCAAGAATTAGACTTCTTGAGTCTCAGGTGGAATTGTTAAAAAAGCTAGACACGAAAGAAAGGTTGCTGGTACCAAAGGGAAAGAACCTAAGTAAGAGTAATTTATTTGAGCTAATTAAAGAGACTGTAGGGCAGGGTTTAGGACGCACAACTAGCTACCTTTGCGACTT
>NZ_MBTG01000023.1 GCF_002027705.1 Paenibacillus ferrarius | reverse complement strand
TGCATGTATTAGGCACGCCGCCAGCGTTCGTCCTGAGCCAGGATCAAACTCTCCATAGTAGCGAACGATTGCTCGTCCGTATATCTGAAAGCTGAAATGCTCAATTGACTTGCTAGCGAGATTTTACAATCTCTTTTTTGAACGATTGCTCGTTCGTGCTTACTCACTCGTTGTTCAGTTTTCAAAGATCAATGTCTTCCATATTCATCCTTCGCCCCTCAAAGGCGACCTGATCAATATACCACATCGGCCTATTCGATTGCAAGAACTTTTTTTCAATTTCTTTCGTTCTTTCGTTCGACCGCCGAAGCGACAAGGAGTAATATAACAAATACGGAAAAGGAATGCAAGCTTTTTTTTGTTATTTCTTATTCATTTAGAAAACCACTATCAAAGACCATTCAAAGATGAAAAGAAAAAACCCCTTCAATAGGGGTTTTCGCATGGATTTAAGCTGCTAGACATGTCCGATAACATCCTGTATGAACAAACTTCTTTCGAGTGTTAGATTAACAATCGTTCCATTAACGTTAACCCAAGGTCTGGTCGGATTAGAACGATCTGAAAATATAATTTCACCCACTCGGTTATCACTAAGCTTGACGAGCGTGCCATTACTGATTTGTGTAGACTTGTTGATAAATACTTGAACGAGCGTTGGATCTACTTTACCAAAGGACTCCGTGAAGAGTTGTTCAAGCACGATGTAAGGAGACACAGCTGTTTTGTGGAAACGCTCATTCGTCATTGCATTATAGATATCGGCAATCGCTACGATTTTGGCATACAAATGAATTTGATCGCTTTTGATCCCCAATGGATATCCAGAGCCATCCTCGCGTTCATGATGCTGGACTGCCGTTAATTTCACTCCTTCGTTAATACCCGATACATTTTTGAGAATTTGATACCCGATTAATGTATGCTGCTTGATCTCATCCATCTCAGCTTCCGTTAAGCGGCCTTTCTTCTCCAGAATAGCCGGATCTACTTTAGCTGTCCCGATATCATGTAGAAGACCTGCTAACGCTATCTGCATCAAATCCTTCTGAGGAAGTCCATGCCATATCGCCAGTGAATAGGAAGTTAAGCTGACCATGATACTTTTGTGATAGATGTAATCCTGCAGATTGCGATTTTTGGGTGCGAAAGTAAGTACTTTATAAGCATCGATATGCTGGATGAGTGCTTCAAGTCCATTCCTAATGTCAAAGATCGGTAATGGTTGCCCGCCATTAGCCAGCAGATAGACACGCTTAAGCAGCTTTAGCATATTCTGATACTCTATTTGAAATGGAGGGGTAGTTGGAGTTTCCTTCGGCTTTGCCTCTTCCGGTGTGGCCTCGACCTCACTGCCATTTTTGGATTCAATAAAAACGGATGCGATCAGAAATGCTTGGAGAATCTCAATATCTCTATTATTGATAATTTTCCCTTTGTTAAAAAGGACATTCCCCAATTTCGTTATTACATTATCGCCTAATCTTTCACCATATTTCAATTGAGAAACCATTACGTTCGGCACGGTCATTCACTCACCTTAACTATCGTATACTTCATATTGTAAAGGAAAAGGGATGGGTTTGTAAGCCCCATCCCCACATTTTATTTACTCAGAATCGGTTGATTCTGTTGCTTCTGTTTCTTCCCAATCGCCATCTTCTTCGCTGCCATCTTGCTCTTCATTTTTCTGAACGCGAGCTAAGGTTCCGACTTCGTCGTCTTCACGAATATTGATTAGGCGAACCCCTTGTGTATTACGGCCCATGACGGAAATACCGTCCATGCTTGTACGAATAACCGTACCTAATGCCGTAATAATCATGAGATCTTCCTCTTGCTGCACCACTTTAAGTCCAACAACAGGACCGTTCTTGTCCGTGACATTCAAGGTCTTAATCCCTTTGCCGCCACGTGACTGAATCCGGTACTCGGATACAGGCGTTCGTTTACCAAAGCCTTTGGACGTTACAATAAGCACACTGTTATCTTCATGGACAACATCCATATCAATGACAGCATCTTCATCATCAAGATGAATACCTTTAACCCCCGTAGCCGATCTACCCATCGAACGTACATCCTGCTCTGGGAAGTGAATGGACATCCCCTGCTTCGTTCCCATGATGATACCTTGGTTACCGTCTGTCAGTTTAACACCGATGAGATCGTCGTCTTCACGTAAATTAATAGCAATTAAGCCACCTTTACGGATATTGGAATAATCGTCAATTGGCGTTTTCTTCACAACACCTTGCTTCGTTGCAAAGAATAAGTACTGGTCGGTTTCGAAGCTTTCAACCGGAATTACAGCGTTCACGGTTTCGCCTTGCTCGATTTGGATCAAGTTAATGATCGGCGTTCCTCGTGCAGTTCGGCTCAAGTCCGGAATCTCGTAAGCTTTCAGACGATACACTTTCCCTTTGTTCGTAAAGAACAACAGGTAATGATGCGTATTAGTTACGAACAAGTGTTCCACGAAGTCATTGTCTTTGGTATCCATACCCACAATGCCTCGTCCACCGCGCTTCTGATTCCGATACGTCGTAACCGGCAGACGCTTGATGTAACCTGTATGTGTAATCGTGATTACGACATCTTCACGCGGGATGAGATCTTCATCTTCGATGCTTTCCTCACCAACCGTGATTTCAGAACGTCGCTCGTCACCGAATTTCTCTTTGATCTCATTCAATTCTTCGCTAATGATCGCTAGAATCAGCTGCTCATCAGCAAGAATCGCTTTAAGCTCAGCGATTTTCTTCATGAGCTCCGCATATTCAGCCTCGATCTTCTCACGCTCTAAACCAGTTAAACGCTGTAGGCGCATATCCAGAATAGCTTGAGCTTGATCGTGACTCAAATGGAATGTCGACATGAGTCCTTCTCTAGCTTCTTCTGTCGTTCTTGATGCACGAATCAATGCAATAACTTGATCCAAGTGGTCAAGAGCGATACGCAAACCTTCCAAAATGTGAGCGCGCGCTTCCGCTTTGCGCAAATCATATTCGGTTCTGCGGCGGATAACTTCTTGTTGATGCTTGAGATAGTAGTGCAGCATCTCGCGTAGATTCAGAACTCTTGGTTCGCCATTAACTAGCGCCAGCATAATAATTCCGAAGTTAGACTGCATGGCTGTTTGTTTAAACAAGTTATTGAGAACGACATTCGGATTCACATCACGACGCAGCTCAATAACAACGCGCATCCCATTACGGTCAGACTCATCTCGCAGATCCGTGATGCCGTCAATTTTCTTCTCGCGAACGAGCTCAGCAATTTTCTCAACAAGTCTTGCTTTATTCACTTGATACGGCAGTTCATTAACGATGATTCTAGCTTTGTTATTGTTCTCTTCAATAACCGTTCTAGCACGCATCGTAACAGAACCTCTGCCCGTTTGATACGCTGATCTAATCCCTTCGCGGCCCAAAATAAAGCCAGCTGTAGGGAAATCCGGTCCTTTGATGACTTGCATCAGTTCAAGCGGCGTGATATCCGGATTCTGAATCATCAGTTGGATACCTTCGATGACCTCACGCAGGTTATGCGGAGGAATATTCGTTGCCATCCCTACAGCAATCCCTGAACTTCCGTTCACCAGTAGATTAGGGAAACGGGAAGGAAGAACAACGGGTTCATTCTCTTCCCCATCATAGTTGGGCTTGTAATCAATCGTTTCTCTGTTGATATCGCGTAAAAGTTCCATAGCGATCTTGGATAGACGAGCTTCGGTATAACGCATCGCTGCTGCCATATCGCCATCAATGGATCCGAAGTTGCCGTGACCATCGACGAGCATATAACGAAGGGAGAAATCTTGCGCCATCCGAACCATCGTTTCGTACACGGCAGTATCACCATGCGGATGGTACTTACCGATAACTTCACCGACGATTCTCGCTGATTTCTTATGTGGTTTATCTGGAGACATGCCCAGCTCAGACATCGCAAACAAGATACGACGATGAACCGGCTTCAGACCGTCTCTTACATCTGGCAGTGCACGACTGACAATGATACTCATCGCATAGTCTAAGAAGGATGTACGCATTTCGGTCGAAATGTCAATTTCTTTGACTTGCGAATGTAATTCTTCGCTCATGAATGTTCCTCCTGAAAGCTACATCGTTAGCAACGTCTAGGACGTTTAGATATCTAAATTTTTCACGTACTTGGCGTGTTCCTCAATGAAATCTCTTCTCGGCTCTACATTATCGCCCATCAAAGAATCAAAAAGTGTATCTGCTTCGATCGCATCTTCGATCGTTACCTGTAAGAACGTACGGCTTTCCGGATCCATTGTCGTTTCCCATAGCTGCTCTGGATTCATCTCGCCTAATCCTTTGTAACGTTGAACGTTGACTTTGGCGCCTTCACCGAACTCCTGCATGATTGCTTCTCTTTGTTTTTCGTTATAGGCATAACGAACCGTTTTGTTGCGCTCCAATTTGAAAAGAGGAGGCTGCGCAATATACACATAACCGGTTTCGATTAACTTTTTCATGTACCTGTAGAAGAAAGTGAGCAGCAGCGTACGAATGTGAGCTCCGTCAACATCGGCATCGGTCATGATAATAATTTTGTGATAACGCGCTTTGGCAATATCAAAATCATCGCTGATCCCTGTACCAAAGGCAGTAATCATCGCACGAATTTCAGTATTGGACAAAATACGATCCAATCTAGCTTTCTCTACGTTCAAGATTTTTCCGCGAAGCGGCAGAATCGCTTGGAAGTGACGATCACGTCCTTGCTTAGCTGATCCGCCTGCAGAGTCACCTTCTACGATGTAAATTTCACTGATGGACGCATCTTTGGAAGAGCAATCTGCTAGTTTACCTGGCAGGGCACTAACTTCCAAGGCGCTTTTACGACGAGTCAATTCTCTCGCTTTGCGGGCAGCTTCCCGGGCTCTTGCCGCTTGAATCCCTTTTTCGAGGATTTTCTTCGCAGTCGCAGGATTCTCTTCCATGAATTCTTGCAGCTTCTCGGCGAACAGAGATTCCACAATACCGCGAACTTCACTATTTCCAAGCTTCGTCTTCGTTTGACCCTCGAACTGAGGCTCCGGAATTTTCACGGAAATAATCGCAGCAAGACCTTCACGCACATCATCACCGGAAAGGTTAGAATCACTTTCTTTCAGGGAATTGCTTTTACGGGCGTAGTCGTTCAGAATCCGCGTCAATGCGCTTTTAAAACCGGATTCATGCGTTCCGCCCTCATGGGTATTGATATTATTGGCGAAGGAATAAATATTCTCTGTGTAACTATCGTTGTATTGAAGTGCGATCTCGATGGAGATATTATCCTTGGAGCCCTCCACATAGATAGGGGTTTCGTTCACAACTTCGCGGTTGCGGTTTAAATGCTGAACGAAGGAGACGATCCCGCCCTCATACATATGTGTATTCGAAGTATCCGTGCGCTCATCAATTAGATTAATTTCGATCCCTTTGTTCAAGAAAGCCAACTCACGAATTCTTGATTGCAGAATATCGTAATCGTACTCGACGGTTTCTTTGAAAATCTCCGGATCCGGCTGGAACGTCACTTGTGTGCCAGTTTCCTCGGTTTCCCCAATGACCTTCACGTCATACTGAGGCGCGCCGCGGCGGTATTCTTGTTCATGAATTTTGCCTTCACGCTTAACTTGCACAGTCAGCAGCTCAGACAACGCGTTAACAACAGAGATACCTACACCATGAAGACCCCCGGATACTTTGTAACCCGAGTCATCTCCACCAAACTTACCGCCCGCATGAAGAACCGTAAGAACAACTTCCAGTGTCGGACGCTTCAGCTTCGCATTTTCACCCACTGGGATTCCACGGCCGTTATCAATAACGGTTACACTGTTATTCTTATGGACGATAACATCGATCTTCGTACAGAAGCCGGCCAACGCCTCATCGATACTGTTATCGACAACTTCCCAGACCAGATGATGAAGTCCACGTGCACTAGTGGAACCAATGTACATACCCGGCCGTTTACGAACGGCCTCTAAACCTTCCAGAACCTGAATCTGACTGTCATCGTATGCATTTTGATTCACAGACATGTTAATCTCCACCTGCTTTTTTATAGTGAGATAAACCTCTATCGATGCCAATTAAAGATAAGCGACCGCGCGTAGAGGAGGTTAGTTCGTTAACAACTGATGCGCTCTTTTCTTGAGCGTTGTTGAGGAAATGGGTGAATAATACACTTTACTCTTCGTAACGACGAGTGATTTGCATTCTTCTTCACCGATTTTCTCTGTTTTCTTATCTTTTACAGCTTGCTGAATGAATTGTTTCGATATTTTGGAAGACTTCTCGATCGAGATATCGAAAATAGCAATCAGTTCGGAAGCTCTAATAATTTTCTCGCCACCCAAATGAATAAACATGCTCCTCAGCTCCTGCCACTTACATTTCCTTTCAACACATGAAACACGGAAGCATGGTCCAGTTGGTCCAAATGAACACTTTCCAATCCGGTTGTGGTGATAAACGTCTGGACTTTCTGTTGAAACGTGCGGATCAATTGCGTCTGTCTATATTCATCAAGCTCTGAAAGCACATCGTCAAGTAATAATAGGGGATATTCGCCGACTTCTTCATGAATGAGCTCAATCTCCGCAAGCTTGAGGGATAACGCTGTTGTCCGTTGCTGCCCTTGAGAACCGTACGTTTGGACCTCTTTATCGTTGATGTAAAAAAGAAGATCGTCGCGATGAGGGCCCACTAGCGTAACGCCTCTTCGGAATTCCTGATCTCTAACCAATGATAACTTTATCATAAATTGGTTTAATAAAACAGATTCATCTTCAGCTTCGATGTCAAAAGACGGGGCATAACGAATAAGAAGGGCTTCGCTATCGTTCGTTATTCCTCGATGGATGGTCTCCGCCCATTGTTGCAGCTTCTTAATAAAGCTTTGACGTTTTTTCATAATTTTAACACCATATTGCGCTAATTGTTCGTTCCAAATGTCTAACATGGCGTCCGGCGTGCTCTTTCCGGGGAAAGATTGCTTTAAATAATTGTTTCGCTGCACCAAAATCTTCTGATATTGCGACAAATCGTAGAGATACGAAGGCTGAACTTGGCCGATTTCCATATCGAGGAAACGCCTCCTGACACCAGGAGTGCCTTTGACGATTTCCAAATCTTCCGGAGCAAACATAACCACGTTCAAAGCTCCGATAAAATTGCTTAGCTTCTTTTGCTCAAGACCATTGATCTTGGCTTTTTTGCCTTTGGTCGTAATGGAAAGGTCCAACTTGCAGCTGCCATACTTTTTCTGAATCTCCGCATACAGCTGTGTCTGTTCTCCATTCCAGCCAATTAATTCTTTGTCCTGGTGGGTACGATGTGACTTAGTCATGGCCAGCACATAGATGGATTCCAATAAATTCGTCTTTCCCTGCGCGTTAGGTCCAACGAAAATATTCACATTGTTAGTCGTTGTAATCTCAATTTGCTCGTAATTCCTGTAATGCCGAAGTGCAAGTCTATTCAAAAACATGGGTGGTCATCCTCCTGGTTTAAGCCGATCAGGAGCTAACGACTTCGAATTGTCCGAAACCCTCCACGGTTACCACGTCTTGCGGAACGAGCTTCCGTCCTCTGCGATTTTCAGCTTGCCCGTTTACTTCAATTTTTGTATCCACAACGAAAAATTTAGCTTGTCCACCTGTGGATATACAGTCCGATAACTTCAAAAACTGTCCAAGGGTAATATAATCCGTGTTAATTCCGATCTGTTTCATGTCCGATTCTCCTTAATTCGTCGTTCGGTAAGGCAAGATGAGTTGCAGCATGTTTGTAGAATCTTGCGGCTTCATGATGATTGGCTGCATAGCTCCCGTAAATCCGATGTGAATGAACTCAGAATCGAGTACTTTTAAAGCATCGAGCATATATTTGGAGTTGAACGAAATTTTGAGTAAATCACCGGCGATGTGCTGCAGGCTAATTTGCTCCGTTACTTTCCCCAGTTCCGATGAGCTTGAAGAGATCTCGATCGTCTGGTCTTCTTGCATCATCATTTTAACGATATTCGTTTTATCTTCTCTGGATAATAAATAAGCGCGGTCGATCGCTTCCGCCAGTTCTTTGGTCGGTACGACCATTTCCGTTTGAAAAGACTGCGGAATTAGCTTGGATGTATCTGGATAGGTTCCGTCCAAAATGCGGGAGTAAAACAAAATCGAATGAATTTTGAATAAAACTTGATTGTCCGAAATAACTATATCTATAAGCGAATTTTGATCGGGCAAAATTTTGCTTAATTCATTCAATGTTCGACCTGAGATAACAATATTAGGCAGGTTTTGCGCGTTATCGTTATCAACAGTCACTTCACGACTAGCCAGCCGGTGCCGGTCGCAAGCAATGAATTTCAGCTTATCACCTGTAATATTCCAAAGAACACCTGTAAGTATCGGTGTAGACTCGTTGGTGGAAACCGCATAAGACGTTTGCTTAATCATTGTTTTTAATAAATCGCTGGGAAGACGAAGCATTTTGCTTTCTTCAATTTCGGGCAGCAGCGGATATTCATCCGGATCGAGTCCCATGATTTGAATTTCAGAAGATCCTGAACGAATAATCGTTTGAAAATTAGCTTTGACTTCGATTTCAATCAATTGAGCAGGAAGCTTTCGGATGATTTCTATGAAAAATTTAGCTGGAAGCACAACACTCCCGGCTTGGAATAATTGAATAATTTTGATGGTTTCATTTTCGCTTGCTGTAAAGCTTTGAATCGAGATATCTGTATCACTGGCAGTGAGGGTTACACCGCTTAATGTTGCATCTATTTTGATCCCTGTGAGAATCGGGATTGTCGTTCGAGATGAGATGGCTTTGGAAACGTGACCAATGGATTCGATTAAATGGTCTTTGAGGATCGTTAATTTCATGATTTCACTCCTGTGGTTCTTTTTTAATTTGCGTTAGCATAATCATTATATAATAACATTCTTTATTAGTAATAGCAGTAGGGGCTCTGGATATGTGGATATGTGGATGAATCTTATATAAATCAAGCCTATCCACATGTGAATAGATTGTGCATAGGCTTATTGAAAAAAGGAAGTTATTAAGAGGGGTTTTTGATGCGCTCTGTCAGGTTATGAACGATCTTGTATAAATCTTGATCTACTTTTAACTGCTGCGTTATTTTTTCATGGGCATGAATGACGGTTGTATGGTCACGACCACCAAAATTATCTCCGATTTTCGGCAAAGAGAAGTCCGTCAGCTCACGTGCCAGGTACATTGCGACCTGTCTTGGGAAGGCTACGGCTTTTGTTCGTTTGCGCGCTTTGAAATCCTCCAGCTTTAATCCATAGAATTCTCCAACACGCTGCTGAATATCCTGTATCGTAATGACTCGCGGCCGGTTGGACGGAATAATATCCTTCAACGCTTCGGCTGTCAGATGAACGCTGATATCTTGATTGATCAAGGACGAATAAGCTACAACGCGGATTAGCGCTCCTTCGAGCTCACGAATGTTTGTATCGATCTGGTTGGCGATATAGATCATCGCTTCATTCGGAATTTCTAGGTTCTCCGCTTTGGCTTTCTTGCGTAAAATCGCAATCCGAGTCTCTAAATCGGGCGGTTGGATATCGGTAATCAAGCCCCATTCGAACCGTGAACGCAAGCGATCCTCCAGGGTTGGAATTTCTTTTGGAGGTCGATCACTCGAAATAATAATTTGTTTGCCTTCTTCGTGAAGGGCATTGAAAGTATGGAAGAACTCCTCTTGTGTACCTTCTTTACCGGCGAGGAATTGAATATCATCAATCAATAAGACGTCGATTGTTCTATATTTATTACGAAATCCTTCACCGCGGTTATCACGGACCGCATTAATGAATTCATTCGTGAACTTTTCGGATGAAATATATAAAACACGGGAACCTGGGTTATGCTCCAGCACATAATGACCGATCGCATGCATCAAGTGTGTCTTGCCCAAACCAACGCCACCATAGAGAAATAGTGGATTATAGGCTTTGGCGGGAGCTTCAGCAACAGCTAATGACGCTGCATGCGCGAAGCGATTGCCGGATCCGATAACGAAGGTATCGAAGGTGTATCTGGCATTCATCATATTCGTGAAATTTTCTTCACCTGCGACGATGGCCGGGCCTTTAGGCGGTATAACGGTTGGAAGCATCGCTGTAGACTGCGCTTTCTGTTCTTCCGTTTCAATGATGAATTTCACAGATACATGCTTGCCTGTAAAATCATAGATTGTTCCTTCAATCAGCTTGGTATAGCGGCTTTCGAGCCACTCCTGCGCAAAATTATTGGGCGCACAAATAACGACAGTAGAGTCATTAAAAACTGTCGCTTTCGTTGATTTGAGCCAAGTATCGAAGCTGGGTTTACTGAGTTTGGTCTGAATGATTGTTAAAATCTGTTGCCATAAGTCGGTAGAATGGCCTTCCACAGTATTCACTCCTTTGAAATTAAACATGTGGCATAAGGCCAGTAATGAGCTTGTGTCGAAAAAGCATACGCTATGGATACAACTCGATGTATGTGAATCGCCAGTCCGGAAAGGATTCGTGACGAAGTAAGTATAGTCTGCTCGTTTAACGGCGAAATGAACCTTGATGTCTGCTAGGGTCAAAAAAGAACAGACTTTGTCGATTTTATCCACATTATTAAGGATCGGTCGAAATGACTTATTCTTGTAGAGGGAAAATTGTTCACAATGTTATCCACAGATTGTTGATAAGTCGGAGAGTTGGTGGTGTCTATCCACAACAGAAACATTACCATCTTAACAAAAGACAGTCCGTTAATCAACGGATTGTTTGATATTATCCACAATTACAACAAGTTGTGCATAGATTTTGTTCACAACACAAGATATTGTTGATATTCTGTTAATTTTCGACATCGTTCTCTTCCACAGGGCAAAAATTTATACACAGGTTATTCTTTTTGGAAATGTGCTGAACAAAATGTCTTTTCTTCTGCACACTCGGGTAGGTTGACTTTCTTAAGTGAAATATGATTTAATGAGTAGTAGAAATTTTGTAGGATGGATATCCTCAGGTAGGGAGGTGCTATAGATGGGTCCGACGTTTAACCCTAATACGAGAAAGCGTAAGAAGAATCATGGTTTCCGTAAAAGAATGAGCACGAAGAATGGACGTAAAGTTCTGCAAGCTCGTCGTCTTAAAGGAAGAAAAATTCTTAGCGCGTAAAAAGAGGCTCCGGAAGGGGCTTTTTTTTTTGCTTTTTGTCTGATCGGTTTACATGAGCTGAATTCGGTTAAAACTAGATCATATCTGTCGTGTTTATGAAACATAGATTTGGATGTTATCTGTCTGGAGCGTAAAATCCGTGGAAAAAGAATATAGATTAGCTAAAAGAGAAGATTTCAATAAAATTTATCGCTATGGCAAGTCAATGGCCAATCACCAATTCGTGCTGTATTATTTGCCGCAGCCGAAGCTGGAGAAATTTCGCCTGGGTGTGTCCGTGAGCAAGAAGGTAGGCAATGCCGTTGTTCGAAATCGCCTTCGACGAATGATGAAGGAAATTATTCGTTTGAAAAAAGATCAAATGACGCCTCATTATGACTACATCTTATTAGCCAGAAAACCAGTCGTTGAAATGGAATATGCCGAGATGGAAAAAAGCATTTGGCATGTCATCCGCAAAGCTTCTTTATTAAAAAGAAATGACACAATAAAAAAGTGACGCAATATTTCCTTGCGAGCTGAAGATGTGTTATAGTTTATGTTGGAAAAGATATTTAGGAGGATCTCATTTTGACTCGTCGAATCTATTTGCTTGCATCGTTTTCTGCGTTGATCTTATTGTTGTCAGGATGTAGTCCATCAAGCGCAGCTATGGCACCAATTGATCCCAATACCGCAGGTTTTTTCGTCAAATATTTTGTGTACCCGCTTTCTCAAACCCTTGATTGGTTCGCTGATCATTTATGGGGTCAATATGGGTTATCGATCTTGGTTGTTACCTTGATTATTCGTTTAATTATTTTGCCGCTTACTTTAAAGCAATACAAAAGCTCTAAACGGATGCAAGATCTGCAGCCTGAGATGAAGAAACTCAAAGAAAAGTACAAAGATGATGCAAAGAAACAGCAGGAAGAAACGATGAAGCTTTTTCAGCAAAATGGTGTGAATCCTTTAGCTGGATGTTTTCCAATCATTGTTCAAATGCCAATTCTGATCGCTCTTTATCAAGCGATTATGCGCAACGATCACATTCGTGAGCATACATTCTTGTGGATGAATCTTGGTCAACCGGATCATTACTATATTCTTCCGTTGATTGCCGCGGCAACCACATTCGTTCAACAGATGTTTATGTCTTCCCAAATGAATCAACAAATGAAAAGCTTACTATATATCTTCCCGGTAATGATTTTCGTGATGTCCATGAATTTCGCAGCGGCTCTTCCGCTTTACTGGATCTACGGTAATATCTTCACGATCGTTCAGTCTTACTTTATTTATGGTTCTCCTGGATCACAAAAGTCCGGATCGCAAAAAAATAAGGGTGGCCTGTCCAAATGAAAAAAATTGTGGTGACTGGAAAGACTATTGAGATAGCGGTGAAATCCGGACTAGCTCAATGGCAAGTTTCCGAGGATCGTGTAAACATTCATATTTTGGAGCAGCCCTCTCGAGGGTTGTTCGGATTTATTGGTTCCAAAGAAGCTAAAGTAGAGCTTGAGTTGATACCGGATCCACTTGAGGAAGCAATTGCTTTCTTACAAGATATGTTCGAAGCGATGCAAATTTCCATCACCATAGATACACGCAAAGATCGCGAAGGCTTCGTCTTGAATATGAGTGGCTCTGAGTTAGGTATTTTGATCGGTAAAAGAGGACAAACACTGGATGCTTTGCAGTATTTGGTGAATATTGTTGCTAACCGGTATGCGAATTCGCATTTTCGCATTATCTTAGATGCGGAAAATTTCCGTGATAGACGCAAAAAAACATTGGAAGAGTTGGCTGTTCGACTTGCTAATCGCGTGATTAAGTCGAAAAAAGAGGTCATTCTCGAACCTATGAATTCGCAGGAACGCAAAATTATTCATGCCGAATTGCAAGGACACCCTGTTGTCAAAACGTATAGTAAAGGCGAAGAACCGAACCGTCGGGTCGTTATCGCTGTCAAATAATGCTGCCGCAATGACTTTGTTCATGTCATTGCTTTTTCTTTAAGTTCAGGTAAATTCGAGGTGTAAATACGATGCTAAATGATACGATTGCTGCTATTTCTACGCCGCTCGGCGAGGGTGGGATAGCGGTTATTCGTGTGAGCGGAGAGGAAGCCGTTCCATTCGTGGAACGGATTTTTCGCTCAAAAACGAAACTATCTGTTGCGCAGACGCATACGGTACATTATGGATTCATTATAGAACCTGCTTCTGCCGAAAAGGTAGAGGAGGTTCTCGTTACGTTAATGAAAGCTCCACGTTCATTTACGATGGAAGATGTGGTGGAGGTCAGCTGTCATGGAGGCATCGTTTCTGTCAAAAAGGTGCTCGATTTGCTGCTGCAGCAAGGCGTGCGTTTGGCTGAACCAGGTGAATTCACGAAGCGTGCTTTCTTGAATGGTCGTATAGATTTGACCCAAGCTGAAGCCGTTATTGACTTGATTCGAGCTAAATCGGATCGAGCTTTCAAGGTAGCCTTGAAACAGGTTGAAGGTAATTTGTCGAAGCAAATTAAGCATTTGCGGCATGTGTTGGTGGAGTTAATGGCGCATGTTGAAGTGAATATTGATTATCCAGAACATGATGTAGAAGAAATGACGAATGCCTTCATTAAGACCAAATGCGATACAGTGATGCTTGAAATTGATAGGCTTTTGGTGACTGCGGAGCAAGGCAAGATTTTGCGCGAAGGCATTGAAACTGCAATTGTAGGTAAGCCGAATGTAGGTAAATCCTCATTGCTGAATGAGTTGGCTCAGGCTAATCGGGCTATCGTTACAGACATTCCAGGTACAACGAGGGATGTTATTGAGGAGTTCGTCAATATTGGCGGTATTCCGTTGAAGCTGCTCGACACAGCAGGTATCCGGGAAACGACGGATCTTGTAGAACAGATTGGTGTGGAACGCTCCAAGACAGCTTTAGCTGAGGCGGACTTAATCCTGCTTGTCCTCAACAGCAATGAGGAGCTGCAGCTTGATGAAATCGCCTTGATGAAGCAATTGGCTGACAAGCAAACCATTGTTATTCTTAATAAGATTGATTTGAGCAGAAAACTGAATGTTGAACAAGTGCTAAGTTATTTTCCGCAGGAGCGTATTGTCGAGTTGTCTCTGATTGAAAATAAAGGTATTGAAGATTTGGAAAAAGCAATCGCGGCTATGTTCTTTGAAGGCAAGCTGGAATCCAGCGATTTGACGTATGTTAGCAATGTTCGACATATCTCTTTATTGAAGCAAGCCAAACGTTCTCTTCATGATGCACTCGAGGCGAATGAACAATATGTACCTATAGATATGATTCAGATTGATATAAGGGCTGCATGGGAGCAACTGGGTGAAATTATTGGGGATTCCGTCGGAGAATCATTAATCGATCAAATTTTTACACAATTCTGCTTAGGAAAATGAAAACGACAGCATTTGCGTTTTCATAAAAGAGGGAGGGACGTTTATTATGGGATATCATGCAGGTGATTATGATGTCATTGTTATCGGTGCTGGACATGCCGGATGTGAATCTGCACTAGCCTCAGCACGAATGGGCTGCAACACACTCTTATTAACGATCAATTTGGACATGGTTGCTTTTATGCCTTGCAATCCATCCATTGGTGGTCCTGCGAAGGGCCACGTTGTTAGAGAGATTGACGCTCTAGGCGGCGAAATGGGTCGAAATATTGATAAGACTTATATTCAAATGCGAATGCTGAACACGGGGAAAGGTCCTGCGGTTCACGCGCTACGTGCACAAGCAGATAAATTTTCGTATCAGCATAAAATGAAAGAAACAATCGAAGCGACATCGAATTTGACACTACGTCAAGGTATGGCCGAAGAGCTTATTGTCGAAGACGGCATTTGCAAAGGCGTAATTACCAAAACAGGCGCTGAGTATTATGCGAAGGCGGTTGTTCTTACAACGGGGACTTACTTACGAGGAAAAGTTATTATGGGTGAGCTGATGTATGAGAGCGGGCCGAATAACCAACAACCTTCTGTTAAATTATCCGAGTCACTGCGTAAGCTTGGCTTTGATCTCGTTCGATTCAAAACAGGAACACCTCCGCGTGTTCATAAAGATACGATTGATTTCAGCAAAACAGAAATTCAACCTGGTGACGATGAGCCTAAGTTCTTCTCTTTCGAAACGAAAGGCGTTCCTAACAATGATGAGCAGCTGCCTTGCTGGTTAACGTACACATCTGAAGCGACGCACGATATTATTAACTCGAATTTGCACCGCGCTCCAATGTTCTCCGGGGCTATTGAGGGTACAGGGCCAAGATATTGCCCATCCATCGAGGATAAAATTGTTCGTTTCGCAGATAAGCCTAAACATCAAATTTTCTTGGAACCGGAAGGTCGCAACACTTCGGAATATTATGTGCAAGGATTGTCTACGAGTATGCCTGAAGATGTGCAGCTTGGTATTTTGCGCTCTATTCCTGGACTAGAGAAAGTTGAAATGATGCGTACTGGCTACGCGATTGAATATGATGCAGTTGTTCCTACGCAATTGAAACCTTCTTTGGAAACTAAGCTGGTGAGCGGTTTATTCACTGCAGGCCAAATTAACGGTACTTCTGGATATGAAGAAGCAGCTGGGCAAGGTGTAATGGCTGGTATTAATGCTGCTCGCAAAGTTTTGGGCAAAGAAGCTGTTGTTCTGGATCGTTCGGAAGGGTATATCGGTGTTCTAATCGATGACTTGGTGACCAAGGGGACGAATGAACCTTATCGTTTGTTAACTTCTCGTGCAGAATACAGGCTGCTGCTTCGTCACGATAATGCGGATCTGCGTTTAACGCCAATAGGCCATGAAATCGGACTTATTTCAGATGAGCGTTATGCGGCATTTCTGAATAAGAAGTCTTTGGTGGATCAAGAGATCGAACGACTTTCTATTGATAAGATTAAGCCTGAACCTCATGTGCAGCAATTGTTGGAGAGTTTAGAGAGCGTGCAGCTTAACAACTCGGTGCCAGCTATATCTTTGCTGCGTCGTCCTGAGATTGGGTACAGCGCTATTGAGCAAATGTCGCCATCGCCCCTGCCTCTTGATGATGAGATGAAAGAACAAGTTGAGATTCAAGTTAAGTATGCGGGTTATATTGAAAAGCAAAGCAATCAAGTAGAGCGCCTGCGTAAAATGGAGAAAAAGAAAATTCCTGATGATATCGAGTACAGTGAAATACATGGGATTGCTACTGAAGCTAAGCAAAAGCTTGCAAAGATTCGCCCGATTTCCATTGGGCAAGCATCACGGATCGGTGGCGTTACGCCTTCAGATATATCTATTTTACTTGTCTACTTGGAACATTATAATCGCGTCACTGCGGCAAGAGGTAACTAATGGATGCAATTCAACAACAGTTTACTCAATTATTAGAAAAAGAGAATATTTTTCTTTCCGCGCACCAGTTGGATCAATTTGAACAATATTATAAGACATTGGTTGCGTGGAATGAGAAAATGAATTTAACAGGTATTACAGAGAGAGAGCAAGTGTATTTGAAACATTTCTATGATTCTCTCTCTGTCTCTTTTAACTTTTCTATGGATTCTGTGATGACTCTTGCTGATATTGGTTCAGGAGCAGGTTTTCCTAGTATTCCTTTGAAAATTGCTTTTCCTTATCTGAAAGTGACAATCGTCGATTCGTTGAATAAAAGGATTCTTTTCCTAAAGGAAATTGTTAATCAGCTTGGTCTTACGGATATGGATTGCGTACACGGCAGGGCAGAGGATATTGCTAGACTTCCTAAGTATCGCGACCAATTCGACCTAGTTACTGCTAGAGCAGTAGCGAGGCTTCAAGTTTTGAATGAGTTCTGTCTTCCTTTTGTGAAAAAAGAGGGGACTTTCATCGCGATGAAGGGTTCTGAGATTGAAGAGGAACTTGCGAGCGCTAGTTATAGCTTGTCTGAGTTAAAGGGAAAAGTTATTAAAGTGAATCGCATGTTGCTGCCGATTGAGGAATCAGTTCGTCATTTTGTTGAAATTCAAAAGGTGTCTGCAACGCCAAGCAAGTATCCGAGGAAAGCTGGCATTCCGCTGAAAGAACCATTGTCCAAAATGTGAAATTGTTCCACGTGAAACATTTAAACATTCTGTAGATCGTGCAGTTCTAGCAGGATTTTGGCTTTGCATGGAGAATTATAACATAAGTACGATATATATTATAAAGTTAGTATGTTTATGTGAGCACTTGTCATACTTCACCGTATTATTGACAAGCGTTTTCGTTCTGTAGGACGAAGAGGTCGTCTATCTTTGGATCGTATTGGTCGCTTAAACTACGGGAAGAGTTGGTGGTTGGTTTTCCTATGAAAGAACAAATATCGAAGTTATTTGGACTTGCTGATCGTTCAACGACTGATGAAGTCAAAAACATAGCTGTCAACAATATTATTCCAAGTCCGTATCAGCCAAGAACGTTGTTTGATGATGATCGACTTGAAGAATTGTGTCAGACCATTCGGACGCATGGTGTCATTCAACCGATTGTTGTCAGAGTCAAAAATAATACGTTTGAGTTAATCGCGGGGGAACGCCGACTTCGAGCTGTTAAAAAGCTTGGTCTGGACACAATTCCAGCAATTGTACGTGATTTTAATGATTCGCAAGCGGCATCTATTGCTCTTATTGAAAACTTGCAAAGGGAAGGTCTTACTGCGATAGAAGAGGCAGCGGCTTACCAGCAACTCATTGAGATGCATGACTTGACACAAGAAAGCTTGGCGCAGCGTTTGGGGAAAAGCCAGTCCACGATTGCAAATAAGATTCGTCTTTTACAATTAAGTGAGCCGGTAAAGATGGCTTTGATGGAACGGAAAATCACTGAGCGACATGCAAGAGCATTACTAGCGCTTGATCAAGAAGAACTTCAAGTAAAGGTTCTTGAAGAAATTATCTCTAAAGAGTTGAATGTAAAACAAACGGAAATCAAAATTAATTTCCTCAAAGAAGCCGCAAAGCTTAAGAAGACACGCCGAGTTTCTTTTACTAAGGATGTACGTTTGGCTTTGAATACAATTCGGCAGTCTGTCGAGATGGTAACTAGCTCTGGACTGAACATTAATACCTCTGAGAAAGATCACGAGGATCATTACGAAATTATTATTAAAATTCCTAAACGATAACGGGCATTTATTGCTACCTTAAACGGCGCAAGCCGTTTTTTTGCATCTTAGAAGTTAAAACTATCAAATAGTGAGGTAACTCGTTGATAGATGTGTTAAGATAGTAATACTGCTCTTTGATTGGCATTTGGAACATAAGTGATTGAGGTGAAATGGTTTTGTCTAAAATAATAGCAATAACGAATCAGAAGGGTGGCGTCGGTAAGACGACAACTTCTGTTAATTTGGGAGCTTCCTTAGCTTCACTTGGGAAGAGAGTACTTCTTGTTGATATAGATCCGCAAGGTAATACGACAAGCGGTATTGGCGTTAATAAAGCAGACGTAGTAAATTGTATTTATGACGTACTGATTAATGACGTTCATCCCAAAGATGCAATTGTTGATACAAATGTTCCAAATCTTAAAATCTTGCCAGCGACGATACAGCTTGCTGGAGCTGAAATTGAATTAGTACCGACGATTTCAAGAGAAGTTCGTTTGAAGAAATCGCTTCAATTAGTTAAACATTTATTCGACTATATTCTTATAGATTGTCCCCCGTCTCTTGGTCTTCTTACGATTAACTCATTGACTGCTGCTGACTCTGTCATTATCCCAATTCAATGTGAATATTATGCGCTTGAAGGATTAAGCCAACTGCTTAATACAGTTCGACTGGTCCAAAAGCATCTTAATACAGGGCTTCAAATTGAAGGTGTTTTGTTAACGATGTTTGATGCAAGAACGAACTTAGGTATTCAGGTTATTGAAGAAGTGAAGAAGTATTTCCAAACAAAAGTATATCAAACGATTATTCCAAGAAACGTTCGCTTGAGTGAAGCGCCCAGCCATGGACAATCCATCGTTACATATGATCCTAGATCAAAAGGCGCGGAAGTGTATTTAGAGCTTGCGAAGGAAGTGATCTCTGTATGACCAAAGGTTTATCCAAAGGTTTAGGTAAGGGGTTGGACGCTTTAATCACTTCGTTGCACATTGATGAAAGTGATAAAGTTATTCAAATTCCTTTATCCCAGTTGAGAGCTAATCCGTATCAACCGAGGAAACATTTTAACGAAGATAGTATTAAAGAACTTGCTGATTCGATTAAAGAGCATGGTGTTATCCAACCTATTATCGTTCGTAAAGTTCTTAAAGGGTTCGAAATCATTGCAGGTGAACGCAGGTTCCGTGCTTCGCAGGTTGCGGGGGCAGCGACGATCCCGGCTGTTGAAAGAAGTTTTTCAGATCAACAGGTGATGGAAATTGCATTGATTGAGAATGTCCAACGTGAAGATCTGAATGCAATGGAGATTGCTTTTGCTTATCAAGGAATTATTGATCAGTTCTCTTTGACCCAAGAAGAGCTTTCCGCCAAAGTAGGGAAGAGCCGTTCGCACATTGCCAACTTCTTGAGATTGCTTCAATTACCGGAATCTATTAAGCAATATGTTTCACGTGGAACATTATCTATGGGACACGCAAGAGCCATCGTAGGTGTGAAAGACGATAAGGTGAAGAAGGAGCTCGCAGAAACAACCATAAGTAAACAGTGGAGTGTTCGTGAGCTTGAAGAAGCTGTGAAGATGTTGGAAGAAGCACCAGGGCAAGAAAAGGAAAAGAAAGTACAGAAAGAAAAAAATAGAGATCCCTACATTAATCAGGCTGAAGAACAGTTGAGAGATATTTTCCGAACGACAGTTAAAATCAAGGCTCAGCAGGATAAAGGAAAGATCGAACTTCTTTATTATTCCAAAGATGATTTAAATCGTTTGCTAGAATTGCTTCAAGGCAAAATCTCTTAAAAATTAGATAGCATACCGATGGTTTTCTTTCGATTCGAAAGATCAAACTAAGGTATGCTATATTTATGAGGAGAGGGTGAAAAAATGGAAAATGTCATGTATTTCGATCAGGCTGCATCGTCGTGGCCGAAACCACCAGCTGTCATGACAGCTATGATGGCGTGTATGGAGGAGTATGCTGCGAACCCTGGACGTGGCAGCCATCAGATGGCCGTGAAAGCGAGTAGAGCCTTATTTGAAACGCGAAAGAATTTAGCCAGATTATTTGGAGTCAAAAATCCGAATGATATCTCATTTGCGCTGAATACAACGCATGCGCTTAATCAAGCGATTAAAGGATTTGTTAAGCCGGGCGATCATGTGATATGCACCAACATCGAGCATAATTCTGTGAGAAGGCCACTTGAACATCTAAAGGCAACTTCGCAAGTGGAGCTTACTTATATTCATAATGACGAGTATGGGGATATCAGCTTAGATGAACTCAAAAGGGCTTTTAAATCAAATACAGCATTGGTCGTTGTGAATCACAGCTCAAATCTGTTAGGAACGATTATGCCGGTTGGCGAAATCGGAGAACTATGCCGTACGCATGGGGCTAAGCTGCTTGTAGACGCCGCTCAGAGCGCTGGTATACTGCCTATTCATGTAGGGAGTATGAATATTGATATGCTAGCTTTCCCCGGCCACAAGGGGCTTCTAGGGCCTCAGGGAACGGGGGGGTTGTATATACATCCCGACATCGATCTTGACCCTCTTTTGCACGGTGGAACAGGCAGTCAATCTGAGGCGATTCAGCAGCCAACTGTACGACCAGACCGCTACGAAGCAGGTACACAGAATACGGTAGGCATCGCTGGATTAAACGAAGGCGTGAAATTCGTCTTAGCGGAAACGGTTGAAAAGATTCATGAAAAGGAATGGCGTCAAACTCAGCTGCTGATGGAAGGTTTACTGGGAATTCAAGGAGTAACGGTTCTTGGACCCCAACTTGGACAAAATAAAACAGGGATTGTTTCCTTCAATATCGACGATGCCGATTCATCTGAAGTCGCCTTTATTCTGGATCAATCTTTTCAGATTGCCGTTCGGTCCGGCTACCATTGCAGCCCGCTTGCGCATGAAGCAGCCGGTACATTGGCTAGAGGCGCCGTACGTGCAAGCATTGGTTATTTTACAACAGATCATGAAGTGGATGTATTAATCCAGGCCGTGAAAGAAATCCATTCGCAATATGCTAAATAGAAAGAGGGATCAACCATGGGGGAACTGTTTGGCTTGGATGGCGGAGTTATCGTTCTAGCTTGCCTCGCATTTATAGTTGTATTATTTATTCTCGTCATTGTACTTTTTGTTAAATTATCATCCTTGCGTAAACAATATACGCTAATGATGAATGGTTCAAAAGCTGAGAATATGGAGCAGCTTGTCATAGATATGCAGAGAGGAATCAACGAGCAAAAGGCCGAATCCATAACGACTTCAGCCAAGGTTGAAACGATTCGTCAAGCCATAATGAAGATGAAATCCAAAGTAGCTATTCATCGCTACAATGCTTTTAACGAAGGTGGAAGTGATCTAAGTTTTACGATAGCGATATTGGATGAATTTCAAGATGGTATCATTCTGACGGGAATACATAGCCGCGAACAGATGTATCTGTATGCGAAGCCCATTCAAAATGCACAATCCACGTATACTTTAAGTCCCGAGGAAAAAGAAGCGATTAATCAAACTTTAAAACAGTCGTAGCATTGGGTGTATAAGCTTGAGTCCGGCGCAAGGCAGAATGCAGGGCATCACCTATGATGTGGGCCATATTCATAACTAAGCTAAGTCGTGTATTCTGCAGGACGAAATACTCCATGAAGCCGCCAACGTTTACAATACCGGTAACATGAATGTCCCCAACAGGAGGCAAGTCTTTATTTACACCGGCACCTGGCTTAAGAGGCCCATCCGCTACTTGAATGCATCCAACACTAGAGACTTGACCAAGGCAAGCATCTACAGCTACGATAAATGGGTTTTCAAATTGCTGCTGAATATTGGCTACTGTTTCTGATAAATTCATTGCATGAACCGGCTCATCCAGTGTGCCAAAAAGATGTAGGTTCCGGAGAGAGGCAATTCGGTTTAAATGTGTACCAACAAGCGGTCCCAAAGAATCTCCAGTGGAACGATCTGTTCCTACACAAATGACGACGATAGGTTGATAGGTTGGTAGTTTACTGAAAATGGCTTGTAGATGCTTAGTAAGAAGAAAAGGGGTATCGGCATCGGTATGTTGGATTTTCAGTGGGGCTAGATCCGTGTGTTTAACGCCGTCGAAACCAAATTGGAATTTCATAATATCCCTCCAAGTGCTATTTCTTTTTTACTAGTATATGGATAGATAGGGACATTTATACGTAGGGAGAGGGGGATTTTCCCTGAAACTTTCAGTGATGTTATTAGCATTCGATTCGACCCAGCAAGCCCTTCGCGCAGAGATGCTGCTAGAGTATGCTGATATCGAAATCGATATCAGACCTACGCCGAAGGAAATCACGGCAGGTTGTGCGCTTTCTATTGAATTTCCCGGAGAGAATCTATCACAAGTGAAAGAGATTATTGAGTCGGAGCATGTAGAAATCAGAGGCATTTATTTTAAAAAAGACGAGATGTATGTTACCATGGAATGACGATAAGGAGGTCTCAAGGTGGCCTTTATAACTGGATACTATACGAATTTAATGCAATGGATCAGCGAACATATTACAAAACCTGAAATGCTAGCTTCGATATTTTGGATTATCGTGAAAATTATATTAATTTATATCGTAGCTAAAATATGCATTCATATAGCAAATAAAACCATCAATCATATGATGCTCGCAAGGGATAAATCACCCCTTAAATTTGATCGAAGAAGATCGAATACGATTGGAAGTCTCGTACATAATTTAATCACTTACACAATCAACCTTATTTGCATCATGCTCATCTTGGGTCAAGTTGGCTTGAATTTGGGTCCGCTGCTTGCAGGAGCAGGGGTTGTGGGGTTAGCGATTGGTTTTGGAGCACAGAGTTTGGTCAAAGATGTAATAACGGGTTTCTTTATTATTTTTGAAGATCAATTTGGGGTAGGGGACGTTATCCAGATTGATGCCTTTAAAGGGACGGTTGAAGAAATCGGCATACGCGTAACAAGAATCAAAAGTTGGACGGGTGAGGTCCATATTATTCCGAATGGAAACATCAAACAGGTAACGAACTTCTCAACTTATAATTCCTTAGCGGTTGTTGATGTGACGGTGCCGAGCCATCTAGATATTGATCAAGCGACACAAATTCTCAAAGATACGGTCAGACATGTACAGACGCTGACGGATAACATCGTCAAAGAGCCTGAAGTGCTTGGGGTGCAGGTTGTCGGAACGACGGATTTGAAAATTCGTGTTATTGCTGAGTGTAAGCCGACTACTCAATTTAATGTTACAAGGCTTTTGAATATTGAAATCAAGAAGCAATTCGATATGAGCCAAATTGAAGTGATCAATTTGGGAGGCTCCTAACTTATTACTTGGAGAAGGCGGTGACAGGCGAATGGAGAAGAAGCAGTATCAGCTAGGTGATATTGTGCAAATGAAAAAGCCCCATCCGTGTGGCACCAATGAAATGGAAATCATCCGCATGGGGATGGATATTCGAATCAAATGTGTGGGCTGCAAACACAGCGTTCTTGTTCCTCGAACGAAGTTCGAAAGCAAGCTGAAAAAAGTGCTGAGATCGAATGCAGAAGCAACAGAAGAGACTTCTTAAAAAGCTAGCGAAAAAGACTTGCGAGAGACAGACTTTTTTGATACAATAAGTCCTGTTCTCGTTTTCTTGGAAAGGTACCCAAGTGGTCCAAGGGGGCTGACTCGAAATCAGTTAGGCGTCGCGAGGCGTGCGTGGGTTCGACTCCCACTCTTTCCGTCCATAAACGAAATGGTTAAAAGCTTTCTACATTACTATAATGTAGGGGGCTTTTTTGTTTAGCAAATCCTGTGCAAATAACAATTTGAAACAATATAGGAGCTTGTTACGTCTAAAAGGATGTAATAAGCTCTTTTGCTTATTTGCAGGGATAGAAGGCAGGGAAAGGAAGCAGACTAAATCTATAACTGTGCATAGGCAAAAAGAAGGAGGTAGAAGGCTATGAAGAAAAATTGGTTGATGATGGCAATCGTATTGGGCCTAGTCGTTACAGGCTGCTCCAAGAAGAATGAGGGGACGAGTACAACAACTCCTATCCCAACAACAGGAGCGACGGTACAGCCCTCTGCTGGGGCTTCTGCGACGCCTAGCGGGACAAGCGGGGGTACAACAGCGACAGCGAGTCCACAGGCTGGCAGCAAGGACGCTGCGAAGGATGAGCCGCTTCCGCAAATTACGAAGGAACAGGTCGATAAAATAAGCACGACAGACACCTACGATGATTTGGTGAAGCAAACTGGCGCCAAAGGAAAACTAGTCAAAGATGAGAATGGCAAGAAAACATATGATTTTGAAATATCCAATCAGCCTGGTTACATCTTGGAAGTTGTATATTTTGCAGATGGCAAGATATCAGAGAAACAAGTATTTCGGAAATAATTGCAGAAGCCGCGCAGCGAAATTCGTTGCGCGGCTTTTTTGGGGTAAGGGGTGGACGCAGCTTACCCCTTATTATTGAGGGGATCCGACCGGTACCGTCACAACTTACAACTTACATGTGAAAGCCATGGAGGGGCTATGTATCCAGAGTATTACAAAGGGATAAGGATATGAATACCGGGTCTCAGACCGGATTGAGAAAGTTAGAATAGAAGAGGGATGGGTGTGAGGGTGGAAAGGCGCTTTGCGGTTGGAACTTCACATCCATCCCTCCCAATGGACAAAAGTATGGGGATACCTCTTTCTAAAATGTGTGCAAATGAACGGAAAGCAGGGGGCTCCACTTTTTTTTGAGAAGGGATGAGTGAAAAACTGGTACCATTGGATTAATTCCAATGCAAACTAGTTTGAATAACTTGAAGTAACGGTTTCATTGGAAAAACTCCAATGGATAATCCAACAAGCATGTATTTGAGGTTAAATGGAGATTTTGATTGGATTAATTCCAGTACAAGCTTACACTTAGCTCTTTGACTGCTGATTTCATTGTACAAATTCCAATGAGAAGAAGTTGAATCTGCTTCGAAACGTAGAAGTAATAATATTTAGCCTAATACCCCTAATAGACAGACTTGACTGCGAAAAACCCTCTAAACAGGTGTTCAGAGGGATCTTCGGTAGAATCAGAAAACTAGTAGTTTTTTTTCTGTTTATGGCTGACGGAGTAGCGGTCAATCACGTAGCCGACGATCGCCCATGTGGCAATGGTCAGGACATAGATGACCAACATCTTAAACATCGAAATTTCATAGATGTTCGTGAAAGTGGATGCAAACCAAGCCGGTATGCTGAGAGCATAGAAGATCATATAGAAAGCGTCATGATCATGAAATAAATAATGAACTAAACAGAGAGCTGCACCAAGAAAGGTGAACAGCCAGGTAAACGTAGTTGTTCGCATGGAGTCATTCTCCTTGTCATGATCAAACTTATTGCCGCAGCCCTTTGCGGTGCCATTTCCGGTTGTGGTTGCTAGTAGCCGGGAAGGTGTCACCCTTTTTCAAAGTAACTGTTTTCGGGTTGTTAATCCCCATGTGAAAAGCATTCTCGCCGATCTCCATATACTCACCGTCATTAGGAACATGATCGCCCTCATTAAAATGCGTCCATTCACCCACAATGATCACCTCTTCACAAGAATTATAATCGTGTTTAGATTACCCTTATAAAGGGGAACCATGTATGTAAAGCATTACCATGTTCATCCTTCTCTTATCGAAAGAGAAAAACTTGTAATTTGTCGCCTAATTTGCTATAGTATTCAGGTGCGAGTTTTGAATAAGAATCCTCGCTCCTTGCTCCTTCGCTTGTTTGACAAGTTAGAATAGGAGCCGCTTAGTCCAAAAGGAGGTGAAATACATGCGCAAATATGAACTGATGTACATCATTCGTACTGACGTTGAGCAAGAAGTTGTTCAATCTACAGTAGAAAAGTTCCAAGGCATCATCACGAACGGTGGAGGCGAAGTCTCCAAACATGACCTGATGGGCAAACGCCGTCTTGCGTATGAGATCAATAAGTTCCGTGACGGGCACTATGTGCTGGTACACTTCAACGCAGAACCTGCTGTTGTAACTGAACTTGATCGCGTACTTAAGATTTCGGATGAAGTTATCCGTCACTTAATCACAAACGACGTAGCTTAAATGCATGCCAGTATTTTCGTCAGGGGGAATGTCCGATGTTGAACCGTGTTATTCTTATCGGTAGATTGACCAAAGATCCAGAGCTTCGCTATACGCCAGCCGGTGTAGCTGTTACGCAGTTTACTCTTGCAGTAGACCGCCCTTTCACAAGTGGAGGTTCGAAAGAACGGGAAGCGGACTTTATCAATATCGTCACGTGGAGGCAGCTTGCCGAAACATGCGCGAACTATTTGCGTAAAGGTCGTTTGACTGCTGTGGAAGGAAGAATTCAAGTGCGTAATTATGATAATAACGAGGGTAAACGTGTTTACGTAACCGAAGTTATTGCCGATAATGTGCGTTTCCTTGAGTCCAATAATAGTGCCGGAAGTCGTGAAGAAGGCGGATCATCTAACTCTAACGCTAGCTACGGCGGCGGAAGCGGTAGTGGCAATCGTGGCGGTGGATCGCGCGAGCAGCAGGATCCTTTCATTGATGACGGAAAACCGATCGATATTTCCGATGATGACTTGCCATTCTAAAGTAGAAAGGACTGAACAAACTAATGGCTTTCCAAAAAAGAGATAACAATAGTGAAGATCGCGGCGATCGCAAATTTGCTCCACGTGGCAAAGGCGGTAAAGGCAAACGTCGTAAGGTTTGTTACTTCACAGTTAACAAAATTAAGCACATTGACTATAAAGACATCGAGACTCTTAAGAAGTTCATCAGCGAGCGCGGGAAGATTCTTCCTAGACGTGTAACTGGTACTTCCGCTAAGTACCAACGTGCATTGACAATCGCTATCAAGCGTTCCCGTACAATCGCATTGTTGCCTTACACAACAGAATAGTCTATACCACGAACAGTCGGGAAACCGGCTGTTTTTGCTTTTTGTAAGAATTTCAGATCAGGAAAAACATGAAGCGTCTGAGACTTTTTTAATAGCAGGGAAAGAATAGTATGAGTATCAACAAAGGGCTGCCGGAACTATACACCAGAATCAATAGCGTTATGCCACGCTAGTAGTGATAAATGATCTTAAATTACTTCTGTTATTCAGCGATTATCGGAATATTAGATATTGTAAATAAAATTGGTATAGACAAGTGAGAAAAATGAAAACACCCCCTCCAGAACTCATTGGTTAACCCAACTGGGTTTTGCCAACTGATTATTCTAGAGGGGGAGCTCATTCCGAATTTACTTTGGATTACATCTTGAAAGTAACCATGAAGCGATTAATGATTGCTGCGACTTCAGCACGCGATGCCTCACCCGTTGGATCAAGGATGTCGTTACCTTTGCCGGAAAGCAAATTGTTGCTTATAGACCATTTCATCGCATCAACTGCCCACGTAGAGATTTTTTTCGCATCCGTGAAAGTCTCTAATGACTGGTTCGCGCTGACATTCAGTTTGTTTGCTTTTGCATAATTGAAAAGGATCTGTGCAAGTTGTTCTCGAGTAACAGATTGATTTGGGGCAAAACGGGTTTGATCAATCCCATTCACGATGTTATTCTGGTTGGCCCAAGCGATCGCATCGCTGTAATAGTCATTTGCATTCACATCTTCGAAACGATTAGCCCCTGCTTCTGGTTTGCCGGCTAAGCGGTGTATTACCGTGACCAGCATGCCGCGAGTCATCGTTGTGTCAGGGCTAAACGTATTTGCAGCGGTTCCACTGAACAATGAATGTTCCACAACGTAGTTGATGGATGAAGCCGCCCAGTGATTCGAAATATCATTAAAAGTAGGTCTAGCAGGCTTCGTTGGCTCGGTCGGTTTTTCAGGTTGTTTCGGAATTTTCTCGAAGGTCACAACAACTTGATCGGTAGATTTCAGACCCGTCAATTGCGTGAGCGCTCCCTTAGATACTCCATTAATTGTAACATCTTTAACCTGGTAACCTTTATCAGGCGTTATCGTAACATTGCCATTGGAATCGGCAACTCCCGTCCCTCCGACACCGGTTACGGATACATTCGGCTTGCTGGAGCTGCTTCCTCCTGACGAACCGCTAGAAGGGTAAGCTTTTACGATAAAAGTATACTGTTTATCCTTGCTTTGGTCGCCGCGCGATACCGTTGCAGTCAGTGTGACATTCGCATCCCCCGAGCCGGAAGATGGGCGTGTAATGATCGCGTTATTCTTGTCGATGCGAATGATATTCTCGTTGCTGCTTTTCCATGCGATCTGAGTGCCATGCTGCCCTACGGAAGGGAGCGGAACGTTAGCGACAATCGCACTCGTGTCGCCAAGAGTTGAAGATACACTCGCAATCGTATCGTTGATAGCTTGCTCGTCGCTGAGCGCAGCGACATTAACAAAGATCGGGTTGGAATAAAACCATAAGCCTGTATAGTTGCGGTCATTAATATTGTTAAAGCGTTCTTCGTTCTGTTCCGGCGTTACACTGCCGCTATAATCAAATGACTGATCCTGCAGCGGCTCGCCATTAGCGGTGAAGCCTGCAACGTCTGTACCAAGGTTCGTGCCGCGCAGACGATAATAACGGTTTTTATCCGCAGGCACCTTGTAGGAAATCGTGTAATATCCCTCGGCATCCGGCTGGCCCCAATCGTTTTTCGTAAAACGTTTAACGACTTTCGTCGTGGCATTTGTTGTATTGCTAGCATATAGACTTACATCGAGCTTGCCGGTCACTTCTCCGGAGATCAGATCGACATGATCGACTTTGACATCATTCGTGACCGAAGTATCATGAGGGCTAATTGACGCATAGTTGTTGTGCTCCGGGCTCTTGAAGCGAATACTGATCGTTGTTAGATCCCCTTCGGTCACTTGCAGGTTCCCGCCCATATCAGCCTGACTGCCATCCCCGGTTGCCTTAAAATCAAGTGCATCGATAAGATCGCCATAAACGGCAAAGGACTTCCCTGAGCGCATACCTTCTACAACATCTTTAAAGGTATTGCCCTCAACCCAAGTGATATTCCGCGAGTACTCGCTAGGCCAATAGCCGCTGGAATAATTCCGATTGCTGCTCACCTTAAAATGAAAGTCGGAATTGGTGAAATTCCAGAAGCGGCGGCCTTCGCCTAACAAAGCATCCCACATGCCGCCGATCTTGCCGACCATGACGTCGGCTCCGCCGTATATGTCAGCTAATTCCGATCTGTTCTTGCCGGCTGCCATCTGGTTACCTGGCAACCCTTCCATGCCAAACACAATTTCAGGAGCAGTATCGTTCATCTTGCGAATGTTTTCGATTGTGACAACACCCGAGCTGTCGCCGTTATGTCTGGACGGATGGTTAAGCAACACATAGCTCTCCGGATATTTCTTTCCCAGCCATTCAATAGCTTCTAGGGTTTTAGATTTATCAGGTTTCAACTCATTCTTTGTTGGCCTTGCTCCCCAAAGAGTGGCCTCATTGGCGTGAAACATCCCTGGAGTTGTATCGTAGCTATACAACCACTCGAATTGGTGAATCGCATCGACGGGCACTTCATTACTATTGGAATCAATAATGCCGACAGAACCGTGATCCAAACCCATCATATCCCATTCGAAGCCGGAGAAAATGAGTTTGCCTTTATATTTGCCGGCAGCTTGGAGCGCTTTAAGCTTGTCCTGTTGATCTTTAATCGCTTCCCAACGTGCAGTGGCCTTGTTGTTGCCATCAGGGTCTCTCGGCGAATCGCGCAGATGGTCGGCAAGCGAGATGTAATCGAATGGATTGCCGTACGTCAGCGAAGTGACCGATTCTGCAGACTTCTTATCGAGATCCTCTCGAAACGCAGCATCAAGTACATTTTCCAATTTCATAAAGGATTCTGACGCATCAGCCGACTGTACGGTATGGGTGTGGTACTCACCGGACATCCATCTCCCGGTTGAATTGGCGGATGGCGTGTTGTCGGCTGCAGACGCCGTCACCAAGCTCTGAGTTAGTGTTAAAAAAGCGAACGAGGTGCAAATGAAAGGCTTCAGTTTGCTGTTCATATTGTTGTAATTCCCTCCAATGCAGTATGGTATTGATACAAGTATAGAGGTAAACTGTAAATTTACATGCTGAATTGTTGAAGTGTTTTGTAAAAAAACTACAACTAACAGGATAATCCCTCCAACCGGCTGTTTTTGCTTTTTGTAAGAATTAAAGATCAGGAAAAACATGAAGCGTCTGAGGCGATGCTTGTGAGAACTGCTTCGCTAGTAGATACCCCAGAATCAATAGCGCTAAATAGAGAACATGCTTCGAGAAACATTAATGCAATTAAATGACTGATCCTGCAGCGGCTCGCCATTAGCGGTGAAGCCTGCAACGTAGGTACCAAGGCTCGTGCCGCGCAGAGCGTGTTAACTCCATTTTTGAACACATGCCAAAAACAAAAATCTAGTAGCAGCTGGAATAGCTGATTAGGCTGCTGTTCGTGCTGGTATCCTAACAGATGTATTTTTTGAATCACGCCCTGCATATATATCCTTAAATCAAAAAGCCCGCCAATTATGCGGACTTTTACAAACCTATTTATTCTTCAAATTAATTTTAAATATATCCCCCGCGTTACCGCCAAAAACGATCATCCCACCTTCAGGCAGTACTACCGAATGATTGTTGCTTGCCTTTGAGAAGTCCACAACCATTCCATCCTTGTCATAAACAGCAAATCCCCCACTTACCGGAGTCTCAACGTTCATGACTCGATTGGCTGATTTTTCATCAATTTTATACCACACTGCCTGACCACCCGATGGTATGATGCAAAACGAGTCGTTCCCTTCATAAATGGGTTGAATAGCATCTTCACTGATATAGGATTGACCATCGATCTTTAAATACTCGTTATGGTTCTCGATATAGAAATTCAAATCAAAAGCATCTGTTCCGTTCATAATAGGAATATCAAATGCATTTACTGCTTTATTTTCGTCAACAATTTTAGTGCCAGATGCGTATCCATGATCAATATCAACAGATATATGCTTGTCCAAAAGCGGGGATAGATATGAGAGTGAAGTTATCTTTTCATCCAAAGCGTAGTAATGTTTCCCGTTTCTCTTTTCCCATACCGTTTTAGTTGTCTGATTTAAAGGATTGAGATCTAATTTTTGATATTCATACGTTGCCATAACCGTTTGACCTAATCCCGGAATATTCATATAAGAGTTAAGTTTTAAATAGGTTTTTCCATTCTTAGGTTGGTCAAAGCTTATGGCTACATTCCCATCTTTGTTTTTGAATTGTCCATTGCCCGTATATACATATTTTTGAGCTGGTATCCGTTTCAATGCGCCTGTTAGAGCGGGTAATTCAATCTCTCCGTTCTTAATCTCCAGATTTACGGTTTTACCAACGGAACCGTATAATCCGGAGTATGACAGCAAATTCGATGGCATTTCCACTTTCAAGGAAGGCTCAAATGTTTTTTCAGGCAGGAGCTCTTTAATCATGCCTTTGGCTTTTTCATATTCCAATAAAACATGAGATGCAAAAATGCTATTGACGAGAGAACTCCCTCCCGATGAAAGCACAGCTATAGAAATATCATGTTCGGGTAGGGTAGTCAAAGCAGCGTGATACATAGGCGAATCTCCACCTTTGGATAATGCCGTTATTCCGTAATCACTAAAAGGTGCTAAACGAACGGCATCCCAACCAAGCCCATAATTAAGGGTGTTTGTCTCTTCAGAAACCCACACGCCATTTCTATACTCATGACTTTGCATGGACTTTGCTGACTTCTCAGATAAAATATCAGTTCGATTGCCGATTAATACTTCAGCGAACTGGCTTAATTCTTCAGCAGTTGAGTAGATTCCTCCTGCCCCAATGACGTTGACATTCTCAACGGGTACAGCCTGTTCCATCGTAGGAAAATAAGTTTTTGCGAGCTTGCCTCTATCAAATGGATCAAGTGGTGTTTTGGTAGAGCTTAAATGAAGAGGCTTGCTAATATAGGTTTCAAGGAATTCGCTATAACTTAAACCGCTCACTCGTTCAATCAAGATTTCAAGCAACTGAAAACCATCGTTACAATATACCGAAGATTCGCCTGGGTCTGCCTTTAAACTCTCTGATTGTAATCTTACTAATAATTCATCATGGTTTTTCGTATCATTGTCATCAAACAACATGCTGTTCCCATAGTGAGAACCGTAAAGTCCAGAAGAGTGATTCATTAACATGCGTGGCGTAATCTCTTTATATCGTTCATCAGCCATTTTAAAGTCCTTGATATACGTGATTAGTGGTTTATCAATATCAATTTTATTAGAATCAGCTAGCATCATCGTTGCAGCAGAAACATACACTTTACTCACCGAGCCTATTCCAAACATAGTGTCTTTGGTTATCGGATCCTTGGTAGCTTTATCGTACACACCAGCACTATCGGATAAAACAATGGAACCATGATCCATAATCGCATACTGCAATCCACTTACACCATAATCGGACACGATCTTCGAAGCCAGCCCCTGTGCCTTTTCTTTTACAGTATCATTATTCGTTTGAGCCAAAGCAGGGGTAACCGGTATTGCAAAAAGCGCAGCGGTCATTAATACAGAAACCATCTTCTTCATTATTAATTCCTCCTCGTAATTCTTTCTAGATGTGACTTACTGAATTCATCATACAAGGAAGAAGGCTGTTATATTAAAAATCACCCTGAAACGAAAAAAACAATCCCTAAACAACATATTGTCTAAGGATCGTTCGTTGATAAAGGTAGTAGAACCATATTATTAAATACTTTATGTTTCGTTTCAATGGTCATATGACCACCGTACTTGTCGCAGATTCTAGCTATATTTATTAATCCAATGCCATGAAATTCTGGGTTTGGTTTTTGGCTGTGTAAGTGGGCAACTTCATTCTCCATATAATTCAAAATGTGAATGAGAAGCATAGACTCGGTAGCATGTATCTTTATAAGCATGTATCTGTCTTCTGCGATCTTTACATGTTTAGAAGCTTCTATAGCGTTATCTAGCATATTTCCAATGACAACACATAAGTCATAACGGTCAATAGGGATTTTTTGTGAACATAAGCTAAGCTTTGTATCTATTCTTATGCCATTGGCTTGTCCAATATTAAGTGTGTTTGTGACAAGGGCATCTATAACTAGATTCCCTGTGTTAACCCGTTGATAAGCCCCTTCAACTTTATTTAATGTAGTCTTAATATGTTCCTTTGCTGCTGCTAACTCATTTCGCTCAATACACTCTTCAATATACAAAAACTGTTGATTCGTATCATGAATGATTCTTTTAATGGATTTAAAGCTGTGAACGACTTTTTCGTAATTCGCATCCTGATGGTCCATCTGCTGTTGCAGCTGGGCATTCTCATGCATGAATTGAAATTTATCAATGATATTATCAAAAATATAGACAATCATAACGTTTAAGAAAAGAAACCCAATGACGGAAATGAAAGAATAGACGTTCTTATAAGTTAGAAGATGCAGTTGGTATGTACTTACGATAGGAATAACCAAAAATATTACATAGTAACGATAATGCAAAGAGAAACTTCTACGTTTTACAAGTAGTCGTATGATCAGAATAACAGCAAACATGATCATGAAACCGAGTAAAATAGCTTTCGTGATGGCTATTTGATCTTGTTGATTCGCAGGGTCAGAGCTGCTAAAGTCAACTGAATCAAGGGTATAAAAAAGATAAAGAGATAAAAAATTAGCAATAGACATTAAAACAACGTAAAGCATAGAAAAAATGATCTTGGTTTTAAATTCCACTTTATAAGATTGCGCAAAACTAAATATCACAAGCAAGGGTAGAATCGCAGATAAAATAGGAGAGATGGGAATAACCAGATATAGGTAACCAAGCAACCCAAAGATGATGAAGTAAAAGAATCGGTTATGCTTTTTAGCTGATTTATCAAAAACCGAGTTGAAGAAAAAATTAGTTTGAACGCCCATTACAAGTACAATGCTAAAGACAATAAACAAATTATTTTGAATCATATCAATCGACCTTCATAATCATAAATTTGGTGTAAGTATCTTTAACCTCTTTAATTTTAGAACGGCCTATAGGTAATTCCAACCCATTGGACATTAGAACAACTCCGCTAGCAAACTTTCTCACATGGAGCAGGTTAATAATAATGGAACGATGGATTTGCAAGAAGTTACAGCCTTTTAATGCCAAAGCATAATCAGAAATGATGCCTTTGCTTTCATAGGTTTGATTAGAGGTAGTAAAATGTAGTTTGCTTTTTATGGTTAAGCTTTTGGCAGCTTCAATACTAATGAGATCATCATATTTGATAACGACTTCTTCATAGGCAGACTTGATGACCATGAATTTTTTATCAAGTGCTTGAAAGTATTGACATAGCTTGATGATTTTCTCCTCCAAGGTCGAGGGGGCAATGGGCTTTATCAAATACTGGAATGTCATGACGTCAAAACTTTCCACCATATATTGAGGGTAGCTTGTCAGAAAAATAATTTGTTCATCTGGGTTATTTAACCCTCTTATTGCACGGGCTGTTTGAATCCCGTTCATTCCATCCATTTCAATGTCCAAGATCAATATATGGAATGGATTTTCACGGCGCTCATAATAAGATACCAGCTGCTCTCCCGAGCCGAATAATTCGATCTCAAAATCTATGTTTGACTTTATCGACAAAGTAATCAGGATAGCTTTAACAAGCTCTCTTTGTCTCTCTTCATCATCGCAAATAGCCACTCTATACAAAAATGATTCCCCTCATTTCCATTACCTTTAATCTTACTTCAGTGTAACGTCTATTTTATTTTTTCATAAACTCCCTGAAGCTTTCAACAAGTTCTTTCGATTTGGTATGGTGTAAATTATGTCCTCCTTCCAATAGTATCACTTTACCGTGTGCAGAATCTTTGACCTGGTCTTCATGCAAAGGTATCCAATTAGGCATAATTGTAGGATCTACATTCGCTTGTACAAATAAAAGAACCGGAAGATTTTTGGGAAATATCAGCTTTTCAGCTTCTTTAAAATTAGAACGAACTTGTTTCATTTCATTCAACACGCTAGGATTAGCATTATTTTTGTAAGCAAGAAATTTAATTTGTTCCTTTGATTTATCATCATAAGGTAATGAATCGTAGGGATTAGCACTTAATTCTACCTGCAATCTAGCAAAACCTGATTTTTGAAGTAATTTGATTAGTTGAGTTGGAATTTCAACATCCGTACCACTTTGCGTAGGAACACTACTATCAATCCCGATAAAAGCACTTACTTCATTAGCATATTTGTTCACATAGTCTATTCCATAAATACCTGATATAGAGTGACCCATTAGAATATAACGGTCAATTTGTAGACTCTGCAAATCTTGATGAATTTCACTTACAATATTCGCTGTGCTTCTCTCCTTCTCCGTCACATCACTAAGTCCATAACCAAACGGCTCAATCACAACTACCTTGTAAAAGGGTGATAGCTCTTTAATTAGGGGTTTAAAATCAATACCCGGTGCTACGGTTCCTAAACCTGGTAGTAATACGACTGTTTCTTCCCCTTTGCCTTCCATGACCACATTCATATGTTTACCGTCAACAGGTATCAACTGACCATAGGTTTCTATTTTTCCTTGTTCTACTTTGCTGCTGATCACATTATATATAAACACAATCGTTATAAATAGTGCTAGGAGAATAGCTATAATTCCTAAAGTTTTAAGTATGATCTTACCTATTTTTTTCATTGTCGTGCCCTTCTTCTTGTTGATTACCTCCGTTTGATTCACTCTAATCCGCTCCCGTCATCTGTTCGTTAAGATACCTGAACCATCGTATATCCTTTTATACTAATCGAAAAAAGTCATAATGACCTAGTAGCTAGATTCATATGACTGCAAAAGTTAAGCCATGAAATTTATAAGGCTCTTCGCTGTTTGATACTTATTGTATCTTTCTATCCGTTGAACTAAAATGGTTGCTAACAATACCAGGCCTGATCATGATTATGGCAAGCCTGGTACGATGATGACACTTAATTTTTAAGCAGAATTTCGCCCGTTTGTGTGGAAATGTTGAGCGTTGCACTCTCGGATTGAGCCTCACCCACATATCCATGGAGTTCTTTGGAAACAACCGTTGTGGTATTTGTTGCTTTTTTAAGAGGAACCTGATTATCGATATTTCCTAGTTTTGTTGATAGATTTACATATAGAGGTGCAGATTGATCAGGTAGAGCGAATACGACGTTACCAAGGGTAGTAGATATGTTACTGCTTTCCATGCCAATTACATCAGTTACGGTGATGTTGCCGGCACTGCTGCTCACATTTAAGTGTTGGACCGACAATTCTGACTTAACGGATATGTTGCCAAATTCATTATCTATTTCAAGGGATTTGAAGTCTTTATAAGGAAGGTGGATTGTTAAGGATGGCAGTGGCCCCGTATTTATGATCTTCTGTTGTTTCTGTTTAAGCATAATCTGTAATGTTCCATCTTGGATCGACGTAGTCACGTTGGTATCCATTCCTTGTGAATTACCCTTGGATAATTTCCATTTTGCTTGCTTGATTTGTTTGTCGCCTATGACTGTAACTGTAGCGGCGTTACTCTTGATTTTTAGGGAATGAATGTTATTTACATCTATTTGAGAAGTATCCCCTTGTCCTGCATCTGATACATCTCCAATGTCCGATGTTTCTGAATTTACATTTGTGTTCGTCGGTATAGAAGAGTTTTGCTGGGACGAACTTGGCGTATTAGTGACGGAGGATTCTTTCGTACATCCGGCGAGTACGATACTGGCAGTGACCAGGAGAATCATAGCTAACTTCATGTTGTTATTCAAATGTGTATCTTCCTTTCTTCTGCATTAAGATGTGTTGATTAATCAGTTATTAGGAATAATCTTTGGAATCGCGTACAAATATCAAATATACTCTCCCAAGTTAACGAATATCGATTTGATCAATTTTGCGAATCGCCATATATCCGACCGCTATGCCAATCGAGGCTAGCAGAATTGGAACGATAATAATGACATTCAAGTTGGATCCGCCACTGTCCGAGCAGGTCAGGAATACGATGATGACGGAGGATACAATGGTAGTCGGAATAGAATATTTGCGCATCCCGAAGTAGAGCGGAATCAGCGCCATGAAGCTTGCCGCCAGCGCATGGAAGCCTAATTTCGCAGCGTGCTGCAACACGAGCGTCAGCGTCAGTTCACCCGATACGAAATGTGTGAATGAGTTGATGACAAAATACAACGTACTCAAAATAATCATGGAAGCCACCATACATAGAAAGGTGAACGCGATCACGACCATAAGCTTAGCCGCAATGATTTTATGACGTTTGATCGGGTACATGAACAAGACGGTAATCGTCTTATGATTGAACTCATCGATGACGAATCGCCCCAGCAAGACGGCTGCGAAAATAATAAATGTCCCTCTCACAAATACATCTATCATAGAAAACACTCTGCTATAATCTTCAAAAACGCTTATGCCGTACATCTTTGGTGTATAGCTAATCAACATCATGAATCCGAAAATGATTAGATTAGCGATCACAGCGCTGCGAATATACCCCATGATCTTAAATTTTCTTAGCTCCAACTTCATCAAATTAAGCATGTACGCCACCTCCATTCAACACTTGCAAAAAGTAATCCTCTAACGAGCCGCTTCGTTTATGAATCGAATCAATAACCACTTCATTCATGATCAAGGTTTTAGTAATTTCACTTTGTGCCATATGCTGGTCATAGATTCGTATGAATTGATTGTCGATGACTCGGATATTGTTCAATTGAAGTTTATCTGTTAAGACATAAGCAGCTCGGCTGCAATCCGTCGTCATGATCTCGATGTAATTCGTCGTCTCGCCGCGAATTTCGTCCATCGCAATCTCTCGCAGTAACCGTCCGCCTTGAATGACGCCAATTGTATCCGCAATTTGCTCGATCTCGCCTAGAATGTGGCTGGAGATCAATAGCGTCGTGCCATATTCCTTGCACAACATGCGGAATACGTCTCGTAACTCTTTGATCCCTAGCGGATCGAGTCCATTGATCGGTTCGTCGAAAATAAGCAGCTCCGGTTTGGTCGTAATAGCGCGGGCGATCCCTAGGCGTTGTTTCATCCCGAGCGAGAAGGTCTTTACTTTCTTCTTGCCCGTATCGAGCAGATTCACAAGTTCCAGCGCTTCATCAATCGCCGTCTTGTTGTAGTACCCCATATAATCGCAATGCAGTTCCAGATTCTCGCGGGCTGTCAGCTTATCATAGAACACCGGGTATTCAATAATTGTTCCCATGCGTCCCAGAAGATGATAGGAATTCGGCATTAGCTTCTCTCCAAATATCTCGATCTCCCCACTCGTCGGCTTGATGAGATTCGTAATCATCTTCATCACTGTCGTTTTTCCTGAGCCGTTGGGACCCAAGAATCCGTAGATTTCGCCTTTCTTCATATTCATATTGACATTCGAGACGACTTCCTGCCCTTGAAAAGCCTTGGTCAATCGATTCGTTCGTACTATATGCTCCATACTCTTTTCTCCTCTCGCTCTCTCATAACTATATCTTACAGGACGTAATTTTCTTTTTTCTTACTTCACTCTTACGAATTTCTTAAGCAGACTCTATGTGCGATGTTGCTCATGAAAAAACTCATGAATTGAGTTAACACCTCCTCAATTCATGAGCTAGTATTGTACTTTTTTCAATTGAACGGTAAACACGGTTAACTCATAAGGCTTGCTGTGGAGGTGGATGGACCCGCCCATACTCTCCACCAACCGCTTTGTAATGGTAAGACCCAGTCCGCTGCCTTGATAGAACTTATTCCGCGAATCTTCCAGCGTATACATCCGTTCAAACACATGATCGATATGCATCGCATCAATGCCCTTTCCCCGGTCCCATATATCCACATAGACAGAAGATTCATCTTCCCGGAGCGTCAAACCGAGTTGCTTGCCGTGATTGCCATATTGAATGCTGTTCGAGATCAGATTGTTCAGCACGCGGTGCAGCGCGTCATCATTACCGAAGCCATAAATCGGATGATCCGGGATCTCGATATGGACGAAGTAACCTTGCTCCGCAAGAATGTCGTAATAAGCCAGAATCGTCGTGCGGCAACGTTCATTCATGAGAATTCGGGTCATCGGCATATCTTGATCCCCGGACTCCAGCTTAGCCAAATCAAAGAAATCATGAATGAGCACCAACGTCTCTTGGGTTTTGACATACACTTTGCCCAGCAAACGTTCTCGCTCCTCTGCATGCATCGCCGGATCGAGATGGAGCATCTCAATATAACCCAGTACGACAGTCAAGGGGGTCTTCAGATCGTGCGAAATATTCGATACCATCTTTTTCATCGATATTTCCATTTTGGCATAGTCAGAGTACATCTGATGCTGCGCCTCCAAGAGCCGGTTGATCTCCATCAGCAGCGCTTTGAACTCCCGGTCGTTCGTCATCAGCAATAACTTCTCTTGGGTAGCGAGGGATGATATGCGTGCGATCTCTGATCGCAACCGATGCAATTGCTTCCGGTTGCTCACGCGATTAATAGCCTGATACATGACTAAACAGATAAGAATCGCGATCATCATCAATAGAATGAGCGTCATCTTAGCGACCTTCCCACTTGTAGCCAATGCCCCATAGCGTCTTAATGTATCGCGGCTCTGACGGGTTATCTTCTATCTTGTCCCGCAGCCTGCTCATATGAACATTAATGACGTTCTCGTCGCCGTGATAGTCATCGTTCCATACCTTCGCGTAAATTTGCGCTTTCGTAAAGACGCGATTGGGATTCGCTGCGAATAGTCGCAGAATCTCGAACTCTTTGGATGTCAATTTTATCGGCTCCTCGTGCTTGAGGACGGCGAAATTATCGAAATCGATCCGTAAATCGCCCATGTTCAGGATATTATGCTTCGGCGCAACCTTCGTTTCAACGCTCGCGTATTGCGTCGCCCGCCGGATGATCGCCTTCAGTCTCGCAGACAATTCGATCATCGAGAAAGGTTTCTCAATGTAGTCGTCCGCACCGAATCCGAGGCCTAACGCCTTGTCGATGTCGCTGTCCTTCGCGGACATAATCAAGATCGGCACATGACTGTAAGCCCGAATACGGCGGATGACTTCCATTCCATCTATCTTGGGCATCATAAGATCGACGAGTAACAGATCAAATCGCCCCTGCGCCTGCTCGAACTTCCGAAGTCCCTCGTCGCCATCCCCAGCAACGGTCACCGCATATCCTTCTTTCGTTAAATAAGTCTCAACCATTTCTACAATAGCTTGATCATCTTCCATAATGAATATCGAATGATTTATAATGAACAATCCTCTCTTCGCTTGCTATGATTTTTCATTTCATTAGTATAACAAAAAAAGTACCGTCTCTTTATAATCCGATCATCCTAAATTGAGACGCCTGAAATACCTGTAAGTATAGAATAAGTCTTGCAATTGACGACTACATCTGTAACTATAGACAACAACTTGGCATGATTGATACCATTTTTGTTAATCATAGATCTCCAAAAGAGGATATGTTTATGACAAGTATGCCAAAAGTGGGAAGGAAATCCAGCTATATGGGAAAAATTCATAAAGAACAAGCGGAGCATTACATCTGGGGCGATAGCTGCGACGGTTGGTACTTGGAGCGGGATGCGGATAGAACGATTATCCAAGAGCGAATGCCCGCGGGTACGAGTGAAATTAAGCATGTGCATCAGCATGCGAAGCAGTTTTTCTTTATTTTGAGTGGAGAAGCCGTGATGTGGGTTGATGGTTCGGTAATCACCTTGAAGCCGCAGGAAGGATGTACAATTCTCCCAGGTATTCCACATCAAATTCGGAATGATTCCTCGCAGGATGTCGAATTTCTGGTGATCTCAACCCCATCTACGTTAGGCGACAGAACCGCTCTGTAGAGGCTTTCTTTTCTTATGCTTATTTGTGGTATAATTGACACCATAGTCTTTGTTGGGTGAGGAGAGATGACGGTTGCTGAATAGGGAAAAGGATGTTGACCTAGCCAGACGGGCCAAAGTCATTGAATGGCTCAAGACAGAACTCGTAGATCATGCAGCACATCTACTCAAAGGCATATGGGAAGGCAGCCAGGTGAAAATTGTCGATGGATTAGCCAGTTTAATTTCAAGCGGGTACATCCTAGGGAAGAGACTGGGCATATCGTATCGCAATTTGGACGAAGCCATTGTAGAGAAAATGAAGAAGCACCGCCAAGAGGGCCATCAACTTGAGGATTGGTACGGCGACATTTCATCGCTCGAAGAACATTTACGTAAGAGGTGAGCCCGGTTGGGGAATCGAAATTGGCAAAGCATTATCTGGAGCGCAGTGACTATTGTTTCATTGCTATCTTTAATGACGCCTTTTATTATTTTCACATTTAGTTTTCTTATCATTCCTGTATTAATGCTGTACGTTAAATCAAGCACCAAGCGTTTCGTGGTCAGTTATGTGGTGAGCTTGCTTGTGGTTTATTTATTAACCCAATGGCATGGGATTTCGTTGATATCGGTTTCCTTGTTCTTCTTGCCGCCGGTTCTGGTTATGGGTAACTTATATAAACGCAAAGCAGCCGCGAGGTCCGTGTTGACGGCAGGAATCATTACGTTTCTGGCAGAATCATTGATCACTCTCATGATTGGGTATTCACTTGGGTTCGATCCGGTTGCGAAGTTCAAAAGCTTCATGATAGACAGCATTGCGAGCATGCCTGCAGGTATTCAAGACGTGCTGCCGAAGGATCAAAACTGGTATGTGAATTTCATTGTCCAAGTGATTCCGCTGTACTTGATTTTCGTTGCCCTGTTCTACACTTTTGTAACTCACGGCATCAGCCGTTGGCTGCTTAACAAAACAGGGGAAGGTATTCCCGGACTGCGCCCTATGCGGGAGTGGATGCTGCAGAAATCGCTCGTTTGGCTCTATTTGATTGTGTTTGTTTTGGATTTATTCACGAACCCCAATTCAAACTCATTCATTCCCACGCTGCTGATGAATGCGATGCCGCTGCTTATGCTGGCTTTTACCATTCAAGCGATTTGTTTTCTATTTTTCGTTGCTCATGCGAACAAATGGAAGCCTATTTTACCGATTGCAGCGATAATTTTGGTCTGTTTTATGCCTCCTCTTTTTATCGTATACAGCTTATTAGGGGTATTTGATGTTGCGTTTCCAATCCGTGAACGGTTTAAGAAAAATTTATAGGATTAGGAGCTAGTTTCGAATGCCGAAGTTCCTTTTAAAGCGATGGCACGGTCAACATATCGTGTGGATTTTCGTTTTGCTCATTGTGATGACAGCGACAATCTATATGTTCAAATGGTGGTTGGGTCTTACAGCCTTCATGGTCTGCGGGGTCATGGCCTATTTTACGCTGCAAGCAGAGACGGCTTTTCGTAGAGAGCTGAACACTTATGTCGGGACAATTACACATCGGGTGAAAAAAGCCGGCAATGAAGTGATGAGCGGCCTTCCCATCGGAATTATTTTATATAATGAAGAGAAACGCATTGAATGGCATAACCCTTTTGTCGCGAAAATGCTGGAGAAGGATTCGGTCATCGGTGAGCCCTTGTACGATTATTTGCCTGATCTGAAAAGCAAAAAGGATAAAACCGATAAGCTCGAGATATCGATCGGAAAATTCATTTATCAAGTATGGATTAAGCCCGAGGAGCGGCTGCTTTATTTCCGTGAAATTACGGAGCAAGCGAATTTGGCCAAGAAGTATGAAGATGAAAAAACGGTCATCGGTATCGTGATGATGGATAACTTAGAGGAATCGACGCAAGGGCTGGATGATCAGACGCGCAGCATCATGCTGGCGAAGGTGACCGGTGAGATTACGGAATGGGCTCAAAAGCACCAAATTTATTTGCGCCGAACCTCATCAGATCGGTTCCTCATCCTGCTGGACCAGAAAGCTTTGCGCCTACTAGAGCAAACACGATTCGAAATCCTGGATGATGTTCGGGACCTGACCATTGAGAACAAGCTGCCGATGACGTTAAGTATCGGAATCGCCTCAGGGACTGAACAGCTTATGGAGCTTGGCCAAATGGCTCAAATGGGTCTGGATATGTCCTTGGGCCGCGGTGGTGATCAGGTTACCGTCAAGGCTGGACAGCGATTGTCCTTTTATGGCGGCAGAACGAATGCGGTCGAGAAGCGAACGCGGGTAAGGGCAAGAGTGATCTCCCATGCGTTACGTGATTTGATGAAAGATAGTGACAAGGTGATCATTATGGGTCACCGGTTTCCGGATATGGACTGTATCGGAGCTTCTGTCGGTGTTTTGAAGGCAGTACAGGTAATAGGCAAAGAAGGTTATATCGTACTGGAAGGCGTCAATCCGTCGATTCAAAAGGTGATGGAAACGATCGCCGCGGACGAGAGGCTGCATCGTTGGTTCATCACACCGGAACAAGCGATGCAGATTACGACCCAGCGCTCTTTGGCAGTTGTCGTAGATACCCATAAGGCATCTATGGTAGCCGAGCCTAAGCTGCTGCAACAGACCCACAGGGTCGTGGTGGTCGATCACCATCGTCGCAGTGAGGAGTTCATCCATGATGCTACACTCGTCTATATGGAGCCTTACGCGTCGTCTACATGCGAACTCGTGACGGAGCTGCTCCAATACATCAATGAGAAGCTTGCATTGGAAGTGTTGGAGGCCACGACGCTGCTTGCCGGCATTGTGGTAGACACGAAGAGCTTCAGCCTCCGTACTGGAGCCAGAACCTTCGAAGCGGCCTCTTATTTACGCCGAAATGGGGCTGATTCCGCGCTTATTCAGCGTCTGCTCAAGGAAGATCTCGATTCGTATATCGAGCGAGCGGAAGTGATTAAGCACACGGAAACGATTCACGAACATATCGCACTGGCCGTTGCATCGTCAAACCATAAATATTCTCAGTTGATGATTGCGCAAGTTGCTGATACATTGTTGAATATGACGAATATTATGGCTTCCTTTGTCATCGCGGAGCGGCATGACGGCTTGATTGGCATTAGCGCTCGATCTTTAGGGCAGATGAATGTCCAAGTTGTTATGGAGCGGCTGGGTGGCGGCGGGCATTTGACGAATGCGGCTACTCAGCTGGATGGCACTTTGGAGGAAGCAACGAGCCGATTGAAGAAAGTATTAGAGGATATTCAGGAAGAGGAGGGACTTTTCGAATGAAAGTAATCTTATTGAAAGACGTGAAAGGCCAAGGTAAAAAAGGTGAAGTGAAAGAAGTATCTGAGGGCTACGCTCAGAATTTCCTGATTGCCCAGGGGCTTGCTGCTCCAGCGACAACAGGAACTGTGAAGGTGCTCGATAACCAGAAGAAAGCTGAACAACGCCGCAAGGATCAAGAGAAAGCGGACGCACAGGCACTAGGCGAGAAGCTGGGAGAAATGACCGTTCAAATCAAGGCCAAAGCGGGTGAAGGCGGACGATTGTTCGGGGCGATTCCAAGTAAGCAAATTGCTGAGGTTCTGGAAAAACAATATAAAATTGTGATCGATAAACGTAAAATTGTTTTGGAAGATCCTATTCGTACTCTTGGTGTGACCAAAGTTCCTGTGAAGCTGCATAGTGATGTTACAGCCAGCTTGAATGTACAAGTGACGGAAGAGAAGTAACACAATCAGATTCAAGCAATCGTCAATAAAGAATGAACTGAATAGAAGTCCCTAGCAGCTCTTATTTGTGAGTCTATCACTTATTTGGCAGGTTTCTGTCCGGATAAGAGTCTCTGGGGGCTTCTATTTTATTAAAATGATCCCAAAATACGAGATAACTAACTACGAAAAGAAAGGCGGGTATAACAGCATGAGCGGAGATAATATGTTTATGGATCGTGTACCCCCTCAAAATATAGAAGCCGAGCAGGCGGTGCTTGGTGCTATTTTGATTAATGGCGATGCGCTGATTACGGCTATGGAGCGGATATCCAGCGATGATTTCTATCGGGGGACGCATCAGCGGATCTTCGAAGCGATTGTCGAGCTTGCGGAAGATCAGGAGCCTGTCGACCTGATTACACTGACATCGCTGCTTCAGAACAAGCAGCAGCTTGAAGAGATCGGCGGCGTAACGTATTTGTCGGAGCTGGCCAATGCAGTGCCGACAGCAGCCAACATCGATTACTATGCGGCGATCGTCGAGGAGAAATCGATGCTTCGCCGCTTGATTCGCACAGCGACACAGATCGTCTCCAACGGCTATGCCAATGAAGACGATGTAGGTTCCATGCTGAGCGAGGCTGAATCGAAGATCCTCGAGATTTCACAGCGCCGCAGCTCGAGCGGCTTCGTGGTCATTCGCGACGTGCTCATGGAAGTATTCGAGAAGGTTGAACAGCTCTACTCGAATAAGGGCGGCTCAACGGGGATCCCTTCGGGGTTCATTGACCTCGATAAGATGACGTCCGGCTTCCAGCGTTCTGACCTTGTTATCTTGGCGGCGCGTCCTTCGGTAGGGAAAACCGCGTTCGCGCTGAATGTGGCGCAGAACGTTGGCGTCCGAGCGAAGGAAACCGTCGCCATCTTCTCCCTCGAGATGGGCGCGGCGCAGCTTGTACAGCGTATGATTTGCGCCGAGGCGAATGTCGATGCCAACCGCATGCGGACGGGTTACCTCGAGGGCGACGACTGGGAGAAGCTGACGATGGCGATCGGCGCTTTGTCTGAGGCCAACATCTACATTGACGATTCACCGTCGATCACGGTCGCGGACATCCGCGCCAAGTGCCGTCGTCTGCAGCAGGAGAAGGGGCTCGGCATGATCCTCATCGACTACCTGCAGCTGATTGCCGGCCGCGGCAAAGGCGACAACCGTCAGCAGGAGGTCTCTGAGATCTCCCGTACGCTGAAGCAAATTGCGCGTGAGCTCAACGTTCCGGTCATCGCGCTCTCGCAGCTGAGCCGGGGTGTTGAGCAGCGGCAGGACAAGCGTCCGATGATGTCTGACCTTCGGGAATCGGGCTCCATCGAGCAAGATGCCGATATCGTCGCGTTCCTTTACCGTGACGATTACTATGATAAAGAATCCGAGAAGAAGAACATTATCGAAATTATTATTGCCAAGCAGCGGAACGGTCCGGTAGGCACCGTGGAGTTGGCTTTCTTGAAGCAATTCAATAAATTCGTGAATATGGATCGAAGTCATCAAGAAGCAGCAGCCGGTCAGTATTGACGGCTGTTTTTTTTGGCAGAAAAGTGCAGATTCTGTACGAGTGGATGCTGAAAGGCTGAAAAACAGCCTTTCAGGTGGGCGGAAAGCTGGAGGTGACCTCCGTAAGGCCGAAAAACAACCTTACAGGGGAGGAAGTGTAGATCCTCCAAAGTGGTCGCTGAAAAAGAACATACGGGTTAATACAGCAAAAGCGCGGAGTTAACACGATTGCCCCTCAAGTTTTCACGTTTTGCTTGCAGATCTGAAGGTGGAATGTAATAGTGTGTGCAATTTCCGAACGATTATACAAGCACATGTGGAATTGTTCGTTTTTCATTGACTTTGCTATGGGGGACTGCTACACTAGAGACGGTGAAAAAAACCTTGTCGAATGCCTGTATATGTTGCAGGGCAAATTCGAAGTAAGGTCGTTTTTCATGCCGAAAGGTAGGTCCACTTCCTGCAGATCACTGCCGAAGAGACCTGGTGTTCCTTCGGTGAGTAAGCCTGTGACCCGCGCGAGCGGTGTGTAAAGGGATTTGCATCGCCAGAGGGAAGTATGATGGACGCTGAATGCTTTAGCGCTTTAATGAGGTCCAACTTTTCTCTGTGGAATTACAGCCATCAAGGCTCATTATGGGTGACTCGTCACCGTACGGAGGTAAGTGCATATGTCAACGGTTGTTGTTGTCGGTACGCAATGGGGAGATGAAGGAAAAGGGAAAATCACGGATTTCTTAGCGGAATCTGCTGAGGTTGTTGCTCGTTACCAAGGTGGTAACAATGCAGGCCATACGATTATTATTAGCGGAAAGAAATATAAGCTAACAATGATTCCTTCCGGTATTTTTTACAAAGATAAAGCGTGTGTAATTGGGAATGGAATGGTTATCAACCCAGCTGCACTTATTGAAGAAATTAATTACATTCATGATAATGGCTTTACAACGACGAATCTGAACATCAGTGACCGCGCGCATGTCATTATGCCGTATCATTTGCTGCTGGATGGTTTGGAAGAGGATCGCAAAGGTGATAGCAAAATTGGCACGACCCGCAAAGGGATCGGACCTTGTTATATGGATAAAGCAGCTCGCAACGGCATTCGTATCGCGGATTTGATGGATGCGGAAGAGTTTGAATTGAAGCTTAGACGTATTGTGGCTGAGAAAAATGTACTGATCGAGCAAGTGTACGGTTCCACAGGTCTTGATGTAGAGCCTATCCTCAAAGAATATTTGGCATTCGCTGAGGTCCTTCGTCCTTATGTGAAGGATACGTCCGTTATTCTTAATGAATATATCGATCAAGGCCGCAGAGTGCTTTTCGAAGGCGCACAAGGCGTTATGTTGGACATCGACCAAGGTACATACCCGTATGTAACTTCCTCGAACCCAACGGCTGGCGGCGTTTGTATTGGTTCCGGCGTAGGCCCAACGAAGATTCACAACATCATTGGCGTAGCCAAAGCTTACACAACACGTGTTGGCGACGGACCGTTCCCTACGGAGCTGGACAATGAAATCGGTGCTTGGATTCGTGAAAAAGGTTTTGAGTACGGCACAGTAACAGGACGTCCGCGCCGCGTAGGCTGGTTCGACAGTGTTGTTGTCCGTCACGCAAGACGTGTTAGCGGGATCACGGGTCTTTCCTTGAACTCCATCGACGTGCTTACAGGCCTTGAAACCGTCAAAATTTGCACAGGCTACATGTACCGCGGTGAATTGATTGAGCACTACCCAGCTAGCTTGAAAGCTATCTCCGAGTGCGAAGCGGTGTACGAAGAGCTTCCAGGTTGGACAGAAGACGTATCTGAAGCACGTACGCTAAGCGATCTGCCAGAGAACGCTAGACATTACGTAGAGCGCGTATCCCAGCTTACAGGCATTCCGATTGCGATCTTCTCGGTAGGCCGTAATCGTGAGCAAACAAACTTGGTTCGTCCTATCTACGCATAAAATAAACATGGAAGCGAGTCATTTCGCTTTATAAACAAAATCCTCTAGGCTGTTTGCGCAGCTTAGAGGATTTCTTTTTTGTCCAAAGGGATTTAATGGAGATGATTTCGTCAATACTGGGAAGGAGGAACATGATTATGCGCCAGGAGTGATATGAAGACATGAAATTATTAGCGTGGTTGAGCAAAATCGTCATTAGCACCGTCCTTATTACATCAATTACGATGTTTACGACATGGTATGTTGTGAATATGTACGTGGAGGATATATTTCGACAATATCAGATCCCAGCTTTGGGTAAAAAGATTCAATTTAGTGAATTTGCTGCAAGATTGGGAGGCGAGCTGAATATAGTTATGCGTAGAGACGGAGGGAAGCAAGCTGCTCCAGTCGAAACATCCGCGAACGCGAAGCCTGCTCCTAGTCCCAGCCCGTCTGGAAGTCAGCCGAACAAGGAAGTTGGCGCCTTGCCTTCCCCAGCGAAGGATGATGCCCTGCCCGTAATGGGACGGGTACAAAGCGAGAGCCATGAACAGAAGAAAGATATCGTCATGTCGACCGAGGATTTTGCCAAAAAGAAGGAGGCATTATCCAGCGAAGATAAGATGAAATTATTCTCGCTTGTCGTTGCCAAGCTGCCGCAAAGTGAAGTTCAGCATCTATCCGTTATGCTGGAGGATGGGATTACTGCGAGTGAGCTGGATCAGATCAACGAAACGCTCAAAAAGTATTTAACTGAGAACGAGCTGAAGCAGTTAAACGATATTCTGGGCAAGTATTAAACCAGTTAAAGCTCGGGAGGCATCCGAAGAATCGGTGAAAGCTAATGGAGCTGTCCACCGTATTTGATAATCGTATCCTCTGCTTGGCGGTAGCGGGATTTCTCAACACTCACCCTAAGGGAGTAGATGGGTTCAGCCGCATCATGATCCATGGATTGAACGTAACTGTCCGTAGAATAAGGGGGTGTGGATTCGTTCTCGGTTGTAAATCGAATATCGAGCACACCTTGTGATCGAAGAATTTCGGCCGTTTTTTCCATATTAAATCTGTCGAAAAATCTCGCTTCTAGATTGATTTCCATCATCCATAGCCCCTTTCTAATTTTCAAGCATATTCGTCAAATTTAGCAGCAGAAGCAAAAATCAATTGGCAATGCGGACAAAAAAGTGACTCTTTAGCGTCTTCTTTTGGTGGTGGACACGAATCTATCACATGGATATCGAGTATTTTGTTGAAATAGGCAGAGAAAGTGTGTTAAATTTAACAAAAGGAAGACATCCTTTATGGATATTATGTCTAATCAAGGTTTATTTATGTATCTGTGGATGCAAAACCGTTCAAAGGGAGAAGATCATGACAGGTTTCAGGGGTATGCGCTTTGTGAAGGATCTCATCAAGAGATTCACACCTAAGCGAGAAAGCTTGACCGGAAATGAATCAGTATCAGACAAGCAGCTGGAAGAAACAACGACAACAACGACGCTAACGGTAATGAAACGACATAAATGGTCTCTAGTACTGGGAGTCAGCGCAATCGCTCTCACAGGGGTAATTACATTTACCGGACATCAATACGTGGAAGCTGGCATGAATAATGTTTATCATGTCATGCTGGATGGCAAAGAAATAGGTATTGTAAGTGATAATAAAATTATCGATGACTATAAGCAGCAAAGACCACAAGAAGTTCAGAACGATTTTCCAGAAGTACACGTTGTTCTCAAAACAGATGGGATCACCTACAGCCCTGAAAGGGCTTACAATGCCAAGTCGGACGATGCAGCCCTTTTGGCGTCTCTTAATCAACTGCTGATACCTCAACCGGTCGGGGTGGCGTTGAAGATAGACGGGAAGACGATTGCTATTTTGAAAGATCAACAGACCGTTAATCAGGTTCTGGATCAGGTAAGCGCTCCTTTCGCGCCCAAAGGCAAGGAAAGCGCTAAGGTTGCTGCGCTATCGGCGAGTATGGGCGATGATATTGCAACTGCACCTTCGGAACTTGAGAAGGTTGAGTTTGTTCAGCAGGTGGATCAGGTCGACGTAGAGATTGATCCGAAGGAACTGGCTAAACCCGAGGATGTCGTCAAGAAACTCCAAACGGGTGATGTTCAGCCAGCCAAATACACGGTAGTTGAAGGCGACTGCGTTTCTTGTATTGCTAAGAAATTAGGGATCACGAAGCAATTTATTTATGATAAAAATCCTGGGATTCAGGATGATAAGCTCAAAATCGGCAATCAGCTCGATGTTACGGTGTTGAAGCCGCCGCTTTCCGTTAAAACGACAGAACGTATTGTGAAGAATCAAGAGATTCAATACGATACGGAGTATGTGAAAGATGATTCGCAGCGCGTCGGGGTCGTAGAACCGATTTCGCCAGGCAAGAACGGGCTGAAGAAGGTTACGATTCAAGTGACGAAGGTCGATGGTTTATTGACCGAAGAAAAGCTTGTGGATGAAGAGATTATCGACAAACCCGTCACAGCCAAAGTGAAAAAGGGAACCAAAGTCGTCAAAGGCGAAGGCACTGGCAAGTTCGCATGGCCTGTCGTTTCTCCTAGTATTTCGAGTACGTTTGGCGTACGTTGGGGCAAGCTTCACAAAGGAATTGATATTACTGGCAATAAGAACATCATGGCTGCCGATAATGGCAAAGTGATCGAAACCGGCTACAAATCCGATTACGGCAATTATGTTATTATTAATCATTTGAATGGCTACGAGACGTTATATGGTCATATGAGCAAGGTTACAACGACCGAAGGCACCATCGTTGAGAAGGGTGACAAAATCGGTATCATGGGAAGCACGGGCGATTCCACAGGCGTCCATTTACATTTGGAAATTCATAAGAACGGCAGTTTGGAGAACCCACTTAAGTATCTAAATCGCTAAGTTTACATAGAGGCAAGGTCAAACCGAACAACTCGGTGGGCCTTGTCTCTTTTTAGTTGAATATATGATAAAATATAGGGAAGTATGCACGCTCGTCCCTTGGGACAGCGAAAGCAAAGAGGAATGATCCTTGAGTAGGCGGTGGTAGGTTTGTTTGGCAAAATTCTTGTGGTGGATGACGAACAACCGATTGCAGATATTTTGAAGTTTAATTTGGAAAAAGAGGGCTATCAGGTGATCTGTGCCTATGATGGTGGAAGTGCGGTGGAGCTGGCATTCTCGGAGCAGCCGGATCTGATTCTGCTGGATCTTATGCTGCCTGTGAAGGATGGCATGGATGTGTGCCGAGAGGTCCGCTCCAAGCTGAATACACCTATCATTATGCTGACAGCTAAAGATACAGAACTGGATAAGGTGCTTGGACTGGAGATGGGCGCAGACGACTATGTGACCAAGCCATTCGGGACACGAGAGCTGCTCGCTCGCGTGAAGGCGCATTTGCGCAGGCAGACCAAAGCACAGTCGGCTCCGAGCGAGTCGGATACGCAGCGCAACGGCATGCGGATTCATGCGCTTTTCATCGATAACGACATGTACATGGTGTATAAGGATGGCACGCCGCTCGATTTGACACATCGGGAGTTCGAGTTGATTCAATATTTGGCCAAAAATTCGGGCAAAGTCATGACGCGTGAGCACCTGCTGCAAGCGGTGTGGGGCTTCGAATATTTCGGCGACGTACGAACCGTCGATGTGACGATCCGGCGGCTGCGCGAGAAACTGGAGACGGACCCAAGCCGTCCGGAATACATTATGACGCGCCGAGGGCTTGGCTATTTGATGCGCAGTCCTAAGGCCGGAGGCTTCTAAGGATGAAGGGCATCCGCTTTTTTCAATCGATTCAAGCGAAGCTGATTATTATCTATGTCCTGCTCATCCTAATTGCGATGCAGCTAATCGGCGTGTATTTCTATAAGACGGTGGAGACGTATTTCAAGAATGACTTTCTGGCTTCGCGCAACAGTCAGGTGACGCTGCTCGCCGGTTTCGTGGGTTCCTACCTTACCGGCGACCAAGACAGCAAAAATGCGGCCGAAGGTAAGAAGACGTACGCGGATTTGAACGAATTCGTCAGCAATTTATTTTCGATCAATAATGCAGAAATTCAAATTATCGATGCGAACGGGAATGTCATCAGCACGTCGGTTCCGAATCATTTGAAGCAGAAAAACACACAGCCGGAAGTCATCCGGGCCTTGCAGGGCATTAAGGATAACCAGCGGATCTTCACGGACGAAGACGGTTATCGGAAGGTTATCATTGCGAAGCCCGTAGGCAGTGGTGTGCGTGTTTTGGGAGCCGTTTACATCATCGCTTCGATGGAAGATGTCTATAAGACGATCCGCTCGATTAATCGGATTCTCATCTCTGGTACGTTGATTGCTCTGGGGCTTACGGCGATTCTGGGGGTGCTGCTCACCAGCACCATTACGAACCCCATCAAAGAAATTACCAAGCAAGCAACGGCAGTTGCCGAGGGGAAATTTGATCAGCAGCTCATTATTCAAGGGACCGATGAGATCGGGCAGCTGGGCCATACCTTCAATTTCATGATGAATCGGCTCAAAGAAGCGCTCACCTTGAATGAAGAGGAGAAGGAGAAGCTGGCATCGATCTTGACGAATATGAATGACGGCATTATTGCGACGGATGATCGCGGTCAAATCATCGTGCTTAATCGCAGGGCGAAGCAAATTCTGCAAACGGAAGAAGAGATGACGCTCGGCTTGGACATTTCGGAGGTGCTGGGCATTCCGATGGAGGCCATTCGAGGTTTCATTCAGGGACAGGTCAACACGACGCTCCTGGATATTGAGCTGCCGGATGAGGACGACCAGCTGTCCGTGCGTATTATCTTCACACCGATTCATCGCCGTGGCGAAGGACAGAATGGGATTATTGCGGTGCTTCAGGATGTCACGGATCAGGAGAAGCTGGAGCAGGCCAGACGCGAGTTCGTGGCGAACGTGTCGCATGAGCTGCGAACGCCGCTGACGACGATCAAGAGCTACCTGGAGGCGCTGGATGACGGCGCGATCGAAGAGCCGCAGCTCGCCTCGCGCTTCATCAGCGTGACACGCAGCGAGACAGAGCGGATGATCCGCTTGGTGACGGATCTGCTGCATCTGTCACGGCTTGATTCGAAGCAATCGATGATGAGCAAATCGACGACATTTGTGAGTGAGATGTTGGAAGAGGTTGCGGACCGGTTCTCTTTTCAGCTGCAGCAGCGCAAGATTAATATCGTTATCCAAGTGGAGCCCGGCGTAACCAGTTTAAGGCTGGATCGGGATAAAATTGATCAAGTACTCGATAACTTGGTATCCAATGCAATCAAATATACCGGTGATGAAGGAGCTATTCGCCTAGAAGCGAAGAAGCTCGAGAAAGATATGCTGGAGATTACGGTTCAGGATAATGGCATCGGTATTCCGAAGAAGGACTTGTCCCGGATTTTCGAGCGGTTTTATCGCGTAGATAAAGCACGTTCCCGCAACATGGGCGGTACAGGGCTAGGATTGTCTATTGCCCGGGAAATAGTAAAAGCGCACGGCGGCTCCATCCATTTGGAATCCGAATTGGGTCATGGAACCCGTGTTGTATTCACGCTGCCGATTCAGCAAGAAGAGGAGGATGAGCTATGATTGAAAGTTTAAAATCGATCTTTCTTGTTGTCCTAATTGGGTCCAGCTTGTATCAAAGCTTTTTGCTCGCTTCTTACAATCCACCGAAGATTGAGCCGATTCAGCAAAGCAATTATATTCAAACCGAGACGCTGGGCAAGCAGGCGGAGCTGCAGGATATGCTTTTTCCTGATCAGATCATTGTACATATGGGGAATCAGCAGCACTCTGTTTTATACCCGAGCAACTATTACTACACGAGATTGTTAGACAATATCAAACAGCGGAGCTTCAAAGGCTTTCGCAAAACTTCCATGTACCTGGTCAATGTCAATTGGGAAGATATTCGCTCGAAGCAGCAGGGAGTGGAAATTCGGTTCCATGATGGCATTCCTTTCACTGTTCTTCAGCAGCTGCTGCGAATTGAAGGCGAGCTTCCGCCTGATAATGATAAAGTGACACGTATTTGGATTTACTCCAAAGGAACGAATGAAGATGTGCGGGCGTTCTTTTTCACGGATTCTCCGGGGGTTGGCTATGAAGTGATTGGGGCCGATTTTACGAGTAAAGACGTGGAGAATTTCGCTGCTTTCGGAGATGTAACGAATTTATACAAAACAACAAATGGTGGAGATTACTACCTTCCGCTTAAACCCTTGCGCCTGCCGAGCTATGTATTTACGTACAGCTTGCTGACGGCGGACCAGTTGAAACAAAGCTTTTTCGTTGATCCGGGGATAACCCGTTATCTCAAAGAGCGCGATGGTTCTGAGATATATACAGACAGCAAGCGAGGTTTCCAGCTCAATCGAGATCTCAAGTGGATTACGTATTCCGATCCCGTGGCACCAGTGGAAAGCAAGAGTGAAGTCTTGGAGAATTTGCTGGCAGGCATTAAATTTATTAATCAGCATATTGGCTGGGATGGCAAATATTTGGTCGCGCATACGCCAGAAAAACAGTTGTTCAACAATCAGACTTTTGTATTCCGACAATATTATGAATCCTTGCCGATTCTGACTGCACAGCTGGAAGGCTTCGGAACGATGAAGATGCAGGTGCAAAAAGGGATTATATCCGGCTTCGAACGGTCGATGGTCGTACCTGATCTCAAATCTGCTCAGCGGCGCGATGCCGAGTTGATATCCGGAGATGCCTTGGAAGAAAGACTGCAATATTATCAGCGCCGTGCGAGTATTGTAGCGATTTTCCCAGCGTACCGTCCTGTTGTTTCGGATAAGACGCTTACGCTCTCTCCCTCATGGGCGTTGGAGCTGCGTGATGGTACTTACGATTTTATTGAATAAATAGAGATGGATGGAAGATGGGTGAGATCATGAATTGGAGCCGGGCCAAAACGATTTTGATATGTTCTTTTCTGCTGTTGAATATGATTCTTGGTTTCCAATTGTGGTCCACCAATCGTTCCAATCAGACGGAAGTTTCATTGGACACGTCGGGTACGGTAGAGGAGCTGAATCGGGCACTCCGCAATAAGAACATTCGGTTAATGGATGAGCTGCCAACGGATATCGTGAAGATGAAGGTCATTACGGTGAAATATGACGATAGTATTAAACCAGGTGAAGAGAAACCATTGAAAACACCGATTAACATGAGCAATCTGCTAGGTAAAGGCGCGAGTAAAGAAGTACAAGCCCAATCGGAGATTCCTAATTTCAGTCTCTATCAACTAGATTCTACGCTGAGCAAAGATGGGCAAAGGAAATATGTGTTCACGCAGTTGTATGACAAGCTCCCGCTCTTCGATGTGAAAGTGGAGCTTAATGAGAAAAATGGAGAAATTACCAGTTACCGTCAAGCGTACGTTGAAGTAGAATCAGGTGTAGAGCAAACCGAGACGAAGCTGATTCCCGCGCAGTTAGCGGTGCGCAGCTTAGTGGACAATTATTTGAGCGAAGGCTCCATTATTACGGAGGTTCGACTAGGGTATCACGGACAGCCCTATAACTCACAAACGCAACCGATGTTTCCGCATTGGCGGATTACGATCGATAACGGAGATATTAGAGATGTTTATTATGTGCAAGCATTCAATGGAGCTGTGGAGTCTCCGCAGAAAGGCTCTGAACTGGCGCCTTTTGGTACGCAGCCTGAGGGTGAGAAGGCCCCAAGTACGGCCAAGCCTGATGATAAGAGCAAAGATAAGAAATAACACAGCATGAAGGCCAGGATGACAAGCAAGATGAATGGCAGGCATAGAGGAGCAGGGAAGATGGGAATGAGATTTACAGTGCTGTCGAGCGGATCGACGGGCAATGCAACGGTGGTCGACAATGGGGAGACCAAGGTACTGATCGATGTGGGCTTTAGCGCCAAGAAGATGGAGCTGTTAATGAAGGAACGCGAGCTCGCGGCAAGCAGCATAGATGCGATCCTTGTTACGCACGAACACTCCGATCATATTAAAGGGTTAGGCGCTTTTGCCCGAAAATATGACTTGCCTATTTATGCGAATGAGAAGACATGGGAAGAGTTAGACCGGCAGATCGGTGTCATTGCAGAAGGCAATAAAAGAGTTATGGAAACCGGTGGTGTGGAGGAATTCGGCACATTGCGGGTAGAGTCCTTCGGAATATCCCATGATGCGGCGGAGCCGGTGGGGTACTGCTTGTACGAAGGGGAGCAGAAGCTAAGCGTTGTGACGGATTTGGGCTACATGAGTGAAAAGGTGAAAGAGAAGATCACGGATTCAGACGCGATGGTGCTGGAAACGAATCATGATGTGGACATGCTGCGTGTAGGACATTATCCATGGAGCATTAAGCGTCGTATTCTCGGAGACAAAGGTCATTTATCCAATGAAGCCGCTGGGGAAGCGCTCTGCGATGTGATGACCAACAAAACAAAGTCGGTCTATATGGCGCATTTAAGCCGTGACCATAATTTAATGGATTTGGCCAGGCTAACGGTGAATAACATAGTACAAGAGCGTGCCCCGGAGTCCAAACAATTGCGGCTGATGGATACGTATTTTGACCGATCTACGAAATGGGATGTGCTGGATTCGGAGTAAGCGCTGCGTCGATTTCTTGAGACTTCAGCTGAAGCTCCTGCGTGGTGATGATGCCTTTATCTATCAAGGTTTGAATGAGCGATGAAAGAACAAGGGACTGGTGATAGTGGCTTTCCTTGAGGTCAGCAAGTTTACCGATCATATTGATTTCGTCAAAATGGGAAGGAATACGATTCATAAGGGTCAGTCTCCTTTATATTTCTGATTTAAAGTTCTAGTAAACTCTAGTAATTCGTTAAGAGATTTGGTTTACTATTATTGTAGGCAAGAAATGAATGAAACATTCCTAATTTTTTGAAAAAAACAAAGTTGATATACAACCAATGCGAGTGTGGAACGGCTGAACCCGTTAGCGAGGAGGGACCCGAGATGAGTTTGTTTGATGATGATTTTTATTCCACGAAAAGGTCCAGACAGCGAGAGACACCATGGCGTCCTAAAGGGTCGGGAGCATTCACGGGCTTCACCGTTCGTAGGCGAAATGTCGCCTTGATCGCAGGGGTAGGCGGGGCACTGGCGATGCTGCTGCTAGTTGGCTTAGTAGGCGGCTTAAGCAAAAGCGGAACACATGCCGAAACGGCAGCCGTATCAGCCGCTGCGACCAAAGCAGAAACGCGTCCAATGAACGTTAACGACTCTGTTGTAGCAGCAACGGAGAAAATTAAGCCTGCGGTCGTTAGTGTCATCTCAGCCAAAAGGGATGATAAAGGGCAAGAGACCGGGATTGGCATCGGGTCTGGCGTCATGTTCGCGAAATCTGGCGATAAAGTCCGCATCGTCACCAACAGCCATGTAGTGGAGAACGGGAACCAATTCGAAATCGTCAACTTCCAAGGGGAGCATCGGAAAGCGACTTTGATTGGGCGGGATAAGATTACCGACCTGGCTGTTCTTGAAGCAGACGGCAAAGATATCAAAGTTCTCGCTGAGTTTGGCGACTCCGAATCGCTGCGTGCAGGCGAAATGGCGATTGCCGTGGGCAACCCGCTGGGACTTGGTTTCTCCCCGACTGTGACACAGGGCATTATCTCATCACCGAAGCGGACAATACCGGTTTCACTCTCGCGGGAAGGCACGGACTACGACTGGGAAATGGATGTCATCCAAACGGATGCGGCCATTAACCAAGGAAACAGCGGCGGACCACTGGTCAACATCGAGGGCAAAGTGGTTGGCATCAATTCGATGAAAATCTCCGATATGGGTGTGGAAGGGCTAGGTTTTGCGATTCCGATTAATAGCGTGAAGCCGATCCTGGAGAGCTTGATTACGGATCATAAAGTCAAAAGACCACTCATGGGTGTGTCGACACAAGAATTGCAGGCTTTTAAAGGAACGGATGTATTAAAGCTGCCTGCTGATGTGAAAACTGGAGTTATCGTCTTCGAGGTATCCGGCCCTGCCAAGGAAGCGGGTCTCAAAGCGCAGGACGTTATCGTACAGCTGGATGATCGCAAGATCGACAGTACGATCGCGCTTCGGAAATATTTATATAACGAGAAGAAGATTGGCGATAAAGTGAACGTGGTGTATTACCGCGGCGGGAAGAAGCTTAATGCGGTGGTTACCTTGGTGGAAGCTGCGGATAAGTGATTTGAGTGGCGTGTGAAGGATGAGGGAAGAGCGTAACGAGTGCAAAGTGAAGCGTAAAGAGTAAAAAGCAAATAGTAAAGAGTAAAAGATAAAGATTCATGGCGGATGAGAGGTACTTGCATGTATGTTGTTTGTAAAGATCACGTAGAAATCGCAATAGATGAATTTGTTGATGAGTATGAGGAAGCCCCAGATATCGTGGATTTGGCGAAGACCCACTTCGCGAATTGGGAGCCACCAACGCATTGCGAGCATTGCAAGGAGTTAGCGCGATTTCTAGTTGTTTGAGGAGGGCGGAAGCCTTCCTTTTTTGTTTTGTTTTGGGTGATTGGGGCGGGATTAGGCCTAAGCTGTTGGGGGCAGTGATTTCATTGGAGCTAGTCCAATGGAATCTTGTTAGACGAATGATTTGGGACAGGTTCATTGGAAAATATGCAGTGAAATTTGATGAAACGGTTTGAAAGTTGCAGATTTGGAGCAATTGATTGGATAAATTCCACTGCTCCGAGCAAAAAAGAGGATTATGATCGATTTGAATGTACGATATCCAATGGAGTCATTGAGGGGAGAACATCGGTTATGCATATACAGATCTTAACGGTTGGGAAATTGAAGGAACGCTATCTTGTGGATGGGATAGCGGAGTATGTGAAGCGCCTTGGGCCGTATGCCAAGGTGCAGATGATAGAGGTGCCGGATGAGAAGGCACCGGAGAACATGAGCCCTGCGGAGGAGCAGCAGGTACGGGCTAAGGAGGGCGAGCGGCTGTTGGCCAAGCTCGCCCCGGATGTGTACGTCGTGGCGCTAGCCATCGACGGCGAGATGTGGTCGAGCGAGCAGCTGGCAGGCTCGCTCGACAAGTTGGCCACCTACGGGCGGAGCCAGGTGGCCTTCGTGATCGGCGGCTCGCTGGGGCTATCTGGCGAGCTGCTGCGCCGTGCGGATATGCGGCTGTCTTTTGGCCGCATGACGCTGCCGCACCAGCTGATGAGGCTGGTGCTGGTGGAGCAGATTTATCGCGCGATGCGGATAAATCGGGGGGAACCGTACCATAAATAACGACGAATTTTTGGTGAAACCCTTAATTGGCGCGGAAAACAAGGTAATGATATATGTCTGAATATTGATTCGTGACGGATAAATATAAAAGCGATGTCATGGTCATTAAAACCATGAACCTCGCTCTATTGGCTGATAGAATAGGTGTCAATATTTTGATTCTAACAAGTTATAATTGGTGCTTTAACGTTCTGGTTGAACTCGACATTGTCTCGCATTCACGGAATGCAAAATGTTTACAACCCATACATTTGTTGAGGTCCAGTCGAGCTAATGCGTAATTAATTGCCTCGCCCGTATGCTCAAAAAAGTGATCCTCTCCGATAAGCGAATACAACCCTGTTTTTTTAAATACTTCCATAGACTGTAGCTGAACTCCCGAAATAAGGACGATCCCACCCAATTTCTCAAAATCTTTGACCAATCGGGCTAGCTTGGACTCGCCTGTCGTATCCACGTAGGGTACTTTCGACATACGTAATATAAAAATTTTAGGGTTAAGATGGAGTGTGTCCAAAATTGATTTTTCTAATATATTGGCGGTACCAAAGAACAGCGGTCCTTCAAGGGTAAAAATGCTGATTTGAGGACAATCATGTCCTTCGCAAACCATGTATGCTTTCACTTTTTCGTGTTTGTCAGTTGAGTCGGGCAAAACTTTAGCCACCTTCAATAATTCACTCATTCGCTTTACGAACAGAAGTACAGACAAGATTAAGCCGACTTCAACAGCCGTTGTTAAATTCGTAAGTACGGTTAGTAAAAAGGTGATCAGCAGAACAAATGAATCGCTTGTTTTCGTTTTCAGGACATGAGCAAATTCTTTGCGCTCACTCATATTCCACGCGACCAACATCAGAATGGGAGCCATACTTGCAAGTGGGATATTAGAAGCATATGGAGCAAACAAAATGAGTACAAGGAAAACGACAATACCATGTACGATGCCGGAAAGTGGCGATGTAGCCCCGTTTTTAATGTTGGTTGCTGTTCGTGCAATGGCTCCAGTCGCCGGGATTCCTCCAAAGAGAGGCGTCACGATGTTCGCGATGCCTTGGCCAATTAGTTCGCGATTGCTGTTATGGCGAGTACCGGTCATGCCATCGGCTACCACAGCCGATAACAAGGATTCTATACCCCCTAACATGGCAATAATAAGTGCTGGTTGAATCAATGTTTTTATTCGAACCCAAGTTATTTCGGGGAAATGAAAATGGGGCAATGTGCTCGGGATCGCTCCGAATGAAGAACCAATCGTTGCTACATGTCCTTTGAAGAACAATGCTGCTATAACACTTGATGAGACAAGCCCCACTAATGAACCGGGAATCTTAGGTAAAAATTTCGGCGAAAGTAGGACTGCTGCTAAACAAATTGCAGCCGTAAAGACACTGTAGATATTAATGGTTGCCAGATGTACCACAATTTCTTTCATGTTTGGAAGAAAATTTTCGTGTTTCTTAATATCACTAAGCCCTAAAAAATTAGCGATTTGACCGCTGAAGATGATGACGGCGATCCCGGCCGTAAATCCGATCGTTACGGGACGAGGGAAAAATTTAATCAATGCGCCAAGCTTAAATACTCCCATGAAAACAAGAATGATACCTGCTAAAAACCCGGCAATTAATAAATTTTCGTACCCATACTGTAAGACGATTGCGAAAAGAATGGGGATAAAGGCACCGGTCGGACCACCAATTTGAAATCTGGAGCCTCCGAGCAAAGAGATTAATATACCGGCAATGATGGTTGTATAGATGCCATACTCGGGCTTGACCCCAGAGGCAATAGCAAATGCCATCCCTAATGGAATGGCGATAATGCCAACTATAAGCCCTGAAATGAGATCCTTACGAAAGGCAGATGCATGATATCCTTTATATCTTCCCGTCCATTTCATCTACGCACCTTCTATTCTCATATATTTGATTATTTGAATATATAAAAAATGTACCCCCGAGTGCTGACAAAGTCAAACGTTAAAATTCGAGTGTTTTCCCCGAAAATGCATGGTAAAAGAAAATAAACAAGGTGCTCCTTGAAATTGCTCATGGATGCCCTTGTTTATTGTTTATTGCTCATTTCGAATGACCTCAAGCAGTGAAATAGCGTCGACGAGATGATTGTCAAAAATCTGCTTTGCGACAGCCAACAATTCCTTAATCAGCGGATCTCGTAGTGAATAAATCACCGATGTCCCATCTTTTATGCCGCTCACTACATTCTTATTTCGCAGTACTGACAGCTGCTGAGAAACGGCTGAACCTTCCGAACCTAAGATGCTTTGTAATTCGTTAACGTTTCTATCGCCTTCGCTTAGAACCTCAAGTATTCGAATTCTCATGGGATGAGCTAATGCTTTAAAAAAGTCGGCTTTAAACTGATGAATATTTTGATGCTGATTCATAGCACATGCTCCTTAACACCTGAACTTTTGAATATATGAATATAATAGCACATTTCAAATCATACTTCGTGGATAAAGGAATAAGCCGGTGCATCAATTGTTATTTGAATGTATCTGCATTATAATACTCCTTACATTCAAACTTTTGAATATTTGATTTTTTATTGAAGGGTGGAGGGCGAATGCCAAGCTTTAATCCAAATGAGCAATCACAGCCCAATTCGCAGTCCATTTACGAATCGACCTCTAAAATAAAAAATATGAGCAGACAGACGGTTATCAAGATTGGCGTTGATGCTTTGAATGAGGTTGGATCCGATTTGATTTGCAAGGTCTGTATCATGAATGGGGGCTCCTGTTGTAATGGTTGTCTCCATCTTACCAATGGAATTGGATGTAAAAAACGCAATACCAGTTGTACTGCATGGTTATGCGGATTTCTAAAATATCTATTTTATGCAACAGGAAGCCTGAAGGATTGGGAAGATTTTTGGAGACAAGTGCCAGGGCAAGATTATCGTGAAGATTTCACGCCGGAGTTTTTTTTCGTGGAGAAGCCGTTACACATGCAGAATATTCGAAATCTTAGTGAAGCCTTAGCAACCGATCTACATGAGTTAGCAACAAAACATATAGCGATAGGATTCATCCTAACGCTCCGGGAGAAGATAGATAAAAACATTGACCGATTGAACCATTGCAAGAATGATCCTAAAAAACGAATTAAAATCGAAAGAAATATTAAAGTTTTATCTAGTCCTTTTCATCGTTTCCAAAAAGAACTGCGTGAATATCATCATCTGAATAACTCGCACACTTAACGATTTTTGACAGTATAGGAAAAGAAGAGAATGAATGATGGCGGATTTTCCAAATTGTCCTCAATGTAACTCGGAGTATACGTACGAAGACGGAGGAATATTTATTTGCCCGGAATGTAGTCATGAGTGGTCGCAAGAATCGGAAACTGAGAAGAGTGAAGATAATAAGATTATCAAAGATTCTAATGGGAATGTATTAAGCGATGGCGATCATGATATTGATTGCAAGATTGATGGTTTTGGAGCGATGAAATTAAAATTCGAATTTGTAAAAAAAGTATAGGTAAGATGGCTGTGGTGCGTTATCTAGATTGGCAAGCTAGTAGTCACTGAAATCGATGAACCCCAGTGTGTTACCAAGCTCGCATATTATCCCAAGCTACGAAGGGCACCCACTCAGTTAACGGGCAAAGGACATGTTTACTTATCCAAGAAACTGCTTCTTGTGAAGATGACTCTATAAGACCAACTCCGCAAGACGATGAATCCCCTGCTCAATCGATACTTCATCTACTTTTGCAAACCCCAACACCCATCCCTTTCGTTTGCTTTCCAAACAATAAGGTCCAAGAGGGTATACACGTATTCCCTTTTGAAGGGCTAACTTTGTCACGGTTTCTTCGTCATATGACTCTTCAGCTTCAAGTAACATATGCAATCCCGTTTCTACTCCACTTAGTGTGAAACGCTCCCCTAAACCGCTAGCCATAATAGCCTTTGTCATGGCTTCGTGTCTTCGTCGGTAGACATTTCTGACTCTTCTCATATGGCGCATAAAATGCCCATTCTTGATGAAGTGGGTTAGTGTTAGCTGATCCATAATCGGAAGATGACGGTAAGTCAGCTCCTGTACCCTGGCTAGTTGAGCAATTGCCTCTACAGATCCAACGATAGCCGAAATACGAATGCCTGGAGCAATCATTTTAGAAAAACTCATGAGGTACAAGGTATTATTAGATGCCTGGCTAATCAGCGTTGGAAGCGGCTCCCCACGATATCGAAATTCACTATCATAATCGTCCTCAATGATCCAAAATTGTTCTTGAGCGGCCTTATGTAGCAATTGTTGCCTGCGCGGCTCCGACATAACGACCCCGACTGCGCACTGGTGCGAAGGGGTCACAAAGATCAGTTTGGATTGTGGGTGAATACGCTCAACCACAAGACCATACTCATCAACGGGAACGGGCACAACATTCATACGCCGATATTTCATCGCCATCCAGGCAGCTGGAAAACCGGGATCTTCTACAGAGACAGTGTCCCCATCAGATAAAAGCGATTGTGCGATTAAGTCAATGCTATGCTGAGCTCCTGAGGTCAACAGAATCTGATTGGTTTGGATATGGATGCCTCGTTCAAGTGATAAATAACGCTGAATTTGCTCACGTAATGGTGTGAAACCACAAGGATTACCGTAAGCCCAGTTTGATAAATCCATTGCAGCGGATGCGTGGAGAAGCGATTGTCGCCAGTTCTTTTGAAATTGTCCATCCAAATAGGGTTCATGGGGACTAAAATCAATATCCACTTCTCGATCTTCTTTGCCTCTGAACCAGTCATGTAATTGATCGACAGCCGAGTTCAACAAGGGAAGTGAGGGGGGAATGGGGCCACCTGCTGTTATTTCCTTCGTTGACTCAGTGACAGTGACTTGCTTCCAATTACTAACTCGAGTTCCTCCTCTGCGAGATGTAACCGTATAGCCTCGACTTAGCAATTCCTCATAGACGATCTGTATAGTTGAGCGAGAGACACCTATTATTTGAGCAAGTTCGCGGGAAGGAATCAGCAATTCTCCTGGCGCCCAGATTCCTCTAGTAATATTATGAATCGCTTGATCAAGCAATTGCTGCCAGATTGGTCTCTTATCATCACGAATTACTTTCATCATCGCACACACCTCCAAATCCGAAGCTCTAATCATAAAGTATTCATTATGGATTGTTCATAATCGTGATGTTTGGATGTTTTAACACAATCCATTCGTTGATATACTACCGTAAGAACGCTGGTATTTGCAACCTGGTCGTTGCTGCACTCTAGAAGAGTATCGGAGTTAAGACTAATTGGATTGGGATGAATATTTTATGAGTGAAAGGAGAGATTTTTGAAATGGATTCGATTCGTTACAAGATCAGGGAATGCCGGGATCAAGAGAAAATTGATAGTTTCCTTCACCAAGTGAGAATTGGGTATCTTGGGTTAGTTGATGGGAAACTACCCTATGTTGTGCCGCTTAATTATGTGTGGACTGAAGGGAAGCTCTATTTTCACGGGGCTGGAGATGGAAGACGTAATCATGTCATGAGTGAAAATCCAGAGGTATGTTTTACGGTATGTGAGGAATACGGAATTATCACGGATCCGGTACCTGCCAAAACGGATACGGCTTATATGAGCGTAATGATATTTGGTCAAGCGGAGCCAATCACAGATTTGGACGAAGCCACCCATGTACTCCAGGAAATGATCAATAAATACGTACCCGGCTATTATAACCGCCCCTTGTCGAAGCAGCATGTGGACAAGTATAGGTCGGCTGTATTCGGCGGACCGGTTCAAGTATGCCGGGTTATTCCGCACCATGTTACGGCAAAAGAAAGTCCTATTGAAGCAGAAAAAATGTATAGAACGGTCATGAATGTCGAACGAGAGATTTAACGATAAAATACCGTTACGACTTGCGCTAGTAACGGGAACGATAGTTGAATGGCATACAACCAAGCCGCCGATTACTTCGGCGGCCTTCCGTGCATGTTTACGAAAGCTTGATCTGATCCTAGGATTGAAATTTGTTTGATTTAATGAGCTAAGAAGTCCAGCAACTATGCACCGTGGCATATTTTTCGCCGATAGACCCGTTAAGCTGAACCGTATCATAAGTGACGGCGAAAAAAATCTCGTGTCAGCCAATATTCTATCTCCTCGTCGTGCGCTCCGGCCTGAAATGCCCCTAGAAAAAGAGATCTTGGTAGTAGGTCAAAATATTATATATGTAAGACATTGGGATATTTATACACATCGATCAGTAAAGTCGGTACAGGGGGAATAGTCATGTCAATTAGTTCGAGAACCAGGAAGATGCTTGAAAGCCGCTCCGTTATCACTATGGCTCAGCCGCTTCTGTATTCGCTTTACCGTCTGACTCACATAAATCTGTTCCATCTTATCTTCACCACCGTTTTTGAAATTGTATTGGTCCATTGGCATGCTCAATCAATTCATGGCCTCCATCTGCCGGTATGCCTCGCCAAGCCCCAACGATTCGTAGTAAGCCCGCGTCACATCCTCCATGGCTGGATCAGCATCATTCTGCTCTATCGGGATGAACTCAAGGATAGCTGTGGTCATGGCCTGTTCGTGCCCTGCTTCTCTGAGCTTGATTTCCTCCAGCCCATAGTGCGTATAACCGCTAGCCGATCCATTGGAAAGCTTGTGCTTCATCTCAATCGCCTTGATTGCGGTGACTGGACTGATCACTTCCATCTTGCTCAACGCGTCCAGTAATTCCATATCGTGTCGGATGCGTTTTGGGCTTTCTTGATCCGCCAGTTCCTTCGCCAGCGTGGCCTTTATCTTGGCACGTTCTCCGGCGCGGTTCTCCTTATACTTTGTATTGCCCTTTTCTCTTGCCTTATCCCGCAATGAATCTTCCAATGCCTTCTTGAACGGGTCTTCCTTCGCGTGTAGAAGTTCCAACGTGAGCCCGTTTACAATCGCTTCCCGGCGCTGCTTGATGTAAGAGTACATGGTAGGAACGCTGATCGGGAAGCCGTTATTATTACACCACGCCACCAATTTCTTCACAGTGGTATCGTCATCAATATCTCATCCACGGCTTGTTATTCCATTTCATTAGTGCTGCTACCTTGCCGGGCATGAATTTGTTCGTTCCATCCTTGAGTCGTTCTTGCTTCTTGCTCATCATGCTCACCCCGTATCGTTAAGCTGGCCTTGACACCGAATCTTCACCTGTCGTGCAGGTTATCCTACACCATCACTTTCTAACAAGGAGTAAAAATTATCGCGGTCTTCATCATCGAATTTGCCAAGAGCCCGTATCCTAACAAATTCATGTCCGCCAAACATGTCGATTTCCTCGCCGCAACTATTGTAGAGCGCGATCATATTGCCATCCCGATTCAGCTCCATATACCCGTAACAAGTTGCCTCGGGCGATTCGCCGTTTAAGAGCAAGAATCTGATTTTGTCCACGCTGTTCATGCAGATCTCCTTTCCTTATTCCTCATCGATCTGAAGAATATTTTACGTGACACCGGATGAATTGGAAAAAGCGATATTGCCTTGCATACTCTGAAATTCGTTCCTATTTAGAAAGCATAAGGGGGGATCCCCGCTATGTCGCTCATTCGCACATTATCTCTTGACGAGATGCGATTTGGCGATTATGATAACGTGCCGGTTAAGCAACGTGTCCTTATCGCAGGAGGCTGGAGATGGTTATGCAAGAAAAGGGAAATGTTGCGCTGGAAACGATGGAGATCGGAAGCATAACAGCGCTGAAGTATTATGTTGAGAATGGTTTTGGGATCGCCCTTGTTTCCCAAATCGGAATCGATACCGATACGCAGGGGACACACGTAAGAAAAATCAGCGGAAGTCTTGTCCATATGACCTTCGGGGTCTTGTGCAAGGAGTCGGCCTATCCGCTCCAATTGGCGAGTTATAATCTGTATCAATTTCTTAAGCAAGCATTGGCTGAAAAAAACTTTAAAATGGCGGGGATCAATTCAAGTTGAAGCGGTTCTTTTCGGCAGAAGAACATCTGTTGAACCATTTGTTCGTCCGAATCAACGTATCGCTTCAGTTTAATTCGAAAGAGCTGTAATACTTGACAAATGAATGGTAATAACACATAATCTAACTAGTTAGTTAAAAATAATTGGGGTTGTACATAAGCATGCAAAAGAAGAGAAAGACGTACGATGCAGCGAGAACAAAAGAATTGATTCTTGACGCTGCAGAAGAGATGTTTGCGGAGCATGGGTATTCTGCTACGCGTGTTGATGCAATAGCGAGCTTGTCAGGATATAATAAAAGCCTTATATACCAATATTTTCAGGACAAGTTAGGGCTCTATACAGGTGTGATTAAACGGGCCGATCAGTTGGGCAATACCGTTTTTGAAAGCTTGTTGGGGGGCTCTTTAGCAGACTCGGCAACGACCTCGGATCCATTAAAATTCCGCTTGATGCTGGAAGCCGTCATACGGAACTCGTTTCAGTTTTTATTGGATCATCCGAGATATTTAAAAATCTATTTATGGGAAGCCGCGGAGGAGTGGAGAGTGTGGAAATCCATTGCATATTCGCCTGATGATATCATCCTGTTTCGCCAACTTGGTGAATCTGCAAAAGCAAACGGATTGATACGTAAGGAGATTAATCCGATTATGGTGCCGATTGTATTGATGAATCTTGTCATTCCATTTGTACAATCCTATCGTCGGCTTAGCGAAATGCCTGATAATATGCTATCCAATATATCACTGGAACAATATAAAGAACAGTTAGTTCTTATCGTTGTTTATGGATTGATGGAGCCGTCCTTGTTGTAGAAGGGGAAGGCTTTTTATATCCCTTAAATATAAATAACTAGTTAGATTTATTCGAGAGGAGCTTGAATATGAAGAGATTTCAGGACAAAGTTGTTATTGTAACTGGTGGTGCAGGAGGGATTGGGGAGGCAACAGCGCGATTGTTTGCAGGTGAAGGGGCCAAGGTAGTCATTGCCGATTATTCTGATAAGGGCAAGGGAATATCCCGAGCACTTAATGGGAGGGGGATGGATAGTTTCTTTATTCAAACGGATGTGACAAATGAAGAATCGGTCATGCAAATGGTGGAAACCACAGTTCGCCGTTATGGCAGGTTGGATGTGCTTTTTGCTAATGCAGGGGTGGCGAGCGATGGGCCAACCGACCAGGTTGACTATGAGGTTTGGCAGAAAATAATTCAAGTGAATTTATCCGGTGTGTTCCTTTGCAACAAACATGCGATCAAGCAAATGCTGGTCCAGGGCGATGGCGGGGCAATTGTTAATTGCGGGTCTGTCCATAGTTTTGTTGGGAAAGCCCGTGTATCGGCTTATGCTTCAGCTAAAGGAGGCGTTCATATGCTGACAAGATCATCGGCTGCGGCGTATGCTGCCAAAGGAATTCGTGTGAATACGGTTTGTCCTGGTTATATTGAGACATCTCTAATCAGCGGAATACCGGAAGAAATGCTACGGTATTTGCAGTCACAACATCCAATAGGAAGATTGGGTACAACTGAAGAAGTAGCGAAAGCGGTTCTATTTTTGGCAAGCGGCGATGCTTCATTCATTACAGGAGCAAGTTTGTTGGTGGATGGCGGATATACGGCTGTTTAACCAAGTTATCGACCAAGAGCACCGGAGGCTGATCTAGGCAAACGATAGTTAAAATACTGGCAATCAGGCCGCCGATTTTCTTCGGTGGCCTTTGTGCATTACTATTGTAGGCATGTCAGGCCTCTTGATTGGGTATTAAATGGTTGGGCAATACGCACCGCGGCATGCTCCTTTTCGCATTTTTCGCCGATGGCTCCGTTACGGTGAACCGTATCACAAATAGTGGTAAAGCGGAGGATGAACGCTGCGATCATTTTCTCTCTACATGTGCTTGGCACCTTCGTTATAATGAACTGTCCTCAAAAAATCGCGATGTCCCGTATACTGCATCAATCAGAAGGGTTAACTCCAGTCCAAATTATACTTTTATCGTAAAGTGCTTTTTGTTTTGCTGAATCGTAGGAAAAGGGCACCGTCTGTGCCATTTTCTTGGATTTGAAGAACTTGCCAGATACATTACTTACCTCATCTGATGAAGCTAAATAGAGAGAAGTGCTTGCGCCTTGTTCAGGTGATTGCATAAATAACTTCAATAGAGGTCTTAAAAATGTAGGTACTATTCTTGCGGATTGTGGAGTGTAAATGCTACCGGGATGTAGAGTGTTAACAGTAACTCCACTTCCTGATAGATGCTCAGCCATATAATAGGTCATCATTAGAACAGCTGTTTTGGATACCTTATAGGCATTCATACTAGTATACTTAGCCGAGTTAGGCTGAGCTGCATCTTCCAAATCAAACTGTTTAGCCTGCATAATTGAAGCAACATTAATAATTCTTCTCTTTTCTGAAGCTCTCACCTTATCCATTAAGAGGTGTGTCAGTAAAAAGGGCGCAAGATAATTGACGGCAAACGTCTGCTCGAAGCCATCCGAATTTTCTGTGTAACTGCTGAATAATCCTCCTGCGTTATTGATTAGCACATCAAGCTTGTCGTAACGCTCGTTAACTTGTTGCGCCAATTGTCTTATACTCTTCTGGGACGATAGATCTGCAACTAGTAAATCCACTTTTGAATTTTTAGTGTTGGTAATAATGTTTTGTTGCGCTGCTTTTCCCCGTTGTTTATTGCGACTTACCATAATAACGTGATGCCCCTGCCTAGCCAATCCCTCTGCGGTAGCGTATCCAATTCCTGAATTGGCCCCCGTAATTAAACTAATCGTTTCTTTCATATAGGCGAATTCCTTTCTTCTTGTTAATTTCGAATCGACTGCTAGATCAAGTCATTAACTGAACATGTGTTGTATTAATGTCATAGTTTTAGTATAGTCATGTGGAGATTAGATTGACAATAATCAATTAAATAGTAGTTTGATATTAACTAAACAACGCGCTTCTAAATGTATAGTTATTAAAGGCGAGGTGCTTACAATCGTAGGAATTAAAAATAATAGACGAGCTTTATTTACAAAAAAGTGTATCAAAGACTCCTTTTTGGGACTGCTTGAGTATAAGAAGCTATCACAGATAACGGTCACCGAAATATGCAAACAAGCTGATATTAACAGAGGTTCTTTTTATTTACATTATGAGGATTCTTTCGACCTATTTGATACATTGAGACAAGAGTTCATCCAGGAAATTAGAGAAACAATGAGTAAACGTCAACAGTCGTGCTCGGAAAGTGAAGCTGTTGTTCAGCTATTGAACTTGATTTATGATCGAAGATCGATTTATCGGATTATTATAGCTGAACATAAAGAAGGCAGTTTCTTGACTGAAATTTTACTCGAGTTTAAAGAGCAGTTCTTTCGCCATAAAGAGATAAATGATCAATTGAATGAATCCAAAAGAAGCTTTATTTTTGCATACATGGTCTATGGAACAACGGGAGTTATTAATCAATGGCTTGAATCAGGAGAGGAGACTAATCCTCATGTAGTTGCTCAAGTCATTTCTTCTTTAACTCAAAATGCAACAAGAATAAGCGAGGAAAGAAGCTTGAAAATATAATATCGGACGAAATTTCGCCGATAGAGTGTTATGGTGAACCCTATCATAAGTAACAACAAGTTTTTATTATACAACTCGAGTCAAGTATGCAAAAAATGGAATGAAATGCAACAGCCAGAAGCACCCCGACCTATTCCGTTGGCAATTCCTCAGGAGGTATTCTCGCCTTATCATTATTTGATCAAGGAGCCAGATAAATGAATAAGGTACATTCCGGCGCTTTTATGAGGACAGTTGAGGTAGCATGGAACTTTGATCCCCAAGGGATGGGATACAATGGGATTGTAGTTGATTGTAAACAGTGTTACTCTTACAACGGTAAGCTCAAAATCTACGTTTTGCAATACATCTCATAATAGTCGCTATTTTAGTTATAAAGAAAGGTAATACTATGATAAAAGTTGATAACTTATCCTTCTCATTTCCGCAAAAAGAACTATATACAAACATTTCATTTACGCTTGAAGAGGCACAACATTGTGCTTTTATAGGAACAAGCGGCAGTGGGAAAAGTACATTGATAGATATACTGATGGATCCAGAAAGATATTTGTTCGAAGGCAAGTTAGAAATAGATTCGACTTGCAAAATTAGGCATGTAAGCCAATTCCCACAATTCGACAAAACGAAAGAAACAACAGTTTTTGAATATATAGGGGAAGAATTTATTAAGATACAAAATGAAATAACATCTATTTGTACGGAAATGGAAACATCATCGGATATGGATGCGTTATTAGAAAAGTATCAATTAGCTTTAGACACATTTGATTCAATTGGTGGGGCTGATTTTGAAAGCAACATTAATAAGAAACTAAATCTAGCAAACCTCATGAAGCTAAAAGATCTTAGGGTATCCGATCTGAGTGGTGGGGAATTCAAACTTATTCAAGTGATGAAGGAAATGCTTAGTAATCCAGACTTAATGATTATGGACGAACCAGATGTATTTTTAGACTTTGAAAACCTAAATGCGCTTAAAAACCTTATTAATTCTCACAAAGGCATACTGCTAGTTGTTACGCACAACCGATATCTATTGAATCATTGTTTCAACAAAATTATTCACCTTGAAAACATGGAGATCCAAGAGTTTGATGGGCGGTATATTGAGTATAATTTCTCATTACTTCAGACAAAAATTGAGTTGCAAGAAATCGCAGTTGCTGAACAAGAAGAAATTGAGAGATACGATAACATTATTGATAATCTTAGAGCTATCGCAACTTATAATTCAGAAGCCTCTAGAGGTAGAGCGTTAAAAGCTAGAGTTAGGTTTCAAGAGAGATTGGAAGCGCGTAGAATTAAAGCGCCATTTGTTGATATTAAGCAGCCGACTATCAGTTTCGGTATTGAAAATGAGATTGAAGATACCATTGTTGTAAATGTTAATAATTATCGTGTTGCCTTTGATGAGTTGCTTTTAGACAATGTAAATTTTGAGATAAAATCTACCGATAAAGTAGCTATTATTGGTTCAAACGGTACAGGGAAAACGACTTTACTCCGAGATATCTTTAAAAATAATCATGATTCAATTGAAATAAATGCTGATGTTAAAGTGGCTTATTTATCTCAGAATCAAGGCGAAGTGCTAAAGGATTCTAATACAATACTAGAAGAATTCATCGATGCTGGGTTTAAAACTTATGATGAGATTAGATCGTATATTTCAAACTATGGCTTTGAAGGAGAAATCGTTAATCAAAAGATAGAATCTTTATCTGGTGGAGAAAAAAATATACTTCAATTGGCTAAAGTTTCTGCGAGTAAAGCAAACGTATTGCTTCTTGATGAACCGACAAGCCATTTAGACACCTATACACAAATAGCACTGGAGAAAGCCATTGAAGACTATAAAGGTGCGATTCTCATGATTTCTCATGATTTCTATTCTGTTGTAAATGGTATGGATTATGTATTAATCATTGACGATAAGACGATTAGAAAAATGAGTATGCGGAAATTTAGACAGATGATTTATGCTAGTCATTTTGATAGAGACTATTTAGAAACTGAACAAAATAAAAAATCGGTTGAAATGAAAATAGAATTGGCTTTAAAAGATACTAATTTTGAACTTGCAAAAGTATTGGTTGATGAGCTAGAAGAGCTTATTAAGTTGCTTTAAATTAAAAGCCTCTGATTGAAATGAAGACCCCACAGGATTTCGCCATACAACCGGATTTGGACGTGTATACGTCTGAATCCGGTTTTTCCTTTCCGCAACCGGACGTTAGACTCATTGTTCTGGAACTTGCTGACATGTAAAATAATAGGATCATGCGAACATTAATCCGTATTGTAAAATAGATATGTTGACGGGCATGGCGAGATCAGCTGATGAAACACGCGGAAAGGCGGGAGACGATGAACACGTTGCAGGAAGAAGCGCTGGAAGAGATGAAAACGGCGATTCATGAATGGTTTGACGAACAGGAAAATCGGAAGGACGTGGAGGGAGCGGTCAAGCGAACCACGCTGCAAATGGGTATATTTAACGGAATTATGCTGGATTATCGGCCGGGCAGGACCCGCGTTGACAGTTTGAATTTTGGACGGAATGCTGCAGGCAGCAAGTCGATAAAGGCTTCACCATTTACGCGGGAGCAGGTCTTGCATGAGGTTCATCCCCTGCTTGCGGAAATCGTTAAAGAGAAGCTGGACAAGCTGGAGACGTCGCCGTTGATCGACTACCGGTTTACCCTGCAAGGAACCTTTGCAACGACAGACGGGCCCGTGAAATTAACGGTACTGGAAATCGTATATGAAGAGAAAAAGCGGCAGCTTTTGGAACGAATTCAGTCTTATATCGAGAAAAAATTAGAGAAGGGCTCTTACCCGACAAAGCCACTGGAAACCTTCTTTTTGACGCGTCATCTGCTGGACCCATATTTGTTTCACGAACCGGAAGTGGCAAGGATGACTGCTTTATTTGACCGGATTCAGGAGCTGAACAAAGAACAGACGCAAGCGCTGGCGGATCATCGAAGATATATCATCCAGGCCTTGACCGGCTGGGCTGATAATGTATTCCTGCGACGTTACTACGATTTCGCTCGTTCTGAATATAGGATCAATGATTATAAAATCAAGCCGGATGCTGCTCTGGAGAACAAAGATGAGCCGAATCAGCCTGTCGACTTACTGTTGTACGGCGCGGTGATGATTCTTCGTTACGAGCCCAACTACAGCAAATTCAAGGGCCTGACTTTTCTGGAGCTGGCGAAGCAACTTGGCAGCGGCAAGGCCGGGCGCATGCTGAAGGAGGGCAGCGACAGCTTCTCGCCAGAAGACGTTCATGTGCGGCATGAGTCGGTCGAATGCAAGGCTAACGATGTTTTTTCCATCATTACGATCGATATTTGCAAGGAAGAAGCCGGGGCGTACGAACGGGCGATTTCGTTTATTCTCTCCCTGCTCCGAAAGGGATTCCCGAAAAGCTACAAAATTAAGCTAAAATCCAGCGTGAGAGAGGAATTGCCCGTTAAGGGGCTTGTCAAGTCGGATACGCACCGTTTTTTTGCGAATGCACTGGCGTATTCTGAGCTGCATCCGTTATTGGAGGAATACGCTCGTGAGGCAATGAAAGAGTTTGAATGGTACGAGGATACGGAAGGCGAAAAAAGCGTAATGCCAGGCAGTTATGCCGTATTCGGGCTGGGACTTTCGGCCGAGCGCTATTTTCCGTTGGTCGAAGAGTACATGGCCCTTGTGGACGATGAGCATCAGCTGGTGCAGGACAAGTACACTGCCGTTTTTGCCGAAACCCATGGCGTAACGGAACGTTCGACTCCCGCCTTGGTCGCCTGCCTGCGGCGCTCCCACGGTTCGCTAAAGCTGAAGATTCAGCAGGAGCTGGAAAGCGAAGACAAGCTGTCGTTGTTGGTACAGCACGTAGAAGCCCTGACGGATTACGAGGCCGAGCGGGTGCTGTATCCAATCTGGGGCAAGGCGGAGAAGCTGGCAGTGTTGGCTCGCAAAGCGCAGGAACCGCGCAAGGAGCTGCTGCTTCGTCTGTTAAAGGCGACGGGTAAAGCCTGACGGTACATAAAAATCCATAAGAAAATCAAGAAGGAGCATGCCGCGGCATGCTCCTTTAGCATTATTCGCCGATAACCCTGTGAACCATACCACAAATGACGAAAATTTTATTGGCTAGAAATAGTGAAGAAACAACAACGTCGAAGCTAGCGAAAGTCAGGCCCCGTGAGTTGCACTTCGAGACATATCGTTGAGCATTTTCCCAGTTCACTAACCGCCATTTTGTTATCCCTCCCTTTACGCCTGAAAGTTCTTGCAGCAGATCATCCATAAGTACATTTTCCGGGTGCGGCTTTTTAATTGTTCATATATGTTGACAATGATAATCGTTATCATTAATCTAAAAATAGACGAGAGTCCTCTTGCCCACCTTTCTGTATCCCAACGGCAGACTTTTGATTGATTCCGAGTTTACATAGCCCAGTTAAAAAAGAGATTCGGATTAAGGCGTCTACTAGATTGATTTATGGCTGCATGACGAGGGTGGGGATACTGACCTTAAAAGATCGATCTCAGGATTACCGAACAAACTACTATTGAAATGAGGTATGCAATGTGAAAATCGACGTTAATCAGTTAGCAGAGCATTTTGCACACACTCCTTTTCAAGTAGAAGGAGTATATCGATATGCTAGAAATCCAGGTGTCCCTTACGCTGATTATACAGATTCTTTTCCTGGATTTGTGTTTCCACTTACAGGGAAGATACAATTTCAATTTAATGGCACGCCTTATATCTTTTCGCCAGGAAAAGTTGTGCATGGGGGTGCAAAAATGAAACTAGATCAAAAAATGTTTGGTATAACTAACTGGGAATATATTCTTGTTCAATACCGGATATGTAATTCAGAACTAGAAGAGTCAAGCTTTTCTCATCAGCATTTTGAATTATCAACAGGGCAATCTCCTCGTCTTATCGAATTAATTATGCGTCTTTGGCATGTGTATAATCAGCGTGGGGGAATTTCGATGTTTCAGACTGAAATGCTGTTTCGCGAAGTACTGAATGAGACCTTATTATGTGTTGTTAATAGGGAAGATAGCTGTGAAACAACACATATTTTATTCGAACGGGTATCTAATTATATTCATGAATACTTTTATCAAAGCCTTACAATAGCGTCGCTTGCAGAACAAAATAACATTAATCGAAATCGACTTTCTTACGTATTTAGAAGACATGCAGGTATGGGTCCAGCAGAATACTTATTAAAATATCGTATAAATATGGCGCAAGAAATGCTATTCACAAGTGATGCGCCTGTACAACAAATTGCGCAAACTGTTGGAATTGCTGATCCCTTTTATTTTAGTAGAGTGTTCAAGAAACAATTTGGTATTTCTCCTACTGAATATCGAGATACGTTCATCAATAATCCATGCTAATTTCAACAGGCATCCATTCTAATCTGAAAATTACTTTACTATACTAATGGGAAATCAAAGAAAACATTATGTGGAGGAATTTCCTATGCAAAAAATTAAAGGCCTGCTAATCTCAATGCTATTATTAGCATGCATACTAGCAGGTTGTAATGAAACACCTGCTAAAAATAAAGGATCAACGACAGAAGGCGCATCTACATCAGCAGTTCATGTGGATGCAACTGATTGGCCAAGAACATTTAAGGATGCCTTAGGTAAAGAAATTGTTATCAAGAAAAAACCAGAAAAAGTAGCCTCGCTATGGTATTTTTATCCTGAAATATTAGTTGCATTAGGTGAGCCACCTGCTGCTTCTACTGAAAAAGAGTATCTCTCTTCTTTATCTTATTTAAAAGGAAAGATGGATTCAGCTGAAGAATTAGGAGATAAAGTGTCTCCCGATATTGAAAAAATTCTATCTATTGAGCCTGATTATATTTTGGCAACAGAATATCATGAAAAATTGTATGATTCACTAGAAAAAGTTGCGCCAGTCATTACGTTGAAAACAAAGGAGATCTATGAAAATTGGCAATATGGACTCCGTACAGTAGCCGAGATTATTGGAAAAGAAGACGAAGCGGAAAAAGTAATTGATAAAATGATGAAAGAAATTGCAACTGGGCGTAAAGCATTAAAGTCGATTGAAGGAGAGTCAGTAGCACTTATATTGTCTTGGGATGGAAAAACTTTTAATGTTCTAGGTGAAGGAAATCCTGTCTATACACTTGCGTTTGATAAAGAAAAGGGACTAGGGCTTACACCGGATGATGCATATACAGGTACTAATAATGAATTTTTTTCGTTTGAAGGAATGTCAACTGTTCAAGCAGATCATATTTTTCTTATAGGTGACATTACACAAAAGCAAAAATTAATGAATGACTTAAAACAAAGTAATGTATGGAATGCTATGAATGCCGTAAAGAAAGGCAATGTCTATTTAATGGATAATTCCGCTATTACAGGTGGCCCATTAGCCATCGAATATGCTTTGCAAAATATAACATCCGCCTTGCGTAAGCTCTAAAAAGTCGAGAAAAATTCCATCGAAATCAAATAATGAAGTTCAAAAAAATGAGGAGTGATTAATATCCATTACCAAGCTATTAAACTAAATGAGAAGCTATCTAAAATTAACGATCTTTGGTCTCCGAATGTCATTGGTGAATTGAATGACTATCAATTTAAACTCATTAAGATTGCTGGGGAGTTTGAATGGCACAGTCATCAAGATACCGATAAGGTATTTATGACGCTCGAAGGGGAAATGATCATTGATTTTCGAGATGGTCAGGTTAAAATTTCCAAGGGTGAGATGTTTATTGTCCCAAAGGGAATCGAGATGAAGCCTTCCGCCGAAAAGGAATGCCATATCATGTTGGTGGAGCCTAGAGGCGCAGTAAACACTGGGGGTACTGAGTCCGAATTAACAGCATCCAATGATACTTTGGTCTAGTAAGTGTTACAAGTACGAACTAATGTATGAGAACATGATTCCTTGTGCCAATTCATGTGATTGATGAAAAGGTAAACCGTATTCGGGATGGCTGGAGGACGGGGCTAGCAAAGCAGTTAGACCGAGGCTACTTTACATACATACAGTATGTATGTTAAACTGGGTACTATCATAACCGAGAGGGGTTTTATTATGAAAGTATCCAGTTGTTATCCCGTCATTTTAACAGATCAAGTTATTCCCACGGCAGCATTTTACAAGGATCATTTTGGATTCAAGAAGATGTTTGAGGCGGACTGGTATATCAGCTTGAAAATGCCCGGCAATGACATACCGTACGAATTGGCTATTCTTGACGCCTCTCATCCGACCATTCCCGACGCATACCGGACAAAAGTAAGAGGGCTGATTCTTAACTTCGAAGTGGACGATGTTGATGCAGAATACGAACGTCTCATTAGGGGAGCTAAGCTACCGCTGGAGCTCGATATCCGGAGCGAGGATTTTGGACAGCGGCATTTCATTACCTCCGATCCCAACGGGGTATTGATCGATATCATTACTGTCATCCCACCTTCAAATGATTTTAGTACCCAATATTCCGAAGAGATATGGGAATAAGGGAATACTTGCATGGGAGTGCATGTACCTTTGGAGAACTATTTTGGAGGAGAACTAGTCGATTATGAGAAGAAACAAAGCTGCGACTGCGGAAACAATCCGTAAGCTGATCGATGTCGCCAGAACCCATTTTACCGATTATGGTTATGCTGATACGGCATTGGAATCGATCGTTCATGAGGCGAATCTGACCCGGGGAGCGGTCTATCATCATTTTCGCAGCAAGAAGGAATTGTTTAGAATTGTACTTGAAGATGTCCAACGGGAGGTTGCCGAAAGGGTGGAGCAGGAGGCATCGGCAAGTGAAGATCTATGGCAGCAGCTCTACCTGGGTTGCCGCGCATTCATTATGGCTGCTGTTGAAGAGCGAAATAGACGTATCATGCTGATCGACGGCCCTGCGATTCTTGGCTGGGAAGTATGGAGAGAGATGGATAAGAACCATTCCATGCGCTTATTAAGGGAGCAGCTTGGAATCATGCAGGACCATGGATACTTTCGGATGGTTCCCCTTGATGCAATGACCCATTTTATTTCGGGCGGTTTGAATGAGACGGCGCTCTGGCTTGCCAACGAGTCTTTGCAGCCTAATGTTCTGGATGAGACGATGAAGGTACTTGCAGTATTCTTGGAAGGATTAAAACAATGACGATTCACTTACCTGAAGCGATGTTTCTATACAGCGGCGGTGCAACGAAATGAAAACAGAGAGGAAGCAAGCGGATTTTACCGTTGTAAAACGGATTATGCAGGATTTCCTTTAATTAAGTCGGACTATGTTGCTGGATACCACACTACTCTCCCTAATAGAGGGAGAGTAGTGCTCTTCTTTAGTAGCGAATAAAGGGCCTACCGATATCTGACTAGCTTTGGGCCTCTTGCTTAGGTTAGACATAGTCCTAGTTATGCCCGTGAACGTCCATCAGAGGCGTTCTTCTTTTCGTCACGGATGATCTCCCAATGCCTCTATTGCTACTTGCTGCGCATAGGAATACTGAGCGAGCGCCCAATTTGTCCTGCGTTAAAAATGGTGAAGCGAAGCTTTAGCTCCGTGTTGCCTTGAACTCCTTATAGCCATGTTGCATCAGGGCCGTAAAATTAACCGTCCGACGGGGTGTACTTACCCACGTCTGGCTCGAATGCCGCTCCACTCGCCAGGTCCAGCTCCACGTGGGTGGTTCCGCGATTGTCGGCCAGCACGATCATTCGCGACCCGACGACGGGAACGCGCTCGGCGCTGGTGCGCATGTGTGCTGGTACGACACGTGGAGCACCGTCAACGATATAATTTACCTCAACCGTGAACATCGGGAGATTAAAGAGCCAACTGTTAGTAAAATTCACGGCGGTCAACGTCCCGGTGTATGACGAACCCTCCACGCGGAGTCGCTCGATATCCATCTGACGCCGCTTGGCGTGGGCGATAGAGCCGGGCAACCGCAGGAGCGCGATGGCGGCCCAGAGGGCGAAGCTAGCTCCGACGACGGCGCCGAGCTCAAGCGGGATCGTCGGCGATGTCGCTATGGCCTCGAGGTCAAAGGGGCGCGACGGGTTGCTTGTCAGCGTCCACAGCAGGAGGACTCCCGCGACTGCTGCGAGCCCTCCTGTTACCGATAGCGTCGCGAACAGGCCGGACACCCTGGTCTGTCCGAACTGATCATTCGATCGCGAGTACAATGCACCGGTCATAACGATCGCGACGAACAGCAGCAAAACGGCGACGCCCACTGTGACCGGATGACCGAGGAGCATGTTGATCGCCGGTGTCGGCGCCATGCCGAGCAGTGCGCCGAACGGCACGGAGCCTGTCAGCGCCCACAGTGCAGCGGCTGTAAGCAGCCACGGCATCAGCGGAGCCGCGCGTCCGACGCGACGTCCCGGCGGGAGCATAGTCATCCGTCCGTTCTTATCCGTGGTGGAGAACAGCGGCAGCGTCTCGATATGTTCTTGCTGCCCGTGCTTCTGTTGACCCTCCGCAGCATCCCTCATTGGCATCGCCCTCCCGAGAAAGATACTCGCACCCTGAGCGGCGGAGGGGAATTCCCCGCGACGCGGTCGGGACGATCAACTATAAAATGGAGAAGTTTCTTCCTTTTGTACTCAGCCATACACAACTTCACCCCCTAATATTTCATATCTATATTTTACCACTATAAGATTGTCCGCTGTAAATACTCCCAAAGTCACATGAATTCCAACATGGCGTGAGCAACTAACAGGTACGATAGTTGAAAGGAACAAGCAGATCACCGCGCAGCAGCAATTCCTTTCGCATTATTCGCTGATAGTATCGTCCCGCTCATTGCTGCGGATAACACCGTTCATTTTGTGTCACATGACATTATGGCACTGGCGGATCTGACATCAAGATCCGTACAATACGTCTGCTACTTGCAAAGGATGTGGGCTCTTTGATGGCCAGAACCGTCGTTGGCTTTGTTAAAACGGCTATTTCCTGCTGCTTACTTTCGGCTCCGGATGGTAGTTTACTCTATAGCAGTTTACTCAATACTAGTTACGTAATGTCATACTGAAGGTCTTAGGGGTGGATGTTTTTGTTCGATATGGTCAAGCAATGGTACTGGTACGACTGGCTCATGTTCATAATCCGTCTGATATGCAGCATTTCTCTTGTGTTTACGACCATAGAGCTGCAAGAATATTTCACGCTGCCGATTGTGGTCCTTGTGCTGTGGCAGCTGATTGCTTTTTCCGTTCCATGGCTTTGCTTGCATCTCGATTATAAATACTACCTGCTTACGGAAATCGTGATTTCGGGCGGGTTGTGCTTGTATCTGGCTTCATTTTTTCCGCAAGCCTACTTCTCATTCCTACTATATGCCTTTTTAATTGCTGCCCACAGCGCGAAAAGGGCCTATCTCTGGTCAGGGCCTGTATCCATATTGCTCCTGCCCGCCATAATTAAGCTGTTTACAGAGCAGAGTGAATACTGGGTCATGGCCGTTCACATCGGGATGGCGTATGTCTTCGGATTCTCATTCCATTTACTCGCGCTCAATCATCGTCAAGGTGAAATTATCCGTGAGCAGAATGCGGTGCTGGAGCAGTACCTGTCCCAAATCGAGCGCATCACGCTTGCCGAAGAGCGGAATCGGCTGTCCAAAGAGCTTCATGATACTGTCGGTAATGGCTACACTTCGCTCATTATGGGATTGGAAACGTTGCGCCCTGAACTGTCAACGGAAACAAGAACGGAAAGGCTCGATTCCCTATTGAACCTGGCCCGCCAAAATATGGAGGAGGTCAGAGGCTACGTGCATCAAATCGAATCGCCGCGAGAGGCGCTCCCGCTGCTACAGTCTTTGAGGAAGCTGGCGGAGGAGTTTCAGGAGCATGCCAAGGTGACGGTCCGTTTCCAAGCCTACGGGGAAGAATACCCTGTAACGAAGCAAGCGAAGACAGCGCTTTATCGCTGCTTGCAAGAGTCGTTGACGAATGCCGTGCGTCATGGACACTCGACAGAGATTAAGGTTTCCGTGCAATTCGAGCCCCAGCAGACGAGACTGGAAATTCAAGATAACGGCCGCGGGATGGAGCATGGGAGGGAGGGCTTCGGCTTGAGCGCCATGAAGGAGCGTGCGATGAATTTACAAGGCCATATTGCCATCTATACGGAGCCGGGAGAAGGTACTCTCGTTACATGTACGCTACCTAGACAAACGGAGCTTAAGGATGAAGCCATCCGCCTGTTGGTCGTCGATGACCAGCCCTATATCCGTGAGAGCCTGCGGACTCTGCTGGAGGAGCAGCAGGATTTGCAGGTTGTCGGGACGGCAGAGGATGGCGAGCAAGCGATCGAGCTGTGCAGGCAGTTTCAGCCACAGCTGGTGCTTATGGATTTGGAAATGCCGAATGTGGATGGAATCTCCGCATCCCGTACGATAAAAGAAACGTGGCCCCACATCCGCATTCTGATTCTCACCACGTTCGAGGATACCAGACAGGCTCTGGAGGCGATGCGAAGTGGGGCGGACGGATACTTGTTGAAGTCCATGCAGCCATTAGAACTGGCCGAAACGATACGTACCGTCTACCGCGGGGGCACGCTGATCGATCAGGGCATATCCCACAAATTGTTTGCCCAGCTGGAAGCGGACAATAGCGGGGATGACCCTTCGTCAATCAAAGCGTCATCCACCAATGAGTTAACGCCGCGGGAGCTTGAAATTTTACAGTTCATGTCCAAAGGGCTGCGATATAAAAGCATTGCTTCCAAATTGTATTTATCCGAGGGTACAGTTCGAAACTATGCGTCATCGGCTTATGTGAAGCTGGGGGTCCGGAACCGGGAGGAAGCGGTGCAAAAAGCCAGGGAGGCCGGGCTTCTGGAATAACCTGCATGTATGCCTGAACGGCAGCTAACTTAAACTCCTTTGTATATTGATGAAATGTCTGTCCTTTTTTAGCCATAAAAAAATCCCCTCCAAGTTACACTCGTTCCTTATGGTGCCATAAGGTTTTTTTGAGTATCTACTTAAAGGGGATATTACCAGAATTATGGTTTCAGTTATTTACGGATTGGCAATGTGTAGTAATCAAATGCCAGATCCAATAAGGCACTTGCTTCCTGCCGCTTTAGCAGCTGCTTGGAACGGAAGTCGATGGAGCCGTCCGAATTGATCTTGGTATCCGGGTCCATGATGCCCTGGGATACAAGAGTTGTGATGGCTTCAACTGCCCAAGCATCCGTTTCGCCACGCAATGTAACCTTGGCTCCAGGCTGAGCTTGTCTCAGGTTCTGGATCATGACTGCCGCCATTTGTCTGGTAACAGGAGAATCAGGCTGATAATTAGGCAATCCGGACAACATCTGCTTCTTGTTGGGTTCAATCGTATAAGGCATGGATTCCCAGCCATGGGCGTGCAGTAGCAACTCCGAGAACTCACCCTGAGTTAACGTTCCTTCCGGATCGAAGAGGGTAGCCGACTTTCCGTCCATGATCTTTAAAGCATGGAGATTGTGAATATAAGACGTATACTTGCTGTCCGCCGGTACATCAGTGAATGGCGCATCCACATTTACTTTTTGTGCATAACCCACGTAGTGCGGAAGCGTCATGTAATAGAAATAGGTGATTTGGCCTGCCCCATTTTTTTGAAAGGCTACTTTATTGCCGGATTCATCCTCAAAGAGTAAAGGGTGGATCATTTTCAACGTACTCTTGCCCAGATCTCCTGTCTCCATAACCAATTTTCCGTCTGAATAGGAAACGCGGGTCCTCATGGATCCAAGACGCGTGTTTTGGTACAACCCTGTGTAGTCCTTGGCCTGCTGCTCACTGATTGGAGAGTAGGATGGCTGTGGAGCCTCATCTTTTTTCGGATAATAATGATTCATAAATGCCTCATAAACGTCGAGACTCATCATGGAGTCGTTGTTGTAGGACATGTAGAACGCTGTATTTTTCTCCGGCAGAAGAACAATCAAGGAAGAATGACCGGTCACATTTCCCCCTTTGAGAACCACATGTTGACCATTCATCTTCTCTTTGAAGTAGCCTTCGAATCCGATGGTTGTGACAGGGAACTCTTTGTCAGGGAACACCTGGTAGGTGTGCATTTGCTCGATGCTCTTGGGACTTAAGATTTCTTTGCCTCCATACGTGCCTTTGTTCAGATGCATCATAAGGTACTTCACCATGTCATCTGCGGTTGATACCATGCCGCCGCTAGGCCGATCGGTTGGTTTGAATCCCTCCAAGGGGATCAGCTCGCCTTTTGGTCCATAATGGGCAGCCATTCTCTTGAGCAGTTCGGGTTTAAACCGCACATTCGTCGAATTCATGCCTAACGGCTTGAAAATATTTTCCTCCATATACTGGGCGAATGACATGCCTGTCACTTCCCCTACCGCGTACCCCGCCAGTGTGAACCCAAAATTATCGTAGGTGTACGCTTCCCCCGGAGGTCTGACAACAGTCGGCATATTCGCTTCCAGAGACTCCTTCATTGGGAAGAATTGATTCACATATTCCGGTGTCGATCCAGAGAGGATATCCGGTTTGTCAAAGCCGCTGGTATACGTAAGCAAATCGTACATCGTCAGTTTTTTTCCTGTTGTATTCGGTACCTTCATTCCCCCCAGGTATTCCTGGATATCGTGATGCAAATCAATCTTTCCCTTATCGACCAGTTGCATAGCTGCCAGAGCCGTGAACTGCTTCGTCACAGAACCGATTTGGAAAACGGTGCTGCTGTCTACCGGAATTTTATTTTCCCTGTCAGCATAACCGTACCCCTTGCTTAGCAGTACTTTCCCATTCGATACGACCGCAAAATTAGAACCAACTGTAGTATACTTTTTCATCGCGTCTGCAAAAATGCCATCTGCAAAGGCTTCCAGTTCCTTGGCATCCCGGGGCCCCTCCAGGCTGGCCTCCTTAGATGCAACTGACGTGGGAGCCTGCGGGGTATCGGGTGCGCTCCCTGATCCTGTACAAGCGTTAATGATTGTACTAGTTAATACCAGAACAGTTAATAGCAGAACTGCGCGTTTCTTTCGAATCCATTTCTTCATAAATGATATCTCCTTAACCATTAGATTTGCCTCTTAACAATCGGCTGAGCCCAGTATGGCAAAGGAGTTATCACACCAACAAGTTACATTTCGTCATCCATGACATCCAGCCACTTTGAAAGCGTCATGTGACAATTCCGGCACTAGGTTTATGGCGAAAACTGGGTGATCGTGGTCGGTGGGATTTGCGGCTGTATCCTTTCTTCCCGCCATGTTCTTGTCTGGTCGAGAAAAATAAAGGGATAAACTGGGTTCAGGCAATATTGTCCACCGTGGTTTTCAATTAGTGGACTTTTGGAGGGATATAGTTTACTATTTGATAAAAGTATTGTGGAGGCATGTACGCTTTTACTTCGCAATCAATCCATTTCAATATTATTTCATAAGAGCTTTCAGCTTCGCGATAATAGCAAACCTGCCGCAAAGGCAGCGACGCAAAACTACAGGGCCTAAGGGTGAATACCTATGGCAGCCAGTTACCGAACGAAAACTGTAATAAAGACAAACTTTGCAACTTTTGTTTTTATGAAGTTATTTCAAACACAGTTCGGTGTGTAACCGGATTGTGTTTTTTTTGTCGAGAATTTTAGTCCCATATCAACGAAGCCATGAAAAAAGGGGGCGGGAGAAATGAAAAAGTTCATTCATATAGTATGTGGAGTTTTCTTAATATTCCTCGCTTTCCCTGGAATGGCAGCAGCGGACTCGAAATTCGCATTCCAAAATTCTACGAACCTATCAACATGGTTATGGGATACTTCCGAGATTGTTTCTGATCAGGACAGTATTATTAATAATTTGGTCAATAATAACATCAAGGTGCTGTTGCTTCAGATAGATACTACACTCGAACAGAAGTATTATAAGGAGTTTATTAGCAAGGCGACTGCAAACGGAATTAGTGTACATGCACTTGATGGTGCGCCTGGATGGGTGGCCAATAATGGAGTAACACTCCAGCAGAATTTTCTTAAATGGTTGATTAACTATCAAGAGTTTGCGCCATCAAATGAAAAATTTAGGGGTATACATTTAGATGTTGAGCCATACGAGCATGAACAGTATGAGGATAATACGAATAAATTTTTGGAAGAATACCAATCCATGATGATGACATTTAGAAACCAAGCCAATCAACTTGAATTGGAATTTGGAATAGACATCCCCTTTTGGTTTTACGGTGTGCAGTACAATACCAAATATGGGAGTGGAAATATCGCAGAGTGGCTTTGTAAGTATGTTGAATTTATTAGCATCATGGCATACCGAGATTCAGCATCAGGAACAGACGGAATCATGGGGATTTCTGCCGCGGAAATGAAATTATTTGAGAAGTACAACGTTAAGGGTACGATAGCAGTTGAAACCGGACGTCTTGCGGATGAATATCAATATGTAACCTTCTATGAAGAAGGCAAAGCGTATATGGATCAGCAGCTCGAACATGTTTATCAAAATTACAAAGCCAATCCTGCTTTTCATGGCATAGCGATTCATCATTATGATAGTTGGATGAAGATGAAATAAGACATTCGCCGTAACCCTAACCTTAAAGGTTAGGGTTACTTTTCTGTTTTATGAAAATAATGTGAAGGGGATAAAGCTGTTGACATTTAGGCCTAATTACCTATAAAATGACGAAGGAGGTTGTGGATATGACGCTGAAAACAAGGGTATTACTTGGAATTTTGTCGATAATTGTAATATTAGGATCTGCATTGGCTTATCAGTTTTTCTTTTTACATAACCAAATGAATGAAGGCGCCGTTTCCTTGAATGAAGGCGATGTTCGGTATATGAGCAAAACGGACAAAGATTTTTTTTATGTCTTTGATGGGAAAAAATGGAATAAAATGTTTATTAAGGGTGTCAATCTAGGCGCTGGAAAGCCGGGTGCTTTTCCTGGAGAAGTTGCGATTACGTATGATGAGTATATGAGGTGGTTCACCTATATTTCTCAAATGAATGCAAACACAATCCGGGTTTACACCACACAGCGTCCGCAATTTTACAACGCTTTAAGTGATTTTAATCACAAGATGGAGAAAGAAGGAAAACAGCCCATTTATGTGATTCACGGCGTTTGGGTGAATGAGAATGATATCATGACGATTGATGATGCTTTTGGAAACAATGACAAGATTCTGAATGATGTCATTGCGAGTGGCAAAGAAATTGTTGATATTATACATGGGAATGCCTATTTGCCTGTTAAGAAAGGATATGCGGATGGCACCTATACGACAGATGTGTCGAAATATGTGATTGGATGGATTCTAGGCATAGAGTGGGACCCTTCTTTTGTCGTAGGCACGAATGAGAATAACCCGAACCGCAGTGGATATGAGGGCAAGTTTCTATATACATCAGGCGCTTCGCCTTTCGAGGCATTTTTAGCCCAAATGGGAGATCAAATCGTCGAGCACGAAATGACGAACTATCATATGCAAAGGCCGGTTGCATTCTCAAACTGGGTAACCACCGATCCGCTTAAGCATCCGAATGAACCATATAAAAATGAAGATCTTGTAGAAGTTAATGTCGAGCATGTGAAATCGCATGATACGTACAAAGCAGGTATGTTCGTTTCGTATCACGTGTATCCGTACTACCCCGATTCTTTTAGTTTTCAAAAAGATTATATTCAGTTCAAAGGTCCGGATGGCAAGCCAGATCCTTATTTAGCTTATTTAGAAGATATCAAAAAGGTTCATTCGATGCCTATTGTTGTGTCAGAGTTCGGCATACCGGCCTCTAGAGGGAAGGCGCACGAAAATAGAATAACCGGGTTTAATCAAGGGTTTATCGACGAAAAGACGCAAGGTGATATGTTGGTGCATATGATCAACGATATAAACACGGCTAATCTTGCAGGAGGCATCGTATTTTCGTGGCAGGATGAGTGGTTCAAAAGAACGTGGAACAACAACGATCTGGATATGCCTGATTCTCGTCCGTATTGGTCGAATCCCCAGACGAATGAGCAGCATTTCGGCCTCTTAGCCTTTGATCCAGGAAGCACCAAAAATATCAGTTATGTGGACGGCAAGGTGGATGATTGGACGAATGATTCTCCTCTCGTCATTAACGATGACACGAAGCTATATGTGAAGAGTGACGAAGCCTATGTGTATATCAGAGTTGATTCTGAGAATTATGACTTTAACAAAGATACCTTGCTGCTTCCCATTGATATCATTCCTGGACAGGGGAACACACGCATCTCTAAATATGATACGACGTTTAGCAAGGAAGCGGATTTTGTCCTGAAAATTCACGGACCTGACGACTCTCACCTTCTCGTCGATGCCTATTACGATAATTATTATTTCCGCTATGCGTTCCAGACGGATCTTATTGAAAAAAATGAGATGTTCCACAAGAAAAATTCAGGCTTATTTAATCCTATACGACTTGCGCTGAATAAAAAGGTGGTCATTCCACCAGAGAACACGGTTATCCCTTTTACTGGATATGAGACAGGGATGCTTCGATATGGCATAGCCAATCCGGACAGTCCTTCCTATAATTCTTTAAATGATTTTTATTACGAAAATGGACATCTAGAGATAAGAATACCTTGGCAGTTGCTCAATGTGATGGACCCATCCAAGAAATTCGTCATCAATGATATGTATGCTAACGGCAAAATATCACCACTTAAAGTGAACGGTTTCCAAATTGGCATTGAAAAACTTGAAAATGGCACGACCAAGGGCTCTCAAGATCTAGCGATGAAGGAGTATAACTGGAAGGAATGGGATATTCCTACGTTTCATGAACGTTTAAAGCCTTCCTACTATATTTTACAAAAAGGGTTTCAAGAATTGACTGCCGATAAATGAGGAATAAATCATGAAGATAAAAACGATGAAAGTTCGCTATTGGGTGTTGCTATTCCTATTGGTTAGCGTAGGAACCCCCTTTATATGGTGGATGTTGATGCCTAATAAAAATCTGGATGTCGTCGTGCTCAACAAAACATTTCCGCTTGTAACGAATGTCTCCGGCGGAGAGAAACAACTAGACTACAGCAAGCAGCGCGGTTTGTATTGGCTTATGGCGTATCTTGGGATAAAAAATCCAGAGACAAATAAAAAATACGAAGTGCGTACTGACTATTATGGCAACTTTCTTAATAATGGGAAATTAGTGAACAAACCGCTTCAGAAATTAACTTACGTGCCGGATGTAATCTATCTCTCGGATACCTATGGGACAGGCAATTCCAAAATCAATGGTGTGGAGCCCGAAGGCGTTTCAGGTATGACCAAAGAGGAAGTTGCTCTCGTTGCAACAAGTTATGCCAAGGGTACGACGGTTATTGGCGAATATAATATTGCCGGGGACCCGACAAAAACAAGCGTATCGAAGGAACTGGGAGAGATTTTCGGTGTTAATTTTACAGGATTAGCAGGCAAATTTTTCTCAGACTTGTCTTCAACTGCTGATGTTCCCAATTGGATGCGAGCGACGTATGAACAACAGTACGGTAAGAAATGGAGCCTTACAGGAGCGGGAATTGTCATCGCAGGAAACAATAGAATTGTGGTTTTGCAACGCGATATTGGGTTTACAGGAAACTCTCTTCAGATCTACATGACAGAGCAGAATGCCCAAACCTATGGAACGGAAGCTGTTGATTATTATAATTGGTTTGAAATTGTTAAGCCAGTAGATGAGGATTCGGTCATTGCCTGGTACGACTTGAATCTTACCGAAGAGGGAAAAAATCAATTAAACCCATTTGGACTTGATCATAAGCTTCCCGCGATCATTGCTAAACATTCAAATAATAAACATTCGTTTTATTTTGCTGGTGATTTTACCGATTATCGAGGACCTGACAAGATTAATAGGTTTTTTGGTGCAACCACGTTATATCGGTATTTTAGTGTGAATAGTGAGGGGGATCTCTCCTACTTCTACTGGCGTTTTTACGTACCTCTGATGTCCAAGCTGTTCAAGGATATAAAGCCGTTAGAACATGGAATATCGTTCAAGCCGGCGATGGAGGTTACTAGCGATGGCTCTCAGCTCTCGTCCAAGATTGATGGCAAGCAGTTTGCTGTCTATCAAAACGGTCAATGGAAGAAGCTGTATGTCAAAGGGGTGGACATCGGTCGAACAGTGCCGGGATACCCGCAAGGTACTTTTCCAGATGACCCAGCCTTTTACACAGATTGGTTTGAAAAAATAGCAAACATGAACGCCAATGCGATTAGAGTGTACACACGCATGCCATCTGTTTTTTACCGTGCACTAGATATTTATAATGATAATCATCCGGATAACAGGCTGTATGTCTTCCAAAATATAGCCGTTAATCAAGAACCTCCCGAGGGGAATTTTCTAGATAAAGCGTATCATGCAGCCGTTGAGAAGTCGGCAGAGGATACGATTAATGCCATTCATGGCAATGCGGCGATTGAAAGTGTGGATGGAAAGAGCTCCGATGTATATATCAATGACGTTTCGGGGTATGTGCTTGGATATTTGGTAACGCCAGATTTGAGGCCGGACCGTGTGGCTGCAACGGATGCAGGTAATCCATCCTATCGCTATACGGGTGAATATGTCTCTGCTGGCACCAGTGCAACACCAACGGAATCGTGGTTAGCTTCATTAAGTAATAAAGTATACGAATACGAACAACAAAGCTACAACATGCAGCATCCTGCAGGAATTGTCAGCATTCCGGAACTTGATCGCGTATACCAAGACATGTACAATGCTGCAGATGGGAATTCCAAGGCATCGGCCGTTACGATTAATCATTTGGATACAACCAACAAGGTGACTAGCGGGTTTTTCGGAGCCTATAATATGTTTCCTGACCAACCCGTTTTCAGGAGTGGTGAAGCAGATGAAGCCAAGCCTTCATTTGCAGGCTTCAAAGCATACTTGAACAATTTCATGAAGACCCAAAATAAATATCCGGTATTAATCAGCGAGTTTGGTCTTCCGACAAGCGCGGATTCAACGGAAGTTCAGCAAGGCTCGGGGATTGTTTCTTTAATAGCGATGATTAAAGATAGCGGAGCGATGGGCGGGCTTCTATATGAATGGGCCGATGAATGGGGGGCAAGCAGCAAGTTCACATCCCCGTTGATGATTCCTTATAACCGAGGGTCTTTGTGGCACAATGTGGTCGACCCTGAGCAGAATTATGGCGTTATGGCCCTGGAGTCCAAAATCCCTAAAGACTATGCGATGACTTTGCGTGGTTCAGACCCGTTGAATACGTTAGCTTTTAACGCAGATGAGTCGTATTTCTATATGAAAGCTGATTTTCATACCTTACCGGCGTTTGATCAAAAAAGTATCATGATCTATCTGGATACGATAGATAGAAAAAATGGGGAGTACATGATATCCCCTGAGGGTGAGGAGAACTGGTCTGGAACGGAGTTCAATATTAACATCGACAGCCAGAATAAGGCCGATTTATTGGTCATCCCTACTTACAATACAAGCAAAGGATCTTATTTCTCTTCCGTTTCTACGACGGGGATTTTCGAAAAAATGGATGGTTCGAAATTAATCCCAGGTCGGTTTGAGAATAGTCTGAGTCAATTCTATGTGGAAGGAAACACGTTGAATGTTAGGATTCCATGGACAAGACTCAACTTCTCCGATCCATCAAGCTTGCTTGTATTAAGCGATGAGAAGCACAAGGGTGCAGCAGAGAGCTTGAAAGAGGCACTTTCTGTGAGAATGACCGATGGCATCGTAGCCTCCTTGGTGATCATGGATAAAGCAACGCAAAAAGTGGACTATCATTTCCCAGAAAGCGTGACCTCACCGGGCTACAGGACGTTCATGTGGAACACTTGGGATGTACCTCAACCTGTATCTCGCACCAAAATGAGTTATGACATGATCAGAGAAGAGTTTGCTAACTAGAATACATGAAATAATTAGGAAAGAAGGTGAGCGGACATGACGAATCAAGCGCTTTACTTACTCTGGGTTTCGATTGGGTTAATTTCAAGTTTTTTTATAGCGATTGTTGTCATGTGGGTGTATTCGTATATTCATATGAAAGCTGTCGCTAAAATAAAGGGGTCGTTGGAAGAAATGCTCTCCTCCTATTTTCGTTTAGAGAAAGAGGAGCAGCAGGATGTCGCTCGAAAGTTACATGCCTATGTGAAGCACAGCGTATTAAAAAACGAAATGTTAATAAATCTCATCATTCAGAATGGCGAACCATTTATCGAGAGTAACCATGAACAATTACTTAAGTTATATGAATCAGCGGGAACGAAATCATTTCTGATCAAACGACTTTTGTCCAAACGAACACATGTACAGGCATTAGCTTGTCGGCATTTGGGAGACCTAAGGGTACATGATGTGGAAATGCACATTTATAAGCTTATCAACAGCAAAGATAATGATGTTATTTATCATGTCTTACTTGCTCTTGCCAAACTTGGCGATTTACAAAGACTAACGCATATTTTAAATGCGAATTCCCAAAACATACATTTATCATTCCGCGCGGTTATTGAAATCATAGCTGATTTCAAAGGGCCCAAGGATGAGTTATTCAAGGCTACTATTGAATCCAGCGATGATTACTTAAAAGGGATTTTAATTAAAGCATCCGCGGATTACCAATTAGAGGATTTGGGCGAGTACTATGTGAAATATTTGAACAGTACGAATACAAATTTAAAGATTGCTTGTATTCGGGCGTTATCTGAGCTGACAAATCCTTTGTATGAAGCGTATGTGATCGCCATGCTTGAAGATTCAGAATGGGAGGTCAGAGCAGCGGCCGCTAAGGGTCTGGAGAAGCTAGGCACAAGTCGGAGTTTTACCGCTCTAGGAGAAAAAATTAGTGATTCGGAATGGTGGGTAAGACACAATGCAGCCAATTCTCTTGTGTTGATTCCTGGAGGAAAGGAATATGCAAACCAGATCATGAACAATAAGGATCGTTTTGCACGTGAGGCCGTTATGGGCGTGTTGGCATTGTCGTCGTAGGAACCACCGAATTATAGGAAGGGCGGCATAAGATATGTATGTTTTTTGGAAGTTCATTCTTTATTTTAGTGAATTTTGCATGCTTTATACCATTGCAATCAATCTCTTTTACAATGGTCAGATGATCGTTTCTGTTGTTGATATATTTGGTTACTTAAAGAAGATGAAGTCGTCTGATTACAAAAGGTATGTGGACTCTAAGAACATGATTCCGATCTCCATTATTGTTCCTGCGTATAACGAAGAAGCGACCATCGTGGATAATATAAAATCATTGCTAGCCTTAAATTACTATGAATATGAAATTATTATCGTGAATGACGGCTCTAAAGATGCAACGCGGGATAAGATCATCGCAGAGTTCGACTTGAAGAAAGTGAATCAGCCGGTCAAGAAAAGCTTACAGACCAATGAAATCGTAGGTATTTATCGGAATGCGAATTACGAGCGATTAATCCTCGTGGATAAAGAAAATGGGGGGAAAGCCGACGCCCTGAATGCGGGTATTAATCTATCGACATATCCGACTTTCGCGTGTATTGATGCGGACTCCATTTTGGAAAATGATGCACTGATCAAGCTGACGATGTTGTTTGTTGAAAATCCCGAAACCATTGCAGTGGGCGGCATTGTCAGAATTGCCAACGGTTCGACGATTCAGAACGGGAAATTAGTCAAGATGAATCTTCCCAAAAGTAAAGTTGCCGCTTTTCAAATTGTAGAATATTTACGCGCATTTCTAACGGGACGCACAAGTCTGAGTAAAATGAACTCCGTTCTTATCATTTCGGGAGCTTTCGGGGCTTTTAATAAGAAGATCGTCATTGAATGCGGCGGGTATAAAGCGAATACGATTGGTGAAGATATGGATATTATCATGCGACTTCACAAGAAAATGAGAGACGAAAAGCGAAAATATAAAATTAAGTTTTTGGCTGATCCGATTTGTTGGACACAGGCACCGGAATCACTTAAGGATCTAAGAGTCCAGCGGAGAAGATGGCAAATTGGCTTATTTGATAATCTGCTTAGTTATAAATCGATGATGCTTAACCCGAAATATGGTACCATTGGTATGGTGACATTGCCCTACTATTGGTTTTTTGAATTGATCGGTCCTATTATTGAGTTTCTTGGATATATTTTCATACCACTAGCGTACTTGTTTGGGTTATTAGAGTTTAATAGTTTCCTCATCTATTTTATCATTGCGTTCTTATTGGGCAGCACGTTATCCATGGGGAGTATTTTATTGGAGCAAATATCCTTCCGCAAATATACAACGTTTCTGGATACGATGCGATTAGTCGCTTTTGCCCTCCTTGAGAATTTAGGTTATCGACAGCTTACGATCCTTTATCGTATTGAAGGTATTATCAAGTTTAGAAAAGGGCGGCATGCTTGGGGTACAATAAAAAGAAAACAATTCGCATCCAGTGAGAAAGGGACCCCGATGTGATGAACGTTTAAGAAGATTAAATTTCTGCTTTTAGAAAATAATGAAATAAAAGGAGAGATGGAAAATGTCATATATCGTTGATTTTAAAAATGTATCTACGGTTGGTTTAGAGTCTTCACCTGTAGCAGAGGCGCTTGCTGGTTTACGCGCTAATGAAGCCCGTTACTTCATGAACAAATACAAACATGAATTTACGGTTGTACCCGCTAGCGAAAGCCAGGAGAATCTTGATTATGTGAACCAAATTTTGAAAGAACGTGATATTGCGTTTGCGGCCAAACCGTTAGAAACATCGCGTTTTCAAGTGGAAAATATCCAATTCACCTATGTCTTTTATGAAGATGGTCTTGGGATCAATGTCATGTATACGGTGGATGACCCTAAGAAGCGGGCTGTTGGTTTTAAGCTTTCTGAGGGGATGGAGATACCGAAGGAGCTAGAAGCCAAGTTTAAGTTTGCTAGGCAGAAGTCTAAACTAGCTGGAACAATTCGGGGCTCGTTTTTTGTGATTAAAGGACAATATTAAAGTAAGCCGATGCGCAAAGTGGACGAATCCACGGCATCAAAGAGGGTGTCCCATAAGTCATAGAAATGACTGTGGACACCCTCTTTTTGTCTGCTGCGTTAAAATAACGTGATGCCGTACTCCTCGATTTTACGATATAAAGTCGTTCTTCCGATCCGGAGCTGCCCGGCCGCCTTACTGAGGTTCCATTCGGAGGCTTTCAGCGCCTTCTTAATCACGGTGATTTCCGCATCTTTCAAAGTGGATGGCTGATCTTCGCCGGACTTTGGTTGCACGGCTTCTTCGGGTTCTTCTAGCGATAGATGCTCAGCGTCAATCGCCTGTTCTCCAGCTAGGAAGACCGCTTGCATAAGAACGCCGTTAAGCTCTCTTATATTGCCCGGCCAGCTGTAAGCTAACAGCTTATGCTGTGCTTTTTCCGTCAGGAATGGACATGGGAAAGGCTGCTTCTGGAGGAAATGAACGGCTAAGGCGAGAATATCGCTTCTCTCCCGTAATGCCGGCAGCGTAAGGTGTATGCCCTTCAGCCGGTAATACAGATCGGCGCGGAATCGGCCAGCCTTCACCTCTGCGGTCAAGTCCTTATTCGTTGCCGCAACGACTCTCGCATCAATCGTCTTGCTCTTCGAGCTTCCAACTGGTGTAATCGTACTTTCCTGGAGCACTCTTAATAAAGCAGCTTGAGCTCGAAGAGGCATGTCTCCTATTTCATCCAAGAAAATAGTGCCCTTGTGCGCGGCTTCGAATTTGCCGGCATTGCCATCCTTGTTCGCTCCCGTGAATGCGCCGCGAGCGTATCCGAACAATTCGCTCTCGATCAGGCTGTCCGGAATGGCACTGCAATTCAGTGCTATGAACGGCTCTGCCGAACGTGGGCTCGCGGAATGAATGGATTGTGCGAACAGTTCCTTCCCCACGCCGCTTTCACCCAGCAATAAGACAGGGAAGTCGGTCATGGCCGCTTTCTTCGCAAGCTCAATCTTCTGGATGATCGTGGGACATGTCCCGACGATATCTCTAAATGTGTATAAACGCTGTCCGTTTGCAGTCTGCTTGGCAATGGAGACGGACTGCCATAGCTTCGGATGCTCATTATGAATTGTTTCTACCGAGAAGCCGTCCAGCTTCGTAAGCTCTTTGCCGATGGCGTCGCTGCCGACGATGCGGATGGCCGCATGGTTGGCACGAAGGATTCGGTTATCTTGGCTGAGAGAGAGCAGCGGCAAAGGATGATTTAATGCCGTATGCTCGAGTTCTCTTAGGGTAATGAGATGCTCTTTCTTTGATTCCTCCAGCAGAAGTTTGTTTTGCAGGGAAAATGCTGCCATGCACGCAAGCGTAGACGTATACGCGTGGTAATGCTCCTTTTTGCCGCTAATATTGATGACGCCGATCAACTCGCCGGTGGAATTGAAGATGGGGGCCGAGGCGCAGGTCAAGAAGCGATTAGAGCTGAAATAATGCTCTTCGGCATGTACGCGTACAGGCTTTTTGTCTGCGAGGGCGACGCCAATGGCATTCGTTCCCTTTCTTCTCTCAGCCCAATTGGCTCCTACCTGCAGTTGAACCGCTAACGCACGGCGAGAGAAATCAACATCGCCGACTGTGTGAATGATGGTCCCTGCCGAATCGATAAGCAGCGCCATCTGGCCGGATTGCTTGATGCCGACGTTCATTTGCTCGAATATTTGCTCTGTGTAATGTATGATTTGCTCGTTCTGTCTTAATAACGTGTGTATGTGGCTTCCTGTTAAGATGTCATCATCAACAGGGTCATTTGGCATTAAACCAAGTTCGTGACAGCGCTTCCAAGATAATGACGCTGCTTCAGATAGAAAGTTATTTTCTATGGGTAGCAAAAGATCACCTCCACTGTAAACGGTATCCTAACCCGATCATACCATAGTCGCTTATATTAGTGGAGAAGTGGAAATAGAATGTTCCGAAATGGAACACTTTTATTGTATCAGAATGGGACAATTTTAATAAAGCGCTTCCAATTCAGCCTGCTATAACGGCATTTAATAAGTTGGCACGATTCTTGCTTATTAATTTAATGTAATCCATTTTAAGGAGGCTGAGCTTTATGATTTATGCACAACCTGGACAAAACGGATCAAAGATTACATTCAAAAAACGCTACGAAAACTTTATCGGAGGACAGTGGGTCGCACCTGTTAAGGGTGAATACTTCGAGAATCCGTCTCCTGTTAATAACCGCATTTTCTGCGAGGTTCCACGATCTACATCCGAGGATATCGAGCTTGCCCTAGACGCGGCGCATGCTGCGAAGGACGCATGGGGCCGTACGTCTGTTGCGGAGCGTGCTGTCATTCTGAACAAAATTGCCGATCGCATGGAAGCTAATTTGGAAATGCTGGCGGTGGCCGAAACCTGGGATAACGGCAAGCCCGTTCGGGAAACGCTCGCAGCCGACCTGCCGCTGGCGATCGATCACTTCCGCTATTTTGCAGGAAGCATTCGCGCCCAGGAAGGCTCGCTCAGCCAATTGGATGATCATATGGTAGCATATCATTTCCATGAGCCGCTGGGCGTCGTCGGTCAGATTATACCATGGAACTTCCCGCTGCTGATGGCGACATGGAAGCTTGCTCCGGCTCTTGCGGCCGGGAATGCAATCGTCCTGAAGCCCGCTGAGCAGACGCCGGCATCCATTCTGGTGCTGATAGAGCTTATTCAAGATTTGCTGCCCCCGGGGGTACTCAATATCGTCAACGGCTTCGGACTTGAAGCCGGCAAACCGCTTGCCTCGAGTACCCGGGTTTCGAAGATTGCCTTTACCGGCGAAACAACGACAGGCCGTCTAATTATGCAGTATGCTTCGCAGAACCTAATACCGGTCACTTTGGAGCTGGGTGGAAAGTCACCGAATATTTTCTTCGAGGATGTGGTTGCGCGCGATGACGCCTTCTTCAATAAAGCGCTCGAAGGCTTTGCAATGTTCGCCCTGAATCAAGGAGAAGTCTGTACCAGCCCGTCTCGCGCGTTGATTCAGGAATCGATCTATGATCAATTTATGGAAAGAGCCTTAAAGCGCGTCTCGGCGATCAAACAGGGCAACCCTCTCGATACGGAAACGATGATTGGGGCTCAGGCTTCCACCGAGCAGGTTGAGAAAATTATGAGCTATATCGATATTGGCGGGCAGGAAGGCGCGGAATGCCTAATCGGCGGTAAACGGGCAGCGGTTGAAGGTGATCTATCCGAAGGTTACTATATTCAGCCAACCGTTCTGAAGGGTCACAACAAAATGAGAATCTTCCAGGAGGAGATATTCGGACCGGTCCTCTCCGTCACGACGTTCAAGGATCAGGAGGAGGCGTTGGCGATCGCTAATGACACGCTCTATGGGCTTGGATCCGGCGTATGGACGCGCGATATGAACACGGCCTACCGGATGGGTCGAGGCATTCAAGCGGGTCGCGTATGGACCAACTGCTACCATGCTTATCCTGCTCATGCTGCCTTCGGCGGCTATAAGACCTCAGGTATTGGCCGCGAGAATCACAAGATGATGCTCTCGCATTACCAGCAAACGAAAAATCTGCTCGTCAGCTACAGTCCTGATGCCCTTGGCTTCTTCTAAGGGGAGAGCCATACGATGACGACGGAAGTGAGCAAGGTTATTGCTACCGATACCGCGCTAGCGCTAATCGAAAAGGTAAAGACGAAGCATGGCCCCGTCATGTTCCATCAATCTGGGGGCTGCTGCGATGGCAGCTCTCCGATGTGTTACGCGCAAGGGGAGTTTCTGATCGGCGACAGCGACGTATGGCTAGGGGACATAGGCGATGCACCCTTCTACATGAGCAAGGCCCAATACGAATATTGGCGGAATACGCAGCTCATCATCGATGTCGTACCCGGCAGAGGCGGGATGTTCTCGCTTGAAGGGCCGGAAGGCCAGCGTTTTCTGACTCGCTCGAGGATGTTCACGGATGAGGAGCGGCGTGTGCTGGGTCTATAAGCTTTGTATTTGCAAGATCAAGTTTCCCTGCTTCCTTCCATGGCGAAGGGAGCAGGGTTTATTTTCTTATAGCTTCTGTCAGAAACTAGTGAATATAATAGTGTTAAGCGTTTGCAATCAAAAACCAAGGAGGAGAATGCCTATGGAAATCTTATTATCCGCTGAGCAGGAACAAAAGCTGCTGCTTACGCCCCAGATGCGGCAGTCTATGGAAATCCTGCATATGTCCTCCTTGGATTTGAATGAATTTATTAAGCAGCAAGCGATGGATAATCCTTTTATCGAACTTCAACCCGCTAAGGATATCCCCGCAATGCGTCGTGCAAGCAGCTCTGAACAAGACTGGTGGCTTAATGTTGATCTTTCAAGCGAGGCAACTTTAGAATCGGTATTGCTCGAGCAGCTCACCTATATGAAGCTTGACCGTGCTGTCCTAGCCCTGTGCAAATGGATCATCGGCAATCTGGACGATAAGGGATATCTCCTCCATTCCATAGAAGAAATCTCTGCGTTTATGGGTGCTTCTTTAAGTCAGGTGCGTGAGGCCGTCGGTGTCGTACAAAGCTTAGAGCCGTATGGTGTGGGGGCCTCGACATTAGCGGAGTGCCTCATTCTTCAATTGCGGCAGGAGCTGGAGGGAGATCCCTTAGTTTGCAGCCTAGTCCAACATGATTTGCTTAGCATTGCAGAAGGAAGGTTCCGACAGCTAGCAGAGAAGTACGAAACAGACCTTGCGGAAATTAAAGCAGCCATACAGAAAATAAGCTCGCTGAATCCCAAGCCAGGGGCTTTATATAGTAGGGGGAAGACGTCTTATATCATGCCTGATCTTCAGCTTAAGCAGGTTGAAGGGAAGTACGAAGTGTTCATTGAGAGTGGTTATCTGCCAGCCATTACATTGAGTGGTTCCTACTTTGGTATGATGGAGCAGATAGCCTCCAGGGATGTCCACCGTTATTTGAAGAGAAACTGGCTAGCGGCGAAAGGGCTGATCGATAGTATTGAGCGAAGAAAGGTGACGCTGCTGAAGGTGGCTGGCGCTATTTTTCAGCTGCAGGCGGGGTTTTGCGAGAAAGGCTCCTCTTCTATTCGGCCGATGTCCATGAAGCAGGTTGCCGAAACGCTTGGCGTGCATGAATCAACAATTAGCCGCACGGTTAACCATAAGTATATTCGAACGCCGTGGGGGCTTTTTGAGCTGAAGCATTTCTTCTCGTCCTCTATTAAACAGGCTGACGGAACAACGGTTTCGGCGATCTACATCAAGGAGCGAATTCGGGAATGCATCTCATCAGAGAAGCCGGCTTCGCCGTTATCCGATCAACAAATCGCATCCCTTCTGACAAGCGACGGGTTACTGATCTCGCGTAGAACGGTGACCAAGTATAGAGAGCAAATGAATTTGCAGCCCTCTAGGAGGAGAAGAAATCATTAGTCGCGAGTTTGATGAGCGTCAATAGGGTGCCTTAATTAGGCGTCGGGCTGCCACTACTCAAAATGTATACACAATATCGAAGAAGATGTGACGTAGGTGTTTAACCCTGCATCACATCTTCTTTAGGTTGAAGTTCTAAACCCGATCGATACACAACAGGGCTATGTTCTAAAGCGTCCTGAGTCTCATTTTATTCGGACTATCTAATGTTATAATCTGGTACTTTAGTAGTTATTATGATAGTATAAATTTGTTGCTTTTTGTTAAATTTTGCTGATTATTGGGGTGGTTAGCTTGGCACTAATTGATAGAATTAAGTATGATGGAGCTGCGGACGGGAATTGGTTGGTTTACAAATATCCTAGTGAAGATTTAACCATGGGAGCGCAGCTTGTCGTCGGTGAAGGCCAGCTTGCTATATTCGTCAAAGAGGGAAGAGCGCTGGATTTATTTGGGCCTGGTACCCATACCTTGTCAACGGGAAACATCCCGCTGCTAAACCAACTGGTCAATTTGCCATTTGGTAATGCAACTCCTTTTACCGCGGAAATTTATTATATTAACACAACGTTGAATATGAATTTAAAGTGGGGAACGGAGTCGCCGATTCAGATCGTAGATCCGGTTTACCATGTAAGAATTAATGCAAGAGCTAATGGACAGTACACCATGAGAGTGAATGACTATAGTATATTTCTAACCCAAATTATAGGCACGCAAAAGGGTGGGACGACCATCACGGTGCAAAATTTGCTGCCGAATTTCAAAGGTATCGTCCTTAATAGCGTAGATACGATTCTAGCGCAATACATCATTGATAAAAAAGTATCGGTTTTGGATATCCGTGCCAAACAAAGAGAAATCGCACAGCTATGTATGGATGATATGAAGGATGGTTTCTTAACGTTCGGGATAGAATTAGTTAACTTTTTTGTCAACTCTATTAATTTCCCAGATGAAGATATGGAAGTTATTAATGGCATTCTCCAGCGTAAAGCCGAGTTTGATATTCTTGGTGATGCTAGATATGCCACGCAAAAACAATTTGAGATTATGGGTAATTTCTCTAAAAATGAGGGTACCTCGGGAATGGCTAATGCGGGTATCGGAATGGGCTTAGGTTTTGGCATGATGGGCCAGCTCGGAGGCGCAATTTCGAATATATCGAATAATACGATAAGACAGCCTGTGCCACCATCACCAGCAGAGACAAGTGTTCCTTGCAAACATTGCAATTCGGCTAACTCACCCGATGCCAAATTTTGCGCGGATTGCGGACAAAAAATGCAATCGACCAAGCCATGCTATAAATGTAACGCGGAGAACAAGGAAAATGCTAAATTTTGTTCAGAATGTGGAACTGCAATCGGGATCATTTCCTGCCCAAGTTGTAATCACGAACTGACGGCCGGCTCGAGGTTTTGCCCTGAATGCGGCACATCTTTAGTATAAGGAGTGGTTGGAATTGAGTAAGGATAGGTATTTTAAGATACTGGCAAGTGTTGTTGCAGCCTGCGTATTATTACTCGTGTTTTTCCTTATTGTTGTCGTAGGATTGGCGTTAAATTCGTTTGCTACCTACCTCATAATGCTCATTGTTATTTTCATAGGTGCAGCCGAAGTATTTGGTTTCTATCAAGCTTTTATAGCGAGAAGCACCTCATCCATACGGTTCCCTTATAAGCTAGCGCTTGTAACAACAACGCAGTTGTTTGCTGCTATTGAATTGACGTTAATAGGGATATATGCAAGATTCGCTTTGAGTGATGCTCTGGATCATTTTGTGCGCAAGTTACCCGCAGCTATAGAAACGACCCAATTAAAAATAAGCGGCTCGTATAGTGTATTAGCGTTGTTGGGTGTCGCCTTGTATGTTATAACTTACGCATCGATACTTTACGCAGCCGATCATTCAACAAACGAATTGGAAAATGAAGAGTTGCAAAAGGCTAATACCCGAGATGTTGCGGCAACGTTATCCCATATCATTTTATCTTATAACCAATTGGCTGGAGAGTATCAGAGCCTTGATTTCAGCAAAACTAAGGTTTTGTATGATAAATTAACTATAAAATCAAGGGCGCTGGGTGTATTTGGACGAAGCGATAAGCCAGAGGTAGAATGGGATGTTATTCTTTCCTGCAACGAGTTGAGAGACCGCCTCAAAGCGTTACAAAGTCAAAAGCACATGGAACAAGAGCACGTTAATGAAATCTACCAAAAAACTTCTCGCATCTTAGACGAAATTTTAACAATGGATAGAGTTAGAATTCAGTAGGAGGTACCCTATGGCGAAGATTATTGTAAATACTTGTCCCAATTGTGGGGCAAACCTGCCGATAGACATTAATCAGGTTTGTGAATTTTGTGGCACCGCCTATATCCCCAAGAATTTGGCTGCTTTGGCGAAGATGGATAGTCAAACAAAGCACAATTACATCACCTCCTATAAGGAGAAATTAGAGGATAACAAAGGCAATATTCCTATTGCGATCTCCCTGGCCATGTGTCATATCGATGCGCAGAATTATGAGTTTTCATTCGATATTCTTAAAAAGCTGGCCGAAAATGACTGTACAGATCCCAATGTCTTCTATTACATGGCTCTTGCTATGTTGGAAGGAAAAAAACCGCGTGTACTCCATATCGATAAAGTCCGTAAGGTAGAATCTTATTTAAACAGTGCTCAAGTCTTATCCAGTGGAACAGGTTTGTATTACATTATGCAAGCCGTAATTAAGCGAGACTATTATGAGTACTACCTTTTCAATATGCATCAGGGTGGCAGCAGCAAGCTGCTTCTTGAGAAAGCGAACAATTTTCAACTTGACGTGGAAGAGATACATCAGATTTTAAAAATTGTGAAGTTAGATGAAAGCGATAGAAGTTACTTTGATTCTGTGTTAGCCATTTAGACGAAAGGAGATTCTATGAGTACATTAAAACATTTAGCCGATGTTTCATTCGACGATCTGTCTATAACGGACAAGCTTTCCTATCTTAAGAATAGTTTGACAACGAATGTTCCTGTCTTCAACCAGAAGGAACCTGCGGTTAAGAGGAACCGCTTCTTTGATAATTTAGCGAAGAAGCCGGTGAGATGTTGGATGAGTCTGGCTTTTGCGATGAGTGTCGTCATCTGGGGATTCAAGATCACTAGCAGTATTTCCGATGTGGTTTCTATCATTCTTTGGAGCGTCGTCTTTCTGATGCTGGTTGCCTATTTTGTATGGAAGAAAAAAGTGGATGCTTTTTTTACCCGTTTAAATGGGAAGCTGACGAAGAAATTCATACAAGAGCATGAACAGAAGCTGACTGCCTATCAGTCCGATCTTGCGATGCACGAAGCGGAATTGGGTGAATACAACGCGTTAGAACTTTCGTATGAGCAGGCTTCCAACACAGTGGAGCAGGCCATGCACTACCATGGCGTGAAATTTTGCAGGACACAGCTAGGGGTTGACGAGTCGGAGCTTGTTGCGCTGCATTTCATTTCATCACCCAATGCAAAGAACACCTCGAAGAAATTTGGTGATCATGAGGTATATGCTTCTTTTCAGGTTCAGTATATTTACATGACAGATAATGAACTGTATGAAATGAATGGGAACTTGGATCTGCTGAGTGATGAAATCAGCAACTACTCAACATCAAGAATTCTTTATTCGAAGATTAAAAGTTCGGAAGAAAGACATAACAACTATAATTGTCTAAACTTTTATACGATTACAACGAGCAATAATGATGGAAGTGAAAGTGATGTCATGCATGTTCCATCTAGCAATCTTAGACCACAAGTCAACTATTTTATTCAATCGATTACTTGGAACACAATAAATAAGAGCAGCATGCAGCATAATCAACTTATAGAGGCACGCCGTAAGACCAGTCAATATATAAATACTCCTTTATCTTATGATCAGTTTGAAGATGCCGTGAAAATGATTAAAAATCTAAGCAGTATCAACTACGAGTTTAAAAAAGAAATGACGGAAACCGAAAAAGACGTAGAAAATTTCAAAAAAGTGAAGCTGATTATAGAAAGAGCTGTAAATCGAAAGATTCGAGAAAGCAGCATGTGATGAGTGTATCCGCAAGTGCATAGAATATATAACAAAAACGCCCTTCTTGCTTTTGAGGAAAGGCGTTTTTGTATAATGCGGATTCTTGACAGCAATAACTTTAGTCTATCACAGCCGAAATCATATGTTCCTTCATCAAAGTCCACCTATCCCGAGCATTCATCATGAATTCTGATGCAATTGCCACGACTAGGTCTTTGTCTGGAAAGCAACAAATGACATTGCCGCCATCGCCAAAGGCAGAGTATGCATGCATGCCGTCCTCTTCGCGTAACCACCATAGATAACCGTATTTATTGGGAGTCATAGCTGTAGATTGATCGATCCACGTGCTGGAAATAATCGGATGATTGTCCCAAATGCCACGGTTTAAATATAGAAAACCAAAACGGGCCATATCACGGGGGGTTAGCGTAAGTCCCCATCCCCCTGTGGAGTTGTTGTTGGGGTCTTTAACCCATCCTTTCACATGGTTTCCGAATAAATCTTCAAACCCAAATGACTTCATTTCATAATCCGGGATTTCTTTCATGCCGAGGGGTTTAAATAAGTGTTCGTTGGCGAACTCACGGGCACTTGTTCCTGTGCTGCGAGTGAGAATGGCTGAAAGCAGGTGCGCCCCCGCAGTGGAGTATTTAAACGTTCCGATAATCCCTTTTTGACCCAGCATATCCAGCGTATATTTGACCCAGTCAGGCTGCATACACATCTTGTCCAGCGGTTCGTGCCAGTCCGCAAATGAATAGGGAGCTGTCATCGTGAGAAGATGGCGTATGGTGATTTCTCGTTTCTGCTTTTCAACGGCACCCGGAACATATTCGGGGAAAAAATCCAGCACCTTCTGGTCTACACATTCAATATATCTTGCATCTATGGCTATACCAATGAGGGCGGATAGTATACTTTTCGTTACAGATGTTACATGGTGCGTATCATCCGGGCCATACCTATTATAATATTTTTCGTAAGCCACATAGCCATTTCGCACAACAACGATACCGTTGATATTGCTGTACTCGGATTGAATTATAGGATCAAGCTTCGAAAGCATGTCAGGGTCCATTCTCAAGGTTGCCGGGTCTGCGGCTTGCCACTCTCTAGTTGGCCAGTAGTTTCTTTGCATGAAGGATACCTCCTAAAAGCCGGTTTTGTTTTTTTTTAGCGAGCGCTAAGTAAAATGTCGGGTCTTGCTGTTATTTTTTCTTTACAGGAAAATACACCTCGGTCACAATATCCTCAGGAACGGTGGCTTGATTGGGATCAGTTAGATATACTTCATAGGGTGATTTCACCAATGCATATCCTTCATTCTCTACCCATTCCCTCAGCTTCGCATATACCGATGTCAATTCGGGATAGGCCCCCTTTATAACAGACATCGCGCAGAGCTCTCCAGACATATCTCTCGTTCCTTTTACAGCTTCTTCTATCGGGATGGCGAACTCTGTATCATTGCCGTTAGGATTGTACTCAGGGCTGTGATAAATGGTCATTGGCGTACCAAGCAAGGTGAGCTTGTCAGTAGCAATCTTTGCATATAGCCTGCCAAAATACTTGCCATATCCTTCCACATAGTCCTCGCTGCTCATCATCTGGCGCGTATAAAGGATAGTCATGGGCTGGGTTTCAACAAGTTGTACTTCAATGCTGTCAAGGTATGACATCATGGAGATGCCCTTTTCTAAATTTAAAATATCAGCACTCATTTGTTGCAGGGTATATTCAAAAGCGTTACGTCGATCTTGTATCTCCTTTCTCTTGCGATTAAGGGCGGAATAAAGCTTCTCTTCGGATGGATTATCTTCCAATTCGAGAATCGTTTTGATTTCATCGAGAGGAAAATGATAAGATTTCAAACGGTTGATAAGAAGCATTCTTTTTAGTTGCTTGATGGAATAATACCTATAACCGTTCTCAGGGTTAATCTCATCTGGATGGATTAATCCGATTTCATCATAATATCGCAGTGTTTTTGTAGATACCTCGCATATCTTCGAGAATTCTCCAATCGATAGCAAAAGGCCGCCTCCATTATCATATTTGTCTAAATCCCTTAAGCATCAATACGTTGTTCAACTTTACTGTACACCTTGCCCTAAGGGTAAAGTCTACTGCCAAAAACAATTGCCGAAAGCCTGCTTCTTTGCTAATCCGCAACCTTTTTAATATGATACAATCATAAGTCACAAGTCATTTTTCAAAAATATTAAATTAGGATGAGGACCCAATGAACATTTTATTGGTGGAAGATGATAAGACCATCGCGTCTGGACTCGAGTATTCGTTGCAGCAAGACCAGTTTTCCACGGTTCTGTGCCATGACGTTGCATCTGCGAAAAAGGTGATAGCCGAGCAGTTGGATCAGTTTGCCTTATGCCTGTTCGATTTATCACTGCCGGATGGAAGCGGGTATGAGTTGTGTAAAATGGTGAAAGGGCAAAGCGACATTCCTGTTATTTTCCTGACGGCCGTGGATGATGAAGTCAATGTCGTGATGGGGCTTGATATGGGAGCCGACGACTATATTACCAAGCCTTTTCGCATTCGCGAGCTGCTCTCACGAATTAAGACTGTTTTGCGAAGATATCAGAAGCAGCCGCAAGCCAAAGCAATCATTGAATTAGATCATATTCGCATTAATACATTAGAAGGCAAGGTATATAAACATGGGGATGAAATCCCAGTGACGGCATTGGAGTACCGCTTGCTGCTGATTTTCGTTAACCACATCGGGCAGATTCTTTCCAGAAATCAGCTTTTAGAACAAATTTGGGATGTTGCCGGGGATTTCGTCAATGACAATACGTTAACGGTTTACATCAAAAGGTTGAGGGAAAAGCTAGAAGATGATCCCAAAGATCCAACGTTCATTAAAACCGTACGCGGTTTAGGCTATAAGGTGGGTGAGTAGCATGCTGCGTAATCACGAGATCCGCCTCGTACTCTTGTCGATGTCTACGATAAGTCTGATTATGCTGATAGCCGCGGCTTTTGTATCCCTAGCTGCCGTGGTCCTCGTTCTAATCACTTCCATTTCTCTCATTGGATGCAGCCTCCTATTTACGAGAGTGAGATATCACGAGATTGAGAAACTGTCTGGCTATTTAAGGCGAATTAGCGGAGGCGACTATTCCCTGGATGTCCGCGATAATCGTGAAGGCGAAATCAGTATTTTGAAAAATACGATATATAAAGTAACCGTCATGCTGTCGGAGCAAAGCGCCCTTTTGCATAAAGACAAAGTTCATCTCACAGATGCCATTTCGGACATCTCTCATCAGCTCAAAGCGCCGCTAACCTCCATGATGGTCATGGCGGACCTGTTAGACGACCCCCAATTGCCAGGAACTAAGAGAGCGGAGTTCACGCGCAACATTCGCATCCAACTCGAACGGCTGGATTGGCTTGTTTCTTCCCTTTTAAAGCTTTCGAAGATCGATGCAGGCACCGTACAATTCAAGAAAGATCAAGTCAGGGTGGCCAAGCTTATTGAGAAAGCGTTGCAACCCGTTCTAATTCCGATAGACATCAAGGAGCAAACGATTTCAATAACAGGTGAAGACAACGTCTCTTTTCTAGGTGATCTCAATTGGACAACGGAAGCTATCATCAATGTTCTGAAAAACGGTGTGGAACATACGCAAGTGGGCGGAACCATCGCGATTTCCTTTTCAGAAAACCCGCTATTTACAGAGATTAGTATCCAAGATAATGGTAAAGGCATCTCCAAGGAAGAGATACCTTCGATTTTTAAACGTTTTTATAAAGGCAAGGGGGCTGGCGAGGGCAGCAGCGGTATTGGTCTCTCATTGGCTCACAGCATTATTACCAAGCAAAATGGCGATATAGACGTTCAGAGTGAGGTCGATAAGGGATCACAATTTCGGATTCGATTCTATAAGCGAATCGTCTAACAGCGTCAAGTGACTAGACTGTCACTTTCAAGTCACTGTAAAGTCACTTCAGGCAGATATACTACATCCATCGACAAACTTATGGAGGTTTCAACATGGAAATTCTAAGAATTGAACATCTGTCTAAAGTGTATGGCAAAGGTGACACGGCGGTAAAAGCGCTTGACGATATATCCTTTTCAGTGGAAAAGGGGGAGTTCGTCGCCATCATCGGCCCGTCGGGTTCGGGGAAATCAACGCTTTTGCATATGCTGGGCGGTGTAGATCGACCAACAAGCGGCAAAGTGTTTGTGGATAGGACGGACATGTACAGCTTGAATGAGACGCAGCTGGCCATTTTTAGACGGAGACAAATCGGTTTGATTTATCAGTTCTACAATCTTCTGCCGATTCTCACGGTTGAAGAAAATATACAGCTGCCGCTCTTGCTCGATGAGCATAAGGTGGATCCAAAGCAATTTGAGCATATTGTGAGGATGCTAAGTTTGCAAGACCGGTTGAATCATTTGCCCAACCAACTTTCCGGCGGCCAACAGCAGCGGGTTTCGATTGGAAGAGCACTGATGAATCAACCCGCTATCCTATTGGCAGACGAACCCACAGGTAATTTGGACAGTAAAAATGGCGGCGAAATCATTGATTTATTGAAGATGTTCAACAAAGGCTTTCATCAGACGCTGATTATGATTACGCATGATGAACGCATTGCGTTGCAAGCTGACCGAATTATCGCCATTGAAGATGGCAAGATTGCCAAAGATGAGGTCATTCGACCATGAACATCATCCATAAGCTAACGCTCAGACATTTGATGAAAAACAAGAAACAAACGCTCGTGACCGTGATCGGGGTCATTATTTCCGTAGCTATGGTGACGGCTGTGATAACGCTTGGCTCCTCGTATTTGGTATTGATGCAAAAGCAAACGATTGAATACACGGGAGAATGGCACGTCATTTACAAAGACGTCAACAAAGATCAGCTCGAAGCGATCAAGCAGGATGCGGCAACCAAACAATTCATTACATCCAAAGAACGTGGCTTTGCTCTGCTGCCAGGAAGTCAGAATGCCAACAAGCCTTATTTGTACATCAAAGCGTTTAATGCCCAAGGCTTTACAAACTTTCCTATTGCATTGAGCCAAGGGCGCTTGCCGCAACAAGCGAATGAAATCGTTCTTTCGGAAGCTGTTGCTACGAATGCCAAAGTCGCCTACCAGATTGGCGATCGGTTAACCCTCGATGTCGGTCAGCGCTCTAATTCTGCTGATCCTAGCGATACAGAGCTTTATCAAAATGATCCATTAAGAAACAATAACGGCGCTAGCACGGAAACTTTAATTCATACAACAACTGAAACGTATACGGTTGTAGGTTATATTAAACGTCCTGCGTGGGAGCAGACATGGGCGCCAGGTTATACGGCCTTTACGTATGTAGACGACAATATGTTGGGTACAAACAAAACGATTGATGCGAGCGTAGTTGTGAAGAAAGTCGATAGCACAGTATTTGACCATGCCAACGACTTGTCCAATAAAAATAACATCAGCTCGTTTAAAACGAATGATTCTTTATTGCGTTATTATGGTGTAATGGGCGGTGGCTTAAGCAAAACCTATAGCTCACTATTCCTCATTGTTGTACTGGTTATTGTCATTGGCTCCATCTCTTTAATCTACAATGCTTTTGCGATTTCTGTTTCGGAACGATCCCGTTATCTAGGGATGCTATCAAGTGTAGGGGCAACGAGGAGACAGAAGAGGAATTCGGTATTTTTCGAGGGAGCGGTGATTGGCGTCATTAGCATTCCCTTAGGCCTCATTTGCGGGATGATTGGAATCGGCATTACCTTCCGCTTCATTAACTCGATACTCGAAGATGCGCTAGACGTCACCCAAAAGTTAACGTTGGTTGTTACACCGTTGTCGCTGCTCACGACCTGTGTGGTCTCGATTGTGACTATTTTTGTCTCAACCTATCTGCCAGCCCAAAAAGCATCTAAAATTTCTGCCATCGACGCGATTCGGCAAACCATGGATATTAAGCTTACGGGTAAAACGGTAAAAACATCGAAGCTGATCCAACTTGTATTCGGCATTGAAGCCGAGTTTGGCTTGAAAAATTTAAAGAGAAACAAGCGCAGATATTATGCCACTGTCTTTTCACTTGTTATTAGTATTGTGCTGTTTCTATCCGTGTCTTTTTTCACTTCCAACCTACAGAGATCCCTTGATCTTTCACAAAAGGGCTACAATTATGATGTCGGGGTTCACAAGGGGGGCGAAGAGTCAACGATTGACGAGCGATTGTTGACCTCTATTGTTTCGTTGGAGGGCATTACGGAGTACAACCTGATCAAACAATCGTTTGGTATTTTCACCTGGGTTAAAGAGGGTGCCATTCCTAAAAGTGTGCAAACCTATTTGCCTCATAATAATGGTCTGTATAAATACTATATAGGCGTAAATGCCTTAAGTGAAGAGAAGCTGAAAGACTACGCCAAAAAAGTTGGTATCGATTATACGAAGCTAACGAATCTCGATCGTCCAGCCGCCATATTGATTGATGTCATGACCTATAAAGATGAAAAGGGCAAGTTTATCGAAACGAAAGGGATCAATGGCCGAGCAGGGGAAATGCTGGATCTTGTCTCCACAGATCTCAATGAGAAGGAAACGATCAACAAGCTGGAGGTAGCCGCGGTAACAGATCAATTCCCAATGGGGATTATTCAAAGCACCTTTCAAGTTAATTTAGTTGTTTCCGAACCGGTCTTGGATCAGTTAATGAAAAGGAGCAAGGATGCCAAAGCGTATTCAGGACTCTATTTGAATAGTAAAGATCCTTTGAAAACACAGCAGGATATCGAAGAAATGAAGAATAATCTGTCTGTAATGAACTTATTTCAAGATAGACGGCGCTCTGAGCAAAAGATTCTATTATTATCCGTATTTGTTTATGGTTTTGTCGCATTGATTACGGCGGTTTCGATGGCGAATATTCTCAATACGATTACGACGAGTATTGCCCTTCGCAAACGAGAGTTCGCGATGCTCAGATCGGTAGGGATGACGCCCAAAAGCTTTAACAAAATGATGAACTATGAAAGCATTTTTTATGGAATCAAGGCCCTAGCCTACGGGCTTCCAATCAGCGGAGTGATCATGGTGTTGATCTACCAATCCTTCATGCATAGTTTCTCGTACGGCTTCATAGTGTCTTGGACTAGCATTCTGTATGTGATTGCTGCTGTATTTGTTATCGTAAGCTTATCCATGTTATACGCGAGCGCCAAAGTAAAGAAAGCAAATATTATTGATGCTTTGAAACAGGAGAATCTATAGGTTCTCTTCAGCATGATATTGCCATACGGCCCTAAGTCAAATTTGGGTCGTATTTGCTTTTTTTAAATATAGCTTTCGACATAATATAATGTTTTCTTTATAAAACAAGAACATAATACCCTAAATTTCGACATAAAATTGGAAACAACATAGGTATAATAGAGTAGTCTTCTATAGATTTTGATAAGAAATAGAGAGGTGCTAACTATTTTGAAAAATGCATTGGTAATCATTCTTAGTTTTGTTATTTTGCTCGGTACAACTGCTTGTGGTAATAATGCTCCTGCTAATGTTAAAAAAGGCTTCGAATATTATGTTTTGATGGATGACGTAGCAACCAAGATACTTAAGGGCGCTAAGGTAAAAGAAGTCTATATGCCAACTGAAAAAGAAAAGGAAATGATCAAATTTATTAGTTCATATGAAGGAAATGTTGATGCATCCTTGGAAGAGCAAGTAATGGCTGATAGTCTGAAATTGATGCGATTGAGTTTGATGGACATATACTTTATGAATACAATAGCAGAATTAGATCCATCAAAAGGTAAGGATTTTTCTGAGGAATTAAAAGTTATTTTTAAAACTTCACAAGAACTTTCAGAGTATTTTTCAAAGCAAGGTTTAAAACATGAAGTAAAGTGAATATCCTTAAATCGTGAATTATCGAACAAGGATATCGACATACGTCTACTCGTCATGGATAAAATCTCTGCAAAAAAGCAGATCTGCCGGATACGCGGACAGATCTGCTTTTGTTTATGAATTGCCTCTAGGAAGGCTTATTCTGTATAAGCGGCTTTGGTGTCGATGCCGATTGAACCAGCTTTCGCATCCCATGTAACGCCGATATTCATCAATTGAGCCACATCTCTCAGCTTAAAGTAGTTGTTGCCATCGATGTTGTAGGCAATAAATTTGATATCTTTGCCGTCGAGTGTAACGTTGGCTTTTGTTTCCGTTACGGTTTTGCTGGTTTGCTGTCCAGAAACAGCCAATTCAGTACCTTCTGGCGTATAGGCTTTTTGGGAAAGGAGAGCGATTGCGTTCTTGGCAGCGTCCCAGCTCACTTCAAAGTTCTTTTCGGTACCATTGACAGCAAAAGCCAGGTCCCGCAATTTGAAATAGTTGTTGTCGTTAATGTTGTAGGCTTCAAAGGATACGCTTTTGCCATTGACCAAAACTTTGGCTGCTGTTGGAGCTACAAGCAAAGATTGGGCCGTTGTTTCAATAGGAGGGTTGGTAACCGGTTTTGTAGTTTCCGCAGTGCCAGCCACAACTTGAAGAAGAATAGCGGCATTATCTTCGCGGGCCTCATTCTTGAACACAGGGAAAACGCCATATCTAACAGCTTCGGTGAGCTCAGCTTTGTTATCCTTGATGTTCACATAGTCCAGGCTTTCATCGTCAACCCATTTAGCAATGGATGCCTCTTCCGTAATCTCGCCATGGAAGGTAATGGTTACGGGTGCAGTCACGACGTACAAAGTATCGCCATAACCTACGTCTTTTGTTTTTTTCGTTTCAACAACGTTTGAAATCGTTACATAATTACCATTTTTCAAATCGAAACGTTTTTCATTTGCTGCGAAAGCTGTAAAGGATGCGAATACGGCAACGAGCAGAACTAGTGCTAAGATAACGGATGTTCGTTGTATGCTTTTTCTCATGTATTACTCTCTCCTTTGTCCGCTTGGGATCATTGTTTTGGCATGATTGTAAGTTACATCTTACAATACCTTTCAAAATATGACAATATTTTTAGGTTTATAGGTACCCTTAAATAAAAAACAGAGCAAGGCCAAATGAATGCCATGCTCTGTTTTCGAAATTTGAATCGATTACCTATTGTTTGCCAAGAAAGCTCTGAATGAAGAATTCCAACTGATACTCCATGCTAAGCGGATCGTTGAAGTAGAAAGCCTTTGCGTTGGCTTCATAGACACGTTGATTTTTGACTGCTGGAATGTTTTTGTACGTTTCAGTATTCTGGAACGAATTGTCTTCATCTGCATTTTTGCTGAAAATGACGTAGTCGCCAAAGTAATCCTTCAGAACTTCTGACGATACGGCAAAGTAGCCTTCTTTCTGCGTCGCTGTTTGGACCTTCTCCGGTTTAGCAAGCCCGAAGCCTCCTTGATAGAGGATTTCGGTGCCGCGGCCGAAGTTGTCGCCATAAACATAGAGCTGCTTATTGAATGTTTCAATGACTGAAACGGTGGCATTTTCCCCGATCTTCGCCTTGATCTTTTCTCCAGCCGTTTTAACCCGCGTTTTAAAATCGTCAACCCAAGCTTTCGCTTCTTTCTCTTTATTCAGCAATTTGCCGATCTCCAGCTGCTGTGTTAAGTAATCCACTTTTCCATAAGTATATGTGACTGTAGGGGCGATCTTCTTGAATTTGTCAATGTTCTTAATGTCGGAGAGACCGATAATGAGATCCGGCTGCAGCTCGATAATCTTCTCAACACTTTCGTCTGTAATGGCCTGAACGTTTTTCAGCTTTTCTTCAAATTTCGGATTGGTCTTGGACATTTCATCCACGCCGACTACCGGCACGCCAAGCGCCATCACATTGCCTGTTAGAAATCTAGTAATGACAACGACACGATGGGGATTGCTCGGAACCTCAACGGGTCCTTCCTCAGACTGGTAAATCAAGGTGCTGGATTTCGAAGCTGGTGTGGTGGAGGCCGATGGAGACGCCGAATTTGAAGGCGCGGCCGAAGATGAGCTGCTTGTATTGTTAGTAGTGTTCGCAGAGTTGGCACCGCATGCGCTAAGTAGAAGGACAGAAGCTAAGGTTAACGGAATGAATAGTTTTTTCATAGATGACTCCCCTTTATGATCTAGTGCTAATAATTATTGATAAGCCTATATTGATAATGATTATCATAATCATACCATTGCTCATTATAAAGGGGGGGGTGAATAGCTGTCAACCTATAACACCACGAAAAAGACGGCTCCTAATGAATTTAGGAACCATCTCATATCAGTAATAGTCTACTTCATTCTCTTATCAGGGATGACGAACGAAACGGTTGTTCCTTCATTGGGCTTGCTGAAAATAAATAAGCCTTGTCCATACAATTGTATCAATCGCCGGTTCGTATTGGAGAGACCAATCCCACTCTTGCCCTTCATGGTTGGGCTCAATAGCTGAATGACCTTGTCCTGCTCCATACCCTTGCCATTATCCTTCACTTCAATCAGCGTGAAGTTGTCCTGACGGGTAATCCGAATATGAACGGTACCGCCTTTATTTTGACTAAGGAGGCCGTGTTTGACAGCATTTTCAATCAGCGGTTGGATGGAAAGCGGGGGGAGAAGCAAGTTGACGTTCGTTTCAACCTCCCATACGATAGACAATCTGTCCTCAAACCGCTCTTTTTCGATATACAAATAGGCTTTGGCAAGCTCCAGCTCATGGGATAGTTCAACGAGTTCTCCTGTATTCAGGAAATCAAAGCTAATTCGTAAATAAGCTGCAAAAGCAACGCCTAGATCTCGCATTTTCTCCGTGTTTATATCACTGAGTGCCATAATTGAATTCAGCGTATTAAACAGAAAATGCGGATGAATTTGTGCTTGAAGATAGGCGGCTTCCATACGTAAGCGTTCATTGATAGATTGCTTCAGCGTGGTCAACGCCCGAATTCGGTATTTCAGTTCAAGGGCGTCTACAGGCTTGGTCACATAATCGTTGGCTCCCGCTGCGAATCCGGTGTAGACGTCAGCAGGCTGGCTACGCGCGGTAAGCAGCAAAACCGGAAGCTCCGATACGGAGTAATGCTCCCTTACTCGCTGTGTCAATTCGTAGCCAGACATGTGTGGCATCATGACATCGGCAATTAGTAGGTCCCATTGCTGTGTACCGAGCAATTCCAACACTTCGCGAGCTGAATGAGCAGTCGTGATGGTATATGGTTCCGAAGAAAGGATGCCAACGAGCACATTCAGATTGACGGGGTCGTCATCAACGGCAAGAATATTCATCTGCTTGTCATTCAAAAGCGGTGGGATCAGCACGGAGGCTGCCAATTCGCCCATAGCGGTGCCCTGAGAAATCAATCCAGCAAGCGCATCAGCTGTTCCATCCAAGGTGTGGCTGCTAGGAAGAGGGTGCTGCGACAATGAAAGATTCGACACTGCAGCTAACGGCAGATCAAAGCTGAATACGGAGCCTTTATTCAGCTCGGAGCGAACGGTGAGCGCACCACCATGCAGTTCTACCAACTGCTTGCATATGCTTAAGCCAAGCCCGATGCCTTGTCCATCGCTTGCACCTTGCTCATAAGGGAGAAACACTCGAGCTTGTGTTTTCTTACTCATGCCAACCCCAGTATCCGAAATCTGGATGAGGGCACGTCCCTCCTGAACCTCAGCGGAAACGGTGATTGTTCCTGTTTCCGTGAATTTGAGGGCGTTATGCAAGAGGTTGTATAGAATTTGTACGAGTCTTTTCTCATCGGCCATGACCTGCGGCATCGATTCCATGATATCCGTATTCAGTTGGATGGGCTTGCCTTCTACCATAAATTTCAACATGCTGATTAAGCCAGGAACGATCGACTGAATCTGCAAGGGCTCCTGCTGCAGCACAATGCGGTGTTCCTGAAGCCGTGCGGCGTCAAGAAGATCCCCAAGCATATGCGACATACGGCGGCTTATTGTTATAAGCAGTTCCATATCTTTAAGGCTGCTCTCATTCAACTTCTCTTTCTCTTTGGTCACAACAGTCTGTGCGATATTCATAATGCCATGCAGCGGCGTTCTCAGTTCATGCGACGTATTGGCGAGAAATTGGTCCTTCAGCTTATCGGCTTTTTTTAATTGTTCGTTCAACTGGGTGTTTTCCCTGGAATGCCGGAAGTATTTCTTGAACCAATACGCGGAAAATCCGGTGATAGCGGCAATAATATCAATAGGATAATAAACGGTAGTTATGTCTGTAATCGACTCTGCGATACTCCAGATTAAGTTGGATATTATGCCAACGGCGGTTAGAAGTAAGAAGAAAATATCTTGATCGGTCTGTTTTTTGAAGATCATCGTTCCTACGATATAAATAAACCAAGCGAATGGAAATATATAAAAGACAATAAATATGTTTAGATCGACCATTCCATTCACCCATGAAGCGGGTGCGGCCAGCAGGATTCCCGACAGGCAGATAAGAGCCGCGGTGTATGCTTTCAGCCATTTATTCCCGGATGGGGCCAAAGAAAATCTTCTGAAAAGAAGAAGGATAAATAAATTTTGCCACAGGAGAAAAAAGAGTTTGATCTTCATCGCCCATGTATAGTTGATTGGCAGCCATAGCATGAGTATGTTATCATGACCCGCCATCACGGCAATTCCGACAGACAGGGTTAACAGACCGGTAATGAGTAAAACCCGTTCTTTAGGATTGAATACATAGAGAATGCAAGCATATAAACTGTGAAGCAGCAAAACAACAAACGTGACCATTTGAAAGCCGATGGAATACCAGCGTACATAGTCAATCGCGGCTTGAGAGCTGAAACGAATGGAGCGCGTAATCCCGCCTTTAAAAGGTTCGTCAAAGTTGGCTGCACGGATCAGCAATTCGATCTCGGTTGTTCCTTCCACCGAGTAGGAGGCTGTGTAGGAAGCATTATAAGGGATGTATTCCTCCGCATTCGTGGCAAGCTTACCGAGACCGCCTAAGAAAGTTCCGTTAATTTCGACTTCAGATGAAGCCTCTATACTTTGGAACCAGAAGCCAACGGGCTGCTTCGGGGGATCGATTAGAATACGCAGCCTATACGTTCCGTATCCATACGAGGAACCCGAGCTGTTCGTTAGGGCCTGTCTCCAGTCTCCCGGAACTTTAACGCGCTGGGGGGTGTCAACAACTGATTGTACGTCTTCATGAGATAGAAATTTCGCAGGGTAGAATTGCCAATCGCCATTCAACGCGATCGGAGGGGAATGGTCCAAGTCTATGCCGCGCATGTCGAGCACGCCATTGACAACAACTGGCTGGTCCGCTGTCGTAAACAGTTCCGACCATGCCATTCGCAGGCCAAGGAGAACACTTAGAAATACTAGAATTGTGGCTATATGGGTTAGGGTGGTTTTATTTTTTATTCGCATCATCATACACGAAAATTCGACATAAGTAGTGTTATTCCTTTATTCAGGGATTTGCAGAGCGTAACACTGTTTTCGCGAAAAAAAGGCAATGAGACAGGTGGAGAGAAGGTAGATGCGCAGGCGGAGGAGCGGGCAAAGGAGGGCGAATAGAAGGGAAAAGAGTAGGACAACAAGCACGCCAACAAGCAAGCAAAAGGAAAGTAAAGTAAGGCAAAGGAAGAAGAATAAAAGCAGTCCACTGTTGGCGTATGGCCGTTGCGGACTGCTTTTTTTGCCTTCTGCGCTTAGGAAGAGGATACGGATTGTTCGGGTTTACGTGTTGTTTCTTTCCCCAAGACGCCTCCGAAGAGGAACATTCCTAGCGAGAGCGCCAGGCAGACTGCTGAGAAAATGCCGATTGAGGCATATCCGTTGAACTGGACATAGAGCATGCCGGCAATCCACGCACCAAGCGTGTTCGCGCCGTTCATTGTCGAGTTGGCTAGGCTGGAGATCGTCCCTCGAATCGAGGCGTTCAGGGAGGTAAGTGCCCCCATAACAATCGGGAAGATCACGCCAAGCGTGGCGAAAATGACCAGATAGACCATTGTTACAACAGGGAGGCCTGGCAAATGGGGCATAACCGCATATAGCACCATGAGCATCGCCATGCCAAGCGCAACCGTGTTCACATTCCCTAGCTTTCGGGCTGCATGGGAGCTAATCATGCTTCCCAAGAGACTGCCGAATCCAAGGAACATCATTACGGTGCCGATCTGCCCGATTGGAAGCCCGAAGCGGTCATACATCCATTTGCCGGCGAAAGCAAAAGCGGTACCGCTCCCCAAGTGAAGGAGCAGGTAGGCGAGGAAGCCGCTTCTTGCCTTGCCGCTCCGAATAAGAGGGATGTAGCGGCGGAGGATGGACACCTGCTCACCACCCAAGCGTGCGGCAGGCTTGATATCGGGCAGCAAGTAGAAGGCAACAGGGGCTAGCAGCAGCGAAGTAATGCCAATTGTCCAAAACGGAACCGACCAGTGGGCGGTCGCAAGCCAGCTTCCGATCGGCACGCCAAGCGCTTGAGCAGCAGCAAGCCCTGCGAAGGCGATGCCCATTGTCTTCGATATTTTGGGTGCAGGCATGACGGCAGGAATGGATGCCCATACCTGCGGAGCCGTGAACGCGGCGCTAATGCCGGCAAGGAGGCGGAACAGGCACATCGTCCAGAAGCTGTCCGCGAAGCCGCACATGATCGTCGAGACGGAGAATCCGAGCAGGCCGCTCAGCAGAACGGTTCTTCGGTTCCAGCCGTCGGACAGAGGCCCTGCGATCAAGGCGAAAACGGCCGAGCCGAATGTGTAGGCGCCTAGCATCCATCCGGCAATTGCTGTCGACACGCCGAATTGCACCTGCAGCGTCGGCAGCAAGGGAGAGATGAGGAACGTATCCGTTCCAATCATGAACATGATGAGGAAGAACAGAACGGTATATTTACGCATGGTGGACCACTCCTTGGTTTAATGTTGCTTACGTTTTCTATCGTAAGCTATAATAGTGACAAAACTTGTCATAAACTTAAATATTCCGATAAAAGGGGCTGATCCGGATGCCCAAGTCCAAAAGATTGATGGAATTGATGATGACTGTGAACCGGAAGAGGCGGTTCAAGGTTCAGGAGCTTGCCGACGAATTCGGGGTCTCTACACGTACGATTTTAAGGGATTTGCAGGAGCTGAGTGAGCTGGGTGTGCCGCTATACTCTGAGGTGGGTCCGCACGGAGGCTATCAGGTCATCAGGGAGAGGGTTCTGCCTCCCATCGCATTCACGGAGGAAGAGGCCGTAGCGATGTTCTTTGCGGTGCACGCCCTGCGCCATTACTCCTCACTGCCGTTCGAGACGGAATCTGCTGCGGCGCTGAACAAGTTCTACCTTCATATGCCCGGTGATATCCGGGATCGGATCGACGGTATGAAGGACCGGGTCGACTTCATTACACCAACAAGGCGGGGCGATGCCCCTTGTTTGGCCATTCTTCTCGATGCGGCCGTACATCAGAAGGTGCTCGTCGTGGACTACGAGTCGAAGGAGGAGGGGGCGGGCAGCCGCCGAATTCAGCCTGTTTGCCTATACGCAAACAACGGTTTTTGGTATTGCACGGCCTACTGCTTCCTGCGTCAGGGCTTTCGTGTTTTCCGATGCGACCGGATTCGCGGGGCGGTAGATGATCCGTCCGGCACGGAGCCGCTCGATCTAGGCGACGTGCGCCTCAGCCGGCGCGAGGCTGCGGAGCCGAGAGAGCCCGTTCGGCTGCGCGCAGAGCTAAGCCGAGGCGGCATCCAGCGCTGCGAAGCTGAGCTGTGGCTTGCTCCTATGCTGCATGTGCGCGAAGACGGAAGCGGGTGGATTGATTGGGATGTGTCACGCAGTGACATCCCTTTCTATACGGAGTTTATGATTGGACTAGGAGACGAAGTCGTCCTGGAAGGACCGGCGGAATTGAAAGAAGCGATTCGGAAGAGGCTTCATGAGCTGCTGGCATTGTATTCATAAAGCCGCATATCTACAAGTTATTGGTGCTCCGCGTGGGTTGGGATAATGGGCTGGCTTGTCTTTACCAAGACTTACTCTTATTGCTTGCTGAGTCAGAGAATCTATAGAAGCCTGCGAAAATGCAGGCTTTTTCAACGAAATCGTGCAAAAAGTAGAAAAGCCTGCGATTATGCAGGCTTTCGAAGCATTTCCGCCCTGAAATCAGGATTTGGCTGGGAAAGCCTGCACAATCGCAGGAATTCAATGCTAGAGGTCATTTTATCATGAAAAAAGATGCACAATTGCAGGTTTACCAAACAACAGTTGCCCAATCTGCGGATGCTCGGGCCTTCGTCAGCTATTTTAATGTGTAAGTACAAGCCAGTGGGATGCGCTTAATTCATGGCAGTGGGGACAGGCATGGAAGAGATGACCCGCGGGAGAGCTGGCGAAGCGAACAGACTTAAGCATGGCAACGATCCGCTACTATGAGCAGAGTGAGTGGCGTCCTGCCTGCTCCCCAGCGGGTAGCAAATGGGTACCGGATCTATACCAATGACTTTTTGGTCAAAATAAAATTTATTAAAGACGCCAAATCATTAGGCTACTACAATTTGACCTATACAAGGAGATATCTATGTTTTCAACCTATAATACATCCATAGATTACTGGAAACAGTATCAGAAGTTTTTTCCTGAAAACATGCGGATAACTGAAAATAATTTACCAGCAGAAGAATGGATGGCGTGGAACAATGTGCATGTTCATCTCGATCGTATGCCAGTTCTGGATGCTAAGTTAAAAGTAATATTCATTCATGGTGCTGGCGGTAATGGTAGATTGCTAGCTCCCTATGCACGGATGCTGCAACAATGCGGTTATGAAGTAGTGTCGCCAGATTTGCCACCTTATGGCTTAAGTTATTCGGGTTCGGGACGATTATTGGATTATCAGCTTTGGATTGACATCCTTGCTGAATTGATTGATCAAGAATTGAAGCGGGACGGCAAACCTATTGTTTTGCTGGGCAGCAGTATAGGAGGCATGTTAGCTTATCACGCCGCTGTGCAGAGTAAACAGGTCAAAGGGGTAATTGCAACAACATTCGTTGATACGAGTGATCAGAAGGTTCGTGATCAGCTAGCTCCTAACTTACTGATTAGTAGATTTGGGAAATGGCTTATGGACACATTCCCGGTTTTATTAGATTCCTTGCAGATTTCTGTCAATGCTGTGTCTCGCATGACATTAATTACGAATAACGATGAATTGACCCAGCTTATTAGGAATGATGCTCATGCGGCAGGCACGAAGGTCCCTTTACGTTTATTAAGAACATTTTTAAACATGAAACCGATCATCCAACCTGAGAACTTTGACATTTGTCCGGTTTTGCTCGTTCATCCAGAAATAGATCCTATGACCCCATATAGGTTTAGTGAGCCGTTTTTTGACAGCCTAAAAGGTGAAAAAGAATGTGTAATGCTAGAGGGGGCCGGGCACTTCCCGATTGAACAACCAGGGCTAAAGCAAATGAATGCGGCTGTTCTTTCTTTTTTGAAAAGAGTAGAGGATGAATTGAAAGTGCAGCTGTAAGAAACATTCTATTTTTTCTAGGAGAGTTGAATTTTGAAACACCAAAAAACACTACTCATCTTGGGCATACTCGTAGTAACTTTCATTGGTTATGGAGGATACAGGTATTATGTCAACTATACGGTTGTTAAAGCCATTTCATTATACCTTCCTGACACTAAACTCAAAATTGTGAAGACAGAAAACAGAACGATACCCTCACTGTTCACAGACGAAACCGCACAAGCAGCAATGGACAATTTAAGCAGTAAAGAAGGTTCCAAAACCGTATTCATGAACAAATTACAAAATGGGGATAAGGTTAAAATGATAGGAGAAGGAACGACTTCATAGCAATAAATACAAAAATGAGGCCGTAAGCATAAATGTCACCCCTTATTATGACTTTTTGTAACTAGTAGCCTTCAAAGGCTTGCCATATAATAAGGGATAAGTCAGCAAAGGGTTTAGGGGGAAATGGATTGTTTAACCTTGTTAAGAATTGGTTTTGGTATGATTGGTTGTTGTTTCTGATTCGTATTTTATTCTTTGCTTCTATACTCGTTACCGTGGGATTGGTGTCGGAGCATATCACTATAACCTTCTGGGCCATTATGGCATGGGGGATTATCGCTTTCTCAGCTCCCTGGATCTGTTTGCAGCTGCATTACATGTATTACCTCATCGCAGAGATGCTTCTTACCGGAGGTCTTTGCTTGTATTTGGCTTATTTGTTTCCGGAGTCTTATCTCGTTTTTATGGCACCTGCTTTTATAATTGCCAGTAATAGCGCTCAGAAGTCTTATCGTTGGGCTGGTCCTATCACGATTGTTTTGATTCCATTCTTATTAGCTGAGTTGTCGCAGCAAGAGTATGCCGTGAATTTGATCCTGGATTTTGGTTTGGCTTACGTGCTGGGGTTTGCTTTTCATTTATTAATGGTGAATCATCGGCAAAATAACATTATTAGAGATCAATACGCTGTCTTAGAGCAGTATATCTCCCAAATGGAGCAAATGACACTGCTAGAAGAGCGGAATCGTTTATCCAAAGATCTGCACGATACGATGGGCCATTCATTTACTTCCATTATGATGGGGCTGGAAACGCTGCGCTCCGAGGTGAAGACACCTGAAGGCGAGCACAAGGTAGGCGCCTTGCTAACGTTAACCCGCAATAGCCTAGAGGAAGTCCGTCGATATCTGCATCAAGTAGGCGCACCTCAGGATACATTGCCCCTTATACAGTCATTGGGGAAATTAGTGGATGAGTTCCAAGCGCTCTCTAAGGTGAAGGTTCGCATCAGAACGTTTGGGGAAACGTATTCGGTTTCGAAGCAAACGCAGATGACCTTATACAGGTGCTTGCAGGAGTCATTAACCAATGCTGTGCGTCATGGGCAAGCGAGTGACATTATGGTGAACCTGCACTATGAGGAGAAGCAGATTAGGCTGGAAGTGCAGGATAATGGATTAGGCAAAGAAGACTTGCAAGCAGGCTTTGGCGTAAGTGCCATGAAGGAGCGGGCTTCCAACCTGCAAGGGCAGGTTCATATTTATTCGAAGCCTGGAGAAGGAACGATGGTGACGTGTGTTTTGCCACGGCTTGTGGAAATTCCGGAGGGCAAGGTTCGTATATTGCTGGTTGACGATCAGCCCTATATCCGGGAGAGTCTTCGAATTATTTTGGAAAGAGAAAAGGATTTCGAAATTGTCGGCATGGCTGAAGACGGTGTCGATGCCCTCGATATCTGCGAGCAGATTCAACCTCATGTGGTGCTGATGGACCTCCATATGCCCAATATGGATGGTGTGGAGGCAACCAAACAAATGAAGACAAGGTGGCCGGATGTCCGCGTATTGATCCTGACAACGTTCCAAGAAACGGAGAGGGCCGTCGAAACTTTGCGCAACGGAGCAGATGGCTATTTGCTTAAATCTACGGAGCCGCAGGAGCTATTCGAAACGATACGCCTCGTGCATCGCGGCGCCAAAGTAATTACACCAGATATTACGAATGTATTGATTGATAACTATGACATTCAGGCAATTTCGCAGGTACCCAAAGAAAAGAATAACGAATATGGTCTTAATCCGCGGGAAATCGAAATTCTGGAATGCCTCTCGAAAGGATTGCGCTACAAGTCAATTGCAGCCAAATTATATTTATCCGACGGCACTGTAAGAAATTATGCCTCTACGATTTACGCGAAACTGGGCGTACGCAATCGTGAAGAGGCGGTACAGAAAGTACTTGGACCTGAGGAATAGCCGTACCTATAACCGAATATCAAGCAAGACCACCCCACAAGCACCCTGTCTTCTACCTTCCTTCCCGGAAGTGGACGATAGGGTGTTTTTTGCTAGGGGAGCAGCCTGAAATGGCCCTATTTTATCGAAAGTTCATGTCACATGACATTATGGCACTAGCTGTTTTGACAGGATAAGCATTAGCATAGCAGTTATAAGGGTGCATGAATCATTCAAGTTGAGAGGAAGAGACGATATGAATCAAATCATCAGCAAGTACATGAGAAACTTCAGATTTCTATTGCTTACTTTTGTGACAGGACTTTTTTACTTTTGCTTTTATTTGGTGGGAATCACCTTCGGTATCGGGATGGCTTTCACCTTAGTGGGGCTTCCGATCCTCCATTATGTGCTGCGTTCTACCCGGGCATTCGTGCAGTATGAACGGACGCAAACCAAGGTCTACACCGATATCTCTATTGCCATGATCTCAAGCCGAAGGGGTGAAGGAAGCTTATGGGAGCAGGTGAAAGCGGAACTGTCGGATGTGCGTAATTGGAGAACGATATGCTGGTTGATGTTGAAATTCGTGATCGGACTTGTCAGTATCCTTTGTGCCGTTCTGTTCTATGTGGCACCTCTGATGTTCATGGTAACGCCATTGTTATACAAGTATATTGACGTAACCATTATGGGGATGACCATTCAAACCTTGAAAGAAGCACTCCTCATTATGCTTGTAGGCGTAATACTTATGGGGATTGGTCATTATTTGGGCAATGGCTTAGTAAAAATGATAGGTGGCTATACACGCTTTATGGCTAAAGGTTTAACTGACAAAGTATGAGAAACCCGGAGTTTCTAACGATACGATGTTTCAAATCAAATAGAGAGTGGGAATAGATGACATGGGAGCATCACTTATGAAATTACCTTTGCAGTCCCTTTGGATGATGTGGGAGAACGTGTTTGATCTCATCACTAGATTCCGAAGCAAGTCTGTGTTGAGATATGGGATATGTAAATTAGTCGTCAGGCAGCATCACGGAAAGAGAATTGCTTGTCAGGATGGACATGGCATACAGGCCGGAGACTGGGTGGGCGAGCTTCATCTGGATAATCGGCAGGTCATGAGTCTTTCGCGTACGTTCGGGGCAGACCGTGCCGGGTTGAAGACAGTCCGCATGCTTCGCGATGCCATGAAGCAAATTAGCAAGGAGCTGGACAGCAACTCCGACCTGTTGGAAGTCCGAGCGATCACAGGAATTACGCTGCTTCACCGGGGAATCATTCATGGAATAGGCTTTGAGCAGCATCCTATTGCGTCTAGATGGCAGCAACGATTCTATGCGGCGTATCTTCGCCTCCTCCTGCGTATTCTGCATCCGGAGGGGAAAGAACGAGTCCAATACAGCAGCGAGAAGCTGGCTCCCTTGATGCTGGTGATCAGCAAGCAGTCTTTGAAGGAGCGTTTTGCGTTGCGGGACCATGACTTGCAAGAAGCTCGGCATAATCGAAGGAAGAAAGAGGCGATTTCATGATACGAATGTTAATGATTTTATCCATGGATGTGATGATCCTATATATGATTGTTCCTTTTATCCTTACACGAATATGTGGATGGGGTGTCCTCTCCAAAGGAAAAGCAGCCAAAGGAATTGCCTTTACTTTCGATGATGGGCCTCATCCTAATTATACACCTGAGGTGTTGGATTTATTAAAAGAACAGGGAGTAAAGGGCACCTTCTTCGTACTGGGCAGCAAGGCCGAGAAATACCCGGAGCTGATTCAGCGAATGCACCGGGAAGGGCACCAAATTGGTATTCATAACTATGTTCATATCTCTAATTGGCTCTTGTTCCCATGGACGAATAGGAGGGAGCAAGCCGATCGCACTGCTGATATTGTCGAGCGGATTACGGGAGAGCGGCCCATCTTTTACCGACCTCCGTGGGGGCTTCTTAATCTAGGAGACCTCCTTGTGATGAGAAAATCTTATCGGATCGTGCTGTGGTCGGTCATGGTTGGAGATTGGAAGCCAGCGGTCAGCGTGGAACAATTGAAACGAGCGTTGTTGAAAAGAATTAAACCCGGGTCCATCATCGTTCTTCACGATAGCGGCGATACTCTTGGAGCAGATGAAGAGGCGCCGCGGCACATGATAACCGGATTGAAGGAAGTTCTGCAAGAAATTCGCAGCAAGGGCTTGGATTGCTTGCGAGCCGATGAACTGCTGAACAAGGAAGTCCGTTGCAGGAGAGAGGTTGGAGCAGGTGGAGCAGGAGCCAAGCATCCTGGCCAAATTCATTCTTAAGCTTACAACAGTCAATGAGATTAGATTGCATAAGCGCAGAACGACTAGAAGATATCTCATACCGGATTGGAAGGAAAGGCATTCATGCAAAAGAAAAAATCAGTTCGAACAATCGTCATGATTACTGTTGTAGTGTACATGGTGTTTATTTTCGCAGGTCTATGTCAATATACATTTTCGAGATTTAATGAAATTATTAGTCATGAAGTGGAACAAAAATTAAATTACAAAGTGGAGCTTGCCTCCGCGAAATTAAACAATTTACTTTTGAATAACAGCGATACCCAGCAAGTACTGCAAAGTAAAGAATTCCATGAGGTGTTCGCAAAAGCAAAAGAAAACGCGGGCGAATATTACTTTATTTTAGATAAAGAAGGTCGGTATGCGGCAAGTGAGAATCCTAAATTCGTTATAGGGAAATCTATGCTGGAGGATTCGGATTCCCAGTTGCAGCAAGCAGGTCAGCTTATCATGCAAAAGAGGGAAACTAGCGGGACGGGGGACATGGAGAACATTTATGCCTTCACGATGATTGGTGATACAGGATATAAGCTGGTTTTGGCGACGACTTTCAACCAGATTAATAGCCCTATGAAGAAAAATCTCTATTTAATTATAGGCGGTTTTATCATCGCTATGGTTATCTTTACGTTTTTGCTCTTTATTTTGTTAACTCGGCGTATTGTCCGGCCTTTGCGTGTGATCAACAACCATGTGGAGGAGCTGGTTGCGCATGGCGGTGATTTGACGCAGAAGCTGCACATGAAACGCAATGACGAAATTGGCAGATTAGCTTCTTCTATGAATCAGTTTCTAGACAACTTAAGGGCAATTGTAGGCAATGTTACTATGGAAGCTAACCAACTGAATAGCCATGCAGGCATGCTGCAGGCGGCGGCAGAGCAAACGAATGAATCATCGAAGCAGATCACAACGATAATTACGGATATGGCCGATCGGTCGGCACAACAAGCCGAGCATGTTCGGCAAGTCCTTGCGATGATGGAACGGACAGGGGAAATCTCCGAGGAAGTGAAGTTGGAAACGGTGAAAACGGTGCTGGATTCCCATCTTTTAATCGAAGCTGTGCAATCTGGGCAGAAAGCCAATAGAGCCTCTGTTGATAATTTGGGGGAAATGGTTAGCTCGATCCAAAGCTCAACCTCAGCCATGGTACAACTGAACAGCCGATCCAACGAAATCGGTGAAATGAGTACCATAATTTCCGAGTTAGCCAACCAGACTCATTTGCTCGCGTTGAATGCGGCGATTGAAGCGGCTCGCGCTGGGGAAGAAGGGAAAGGCTTTGCAGTAGTCGCAAGCGAGATCCGTAAGCTTGCTGAAGGATCGGGCCGAACGGCTGAGCAGATTTCAGAGCTCGTCCGCAAGATTCAAGCTGAGACGAATACAGCTGTTAAGACGATGAAAGCAAGCCAAGAGGTGGTCATCTTGCAAAATGATTTGGTGATACAAGGCCAAGAATCGCTTGAGCTGATCGTACAGAAGGTGGACTTAACCGCCGAAAGCACCTTGCGCATTCAAAGCATATTCAACGAGCTGTCGACCATGTCCCATAACTCCCTGAAAGCGCTCATGCAGTCTTCGAAGCTCATTGATGAATCTGCATCCGCATCACAGGAAGCAGCAGCTTCCACGGAGGAACAGTTGGCGACATTCGATGAAATGACAACTAAGCTGAGAGAGCTGCGTCAGCTATCCACGGTATTGAAGCGTGAGGTTGGAATTTTTACGATTTAGAATCCATCACTAGCTTTTAAAATAAATCACTACCTCAATATATAACCGCCATCAGGAAACAAGGTGCTTCCGGTTGTGTAGTTGTTGGTCATCAAATAAATAGTCGTATGCGCGGCTTCGGCGGCTGTACCCACTCTACCGACAATATTGATTTTGGTATAATGATCATATGACTCGTCTCTGACTTCCTGCTTTGCACCTTCCCAGTTGAAAGAAGTACGTATGGTCCCTGGGGAAATCACATTGACCCGAATCGGGGACAGTTCTACGGCCAGTGCCTTGCCGAGGCTCTCAATAGCTCCGTTGCAAGCCGCATAGGAGGCTCCATCCGCCAAAGGGCGCTGCCCAAAGGCACCGGACATAAGCACTATCGAACCAGTCGGGTTGATGTAGGGAGATGCATATTTAACCGCATTATATTGCGGCCAGAACTTGGCATTGAAGCAGCTGTGCGCGATCTCGGAGGAAGATGAGATTGGACCTCTGACATAGGAGGCTCCCGGCGTAAATAAATGGTCGAAGCTGCCCACATGCTCAAAAAATGCTTGAAGCTGCTGTTCATCGCGATTGTCTAATGGATAAATCTCGATAGCATCGCTTCCTAGGTACTGCTGAGCTTGGAGCAGTTTCTCTTTCGAGCGGCCTGCCAGGACGACGGCGGCTCCTTGTTCAATGGCCTGTTGGGCCGTCGCTAGACCAATCCCGGAGCTCCCCCCGATAATAACGATACGTTGGTTTTTCAAAGAAATTGTGGACATGGATGTAGTCCCCTTTCATACTGGATAGGCTTTGTGTCTATATTATTCGGTATAAATGGAAGGCTGCCAAGTACGCACTTCATTCGTACTTGGTACGAAATTTCGTACTCATTGGTAGGTAAGAGACAGGTGAGCAGGTATGATAATAGTAGAGGTGAGAAGAAGACGATGGATTTAATGGAACCGCGACTTAGAGGAGTCCTAACGACGCTGGACATGATCGGAGGGAAATGGAAGCCGCTTATCTTGTTTATTTTATTGATAGATGGAACCAAACGATTCGGCGAGCTGCGGCGGCTCATTCCGGATGTCTCCCAAGGAACGCTTGCGAAGCAATTGCGGGAGCTTGAGGATGCGCGGCTCATTGATCGCGTTGTTTATCCCGACATCCCGCCCAAAGTCGAATACAGTATTTCGGAGCATGGCAAAACGCTGACCGCCGTTCTTGACAGCATGTGCGGCTGGGGCAGAAAGCATCAGGACTATGTTCATGCAAGCGAGCCAAACGTTCTTTAGGTGATTTGCCCTAAAGGATGTTTGGCTTGCTTCATTATCGGAGGCAGTCTCAGCGGAAGCCAAGCACTCCCCCGCTCTGAGACAGCAAAAAACGCTCTCTCCGCTCGCGAAGCAAGCTCCAAATCTGTCATTTTGCCATCATTGTTGAGCCGGATCGACTTCGCCAAACGGTGCAGAGGGTACTCTCCGAAGATAGAATCGGGTAGAATAAGAATGAAACCCCTATAAGATAGGTCAGACTACATATACAGGAGCGGGATTTGAATGAAGCGTACGACGATACTGATCGCTGATGATGAGCCGGAGATCGCAGATTTGATAGCATTGCATTTGGAGAAAGAGGGTTACCATCTGATTAAGGTCGCGGACGGCCAAGAGGCTGTTCATGCGATTCGATCGCATCCCATCGATTTGGCGATTCTAGATATTATGATGCCCAAGCTGGATGGACATGAAGTGACTCGGCAAATTCGCGAGCACTATCATTTGCCGATTATTTTTTTGAGTGCGAAATCGTCAGATTTGGACAAGATAACGGGCTTGGTGATGGGGGCGGATGATTACATGACCAAACCGTTTAACCCCATGGAGCTTGTCGCCAGGGTGAATGCTCAGCTGCGGCGGTCCATGCAATTGAACCAATCAACGACAGGCAATAAGGCTGTATTGGAAGCAGGGGGATTGAGTCTGGACGCCGATCAGCGGACCGTTACTCTGTATGGCGCTAACATCGAGTTAACGCCCAAAGAATTTGATATTCTGTACCTGCTAGTTAGTCATTCCAAGAAAGTGTTTAGTGCGGAGCATATTTTCCAGCAAGTGTGGGGCGAAGCTTATTACGAGAGCGGGAACACGGTGATGGTGCATATCCGTACTCTTCGCAAGAAATTAGGTGAGGATACGAATAAAAATAAATTAATCAAAACTGTTTGGGGGGTGGGATATACGTTCAATGGTTAACATGATGCGCAGCTTTCGATCTAAAATGATCGCATTATTAGGTTTAAGCATGCTGTTGTCAGGCGGCGTCACTTTTATCATTTATAAGGTTTTGCAGCTCTATTATGCAGGCGTTCGGCTAGAAAATCCATTAGCCAAAGTACGCCAAGTGATAAACAACATCGGGGATTTCAACTTTTTTATGATTGTTTTTATCCCGCTTGCAATTTTATTTTTCTTTTTCCTGACTAAGCCTTATGCGGCGTATTTTAATGAGATATCGAGGGGAATTCATCGTCTTGCCAATGGCGATTTCCAAAGTCGTGTGCAAATTTCGTCCAATGACGAGTTCAAGGATATTGCCGAGGACATCAACATGGCAAGCGAGAAGCTGCAAAAGGCGGTAGAACGAGGAGACTTTGCAGAAAGCAGCAAGGATCAGCTGGTCTTGAATTTAGCCCATGATTTGCGTACGCCGCTGACATCTGTACTTGGGTATCTGGATTTTATTCTTCAAGACGATCAATTAACGAAAGAGCAAGTGAAGCATTATACGACGATTGCTTTCACCAAGTCTCGACGCCTCGAAAAGTTGATTGATGAACTATTTGAAATCACTAGAATGAACTATGGCATGCTGACTATTGATAAGAAACCAATTGATCTAAGCGAGCTTCTCATTCAATTAAATGAGGAGTTGTATCCCGTTTTCGAGAATAATCATTTGATCGCGAGATTGCATATAACGCCGCTTATGACTATCTGGGGGGACGGAGAGCTGTTGGCGCGTGTATTTGAAAATCTGCTTACGAATGCCAACCGGTATGGGAAAGACGGTCAATTCGTAGAGATTAACGGCCATTTGGATGCAGGGGATGTAGTCGTTCAAGTCATCAATTACGGGAATTGTATCCCCGAAGAGGAGCTGCCTCATCTCTTTGATATGTTCTATACCGGAGACCAGGCTCGCACGCATCAAGGGGGAAGTACAGGTCTGGGATTATTTATAGCGAAAAATATTGTAGAGCAGCATAACGGAACGATTTCCGTGCAAAGCAGCGTGATTCGAACCCTCTTTGAAGTACGTTTACCGCAAAAAATTTAAGAAAAATTTTAAGATTAGCCCACTTCTTTTTAAAAAGTTTTCCTTATCCTGATTGAAGCAAGGTTAGGGAGGAAACGAAAAATGAAGAAATGGGTTTTTTGGCTTGTTATCTGCTTGCTTTTGGGCTATGAAGCTGTGCAACAGAAAGCGGAGGTTGTCATAAATGGGGATTCAGGCAAGACAAACATTGAGGCACAAGCGGTGACCTCCCAAGGGAGCGATCTAACGATAAAGGTAACACAAGATCAGATTTATCAAGGAAATCTAGTATTAATTAATAAGGATTACCCGGTCCATCCAGCAGGCACATTAACGGATGTGGTTAATCTCTTTCAGCATAAAGAGTTCATAAAGGGATTCGGCTTGCTGGACGATACGATTCGACTATCACAGAGTGTGATGCAGCCCTTTACGAAGATGATCCAGGCAGCTGACAAAGAGGGTGTTGATCATTTTATGATCAATAGCGGTTATCGAGATAAGAAGGAGCAAGGTCAGCTATATAAACAAATGGGATCGGACTACGCTTTGCCAGCGGGCTATAGCGAGCATAATCTAGGACTAGCTCTTGATATCGGATCTACACAGAAGGAAATGGACCAAGCGCCTGAAGGGAAATGGTTGAAAAAGAATGCTTGGACCTATGGGTTTATTTTGCGCTATCCCAAGGACAAAACGGCCATCACGGGCATTCAGTATGAACCTTGGCATTTCCGCTACGTAGGTTTGCCGCACAGCCTGATTATGCAGCAAAAGGATTTTACCTTGGAACAGTACCTGGATTTCATCAAAGAGCAGAAGACCTTCTCGACGACAGTGAAAGGCCAGAAATACGAGATTACGTATTATCCTGTTTCCAAGAGTACGACCATCCATGTGCCTAGCAATCAACGTTATGAGATATCCGGCAACAATATAGATGGCGTCATTGTGACACGGCTTCCATGATGGCAGACAAGATGATCAAGAAGGTGAGGATACAGAATGAAAGCAGCGATACGAGTGAAAGACAGCATAGTGCCAGCTCTATATGCCGTATATATGTATGCCGTATTCAAAATTATTTTATTTAAGTTCAGCTCTATAGATATCCCCTTCCTCTGGCATCAGCTGCTGAGAAACTTGGGCAACCTTGGCTACATCAAGGATCGTTGGGAAACGGCCAATGTGGTTCCCTTCGCATCTATATCCAGCAATATTCAGAGTCTCTCAAACCATGATCTGATAAACTTATTTGGGAATATTGCGATATTCATGCCGTATGGGATATTTCTTGTATGGATGGATCAAAAACATCAAATATCACTTCCAGGTGTGTTCTTGCGAGCTTTGGGCCTAAGCTTATGCTTGGAATGCTCACAGCTCGTTTTGTCGATTGGAAGCTTCGATGTGGATGATCTCATTTTAAATGTTAGCGGGGGCTTGTTAGGATACATGATCTTTAGGAAAAGTTTGAGAAAGAAAGAGGGGTAGTTACGTACTAACTAATGTGAGGCCCACAAAAGTATGGTTGAGGTTAAAATCATCGGCTCCTTATCGACGAAAGTCAAATAGTCCGTAAAAGCCTGCGAAAATACAGGAATTTCCGAGCAAATTCGGTTAAAAAGTGGAAATGCCTGCAATTGTGCAGGCATTTTTATCTTTTTCGGCCGTTCATCCAGAAAAAGCCTCAAAAGCCTGCACAAATGCAGGAATTTAGTAGCTGCGGCTATTCCAAGAGCAAAAAAGATGCATAATTGCAGGTACCATTATTGTCGTTCACCACTTGCGCAGTCCGATGACAAAAGCCCCCAATGACACGAGTGAAGCTAATGTCCGCACATGATTCCACGGCACCCAGCTAGCCAAATATTGAGTCCAGAGTTTAGCTCCTTCTGAGCTGCCAGGTGCCACTGCGGCTAAGGTGTCGTTAAGCGGCACGTTGAATATGACGGTCACTAGGAAGACACCGACGAAATAAAGGATGCTGCCAGCGAGCAGATAGGTGGCGCTTGGTGTGCCCCATTTGAACAATGAATAAATCCCAATAATGATGCACAGTAAACTTGTTCCCATAAAGATCAAGCTAAATAACGGATTGAGTATGATGATGTTGATGGATTGCATCGTGGCAATCCCTTGTTCGGCCGGAAGGCGAGAGAGAGCTGCCATGACGGAAGTCGAAAAGGCGAAAAACAATCCAGCCATTAAGCCGGAACCTAACGCGGAAGCAAAGATTAAGCCAAAGAGCAGGTTACCCATGATTTGCTACCTCCCATTCGGAGCTATCCTACGATTTTCTCCAATTGTTTACTTATCTCATATGTATAATAAATCCCTTATTTTGTAAAGTAATTTATAGGAGGAATTTGATTTAGGAGTCGTCCATCGCCTATAGTGGGGACAGGAGGTGTTCGCTTTGAAAATTATGATTTCAGCTTCAGAAGCTATGGAAAAAGGCGTTTGGAATGACATACTTCGTCTATTCGGCAGAGACAAGGATGAGGACTTCTGGTCTAAGGAGGAATTCATTTTGACAGAGGAGCAAGCTCTCACCCTGAAGCTTATCAAAAAATAAGGAAAGTCTGACATTTCCGTGTTTAACGAGGAAAGGCACCCTTCCTAAGGGTGCTCTTTCATTATAGCGAGGAGACATTAAAATCAACTTCCTCTATGAATTCAATAACCTCGCCATTAGGACTATAAATAAGAGCATTGTTCACGATAAGCGGCGGTTCTCCGAGAGAAAGCCGGGTTGGCTCTGCGCAAATTTTTGCCCCGTGAGCAAGGGCTTTATGGTACACTTCTTCTGCATCATCCACATAAAAGGCCAAATGCAATAATGCCCCATGAGCAATCTCTTCTTCCGATGCAGCTTTCTTTCCTTGAGCAGGGATGACAGCCTCACGGTCAAAGATCTCTATGCAGGTTCGTCGATCAGCAGAAACCAGCATACAGGCTTCTTTGATTTGAAAAGAAGGCAAACTCCAATGATGGCCTCTTGTAAACCCTAAGACTTCGGTATAAAACCGAATAGTTCCTTGATAATCATTCGCTTGTATCGCCACATGGGCAAGGCCTCTTACGCTCATCTCAAATCTCTCCTTGTACATAAGTTATGATTTTCATTATAGGCATTTGACTATAAGGAATACATATGAAAGATAAGGGTTTTATAGTAAAATAGTTAATTAAATAACTTATTTAAGATGTAATATCTTATTTTATAAGTTGAATCTTGGAGGCGTTATATAGCTATGAATCATCAGATTGATGATATTGATAGAAAGATTATGAAATTGCTTCAGCATAATGCACGAATTCCTATCTCTCAGATCAGCAAAGAAATCGCGATGTCGCAGCCATCTGTGAAAGAAAGGATATTAAAGCTAGAGGATAAAAAGATTATATCCGGATACAGCACCGTATTTAATCTACGGGATCTGAATCGAGGCACAAGCACGTTTATTTTGATTAAGACCGAGCATTGTCAAGAGCTTGTTGAGTTTTGCGAAGCGGCTAAGGAGGTCACCGATTTATTTCGCATTAGTGGGGAATTCAACTATCTGATCAAGGTTCAAACGGCTTCCATAGAGGAGGTTGCCGAGTTTCAAGATTCACTTGTAAAGATCGGTCCTTCCAAATCTCATATTTGTTTGAAAAACATTTTAGAAAACAGAATATTACTCTAAACGAATCCAGCATGTTTCTGCTAACATAGAAGCCTTAGAATATCTGTTTACATCCGGCGCGGGGGCTAGCATCAATGAGCTACAATATGTATTTATCTGCACTTCTAATGGCAGCAACCTGCTGCTCACTGGCTATTTCATATCTTTGCTGGAAAAGAAGAGAGCTTCCCATTGCGATCAGCTATGGTTTGGGAATGCTGACCGGTGCCTTCTATACGTTCGGATATGCCTTCGAAATTGTCAGTACCTCCTTGGAACACATACGCTTCTGGCTGCGGATTGAATACATGGGTATACCTTTCGGGACAGTCTTATGGTTTATCATGGTCTTGCAATATACAGGACGCCAAGCGCTTGTTCGAAAATGGCTTGTAGCTACGCTTATGATTGTACCTACCATTACGTTCGTTTCACATCATACGAATGAATGGCATCATCTCTTCTATAAAAGTATGACACTTAATTATTCAGAGGGATTCCCGCTAGTCACTTTGGTCAAAGGACCTTTATACAAGCTTCATGTCTATTATTCCTATTCTTTCTTTGTAGTAGGCATGGTTTTGATGATTCAAATGTTTATCAAAGAAAAGCTGCGAATGAAGAAACAAGTTGCTCTAATGATTATTGGCTCATGGGGACCATACGGCTTTACGCTGGTTTATTTGAGCGGTGTTATCTATATGCCTATTGATATTTCACCGTTCGGATTTATTATCTCAGGCGTGTTCTATATGTGGGGCATTTATCAATTTAATATGCTGCGATTAGCTCCTTTGGCTTTGCAGAAGGTGTTTGCTTCCATGCAGGACGCGGTTATCGTATTCGATTTGGATAATAGTCTGACTAGCTTTAATCAGTCTGCCAACCGCGTTATTGCCGGAATCAACAATAAGTGGATCGGACAGCCTGCGGTCCAAGTATTTAGCCAGTATCCTGTGCTGCTGGAGAAAATAAAGCAAGGCCCCTTTATGGAAGGCAAGGTCCAACTTGCAGGCCATGCAGATGAGCAATTTTATAACGTCCATGTGTCCTTTATTAATGATAAAAATCAAAGACCTGTTGGTAAAATGCTTTTGTTAAGCGATGTAACAGACATGGTACGCTCCGAGATCACCCTGCTGGAGAATGCGAGACAGCTGCGGGAACTCAATACGTTTAAGGATAAGATGTTTAGTGTAGTGGCCCATGATATTCGTGATCCTTTGGCTGTACTAGTCAATCTGATGGAGCTAATGGAAGAGGAAATGCAGACCTATGGGGAGGATCAGCAAGAAATCGTGAACGAAATGGGACAGCAAATTCATAATACCTTTACATTGGTAGAAAGTTTGCTGGAATGGTTCCGGAGCCAGAGCGGAGGCATGATTTTCAAGCCAGTGGAAAGAGACTTGGCGCAAACCATTCAAATCAATATACGATTATTGCTCGTGCGCATTGAGAATAAGCAGATCCACATTATTTCCGAAATACCGAAGGATACGTTCGTTTATGCCGATAAAGAAATGCTTGATTTGATTGTTCGAAACCTGCTGTCCAATGCAATTAAATTTACAAATTTCGGAGGCACTATCCGCTTAAGAGCAGATCGCAGCGATCATAAAGTGGTCGTTTCAGTAAGCGATACAGGGGATGGAATCACCTCGGATCAAGCCAGTATGTTGCTGCAGGAGGACTACCCGGTTTCTTCAACGGGAACAGCCGGAGAGAAGGGGGTTGGATTAGGACTTACGTTATGCAGAGAGTTCGTTCACTTAAATGGGGGAGAAATCTGGTTTGATAGTACACCTGCACAAGGAAGCACCTTCTACTTCTCTATCCCTACGCTTTCGGAAGCTTCATCTAAACAATCAGACAGCTTAAGAGGTGGACGGGCATGAAGGTCATTTGTATTGATGATGAGAAAGCGATGCATTTAATTATGAAGCGTATGCTCTCCAAAGTGAAGGAGGTCGAACTTGTAGGCAGCTTCATGGATACGGCAGCAGCTTATTCTTATTTGATGAATCATGATGTGGACCTTATCTTTGTAGATATTAGCATGCCGAAGGAGAATGGACTGGAATTTGCCGAGCGATTGCGGGAGAGCGGCAATGAAGTGAAGATCGTCTTTATAACCTCTCATAAGGAATATGCCTTGTTTGCCTTCGATGTCCATGCTTTCGATTATATTGTAAAACCCGTTGTGCAAGAAAGACTGCGCAAAACGATGGAAAGAGCGATGGCCAAAAAGCAACCAGCCCCCCTTGTACGGACGGAACGAGAGCCCATCTTCAATGAAATTAAGTTCAATTGCTTAGGCGAAATTGACATTCAAAGTACACAAGGGATGCGGGCCAAGTGGAAATCAAGTAAAAGCACAGAGCTTTTTGGATATTTGCTGGTTCAAAAAGAGAGGCTTGTATCCCGCGCGAGGCTCATTGACGATATGTTTGGCGACATGCCGCAGAAGAATGCGGAAATGTATTTAAATACGACGGTCTATAAGCTCCGCAAGGTGTTGGACGCCTTTGGCTTAAAGGAAATCTTGCATTCCGATAGCAATCATTATGCACTAAGCCTGAATCAAGTGAAGGTTGATCTTTTGAGATTTGAAGAAGGCTGTAGGCAAATGTCTGTGGTGGACGAGTCTAATATGGAACAAGCCTTAGAGATTGAACAGCTGTATGCGGGCGACTTATTCGGAGATACTGCCTTTGCTTGGGCACTGAACGAAGTTGAACGCCTAGCGCACTTGTATACCTCTTTTACCCAGCGCTTAAGTGCCGCCTTGTTGGAAAAAGGGGATACGCAGGTTGCCATCCGATTGCTCTCCAAGCTCATGACACGGAATGAATTAGATGAAGGTTCTTTCATATTGCTAATGAAGGCTTTGGCTCAGCAGGAGAATAAAGAAGCGTTGACTCGGCACTACATGCAATATGCAGGAAACTTGGATAAAGAAATAGGCTTAAAGCCATCTCGTGAGGCTGCGGAGTTATATACGCAATTGCTTTCGGAGTTGGTTTGAAATAGAAGGGAAAATCATATATAGGGCCCCAGAATCATGGGGGCTCTTTTTGTTGTCGAAGTTTGTCATTTTCTGGTCATTGGGGTCGGGTATACTTGGTTTTAGAGGGAAGAAATAACAAACAACTATATTTAGGAGTGAGGAAATCAGATGGGAAGTAATAGTGGAATAAACAGGTCAGGATTTCTAGGTGTTTTATCAAAAATGATGGCGATTGTATTAGCCGTCATGACGGTTATCACGGTTTCACCTACAGGAAGTTATGCAACAATGCCTACGGCAATTACTTCGGCATCAGCAGTTGTAAGTAATAATAACACAACGGTAACAGTTACATTTAATACGTATGCGACTCCGACTACCGATTTAGTAGATTTAAAATCAAAGATCCAAATTGGGCGTTCCGGCGCCAACTCATTCGTTGATCTTTCAGCGGATAATGCCAATAACAATATTAATATGGTAGATGGGACATTGTTCATTACTTTAGGCACTGCCTTAACAGGCACAACAAATGCCATTAATGTTAAAACAGGCTCTTTAATGAATAGAGATGGAATTGCCTCAAACACCGACGTGGTCGTCTCCAATATTTCCGCGCGTGATATTACTGCGCCTGTATTCATTGGTTCGACTTCTGGTAATCAAGGCAGAAACGTAGATTTGAATTTTGATGAAGATCTCTTTATTAATGCCCCAGACGACTCAAACAATGACCAAATTCAAACATTCTTAAAAAGTAATTTGAGTGTTTCAACAGATGGCGTGAATTTCTCTCCTTTCTTAGAAACAGGTATAGCACGTAAAAATAATTCAAGAGTCATTCATTTAGAATATCCTAATAACATAAAGATTATTTTAGGTGCCAACACAATTGTCAAAATTGCTAGTGGCACTATAAGAGATGCAGAAGGTAATATCAACCAAGAAATGAAGCTACCGGTTAGCCCTCCAGTCATTCAAAGTACAGAAGTTAGTAGTGACAATCATAAAGTAACGATTACCTTTGATAAGGATATTTATGAGAACACAAATGGATCCAATTTGAAGAATAGAATTTATTTATATAAAGGCGACGGCTCAAATGGTAAAGGATTAGTTGCTACGGATACAGTATCCATCACTAGTAATAAACTAATTATTGATTTTACAGAGGCTCTCACAGGTGCAAGCAATCAAATTTCGATAGGTGGAAATACGCTTAGAGATTCTTATGGAAATACACAAGGTGACGATAGATTAACGGCTGTATTCCAAGAGAATGCTGGGGGTGTAGACCCTAACCCGAAAGATACTACAATGCCTAAATTTTTATATGCTACTTTTCCGAATTTTCAAGATTTAACGCTTGTTTTCGATGAAGATGTCTTCAATGCTAAAAATGATATTCCTGGTTTTTTGCAAAATGTCCAGTGGTATGAAAATGGTTGGTTGTTCACTCTTCCTACTAATACAACGGTAACGTTCTCGGGCCATAAGGCAGTCATTCATTTTGCAGTTCCATTGACAGGGTCTCAATTCTATTTTAGTTTTTATCCCGGTCATTTTAAAGATGCTTCAGGTAACATATTAACTGGATATACTGAAACCAACTGGTTTTATACAGATACACCAAATTTAGCTCTTCGCGAAAGTTACTTTTCACAAGAAGGTCGTTGGTTAAGTTTAGCGTTTAAGCAAAATAATGTAGATATTAATCTAGTGGATCAAACGATTGTGGGCGGAATAAGTCAATTACATGGAAAGATTGCAGTTTCATTAGATAATGGGTTAACTTACACAGCTTTGAATCCGCTAGATATTGTTTCTGTTCAAGGTAATAAAATAAATATCTTCTTTCACAATGCGATAAAGCAAGGCTCTATCAAAGTCAAAGTTGAGGCGGAGGTGGTTAGCAATCCATATGATACGTATCGCAATGAAGCATTAGATGAACTGATTGCCTCTAGAACTCCTGAAATTACAGGCTATTTATTAAGCAATACAGCAAGTGAGTTTGTATTTGCAGATAATGATGCATGGAGAACCAAAGTTAGAGCGGTTAATGTATTCGATGAAAAAGTGGGAAGGTATAGAGAATTGACTAGTTCTGAGTATTCCCTTTCGGCAGGTAAACTTACTATTACTAAGGGTGTTTTCCAAGAGGGGCAATCCTATCAAGTTTATATCGATGCTGATGGTTACAGCACCCAATATTTTTGGGGCTTCGCCTATAAGTCATCTGAAATATTCTATATGACTGCACCGGCAGTCACGGCAGAAAACGGAATTACTGCAAAAATTAATTTAGTAAATAATGCCAATAAAAGTAGTAGCAATGGGAACCAAACGGTTATTTTTGAGTTATTTAACGGATCAAGTCCAGTAAGTATTGTTGCGTCTAATTTAAAAATCGGTACAGGAACATACTCAGCTAATTTTAATGTTGCGGATGCCGGGACGAATACGAATTATACCGTAAAAGCATTTGTCGTTAGCCAGTATAGCAATAGTTCAACCAATATCGGATTAAATTTAGCAACAGTAAAAACGCAGTTTGAGCTAGATCAAGCCTTGCTTAACGGGAATAACAATAATAATGAAGAAGATTGATTTTTAGAAAAAAATGGTTAAAGCGAAAGTGAGGAATGCAAAAGTGAAAATACGCAAGTTAAGTATTCTTTTAATTTTAACGCTTTGTTTATCACTCCTGCCGGCTGCCGTATTCGCAGCTAGTGCAGCAACAGTGACATTGAATCCAATATCAGCTATTCAGCCTGGTGGTTCTGTTACCGTTTCGGGGACGTCAACACTGGATGAAGTGATTATTCAGGTGATTCGGCCAGCGAATAGCACGATGTTCTACGATATTGTTAAGGTAAAAGACGGACAGTTTTCTAGTTCATTCACGCTAGCCAGCAATGAAACAGCTGGGACATACGCGGTTACTGCTGGACAAGCAGACTCTGTTGCAACGCGTGAATTAGTGGTTAAGGCATCAACACCAGTAACGCCGACACCGCAACCACCAAGTGGAGGAGGAGGAGGTGGAGGCACCCAACCCACCAACACCGTAACTCCAGCCAATGTGGAAATCAGCCCAAGCGCAATCACTTCCAACAAAGTGACTGGCCCTGATGGCAAAGTGACAACGGCTGTTTCCATTGACAACAAGTTTCTGAGCGATGCTTTTGTTCAACTTAAGGATCAAGGCAAGACAGATCAAACGCCTGTCATTGCTATTAAAGTAGGCAATATCGACGCAAACAGTACTACCAATGTTTCCCTCCCAGTGTCTGTCCTTCTGGAAGGGTTGAAGAACTCGAATGCCGTAATTCGCATTTATTCCGATAAGGAGTCGTACTCCCTGCCCTTGAATGTGCTGAATTTCGATGAAATTGCTCGTTCATTAGGTACAGACAGCTCGAAAGTAACCCTTCACTTGAATATCTCGGTTGCAAGCACCGATCTTGAGAAGCAAATCCAAGAAAGTGCGGGCAAAAAAGGAGCGACCAGCCTCGGACACTCGGTTGATTTCAGCATAGTTGCTGAAGGGAATGGTCAAACGAAAGAGCTGAAGGACTTCGGGACGAACTATGTGAATCGAAGTATCGGCTTATCGGAAACTGTAGATCCAAGAACGTCGACTGGCGTTCTGTATGATCCAACTAGCCATGATATTTCCTTCGTTCCAAGTGTGTTCGGAGATAATGCTGCTGGCAAGCAACAAGTGACGATTAAACGAAACGGCAATAGTATCTATGGGGTTGTTTCATCCACCAAAACCTTTGATGATATCCAAGGACATTGGGCCAAATCTGACATCGAACTATTAGCTTCCAAATTGGTCGTCAGCGGTGCAACCGATAAAGATTTTGCACCAGACCATGCGATCACACGTGCTGAGTTTGCATCCTTGCTCGTACGTGCGTTGGCTTTGAGTGCTGATGCATCCGCAGCTTCCTTCAAGGACGTCCAAGCTACAGATTGGTATGCTGGCTCCATTGGTGCTGCTGTGAAAAGCAAGCTGGTGAGCGGCTATGAAGACGGTACGTTCAAACCTAATGCGCAGATTACCCGTGAACAAATGGCCGTCATGGTAGCCAAGGCGCTAAGCGCTGCAGGCCTGACTGTTGATAGCCGTGATGAGCTATTGAACAAGTTTACAGATAACTCGCAAATCAGCGATTGGGCGAAAGCTTCTGTTGCCCAATCCGTCAAAGCTGGTATTATCTCGGGCATGACAGATACAACGTTCGTAGCTTCCGTTAATGCTAGTCGTGCTCAAGCTGTTGTTATGCTGAAGAGATTGCTGCAATACGCTAAATTTATTAACCAAATATTGGGTAATTAATTAACTCAAATAGGGAAGCCTTTAAGATCAGATCGATCTTAGAGACTTCCCCCTTTTCTTTATTCAATTTAGCTCTGAGGCAAATTCAGTCACAATGACTTATAATCAACTATGGTTGGTGCGAGCCAATCAAAGGCAGGAATATTTCGCAATAATCCGAAGCTAATGGTTGCTATCAACATGACAGTCATGATAATACGGCTTGTCCGTGACATTCCTCTTTTATTCGCCATCATATAAGTTAGATACAAAGGAAGAAGTACAAATACCAAGGGATTAAATCGAAAGGCCTGATAGAAATCCCATTTTAACAAAGAAAGAGCAACCCTCGTAATTCCGCATCCCGGACAATACAGTCCTGTCACCGCATGAAATATACAGGGAATCTCGATATGTATCACCGGTATTCCTATCTCAAGATATACCAAACCTCCAACGAGAAAGAAGGAACCCCAAACAAGTTTGGAATTCCTTACGGTACTAAGTTTATACCAGTTTATTAACATCCGATTGTACCAATGCATAGGTTACGATGCTTAATCCGAAGAAGTTAAGCACAAGATAAAGAATGGAATTATCAGTTACCAGATAGCCGCGTTGATGCTGCACTTCTGCGATTTGTTTACCGACTTGATAAGCCCAGACGAAGCTCCAAATACCGCAAGTGACTAATGTCAGCAGGAAATGCTTACCCCCAGTAAACGATGAGTCTCCACTCAGCTTGCCGACATCGTTGGTTAGAACAATAAACCAGTAAATTGCATAAATACCACAAGTAATTAAGGATAAAACAATGGCCAGTCCTAAGCTTCTTTGCATAATCATTACATACACCTCTGATGCTTTATTTATTTACAGGCATCTATGATGCCGTAAAATCAATCTTACACTTTGCATAAAACTGGGTTGTCATTAAATTCCGTCAGAAAATGGCAAAAAACGACAACATCCTAAGTATATAAAAATAGTAATTGCAATACAAGATTTATTCATAGATATCTGCAAAAAGTTATTCCCCAAAAAAACTTTGTCAATCGACCAAGATTGTGACAGAATACAAGCAGATAAGAAACCTACAGATATCATCGAATGGAGAAATGAAATCATGACAGAGTTACCTAGTTGCCCCAAATGTAGTTCCGCATACACCTACGAGGACGGGAGTTTATTGATTTGCCCGGAATGTGCTCACGAGTGGTCGTTAGCCTCAGACTCGGATCATAAGGAAGAGACCAAAGTGGTCAAGGATGCCAATGGCAATGTCCTTAACGACGGCGATTCGGTAACGGTCATCAAGGATCTGAAAGTAAAAGGGAGCTCCTCCGTTTTGAAAATAGGGACAAAGGTAAAGAACATTCGTCTAGTGGATGGCGATCACGATATTGATTGTAAAATTGATGGTTTCGGAGAAATGAAGCTGAAATCGGAGTTTGTCAAAAAGGTGTAAGGCATCCTCTCGGGATACTGAGGTTCCCCCTGCACGAAGAAAGGGCTGTTCTCAAGTAGATTTATCTACTCGGAACGGCCCTTATTTGCATGCCAATGGAGGCTGCGCCTTAGTAGAACACCTTAGAGTGAAGCACCTCCAGCGCACGCTCAATGGCTTCCCGCTCTTCTTCCGTGGCCGCTTGGACCCGTTCCAGGAAGCGGGCTTCAACGATTTGGAAGGCGTTGTTCATCATCGCTTGTCCTTCGGGAGATAGCCGAATATAATGCTTGCGTTGGTCGCTCGGGTCGATTGTCTTTTCGCATAGCTTTTTTTCGGTTAGTTTTTTCAGTTCACGACTCGTATTGGGCATGGACATATGCTGACAATCACTAATTTGACTAAGCGTTGCCGGTTGACTAACCGCAAGATACTCTAGGATGCCGTATTGAACAGGAGTGATCGTATCCGGTTTAATATCTTTTGTGAAATCATGCTTAACTTGAAGAACCCCAGAGGTAAAGAGCACAAGTTTATGGAAAAATGCTTTATTGTCCAAAGGAACCACCTCATATTGATCATACCCAATACATTATCAAAAAACAATTATCATTTGACAACAAAAAGAAGTCATGATACGATTTTATTATCAAATGATAAGTAAGAGGTGGCTCGATGAAAACATTAATTATTTATACACATCCTAATCATCAAAGTTTAAGCTTTGCCTTTTTGCAAAAAGTCATTCAAGGCAGTACAGAGAATCCCGAAATATCGGAGATCAAGGTGCTCGATTTGTATGAGGAGGGATTTGATCCGATCCTTGTTTTCAATAAGGAGAAACGCAGAAGGGATATGCATGCTGACCCGAAGCTGGAGAAATATCGGCATCAGCTTCTATGGGCTGAGAAAATTGTTTTTATTTATCCAATTTGGTGGGGACGTCCTCCGGCTATGCTGTTGGGGTATATTGATCAAATGTTTGCTTCAAATTTCGCTTACCGGGATAAGGGAGGTTTATTGCCCGAAGGTCTTCTAAAGGGTAGGTCAGTCGTGTGTATTTCAAGCATGAAAGGGCCTGCCTTGTACCCGCTGTTCTGGCTGCATAATGCGCATAAAGTATTGATGAAGAAAGCATTATTTCAATACGTGGGGATCAATAAGGTGAAGTTTTTTGAATTCGGGAATATGGAGAGTCCGAAGGGGAAGCAGGAGCAGAAACTAAACCAAATTTACCGCTATTTCAGAAGATTGTCATCCTAATGCACGCATGCTATGGTTAAGGTATTCGTAACGGAGGTGGATGTATGAGAGCGCTATTCATTGGGGGAACAGGGACGATTAGTTCGGCTATTACCAAGCAGCTGTTAGAGCAGGGATGCGAGTTATATTTGTTGAACCGAGGTACACGCAATGAGGCTTTGCCCGTCGGTGCCAAGATTCTTCAAGCAGACATTAATGACGAGAGCAAAGTAGCTAGTTTGATCGCGGATTTAACGTTTGATGTTGTGGCTGATTTCATCGCATTCGAACCGGCCCAATTGGAACGAGATTATCGTTTATTCAAGGATAAAACGAAGCAATTCCTGTTTATTAGCTCGGCTTCAGCTTACCAAACGCCATTATCTGATTATCGGATTACCGAGGGAACGCCTTTATCTAATCCATATTGGGCGTATTCCAGAAATAAAATTGCCTGTGAAGAGTACTTAATCAAGCAGTACCGGGAACATGGCTTCCCGATTACGATTGTAAGACCGAGTCATACCTATGATGAGCGCTCCATTCCGCTAGGCGTCCATGGAAGCAAAGGCTCCTGGCAGGTTGCTAAGCGTATGCTGGAGAATAAGCCGGTTATTATCCATGGGGATGGGACTTCTCTATGGACGATGACGCATAATACGGATTTTGCCAAAGGTTTTATTGGGCTAATGGGCAATCTGCATGCCATTGGCGAGTCCGTTCATATCACGTCTGATGAAACGCTGACTTGGAACCAAATTTATGAAGCTATTGCGGCTGCGCTTGGCGTGAAGCTGCAAGCCGTTCATGTATCCTCGGAATTCTTAGATGCCTGCAGCAAAGAGGATTTCAGAGGCGGCTTGCTGGGGGATAAAGCAAACTCCGTCGTATTCGACAATGCCAAGCTGAAAAGACTGGTTCCTGAATTCGTCGCAACAACGCGATTCGACCAAGGAATCAAGCAAACCGTCGCCAACCTGCTAGCCCACCCTGAGCTGCAAAAAGAGGATCACGAATTTGATCAGTGGTGTGATCAAGTGATTCAGGTTCTAGACACAGCTATTCAACAAATGAACGCTGCGCGGATCTGATCAACTACGAAGATGAAAATTGACCGCTTGCTGGCAATGACGGTGCTGCTGTTGAATCGCGGGCGTGTCAGTGCCAAAGAATTGGCTGACCGTTTTGAAGTTTCGACAAAGACGATTTATCGGGATATGGAGACTTTGAATCAATCGGGCATACCGATTGTGGCTCATCAGGGCATCTCCGGCGGATTTGAAATCATGGAGCCTTACACCATGGCGCGGCAATTCTTAACGCTCAGTGAAATTGAAGCGATCGTCGCGGCGGTCAAAGGGATACATACCGCCGTAGATGACCGCGTGTTCGGCACGCTGCTGGATAAAGTAAAGGCGCTGCTCAGTCGAGTAGATCGGCTGCAAATGGAGCAGCAGGGAGCGGGCATTGTTTTCGATTTCAATCCGTGGGGGCAAGGACCTGCTGCGCGGGATAAAGTGAACAGCCTGAGACAGGCGATTGAGCATACAAGCAAAGTTAGCTTCAAATACTTGAACATGAACGGTACGGAGAGCGAGAGAGTCGTCGAGCCTGCCGCTTTAATTCTAAAAGGATATCTATGGTATTTGCAGGCTTATTGCACCCTTCGAAGCGAATTTCGAGTGTTTCGATTATCGCGTATACAGGAGCTGCGGGTGTTGGAGCAATCCTTTGTAAGGAAACAAGCCCCTTCGCTAGAGGGCTACGCCTGGGAGTCGGATTGGTCGAATGCCAACTTGCAAGAGATGACATTTCTGTTCCATTCGAGAGTTCGGCACCGCGTTGGAGATACCTTCGATCCGCAGCATGTTACCGTACAGGAGGATGGTTCTTTGCAGGTAAAAGGACCCTTCACCGAAGATGAATGGCTGTACGGCATGCTGCTGAGTTACGGTGAACATGTCAAAGTCGAAGAACCGATCCACGTAGCTGAAGAAATGGTGAATCGGGCACAAAAAATTATGGAGCGGTATAAGAAACTGGACAGATAGGTGTCCACTTTGTCCCTGTATACTAATGATAAATACAAGGAGATGAGGACGAAGCTATGCATACATATATAACGGAGCAACCAGCAATAACCTTAACAGGTGTTCATGTACGAACAACCAACGCAGAGGAAGCAGGTCCGAATCGGCGGCTGCCGCAGCTGTGGGAAACCTATTTTCAAAGCCAAATTACATCGCAAGCCCCGACTATCAATTCCCATCTGATCTATTCGCTTTATACAGATTATGAAAGTGATGCTACTGGCGCATACACCACTCTGATTGGACACGAAGTGGCCGGCGATACGCCGCAAGATGAGGGCAAGTTCCATACTGTTCAAGTACCAGCGAGCAAATTCATGGTATTTACGACAGAAAAGGGCCCTGTCTATGAAGTGGTCGCACAGGCGTGGGGAAACATTTGGGCATATTTCAAGGAATCAGAGGAAGTAAGGACATATACGGGGGACTACGAGCTGTATGATGCCAGAAATTCGGATCCTGCGCAGACGCAGATACAGATTTTTATTGCGATTAAGTAGGTCAAAAGGGCGCCTGATGCAGGCGCCCTTTTGACTATTGAAATTGCTGGCTGATTCGGCTGTTCAGACTCTCCCAGAAGGCAGAGATATTGTCTTTGGGGTTGCCGATCAAGCTTTCGCCTTTTTTGCCGGGATTGTAAATCACATCTTTGTTTTGATTGATAAGCGTCAGATAGTCCTGAACGAGCTTCCCTGACTTCGTTGCCGCGTGCTGTTTAACGAATTGCTCGTAGCTTTTCTTAACTTCCGGCAGCAGCTTCATGGTCGTTTCATCGATTGCATCGTAGCGATAGTTCTGTACATACTCTTTCATATAATCCTGATACAAAGTTGTTACTACTGGTTTATGAACACCTTTGGTGTATTTCGTTAGATAGCTTTCCGCAGCTATTATCCGTTCACCTAATTCTGTACGTGTAATTTTTAAACTGCCATCGCTGCTAAACCGTTGATTATCTTCTGTCGCTCGAAGGGAGAGATAATCTTGTGTTTCCACTGACAATAATTTGCTGTAGGTTTTCCGAAGCGCCTCGTAATCCACCCGCCAATAGAAGTCGCCCTGCTGCGAATCCAGCGCCAGCTTGCCTTCCTTCTGATGAAGCAGCCATTGCTTCAGTGTTTCATCCTTTTTGATGTTGTTAAAGTCCATGGGATAGCCTAGATCGTTAAGCTTCTCAGAAGTACCCGGCTGCGAGAGCATTTGCTTGAAATTAGCATTCAGGCTCGGTATATGTTGGTCATAAAATTGTTCTAATTCATGAAATAGCAGGTCGGCTGTTGCGGCATCCAGTTGGCCGATGTTCGTATCGACGAATGGAATAACCTCGCGGGCTTCCTTGGCTTTGCCTGCAGCGAGCTGGAATTGCTGGATGATCGTGTCTTTGCTGCTAACGGATGGCGTCGTTATTGCATTGGGTTTAGTTGTTGCGGTTGGCGAAGGTGATGCTAGGCTCGGCTGCTTAACGGTCAAGTCCCTATCCGGGCTTGTGCAGCCGGTCATGAGACCAATGGCGAGTACACTTAGCGTGATGATGCATCCTAAACGGTTCATAAGTTGTCCACTTCCTGTCTATTTTTTGAGGCGGTAAAAGGTGGTGAATCCTGCGGCCCATTCAGCGGCAGGGTGTTCGGCTACGAATAAGGAGTCTCCCGATGGGCTCCAGACGATGGGACTCTCGATGTTCGGCTGAATAGAGAGGGAGAGCGCACTCCCACTACGTGCATTCATGACATAGAGTCCGCTGCCGCCCTGTTCCAAGCTGAAGGTGGCGTAAGCAAGCTTGTCTCCGCTGGGAGACCAAGCTAACTGCCGAAGCAAGCGGCCCTTAGAAAGTGATTTTTCGTTAGTGCTGTCTAATGTATCAGCTATGATGAGCGATTCTTGATGGGGTGACGCCTGAATGGTGGCTGCCAACTTAAGACCATCCGGAGACACGGCGAAATCAACTACATGATTGCGTACCAACCTGACATCTGAGCCCTTCTTGTCGTACGATTTCAAGCGCTGGTTCACATCTAGGGTGAATAGCCGTTCAGCTGCAATTACAATCTTCTGGATATGCCTGGATTGGTCGCTAAGCTCAATAGGTGTAATTGTGCCGTCGATACCTATTAACGCCAAGCCAGCGTTTTCTCCAGCAATCGGCAGGATAAACGTCTGTGAATCGAACCATGCGCCAATCGCGGTCGGGTTCAGATAGGATATCCCCGAATCGCCAATGTGAATAGGGTGCGGATCTTTGTCTGGCTGTGTCAGGTCAGCTAGGAAAGCCTCGCCGAACCCTTGACCGAACGCATGCTTTCCGTCAGGGGCGATCGAGAGGGTAGATCCGGCTGGGAGCTTTGTATCCAGCGTAGGAGATGTTTTGATATGTCTTATCTGCATATGGGTAGGCAAGGTTTCCGCGGATGCTGTACATAACAGGGTTTCGTTGGTCAGCCAACCGGAACAAAAAGACGCGTCCAACCGGTCAATTCGATCTAAAACAATTGTGTCCGCAGGGGCCGATGACGGCTGTTCAATAACCGTGATTCTTCTACGGTTTGAATCATCACAACCGGTTGTGCAGGTCAGGAGGCTGACGATTCCCCCCAGAAGGGTCATTCGCTTCATACTTGCGAGCCAAGAAGACGTCAGATCGAACACCTCCTTTCTTTTTCCCATACGTGTAGTGTAAGCCATGATGATTTCCAGAGGATTTCAACTTGTTTCAAACTTGTAAACAATGACATCGCTTCTGCTGCAAAGTAGGCCGGCGATTTTTAGGCTAGGGGCAGGGTGACGACGAAGCAGGTACCGAATTTACCATTATCTCGCACTGTAATCGTGCCGTTTTGTTTGTCTACAAACTGTTTCACAAGTGCAAGACCAAGACCGCTTCCGCCTGACTGCCTCGCCCGGTCTCTATTTACCGTGTAAAAAGGCTCGAAGATCCGGCTGCGGAGCTCTAGGGGAATACCCACTCCCGTATCGCAGAATGCGATTTCTACGGCTTCGCCAACGATCCGGGTTGATATCGTTACAGAGCCTTTAGGCCGGTTATATTTCAATGCATTATCAAGGAGATTGACGAAAATATGAACCAAGCTCTCCCGGTCGGCCCAAACATTAGCTGGCTGGAGATCCGTAAGGAGAGTCAAGCCAAGTTTATCCGCTTTTCCTTTCATGCGCGTGCTGATGTCCGCCAGAAGAAACTTTAGATCTACCCGTTCCGGTTGATGGTTGAATTCGTACTTCTCCATGGCCGAGAGCCGCAATATATTTTCAAGCATATCGTGCAGCCGGTCAGATTCCTTGATGATGATTTCTGAAGAATCCTGGATAAGGGCTGGATCATCTTTATATAGGAAAAGCAGCTCTGCATAGGCTTTAATGGTTGTTAAAGGGGTCTTTAATTCGTGGCTGACGTTGCCGATGAACTGCTTTTGCTGCTGTTCAAGCAGCTGAAGGCGCTGCAAAGCAGAGAACATGTTCGCTTTCTCTTTGTGCAAGGCTTCCACGTTCAGGTGTATCGAAAGCCGCATCGCGTCAATCCCTTGGCTAAGCTCACCAAGCTCGTCGTACCTTTGAAGATCAGCGTTGTGCAGGAAATCCCCTTGGCGAATACGGTCTGTCGACAGCTTAAGCTTGGTAATCGCAGATGCCTGTCGATTCATGTAGAACAATCCGATGGCTAAACCGACGGCCAGAACGCTTAGACCTACGACAAGAAGCAAGATGACGATATGGCGATAAAAAGCGTGTTGAGCGCTGAGCGAGGTTTGGAAATGAATAACCCCGATGAGTTCATCGGGTCCCTGCAGGGGAGCGAAATAATCTAATGTATCTCCTTCGGTAACGTAAGCAATGTTGTTCCGAAGAGCAAGCTGCAAGGCATCCGCGGCATTGACGTCGGCGGCCATGGGCATGGAGTCACCTGACTTCAATCCATCATTATCATACAAGGTGACGCGGATGCCAGTCGTTGCACCTAGTTCCATGGCCAGATTCGGGCCCTGCAGCTGAATAAAGGTGCGAGAGTCTACCCGTGTACCTGTTACATATTGCTGAGTTATGCGAGCTGCGGCGGCTTCTGTTCGTTTGGCCATTTCTTGTTCCAATTGTTCTCGCTGGTAGCCGGAGACGCCTTTCAAAATAAAGCCGCTGAGCAGGCCGATCGTACAAATCAGCAAGGCGGCGATAAATAAGGAAAACTTCCCTTTCAAACTCATGCGCATCATGGCTGCCCCGATGAACGGTAGCCAATGCCATATACGGTCTGCAGCAACTGCTGCTGATCGTCTTTTAGCTTAGACCGAAGCCGCTGAATATGAATATCTACGGTGCGTGTACCGCCTGAGTAGTCAATTCCCCATACCTGCTGCAGCAGCTCATCGCGTGTAAATACATGCTTAGGATGAGCGAGCAGCAAGGCAAGCAGATCGAATTCCTTGGGGGTCAGCGTGAGGGATTCATCTCCTTGGGTTACGGAACGGTGGTTAAGCTGAAGGACCAACTCGCCGACGGATAGGAGGGATGCTTCTGGTCGTTCCCCGTTTTTTTCAAGCCTTCTACACAGGGCATGAATACGGGCGATCAACTCGCGAAGATCGAAGGGCTTCGTCATGTAATCGTCGGCTCCGAGCTCAAGTCCCAGCACTTTATCAACTATGTCGTCCTTGGCCGTTAGCAGTAGAATACCGATGTCAGAGCGAGGGGCTAGCTTGCGACAAACGTCAAAGCCGCTTAGCTTAGGCATCATGACATCCAGTACAAGCGCATGCGGCTGAAACAACTCGGCTTTGCGCAGCACCTCTTCGCCGTCAGCGGCGGTATCAACCGTAAACCCTTCGCGTGTCAGGGCATAAGCAATCGCTTTAGCGATGGATTGTTCGTCGTCAGCAACTAACACTTTGTAGTTCAATTTCGATTCCTCCGTTCTTATCTTCGGTATTTGGAAGGCCAAGAGGTGTAAGAGAGAGGTAAGAGATCAGGGAGGTATGTATATTGGAATGTTTGATTTAGGAGTAAGGAGAATACATAAGAATTCTACTTAATATGAAGCCGTTATACAAATAAGGGGAAAGGATTTGCGTTAGTAAATAAAAAAAGGGCCATATGGCCCCTTCCTTTGCGTAATAGGAATTCTTGCAGCTTCTGCGGAAAGTCAACTCCTAGTAGCCATCCGTACGCTGTCCCGACTGATCGGCAAGCGACGCGCCAGCTCTGGCGGAGTCGGAGCTGATGTGCTTGCCGTCAACTTGCGCCTGCGCCAAGCCTTCGGCAACGCGGCGGCCATAATCCGGATCGGCCATCGTGAAATGCTCAATCATTTTCTTCTGGATGATCGGATCGCTAATCTTCAACGCATCGACCAGATTGGCAATCAATTCGTCGCGTTCCCAATCTTCAAATTTCCGGTACGTATCTCCCGCTTGCTTGAAATCATTCGTACGGCTGATTTTCTCGCGAACCAGCTTGGCATTGTAGGCTGGCTGATGCTCCTTGCCGGAAGGAACCGCTTCTTGCAAGCCGCCAAGCGAGGACGGCTCGTAATTGACGTGCGGGTTCTGCCCCGGTGCGCGATCTACAACGAATGCCATCTGTCCGTCGCGCTGATTCGTAGCTACATGCGTTTTGGGCGCGTTGATCGGCAATTGCAGATAGTTCGTTCCTACACGGTGCCTTTGGGTATCGGAGTAGGAGAAGGTGCGTCCCTGCAGCAGCTTGTCATCCGAGAAGTCCAAGCCATCGACGAGCACGCCTGTGCCAAAAGCAGCCTGCTCCACTTCAGCGAAGTAATTCTCGGGATTTTGGTTCAGCACCATTTTCCCTACAGGCAAGAAAGGAAACTGTTCGTGGTCCCACAGCTTAGTCGGATCCAGCGGATCGAAGTCCAGCTCAGGATGCTCATCGTCACTGATGATTTGCACGCATAGCTCCCACTCGGGATAGTCGCCACCGGCAATAGCCTCATACAGGTCTTGTGTCGCGTGGCTCGTATTCTTCGCTTGGATTGCTTCCGCTTCTTGTTGTGTCAGGTTCTTAATCGCTTGACGGATAGGCTCCCAGTGATATTTGACCAGCACAGCTGCTCCTTCTTTGTTCACCCACTTGTAGGTGTTCACACCAGACCCCTGCATCTGCCGGTAATTCGCCGGGATGCCCCATGGGGAGAAGAGAAAGGTGATCATGTGCGTAGCTTCCGGGCTGTTGGAGACGAAGTCGAACATTCTCTCCGGGTTCTGCAAGTTCGTAACGGGATCTGGCTTAAAGGCGTGAACCATGTCAGGAAACTTCAGCGGATCGCGGATGAAGAAGATTTTCAAGTTATTTCCGACCAAATCCCAGTTCCCATCTTCCGTATAAAACTTGGTGGCGAAGCCTCGAGGGTCCCGCAGTGTTTCGGGAGAGTGGCCGCCATGAACAACGGTAGAGAAGCGGACAAAGACCGGCGTGCGTTTGCCCTGTTCCTGAAACAGCTTCGCTCGCGTATAGGTGGAAACAGGCTCATTGCCTACTTTCCCGTAAGCTTCGAAATAGCCGTGGGCTCCGGCGCCGCGGGCATGCACAACCCGTTCGGGAATTCGCTCCCGATCAAAATGCGATATTTTCTCGATATAATGATAATTTTCCAGTGTCGATGGACCGCTGCTGCCTATTGTTCGGATGTTTTGATTATCGGATATGGGGTGGCCTTGTCGATTAGTTAGGGTCATATCTTGGCTTTGTTCTTTGTCCATGGCGTACTATATTCATCCTTTCGCAATTAGCTTCTAGTACTTTTTGCCATTCAAGGACAAAATATGCAGAAATGAGAAAGACGCCATTCCTTTCGTCAGAAAGAAATAGCGTCTTCGCTCTCTAGCATTTTAGAAATCAAAATTGTCTGGATCTGGGCCAACCCTTTGATCTTGGTTTAACCCATCGATATGCGCCATATCTGTCTCGGTTAAAGCAAAATCAAACACGGAGGCATTTTCGATAATGCGATGTTCCTTAGTGGACTTGGGAATGGTGACGACACCGTTCTGCAGATCCCAACGAAGAATTACCTGAGCAACGGATTTGCCATGTTTGGCAGCAATTTCTTTCAACACCGCATTGTCCATCAGCTGGCCTTGCATCAAAGGGGACCACGCCTCGAATTGAATGCCTGTCTCCTTGCAGAACTGTAGCAGCGGCTTCTGGGATAAAAGCGGATGATATTCAACCTGGTTCACCATAGGCTTAATTTCAGCACCCTCGATAACGTCCTCCAAGTGATGAATTTGAAAATTGCTAACGCCGATCGCCTTCACTCGTCCTTCTTTATATAAGGTTTCCAGAGCTCTCCAAGCTTCTTTATATTTGCCTTTTACAGGCCAATGAATCAGATACAGATCAAGGTAATCCAGACCAAGCTTGCTGAGGCTAGTCTCATAAGCGGCAATCGTTGCTTCATACCCCAGATCGGCATTCCAAACTTTGGAAGTCACGAAGAGGTCCTCTCTGGACAGCTTTGTTTCCTCAAGCGCCTCACGAATACCTTGCCCTACGCTAGTCTCATTGTTATAAATAGCAGCCGTATCGATACTGCGGTAACCGTGACGAATAGCCGACTTGACCGCATTCACTAATTCAGCGCCTTCCTCTACTTTAAATACGCCAAGGCCGAACCATGGCATTTTAACCCCGTTGTGCAGTGCAGTAGTGTCTTGTAAATGTGTTGTCATCATAAAATCCTCCTTAGAATGTTATACGGTAGTTTTCTCTTTTTTCTCTAAAATACGCGCCCAGCCGGACAAAATAACGGCCAAGAGAACCATTAAAGCGCCCACCCATGCTGTATGAATAAGTCCAATGGAGTCTGTGACTATACCGCCAAGATAGGCTCCAATAGCGATACCTGCGTTAAATGCGGCGATGTTGAAGGCTGAAGCGACGTCTTTGGCTTTTGGTGCGAAGCGTTCAGCCAGCATCACGACATACACTTGTAAGCCGGGAACGTTCATAAAGGCAAGCAGTCCCATTAACAAAATGGTGATTAACCCAGCTACTTTGAACGGTGCTGTAAACGTTAAGACGAACAGCACGATAGCTTGCAGAGCAAACATGTAGAATAGAGCTTTGATTGGCTTGCGATTCGCCGCTTTCCCGCCAATGATATTGCCGATAGCAATGGCGATTCCGTAGACGAGAAGAATGACGGCAACGGTTTTTTCCTTGAATCCGGTTATGTCGTGAAGTAACGGGGATAAATAAGTAAAGACAACAAAGGTCCCCCCGTACCCAATGGCCGTAATGGAGAAAGCAAGCAGCAGGCGTCCGTTGGTGATTAATTTAAGCTGATCGCGAAATGGCGTTCTGACTCCTTTTTGCAAGTTGGACGGCACCAATATCATATTGGCGATAAGAGCGAGTATACCAATAGCTATGATTAAAATAAAAGCCATTCTCCACCCGAATTGTTGGCCGATCAAAGTTCCAAGAGGGACTCCAGTCACAGTAGCCACGGTAAGTCCAGAGAACATAATCGCAATCGCGCTGGCTCTGCGGTTCTCTGGCACAATATCCGCCGCGATGGTGGAACCAATCGACATGAATACGCCATGAGACAGCGAGGAAATGATCCGCGCCACCAGCAATAGGACGATCCCGTGAGAAGCGGCAGCAAGACTATTCCCTGCGATGAAAATGAGCATAATCCAGAACAGTAAAGTTTTGCGCGAGACCCGGGAAGTCATTGAGGTCAGAATCGGCGCGCCGAACATGACGCCCAGCGCATATAAAGTAACCGTGAGTCCTGCGGTTGTTACAGATATTTGTAAGTCATCAGCGATAAGAGGCAGCAGCCCCACACTAATGAACTCTGTTGTCCCAATGGCAAATGCGCTGATGGCTAACGCAAGGAGTGCTAGCGTGCTTCTTTTTTTGTCTAATAACATTCGCGTTACCCCCATTGTGTGGATTTACCGGCCGGCAAATGCTATTATGAACTATTCATACGTTCATGAACAGTACGCACTTTTTAGTGCTATAGGTACCAAAAAGTAATGTACTAGCGATAGTTCTTCATAGGGGAGGGAAAGTCATGACGAAAAAGAAATATAATATTTCCGTAGAAGCCACACTCGAAGTGATCGGCGGGAAATGGAAGTGTGTGATCCTCTGTCATTTGACGCACGGCAAAAGGCGTACCAGTGATTTGAAACGTATTATGCCCGGGATTACGCAAAAAATGTTAACCCAGCAGCTAAGAGAGCTAGAACAAGATGGGATTGTAAATCGGATTAGCTATAATCAAGTTCCGCCCAAAGTGGAATATGAGCTCAGCGAATACGGCGAAAGTCTGAAGTCCATTCTGGATTCCCTGTGCGCTTGGGGAGAAAGACATATTATCAAAGAATATGGGGATAAATTCGCTGTATTAGAAGAAAATGAACTGAATCCTAGAGATGCCGAGCTTGTAAGTATAGACTAATGAGTAGAGGCTGTCCCAAATCGTAGATGAATCTACTTGAGGGCAGCTTTCTTTATGCCTACTTCAGTCTGAGATTAGGGGGCCTGTGGCTTGATTTGCCTAAGCTACTGGGCAGTTTGCGTCAGAGTCAGGTTCGGTTTGTATTTTCGGGATAATTCCTGCAAATATGCATCCTTTTGGCCTTGGGAATAAGGAAAATGGTGAAAAGCCTGCGATTATGCATCCTTTTGAGAGCATTGATCGATTCCAGGGCGAAAAAGCTTAGAAAGCCTGCATAATCGCAGGCTTTCTGTTATTTTCACGCGATTTGATCGGAAAAGCCTGCACTAATGCAGGCATTTCATTAATCGACGGCGACGGACGAAGCCTAGGTGGTGGCACTTCCGCCACACATCGCTGCTTTTATCTGACGAAAAGGCTGATTGTCACAGCGTTTGACCGCTGTCCACGGTAATCATCTGTCCCGTCATTGCTTCCTGCTCCAAGGCTGCACAAATAAAAGCAGCGATGTCTTCAGGTGTGGAAATGCGCTGTAAGAGAAGGTTAGGGGCTAACTTCTTCATCTGTTCTTCCCGACCGGTCCACCATCTTGTCGAGACAGCCCCCGGTACCACGCAGTTGACGCGTATATCCGGTGCCAAAGCGCGGGCCAGCGACTTCGTCAAACCGTGAACAGCGGCTTTGGATACCGCATAGGGAAGCGACGAGCCAAGTCCCGTCTGACCTGCGATGCTGCCGAGATTCACGATCGCGCCTTGCTGGTTCTTTTTCATGAAAGGAGCAACAGCTCGCGCGCAGAAATACATCCCTTTTACATTCACATCAAAAAGTTCATCCCACACCTCCTCCGTTGCGGCATCCAGATCATCGAAGGGAATGTGCCGCGTGATACTGGCGTTATTCACAAGCAAGTCGATTGTCCCGAAGCGCTGGACGACGGAAGCGGACATCTCCCTAACCTGCGCGTCTTGCGAAACATCGGCTTGAATGGCCATTGCTTGGCCGCCTCGCTTGCTAATCATTTGGACAGTTTCTTCCGCCTCATCTTGAGAACGCGAATAGTTAACGGCTACCGCGACCCCTCGTTCTGCCAGTGCCAAGCAGGTTGCTCGGCCAATTCCTGTTCCTCCGCCTGTAACAAGGGCTGCCTTATTAGCCAAATGCATGATCAGTCATCTCCTCTGAGGTTTCGTATACAAATAATTGTATAAGGTTCATAGTAATTTGTATAATTGAATGAATTGATGATCATGTTCAAAATAATTGAATGAAGAGATGGGGATCGAATGGATTTTAAAACATTAAAAACGTTCCAGACCATTGTGAAATACGGCAGTTTTATCCGCGCGGCGGAGGAAATGAATTATGTGCAATCGACAGTGACCATGCAAATGCAAAAGTTGGAAGCTGAATTAGGTATTCTGCTGATTGAGCGCGGCAAAAAATTCCGCCTTACCGAAGCGGGTCGGCTGTTCCATGAACAAAGCCTGCAAATCGTTAAGCATATGGATCAATTGCAAACCCATTTATCCGATTTGCAAATGGGCGATGCCGGAGATATTCGCTTAGGGGTGACGGAGCCTACGGCGAGCTATCGCTTGCCTGCTATTCTGGGCAGCTTTCTGTCCGAGCATCCGAAGATTCGGATCTCAGTGGAGTTTGGCAATACCCCCACACTAGCTGAGCGGCTGTATAGAGGAGACATTGATCTTGCTCTTTGTTCTGCACCTGATTGGAGCTCGGAGCTCTATTTTGAGCCGTTATTTAAAGAATCATTTGTGGTCTTGATGCCCGAAAACCATGAGCTTTCGCAACAACCGTTCATCACACCGGAGCATCTTCGAGGGCATCGACTGCTGATAACGGCCGCAACCTGTCCTTACCGCAGAAAGCTGGAGAGGGTGCTGCAGGAAACAGGAAGCTATCCATTAGATACAATGGAAATTGGCAGCATGACAGCTTTGCAATTTTATGTAGAGAGCGGACTCGGTATTGCACTTGTACCAGAAATTACACTGAAGCCAGTTCCCGCGGGAACGACGGTTCGGACATTGAGCGGCGATCTGATTGATATGACCTTCGGCATACTCTCCCAGCCGTCGGAATATCCGCTATCGCAGGCATCGTTGAAGCTGTATCAAGCCCTAAAAAAAGAGCTTACGACCGGTTAACACTCACACAGTCCTCTATAAAACTGTTAAATTTATCAATTTTATTTTGAGTACATATGCTATAATAATAGACAAATAATAACATTTTTCGACGAGGAATCGAGAACTACAGGAGGGGAATTGTGAGAATAGCAAAATGGTTGTTTTTTAGTTTGACGATATTCGTGGTAATGACTGTTTTTCCCTGGAATGCTCAGGCGAACGGTGATTCCAATGCAGATTTGAGTAGTATTTATCAAGAAGCGGGGGCTTTGTCACCAAATTTTTCGCCTTCCGTAACGGAGTATACAGTAAGAATGAGCAGTTCTGTTTCAGGATATTATACGGCTGCAATACCTTCGAACCCGAGTGCAACGATGGAATACTCCATGAATAGTGAAAGTAATTGGGTAACGATCCCTTATAATGTTTCAACAGGGTTTCTTCAGACGAATCGCGGGAATAATACATTTCAAATTAAAGTAACGGCAACAGATTTAACAACGACCAAAACGTATAAGATCCATGTTTATTATCCGCAAGTGAATGATGCTAGTTTGGCAGACTTATATGTGAATGGAACAACCATAAGCCCGGCCTTTCAAGCGGATAAGTATACGTATTCAGCAAGCGTACCTTACACAACGAGCAGTATCTCACTGACAGGTGTGCTCAATGATCCGGCAGCCACCTTCAAGATTAACGGAAATGCTGCAAGTACTGGTATGCCATCTGGCCAAATCCCTTTGAACTTGGGAGCCAATGTGATTACGGTTCAAACCAAATCTAGTAATTTGGCTGTAGAGATGACGTATACGATTACAGTAAATCGTCAACTGAATACGGAGGCTGGATTAAAAAGTCTGGAGATATCCCCAGGCAGCCTTGAGCCATTCTTCTCGAGCGATAAACTGAACTATACGATGGCTGATGTAGACAACGCGACATCCGCTTTAAGAGTGACGCCAATGTTATTAGATACAGCGGCAGGAGCCAGTGTCCGAATAAATGTTAATAATGGCGAGTATATGCCGCCGCTATCAAGTGGTGAAGGGACAGATATCCCGCTGCAAGTCGGAGTTAATGTGATTAAGGTAGAAGTCACAGCCGAGGAAGCCAGTATTAAGAAGACGTATACGATTACAGTAAATCGTCAAGCGAATAAGGAAGCCGGCTTAAAAAGTCTGGAGGTATCCCCAGGCAGCCTTGAACAGCACTTCTCCAGCGATAATCTGAACTATACGATGGCTGATGTAGGCAACGCGACATCCTCCTTAAGAGTGACGCCAACGTTATTAGATACAGCAGCAGGAGCCAGTGTCCGAATAAATGTTAATAATGGCGAGTATATGTCGTCGCTATCAAGTGGTGAAGGGACAGATATCCCGCTGCAAGTCGGAGTTAATTTGATTAAGGTAGAAGTCACAGCCGAGGAAGCCAGTATTAAGAAGACGTATACGATTACAGTAAATCGTCAAGCGAACAAGGAAGCCGGCTTACAAAGTCTGGCCGTATCCCCAGGCAGCCTTGAACAGCACTTCTCCAGCGATAATCTGAACTATACGATGGCTGATCTAGGCAACGCGACATCCTCCTTAAGAGTGACGCCAATGTTATTAGATACAGCGGCAGGAGCCAGTGTCCGAATAAATGTTAATAATGGCGAGTATATGCCGCTATCAAGTGGTGAAGGGACAGATATCCCGCTGCAAGTCGGAGTTAATTTGATTAAGGTAGAAGTCAAGGCCGAGGAAGCCAGTATTAAGAAGACGTATACGATCATCGTGGTTCGCAAACCCAACAGTGATCCGACTACTTTGGAGCTACTGCAAATTAAGATGATAGGTGCGCAAGCTACACTTAACTTCTCAGAGCCATTACTGCAATCCGTCACGGATGTGACGTACTACACAGTCTACAATACAACGACCCAAACCCCGCTGACTGTTACGGGGATCGTCTACAGCGCTGGCTCCTCTCAGGTGATTTTATCCTTCAGCCAGTTGCCTAGGCCAACGGATAAGCTGGAATTCAAGATACAAGCAGGCGCGGTGACAAGTATAGGGGGAAAAAGTAATGTGGCTGCAACTCAGACCATCGACTACGGCACACCCCTAGAGCAAATGGAATATCGACTGCATCTATTGGATACGGACGGAAATGGTATTCACATCAACGAAATTGTAGCGTACATGAACGCTCCCTACGGAAATAGTGATCTTAACGGAGACGGTCAGTTCAACCAAGACGATGTGCAAATTCTGCTGAATCAGATTGCGCCGATGTTCATTCACGGCCAATAGAACGAAAAAAGACCGGAAGGCAAATGCCTAAACTGGTCTTTTTTCACATTGATAGAAAAGGGGATGAAGTGAAGAACTGGTTTCATTGGATTAATTCCAATGAAAGCTAGTTTGAAGAGCTTGAAGGACGGTTTCATTGGAAAAACTCCAATGGATAATCCAAAAGCAGCATTTTGAGGTTTGAATGGACATTTCTATTGGATTATTTCCAATGAAAGCTTGCTCTCTGCTTTTTGAAGGAAGATTCATTGGAGAAATTCCAATGAGAAGAACAACTACCGCTTCCCGAGAGGTCCAGAAGAAGCTGGCGATCATCTACAGCGGGCCTTGCTTCGCAGACCACACAGCGGAGCAAGTTATCTTGCTGCTCCACCTCGCTGCTCCAATTGCAGCGGGATCAGGTTATGACCTTCTGCTTCTCCAATATATTGATGTCCTGGGAAGTAAGATGCGACTCGCCGCGGAGCGACTAAGGAGGAAGCATTCAAGAACTCTCCCTATAGGGAGAGCCAGCCCCCCCATATGAACTGCAAAAAGGCGCCCATTCGGACGCCTTTTCCAGTCTGTGAAGCCTTTTAAGAGGTTTGTTGATCTAAGCTAAGCCCTCTAGAAAGGGCTCACTCACTCACTCACTTACTTTTTCAACAGCAGATACATAAAGTATGGGGCTCCAATCAGGGCAACCATAATCCCCGCGGGAATGCCGTCAGGTCCAATAATATTGCGGCCAATCGTATCTGCCAGCAGGAGCAGCCAGCCGCCAATCAGGATAGCGAGCGGAATGAATAATTGGTTTCTCGGTCCCACGAAAGCTTTGGCAATGTGGGGGGCCATCAAGCCAATAAAGCTGATGCCGCCTGTGACGGAAACCGCGGAAGCGGCAAGGGCGACTGCGGTCAAAAGCAGCACAATGCGCTCTTTTTCGACGGATACGCCAACGCCGACAGCTACAGGTTCGTTCAGCCCGAGCAGGTTCAAACGATTCGCTTTATACAGCGTAAAAGGAATCAAAATAATCAGCCATGGGAGCAGCGCCCATACAAATGGCCAGTCAGCTCCCCAAATATTCCCTGCCAGCCATTTGGCGATAAAATCCACTTTGGAGCGCTCGGCCGAGGAGATTACGACAATCATAATGCCTGATAGCGCCAAGGAAAAGCCAACCCCGATAAGGACCAACCGAACGGGCTGAAGACCTGTTTTTCGGCTATAGGATAGCACGTAAATGCATGCTGCCGTAAGGACAGCGCCAATGAATGCGACTAGCGGAAGCAGGTAGACAAAGGTGCCTGCTTTGATTGGAAAATAAAGAAAGAATACGGCAACGGCAACACCAGCACCCGCATTGATGCCAATAATGCCGGGATCTGCCAAGTCATTGCGGGTAATGCCTTGCAAGATTGAGCCCGATAAGGCAAGGGCCATGCCGGACAGCAAGGTTATCGCAATACGCGGCAAGCGGATCGAGAAGAGGACGAACTCCTCTTTGAACGTTCCATGACCAAGCAGGGTTGGAATTAATCGGTTATACGATAGCGAAGAGTAGCCCATCCCCATACCGATAATGATGGTGAGAATAATAAACACGAAGCCCCCAAGAATGAGCAGCCTTTGCTTTCTAAGAACAGCCGGATGTATCATGGCAATGCTTTGCCCCCTCTACGTACGATAAACAGGAAGAAAGGCAGCCCCAGCATGGCCACAATCGCGGCCACAGGTGTTTCATAAGGAGCGTGGATTGTGCGTCCAAGCGTATCCGCCAGGAGCATGAAGGCAGCGCCCAGAATCGCTGACATCGGAATAATGAAACGATAGTCGGTGCCAACGATCGCCCGAACAATGTGAGGGATCATCAAGCCTATGAAGGCCATGTTTCCAACCAAGGCAACGGAGGCGCCAGCAAGTAAAATGATCACGATAAAAAGCGTGGCTTTGATTTGAACGGTCTTCTGCCCAAGGCCCAAGGCCACTTCCTCGCTTAAGCTGAGTACAGTCAGCTGTCTGGACAAAAAAAGGGCAATCAGTGTCCCGACGATGATAAAAGGCACAATAATTTGCAATTGCCCCCACGAAGTACCCACGAGTCCGCCTGCCGTCCACATGGACACTTCTTTGGAGATTTTGAAGGAAAGACCGATTCCTTCGGCCACCGCGTATAAGAATGCGGATACCGCAGCCCCCGCTAATACGATGCGAAGAGGCGAGAAGCCGCCTTTTTTCATAGCGCCTATCCCAAAAACCATCACAGCACCTATCGCCGCTCCAATGAAACAAACAATCATAATACCAAAGTAATTGGTAGATGGCATAAAGGCTATGGTGAAAGCCAGCGCCGCATTGGCACCGGCAGTTAGCCCAAGCAAGCCAGGGTCAGCAAGGGGATTTCGGGTAATGCCCTGCATGATGGCGCCGGAGACAGCCAAAGCCGCTCCAACGAAGATCGCTGCGACTTCACGGGGCAATCGCAGTTCGCGAATGATCGTAAGCGTATCTCCGCTCAAGTTAGTGGCTAGAGCCTGCCAGACGTCCTTGACGGTCGTATCGGCTGCTCCGAATACCATGGCTACAAGAAAACAGCCCACGAATGCGACTATACTGACAATGAGTTTAAAGACAAATGAAATGGAATGGTTCATTCAAGAACGCTCCTTGCCGTATTATTTACCGAGTAGGTTCTTGATAAAGAAATTCAATTGGAATTCTAGGGTTAATGGATCATTGAAATAGAATTCTTTGGCATTGGCTTCGTATACATGATTATTTTTAGCTGCTGGCGTATTTTTGTAAGTATCTGTTTTTTGGAAGCTGTTATCGGCATCCGGGTTTTTACTAAAAATGACATAGTCGCCCATGTATTGAGGAAGCACTTCCGCAGACAAGGCATAGTAGCCTTCTTTCAAAGCCATTTCTTTCACCTTTTGCGGCATAGCCAGCTTCATTTCTTGATAAAGAATTTCCGTGCCACGGCCCCAATTGTCGCCGAAGACATAGAGCTGCTTGTCAAAGCTTTCGATAACCGAGATGGTTTTGTCAGCACCGATTTTGGCTTTAATTTCCGTACCTGCTTGCCCTGCACGTTTCTTGAAGTCGTCTACCCAAGCCGCAGCTTCTTTTTCTTTATTCAAAAGCTTGCCGATTTCCAATTGTTGTTTTAAATAGTCCACTTTTCCGTATGTATACGTAACCGTTGGAGCGATTTGTTTTAATTTATCGGCGTTTTTGACATTGGAAAGACCGATGATCAGATCCGGCTTCAATTCAATGATTTTTTCCAAATTTTCATCGGAAACCTCTTGCACATCTTTTAATGTTTTCTCGAAGTTTGGATTTATTTTGGACCAGGAATCTACACCAACCAGATTTACTTTAAGCGCCATTACATTCCCCGCAAAGGAAGAAAGAACGATAACACGCTGTGGGTTGGCTGGAACTTGAATGGGACCATTTTCGGATTGATAAGTGATTGTCCCTGATGGGCTGTCCGCTTTCGTATCCGCTTTGGCATTGGCTGCTGCTTTCGGTGAAGTCGTTTCTTTAGGTGTAGTGGAAGAACAAGCGCTAAGAGCCAGCACCAAGCATAGCAGGAACGGGAGCAGTAGCTTTTTCATGGGTGGAATCTCCTTTTAATAAATTGTAGGTTACGCACATCGGTTTGTTGGTTCGAGGATCTCGCCCAATCTCAGCGTCAATCTGAAAAACTTCTTTAAGCACTTCATGCTGCATCACTTCTTCACAATTGCCGGCTTTGACGATTTCACCATCTTTGAGCGCAATCAAATAGTCCGCGAAGCGGGCGGCTTGATTCAAATCATGAAGCACCATGACAATCGTGCGGCCTTGTTCTCTATTGAGCCTTTGGAGCAGCTCGAGAACCTCTAGTTGATGAGCTAGATCCAAGTAGGTGGTAGGCTCATCAAGGAAGATGATGTCAGTTTCTTGAGCAAGCGCCATTGCGATCCAAACACGCTGCCGTTGGCCGCCGGACAATAAATCAACAGGACGGTATTTAAAATCTGTCGTGCCTGTCACTTCTAGGGCCCATTCGATGACGTCATAGTCTTTTTTCGTTAAACGGCCTAAGCCGGATTGATACGGAAAACGGCCATAGGAGACAAGCTCACCTACGGTTAATCCACTTGCGCTTTCTGGAGCTTGAGGAAGAATAGCCATTTTCTTGGCTAGTGCTTTCGTATTTTCTTTGGAAATCAGCGCTCCATCTAAAACAATCGACCCCGATTGATGTGAAATAATGCGCGTAGTTGCTTTGAGAAGCGTGGATTTACCGCAGCCGTTAGCCCCAATAATCGTCGTTATTTGCTGGTCGGGAATAGCTACGCTTAGATTTTTGACAATCAGGCGTTCTCCATAACCAATGTTGAGATCATTTATATATAGGCGAGCCAAGTTAACACCTCCACGTTATATCTTGATACTGATAATCATTATCATATCACAAACACTTTAAGGCAAGCGTAGAGGAGTTGTCAACAGGTTTCTGTTGTAAAATGAAAAAAATAACCGTATATTTAAATGATAATGATAATCAATTTCACTATAATGATAAGGAGTGAACAGAAATGAATGAATCAGCATTATTCGATGTGACGGTTATTGGAGGAGGTCCGGCCGGACTTTATTCCAGTTTTTATAGCGGATTACGAGAAATGAAAACGAAGATTATTGAGTATCAAGATCAATTGGGTGGCAAAGTCCATGTTTATCCGGAGAAAATGATCTGGGATGTCGGTGGTCATACACCAATTCCAGGCGCGAAGCTGATTGAGAAGCTGGTCGAGCAAGGTCTCACGTTCCAGCCTGAGGTTGTTCTTAATGAGAAGGTCGAGTCGATCAGACGGAATGAAGAAGGCATTTTCGAATTGCTGGGATCGTCAGGGCAGAAGCACTATTCCAAAACCGTGATTGTTGCCGTGGGCGGAGGAATTTTGAACCCTAAGAAGCTGGAAATCGAAGGCGCAGAGCGCTACGAGGTTTCGAATTTAAACTATACGGTGAAGTCCTTGGAGCATTTTAAAGGTAAAACAGTCATTATTTCAGGTGGAGGAAATTCGGCGATTGATTGGGCTAACGAACTGGAGCCTGTTGCATCGAAGGTTTATTTAACGTATCGCAAAGACGGATTGGCTGGTCATGAGGCGCAGGCTAGGCAGCTGATGGAGAGCTCGGTTGAGTGCTTCTTTAACTCGTCTATTAGCAAGCTGATCGCGGGTGCCAATCATGAAGCGATTGAACGTGTGGAGCTGGTAAACACGGATACGGGAGAAACTTCCTATGTAACGGTGGATGAAGTGATCATTAATCACGGCTATGAACGAGACACTACCTTGCTGGAGAACAGTGAAGTGGACATTGCTATCAAAGATGATTATTACATCGCAGGAAATGTATTCAGCGAATCCTCGATTCCGGGCATTTATGCGGCTGGCGATATTCTGAACTACGAAGGCAAAGTACATTTAATCGCCGGAGCTTTCCAAGATGCTGCCAATGCCGTCAATAAAGCCAAACAATATATACAGCCTGATGCCAAAGGTTATGGCATGGTTTCATCGCATAATGACGTCTTCAAGCAGCGCAACCGCGAACTCGTGAAGCAAATGATGTCCTAGCTTTCCCAGGAAATGAACGGAGGGACGGACAAGGAGGTTCCTCTTGTCTACTCTTTTACAAAACGTGACACGATCCCGTGTATTTCCTGAAAAAGACGTATATCTCACACCCCTTGCTTCGACAGATATTACAAGCTAGGTGTTGTACGATTTGGTTACATCGTCTGGGAGGTGCCGTCAGTGGTAGATCATAGAACCAAGATAGGGGCAGTCTTTTTTATTGACCGTGAAATTGAACGGGTTTTGAAGGATTTGGAAAGCGGGACCATCAACAAGGACCAAGGAATAGGGAGCTTGAATACCTTGTTCAACATCTCCTCCGGCATTGAGGACACGAAGCATATGCAACTGATTTGCAGAATCATTACCTACTTGCGAAGTACCAACTTATATGTTCAGCTGAAGAAAATGTATCTGAACCGCTACTTTCATGAGTCGGATTCGCCGATTGAGGAAACCAGCGAGCGGGTACGAATCCCTTCCTTTGAGAAAATAATTCGTTAGTGTGAGTATCCAAAAAGGATCTTCCTGCAGCCATCTATCGGCAGAGGAGGATCCTTTTTATATGTTTAATTCGCCGATGCAAGGCTATCTTGTCGTTTCTTCCAGTCCTCGTGCTCCTCATAGATTCTATGCCACAGCTCATCGCGCTCAATGCTGCTGTAATGGACGAGATGTTCGCCGAATACATCCGCAAGCACCTCAAGCCACTGTGACTTGGTTGGAAGCTCGATCTTCTCCACCTGCTGAAGCTCACGCTTCACCCATACGCAGCCCCGAAGCTCATTGCTTCCGGTCGCATGTCGTTGTCGAAGGAGGAAGATACGTCTCCATGGGGATTCCGGCGATAGGGAGTAATGCGCATGTTGAGGCTTAAATAGGCCGATATCGTCAACCACTTCAGGAGCGTAATCTACGCCTGTATAGGGGCCGAGGACATCGTGTTCCAGCCGCCAGCCGCGTGAAGCAACGGGAGATTCTACTAGCTTATATAGGAAAGACGATTGCTCATAGCTTCCGTGCCTTAGAGGAATCGGCTCATAAGGCATATCGCCAAGCCCGGCATCAATGATCCAGCGATCTTCTTCCTCTTGATCCGCCGCGAGGTTCACGGTCAAGCCGAGGTGGAAGGAGTTGATTCTTGGTTCTTCGCCAAGAGGCTGCACACCAGCGCGGTGCATGGAGACGCGGTATCCCAAAGAACGAAGCAAGGTGAGGAAAGCACCATTCAGGTGAAAGCAGTAACCGCTGCGCCCACTAAGCATCAACTGGATGGAATCCTTGAAGTCGATGCCCATAGGCTTTCCTGCGAAGGTATCCAGAGTCTGCCAAGGAATCTTCTCGACATGAGCTCTATGCAGCTCGAACAAGTAAGCTTTGGTCGGAAGTTCGATATCTTTCACGCCTAGTCGGTTTAAATAACTTTGAATTTCGGATTTGGTTAACATGGTCTGCATTCACCTCTTTCGATCATGTGAATATTGTTTGATCTATAGGTAAACTTTATAATAAAACTGACCGCTTATAAATGGTCAGTTTTTGATTTTCTTAGAAGACAGATAGGAGGGAGTTTATGTTCGAAATATGGCTGTCCGAGCAAAGCCATGATCCCCTATATCTCCAGCTGTATACGCAAATTCGCCAGCAAATTCGAAGCGGAGCCATTGCGAACGGCGCGCGCATGCCCTCTGTCCGAACGCTGCAAATGCAGCTGCACATCAGTAAAACGCCCATCGAAACAGCGTATCAAATGTTGTCGTCAGAGGGATACGTTGTCAGCAAACCGCGTTCCGGCTTGTATGCGATCAATGCGTTTAAGCCTGAGCATGCCCTGGTGCAAGCTCCTATAACCCACAACATCGATGCAGCCTTGCGGCCATCGAGCCAACGAATGTCATCTGCGCCGCATGTCATTGACTTCAACCCTACCAGCTTGGATGTTCAAACCTTTCCTTTCCGCATCTGGAGAAAGATGTTGAATGAAGCGCTGGAAAACTCTGCAGAGCTCCTGTGCCAGTACGGCGACCCGCAAGGCGAGTACGCCTTCCGGGCCGTAATCGCTGATTATATCAGACAAGCACGAGGGGTGGTCTGCTCGCCGGAACAGATCATTATCGGTTCGGGGATCTCTTACAGCATGAGTATTCTGACCAAATTGCTTGCGGAGTATCCGCATATAGCGATGGAGGAACCGGGATTCCCCAAAGTTCGGGATCACTTCGGTATAAGTCGATTCGCGATCACCCCGATTTCCATCGGAAATAAGGGGCTTTCGATAGATGAGCTTGAGAAGAGCTCTGCCCAACTGGTCTATGTGACGCCTTCCCATCAGTTTCCTACGGGCAGCGTAATTCCATACGCCGAACGAGCACAATTGCTTAACTGGGCAAGTGAAAGGAAAGCTTATATCATAGAAGACGATTATGACGGTGAGTTCCGTTATTTCAGCAAGCCTATTCCTTCGCTGCAAAGCTTGGATCATCAGGGCAGAGTTATTTACATCGGAACGTTTTCCAAAGCTTTTACGCCAGCCTTGCGAATGAACTACATGGTGCTGCCGATGACATTAATTCGCAAGATGGAAAGCCTGCAAGCGCTCCTGTCCAGTCCCTCGCGTATCGAGCAGTGGGCGATGCAGTCTTTTATCGAGCAGGGACATTGGTTTCGTCATATTCGGCGAATGCGCAATACGTACCGGAAGAAGCATAGCACATTGATGGAAAAGATAAGCGCCCATTTTGCCGATCAGGTAGAAATTACAGGACACAGCGCAGGGCTTCATATTCAAATTAGTGTCAAAACACAGCTTAAGGCTGAGCAATTAGTTCAAATGGCTGCAGACCATGGGGTTCGCATCTACGATATGCGCGGCGCATGGATGGATCAGAATGCTGATGCAGCGGGCGATCCCAAGGTTTACTTAGGATTTGGCGGGATTAGTGAAGCGGAGATGGAAAGCGGCTTGCTGCGGTTAAAAAAGGCTTGGTCGTTTCTATAATAAGATGATTGCATCAGCGGACCATTGGCATGTTGCGAGCCCGGCAGAGGTGTCTCCGCCAACGGGCATCAAGCTTCCTGTTATTGTGAAACTATTATCGGCAAGCGATTTTTGAAGTTGGCCTTGATAGAACGGCTGATTCCCGCCAGTGCTTGGGTTCCCTTTTACAAATTGCAGAAATACGATCTTGCCGGAATGTTTATCATACCAGCCGCGAAGCGGATTTCCGAATACCGTTCCGGTTACAAGACCGCTGCGAGCGACATTCGTAATCAGAATACCTTTTGTCTGATGGGCAAGGATACGCCACGAGGCTGTTGTGAAAGGCATGTGTGCAGAAATGAAGCGGCGCTTATTTAAATAGGTCACTTTTTTGTTGAAATACACGGGTGTTTTTTGTGTTTGGGATGCCATGTGTACTCACTTCCTTTTTCTTTATCCTATGTGATAAACGTGCGGATCGTTTGGATTGATAGATTAGTAGATGAGCGTATTTTTGACAATCTTGCTGGTAAAATGAGAAGGAGTTAGGGAAGCAGGAGTTGGCAGCGAACTGCCCTTGTTTTCGCGACTGATTTTTGGCACAATAATAAACAGATGGTATGCTTCGGCTGCTTAGTAGACTAGGACTGAACGTGGAAGTCTTGAAAAGAGGAAAACCAATGAATAAACAATCCATCTATGGATTAACGTTTGATCAGCTGGCCGCATCGCTGGCCGAACATGGACATAAAAAATCCCGCGCACTGCAAGTATGGGACGGCTTATATCGGAAGCGGGTCACGGATTTCGCGGCAATGACAGAGGTGAAGCAGGACTGCCTAAATACGTTGGAGGCCCACTTCGTCACCGAAACCTTGACCGAACATTTGAAACAAGAATCAGCAGATGGCACGATTAAATTTCTTTTTAAGCTGCATGATGGCAATTTGATCGAGACCGTGTTGATGCGGCACAAATATGGATTGTCCGTGTGTGTGACGACGCAGGTCGGCTGCAATATCGGCTGCAGCTTCTGCGCAAGCGGGTTATTGGCCAAAAGCCGTGATTTGACCAGCGCCGAAATCGTGGAACAAATTATGAAGGTTCAGTTTCATTTGGACAAAAAAGGCGAAAACGAACACGTCAGTCACATCGTCGTCATGGGCATCGGTGAACCTTTCGACAATTTCAAAAACATGGTGGATTTCATCCGCGTCGTAAAGGATCAAAAAGGACTCGATATCGCGGCGCGTCATATTACGGTCTCAACCAGCGGTCTTGCTGACAAAATTATCGAATTTGCCGACTCGGATTTGAAGGTAAATTTAGCGATTTCCTTGCATGCTCCAACGAACGAGCTTCGTACACGAATCATGAAAATCAACAAAGCGATTCCGATCGAGAAGCTGATGAAGGCGATCGAGTATTATTTGGACAAAACGAACCGGAGAATTACGCTCGAATATATTCTGCTGAAGGATGTCAACGACGGGAAAGAGCACGCGCTTCAGCTCGCCGAGCTCATTCAGCACATCCGGCAGCTGGCGAATGTGAATTTAATTCCTTACAATCCGGTGGATGAACACAGTCAATATCAACGCAGTGAGCGGGAATCTGTGCGGGCTTTCTATGACACGTTGAAAAAGCAAGGCATCAGCTGCAGCGTTCGCCTTGAACACGGAACAGACATTGATGCCGCTTGTGGACAACTGCGAAGCAAGCAGATTAAACAATCCTCAGGGGATAACCTTGGGCAGGGCCAAGTAGTGGTTGGTTGATTGTGGATTAAGGGATTTTGGCAAGACGAGATAGGGGACCCATCAGCGCGCTGATTGGGTTCTTTTTTCAATGAGACAGGAGGTGTTTGGTTGTGTTATATCAGCCCGTGGAGGCTTCTTTTTTCAGGAAGCCCACACTTGAATTAGCCAGAGCGCTGCTCGGCATGCTGCTCGTGAAGGAAACCCCCACTGGCATCGCATCTGGTTGGATCGTTGAAACGGAAGCTTACATCGGGCCAGGGGACCGGGCAGCGCACAGTTTCGGTCATCGCAGAACGCCGCGAACGGAAGTGATGTTCGGTCCTCCTGGATACGCGTACACGTATGCGATGCACACGCATTGCCTCGTGAATGTCGTAAGCGGGGAGGCTGGCTGCCCCGAAGCGGTGCTGATAAGGGCTGTCGAGCCCAGTGTGGGCGTGGAAAGCATGTTGGAGCGCCGAGGCAAGGACAAGAAGCTGAAGGAGCTTACCAACGGCCCAGGCAAGCTGACTAAGGCGATGGGCATTACGATGGCGGATTACGGAACGCTGCTCTGCGAGCAGCCGCTGTACATCGCCGAAGGAAGGGCTGCCGGAACGATTGCTGCCGGACCGAGAATCGGCATCGAGAATAGCGGAGAAGCCAAGGCGTATCCTTGGCGGTTCTGGGTGGAGGGCAACCCGTTCGTGTCGAGATAAGGGATGAAGCTTATGCAGTTGCGGGATGGATTAGAATCCGCTATTGGCTGGTGGAACAGCGGAAAGCCCGGAAACGCGGAGAGCAGGAGAGCCGGAGAGCAGGAGAGCAGGAGAGCAGGATAGCAGGAGAAGCTGGAGAAGCAGGAGAAGCAGGAGAGCAGGAGAAGCAGGAGAAGCAGGAGAGCAGGAGAAGCAGGAGAAGCAGGAGAGCAGGAGAAGCAGGAGAAGCAGGAGAAGCAGGAGAGCAGGGAGCAGGAGAGCAGGAGAGCAGGAGAGCAGAAGAGCAGGAGAGCAGGAGAGCAGGAGAAGCAGGAGAAGCAGGAGAGCAGGAGAGCAGGAGAAGCAGGAGAAGCAGGAGAGCAGGGAGCAGGAGAGCAGGATACCCGGAGAGCCGAAAAGCCGGAAACGCGGAAAAGCGGATACCCGGAGAGCCGGAACCCCGGAACACCGTCTCTCCAGCGTCTCAAAGGGAACTACGTTCCCCTATTTGTGCCAAAATCGCCTCTTTTGCACCTCAGAGGGAACTACGATCCGCTATTTCATCAGTTTCACCGAGGAAAGCGCAGATTTGGGAGATATAAGACCCTGTAGTTCCGCTAGGCAAGCGGAATGCCCCAATTTGGCTCAAATAGCGGACTGTAGTTCCCTCTGCAATGAGCAGCAGCTGGTAAATGGAACTCTAAACCCGCTTATTGATGGAAAGCACTAACAGTTACTTTGCGGGGCACCGGTACACGGACGAAACAGGTACATTCACACATTGGAGACTATCATCCTCGGCCTGTAGCTGGGAGTTGCTTTCTCTAAACTGCAATTATACATCTTTTTCGCTCATAAAATAGCCGCAACGATTAAATTCCTGCGTATGTGCAGGTTTTTGAGGCTTTTTCGGGATGAGCGGCCGAAAAAGATAAAAATGCCTGCGCAATTGCAGGCATTTCCACTTTTTAACCGAATTCGCCCAGGAATTCCTGTATTTTTGCAGGCTTTTACACTCGGGGGAACTGAACTGAGCTGATCTGAACTGATCAGGAAGCCTGATCAGGAAGCCCCTTCATCCCACATGAAAAGTAATCAACCCCAACATCTATCGACGCTTACTTACTAAATTCGGCATATGGGCAGCTTCTTCTTTCCTTATTTGCAGATGTGTGACTTCATAGCAGGGGCTGCTACGTAAATCCTAATAGGATTGGCGGTTGCGCATAACCATCATCAACCCGCCTGCGATTATGAGCACGATGGCAATGATGGACTGGTTGTGGAACAGAGTGCCGAAAATGGAGCCGATGGAGAAAATGGCGAAGAATAACAACGACATGACAGCTAGAATGTTAATCGGAATGAGCAGCCATCTATTGCGGCCGCCGAACCAATACAATTCGAAGAGTCCGATGGCGACGGCGAGCATGAATCCAGGCCACATGAGATGCCAGATGTCGAACAACGTAGAGATTTGGCAAACGATACCCGCCGTTAGCACGATCCCGCCAGGGACCAAGAGCCCTACGCCTCTGCGCTGAAGGATGAAGAAATACATCCAATGAAAGAATATGCCGACGGGAATGACGAATAGGGTTGGCCAGAAATACTCGAAGATCGTTCCGGTAGAGAAAGAAACGTCCCCTTTTAGAAACATAAAAATCCCCAATAGAATCAAGATAGGGCCTAGAAAGGCGCTGCGACTCAAATTCAACATATTCAACTCCTAATCATATTTTCGCGTAATCCACTACCCTAAGGATAGCATGATGCCTTGCACCTGTCTTCCTACTCAAGGGAGAAAGGATATCGGTCGGAAGACTGATTTTTTACAAGGGACCACTCAACAATCACCTAAGCCGATTAAATAAGAAAAGCCTCCAAGACCAATCGTGTCTTAGAGGCTTTTCGCTATTTTAGAAGAACTTCACGAGCTGATCCTTGATCTCGTCATTCGTGCCGCCAACTACCGTTTGGAATTGGGGCTTATCGAACAATGCCTGAATCTGCGCAGGGTACGTTTGTTTAATGTTGCGTAAACGGATGGACTCATCGAATTTCGCCGGATGTGCCGTCGATAACGCGACTGTCACTTCGCCGTCTGCCACAATTTTGTCGGCAGCGGCGACGCCGCAAGCCGTATGCGGATCGAGCAGATACGCATATTTCTCATAGTAGTCGCTGATCGTATCCAGACACTCTTCGTTCTTCACGCCATAGGCGGCAAAATCAGACTGCACAACTTGCAGCTTGTCGGCAGGGATAACGACGCGGCCCTCGGCTTTGAACTGCTCCATGATCGCAGTGACAGCTTCAGCATCTTCGCCGTAGAGATAGAACAAGTAGCGCTCGAAATTGCTGGCCACTTGAATATCCATGGATGGGCTGTAGGTGCCGCGGAATGCGCCCGGTTGGTAGACGCCTTCTTGGACGAAGCGCTCAAGAATGTTGTTTTCATTCGTAGCAAGAATGAGCTTATGAATTGGAAGACCCATCTTCTGGGCCAGATAACCGGCAAAAATATCACCGAAATTCCCTGTTGGCACGCTGAAGTTGACCTTCTCGGCTTGATTGTTTTTCGCTAATTGGAAGTAGGCGTAGAAGTAGTACACCGTTTGGGCCAAAATGCGCGCGATATTAATCGAGTTAATGGCACGCAGGTGATAGCGATGCTTGAACTCTACATCGGCAAAAAGCTCTTTGATGATGCGCTGGCAGTCATCGAAAGTGCCTTCAACGGATAGATTCAGCACATTGGCATCGTCAACCGTTGTCATTTGCAATTCCTGAACTTGGCTTACCTTCTGGTGCGGATGAAGGATACAGATGCGAATGCCTTCTTTGCCGCGCACGCCTTCAATGGCCGAAGCGCCGGTATCGCCGGAGGTTGCCCCCAGGATGTGGATGATGGAGTTCGTTTTGCGGGATACATACGCATAGAGGTTGCCTAAGAATTGCAAAGCAATATCTTTGAAAGCGAATGTAGGGCCGTGGAACAATTCGAGCACATACGTACCGTCGTTCAGACGCTTCACAGGCGTTACCGCTTCGTCGCGGAACGTCGCGTAGCTATCGTCAACAAGCTGCTTCAGTTCATCGCGCGGGATTTCGTTGTTCACGTACAAGGAGAAGATTTCTAGCGCAAGCTCCGAGTAGGAGAGGTTTTGCCACTTTTGCAAGGTCTCCTTGGAGAGCTGCGGGATATTCTTAGGTACAAGCAAACCGCCGTCGTTCGCCAATCCCATCAGGATAGCGTCGATAAAGCCGAGGGGTTCTACTTTTCCACGTGTGCTAATGTATTCCATATGAGTCCCCTTATTCGAATGAATTTTCAGTTATTGTATCAAAAATCAGTCCATTTGGACAGTGCGATACGCCAACATGCACGAAGAAAAACAAAGAAACCTCCCAGCAGAAGCGTGGAAGGTTTCTCTCCTCTAAGACCTATTCTTCTTTAGCGGCTACAATGACTTTCCACGCGTTGCCGATTGGAGGCAGGCTTTTTGTCAAGGCAGGGCCGTAAAAACCGATAACATTAGCGCCCTTCACGAGTGCAGCTTTGTCCACTTTATCCCCGTTTTTATCAACGATGGCGGTGTCGCTGCTCAATTGAAGAACCACTTCACCTGGTGCAGTTTCCGTTAATCCTGTGCCTTTAACCCGAATACTGGTGTTGCCTTTATCATCTGTACGCACTTCTTCAACCGTGCCTGAGGTTCCAATTGTCCCTGCGTGTTTAGCTGTATCCAGAACGGTCAGCTTGGAAGCAGGCGTTTGCGGAGGCAAGCTAAGGGTTGCGAACATCGCATGCTCGGCCGACACGGTTAAACCGATATGAAGATCGGAAAGACTAAGCTTAGTGCCATCCAGCATTTGATATTCGGTCTCCTTGCTTACATTAAGCACGATGCCCTCGGTGTTGATGCCTTGGATTTGAATGGCTGCATTATCCCCAGTGGTACGAATCGAAGTAATGACGCCAGTCGCTTGCACTTTCTTCTGATCATCTTTCATGGCGACGGATACTTTAGTCCCTTCTGTTGTCACTGAACCATGCAGCACTTTGCTGACAAAGGAAGCTGGGACATATAGTTTGTTATCCACCAGCTCTGGCGCCGAACCTAGCGTTGTGAGCATTTTATTAATCGTATAGCGATCTTCGCCCGTTTTAACGGTTGTAAAGACATTGCCTTTATTCAAATCAACGGACATCGTATCTTGGTTCCAAGTCAGAGTGAAGCCCAAGCCTTCTGTCACCGCGCGAAGAGGGAGCATAGGCTCATTTGCGGCAGTTTTCAAGTAGCCATGTTCAGATATAGCTCCACCATTCACTTGGACAGAGACCGAGGAGGGTGCTGTGGCATTGACGGGCATAATAGAAGTGGTTTGTGCGGTTTCATTCGTTGCTGCATAAGCAGCTCCTGTTGTCATCATAGCGGATAAGGAGAGAACGGCTAGCGTCTTTTTCATGGTAGTTTTCATAGTTGTAATTCCTTCCTGTATGTAAGTTTTGTGTTTGCTTGTCTATCTTCTTTAACGGGAGAGGCTTGAAGAATGTTGCAGTTTTTCATAAAAGGGAATCCTTGGTGAAGAGGAGCAGCAGCGACCGGAAAGTTTAATTAAAACCGGATAAGATGTAGACTTCCCTCAACTGAACCGATAAAATCAATACGTATGTAAAATGGAAACAGTATGGAAAGAGGTGGAAGGCTTGTCTTTTGTCATTAAACTGCAGTGGTTTTTCAAAGAAAGATGGAAATACTACGTGCTTGCTGTTAGCTTAATGATTTGTGTGAATTTATTGGCGACAGTCCCCCCGAAATTAATAGGGAATACCATTGATCATATTCGCAGTGGGAACTTGACGTCCTCACAGCTGAATCAGACTGTTCTCATTCTTGTAGGTTTATCTTTGTTCCTCTATGTAATTACGTTCGTCTGGATTACGACATTGTTCGGCAATTCAGCGCTCATTGAGAAGGTGCTTCGAGGTCGTTTGTTGACGCATCTGACGAAAATGACACCGGCCTTCTTTCAACGCAACAGCACGGGGCAGTTAATGGCTCTGGCTACGAATGATGTGCTTGCAATAGGCCAGACCGCTGGCTATGGGGTGATGACGCTTGTTCACACGCTGGTCGGGGCGTCCGTGGTCATTATCACGATGGTTTCGTTGATTAGCTACAAGCTAATGCTGGCTGCGCTTATACCGCTCCCTATTCTAGTGATTGTCATCAATAAGCTTGGCAAAAGCGTGCGAACACGCTTCCTCGCGGCGCAGGCTTCTTTCGGCCAAATGAATGATCATGCGCTGGAGTCCATTTCTGGCATTCGTGTCCTTCGTTCTTATGTCCAAGAGGATCATGACTTGACGGCTTTCGATAAAGTGACGTCCGACGTTATGAATAAGAACCGCCGGGTTTCTATGCTGAATACGCTATTTCAGCCGCTCACTACGCTGATCGTTGGGCTTAGCTACTCGATTGGTATCGGTTATGGTTCTTATCTAGTCTTTCATCAAGAGATTACGTTGGGACAGCTTATTTCCTTCAATATTTACCTAGGTATGCTGATCTGGCCGATGATTTCCTTCGGGGAGTTTATTAATGTTCTGCAGCGCGGAAGTGCCTCGGCGGACCGTTTGGATAAGGCTTTGAAGCAGGAAGCCGATATTGTCGATGTGGCGAAGCCGGTTTCTGTAGATGTGCCGGAACGGATTGAAATGAAAGGGCTAAGCTTCACATACCCGACTGCCAATCATCCAAGTCTCGTCAATATTTCGTTCCAATTGGAACGCGGGCAGACGTTAGGCATTGTAGGCCGCACGGGCAGCGGCAAAAGCACACTGCTCAAACAATTGCTGCGCCAATTCCCCGTTGAGCCAGGCAAGCTGCTCATAGCCGGTCAGTCGATTGAACAAATTAGTCTGGATCAGGTGAAAAGCTGGGTGGCTTACGTGCCGCAGGAGCACCTCCTGCTGTCCAAGTCCATCAGAGACAATGTAGCGCTTGGCAAGCACAACGCTTCGCCGGAAGAGATTGCACGGGCTATTGAGATGGCTTCGTTCACGCAAGATATCAGCCAAATGCCCGAAGGTCTGGGGACCATTGTCGGGGAAAATGGCGTCATGCTGTCCGGCGGTCAGAAACAGCGTTTGGCCATTGCCAGAGCGCTTCTTATCAACTCAGAGATTCTGCTGCTCGATGACTCCTTATCTGCTGTTGATGCGCGCACGGAAAGCCGTATTCTTCAGCACATCCGCAAAGAGCGTGCGGGCAAAACGACGTTAATCACCACTCACCGTCTTTCCGCTGTGAGTCATGCCAACTGGATCCTCGTTCTGGACGAAGGACGAATTCTCGAAGAAGGAACCCACGAAGAGCTGATGCAGTTCGGCGGCTGGTACCGTGAGCAATGGGAACGCCAACAAATGGAAGCGAGCCTGGAAGAATGACGAGCGGAAGAGAGGAGGATTCGATGAACCAAAAACCATCCACGACGAGAAGACTTATTGCTTACGCGCTCGTCTATAAATTTAGAATTATTGGCGCCCTGCTAATTCTGTGCTGCGCAGTTGGCGCGGAGCTGGCCGGTCCATATATCACGAAGACCATTATTGATCAGCATCTCACACCTGGCATCAGCCAAATGGCACCGGTTCTCAAGCTGCTAGGCCTATACATGGGCTTGCTGCTCTTCGCGAGTATCTGCAACTACGCGCAAGGATACTTGCTGCAATCGACGGCGCTGCAAATCATCAAGAACATGCGCATGGACTTGATGCGCCATATTCAACGCATATCGCTGCGCTATTTCGATAATACGCCGATCGGTCAGGTCGTATCGCGAATTGCCAATGACACCGAAGCTGTTCGCGACTTGTTCATGAGCTTCATGGCGACATTCGTCGTCAGCATGATGCAATTAGTCGGGATCTTTGTGGCGTTGTTCATTTTGGATTGGCATTTGGCTGCTTTTTGTTTAGTATTGCCGCCGATCTTCGTGGTCATCATGTCGATCCATTTGAAGTATTCCAAAATCTTCATCACCATCATGCGCGCGCGGCTTAGCGATATGAATGCGATGATCAATGAATCCATCGTCGTCATGCCGATCATCCAAGCTTTCCGCAGAGAGAAAGTGACGCTGGAAGAGTTCGAGGTCCTGAACAAGGATCGTTATGTGAATCAGGTCAAACAGTTCCGTATTTATTCCTTGTCTTCACGTAACATTGTGGGGACGGTTGGAAGCTTGGTAACGGCTGTGGTGATTTGGTATTTTGGCCGAGAATCGCTGCAAGCTGTGATTTCTTTCGGGGTATTTTATGCCTTCATTGATTATCTGGGGAGAATTTTTCAACCGATTATCGGGATTTTCGATCAACTGACGAATGCCCAAAGAGCCTTTGTGTCTGCGGACAAAGTATTCACGATTCTGGATATGGAAGGCCAGGAGGTAGAGAAAGTTGACCGAACAACTGCCCGTCCCGAAGGTATCGTGAAATTCGATAACGTAACCTTTGCTTATAAAGAAGGGGAGAACGTACTGAAGCATATTTCGTTCGAAGCACGCAAGGGCGAGACGGTTGCGCTTGTGGGTCATACGGGATCAGGCAAAAGCTCCATTATGAACCTGCTGCTTGGGTTCTATGAGCCCAGTGAAGGGGCCATTACAATAGATGGCAGCGACATCACGAAGATGTCCAAGCAAGCGCTGCGCAAGCATATGGGGATCGTTCTTCAGGATCCCTTCTTGTTTGCGGGAGATATCAAATTCAATGTAAGCCTCTATAATGAAGACATTTCACTAGACCGCGTGAAAAGCGCCCTGCACGACGTTGGCGCCTCCGGCTTCATCGAACAGCTGCCTAACGGCTATGACGAGCAGGTGGTGGAGCGGGGCAGCACGCTGTCCTCCGGCCAAAGGCAGCTCATCTCCTTCGCCCGAGCGCTGGCGTTCGACCCGTCCATTCTCATTCTGGACGAAGCGACGGCCAGTATCGACAGCGAGACGGAAGGGCTGATCCAGCGGGCGCTGAAGGTCGTCAGCGAAGGGCGCACGACGCTGATCATCGCGCACAGGCTCTCGACGATCCGCGATGCGGATCAGATTCTCGTGCTGCACCGCGGCGAGATCGCCGAGCGCGGCAATCACGAGGCGTTGATGGCGCTCGGCGGCCGCTACGCGAAAATGTATCAGCTGCAGAAAGGCTAAGGCTCGGCCGCTGTAGGCTAAGGCTAAGCTTGTGCCTACAGGACCAGCTTGACAAGTGGCAGCGGCTGTATCCTAGTCGATGCGCTTCCCAAGCGGATACGTACGTACAATAAGAGGAAAGCTAGAAATTTTGTTTAGCGTGCTTTCGCCGGGATGCTGCCTGCTTCGCCCTTTGAGACTGCCTTTTCGAGACTGTCGAATAACTATTTTAGGGGGTCAAAAATTGCTTATTGAACAGACTAACTGTCTCTCAAATCGATTACAGGGCAAATCTTCTGAAGTGATTCGACAGTCTCTTTTCAGCAGGCTCAGAGCGGGTTCGATGAGGCTGTCCCATAGGCCCAATTTAGTAGGAAAGCGTCGATAGATGATGGGGTTGATTACTTTCATGTGGGATGAAGGGGCTTCCTGATCAGACTTCTTGATCAGTTCAGATCAGTTCAGTTCCCCCGAGTGTAAAAGCCTGCAAAAATACAGGAATTCCTGAGCGAATTCGGTTAAAAAGTGGAAATGCCTGCAATTGTGCAGGCATTTTTATCTTTTTCGGCCGCTCATCCAGAAAAAGCCTCAAAAGCCTGCACAAACGCAGGAATTTAATCGTTGAGGCTATTTCAAGAGCAAAAAGGATGCATAATTGCAGGTTTAGAGAAAGCAACTGGAGCTGGAGTCAGAGAAAGCAGGAGGCTCATCAAGAGATTATCAGAACCCGAAACAGCTATAGTGAAATAGATCCGGACGCTATAGTCATACGCATGAAAGAAGACCACACGCAGAACAGCCAGTTTATGTCAGGTTATCATGTACAAATCCGAGCTGCAGGTAATCGAAAAGTAAAAGTAAGTTTGGAATAGGCAAGATTGAGCCTCTCCGAATTCAATGAGAAAACCTCTATCGAGGCCATTCAAAGATGAGCGACCGCGTTTAGAGGTAGGTTTTATCCCAAATAGAAAGACGTTTTCGGGAACCGAAAACCTATACTTTCTATTGTGATCAAAAAAGCGGTCCCTCAAGTAGGTGTATCTACTTATGGGACAGCCCTTTATTTTATAAAAATAAGCATTGACATTTATCTTGAATTAAAGTATCTTTAAATCAAGATATTACAAGTTAAGATGTTGTTGCAAAGAAATGAGGTGAACGAAGATGAGCGAAGAACGAAATGCTTCTTTGGATCTCTATATTGCTCTTTCCAGAGCCAGTGAATGGGTGAATGCCCATGGGGACCGCGATATTCGCAAACATGGTTTGAATCGAACGGAATTTGGCGTTCTGGAGCTTTTGTACCATAAAGGCGCGCAAGCGATTCAACAAATTGGCGGCAAAGTGCTGATGAGCAGCGGGAATATCACCTATGTCGTGGATAAGCTGGAGAAGAAAGACTATGTGAAGCGGAAGACCTCGACCGAGGACCGCAGGCTCATTTTTGCTGAAATTACGGATAAAGGAAAGCAGTTTATTGAAGACATATTTCCTCAACATGCGGAAGTCATTGAGAATGCAGTAGCTGGACTTACGACGGAAGAGAAGAAAATGGCCAGTCAATTGCTGAAGAAGCTAGGCAAATTTGCCCAGGATGGATTCAAGTAGTTATCCTCCCCGCTTAGAGGAGTTAACTGCTTATCCTTTTGACAAATATCTTAAATTGAAGATTCTTAAATTGAAGAATATGCAACATGAGCATCGCACTGCGATGGACGCAGGCAGCTGCTCGATTGAAGCGTTGTTTCATTAATTCTAAATCAGTTTGGACATAACTATATGATAAATAATAAGGAGATGGATCACATGACACAACATCAAACAGCTGGGATTCACCATATAACGGCTTTCGTTCAAAATGCACAGGAAACCGTAGACTTTTATGCAGGTATTCTTGGACTCCGCATGATCAAAAAAACGATTAACTTCGACGCCCCGGAAGTCTATCACCTGTACTTCGGGAATGAAATGGGAAGTCCGGGAACGATCATTACCTTCTTCCCGTGGGCACATTCCCGCAAAGGCCGGATCGGCGGCGGTCAAGTTGGCATCACGACGTATGCGGTGCCGACAGGCAGCTTGTCTTTCTGGGAAGAACGACTGAATCAGTTTGGTGTTCCCTTTGAGAAAACCTCGAGATTTGCAGAGACTTACCTGCAATTCGAGGATCTCGACGGCCTCAAACTCGAACTTGTAGAGCGTGAATCCGGAGCGCTTAGTCAATGGTCCTTCGGCGGCGTGCCTGTCGAGAAAGCGATCAAAGGCTTTGGCGGAGCTGTTCTGTACAGCACGGCCCCGGACAAAACTGCAGACCTGCTGCAGCAGGTGATGGGTCTCACGAAAGTAGGGCAAGAAGGTGCTTATGCCAGATTTATCTCTTTCGGAGATTTAGGCAATGTCATTGATATCAACGTGACTCCGATGGCGTATGGGGTTGGCGGAGCAGGAACGGTTCACCATATCGCATGGCGGGCCAAAGATGACACAGAGCACGCCCTGTGGAGAACCCATGTGCAAAATAGCGGCTACCAGCCTACGCCGATCGTAGATCGTCAGTACTTTAACGCGATCTACTTCCGCGAAGAAGGCGGCATTCTCTTTGAGATTGCGACGGATCCTCCAGGCTTTGCACGGGATGAGCAGCCGGAAGCGCTTGGCGAGAAATTGATGCTCCCTGAGTGGTTCGAGGAGAATCGTGCTCAAATTGAGCGTAATCTTCCGCCGATTGAGGTGCGGGTATTGGAGGCGAATCAACGATGAAGCATATTTATCAAAAAGGAACGGATGCAGCCGCCCCGGTACTGGTGCTCTTCCACGGTACCGGAGGCACCGAACGTGATCTCTTGCCGCTAGCCGGGGCGATCTCTAAGGCATCTTCGGTGCTCAGCGTGAGAGGCAATGTGCTTGAGAATGGGATGCCGCGGTTTTTCCGCAGGCTGGCTGAGGGCATCTTCGATGAGGAAGACCTCATCTTCCGCACCAAGGAAGTGTACGACTTCCTCGATCAAGCTGCCGTGGAACACGGCTTTGATCGGCAGAATGTCGTAGCGGTGGGCTACTCCAATGGCGCGAATATCGCCGGCAGCCTATTGTTTCACTATCCCGATGCGCTGCGGGGAGCCATTCTGCATCACCCGATGGTGCCGCGGCGAGGTGTTCAGCTGCCAGAGCTTGCCGGCACGCCGATCTTCATCGGGGCTGGCAAGAACGATCCCATCTGCTCTCCGCAGGAGACGGAAGAACTAACGGCTCTGCTAGGTGAAGCGGGAGCGGCGGTGCATGTGCACTGGGAGCAAGCAGGGCACCAATTGACACGTTCGGAAGTGGATGCAGCCGCTGCGTGGTACAAGACGAATTTTGCCTAAAAAGGAGGTGATCCCTGATGCTTGCCATTGATCCTTCGAGCCAGAGCGAGCGGGAAAACTACAAGCTGTTAATTGGCAGCATTATTCCAAGACCAATCGCTTTTGTAACCTCTTTGTCTGCAGAGGGGGTGCTTAATGCAGCGCCGTACAGTTATTTCACCATTGTGACGGCGAATCCGCCGATGGTGGCGATCTCGGTTCAAAGGAAGCAAGGCGTGCGCAAGGACACTTCGCGTAATGCCATAGACACCGGGGCTTTCGTAGTTCATATCTCCGATGAAACCTATATAGAGCAAATCAATCAGGCGGCTGCCGCGCTGCCGCCGGAGGAGAGCGAGGTCGCTTTGGCTGGCCTCACGCCAGTAGAAAGCGTGAAGATCGCTGTCCCCGGCATTGCCGAGGCAAGCATTCGAATGGAATGCTTGCTGGAGCAAGCCATTCCGTTAGGCGGAACAGACGGCACGCCTGCTGCCGATTTATTAATTGGGCGTGTTGTGCACTTTCACATCGCAGAGTCACTGTATGAGAACGGGCATATTGATGCTCAGGCGCTTAAGCCAGTCAGTCGGCTGGCGGGCAACTCCTATGCGAAATTGGGAGAGCAATTTGCCATAGATCGACCTCTCTGAGGGTGATTGGAAGTTCTCAGAAGAAACCGCAAGCCCCTCGGGGATTGTGGTTTTTTCTATTCTATTTATTTGAATTTTCGGTATAATAGTAGGCAAAAGAGGTAGTTAGCTAGAGACGCAAGGAGAAGATGACAATGAACAAGAACAAGGTGCGGTATAGTTTGAGATGGTTATGTTTAGTCTGCTTCGTTTCTTTACTAGGAAGTCTTCATCAACCTGCTTATGCTGCTACAACGGTTTCCAATCAGATAACGGGTGATTCGGCTTCCGTTTATGGAGGAAGGGTCGAGTTTACATCAACGGTTACGGACGCTAGCGGAGGGGGTTCGACACCTACGGGAAATGTCGCATTTTATGATGGAGCCACGCTCATTGGCACGGGAGACTTGGTAGAGGATGAGCCTATCGTGGTCAATAAACCGGCGGGAGCTTCTCCACCAACTCAACCAGATTTGAAATTGACCTGCAGCAATTGTCCGGTTATTCAATGGGGCGGGCTGTCATTTTGGGCGTATAGCTTTTACGAAAATACGGAAGAAATCCAACTCATAGGTTATGATGCTAATAACCAAATAGTGAAGTCGTGGAAAATCGCTGGCGATCGCTATGTGGAGGGAATTACCATAGACAAGAGTGCCCGTTTAATTACATTTAAAGGACAAAAAGGAAACGTCATTTCTCGAACCTGGGATCAGCTGGAGAATTTCAGTGCTCACGCTTCGATCGTTGTTCCTAATCTGACTGCTGGCGCTCATTCGATTACATCCAGTTACACAGGCGATGGCAGCCACGCTGCTCAAACAGCTTCTCCTTTTATACATACGGTTAGCAAGAATCCTACAGCAACGACGCTAAGTTCAAATAATGCCGTTGCGAACTTCGGCGAGCCAATTACATTTACCGCTTATGTAGGCAGCACGAATGGAAGCGACCTTCCGCCAACAGGGCAGTTTACTTTCAAAGCCAATGGCAGCGTTATTTCACCACCGGTAAACATCGAAGGCAACGGGATTGCTACACTTATTACAGCCAGTCTCCCAGTCGGAACTCTATCCATAACCGCCGAATACTCCGGAGATGCGAATCATGGAGCGAGTCTATCTACACCAGTCACCCAGTACGTGACCAAGGCTGCTGTTCAAGTAGAACTCACGGTTGCCCCTACGAATGAAAGTGTTTATAGCCATTTGATTACTTTCATGATCCATGTGACGAATACGACGTCCGGACTTCCTATTCCTGAAGGTGTAGTTGCAATTACGGGAACGGACAGCACGATTCTATGGCCAAGCGAGTTAACGCTTGTGAATGGCAAAGCTGCTTGGGAAACTGATCGGCTTGCGGTTGGTACGCATACCTTCGCGGCTAATTACGCAGGAGATGCAAATTATGCGGCCATGAGCTCAAGCAGCCATACCCAGCAAATCAATCCAATTCCAACGCGTGTAACGATGACCAAATCGGTGACAGAGGCCGTTTATTATGGAACACCGATTACCTTCACGGCACATGTGGCCAATACGAATGGGGAAGCCTTGATTCCCACAGGAAAAGTGATGTTCAGCGGCGGCAATATGACAAGCACAGAAATTGAGCTGGATGCAGCTGGGGATGCTTCGCTTACTACAGCTAATCTGCTGCCGGGCACTGTATCTATTACAGCAACGTATGTGCCAGACTCGTTCCATCAATCCAAGATGTCAGCTCCTTTGTCGCAGGTCATTGTGCCGAATACGCAAGGAACTGTGCTCATTCTCAACCATCCCAGTTCTCATTTCCAATATGGCGAACGGGTCTCATTCACGGCATCGGTTGGCGGCTTGATTGGAGACCAAGGGCAGCCAGGCTCTATTTCATTGAGAGACAATGGCGTGGAGAAGGCCAGAGTAACCGCCGATGTCTATGGGGCTCGGGAAATCGTTCTGACGGGTGTCAGTTCTGGAACTCATCACTTCACAGCCATCTATGAACGAGAGGGTATTTCCAATGGGATAGAATCGCAAGAGGTAGTCGTTGTGGTTCATCCAGTTTTAACTCAATTACAGCTGAAGCAAGGAGCAGTGGAGAAAGTACTTCCGGCAACTGCCCCTTGGCTGGCAACGGTCGTACATGGACCTAACGATACGATTACTTTAACTCCGGCATCGGCTGAAGCAAATACCGGCATTCGCATCTGGAAGCAGGATCCGCTAAGCGGTGTGCTGGGTGCGGAAATAGGAGTCATGAATGGACAAAGTGAAGCGATTCGTCTCAGCGAAGGACTCAATCGTTTGGCAATCAAAGTGACAAGTTCAGATGCAACGGTTGCGGCTGAAACCGTCCTTTCGATCTTCTATACGCCGGACGATCATCCATGGGATATAAGGCAGGTGCTGCATGTGATGTCGCTAGAGTATAATATGGACGGGATTCCGACCTTCGACAAGGCGGATATAAATGAATTGTTGAAATTAATTGAGCCCATCACACGCAGCTAGACGGATCGCCGCCAGCATAGAAGCTGCATCGAACACAAAGAGACCATAAGAGCCACTTCGTAGTGGGTACTTATGGTCTTTTTGTGCTGGATGCAAGATTTAACTCTGTTTCTCTTTACGATCGAGTCGATAGCTGACAAGCCCAAGGATTAGCCCAACAATCGGCAGCAGAGCGCCCGCCCATGGCAAATAGGTAAGACCCATATGGGTGATGACCCACCCGCCGATAAAAGCGCCGCTGGCATTGCCAAGGTTATTGGCCGAATGGTTGGAGGTCGATGCGAGCATAGGCGCATCCTTAGCCATTGTCATGATGCGCAGCTGCAGGCCTGGCAGAATACCGAATGCGGCTGCGCCCCAGATGAAGATCGTGATTACAGCGGCTGCCGGGAGATGCACGGTGAAGTTGAAGATGATCAGAATAAGGGCTAACGCCGCGTAGTTGCCAAGCAAAGCCGGCATGAGCTTCCAGTCTGCCAGCTTGCCGCCGATGATGTTGCCGAAGGTAACGCCGAAGCCGAATAGAACGAGAATCCATGCCACGTAATGCTCGGAGAAACCGGTCACTTGTTCCAATAGCGGCGTGATGTAGGTGAACACAGTGAACAAGCTTCCGCTTCCCAAAGCACCTACTAGCAGCATCAGCAGCAGCCGCGGCTGTATTAAGGCGCGGAATTGCTGGACAATGCCCGCGCTTTTCTCCTGCTGTACACGCGGGATAAAGAAGAGAATTCCGATGAGCGAGATGATGCCCATGATCACAATGGCGCCAAACGAGGCACGCCAGCCAAGCTGCTGTCCAATGAAGGTGCCGAAAGGAACGCCCATAATATTGGCGATCGTTAGCCCCGCCATCATGACAGAAATGGCGCCGGCTCTACGTTCAGGGCGTACCAGATTCATGGCGATGACGCCGCCGACACCGAAGAAGGTCCCGTGAGCCAGAGCCGTCACAATCCGCGCCCCCATGAGGATGGTATAGGTGGGAGCGATAACGCTGATCGCATTGCCCAAGATAAACAGGACCATCAGAAGGCCAAGCAGCAGCTTCTGGGGCAGCTTATTCGTGAATAAGGCGAGAATCGGGGCGCCGATCGCTACGCCCATGGCGTAGCTCGTAATGAGCTGGCCTGCTTGCGGGATTGTGACATGCAGATCCTGGGCGACATTCGGCAAGAGTCCCATAATGACGAACTCGGTCATGCCAATGGCAAATGCGCCTGCGGTTAAAGAGAAAAGAGAAATCGGAAACCGCCCAGCAGGAACTGGTTTTCCTATTGCTGCTTGCTGATGACTCATAACAGTGACTTCCAGCCTCTCAAGTAGTCTAATTAGCTGCTTGCACGCAGCGCTATACCCATGTTGCGTCAAGCATACCTAATTGGTCAAGATAAGAGACGAAGAAATCAAAATAACGTTATATTTACCTTCTTCTCCTTCTCTATAATGAGGCTATACAAGGTCAATCAAACATCAAGTAAGAGGTGAAGGATATCATGTCTGCAACAACAGAAGTGCTTACACAAGACAAGCCCGTTCGATATAAACGCAATGTCCGCCGTCGTCAAGAGAACCTGGCTGGCTTCCTGTTCGTCAGTCCGATGCTGATTGGCGTAACGGTGCTGACACTGCTCCCCATTATTGCTACATTCGTTCTTAGCTTTGCGGATTGGAACTTCGTTGCAGGAATGAGCGGCTTGAAATGGGTTGGCATAGAAAACTTTACGAAGCTGTTCGGAGACGCTGTTTTCATCAAATCGCTCAAAAACAATCTCATTTTCGTCCTCACCGTGCCCATTTATATGGCCGTATCTCTAATATTAGCGATTGTCATCAATAAGAACGTATATTGGAAAGGCTTTTTCAAAGTGGCCTATTTCATGCCTTATATCTCCAGCGTTGTTGCCGTAGCGGTCGTATGGCAGGTGCTGTTTCATCCATCAGCAGGTCCTGTCAATCAGTTCTTAATGTCACTTGGCTTCACAAACCCGCCGAAATGGATCGCAGATCCGGCCTTCGCGTTGTCCTCGGTCATGATGATTTCCGTGTGGATTTCCATCGGTTTTAATATGATTATTTACATGGCAGGGCTGCAATCCATTCCCAGAGATCTGTATGAAGCCGCCGAGATCGATGGAGCGAATGCTTGGGTGCGTTTCCGCCGGATAACGCTTCCGATCTTGTCGCCAACCTCCTTTTTCTTATTGGTCACAGGGATAATTTCCACGTTTAAGGTGTTCGATTTAATCGCCGTACTGACCTCGGGAGGCCCGATTAATTCAACGAGCATGATCGTCTGGTACTTGTACGATACGGCTTTTGTTAACCTTCGTGTAGGGTACGCCTCCTCAATGGCTGTCATCTTATTCGTCTGTGTATTATTCATCACGTTCCTGCAGTGGGCGGGACAAAAGAAATGGGTCAATTACTAAGCGTAGGAGGAACTTCTCATGAAAGAACGGTTTAACTCATCAAAGCTGATTGCAACCATCATTCTGTTCATCATCAGTCTGATCTTCCTGCTCCCCTTCTTCTGGATGCTCTCGGCCTCCTTCAAAGTGGAAACGGATGTGTTCAAATACCCGATCGAGTGGATTCCATCGCATTGGAACGCTATCGAGAACTACAAGGAAGTCTGGTTTGGCAAAAATCCATTTTACCTCTATTACTGGAACTCCATTAAAGTGTCCGTCATTACAACCTTCATTTCCTGTGTCGTTTCCGCGATGGCGGCGTACGGCTTCTCCAAGGTCGAATTCAAAGCCGGCAAGTGGCTATTCCTGATCGTACTGGCGACCTACATGGTGCCAAGCCAAGCGATTTTGATTCCGCAATTTATTTTATATCGCAATATTGGTTTGTTTAACAATCACTTCGGTCTTGTGCTAATCGGCTGTTTCAGCGTTCTAGGTACGTTCATGCTGCGCCAATTTTTCATGAGTATTCATAATGAATATCTGGAATCAGCCAAAATCGACGGGGCCGGCCATTGGCTGATCTTCTGGAAAATTGCTTTCCCGCTCGTCCGTCCAGCCGTTGCCACCTATGCCATTCTGCGTTTCATTTGGACATGGAACGACTATCAGAATGCTTTGATCTTCCTGCGTTCGGATAAATTGTTCACGATTCCGCTGGCGATGCAGAAATTCGCTTCCCTGAACGGGGAGTACTACTCGCTGATTATGGCGGCCGCTGTGTCGGCTATCATTCCACTCTTAATCATCTTCATTATCGGGCAGAAGAGCGTGATTGAAGGTATAGCACTTGGCGGCGTTAAGGGTTAATCAAAAAAATAAATAGAGAACCAGATGGATGTCGTTTTTTGTCGACGCAACATTGGGTTATAATGAGGTGAAGGGGAAGAGCTGAGGCTTCCTCTTTTGCTATTCATTCCACTGTAAAAGGGGCGCTTGGGCCGGTGAAGACCAAATACTCGATTAAATCATTTCGCGGCAAATTAACCGTGGCCTTAATTGTCTGTATTTTGATACCGGCACTCCTCACATTGTTCATTTATAACTATTTAACTCGGGATGCTGTCAAAGATCAGGCGGTCTTGAATGCGAAGCAAACGCTGCAGCTGGTGGACGGTCATGTGACAGGCACGCTCAAAAATATGCTGTATATCCTGAATTTCATTCAATATGACACGGGCATGAATATGACGTTTCAAGATTTCAGTTTGAAAAGCGGAGACATGAGCAACCCTTCGTATGAAGAATTCAGAGCCCGGCAAGAGGTTTTGATCAAATTGGAGACGATTACCGGGGCTGCGGAGACCAGTGCAGGGGAGAAGAGCTTTGTTACCGTTTTTCTCAACAATGGGACCTATTTCACGAACTATTGGATATCGGATTACGATCCAACACGATTGTTTAAGGAGCCCTGGCTTAACAAAGTACGGAGCTTGAAAGGAATTGAATCGTATTGGGTTGGCGAGTCGTCGACTCAATTCTTGCAGGATAAAGCGGATAGCCCGTATCAACTAACGGTGGCGAGGTCTCTCTCCAGCCAAAATGGGTTCATCGTGGTGACCATTCTGGAGAGACAAATCGGTAATTATTTCAAAGAAATAGCGAAGAGCCAGGGGCAGGAGATTATTCTGCTCGATAAGGATGACCGCATCCTGTCCCATGCGGACGTTTCGAGGATTGGCGAGGCGTTTCCTTATTTGAAGGAGCAGAACCCCAAGTCTCCGGAAATCATCCAAATCGATCATCAGAATTATTTGATTTCCAAGCGGGAATTCCCAATGAACGGCTGGAAGCTGGTTTCGCTTATTCCTTACAGTCAAGCCGTGGGAACCATCAATGGGATTTTTGAAAATGTATTCACGCTTCAGGTCGTTTCTTTCATCTTATTTTTCATCCTGCTCATGGTAGCGATTCGTGCTTTCACAAGACCGCTCGTGAAGCTGGATAAAGTAGCAACCTCGATCCAGCAAGGGAATCTCCATCTGCGCAGCGCCATTCGCGGTGAGGATGAGATCGGCCGATTGGGGAAGTCATTTGACCAGATGCTGGATCACATCTCCGACATGATTGTCGAAGTGACACACACGCAAGCACGCAAGCGCAAGGCGGAGCTGGACATGCTGCAAGCCCAAATCAATCCTCATTTCTTGTTCAATGTCCTGAACTCGATCCGAATGAAGGTGCTTGGCAAAGGGGATCGCGAAAGCGCCGATATGATCAGCTCCTTGTCCAAGCTTATGCGTATGACCATTCAAGACAAAGCCTATATTCTGCTGCACGATGAAGTGGATATTGTGATGGATTATATGAAGCTGATGAATATGCGGCAGAAGGAGAAAGTCACGCTGCAGACTTACATTGATGCGGATGTGTTCTTGGAGCGGGTCCCCCGCTTTTTCTTGCAGCCGATTATCGAAAATGCTCTGATTCACGGTTTCAATCAGCAAGCCGGCACGATTACGTTGGAAGCACAGTTAGATGAAGGGTATATCCGTATTAGTGTCCGTGACAACGGTCAAGGCATGGACCCGATCACCCTTGAACGCCTAAGGAACAAGCTGTTTGCACATCCAGTAGAGCCAGCACTTATAGAGCCGGACAAGAAGAAAGGATTCTCCAGTATTGGATTACCGAACGTGAACGAACGAATGCGAATGACCTTTGGCGAGGCTTATCGGATGGAAGTGGACAGTGAAGAGGGAGTAGGCACATCTGTGACCTTGCTGATTCCCAAACAAGAGGAGGTGCAGGAAGATGTATAAAGTGATGCTCGTAGACGATGACTATCCCGTGTTGGAGCTGCTTTCCGGTGCGATTGATTGGGCGAAGCTGGATATGGAGCTGGTGGGGCTTTATGAAAATGGCGCTGTGGCGATGGAAGCGGCGGCCTTGGATATGCCTGACATTGTGGTCACCGATATCGGGATGCCCCGCATGAACGGCTTGGAGCTGATTCGTGGTTTAAAGGATAAACATCCGGCTATTCGAGTCGCCATTCTTTCCTGTCATAATGAATTCCACTTCGCCCAGCAGGCTATGAAGCTCAATGTGCAGGAATACATGCTCAAAGACACGCTTAATCCAGAGGATTTGGAAAAGCTGCTGAAGCAGTTCAAAATCAGTCTGGATGAAGAATATCATTCCCGGGAGCGTCACAATCAGCTGCGGCATCTGGTTGATCGCAATCGGGAGCAGCATAAAGAGACATTCCTAAGAGCGACTATTCATGAGCCCGTGTTGAATGAAGCCTCTTGGGTGCGGGAAGCCGAATCCTTCGGGTTCAGCCTCAAGGGAAGGACTTGCTTGCCAGTAGCCTGCTATATTGATGGGCAGCGGCTGGCGCGCCAGCGTTTCGTCAGTGACGATGTGCTGCGCTTCGCGCTCAATAACATCATGGAAGAGGTACTGAGCAGCGAAGAGCGGGAAGCAGTCCATTTTGCCTACGATGTGCTGCGTTCGTTCATTTTCATTTCGGCTCCCGGCGGGATTAAGACCAATCCTTATGATCGTGCCCTGCCTCTTCTTGCTGAGCTTCAGCATGCGGTGGAGAAAACCTTGAAGATTAAGATTTCTTTTATCATAGGCAAAATCAGCGCTGCTCCGTCGGAGATCAAACAGGAATTAAACGGCCTGTTAACGGCTAACGGGCAGCGGTTCTATATGGAGCCCAAAGCGATTGAGAAATGGAGAATCATGGCCTATTCCGGGCAGGATTTATTTGCGGTGTATGATGAAGCGGTCACGACGCTGAGGGAAATGCTGATCGAGAGCAATCCGGGCAAGGTCCAGCCCATGGTCGAGAAATGGATGTCCTATTTGCGCGAGAATCGCTTCCCGCCGGAGACGGTGAGGGATTGGATTCTAAAGCTGGTACTGGATCTAAAGCTGAAGCTGAAAAGTATGCAGCTGTTTCGGAACCATTTTTCCGTAGAGATCCTGCACAAAGAACTGCTTGAAATGGATACGCTGCAGGAAATGGGAGAGTGGATGGTTCATTTCTTCTCCTCCTTTTTCCTAGTGGCCGAAGATGTGAAGGTTCTGAGCAAGCGCCCGGAGGTATTGGATGCCTGCCAGTATGTTTCTTTGCATTTGAATAAGAAAATCTCACTGGATGAAGTATCTGAGCAGCTGTTCTTGAACCCAAGCTATTTCAGTCGATTGTTTAAGAAAGAGACGGGGGAAACGTTCATTGAGTATGTAAATCGGATGAAGGTGGAGCGTGCAAAGGAGCTGCTGGATCAGACGAATTTAGCGGTGTCCAAAATTGGCGAATCGCTGGGCTACGATAATCATAGCTATTTCATCAAAATGTTCAAAAGCGTCGCTGGCATGACACCTCTCGAATATCGCGGATTAGCGGAGACGAAAGCAGCCCTAGCAGAGAAGTCAAAATAACGTCGATAGTAGTCAATATCGCGTCATCTTTCCACATATGCCCCTTGTTATAATGGGGGTGTACACGAGAGTTAAGCGCTTTAGCGAAACTAAATATCGGAGGGTCACTCATGAAAAAGACAATAACAAGCATCATCTGTGGGGCTGTCACCATCTCTTTGTTGGCAGGCTGTGGTACAGATAAACCTAATACGACTGCAACATCGACAGCAGCAGCTTCAGCGAAGCCGGTTACGATCAAATTTCATGCTTACGGCAGCGAAGCTCAGCAAAACTGGAGCAAAATCATCGATGGCTTTCAAACGAAGAACCCGAACATCAAGGTTGACCTCATCAACCTGAGTGAAAAAGGGGATACGCAAGAATACGCGAAGAAGCTGGATTTATCCGCAGCATCCGGCGAAGATATGGATGTGATGATGTTCAGTGAAGCAGGCATGTACGCGCAGCGCGTTGCGCTCGGCATGGTGGCTCCGCTTGATGAATATATCAGCAAAGAAGGCTACAAGGAGTCCGAAGAATACAAAGTAGATACACAGCTTAATGGCAAATACTATGCGCTTCCAGGGAAGTTCAACCCTTGGTACGTCATGCTGAACACCGATCATCTGAAGGAAGCCGGTCTGGAAGTTCCGAAGGATTGGACATGGACGGAGTTCCAGGATTATGCCAAAAAGCTGACCAAAGGCGACGGTCCGACGAAGCGTTACGGTACTTATTTCCACGGACCTCAAGGCGGCGGCTGGCTTGAATTCATGCGTTTGGCGCTGGCGAATCAACCAGACAACAGTGATTACTTGAAAGCAGACGGTACGTCCAACTTGGATAGCCCGCTGTTCCGCAAATCCGTTGAGATGCGTTACCAAATGGAGAAAGTGGACAAGTCTTCGACGCCTTACACAGATATGATTTCACAAAAGCTGAATTATCGTCCGCAATTCTTCAACCAAAGCGCAAGCATGATCGTCATCGGCAGCTGGATGAACTCAGAAATCGGCGGTACCGAGCAGTTCCCGCTTAATTTTAAAGCGGCTGTAGCGCCATTCCCTAAAAACAATGCTTCAGATCCAAGCGGTTATTCCATGGTTACAACAGATTTCTATGCGGTTTCTGCCAAAGCGAAACATCCGCAAGAGGCTTACCAATTTATTCGCTACCTGACAACAGATGGTATTCTTGTGCAAGGGAAGTATGTTCCATCATGGTCTAAAGTTAAAAATGATCAACTGGGTCAAATTGTAGATACCATCCTCAAAGGCACCAAAAACCCGGAGAAGGTAGACAGAGATTCCTTGATTACGGTGTTGACGAATGCAAGAGCATCCAAATTGGTGCCTCCTGCAACTTATCAAGCAGACGTGTATAAAGCGTTGAATGAAGAGTATGAGAAGCTTATTCTAGATAAGCAAAATCTAGATGCTATGATCAAAAATTCGCAAGATCGCACACAGAAAATTATTGATGCTGCCAAGAAGTAGTTTCTGGTATAGTCAAGAGGAAAGCGCAAACAGGGAGAACTTCGGTTCTCCCTGTTTGTTAACGGATGAACCAATACATGCGTACGCGAACGGAGGGCAAGCGCCTTCACATTTCATTCAAGAAAGTGGGTCGTATTTCGGTGAATGTAGCATTAGGGAACATGGGAGAATTGAAAGCAGCACTAGGGGCAGTGAGACTGGATCAATCCCAGCTGTTGTTTGCTGGAGAAAGCTCCGAGCAAGTGAAAGCTCGCTTGCACAGCGGCCAGCATAGCAGCCAGCTTGTGGAGGAGATCCGTACAGAAGGCGTCAAGCTGCTTCAGGAAACGATGCCTGAGCTTAGTTACACCTTATTTCGGTTATATGCGGAGCAAGGAACACGAGTTGAGTACGAACATGTGTATTTTCGCCGTCGGAACCGCTTGACGACATTTGCTTTATTAGCTTGGCTAGAGACGGAGCATGGCGTCTATTTCGACGCGCTTCTGGATACGATATGGTCCATTCTGGACGAGTATACGTGGTGTTTGCCTGCGCATATTTTGCAAGGGCCAGAGATGCGCGGGCCTAACGGGAAGGGGCAGCAGGCCGCAGATCTTGCGAATGCTTCGGGAGAAGCTTTCACGATTGATCTTTTCGCTGCGGAGACAGCCTTCGCGCTGAGTGAAATCAGCGTGCTGCTGGGCGACGCACTGCCTGACCTGCTTCGCGTGCGCATTCGCGAAGAAGTGCTGCGCCGCGTACTGCGGCCATTTGTGACACAGGCTCCCAGCGTCTGGGAGACGGCTACGCACAACTGGGCCTCCGTCTGCGGAGGCTCGATTGCTGCTGCAGCGATCTACACGCTGCAGGATGATGATGAACTCGCCGCTGTACTGGAGCGAGCCTTCCCGCCGCTCGCCTCTTATTTGAGCGGCTTTGAAGAAGATGGCGCATGCACCGAAGGGTACATGTACTGGCAGTACGGCTTCGGCTATTTCACCTATGCCGCCGATTTAATTCAGCGGCGCACAGGCGGTGCCGTGGATTGGTTCCAAGACGACAAGGTGCGGCGGATTGCCTTGTTCCAACAGAAATGCTTCCTCGATGGACGGAAGGTTGTCAGCTTCTCCGACTCCCACGGGGAGGCGGGGATCTTCATGGGATTAAGCGGCTATCTGAAGCAGCTTTACCCCGAGCTGGAGCATCCTGAGCTAGGGCTTCGCGCTGGATACAGGGATGACCATTGCAGCAGGTGGGCATCTGCGCTGCGCAATCTGCTCTGGGCCCGTGAGGAGGCAGACGGCCGTCCGTGGCACACGGCATCCTATTATCTAGCGGATGCGCAGTGGCTGATATCAAGGCAGCTTCAGTCGCAAGGCGCTTATGTATTTGCAGCCAAGGGCGGCCACAATAACGAGCCGCATAATCATAATGATCTTGGGCATTTTCTGCTCTATGCCCAAGGGGAGACCTTGCTCGCTGATCTCGGCAGCGGGCGCTATACTCGGGCGTATTTTGGCCCAGAGCGATACGAGATTCTGTGCAATGGCTCGCAAGGCCACTCTGTCCCCATCATAGATGGACATTATCAGCAGGCCGGTGCGGCTCATCGAGCGGAGCTGCTTGAGTTTACCAGCACGGAAGCGCAAGACACGCTGGCGTTGGAGCTCTCCAGCGCCTATGGCACGGAGAAGGTAAGGCAATGGGTGCGCCGCTTTACTTGGCGCAAGACAGAGCCGCCGACGCTGGTCGTGTCGGACCGCTTTGAATTTACGAAAGCGCCGACCACACTGGTGGAGCGCTTCATTTCCTGGCATCTGCCGCAGCTAGCGGAGGATGGACGGATTGTGATCGCGCCAACCAAGGAGGCGCGGTTGTACATTGGTTTCGACCCAAGCTTGTTCGATTGGTCGGTTGAGTCCTTCATCCATGATGATCATTATGGACAGTCACGAGCTTGCTATGCCATTGATTTCACATTGAAGCCTAGTGGACAAATACGCTTGGAATTATCAGCTATGTTTATATGTGCGTTCGAATAAAGCAGATAGGGAGTGAAGAGGATGAATAGGCAATCCGGTTGGGCTCAAGAGGCTTGGCAGAAGACGGTCACCAAAGTAGCGCGAACAAGCAAGCGGATCGGAGACGGCTTTCCTCATGCCAGTGTACAAGGAGAGTATAAGCTGGAGCCTGCGTATTGGTGGACGGCGGGCTTCTGGCCAGGGCTGCTTTGGCTCTTGTATCGCGAGACCAAAGACGAGCAGCTGAAGCTGCTGGCGGAGTCCTGTGAACAGCAGCTCGATCAGGTCATTGCGGATTATTACCGTTTGGACCACGATATCGGCTTCATGTGGACGCTGACGAGCGTTGCGCGCTACAAGCTGCTGGGCGCGGAGGATTCGAAGCGCCGCGGCTTGCTCGCGGCTAATTTATTGGCTGCACGGTTCAACGTGCAGGGGAACTTCATTCGCGCCTGGAACCCATGGCACGAAGGGGAAGACAACGCCGGCTGGGCCATCATCGACTGCATGATGAACCTGCCGCTGCTGCACTGGGCGTCGGGCACGACCGGCGATCCGCGGTACAAGCAGATCGCGGTGCGGCATGCCGATATGGTGCTGGAGCACTTCATCCGTCCGGATGGCTCCGTCAATCATATCGTGATCTTCGATCCGCACACCGGCGAGCAGCTTGAAGTTAATGGCGGACAGGGCTTCGCCCCGGAGTCCGCTTGGTCGCGCGGCACGGCGTGGGCGATCTACGGCATGGCGCTCAGTCATCATCACACGGGAGATGAGCGGTATTTGCAAGCCGCCAAGCGCGCAGCCCACTTCTTCTTGGCCAATCTGCCGGAGGACAGCGTGCCGCACTGGGATTTCCGCTTGCCGGAGGGCATTACGGCTTATCGGGATTCTTCCGCAGGCGCTTGCGCCGCGTGCGGCCTGCTTCTGCTGGCTGATCAGGTAAGCGAGCAGGAGAGCGCCCTGTATCGCCAAGCTGGCGAGCGTATCTTGCACTCGCTGTACGTGAACTATGGCGCATGGGACTCGGAGACCGAGGAAGGGCTGATCCTTCATGGAACGAGCCATTATCCGGAAGGCAAGAATATCGACGTGCCGCTTATTTACGGCGATTACTATTTCGTTGAAGGCCTGTCCCGTTTGCTAGGACACGGCGAGCTGTTCTGGTAGTGTAGTTGCGGTCGCAGTTGCGGTTGTAGTTGCGGTCGCAGTAGCGGTTGCAGTTGCGGTTGCAGTGGCAGTGGCAGTGGCAGTAGCAGTAGCAGTAGCAGTAGCAGTAGCGGTTGCAGCCGCTGTATTAATGCCACCCAAAAGGAACTGCGATCCGCTATTTCACCGAAAATAGCGAAAAAACCGCCGAAGCGGAACTACAGTCCGCTATTTCGCCGTTTTCACCTCCGCAGCGTGCTAATTTCAACAAATAGCGTACTCCAGTTCCGCTTCCTGTGCAGGCAGCTCTCTTTTGCCCCAAATAGCGTACCGTAGTTCCGCTTGGACAGGATTTCGCGCACCGAAGAACCTCATTTCCACGAATCATGGAAATGAGGTTCTTCGTATTCTTGTCGGAGACGGGCGCCTAGCATCTCCTCAGGCCGCAGCTTCACTTCGACGCTTCCCGCCACTCGCCTAGTAATTTCTCGTGCTGTTCCGCAGCCAGATCGAAGCGGTACGTCGCAAGGAGATTCTCCAGCTTTACGGGTACAAGGAGCGGGTTCACCGGAATATTCGGCGCGACCGGGAAGGAGAAGGCTGTGTTCATATAATCGGTTTGAACTTCCCGAGACAGCATGAAATCGACGAGCTTTTTGGCTGCTGCGGAGTTGTTGCCTCCCTTGAGAATCGAGACAGCGCCGATCTCCCAGCCGGCTTGCGGCGGAATGAGCGAGCTGATGTTGTAGCCCGAGTTTTTGAACCGCAGCTGGTCGCTTAAGAAGGAGACAGCCGCCGCCAGCTCGCCTTCCGCCAAGTGCTGGGCGCTTGTGTTGCCGGCGAACGTCATGGAGGCGCTTTGTTGCTTCAGCGACTGCATCAGGCTGACCGCTTCGCGATCACCGCGCTGCTGGGCGAGCGAAGCGAGAAGCGTATAGCCCGTTCCCGAGGTCTCCGGGTCAGGGATCTCGATCTTGCCCTTAAGCTCAGGGCGGAGCAGATCCTCGTACCCCTGGGGAAGCGGCAGAGCCTTCAGTGTCGGGTCCTGCTGCCAGACAGTCTGGTTTACCCCAATGGCCAGCGCACCCATGTACATACCAGTCCAATAGCCGTCGTTGTCTTTATACTTGGCGGGGATGCTGTTCGCAGCCGCCGAGGAGTAACGGAGGGATTTATTTTTGTTTTTGAGCTGCTCGTGAAGATCGGCAGGCCCGCCCAGCACCACGTCAATCCCGGTTTTGCCCAGTGTCAGCAGATGATAGCTGGCTTCGCCGCTGGACATCCGGATGATATCGTAGGGTTGGCCTGTTTGTTCTTTGAACGTCTCGAGCAGAATGCGTCCGGCGTCCTCCTGAAAGATAACATAGACCTTCAGCGGCTGGTTATTTTTCTTCTCCCCGAAGATGAGAAAGCCAAGGAATACGCCAACACCGGCGATAATCACGAGCAATGCTTTTTTCCACATGATGTTGAATCCCTCCTGAACAGCCAAAAAAGGAAACCAAAGTTCCCCTTTTCAGCAACTATCTATTTCGCTTTAAGCCCCGGTGAGCTTAATTACGTGAATTTTATCATCAGCTGCACTAATCGTGACATTCCCTAGAAACCTTGTCAAACCGATGTCATAAGCATCGACAATCCATTCTTTCATGTTATCGTCCAGAATGAAATACCGCTCCTTCTCGCCCAAGAACATCGATGATTTCACGAAGCCGGTTACGATGAACTCGCTTGCATCCGGTGCATTAATACGCAGGGATTCTGGGCGAATGCTGAGCAGCACCTTCTCGCCAACCGTTACAGCTTCATCCAGGGTCACACTGGCCGTACGACCTTTCACGCCATAGGCAACTGTGGCTTTCCCGTTTGCAGATTCGTTCACGATCGCATCGACGAAATTCGTCGTGCCAATGAAATCAGCCACATAGGGGGTGCGAGGCTTGTAATAAATCTCGTGCGGTGTGCCGTATTGATCGATCGCCCCTTTGTTGAAGACGACGATATGATCCGACATCGACAAAGCCTCAAGCTGATCATGGGTGACGTAGATGACCGTCAGGCCCAGCTCTTGCTGGATGCTTCGCAGCTCTACGCGCACTTCTTCACGCAGCTTGGCATCCAAGTTGCTTAACGGCTCATCCAGCAGGATGATCGGGGAGTTCATGACGAGAGCCCGCGCCATAGCAACACGCTGCTGCTGGCCTCCGGACATTTCGTGCGGATAGCGCTCCTCAAGTCCTGTTAATTTCACTTTCGCCATGGCGGTCTTCACGCGCTCCTGCACTTCAGCTTCAGGACGCTTCTGGATATCAAGTCCGTAGGCGACATTATCGAACACTGTCATGTGCGGGAACAAGGCGTATTCCTGAAACACCATTGGTGTTCCGCGTTTGTAAGGAGGCAGATCGTTGACGAGCTTGCCGTCAATCCATATTTCACCTTCGTCAACGGTGTAGAAGCCCGCGATCGAGCGCAGCAGTGTTGTTTTACCGCACCCGCTTGGCCCTAGGAATGTAATGAACTTCCCGCGTTCAATCTGCAAATCAATCTGTTTGAGAACGTGGTTGCTGCCAAACACTTTACTCACATTTTTCAAATCCAATAATATGTGTGAACTCATGATCCTCACTCCTTAAAGCTTTTCGGTTGAAAAGCTGGCATCGTAAGATGAACTTTCCCGTAGAAAGACGGATGTCTTAGATATACGTTAAATTAGAAATCGAATATTTTGACCTTCGAACGGAAGATGAGCTTCATCACACCCAGCGTGGCTAGGGTTGTTCCCATTAATCCGACGGCGACGGCAGCCGCCCAGTAGTAGGTTCCCGTCTCGGCATAGTTGAAGATGGATACCGCTGCGACCACCCATTTGGGGGTAATGAGAAAGACGATGGTGCTTAGGGTGTTCATATTTTTCATAAAGGCATAAACAAAGTTCGCGACAATCGTCTTCTGGAGCATCGGAAATACGATCGTTGTCAGTGTGCGCCGGCTGTCTGCGCCAAGATTCGTGGCAGCCTCTTCAATGGATTTGTCGACCTGTTTGAAAGATGCGGTAAGTCCTCGATAGCCGACCGGCATCTGCTTCAGCAGCATTGCGACGATAATAAGAATCGCTGATCCTTGCAGCATGATTGGTCCGTTGCTGAAAGCGACGATCAGAGCCAGACCAACGAACGTTCCAGGCAAGGCAATGGGCAGAACGGCGGTGAAATCCAGTATTTTTTTGCCGGGAAACGGCTTGCGTACAACGACATAGGCCAGCACGAGGGCGAAGCCAACAGCTAGAATGGAACTGATCAGCGATAGAACCAAACTGTTCAGTACAGCAGGGCTGGATGGGTTGAAGACGATTTTGAATATATGATCCAGTGTAAAGGTGTTGTCTCGACCGAAGTTCTTGGTGAAAGCGAACAAGATGGTGATAGCGAACATCGATAGAATGAAGAGCGCCATGATGCTGTTGAAAATAAATAGCACGATATCGGTTTTGCGTGAAGTCTTCACACGATTGAGTCCGGAAACTGGCTTCCCTGTTATGGTGGAATAGGAGCCTTTGGACAGCAGCTTGCTCTGAATGACGAAGACCAGTAGGGCAGGAATGACCAGAATAAGACCCATGACAGAAGCGAGCCCAGGCTCGTTATTAATAATTTCTCCGTAGATTTCAACAGCTAACAGAGAGTAATTGCCTCCGATCAGCTTGGGATTTCCGAAGTCAGCAAAGCAGTTGATGGCAACCAGCAAGAAGGCATTAATGACGCCTGGAAGTGCTAATTTAAACGTAATGGTGCGAAAAAGCTTGAAACCGCGCGCTCCTAAATTCTGTGCCGCAATTTCCAGATTAGGTGAAATCGAGCGAAGGACGCCTGTAATTGTCATATAAGCAAGTGGGAAATACGAGATCGTCTGCACGATCCAGAGTCCTGGCAGCCCGTATAAATCGAGCTCGACGTTGAACCAAGCTTTCATGGTTTGCGAAACCATTCCACCTCTGCCGAATAGCAGCAGGAAGGCCAGACCAGTCATGACAGAAGGGGCCAGAATCGGAAGAAAGGCGATAAAGCGGAAAAATTTCTTCCCTGCGATGTTGCTGTAATGAATGGAGTAAGCATAAATAAAGCCGCAAACAGTAGCTGTTAGAGCAGATAGGGAGGAACTGACGACAGTGTTCAGCAAGGCTGTTCCATAACGGCTTTTACTGAAAAAAGTGGTCCAATCTGTCGCTCCTGGCAAGGCAATGACGTAAATGAGCGGATAAATGACGAAGAGACAGAGAACTGCAAAACTGATGAGCACAAGGATCAGCGAGGATGGATCTTTCACCAGTCTGCCGATCGACGAACCCATACCCTTTTTTTCTATGATCATAAGGGGTTCACGACCACCTTCCAAATTCATTGTATAGGAGGGCATTGGCGGCACAACAGACGTGCTTCAATGCCCTGTAATCGCTTACTTTTATTTGAGGTTTTTCAGCGCATCTTGCAGCTCTTTACGCTGTTCAGCAGCTTTCCACAAGCTGTAGGTCGTGTTGTATTTGGTTGCTTTAATATCAATACCGCCTTTGGGAATCGGCACGGTCGGTTTCACGGAACTGGCAAAAGCAGATTCGGTATAAAGAAGGCCAGGCTCATTGGTCAGCATGAAATCCATGAGCTTCTTAGCGCCAGCCGTGTTAGCGCCACCTTTTACGATCGCGAGTCCGCCTACTTCGTAGCCTGCGGCTTCCGGAACGATACTGATGATCGGATTGCCTTGATTTTTCATTTTTAATTGGTCGCCTAAAAAGGTAATGCCAATCGTGTACTCGCCTTTAGCTGCCTTCTGAATCGGCTCGATGCCAGATTTCGGTCTTTCTTTGAGGTTCGGCAGCAGTTTGGCTACATAGCTCAGCATCTCGTCTTTGCCCCAAACCTGGGCTAGTGAAGCTACGGCTGTGTAGGCTGTGCCGGAGGTAGCCGGGTCGGACATGCCGATTTCGCCTTTGAATTTCGGGTCAAGAAGCTCTTGGAACGTTTGCGGATACGGAGCTGCTGCATATTTCTCTTTCCAGCGCTGCTCATTGATCCCGATAGCAATTGGATTTAAGTAAAACCCTGTCCAGAAGCCTTCTTTGTCCTTCATGTTGTCAGGAATATCTTTGGAATTCGGCGAAATGTAACTTTCCAGTGCGCCAGCTTTTTTCAGCACTTCATGCGAATCAGCGGGACCGCCCATCAGGAAGTCGGCCTGCGGCTTGCCCATTTCATTTTGCACACGAGTCACAGCTTCACCGCTCGGCAAACGAAGCACGTCGTAGTCGATGCCGGTTTCTGCTTTGAATTTATCCAAGATTTTACGAGCTTCTTCTTCTTGGAAAATGGAGTAAACTGTAATTTTTCCTTTCGCTTTTCCGCCAAAAACACCGGATTTGTACAGGAAGAATCCTGCAACCAGCACGACAACAATGATCGATACGATCATCAAAGAACTATTGCTTTTTTTTCTAGCCATTTCATCAACCATCCCCTCGATATGTTAGGAGGCATCACGCAACTTGAAATAGGCTTTGTGGTTGGTTTCATCCAACAAATCGAAAACGATGAAGTAAGCGTTATCATATCGGTCAACATGCAGCCAATGCTTGCCGTTCACCGCTTTGTCGGAAAGTTGTACGACAAAGTGGGCGCTGGGTTGTTCAGCCATGAAGTCAAAATGACTGAAATCAATCAGCCTGACCGCAGAACGCATTTGCATCGTAAGAGCAGCCCGGTCCGCATCAGACAATGTCGTAAGAAGGCCATCTTGCAAGCGGAATACCTGATGATTCCTGTTCGCAATAGCTTCACTTACCGTATCTGCGGTGAGTGTCTTGTCGATCAGCATGTTCTGCAGCTTCCTAATTTCAGCGCTGATGTCCAGCGAATTAACGGAGTCAGACCCGAAACGAAAGCCGCTGGTACCGATTTGGAAAGGAATATCCTCTTGATCCAGATAAGCAATGGAGCCTGTTAACAGCAACCGTGAAGCGTTTTCACGAGTTTGTGGCTGGCCTCCGCTTAAGATGCGGCTAAACGTTGCTTTCCAGGCAATCAGCTCTTTCGGATCATCAATCGAGATGGTTCCAATCCCCGGATACGTCACATTCATACGCATGGGAACACCGTCAAACATATCTCGGCTGTTCGGTTCCTTGGGTACGATCTGTACTTCATCAACGCCGATGCGGAACACATAGGCGAAAATACCGATCAACGTACATCCGATAACGATTTGTAACAAGATGAGGCGCAACCATGAAAGCCCTTTCTTCTCCTCTTGCATGTAGATTACTCTCCTTTTATCTCAGAAAAATCATCATTTTGTATCAATTTTGTAACAAAACTTGAGGGGGAAGGGACTCGACCTGGAACATTAATACAACTTCCGTACCGCTTCCTTCACGGCTGTATACGGTGATGTCGCCGCCTTGCAGCTCCATCAATTGCTTGCACAGCAGCAGTCCGAGTCCATGCGAATGCGTCGAAATGGGACGATTCAGCTTCTGCTCAGAAGGCAGGAACAACGCAGCTGTCTCCTGCTCGTTCATGCCTTTCCCATTATCGGTGATGCGTACAAGGCAATGATATTCCTGCTGCTCCAATCGAATCGCAAGCTCTGTACATCCGCTGTGCTTGATCGCATTTTCAATGACATTAAACAGCACCTGCTGTGTGCGCTTGGGATCGGCATAAACCTCGCATGGCTCAACCTGCAGGGTGGTCATGATCGAGGATTTATGCAGGGTAGGCTCAAGAATTCGCAGACTATCTGTCAGTATCGCTGCTAGATCGGTACGCTCGACCTGTACCAGCCAAGCTTCATCGCCTTTGAGCGATGATTGCAGCAGGTCCTCAACCATTTGCAGCAGTCGTGTGCTTTCCTTGCGGATGTACACATTGCACGTTCGAATATCATCAATACGCTCCATTTTGTCGATAAGATCAGAGAAGCCGATGATGGAAGTCAGCGGTGTCTTCAGCTCATGGGTCACATTGTCATAAAACTTTTTTTGCTTGCTTTGTTCATAGTGAAGCAGCTCGATGTGCTCTTGCAGCGCTGCTGACATTTGATTGAAGTCATCGGCTAATTCGCGCACTTCATCCTGACTGTGGACAACGATTTTGCGGCTGAAATCGCCGATAGTGACAAGCTTCAGTGCCTGCTGCAAAGCATGCAGAGGGCGCATAATGAAGAAAGAGAAGGAGTAGCTCGCGAGCAGAGCAATGAGCAGGCAGCCGAGAGCGACGCCAATAAACCAGGAACGCATCGCGGACAGCGTTTCTTCGTGCTTATTCAGATCAAGCAAGTAGCGGAACCCGCCTACAATCTTGCCTTCATAGACGAAGGGAGAGGCATAAATGAGCAATTTGCTGTTTTCTCCCTCGGTGATGACAGATGCGGTTTGACCAGCCAACGCGGCGTCAATATCGCTCCGTTTAATCAAATCTTCTTTATTGCCGCTGTCCCCAATAATCATGCCCTCGGGGTCAAAGAGCTGCACTTGGAAATTGCTGTTCGCCGCGAGGTGGGAGGCAATGAGCGGAGCATAGGTGCCCGAAAATAGCTGTTCAATGCTGATTTTCTTATCGTTCACAATTTTCAGGGCTTCAATGCGATGCAGCGAATAATACTGGCCCAAGGTTTGGGTATCCCGCTCAATCATGCTTTTGCTCAACGTATAATTGACGACTACATACATCACGGCGAGCAGCATGACGATCGTGATGGAATGCTGAATGAATAGTTTGTTGCGAAGCTTCATCCCTTAAACCTCCAGCTTGTAGCCCATACCGTGAACAGTGGCGAGCACATGATCGTAAGGCTTGATTTTCTCGCGCAGTCGATTCACCATCATATCGACAGACCGGGTTTGCCCGTAATATTCGAAGCCCCAGACTTGATCCAGAATGTGCTCCCGCGTGAATACCTTCTTGGGATTTTTGGCTAGCAGCCAGAGCAGGTCAAACTCCTTGCTCGTCGTTTTGATCAGCTTGCCGGCGACTTTCATCGTCCGCTCGTTGCGATCCATTTCGATGATGCCAGCCTGAAGAACGTCTACCGCTTGTGCAGCGGAATCCGGCGTCATACGGCGCATAACAGCGCGTATTCGCATGACCAGCTCCCGTGTTTCGAACGGCTTGGTCAAGTAATCGTCCGCTCCGAGCTGAAAGCCAAGTATTTTGTCGTTCATTTCATTTTTGGCGGTGAGCACGATGACGGGAATTTCCTTGTAAGTTTGCTGCAAGGTCATAAGCAGCTCGAAGCCGGATTGATCCGGCAGCATCAAGTCCAGCAAGATCAGGTCGATGGGCCGAGTTTCCAGCTCGTGAAGACCGGAGGCGACCGTGCCGGCCACAACAGCTTGGAACCCTTCCACCTCAAGGCTCAATTTGAGCAGCATTTGAATGCTGGAATCGTCTTCGATAATTAAGATATTCATAGGAAAAAATTCCTTTCCGTTCGCATTTGCTTAAGAGATTCGTCAATGAGGAGGGATGTTCCTTGTCCTAGGTTTCTAGTTGCATATCCTACCAAAAGCGCTAGGCATTGCGCAACTAGTAATTGGAGTCAAATCTTGTCGAATCAATAAACTTTTTATAAGCAGCATGCGTCTATTCTTACATAAATAATGCCGCTCAGAGAGCATAGAGGAAGGTTTTTGTCGTGAAAGTTCAACTATTGACGAAACGCAAACAACATTGGATATTAGGCAGCGCATTTTGCGGCATGGTTGGCATGGCTCTCATTAATTTCACAATGACGGGAAGTGTGATACCGTTCCCCAGCAAATCACCAGTCATAAGCATCCAGGAATCCCACGAGGAAGGTGTATTAACGAATGCAGCCCTTATCGGGCCGGCTGCCTCTTTGATCGAAGTGAAACCGATAGAAGGAGAGCATTCTCTGAATACGGCCGTTGCGCAAACCCAAACGGGACGGAATGGGAACCTTTCACAAGCAAAGCAATCCGCTGCATCCAAGCAGGTTGCAATCACATTCGACGATGGACCGGACGGTAAGTATACGCCCCAAGTTTTGGATATTTTGAAACAGAATAATGTCAAAGCGACCTTTTTTGTCGTTGGCGGCCAAGTCAGCAAGTTTCCAAAAGTACTGAAGCGAATTCATGAGGAGGGTCATGCTATTGGCAATCATTCATGGGACCATGCTGATTTGACCAAACTCTCCTCCGTTCGTATAGAGCAGGAACTGAATGAAACAGAGGATTGGATTATGAAAACGATCGGTATAAGCCCCTCTCTGGTCAGGGCGCCATACGGAGCTGTTTCCACACCCGTGAAGAAGGCAGTGGAACAGTCTGGACGCTCATTGGTCGGTTGGGACGTGGATCCCCGGGATTGGGCGGGCACCTCATCCAAGGACATTATTCATAATATTAAAACGCATACGAAAGACGGCGGCATTATTTTGCTGCACAGCTATGGTGGCAAAAAAGGAAACTTGGACAATACGATTGAAGCCCTTCCGGGCATTATCGCTTACTTGAAGAAGGAGAACTTCGATATTGTGACCGTTCCCGAAATGAAGGCACGAGTGCAAAATGGTCGTTAAGAAGGGGTTGGAACGAGCAGGTATTCATGATTCCGGCAGTGCTTTTCACTTCTTTTTATAAATATGACTTATATTGCATTTTACAAAAAGCCATTTCCAACTTATGATGGTAGAGCGGTGTAATATTTCTTCTCGCAATAGGGAACTTTATTTGATTCGCAACGTACTACATCAGGTGACAATAATTCACATCCGGCACGAAGCGGAAAGAAGGAGTTCTAACTGAATATGAAGCATGAGGAAAAAGGTGGGTGGCGAGCTGACATCGCACCTTACGAAAGACCACATATGAAGCATAGTGTGTGGCAAATTATCAATACACTGGTACCCTTTCTTGTCTTGTGGTACTTCGCTTTCTTGAGTCTTTCGGTTTCAATCTGGCTTACGTTCGTGTTAGATATCGTTGCCGCAGGGTTTCTGGTTCGAATCTTTATTATTTTCCATGATTGCTGTCACAAATCTTTTTTCAAAAACAAAATTGCGAATGAAATTGTCGGGACCATCACAGGTATTTTAACGTTTTGTCCGTATCATCAATGGCGTCATACGCACTCGGTTCATCACGCATCCAGCGGTAATTTGGATCGCAGAGGTGTGGGCGATATTTGGACACTCACGGTTGACGAATATATGGCTTCTTCATGGGGCCGAAGATTGTATTACCGGTTGTACCGCAATCCGCTTATCATGTTTATTGTTGGACCGATCTACATCTTCCTGATTGATTATCGGTTTAACCGCAAGCGGGCTGGCAATAAAGAGCGCATTAACACCTATATAACCAACTTGGGTATCGTAGGCGGACTCGCTTTGCTATGTTGGGGAATCGGCTGGCAATCCGTCCTTCTGATCCAAGGTCCTATGTTTTTCGTATCAGGGATGGCTGGCATTTGGCTATTCTATGTGCAGCATAACTATGAAGACACGTATTATGAGCACGAAGGCGAATGGGATTATGTGAAAGCCGCAATGCATGGCAGTTCGTTCTATAAGCTGCCTCGCGTTCTACACTGGATTACAGGGAATATTGGCTTCCACCACATTCATCACTTGAGCCCGCGCGTACCGAACTACTACCTGGAAAAGGTGCATAACAAAAGTGCCGAGCTGCGCAAAGTGCAAACGATTACGCTGCTTACCAGCCTAGAATCATTGAAGTTCCGAATCTGGAACGAGGAAACGAAGAAGTTTATTCAATTCAAGGATTTGAAGCGTTTCAGAACGAAACGGGTCATCGCGGCCGAAGTATTGAAAGTGAAAGTATCGGAATAAATAAGGTGAGACTCTAGTGCTGCCAGTTTAAGTAGGTAAATCTACTTAGACTGGCAGTTTTTAATACATAGCGCGCATAGCCAAGCTGGGTACAACTAACGACGCAACCTTTTCTCTGGGCATGTCCGTATCGAGAAAAGCAAGCTGAGCTAAACTTTTGGGCAGATCAATGTCCTAAAATGACATTGTTCCAAACGCAGCCATTGTACTAAAATTCGGTGTCCCAGCGTAGAGAGATCTACGTTGGAGACACCTTTCTTTATTTCTTTTTTCTACCTAAAAAAAACACAAGTCAGTGAAAAGTCATTCCATTGTTGGAAGCGCTTTAGAAAGGTAGGATAGAACTATAACATCGACGAGATTGAAGTGAGGGGGGCCAGAGGATGGCGGTCAACGCACAAGCTGTGAAGCAAGTGAGACAAGGCGCACAGGCCAGCAAGGGTAAAGGCTTTCTAGGAAAGCTTTGGAAGTATAGGGCGTTATACCTGATTTCGGTGCCGGGTATTTTGTATTTTATTATTTTCAAATATGTACCGTTGCTCGGGTCTGTCATTGCGTTCCAGGATTACAACATTTTTGATGGCTTTACCGGGAGCAAGTGGGTCGGGTTCGAGCATTTTGCGCGGATGTTTGCCCATTACGATTTCTTGAAAATTTTGAAGAATACGATGCTGATTGGGATCTATGATCTCGTGCTGGCTTTCCCTGCACCTATTGTTCTGGCTCTGCTGCTGAATGAGCTAAGAGTCGTCCTCTACAAGCGTATTCTGCAAACCGTGGTGTACATGCCTCATTTCCTTTCGTGGGTCATTGTAAGCGGTATCGCAATTGGCATTCTTTCACCATCTACGGGGGCTGTGAATCATTTCATTACGATGCTTGGTTTCGACCCTGTGTACTTCTTGGGGGAAGAGTCGTGGATTCGTACGGTACTGATTACCTCAGGAATTTGGAGAGACTCCGGTTACGGGACGATCATTTATTTGGCCGCATTAGCAGGGATTAATCCCGATTTATACGAGGCTTCTGAGGTAGATGGCGCCAACCGCTGGAGACAAACTATTTCCATCACGCTGCCGTCGCTGCTGCCAACGATCATGATTTTGTTCTTGCTGCACATCGGAAAGTTCCTGGATTTCGGCTTTGAACGTGTTTACGTGTTCTTGAACCCTTTGAATAAAGAAAATGGCGAAATTCTAGATACTTATATTTATACTGCAGGGCTAATGAATCAACAGTTCAGCTATACAACGGCGATTGGCCTATTTAAAGCCCTCGTCGGGGTCATGCTCATCGTCACCGGAAATATTATGAGTAAAAAAACAACCGGGGAAAGCCTGTACTAAGACGGAGGTGAACGCTATGAATCGCAAGCCGACAGCCGGCTGGCAAACGTTTAATGTTTTTAATGTGCTTTTTCTGACACTCTTATCACTGGCGATGTTCCTGCCGTTCTTAAACGTGCTGGCTCAATCCTTCAGTTCGTCGGAAGCCATTGTAACCGGGAAAGTTCTGTTCCTTCCTGTAGAATTTACGTCAATCAACTATCAATATGTGTTCAGTGACGCGGCGATTTGGCGGTCTTTTGGAGTAACGGTCTACATTACAATTGTAGGTACACTGATTAATTTGATTGCTACAGCATCGCTGGCTTATCCGGTTTCTCGCCCTGAGTATGCAGGCCGCAACGCGATTGTCATCATGGTGCTGATCACAATGGTTTTCAGTGCGCCGCTGATTCCCAACTTTATTTTGATGAAAAATTTGCACCTGACGAATTCCCTTTGGGCTTTGCTGCTTCCGGGAGCCATCAGTGCCTTCAACTTCTTCGTGATGCGGTCGTTCTTCCTGCAAATTCCGAGTGAATTAATTGACTCCGGGCGTATGGATGGCTGCTCTGAGCTGCGCATGATCTGGAGCATTGTCCTGCCTTTGTCTAAACCGGTGATGGCTTCCTTGGGGATTTTCTATGCCGTGGGCCACTGGAATACGTATCAAAATGCGTTATACTATATTAACAAACCAGCGCTTTGGCCGCTTCAGGTGAAGCTGCGTCAGTTGATTGCTTCGGAGGACATCAGCATTGACCCGAACTCTTCGCAGTTCAGCGGGCTGGCTCATATGGATCCGGAAGGCATCAAAATGGCGACAATTATCATTGCCACAATTCCAATTATTCTGATCTACCCGTTCTTGCAGCGTCATTTCGTTAAAGGGATGATGGTGGGTTCTGTTAAATCGTAAGGCGAAGAAGGAACTGTCCTCTTGGGGACGGTTCCTTTTTAGGGTTTATTACCTATTCACGAAAGGTAGATTTCCTATATGGAATTTTCGATCTCGTTGAAAGCCATTTGAAGCTCAGGCAAATCGAAATTGAATTGCAATTTAATGCCCAGCTTATCAGCAGTGTCCTTCAAAGCGAGATATGCTTTCTTGGAGCTTACTTGTATGGAAGCTGGTGTATGGTCAGACTCCTTGAGCAAATTGAGCAGCTGTTCCACATAGGCTTGAATGAAATTATGGTTACCCGCCAATCCGCCAGCCATCACAAAATCGGCTGAAGCGTTCATCCATAGACTCAATCGAGGATAGCTTCCTCGTTCATCCTTTTCGCCGAATGCTTGGGAAATGTATTGAAAGTCGGAATGCCAGATCTCTGTTGATTTCTTCAAACTTTTAGCTAATTGGCGAAGCTGCAGTTCGTTAGGATACACGTAAGGGGTTAGAAAGTCCCCCTCTTCCAGCCAAGGAAGCCACGTATCTGACCAAGTGACACCCGAGGATGTGATCTCCGGGACGCGATGCAGACGTTTTTCACCAGTCCCTTCATCCGTTTGGTCATGTTCAAAGTACAATTCATGATTCTCTCGGAACCGATCCGCTACATGCATGGTTTGCTCTAAGGCAGTTCTAAGAAATCTAACTTCTGGTCCATTCAACTCAGCAGGCAAGAGGCCAGGCTCATAGCTTTGGAATTGCGGCCAAGCCTGAGCACCGCGGAATTTATAACCAAGGTCACGGATTAATTGGAGATCATCCTTGTCCAACTGATCGCGATTCTCGAAACTAACGGTGATGGCTCTCGTCGAATGAATTAATTCAAGCTGATCATCCTCCAACTGATCATTAACACCGCTCAATTCCTGCAGGAATAGCCGTGCGTTTGGACCTATATAAACATTGAGACCATAACTGATCCTGCCTGCCCCTAACACGACACAGCAACCATGCTCGCCGCTATCGGGATCGGTTATTAGAAAGTAATCCTCGTCCTCCATCCAATCCCAGGGAGCTTGTTTTTTAAATCGAATTGTTGTTTCAAAAAGCTGCTGCCATTCTTCCTTCGTTGCCTGTAAGTTGGTCATTGCCAAACCTCCGACTTTTATTTATTTTATTATGTTGGTATCCTTTTTAGTTGACAAGCTTTTTCGAGCCCAACCTAAAAAAAACACAAGCAAGTGATAAGGCATTCCATTGTTGAAAGCGTTTCACGAGGGTAGGATATACCTATAACGTCGACGAAACTTGTATAGAAGCTGCTTAATCTCTGCATGAAATCTCCAATTTTTACAGTATTCTAAAAAAAAGACAAATCGAACTAAAGGCATTCCATATCAGCATTTTGTAAACGCTTTTACAATGAAGATGTAATCTCGTTATCAATTTGCAAAAAGAAAAGAGGGGCATACATGAAAAAATGGATTCCGACCACGATGGCAGCTGTCTTGTTGAGCAGTATGCTGGTTGCTTGTACTTCCAAGACTTCGGAACAACCGAAAGCATCAAGCGCTGCGGGTGCAACAGCTGGTGCGGCCAGCACGAAGCCTGCTGAGAAAACGAAATTCTCCATCTCTCTGCGTACTCTGGCTTTCGGACATGTGGAGAAATCACCGGATATCAATCAAGATAAATGGGTGAAGAAACTAGAAGAGATCACGAACTCCGATATGAATATCGTGTTGGTTCCGCACAAAGAATATGAGCAAAAAATGATCCAAATGTTCGCAACCAACGATATTCCTGACGTTGTACAGGGCAGCGGCGGCGTGAACGGCAAGGAAATGGCGGGTTCCGTGAAAGCGGGCGTATTCATGCCTTTGGATGATTTGCTCAAACAATATGGCCCCAACTTGCTGAAAAAGGTCCCCAAAGATGCTTGGGACAGTGTGACGTATCAAGGTAAAATTTACGCGATTCCGGAGTACTTGTCCAACCCGTCCCGCCGCGCGATCTTCGTGCGCAAGGATTTGCTGGATAAAGCCGGCCTAGGCGTTCCGAAAACCGTAGATGAGTACATGAACGTACTCCGCAAGTTCAAGGAAATGGGCGTAGAGAACCCTTACATGGGGCGCGAGAACTTCAAATATGCCGATTCCTTCTTCGGCGCTTATGATGTGTTCCCGTACTTGTCGATGTTCGAGAAGCAAGGCGATCAAATCTTGCCGAAATTCTTCGATACTGAGAATATGATGAAAGCGCTGCAAACGTACAAAACGATGTTTGACGAAGGCTTGATCAACAAAGAATTTGCAACGATCAACGCGACCGTGTTCAAGAACACGATCCTTGCGGGCAAAGCAGGTATGTGGTCCATGAACGCGAATGAAATGCTGCAATGGGAAACACAGCTGAAAACAACGGTTCCAACAGGCAGTATTGCTATCATCCCTTCCCCAACGGGCCCGGATGGCAAAGGCGGTCACTACTTGTACGGCGCAGCGCCACGGACTTATTTCATCAATAAAAATGTGAAAAATGCCGGACAAATCATTAAGTTCTTCGATTGGATGATGTCGGACGAAGCAGAGAAATTCTTCACGTTTGGGATCGAAGGCGACACCTTCAAAACCGTAGACGGCAAAATTGACTACAAAGCCCCAACAGACAGCGCAGGCGTCGATGAAGAGCGTTACCGTCAATCCTTCTTGTGGCTAGTGCAAGATACGACTTATAATAAAGGCACACTTAGTTTGACGGATGAAGGCAAGAAGCTAATGAACATCTATGATACAACGCTGAAAAATGAAGGCCGCGACGGCATCAGCTTCGAGCCTCGCTTGGATTCATTAATGAAAAACGTGGACATTTCACCGCTTTCCGACCAAGCGCCTCCGGTTCTTTTGCAGCATATGGTCAAAATGGTGTATGGCAAAGAACCGATTTCGGATTGGCCGAAAGTATTGGAAGAGTGGAAATCCAAAGGCGGCAACGATGTCATCAAGGAAGCCACAGAGAAATTCAATAGCAAAGATTCCGGTACGACTGTGTCGATGCCGCGTAAATAAGCTCAGCAACTGGGCATGACCGTCTCCTCACGTGCTGTGCACGTGGGGAGCAGGCATTTCATAAGGGTAAGAAGGGAGACCTCCTCATGTATCGCATACTCATTGTCGATGACGAACCGATGATACGCAAAGGATTGCAAAAGCTCGTGGAACAATCGGAACTGCCGATCGAAAGCCTGCGTACGGCTGAGAATGGCGTAGTCGCGCTGCAGCGAATTGGGGAGGAACGACCCGACTTCCTGTTCACTGATATCCGCATGCCCAAAATGGATGGACTTGAGCTGTGCGCACGGGTCGCCGAGATGGATGCAGATATCCAAGTGGTGGTCATCTCAGGGTTCGGTGATTTTGAATATGCGCAGAAATGCGTTTCCTATGGGGTAAAAGAGTACTTGCTGAAGCCCGTTAATATCAAAGGTTTCCAAAACGTGCTGGAGAAGCTGATCCGCACCAAAACCAAAGTCAGTTCAGAGACTTTCGTGGCAGTCACGAAGCTGGAACAGTGGGCAAGCCGTATGGAACATGCGGTCTGGATGCTGCAAGAAGCGGAATTGAAAGGCCTTGTCAGCGAAATTCAGGATGAGTTGAAGACGTATAAATTGAAGCTCAATCGCTGGATAGATATTTTACAAGAGATTCACACTCTTTTGCACCAAAGACTCAATGTGCGCGATGTGTACCTCATGCAGGGCGAGCTGGATCTGACAGGTGCCGCTGATGAGCAGGAAGCGTGGTACCGGTTCATTGCAGCGGTTCATGGACATCTGGATGAGCTCCGTGCGAAGCGCAAAGGGAAGCTGAAGGACCCGGTAGAGGAGGCCAAGCAGTACATCGAGACCCACCTCGCGGAGGAAGTTTCGTTAGAAGAAGTGGCTGATTTCATCGGACTGAATCCCTCTTATTTCAGCCAATTGTTCAAACAAAGCACGCAAGAGACGTTTGTGCAGTACCGCACGCGCAGACGGATGGAGAAGGCGAAGAAGCTGCTTGAACAGCCGCAGTGGCGCATCACGGACATTTCCGGAGAGGTCGGTTACGCCGATCATCCCCATTTTACGAAGACATTCAAGAAGTATGAAGGCTGTCTCCCTTCGGAGTACCGCCAACAAATGGGCATTCGTACATGAGAAGAAAGACGCTTTCAGGCCAAATCTACTCGTATTTTCTCATTGTTATCATCTTGTCGCTGCTGTCTGTCGGTGCTTTCTCCTATATCCAATCGTCCAAGGCACTTGATGGTCAGGTTAAGCAGTATATGGAGCAAATGATCGACAGTGCTAGCTACCAGACAGATAGCTATTTGCAGGCTTATGAGCTGTTAAGCAACACGGTTTCGTCTAACTCCGATGTGCGGTCTTTTATGGAAATGAAGCCGGATGATTCTTATGAATATTATGTTTACTCCGATAAAATCAAAAAATTTGCCGAGGCGTCGGTGCAGTCCGTCGTTACCTTATATAAACAGTTGAATATGATTTATGTCGTTGGGCAGCATGGACGCTCGGTCATTTATGAGAACCAGAACCTGCTCAACTTCGATCCGGTGCTCGTACAGGAGCAATACGACAACCTGATGAAAATTGCGGGTGACGGCAAAATCGCCCTGCTCAATATGAGCATTCGCCCTGTCGATCAGGGCTCTGTTGTCACGATGGCTCGCAAGGTGCGGGGACCGTCTTATGGAGATGAGAACCGCGGTGTTGCCGCTATAGAAATTAAGCTCGCGGAGCTTGCGAAGACGTGGGACCGCGTCAGCTTGGGCAAGGAAGGGTTTTTCTTCATCGTTGATGATACCGGGAACTACATTTATCCGCCTACGATGGGTCAGCGCAAACCGAAAGATGAGTTGTCATCCTTAATTCTGGCCAGCGGCAATCAAACGTTCATTCATAAATATAACGGGGAAGAACGTATGTTTGTGTCGCGGAAATCGGCTTACTCCGATTGGAATCTGGTGGCTTCTATGCCTGTAAAAGAGCTGCGCCGACCTGCGGATACGATCCGAACGACAACGCTGATTGTTGGTTTGGTTACGTTAGTCGTGGCCTTGTGGCTCGCTTATCGCTTCGGCCGCTCCATTATCGCTCCTATTCGGGAATTGAAAGAGAGCATGCGGGAGACGGAAAAGGGGAACTGGCAGTATATCGACGAGATTGGCCGGACTGATGAGATGGGCGGACTCATTCACAGCTATAACCTGATGGTAACGCGTCTCTCGGATATGATTGAGCGTGTCTATGAAGCTGAGCTGGAGCAGCAGAAAAATGCGCTGGAATTAGGCGAAACGAAGCTGGAGAGACAGCGGGCGGAATTTCAGTCGCTGCAATTGCAGATCAATCCGCACTTCCTGTATAACACCTTGGAAACGATCAATTGCTATGCAATTGTGCAGGATTCCAGTGAAATTACGGAGATGGTGGAGGCCATGGCCTTCATGCTTCGCTACTCCGTGCAGACCAACTTAGAAGAAATAACCGTCGCCAATGAATTGAATCATGTGCGCAATTATATGATTGTTTTGCAGCATCGTACCGGCAAAGAATTCGAGATTGACGTAGCGATCCCGCCTAGTCTGCTGCTCGAGAAAATGGTCCGGCTGACGCTGCAGCCGCTGATCGAGAATATTTTCCAGCACGCTTTTCCTGACGGTGTGGAGTCGTATCACTACATTCGCATCGATGCTAGCAAAGAAGGCGGTTTATTCCAAGTCTTCATCGAAGACAATGGCATCGGCATGAAGCCGGAACAATTGGCTGAGCTTCGCAGGAAGCTGGAGGAGAACCGGTTGGCGGAACCGGAAGAAGTCGAAGGGAAGGGCAGCTTGGAGCGTGGAGGCATCGGGCTGATGAACGTCCACCGACGGATTCAAATGGTGTTCGGCGAAGCCTACGGCCTCTCCGTAGACAGCGGTTGGGGCCAAGGCACCCGCTTGACGATGACCATGCCGGAGACGGCGCGGCCTCGCATTCGCGGCTGAGTCGGCGTGATGGGGCATCCGTGGGGGGGGGAATAAGAGTCTCGAGGGACTCTTATTCCAACAAAATAGGCGCTAAATTCGGAAATAGAAGCTGCTAGACACCAACAACAAACTACACAACCAAATGGAGGAAATCATATGAACATCAATTTAACGGGCAAGATTGCGCTTGTAACAGGATCTAACGCAGGGATCGGTCGCGCTATCGCATTGGCATTGGCTAGCAATGGAGCTAAAGTTGGTGTGAATTGTTTGAACAACGTTGCGCAGGGGCAGGAAGTTGTAGCGGAAATTCAAGCAGCAGGCGGCGAAGCTGTCTTAGTGCAGGCAGATGTGACGAACTTGGAGCAAATCGATCGACTTGTTAATGAAGTGGAGCAGGCGCTTGGCGGTACGATTGATATTCTCGTCAACAACGCAGGTCACCTCGTACAGCGTGTGCAGAATGCAGAGATGTTCGAAGAGATGTATGACCGCATTATGGATGTGAATTTGAAAAGCACCGTGTTTATGTCCAAAAGAGTGCTGGCTGGCATGAAAGCCAAGGGCGGCGGCCGCATCATCAACATGACGTCTGTAGCAGCGCACAATGGCGGCGGACCGGGTTCAAGCATTTATGCAGCAAGCAAAGCAGCGGTGTTGACCTTCTCCAAAGGGTTGGCGAAAGAAGTAGCAGCCAGCGGAATTACGGTTAACAACGTATCCCCTGGTTTTATTGGCAATACAATGTTCCATGCGACATTTACGACGGATACGGCTCGTCAAGCTACGATCAACGGCATTCCGCTGCAGCGGGAAGGAACACCGGATGACGTGGCAGGCGCAGTGCTTTACTTGGCTTCCGATCTGGCTGCTTATGTAACGGGTGAAACGATCGAAATCAATGGCGGGATGATGATGCGATGAGTACGGCGCTGAGGCTAAGCGAAAAGCTGGAGCAACTGACTTGGGCAGGCCGTACAGCACAACGTTTAAAAGAGGAAATCGACGGGCTGCTGCAAGCAGGCAGCCTCTCGATTCCCAAAGAACCTGGGGGATGGTGGCACCAGTATGTTTGTCCACGCCACCACACCGAACTGGCGTTCGATCCGCTGCAAGTTGATGCGGCTGAATTTCACTGTCCGCATGGCTGCGTCATTGAAGGTGAGGAATACCACGGTGCTTGGCTCGTGTTCAAGCACCAGTCTTTGGCTCGCGTGGCTTTGCAGGCCGCCGCTGTTTATGCGGCGCTGGGCGAAGTATCCTATGCGTCGCTCAGCAAAAGACTGCTCGTCGAATACGCCGAGCAGTTCCCGCTTTATCCCGTGCATCCGGAGGCGCAAAGCTGGATGCTGAAGGGGCGCGCTTTTCACCAGGCGCTAACGGAAGCGATCTGGTCCACGACGCTGATTCGCGCGTACTTATTGCTGCGCGATGAGGGGGTTGCGTTCGAGGCGGCAGAGCAAGCGGCGATCGACGCGTTCTTAGGCTTGCTCGCCGGGAGCATGGAAGAATACCGGCACATCCTTATTCATGAGCGGAACAATGCGGAGAACAACTACACCGCTTGGCTGAACGCGTCATTGTCTTGCGTCTACGCCGCTCGCGGGGAGCAAGCGGCGCTGGAGGCGCTCATTGAAGGCCAGGGCGGCTTCAAACATCATCTATCGATCGGCGTGAAGCCTGATCAGATGGAGTTCGAGGGAAGCACGTATTATCACGTTTTCGTTCTTCGGGCGTACTTGATCTCTGCGGAGATGGCGCAGCGGTTCGGCATCGATCTCTACGCCACGACCGGCGCAGAGGGACAATCCATGCGCGGCATGCTCGAGGTCTTGGCCGATATGGCCGACGACCAAGGCGCTTTGCCCGCGCTGCACGACGGGCCGCTCGCGCGCGATCCCTACGCGCGCGAGATCGCCGAGATCGCGGAGCAGGGGCTCGCGATCTACGGCATCGCCGGCCTCGCGCCGGTGCTGCGCGAAGCTTACCGGCAGCTGGGCGCTGCCAGCGGGGAGCAGCTCGAAGCGCTGCTCTACGGCTCCGGCGAAGCCGCCGGCGTTACTTCGCCCGGTCCACGGCCGGCGCGGCTCTGGCCGGACTCCGGCTTCGTGCTTGGCCGTGCAGCGGGGAACCCGCTGTCGTTCCTCGCCGATTTCGGCGAGCATGGCGGTTCCCACGGCCACTACGACAAGCTGCATCTGACGCTGATGCACAAGGCGCAAACCTTGACGCCCGATTTGGGGATGGTGCCTTACGGCTCGTCCATGCGGAAATCGTGGTTTGCCGAAACGGCCAGCCACAATACCGTGTCGCTGGATGGCCGCTCACAAGCGCCTCATGAAGGGCGCTGTGTTCGCTATGAGGTAACAGAAACAGCGGTGTATACTTGGCTGCAGTCTACGGACGGCTACGAGGGCTGCACGATGAATCGTCATTTGCTGTTGACGGGAGAGTGGCTGCTCGATTGGTTCCAAGTCGAGCTGGCGGGTGAAGAATCGAAGCGCATAGAGTGGTGGATGCATCCCGTTGTTGAGCCGAAAGCCGGGCAGCAGCCGTATGGCATGGACGAAGTCTACACGCTTCTAATCGCAGCCCAGGATGCTCCCGCAGATGCCGTTGAATTGGAAAGACCGCTGCCCATTGTCGGTCAATACCTTGCTTCTGAAGCGGCCGACGGGAATGGCGCAGCTCAGCTGCACGCCTCTTATGAGCTGGGAGCTTCGCTTCATACGGAGGCAACCGTGTTCCATACGGCGCTTGTACAGCCAGGCGATGAGCTGCTGGCTATCGGGACACCGGGTGATGCTGTCGACCCGAGTCAGCCACTTACGGCAATGCTTCACCGCCGTCAGGATCGCCGTGCTGATTTTATCCATATTTACCGCGCAGGCAGCCCAGTAGAATTGACCCGCCTTTCGGACAAGGAAATCGCTATTTCCGTACCTGATCTTTCAGATAGCATCACACGTATTCAATTAAGGGATGATCAAGGCTTGCTTTTTATCTAGGAGAAGGCTTTAACTAAGAGAAGGCTTCACGTAGAGACAACCCTCGGGAGGAGAATGGATATGACACGACTGTCGCCATTATACGAACCGCAGAGCGGCGTATTAACCGTACAATACGAACCGAATGAGCAAACGGCTTTACTGGAGAATCCTCCTCGCTTCACGTGGATTCCAGCGCAGCTGGAGCAAGATCGCTATGTGCTGCAAATCTCGTCTACCGATGCGTTCGCGCAGGCAGACACGCTGACGATTCAACCAATTCCGTATAATTTGTATACACCGGATCAAGCGTTGGAGCCTGGCACCTACTTCTGGCGTTATGCGCTACTTGAAGAGGGAGGCTCACAAACCGCTTGGAGCCAAGTGCGCCGCTTCGAGGTACCGCCTCACTTGCCGGAAACTCCACTGCCAAGCCGAGAGCGCCGTTATGCGGAAGCAACTGCGAAGCATCCAAGACTGTGGCTGCAATCCGCGGAAATAGCGGCTTTTCGCAGTCAATTAGCTGTGGATCCAGCTTATTGCGGGTTTGACGTTTTTTATGATAAATCCGTTAAGCCTTGGATCGACCGTGAGCTGGTTGCTGAACCGCAGCCTTATCCAGGCAATAAGCGTGTTGCCAATTTGTGGCGCCAAATGTATATGGATACGCAAGAAGTGCTTTATGCGATTCGTCATCTTGCCGTGGCGGGTACTTTAATGGAAGATGACGCCTTATTGGATCGAGCCAAAACGTGGCTGCTGCATGTCTGTTCATGGGATGTAAACGGCACAACATGCCGTGACTACAACGATGAAGCTTCCTTCCGTATGGCAGGCGCGATAGCCTGGGGCTATGATTGGCTGCATGCCGTGTTATCCGAGGATGAGCGCGCGCTTGTGCGTCGTGTTTTGCTTGCGCGTACGCGTCAAATCGCCCAGCACGTTATCGAACATTCGAAGATTCATCATGTACCATTCGACAGCCATGCGGTGCGCTCGCTTTCGAGCGTTCTGGTACCTAGCTGCATTGCTTTGCTGGAGGAAGAGCCGGAAGTCCGTGAGTGGCTGGATTACACCCTTGAATACTATGCGTGCTTATATTCGCCTTGGGGCGGACCGGATGGAGGCTGGGCGGAGGGTCCGATGTATTGGACGACCGGGATGGCTTTTGTCACGGAAGCGATGAATTTGCTGAAGAAATATACGAATATTGATTTTTATAAAAGGCCCTTTTTCACGAAAACGGGGGATTTCCCGCTGTATGCCTTCAGCCCGGATACCCTTCGCGCAAGCTTCGGGGATCAATCCACGCTTGGCGATCCAGTCAGCTTAAAAACAGGATTTAACATCCGCCAGTTTGCCGGTGTCACCGGAAATGGTCTATATCAATGGTATTTCGAGCGGGCTCGGGAAACGGATACGGATTCCGAAATGAAATTCTACAACTACGGCTGGTGGGATTTCCGTTTCGACGAAATGGTGTACCGTCACGATTACCCGCAAGTAGAAGCGGTTGAGCCTACCGATGCCAATATAGAGTCGGTCAAATGGTTCCGCGACATTGGCTGGGTGGCCTTTCACTCACAAATGGCCGATCCGGAGCGCCATATCATGCTTCTGACGAAGAGCAGCAAGTACGGCTCTGTCAGCCATAGCCATGGCGACCAAAACGGCTTCCTGCTGCATGCCTACGGCGAACCGCTGGCCATCGAGAGCGGCTATTATGTAGCGTTCAACAGCACGATGCACATGAACTGGCGCAGACAGACGCGTTCAACGAACAATATTTTGATCGACGGACACGGTCAATATGCTGAGAAAAATAAAGTGCTGAACATGGCAGCCAACGGCTTCGTAGAAATCGCCGAGCAGCGCAAGGGATATGGCTACTCTCGCAGCAACGCCACAGCGGCGTATCTTGAGAACGTGCCGTATTTGGAGCGCTATGTGCGCGAATTGTATTTCTTCGGCACGTATGTTGTGGTTGTTGATCATATCGACCTGTCGCAGGCAGGTTCGGTCGATTGGCTGTTCCAGACCCTGTACGAGATGAAGCTGAACGGACAGAACTTCAAAGTCCAGGGCCGCAAAGCGGACATGGACGGTCGTTTCGTTTATTGCTCCTCCGGCGACTTGGAGCTGACGCAGCATCAAGGCTTTGCGGACGTCGATCCGGCCGAAATCGAGGGCTTGCCGCCGCATCGGCACCTGAAGGCGACAACTAAGCCGGCGCGCAGCCACCGGATTGCGACACTGCTCGTGCCGATCAAGCACGGCGAGCCGAAATACGTGTCCTACTTCATGGATGACCAAGGCTTCGACGCGCATATTTATTTCACCGAAGATGGTGTCACCAACAAAATTGAGGTTCCTAAGGCGTACTAGTTTTGTGCGACGCACTAGATGTAGAAATCGACTTTTCCTTGCTGATTCAGAGGGAGAGTCGATTTTTTTGTCCTTCTGGCTTCGGTTTCTGGTGGTGAGCCTGCTTTTTTAGCAGGCTCAGCAAGCACTGCCGCTGTATTCGCGGCTGAGCCCGCCATTCAGGCAGTCTCGACGTGAAAAAGGCGAGAAATGCCCGACTTTCGCAGTTGAGCCTGCTTTTTTGGCAGTCTCAGCGAGCACCCCCGCCGTATCGTCGACTGAGCCTGCTATTTTGGCAGGCTCAATAAGCCCGCCCGCCAAACCGTCAACTGAGCCCGCCTTTCAGCCACCAGATCCCCATATGAAGCTCCCACCCATCTGGAAGGAATAACCTCCTCGCCTAGCCATTTTCCATATACCTATAAAAAGTAAACATCAAACCTATAGTTCCCACATTGTAAGCACTCCCATTCTTGCGCAATAATAAGGACATCAAGATCACCAAACAAACGAGGGGGATTCACATTGGTAAAAAAATATAAAGGTCTTCAAGTTATCGGCGCAAGCTTACTGGCAATCAGCTTAACAGCATGTGGTTCAGGCAGCGGTACAAGCACGAGCACAGCAACACCAGATGCCAAAGCAGCAGCAACACCGGCGGCTACGACCAGCACAGTAGAGAAAAAAGAGAACATCACGATCACGTTCCAAAACATATATCCCGATCCAACGGACCCGAAAAACGGGATGTTGAAGAAAATCGTCAACGACTACCAAACGAAAAATCCGAACATCAAAATCGAGCTTGATTCCTTGAACACGGATCAACAAAAGCTGAAATTGAAAACGCAAGCGGCTTCCAAAGAAGTTCCGGATATCACGATCGTGAATCCAGCGGCGCAAATGAAACCTTTCGTTGATGCTAAGCTTTTCGCTCCGCTGAACGATATGGTTGAGCAAAACGGCCTGAAAGCAACGTTCCAAGACGGTATCCTTGACTGGTACACGTTCGACAAGAACATCTACGCGCTTCCAGACGGCAACAACATCGGACTTGTTTACTACAACAAAGACTTGTTCAAACAAGCTGGCGTTGAAGTACCAAAAACATTCGAAGAAATGGTTGCAGCTGTCAAAACGCTGAAAGGCAAAGGCATTCAGCCAATGGCCATCGGTGAGAAAGATTCATGGACCGGTTCCTTCTTGTTCATGAACGTCTTGCTTCGCACGAACGGCGGACCTGGCTTCCTGCAAGCGGTTGTTGACGGCAAAAAGACTTTCGCAGATCCAGCTTTCACAGACGCAGTCAGTAGCTTTGAAGATTTGATCCAAGCTGGCGCATTCCAAGAAGGCGCAACATCTTTTGACTACAACGCAGGTGAAAACTTGTTCAAAACAGGCAAAGCAGCTATGTACTACATGGGCAGCTGGGCAACAGGCGGTATCGAAACTTCTTCCGTTAACGGTAAAGTGGGCGTATTCAAATTCCCAACAGTTAAAGGCAAAGGCAACCCAGATGAGTTCATGTTGGCACCAGGCAGCGCGTTCGCAATCTCTGCAAACAGCAAACATTTGAAAGAAACCAAAGATTTCTTGAACTTCTTCATGCTTAACTTCCCTAAAGAAGCTTTCGCAGTTAAAGGCGCAGTAGGTATCGCACAAAAAGTAGACGGCGACTTCAAAGCAGCTGGTTACTCCGACATGGCGATGGAAGTGCTTGGCTTGTTCAAACAAGTAAAAGGCGGCGACTTGGCATTCGACAACACGATGAACCCAGGAACTGCACAAGGTCACTTAACTAGCATCCAAAACCTCTTCGTACAGAAGAAAGATCCTGCTGAAGTAGGGAAAGAACACCAAACAGCTTACGACACCAACAAAAAATAAGATGAATTAGCAGCCAAATCGGAATTTATCCTGAGCGCCGCGAGTGGGGCTGAGGGTAAATTCCGATTGGTATATGCCATGAAGGAGGCGAGCCTAGTGAATGTGTTAAGAGTCTCCAAGTGGACGATTGCCATGTTTGTACTGCCGTGTTTGATTATTTATGTCAGTCTCGTTTTTGTCCCGATTCTCGTATCGCTTTACAGCGGACTACTGGATTGGAATGGGATCGGCGATTCCACATTCGTCGGGTTTAAGAATTTTCACACTTTGCTTTTCGCAGACCCCGTGTTCTGGCCGTCTGTTCGCCGTACATTGATGTTTGCCGTGTTTTCCATGGCTGAAATTCCAGTCGCTTTAGGCGTGGCGATGCTGCTTAACCGTTTTATCAAAAAACCGAATTTTCTCGTTTCGAGTTACTTTTTACCGGTTATTTTATCCGTTGTTATCATCGGTCAATTGTGGAAAACGATCTATAACCCTGCCGCTATGGGGGGCATGCTGAATCAAGTGTTAGACATGCTGAACTTGCACAGCTGGACCCATTCGTGGCTGACAGAACCCAAGATTGCGATGTACTCGCTCTACTTCGTGGCACTGTGGCAGTACCTTGGTTATCATACATTGATCCAGTTTACCGGCATTCAGAACATCCCTGCTGATATTTATGAGGCAGCCCGGATTGACGGTGCAGAGGGGCTTAAAGCCGACTGGCATATTACCTTCCCTATGAATATTCCGATTTTCAAAATATCGATCGTCCTCGCCTTCATCGGCTCCCTGCAAGCTTTCGACATGGTCATGGTTATGACCGCAGGCGGCCCGGCGCATGCAACTGATGTGATCTCGACGCATATGTACAACATGTCATTCCTGTCCATGAAATATGGCTACGGAAGCGCGATTGCCGCCTTCTTGGTTGGTTTGTGCCTAATCGCAACGGTTGTTATCAATACGATTTTCAACAAACTAGAGAAAAGATTTTCATGAGGAGGGGAGTGTCGCCATGCAAACGGCAAGGGAGATAGCTGCGGCTAAACCTGCAACAATTCGGAGACGCAAACGCCTCTCTTTCGTCAAAATTATCGTCGTCGGATTTCTTTCACTGCTCGTGGTTACGCAAGTATATCCACTGCTTTGGCTCTTTATCTATTCGTTGAAAACGAATGAAGAAATTTTGTCGGGCAAATTTTTCGCCCTGCCGCACGCCCTGCAGTGGAGCAACTTCTCCGCTGCCATCGATGCGGGACATTACTTTCAATACTTGAAAAATAGTTTGTTCGTCACATCCGTGACGATGGTCTGTGTGATTCTGCTGGGCTCCTTGGCCTCCTTCGCGATTGCACGGTTCAAATGGAAATATGGCCAACTGGTCATGGTGATTTTCCTGATCGGGATGATGGTGCCGCTGCAAGCGACGCTGCTGCCGCTTATGATTATTTTCAAAAATTTGCACGCGCTGAACACGCATCTCTCGATCATTCTGCCTTATATTGCATTCCAAACGCCGATAGCGGTGTTCATCCTAAGTGGATTCATGAAATCCATTCCGGCTGAAATCGAGGAGTCCGCTGTCATGGATGGCGCGGGGGTTTTCCGGATCTTCTGGAGCATCATTCTGCCGATATCGATACCGCCGATGATGACGGTCTGTATTTTAACTTTCATTAATATATGGAACGAGTACATCCTCGCGGCGACGTTTATCTCATCCGAGCGGCTCAAGACGCTGCCTTTCGGGGTCAACAGCTTCGTGAGTCAGTATTCGGTCAACTACGGAGCCATTGGTGCATTCCTCGTTCTGGGCGCATTGCCCGTCATCATTATTTATTTCTTATTAGCTGATAAAATTACAAAAGGTATGGTAGCGGGAGCGGTGAAGGGTTAACTTCACCCCTCTCTTTTTTGCTATTTCGGAGGCGGTCTTGGTAAAATAGCCAGTAGCTACTGACGGAAAGGGGAACGACGATCCAGTGACACGGGGACTGCATTCCATTCATAATCGGCTGTTTTTACTCTTTATCTCCTGTATGTTAGTTCTCGTGCTCCTGGTGAGCGTGGTTTATTACAAGAAAACGACGGACATTATCCATAGTAAAATCAGTGATTTGGCAGAGAAAAACATTTCCCAAACGGTGGGTTTATTTGATTTGCTGCTTCAAGGGTATGACAGCATTACCAAGTCCCTTAACAGCAACTACGAAATGCTCAGGCTCATCCAGGAGCGGGATTCGAGCAGGGATGAGACCGTCAGCATTATTAATGAGCGAACGATTACGAATATTATTGGCGCTATATATTACTCGCGCGATGACATCGTAGGGATACATGTGGTGACCAATGCAGGTAAAAACTATAACTATGAACGCGGGTTTGACAGTGTCATTGATACGGATTACGCCACTTCGGAGTGGTATAAGAAGCTGATGGATTCTTCGGGAGAAATGGTGTGGCTGGGTCTCTATAAAGGTTCTGTCATCAACCGGTTTCAAAAGGATACGCTGTTCGTCTTCGGCCGCAAGCTTTACGACTTATCGGACCATCGGATGATTGGGGTCATGCTGATTGAAACGAATCCGCAGCCGATTCTGGCTGCACTCTCCAACGTCACGATCAGCCCGAACAGTCAGGTCTACATTGTGGACCGGGAAGACAGGATGATTGCCTCGACGGCAAGCGAGAAGGTGAGTATGCCGTCATTCGACGGACTGCCGCGTCCGCAAGCCAGTGAGATCATCGTGGACGACAGGACGGGTCAGCTCATTGTCGCCGCGAAGGCGAAGATGTCGGATTGGACGGTTTTTGGCTTGACGCCCAAAAGCGACATCAACGCAGAGGTCGTGAAAACACGGGAGTATCTATATGTCGTCATTCTTGTATTGATTCTGCTTTCGACCGTGCTGGCGAGCATCGTGTCCCGAAATATTGCTTCACCGCTCAAACTGCTCATTCGCGAGATGAAGCAAGTGGAGATGGGGAATTTCAAAGGCTCTGTGACGGTCAAATCGTTCGAGGAAATCAATTCCTTGGTTTCCTCGTTCAATCGCATGGTGAATCGGATGGATGAGCTCATTGAGCGTATCACGCTGTCCTCCATGAGCGAGAAGAACGCCGAGCTGCAAGCGCTGCAGTCGCAGGTCAATCCGCATTTCCTCTACAATACGTTGGATATGATCTACTGGATGCTGGATGAGCGTGAGAACGATCGATTGGGCAGAGTGATCTTGGCCCTATCCCACATGTTCCGGTACAGCAGCGACTGGCAGGAGGCCTCTAAGACGACGCTGAGACAGGAGCTGGATCAGATGCGGCACTACATGACGATTATTGAGAATCGGCTTGAAGGCAGAGTGAGTACGGAGCTGCACATTGATCCGGAATGTCTGGATGTCGTGCTGCCGAAGATGACGCTGCAGCCGATCATCGAGAACGCCGTCAAATATGGCCTCGAGCCGCTGGATCGACCAGGGACTCTTCAAGTCTCAACAGAACTCTGCGAGTATGAGCTGCGCATTATTATTGCTGATAATGGTGTTGGCATCGAAGAGAGTGCGCTGCGTCAGATGCAGGCCATGCTGGCAGCAGAATCAACCGAGAATGATGGTCAGAAAATGGCTGCCCTTCAGTTGGAAAAGATGACACCGGCCACCGACGTGAAAACCAGACGGGGCATTGGGCTTACCAATGTTCACAGGCGGATCGTTTTAATGTTCGGAGAAACCTACGGACTCCGTATTCATAGTAAACAAGGGGAGGGCACGACCGTTACGATTGCGATGCCGCTCCCCCGGAAAGGCGTGTAACCATGGACATTCTCATCGTAGATGATGAAACGGTCATTCGGGAAGGCATTCAGCGTACGCTTCAGAACCGCTTTCCAGAGCATAATATCCATCTGGCCGCGAATGCGGAGCAAGCTATAGCCCTGCTCCGCAGCCACCGTATTCAAATTGTACTTACCGATATCCTCATGCCGGGCATGACAGGCCTAGAGTTCATGAATATGTCGCGTACCCGTCACCCGCATGTGAAATGGGTGGTCATCTCCGCGTATTCGGAGTTTTCCTATGCGCAAGAGGCTGTACGGCTAGGAGCGAAGGATTACTTGCTGAAGCCGATTGGCAAAGAGGTTCTCGGCGATATGATCGGGAAGCTGAGCGAAGAAATCGCACGCGAGACAGAGCTGATCGAAGATGCCGAGCTGCTGAAGGCGAATCGCAAATATTTGCAGGAAGCCGTCTTCCAGCGATTCGCGCAAGGCTTGGATACCGGCCGCATTGATATGGGGCCTTTCATGGAACAGCACCCGTATTTCCACCTGATCATGGTCAAAATGGAGAGCGACAAGCCGGTCTTTCTCGAGAATTACATCATTGAGAATGTTCTTCAGGAGCTGATCGAGCGCTATGGCAAGGGCTTCGTGACCGTGCACGACAACAAGAGCCTGCTGGGCCTCGTCACCTTGCCGAGCGGTGCCAGCGTGAATCAACTGGTCGATGAGCTGCGCAGCCATCTAGTGAAATATTTGAAGGTTCCCTTTCAAATCATGAACACGGAGCTGATCGAGCAGTTCCAGGCTGTGCCGGCCGAGGTGCAGCGCATGCGTCAGGCATCCACGACGCAGGTCTATGAGCACCATGCCAGCGGCAGCGATCGCTCGATTGAAGTTGCGCTCCAGTATATGCGCACGCATTATCAGGCCGATCTGTCCCTGGAGAAGGTGGCCTCTATCGTCTACCTGAACCCCGTCTATTTCAGCCAGCTTTTCAAGCAGAAGACGGGGCAAGGCTTTAAGGAATATGTTACGCATCTTCGCCTGGAGCAGGCGAAACAGCTGCTGCTGAATCCCAAGTTGAAGTTGGCTGATGTCGCCGAACGCATTGGCTACCAAGACATGCGGCACTTCTCGCAGGTATTCCGCAAGAAGTATGGCGTAACGCCTTCGGATTACCGTCAGGAGCATACACAGATGGTTTGAGTCGTCAAGGGATTGACGCAAAGGAAATTCTCATGGAATTTTAAGGTTGGCCGTCAACGCTAGGCTTGGCGGGTCTTTCTTCACTTCCTGGTAAATCCCGGGAGGTTCAGGTGTGATATGGTAGTTCCAGGGGAAATACCCCGACCATCACACACGATCCATGAAGGAGGACATCCAATCATGCAAGCAATGAAGAAGAACCGCCTTAGCAAATCGTTAGTGGGGATCAGCCTAAGTTTATCCTTATTAACATCGGGGACCATGTTCCTGAATCCGCCTGCCGCTCAAGCTGCGACTGTCGACACAACCGCTGCTGCGAATGCCATAAGCTCCAGCAAAGCAGACAGTATTGTACGGACGGCGCAATCCTATATCGGCAAGGTCCGATACGGCTTTGGCGTCAGAGATACCAAACGACTCATCCTGGACTGTTCTGCTTTTACACAAATGGTATTCAGCCAGAACGGCATCACCATTCCCTGGGGCTCCAGCGCACAAACGCAGGTAGGGACAGTTGTGAAAAGTAAGGCAAACCTGCAAAAAGGCGATCTGGTTATGTTCAGCGTGAGCAAACCGGGTAGGATCAATCACGTCGGCATTTATATAGGAAACGGGAAGTTCATCAGCAACACGACAAGTTCGGGTGTCGTCATTCGTGATATGAACACAGGCTATTGGAAAGATAGATTCATTACTGGACGTCATCTATAATTTCATCCATCACGAAATCCTTGCCTAAGGCAAGAAGGTAGGGAAGCAGGGAGCTCATCATATTCGTATGGTGGGCTTTTTTGTTGTTTGCGAGGCTCGATGAGCTGCAAATGATCGAGGGATGTACCACGTTACCTGAAAAAGGTATAATGACGCTAACAGGATGTCTGAACATCCCTACTTTGGATAGATAAGGATTACTGAAATGGAAGTTAAAAAAAAGGATCCCCGAGTTATACGCACGCATCTGCTTCTTCGTAAAGCGCTGATTGAATTGATGGAAGAACGGGATTTCGAGCAAATTACCGTGCAGGATATTTCCGAACGCGCAACCGTGAAGCGGGCGACATTCTATTTGCATTTTGATGATAAGCAAGCATTAGCCCAGCAGTATATGAATGAGATATTGGAAGATCTCAGAGGGCACCTGTTTGTTGCTGATGCAGATGATCCCGACCAATTCGATATGCTGAGCGGACAAGCGCATCCAAGCTTTGTTCGGCTGTTTCATCAAATTGCCCAAAATTTCAACCTCTATTATGCCTTGCTGGTTAGAAATCGAGTGCCTTATTTCGCTTCCGCCTTGCTTGAGGTCATTCATGAGTTTATTTCCAAGGGCGTCGATTTCACAGAACCGGATGACCGCAATTTAACAGCGACAAGGGAAATCGTCGTCAAGTACGTGGAATCCGCATTTCTGGAGGTCATTATCTGGTGGGTCGCGAACAATATGCCTTATTCGGAAGAGGAGATTGCCGCGCATCTGATGAACCTCTCCATCCGAGGACCTTACAAGCAAATTCCTGAGAGAAAAAGTCGGATATAATTTGGGGGAGAGAATATGTTTCAGGGGGAGCGGGGCTGTGTAGGTAGATCCCGTTCCGATATTTCTTATAAATAGAAAAGGAATTGCGCTAAATTATTTGATAATTCATATCGCGCATGGTATAATCGTGGCAACAATTGAATTTGCTTTGGATGAAGACGGTCAAAAGCCTGTACTAAATCACTTGAACATACTCAAGGCTCAAGCGCAGTCCGGCGATCAAGATGCGCTTTGGATATTGCCCCGAATTACACGTGCATTGAATTTTGCGAGCAATCATGGAATTCCAGATGCGGTTGATATAGGCAAGGATACGGGGCATTTCGTGCCATATTCTTTGTCCATGTGCACGAAGGGCAGCAGATTCTCGTGTTCACACGTTCTGTACTTAAACAAGCAAGGTCTTCTGCTGATTTTGATACTGCGGTCCAAGAAACGGAAACAATGCTCCCTAATTTCTACACCGATCCGATGAAATACATTAATTTATGAAAGGGTGATTCACTGTGACTAAAAAATTAGGACAGGATTACGCCGATTTTTTGAAAGAGGCTAAGGAGATCCCAGAAGTACGAGAATATTTGAATTCCTTTTCTGTAATTATTGGCGATCTTGTAATGGCCAGACGTATTCAGTTAGGTTGGAGTCAAAAAGAACTTGCTGAAGCAGCGGGTACTACTCAACCGCGTATTTCTCAGATCGAAGCAGCTTATGATGGTGTGAAGATGGGAACAATCAACAAAGTATTTCGGGCACTTGGTCTGGCACAAATAAATCCTGGTTATCGTGAAGATGCTGCAGGAACGGAACTGGCCTTAAAATATTAACTCTTTTTTTGTTGGTATAAATATTGGGTTGCGAACTTCATTATCACAACAAAAATTAACATGAAATGTTAACTGCTTCCAAAGCCTGGAGATAGTGGCTAAGAAATCTGCGCACCTATTTACTAACTCCAACAACCTTACCACGCAAATCTTTCATAGCTAAGCTTCGAAATGTAGAATTATTGCTTCTAGACCAATCGTCACCTATTACGAAAACTTCGTTAGAGCCGACCGTAATCTCTTTCATGCCTTTTTTGAAAATCTCTTCGATAAGAGTTTCTTTTGCTTTTTCCTCCAAGTCACTACCTTTGAAATGTTCATAATCATAGCCTCGAATATGAGCCGACCCATAAAATGCATCCAATTTTGCTCCACCAATATAAATTTGTCCATTACTTATTTTTATTTTTTCATTTGGAAGCCCAACTACCCTTGAGACGATATTATCTTCATAGCAAACAATGTCCCCTCTTGCCACTGAGTGGGTTTTATAGTGTGAAACGTCTACAACAACATTTCTAGATAAATCATGTTGACCACGGTCCATAGCATCACTCATTGGGCTAATTGTTGTACCAATCTCTGGCGGTACTTTAGAAATCGCTTCAGTAGTGATTTTATCATCTACTACTTTTTCAGAGCATGATGAGAGTAATATGACTAGAAGAGCTGTAAACAGCAGTCGTTTCATTCTAATTCCTCCCCAAAAAGCAAAGACTGCAAGAAAGGTCCGAAGGGAAGGGAGCTTACATACAGTCTAGCTTTATTATGCTATTCACTGAGATTTTGAATGGAGATATTTGATACATCTACTTTTAGAAGAGATCAATCAAATTCAATATGCTTATCTAGTTAGTGATCAACTTCACATTAACATATTTGTAATTAGTGTATATTGCTAATTGGAAAATGCAAGCTGAGCCTGCCGAAGAGGCCGCCCCCAAGCGGAAATACCTAATTAGGGGCGGCCTCTCGTTCATTCATGGAAGCAGTTGGTCAAATCCTTACAAAGCAGTCCAGCCACCATCAATGACAAGCTCTGATCCCGTCATGAAACGCGATTCATCGGAAGCAAGGAATAGGACGCCGTACGCGACATCTTCCGGTTTGCCGAAGTATGGGAGCTGTGTGAACGTCTTGTAATACGGCATGGCATCCTTCATGGACGGTTCAGTCATCGGTGTGACGATAATGCCGGGGTGGACGGAGTTGACGCGAATGTTTTGTTTCGCATATTCAACCGCGGCGGATTTCGATAAGGCGCGCAGCGCGCCTTTGGCTGCTGTATACGGGCTTGATCCGGCCATCCCGACGATGCCGCCGATGGAGGAAATGTTAATGACGGAGCCTGCCCCGGCTTTTTGCATTTCCGGGAAAACATATTTCATCCCCAGCACGCAGCCTGACAGATTGATGTCCATCACGCGATTCCACTCGCTCATTTCGATATTCGCGATCGTTTTCGTCGACGAAATTCCCGCGTTGTTCACAAGGATGTCCACTTTGCCGAAGCGGTTGACCGTTTCTTGGACGATCTGCTGCCACTCTTCTTCCGAAGCAACGTTATGTTTGAATCCGATGGCTTCACCGCCGTTTTCATTAATTTCCCGAATGACTTCCTGCAGCTCGGCATCCTTAATATCCGTTCCTACCACTTTAGCGCCTTCTTGGGCAAAAAGCTTCGCTTCCGCAGCCCCCATGCCTAAGGCCGCCCCTGTAATAATAGCTACTTTTCCACTTAAACGTCCCATCTTCGATCCTACCTTTCTTTACGAAACTAGAATGATAAGCCACTGAATACCCATGTGTTTGTAAGCGGGTACCTGTTTACAGTATAGTATAAATGTGAAGTTATGTACACGATGTAAAATAAGTAAAAATGGAACCTATATCCTTTCCCATGGAATATGGCTTGGCCTGTTGACCTCTCCCGCGTATTAATGGTATATAAAAGAAAACCATCGCAAGGGAGCGAACCATCACAATGACGTTAAAGAATGCTTATGAGGATATTAAAAAGTTTCATGAAGCCTTTCAGCACCCGATCGGAACTTCCCCGCAGCGCTTATCCGAAAGCCGTAAAGCGGCTCGTTTGGCTTGGATGCAAGAAGAACTGAATGAGTACAAGGAAGCGGCAACGCTGGAAGATGAAGTAGATGCCATGATTGATGAGTTGTATTTTGTTCTGGGCACCTTAGTTGAGATGGGTGTAGAGCCTGGACCGGTTTTTGATATTGTGCATCATGCGAATATGTCCAAGGTATGGCCCGACGGTCTAGTCCATAAGAACGAATTTGGCAAAACCATTAAACCGCCATCTTGGCAGGACCCATTCGACAAAATTAGTGCTGAAATTCGCAGGCAGCAAGATAAATAAATAGAGGAGGCGCAGCATGAAATTTCATGTCAGGTTAAAAGAGCTGAGACAGCAGCAAAATCTTACTCTTCGCAAGCTTGGAGAGAAAGCTGGCGTCAGCTACTCGATCCTCAATTCGATCGAAAACGGTCGAATTGAGCCGTCGAAAGATGTCGTAATTGCACTCGCAATTGCCTTAAAAATAGAGGATCGAGAGGAACTCTTATCCTTAGCAATAAATCCCTCTGAGGGATAATTGCATTACATAAATTTGTGTGGTACAGTAGTAATAGTCTTAAAGGTAAAACCTGAATTGCGTATTGCAAAGGGTTATCATTTAAGTAAATGAAACCTTTTCCAATGTGTAATTTTTTTGTTCGAAACAAGAAAAAAGACATGTTAATAAAACTTTGGAGGTATTACCCATGGCAGTAGGAACAGTAAAATGGTTTAACGCAGAAAAAGGATTTGGCTTTATCGAAGTTGAAGGCGGCAACGATGTATTCGTACATTTCTCCGCAATCACTGGCGAAGGTTTCAAATCTTTGGACGAAGGCCAACGCGTTGAGTTCAACGTAGTTCAAGGCAACCGCGGACCACAAGCTGAGAACGTTGTAAAACTGTAAGCTCCAGCTTGCACAAATAGCATTCTCGAAGAACGGCTCTTAACATTCGTTGAGGGCCGTTCTTTTTTGCGTTCCACGGCAGCAGCGGCATACAAATAAGGAGCCCCGAAGGGCTCCTCATCCACACGTTCTTATTGATAATCTTTAGCTTTCTTCACAAGCTCTTCGTAAGCAGCTTCTGGCGTTATTTTGCCAAACATAATTTTCTCGCCGATATTTTTGAAATCCTTCGCTGTATAATTACTCCAGCCTTTAGCTCCCGCGTTGAAAGGTTGTGCGTCAGGAGCAACCGTTTTGATCAGCTCAATTTGCAATTTATCAGCAGGCGTTAACTTAGGTGTTAAGTACTCCAACATTTTTTTGGAGACGGGCACGCCTCGAGTAGTCGTTAATAGATCTGCGGCTTCGCTGTCATTCACGAACCAGTCGATGAATTTCTTGGACTCTTCGGCATATTTGGAATCTGCGCTGACCGACCAGAACATGGACGGCTTCAGGAAGCCGCTGGATTGCGGGCCTTTAGGCTGACTCACAAGGGAATAGGCAGACGGCTTAACTCCTTCATAGCCTGGGAATAATGCGGCAAAAGTACGTTTCATCAAAACGGTGTCATTGTTCATTAAATCCAGCTTAGCGTCAGACTCTTTGTCCGTAGTCGCGATCTCCGCAGGAGGTACAACTCCGGCTGTTCGAAGCTCCGTATATTTCTTGACGAAGGTTAAATAGGTATCTTTATCAAAGTTGAATTTGCCGTCGACGGTGATCGGGTAACCCTTGCCTTGACTGATTTGATAAGAGGAATACGTTGTGTAATCGCTTGTTGCATCCATCAACACATATTTGTCTTTTTCCAGCTTCGCTTTGGCGTCTTTGCCGAACTGGAAGTATTCATCCCAAGTCCAACTATTTTTAGGTGGTGTGATTCCCAGTTTATCAACGGCATTTTTATTGTAGATCATACCTGTAGCGTTATTCCCAAGCGGGATCGCATATAGCTTATCTTTGAATTTCCCGGAATCTACGAGAGATTTGTCGATATCTTCGGTGCGAATGCCTTTGGACAGCTCTGCGAGTTGATTTCTGCCAGCATATTCCGCAAGCCAAGCCGGGTCCATTTGGATAATATCCGGTGCATTTTTGGCAGCTGCTTGGGTAGCCAGTTTATCCGCATAGCCGTCAAACCCCGAAAACTCCGGTTCGAAGGTGACATTCGGATTCTTTTTGGTATAGGCATCTAGCGCTTTCAGCGTAGCGTCGTGTCTTGCTTGTGAGCCCCACCATACAATACGCAGCTTAACAGGCTGGGAGGCTGTAGCCGCCGGCGCCTTCGTTGCAGCAGGGCTGCTCGCCGCAGGTGTACTTGATGTATTTCCGGAACCACATGCACTTAGGGTCAGCGCTATTATGGCAGTCATCGAAAGCATGCTCCATTGTCTCATCTGCACTTTCATTGATAAATCCCCTTTCGCTACCTTATGATCTATACAGTTTCATTATAGAAATAACTCAAAAGAAGAAAAAGGAGAGTAATGAACACACTTCTTTCACTTTTGATCACAATACGGGGACAAGCAGCCTTGCAAACGGTTATAAGCCGCTTTTCCCAACCTCGCTGGGGCTGACCCCTGTATACTTTTTGAAAATCGAGCTAAAATAAGGAACATTTTTGTACCCGACCTTCTCGGATATCTCATAGATCAGATAGTTGCCTTCGGCCAGAAGGGTTTGCGCCTTCTTCATCCGGACTTGGATTAAATAGTTGGTGAAGGTTTCTCCGGTCGCTTTTTTGAAAATTTGATTCAAATAATTGCGAGACAGATACAACTGCTTCGACATATCCTCCAAGCCAATTTCCTCGGCATAATGATCATGCGCATATTGAATCATGAATTCAACTACATCCTTATGTTTGGAATTCTCATTCCAATGACGACTTGTGGCGATGATGTGGATTTTGTGCTGAAGCCATTGCTGCAGCTGCTCCGGCGTTTGGATTTGAACGATTTCTGCTGACAGATTCATGTCTGGGAACAGCTCGTCAAGTACGATGCTCACGCTGTATAAGGAGTAGGCGAAAATAGTCCAAAGCTCTGTACACAAATACTGCAAGTAAGCCGGTGTAATGGTGGACATGCTTTGTATTTGACGAATATAAGCTTCTACAATCTGAGCGGCAGTTTCCTCTTTGGAGTAGACGATCGCTTCCGCAAGCTCTTGATAAAACTTAATCGGTCGAATCGCCAGCTCGGATGAGACGGAAGCCAGCTTCCCCTGCGGGGTGGTAACTGTTTGCTGCAATAAATCCAAGAAAGCTTCCTCTGTCGAATCAGAGATTTCCAGCCATGACGCTTTAATCTGTCCTAGTCCTAATCGGATAGTCAGCTTTAGATAAGTGAGAACACATTCAGTTATGCGATTGCCGATCGATCTGATGCGATCAAGAGCAGTCTCCATAGGGATAGTATCATCAATATGGAACATAATCGCAGCATGATGGCTGTGAAGCTCAATGAAGTCAGACTCCGGCCAATCCTCGGCCAAAACCTCTCTAATGATGTTGGCTAAAGCGAAGCGGAATAAGTTCCAGTCGATAAGGGATAAATTGGCCGTACGAACGGTACTCATCAGCTCAATTCCCATCACAAGATGGCTTCGGTGCAGCCAATAGCTTTGTTCAGAAGGGGGAATACTCGCCGCCGCCGCTGATTTATGAAGCGTGCCAGTCATGACAGATTTCAGCCATTCCTGCTGACCAAAAGGCTCGTACAACAGCAGGCGTCTCTTGATTTCTTCCTGCTCTATTTTCTTGATTTCTTTGGCTTCGAGTTCTTTGATGACCTTGGCGAGTACCGTTTCAAGCTCTTGAATGGTGACAGGCTTAGACAAATAGTCGCTCACCTGCAGCCGCAATGCCTGCCTCGCATATTGAAAGTCCGTGTAACCGCTCAGGATAATCAATTCACCGGGGAAGTTAGTCTCCCGCAGTTTCTCAATCATTTCTAGGCCGTTCATCACCGGCATGTAGATATCCGTAATGATAATATCCGGTTCAGTTTGTCGAACCATCTCAAGCCCTTCGGCGCCGTCACTGGCTTCGCCAACCAGCTCCGCATCAATAGACGCCCAGGGAATCGCCTTCTTCATCCCTTCCAGCACTTGAAAGTCGTCATCAATAATGAGTATTTTCCACATCATATCGCTCCTCGACTTCTTCTTTATTTCGGATTTGCGGCAATAGGATCGTAACCTCAGTCCCTGTGCCTTCCGTACTTGTAATGCGAATTCCGTATGGAGGGCCGAAATAAGCTTCCATCCGCTCCTTCACGTTGCGCATGCCGTAACCGCCTGTTTTCCTTGCCTTCGGTTGATCCCAGTCGGGTCGCAGCCCGACACCGTTATCTTCAATCTGGAATCGAATGTCCTGATTCAGCAGATGCACAGACACGCGGATATTCCCGGTCTTCCTCCCATGAAAGCCATGAATAATAGCATTTTCGATGAACGGCTGCAAGGTCAGTCTGGGAATATAGAGCTCCTTGGCAGCCTCATCGATAGAGATCGTGAATGTCAAACGATCCCCCCAGCGAATTTGCTGTATCTGCAAATAACATTCAACATGCGTAATCTCGTCCGCGATGGGAATCAACGTTTCCCCATTGGACAGGCCGATACGAAACATTTTACCCATCAAGGATAGAATCTTGCTAATCTTATCTTGGCCGGAGTCAATCGCCAGCCAGTTCAATTGATCGAGCGTATTATAGAGAAAGTGAGGATTAATCATCGCTTGGAGCGCTTTGATTTCGGCTTCGCGCTGGCGTTTGTGCTGAGCTTTCAACGATTCAAGCAGCTCCTCGATTCGTTCCATTTGCTTGCGGTAGCCGTTAAATAAATTCCCGAACTCATTGGTATAATCCCTTGGCAAGTCAGCGACAAAGCCCCGATCAGGAAGCTTGCCCATGAAAGCGACCAGCAGCTTGATGGGTGTGGTGAATTGCCGGGAGATGAAGAAGGTAACAAAGGAAGCAACGAAAATGGCGGAAAGACCGACGGTTAGGAGAATCAGCGCCAAGCGAATACTACCATGAATGATGGTGTTCCATGGTGTCATCTCAATGAGTGTCCAGTTGGAGGGCGATTTGCTCCAGACCAGCAAGGAATCCCCTTGCGGCTTGCTAGTCAAATGAATACTGCCCGATTTCTCCTTCAGCAGTCTAATATTCTCCAGTTCACTCTCCTGCAGATCGGGGTTGCCGATTGTCGCAATTTTCCTGCCGCTGGCGTCTACAAGCAGCCTGCTTCTTCCCTCTGTCTCCCCCCTGATCAAATTCTGAATCTCCGAAGATTTCACATTGAGCAGGAGCATGCCATAGTAGATTCCTGAGTTATTGTACAGCTTCCTTGCGAAGCTGATCACCGGAATCGGGCCGGAATTAGTCGGAATGGTTCGCTCTTCGATCCAAGCAAAATCGTTATTCTGGATGCTCGGAAACCATGCTTCTTCTTTTACCTTTTGCAAATCATAAACCCGCAGTGGACCTTGTGCATCCGTCGAAAAAGGCCGTTCAATATATAAATAAATGGATTGCACCATGGTTGTACTGTAGGTAATGCTGGCGAGCAAGCTGATTAGATCCACCTTACGGCGATTTCGCTCAAATAAATCACTCTCCAAGGGATCGAACGCGATCGTCTCAATATTCCGATAGGCGGCTAGAGACATCTGTTCAACTGAGTTCAACTGAGTCACTAAGCGCTTGTTTAACTCATTTAAGAGATCCTGCTGATAGCTGGCTGTATTGCTGGCTAACTCCCGTGAAGTCAGGCTGTAGCCGATCCAGGAGGAAATGAGCAGCAGAACCGCAATGAATGCGGCAAAGCTTCCGAAGAACAGCCGTCCGATGCGAACACGTTTGAACATAGTAAACAGGGCTTATCCCTCCCCCATCGCTTCTGGTAAAAGTGGAAAAAAGGCTGCAGGTAGCGCAACCTTTTTCATATGATATGTCTCTCATTCTATCCTTTCACTGCACCGGAGGCAATGCCATCGACAAAATGACGCTGCGCCATGAAAAATAAAATCAAGGAAGGGATAATGGAAACGAGCGACATCGCCAGCAATTGTCCCCACGGCAGGGCAGATTGGCTGTCTACGAACAGCTTTAAAGCAAGGCCTACGGTGTATTTGCTGACAGAGTTAATATACAGCAGGTGTCCGAAGAAGTCGTCCCAATTCCAGAGGAAACAATAGATGGCTACGGTCACCAATGCAGGCTTCGTTAGCGGCAGCACGATTCGCCAGTAGATGCCGAACCAGCTGCAGCCGTCCATTTTGGCCGATTCATCCAGCTCCCGCGGAAGTCCGCGAATAAACTGCACCAGCAGGAAGATGAAGAAAGGGCCGCCTATACCGCCGGCGAGTGCATGCGGCACATAGAAGGGCAGATACGTATTGACCCATCCCCACGTGTTAAACATGATGTATTGCGGCACCAATGTGACTTGACTTGGCAGCATTAGAGTAACCATCAGAATGGCGAACCAGAAATTTTTCAACGGAAAATCCAACCGCGCGAAGCCAAAAGCAACCAAGCTGCAGGAAAGAATGGACGTCACCAGAACGCCGGCAATGAGTTCAAAGGTGTTCAGATAAAAATGCGTAAAGGTAAACTTAGGAATGGCGACCCATCCTTCGCTGAAATTGCTCCATAACCAGACGCTAGGGAATAGGGCAGGCGAACTCATTTCTGCGTTCGATTTGAAGGCAGCCCCGACCCACCATAACATGGGATAAATCATAACTAGGCAAAATAAGGCCAATAAAAGATGCGTTCGTATTGTACGCGACTTATTCATTTTCTTTTCGCTCCTTCTGTTTCGTAGAATACCCAGTAGCGGGATGAGGCGAAAATGACAGCGGTCACGATTGCAATCACCACAAGAAGTATCCATGCCAGCGCGGAAGCATAACCCATCTCATATCTCGAAAAAGCGCGATCATAGAGGTACAAGGCATACATGTAAGTGGAGTTGATGGGACCGCCTTTCGTAATAATGAAAGCCTGAGTAAACATTTGAAAGGAACCAATCGTTTGAAGCACCAGGTTAAAAAGCAAGACGGGAGACAGCATCGGCAAAGTAATTTGAAAGAACTGTCTAACTTTGGAAGCGCCGTCTACGGAAGAGGCTTCGTAGAGCTCGGCAGGGATTTGTTTTAATCCGGCCAGGAATATAACCATGGAAGAGCCGAACTGCCAAGCGACCAGAATAATCAAGGTGCCAAGGGCTGTCTTGGGATTGCTGATCCAGCTGACTCCGTCAATGCCGAACATGCTCAGGAAGCGATTGATGAAGCCGTCAATCCCAAAAATATTTTGCCAAAGAATAGCCACGGCAATGCTGCTTCCGATTAAGGAAGGCAAATAAATAAACGTTCGATAGACGGAAATCCCTTTAATTTTCTTATTCAGCAGGATCGCTACCATTAAAGCGCTGAAGAGCTTAATCGGTACAGACAGGACAACGAAAAGAATCGTGATTTTCAAAGACTGGCGAAACAGCTCGTCATCAGCAAAGATGCGCTCATAATTCCGCAGGCCAATCCATTCCGGTGCATCTAACAGCGTATATTTGGTGAAGGAGTAATACATGGATTGAATCATCGGCCATAAGGTTAGAAGCAGAAACCCAATCAGCCAAGGGGAAATAAATAAATAACCAGCAAATGGCGACTCCCAGCGTCCTCTCAGGGTAAATGCTGTTTTTAGCTTACTTGCGGGAAGCTTGTGGGAAGATAAACTCGTGTCAGCCTTCATCGGGAAAACCGCCTTTCATGTTAAAGCTTATATGCTTAGTATAAAAGGTAAGTCCCGCTTGAAAAATGAGAGTAATGAACACAATTCATTCACAATCGAACAATATCATTGGCGGTTTACAAACTTATGTATGGCGAGGTACACGCGCTTGAAGTGGCTTGTCCATCATCTCCAAGGAGGAGACAGCGCTGTCCCCTCCAAGACCACGATTAGCCTAGGCGGGCATGCTTGGCAAGAAGAGGCAGAGTCCTCATACCGTTATTCGCGATCGGATAATCTTGAACAACCGTAATGCTCGCTGTATTTCCTACGTAGACGCGGTTTGTTCGTGTGTTCAGCGCCATATTTCCCGCGGATTCCCCCGTGCGCAGCGTGGTTAGAAGCTTATTGCTCTGTCCGTTATAGGCCGATAAATTACGGCTATCGAAGTCTCCGATGAAATAATGATTAGTGAGCGGATTGACCAATATGGAGGAGAAGGCCGGAATCTGCAATGTCTCCAAGATACGATTGGTTTCACCGCGGAGGACATAAAGCTTCCCTCTCCCCTCCTCCTGAGCACTTGTGAAGTAAATACGATTGGTCAACGGATTCACAGCGACCTCGCTTTGCAGGCTTCCGAGCTGAATAGGAATACTCTTCTCAGGGGCATTGCCCAGAATTAAGGAAGCGAACCGGCTTAAATTATTGGCAATATAGATACGGTTGGATGTGCTGTTAATACCCGGTACAATGATAGGATTTCTGCCTACTTTAATGGTCTTGCTTACTTGCAGCGTTTTTCCGTTGACGATATGAAGAGAGTTTTTCCCAACGTTCGTCACATAAATGTAGTTCGTCCGCTCATTCACGGAGACGAGAGCCGGTGATCCGCCGACGTTCATGGTTTGCAGTATACGGTTGGTGCTGCCGTCAATCACGCTGATCGTCCCGCCCAGATTGGCGACATAGATGCGATTGCTGCCTCGGTGTACGGCAATGCCATAAGGGCGCAGTCCGACGGAAACGGTCGCTATGACACGGTTTAATTTGCCGTCAATGACGGAAACCGTGCGATCGCGAAAATTAGTCACATAAATCCGATTGGTACGAGTGTTCACGGCAAGGTAAGTAGCACCCTCCCCCACCTTCACATTCCGTATAACACGGTTGGTAACCCCGCTAAGAATACCGACTTGATTATCACCTTGCACATAATACACGCGATTAGTTGCGGAATTGGTTTGGATATCCCCTACATTAGTCGAGACAGGTACAATAGCGAGGACTTGGGGCAGCTTGGATGGCGCCTTAAGTTGTGTAGAGCGCTTTAAGACGTTGGTCATGGGAGATCCCTTCCTCCATTAAGGTATGAACCTTTATTACTATATGGATAAAAAAGGGATTGGGAACATTTTACTGAAGGAGACGTGCAGTTTTGGTTATACAAAAGGGAATATATGGTATAATTAGATTATTGAATAAGTAAGTGATTGGGAACGGTGAGTGTAAGATTGAATGAGGGGTTGAAGGAGTAACTGAGTAAGTCTGTAAGTGGTTGATTGAATAACTGAGTAAGTCTGTAAGTGGTTGATTGAATAACCGAGTAAATCTGCAAGTGATATATGGTGTAAATAGCGAATGAGATGAGTTAGTGTTTGAGTGAATGCAGGATTGAACAAATGAATGAACAAATGAAAGAACAAATGAATGAACAAATAAATGAATGAGTGAACGAATGAACTTACGAATGAATGAATGAATGAATGAACAAATAAATGAACAATTGAATAATTGAATAATTGCAATACTGGGTGACTTACCGAATGATTGGGGATGGTACTTCTAGCATGGTTAAAATGAAAGCGATTTCTATCGCGAGTATTAGCGTGGTTTTGGTTGTAATTGGAGTGAGCTTTTGGGGGTTCAATTCGACTGGATTTTGGCAAAAGGCAGCTATACCCACGCCCGGGGAATCGGTTGCTTCTTCCATGGTCGCTTCTCTACCAGCGCCTTCCCCTAATTCGATAGAAACAGCTGCGCCAGCTAAAAAAAGCTTAGCTGACTTGCTGCTGCAATACGGCTCCCTCCCCTTAGCGGACGTGCACAATCATGATGCAAGTGATAAGAAGTACGCCGGGATGAAGGGTGTCTGGCAGCGAGACCAGGTGGACCGAGTTGTTCTTTTTGGTGACGTTTCCGAGTATAGCGCAATCCGCACGGATGAGTATGCTTGGGAAGCTTATACGGAAAGATCGGATTTTTTTACGCCTTTTTTCTCCGGCTTTGATTTGCACGATCCAAGCTGTCTGGATGTTATCAGAAAAAATCTCGAACAAGGCTATTTCGGCCTTGGTGAGATAGTGGCTGCTTCCTACAACTCACCTGTGGTGTCCAAAGTAGAGTGGAAAGGCAAAGATCCTATGGATGGCTTCTTACCGCAAATTTATGATTTATGTGCAGAATACCAAGCCCCTATTCTGCTGCATATGGATCCTCCAAACGGTTTTGTTATAGATAAATTGGAGGAAGCATTGAAGAGTCATCCGAAGACAACTTTCATTTTCGGCCATGCCAATGCTTATAACTCACCAGAGAATATCAAACAGCTGCTGGAGAAATACCCCAATGTTTATATGGATTTCTTCGCAGGCTTTACGATTCTCAATCTGGACAGTGCGAATCGACTCGAGGATTTCCTTCCGTTGATGAAGCAATTTCCTGACAGATTTATGCTGAGTACCGACTCTGGCTACGGAGTTGGGAGTGAGGAAGCGGCGATTGAAGCGATGTATCGTGTCTTGGATGCCTTGAATGAGCCCACGTTAATCAGTCAAATAGCCTACTCCAATCTAGATGATATCCTGCGTAAGGAGCCGGCAACCCAAACACAAAAGAAAGCTATTCTCACGCAGGACCCTTCTCGAGATATGGCTGGGCTTAACAAATTAGAAGCGGGCAAATTACTCTATAGCAAGGTGAAATAGGGGGCGCTAACCAACTTAGGGAACTACGGTCCTCTATTTCATCTAAAACTACCTGAATTCAAGGTCAGGCGGAACTACAGTCCCTTATTTTGTTGGTTTAGCCATCTTATGACGGTAATTTCGCTAAATAGCGGAACCCAGTTCCCTTTCATCTCCGTTTGCCGCTATTCACCCAAAATAGAGGATCGTAGTTCCGTTTCATCTACACGGTGCAGGAGAAAACTCCAAAAGCAAAGACAATCATCAAGGCGACCTCCTAGACGGAGGTTCACCTGACCTGACGCCCCATCGCCGCGCCTACCGAAGATTGGCACGCTGCAGCAGCCGCTTGATGGAGCGGTTCGCTTCTGGGAGGACGATGTCCTTGTCGATCGTCCGCATGATGCGGTTCTCCATGACGATCCGACCATTGATGATCGTCGTCTCCACATCGGCGCGCGTCGCAGAGTAGACGATGCGCGAGATCGGGTCCACGTCGAAGGACGGGTACGTGTGGAAGTTATTGAGATCGAGGATCGCCAGGTCGGCTTTCTTGCCGACTTCGATGCTGCCGATCTCCTTCTCCATGCCGACCGCGCGGGCACCGCCAATGGTCGCCATGCGGAAGACCGTTTGCGCGTTCATCGCGGTCGGCCCGTGGATGGGCTTCTGGATCAGCGCCGCGAGCCGCATCTCGTTAAACATGTCGAGATTATTGTTGCACGGTGCGCCGTCTGCTCCTAAGCTGACGGAGATGTCGAGCTTCAGCAGCTCCGGCGTCTCGGCAATCCCTGAAGCCAGCTTCAGGTTGGAGCCGGGACAGTGGCTCACATGGACGCCACGCTCATGGATGATGCGCTTCTCCTCGTCATCGAGCCATATGCAATGCGCCAGAATGAGGCGCTCATTGGCCAGACCAAGATGGTCGAGATAGACGACATTGCGCATGCCGGTCTCGGCTTGCACAATCTCGATCTCGCCGAGATTTTCGGAAGCGTGCGTGTGCACCTTCACTTGGTACTGCTCTGACAAGCTGCGAACCTCACGCAGCAGCTCCTCCGTACAGGAGATGACGAAGCGCGGCGAGAAGGCATATTGAATGCGGCCGTCGTCATGGCCGTTCCATTTTTCGAGCAAATCCACGCTTTGTTGAAGGGATTCGGCTGTTTTCTCTTGCAAGGCAAAGGGAACCTCATCCCCTTTGTCCATCATCACTTTGCCAGAAAGCGCGCGGATGCCGCTGGAGGCAATGGCTTGGAAGGCGAAGTCCGTATGATGCACGGTTTCCATATCGACGATCGTTGTCGTACCGCTTTGGATCAGCTCGCCAATGCCAAGCAGCGCGGAGTAATAGATGGACTCCTCGTCATGGGAGGCTTCGAGCGGCCAGATCCGCTTTTTCAACCAATCCATTAATTCCAAATCGTCGCCTTTGCCACGAAAAATGGTTTGGCAAAGATGGATGTGCGTTTGGACAAAGCCGGGAATGACCGTGCGGTTGGCAGCATCAATGATTTTATCCACCTGCGGAGGGTCTAAGTCCGGGCCGATCGCCGTAATCCGATCATTTTCGATTAAAATATCCCAGTTCACAATTTCATTTTTACGGTTCATGGTCACAATTTCAGCATTTTTAATTAAAATGGTTGTCATCGTTACAAACCTCCTATTTCCATCTAGAGTATGAAGCTAGGGAACAAAAAATAGCCACGAAAAATATGCCGGTATGCACATTTTTCGTAGCTAGAAATTTACGGTTTCTAAGTAGAGACCCTTAATCCAATTATTAAGGTTATACGAAATGGATCCTATTCAGTTCGCTTTTGCTTTCCTCTAGCGTAAACGGATCGCTGAAATTTGTCAACAGTGCGTTAGATTAACTGACATGCCCTCCCTCTTTTATGAAAATGACGTTTTCATTTCGAGTGATTCTGAGTTCCGCTGCCAAAGGAATAGAAAGTTGTCACTCTTTCGTACAGTAAGTGCATCATCATTCCAGCTGCAGTATGCGCGAGGTTATGGCGATGATCCATCCAGAGGTCAGGATTATTGGCGACGAACGCAACCTCATACGTCTCGCCCGGCTGAACGTCCAGTGTATCTGTCCACCATGGACTGCCCGTGGAGGGCTTGCCATTGCGAGACAGCACGAGTACACGGTGTCCGTGGAGATACATCGGATGATCAATGATGCCGCGATTGACGATTGTAGTTTTGACGAGGTCTCCCTCTTTTGCCTCCAGCATCGGCGTTTTTGGGAATACATGTCCGTTCAATGTGTACAAAAAATCCATTTGGCGATTATAGAAGCCTAATTTATTATCTAAAACTAAAGTGAACTCTCGATTAAACGAGCTGCTTGCATCAAAAGGCGTGGCCGCCGGACTGCCATATTGAAATGGATCAAAAGCAATGGTCCTAGGAACTGTTGGAATCTCCCCTCTTCCATCCGGTGACATCAGGATACCTAGCTTATCGTTCTCGCCAACATCGAGGTATACCGGATGCTCCGGCATGATGAAGGCCAAGTCATAACGTCCGCCTGAAGCAGCAGTGAGATGAGTATTAGTCAAAATGTCGGGCTTATTCAGGTCCGTGCCATCAATCGCAGCAACCTCAAAATGTGTACCCACCAGCGTATATTTCTGCTGAATCCAATCATCCGTGTTGATAAGCCTTAACCGAACGGACGTCCCCGGCGCGATCGTCATGCGTTCGAGCTGATCGGATGCGCCGATAGCCAGCGCAGCGCCTTTCCAGCGATGTGTCATCACTGTAATATCTTTGACCTCCTGCAGAGGTGTCTCTTTGGGTTCTACAATGAGGGAACCAAACAATCCCATGCTGACGGCTTCCTGGGAATCCTGATGGGAATGATACCAGAAGGTACCCACCTGCTCCGCGCGGAAACGGTAAGTATAGGTTTCGCCGGGCATGACGGCATTTTGCATAGCTCCGGCAACGGCATCCTCCCCATTTGGCACATCCAAGCCATGCCAATGAAGGGTAACACCTTGTTCAATGTCCTCATTGACCAATGTCACTTCAACCAACTCTCCTGCTTTCACGCGCAGCTCTGGCCCGGGGATCTGGCCGTTGTAGGTCCAAGCGTCTATGGTTTTACCTGAGCTTAGCGTTACGGTCTTTTTCTGCGCGGTTAGTGTGAAGCGACGATCCGGCGTTACTTCGCGCGACCCGCTTAGATCAGCGACCGCAACCATTGTGGCAGAGGAGTCGTTCATAGCCCCCTTCTCGCCATTGTAAGCAGGCAGACTGCCATTTCCCAATACGGACTGCCGGCCGTAATCCGAGGTTCCGCTTGCCATATCAATTTCGGGCGGTAATTCACTGTTGTTCATGGCGATTGTGAATAGGTAGTATGCCGATCCTGCGACTACGGCTAGTACGCTCAGCATCGTTAAGCCACGCTTCCAGAAAGCGGGGATCACATAGTTGGCCATTTTGCCCACCTGCCTGTAACGCATCTGATGTCTCCACCACAGCCCTGCCGTTGCGACTGCGAAGACAGCGAGTGGAATGGACATCTCGAGCCATTGAAACCAAACCGGAGGCACCAAGGAGAAATATAGGGCTGTTAATGCGCCTAATGCTGTCATTTGGAAGGGAAGAATAAGTGCTGGACTTGCGGCCCTTTGGTAAATGACGGTTTCCAGCGGCATGGCTTCGCTTTGTTCGAGTGCATTCTGCTCTGCTTTTATTTGCTTGGTCAAAGAACGCAGTTTAAACAGCTTGGGAACCGATATGAGCCAAACGGTCAAGAGCGGCACAATCACGAGCGGAGCTTGAATACATACACGATCTAACCAGAAGATAGGATCCATCGTTTGCTGTATCCAGACAATGGGGCTGATGACAGCAGCAGCTGGAAGGATTGGAAACCACGACCAGAACAGCACCTTGCGCGTTTTGTCGTGAAGTTTTTCTATATGACGGCTATAAAGCAGCCCTGAAGCTTTGACACTCCCGATCCAAGTGAAAACGAGATACATGAGACTAGCGAATAAGATAATTTGAGTGCTTATGCTGTACACAATGAAGAACCCTCCTAAATAATTTGCGATAACTTAAGTATAGATTCCCTTGGGGGCCCTTCAAACGGTCCAGAGGCTAAGTGAAGACCTAGACCAAAGTTGGGGGAAGATGTCAGTGCCCTATTCCGCTTGTTTTATGAGGTAAGCGATTACATAGTTATGAATAAACTGGAAATAGTTTGCGTTTTCAAAATGGATATGGTATGATGAATCCAATCGACAAAAAGAACCTGAATTCACATATTGTAAAGGGTTTTCATTTTTGTTAGTGAACCTTTTGCAATGTGTGAATTTTTTTCTCTTTGAAGAATAAAAAACATGTTAATAATTTTTGGAGGTATTTCTCATGGCTACTGGTACAGTAAAATGGTTTAACGCAGAAAAAGGTTTCGGTTTCATCGAAGTTGAAGGCGGCAACGATGTATTCGTTCACTTCTCCGCAATCCAAGGCGACGGTTTCAAAACTTTGGACGAAGGCCAACAAGTTGAGTTCAGCGTAGTTCAAGGCAACCGCGGACCACAAGCAGAAAACGTTGTAAAACTGTAATATAATTAAAAAGACTGCCTTTACTTGTGTAATGGCAGTCTTTTTCAATTTAGTCCATGCGGCTTAACGGTTTTGCCAAATAGCGCAATACTAAGGAGGTTTATCATGTATTCCAGAAAAAAGTCGCTTGAAGAGATGCCTCTAGAAAATGTGACGATATGGTCTTGTGAAAAAGAAGGCTGTAAAGGCTGGATGCGAGATAATTTTGCATTCGATCACGTACCGACTTGTCATTTATGTCAGTCCACCATGGTTCGAAGTGTCAAGTTACTTCCATTAGTTAATAACACGAATAGTGATCAAAAAACGCTCAAAAAAGGCGTGCAAATATAAGAGAAGAGAACCCGGGGGCATGACTGTCTTCGGGTTTTTTGTGTTATTCTATTGGAAAAGGATGTACAACTATTCGTCGGACCGGGGAGGACCAATTTCTGTGAAATCAAGCAAACGACGTCAATGGCCGTTATTAGTGGGCGCATGCGTACTGGCGGCATGTGTGGTTATTGTAGTGGGCAAGTCCCCACTTGGCGCAATTGCCACATGGAGTCAGCAAACCGATAGCCCAGCCGCTCTAGCCACACCGATTCCAACACCGCCGCCTCGAGAGGCTGTTTCTTTTCGGATGCTCGGCTTTGATCGAGGGTGGGTGAAATACGTCGATGGCGTCATGAAGACTGCAGACGGTGGGGATCAGTGGCAGGATGCGATTGGAGCCGACATCACGGCCGAGGAAGCTGGGGCTGCCCTTCCAGCGGACGGGCCTTTCAATGAGCTGCTTAGCTTGGAAGCTGGTCTAACAGGTCAGCAGGAAACGCCTAAACCGCTAACCGTCACTATAGGCGGAGCGACATTTCCTGTGAAGCAGTCGCAGTTCTTGACGCCTCGCATCGGCTGGGCATTGCCCGCTAGCGCCAAAGACAGCAAGAGCCCACTGCTGGCAACAATAGATGGCGGACAGACTTGGGTGGATGGCCTGACACCGGACATGAAGGCAGCGATTCAGAAGGAGAAGGATCACCTTCAGCAGTTGAAGCTGGAATCTGTGCTCTATACGGATCAGGCAGCAGCCAAGGCAATTATCGGCTCGAAGTGGAAGCTTGTGCCAGAAACTGCCGCTCCTGGCGATGTGGTGCTGGTGCGTCATGACGAGCCAGGGACGATACAATGGCTGAATAAAACCTACACGCTTCAGCCGTATGGAGCGGGGTATTTCGCTTATTTGCCGCTTTCGATGAGTGCCAAGCCAGGCAAATATCCGATTGGCGACCAAACCTTAACCGTTCGGGCCAAAAAGTTTGAAACGCAATATTTGAAGGTGACCGCTCAAATGGAAAGCATGAAGCAAGATACGGCGCGCATTGATGCGGATCAGAAGAAGATTGATCAGGCTCGAAGCAAGTCCGAGCCTGCGTTCCTGTTCAGCGGTCCGTTCGTGAAGCCGATCGAGGGGATTTTGACGACGCCGTATGGGTACACCCGTTATGTGAACGGGAAATACGACAGCGCTCATATGGCCGTTGATCTGGCCGCCAAGGAAGGCACCCCGATCAAAGCCACCAACGACGGGGTCGTCGCGTTAGCCGACAGCTTGTACCTGACTGGCAATTCCATCTATATTGACCATGGGATGGGGCTTTTTTCGCAATATGCCCATCTGTCTGAACTGCGCGTCAAAACGGGCGATCGGGTCAAGCAGGGCGATATTATTGGGCTGGTCGGCACGACGGGATTTTCTACGGGGCCGCATCTGCACTTTACCTTTTGGGCGCATAATGTGCAGGTCAATCCCGATCTGTTCTGGGGCACGACACCGTTTCGCTGGGTGGAGCCCAAAGGCTAGGAGAAAAAGGACACCAAACCCGCTGACTTGCAGCGTGGCCCAGTGTCCTTTTTTATTTTACCGCAGAAATACGCTCATAGGTTTCGAAATCGCAAATGACGAACAGCCGCGCTTCCTCCGGAATAAGCTGATCCAGCTTGCGGTTGATATTCAGTTGATCCCCATCGGAGATCAGGGTTGCCCCTTCTTCCAGCAGCAGCTCGAAAGCGTCGCGGTACGTTCTCCACGATTGTCTGCGGCCAAGAACATGAAAGTTATTATCGGATTGCCTTGTAAGCAGCTTGGATACGATACGGGAGGAACCTGGCGAAAAAGCAGAACGCACAGCTAATTGCGAAATGGTTTCGTTGCCCAGAATGAACTCATTGACGTTGACATGTTGGAAATTTTGCATGTTTTCACGATTTTTGATTTCGACAATGGAATGTACATGACTGTAATTACGTTCAATGGTCGTGGCAACGAGCAGTGTTTTGCCATCAACGAAAGAAGGATCGCGAAGCATCGTATGGTCCGCTGTCGTATCATTGGCAAAAACAAATACCGAACGTGCTTTAGTCATATTCGCCATTTCTAACGTTTCAAGATGAGACGGATTCCCTTGAATATAATGAACGCGGTTATGGATAATAGGCGTCTTCTCCATGATATCAATGAGCACAATCTCAGTTTCGGTATCTGTATTCAAGATTTCCTGAATGGCCAGCTCGGCATGCTTGCTCCAGTCAATGATCACAAAATGCTGTTCCCCTTGGTATCTCAATTTGCCCGCTTCCTTTCGCTTTCTGTAGATAAAAAGTGAATCAATCACTTTCCCGATGCTTACAGAGATCAAGCCTATACCGAAGACATAGAGAAAAATGCCAAGGCATTTGCCTGCCACTGTTCTCGGATAATAATCTCCATAGCCTGTTGTGGTCACGGTTGTCATCACCCACCAAAGGCCGTTGAAGACGTTGCCGAAGGTCTCTTTTTCCAAAAGGTAAGCACATACTGAAGAAGTTACAAGAAACAGAGCGGCTAGTCCAAAAAGGAACTTGTTATTCATCCGCAGCAGCTTCAGAAAAAATTTACTGAAATAGAACATAGAGCTGTCCTTTCATGGGTCTAAATGGAAAAAATGGGATGTGGACGACATCATTGTATCATAGTTTGATTTATTGTTGGAAAAGTGGATTTTTGCCGCTTAGGCGTGTTAAAATAAGGAACAAATGTTCTGAAATGGAGAATCACAATGGCTGAAATCTTCAATATGTCCGTCCGCTCTTTGGTGGAATATGTGTATCGCAGCGGCAGCATTGAGTCGGGATTTCGGACAAGCCGCGCGCTGACAGAAGGAACCAAAGCCCACCAAAAACTACAGAAGCAATATGACGAGTTGGATCTGCATGAAGTGTATGTTTCGGCGGAAATTACCTATCAGGGTCTGCTGTTTGTCATTGATGGACGTTGTGATGGTCTGTTGTTGGATCCAGACGGCGTAACGGTTACTGTGGACGAAATCAAATCAACCTCTTCGGACATCAGCCTGATTGAGGCGGACTCTTATCCGGTTCACTGGGCACAAGCGAAGTGCTATGCCTATATGGTAGCCAAAGATCGGGGTCTTACCCGCATGCGTGTACAACTTACCTATATGCAGGTGGAGACGGAAGAAGTTCGGCGTTTTGTCGTTGAGGCCTCCATCGAGGAGCTGGAGCAGTTCGTCTTTCATGTCGTGCAGCGATTCTATCCGTATGCATTGGCCAAATATGAGCATGAACAGCGCAGGAATCTGAGCATTAAGGAGCTCGCTTTCCCGTTTCCCAGCTACCGAGAAGGGCAGCGAAAGCTTGCAGGCGCTGTTTATCAAACGATAAACGAAGGGCATAAGCTGTTTGCCAAAGCCCCGACGGGCATCGGGAAGACGATTTCGACCCTTTTTCCCGCGGTCAAAGCGATAGGTGAGGGGCTGCTGCAGCGGATATTCTATCTGACGGCAAAGACGATTACAAGAACGGCTGCGGAGGAAGCTTATTCGCTTTTGCAGGATCAGGGCCTGCGACTTCATACGGTGACGATCACGGCTAAGGATAAGGTATGCTTTAAGGACGAAGTCCGCTGCACGAAGGAGTACTGTGAATTCGCTGACGGCTACTATGACCGGATTAATGAAGCGGTATTAGATCTATTGCGGCATGAGACGATGATGACTCGTCACGTCATTGAATCGTATGCGCGTAAGCATCGTGTGTGTCCTTTTGAATTTTCTTTGGATGTCGCTTATGCGGCTGATGCGATCATTTGCGATTACAATTACATTTTCGATCCTCGGGTGAATTTGAAAAGGCTGTTCGAAGAGCAGAAGCGGCAAACCGCTCTGCTTGTCGATGAAGCGCACAATCTCGTTGATCGTGCGCGGGAGATGTACTCCAGCGAGCTGCAGAAATCCAGCTTTCTTGCGCTGCAGCGTGAGTTCAAGGGCGTTCATGCTGAGCTGCACGATGCGGCCAAGGCGATCAATCAGTATTTCATTGCGCTGCGCAAAAGAATGGGAGACAGCCCTATGCTTGTGGAGCCGGAGCTGCCGGAAAGCTTGATTGCACAGCTCGAAGTGTTTATTGCAGCAGCTGAGAAGGTGCTGGCCGGGGCGGGAGGCAGAGCGGATCAAGGGCGTGCAGACATTTTCTCAGGGGAGACGACTCCTGACGAGAGTGATCGCTTGACGGAACCTGCGCTGCTGCTTGAGGCTTACTTTAGCACGCAGAATTTCGTGCGTATCGCGAAGTTGTTTGATGAGCGGTATGTGACGTTCACCGCTAGTGACAGGAACGAGGTTAATGTGAAGCTATTCTGTCTGGACCCTTCCCATCTGCTTCGGCAAATGGGCAAAGGGTACCGATCCCACGTGTTTTTTTCTGCGACCTTGTCGCCGCTGTCCTATTTCATGGACACACTGGGTGCTGGAGAGGAGGACTATTCGGTGACGGTGCCATCCCCTTTTAGCAAAGACCAATTGGAGGTGTTCGTACAGCCGTTGTCGACACGCTATCAAGACCGTGAGCGCAGCCGTGAGCCGATTGCACGTTCCATCTTGGAGCTGGTGACGGGCCGTCCAGGCAATTATTTCGTGTTTTTTCCTTCCTATGCTTACATGAGCAGCGTGTATGAAGCTTTCACCGATCTTGTCGGAGCTCAGCCAGCGGATGGAGCATCATCGCGAGAAGCCGGGAGCGGTCTGGACGTTCTTGTTCAGCAAGCTCTCATGTCCGAGGAAGAGCGCGAGCAGTTTCTAGCCGCGTTTCAGGCGGGTACGGAGAGGACGCTGGTAGGCTTTGTTGTGATGGGAGGGATTTTCTCCGAGGGCATCGACTTGGTGGGAGATCGGCTGACAGGCGTAGCTGTCGTGGGCGTCGGTTTGCCTCAGTTAGGTCCGGAACGGAATCTGATCAAGTCTTACATGGACAGCACCGGCAAAAATGGCTACGAATACGCCTACGTCTTCCCCGGCATGAATAAAGTCCAGCAAGCCGGCGGTCGTCTGATCCGCTCCGAAACGGATCGCGGCGTACTGCTGTTGATCGACGACCGTTACCTGCAGCCGCTGTACCAGCGCTTGCTGCCGGAGGAGTGGCGCGACTACACGGTGCTTCCTTCGCGGCGTCGGTAGGACTGAGCCTGCGCGCGAACCCGCGCTGAGCAGTCGGAAATGGCAGGCTTAGCGCCCAAAGTGGGCTAAAGCGAAGTAGGACTGAGCCTGCCGAAAAGGCAGTCTCATTGGTCGCCTGCGCCCACCCCCCCAGGCTCCCAAAGAGCCATCTCATCTCCAACCCCACCAAAGCAAAAAGTGCCCACCGGCACGATCATGCCAGTGAGCACTTCTTTCCTTACAGGGACATGCGATAAATGTTCACGACGTCCTCGCGAGACAGCTTCTTGAAGTTGCCGAAATCGCCGTAAATCATGGCCTTGTCTGCCATCACTTCGATGCTGGACTCGTCGATATCGTAGTCTGCCAGTTTGCTTGGCGCACCGATGGAAGCCAGGAAATCGCGGAGTGCCGCAATCCCTTCCTCGGCAACTTGGCGGTCTGTTTTGCTGGACGCATCAATGTCGAAGACGCGCTGAGCGAATTGTTTGAAACGCGGCACGTTGGCATCAAGTGTGTAGGTCATCCAGTTCGGGAAGAGGATAGCCAACCCGCCGCCGTGCGGAATATCGTGAACCGCGGATACGGCATGCTCCAGATTATGCGTGGCCCAGTCACCGCGAACGCCCATGCTTAGAGTACCGTTGAGCACCATCGTGCCGCTATATAGAATCGTAGCGCGTTCCTCCAGATTCTCCAGATCCTGAAGCAGGCGTGGTGCCGTATCAATCACGGTGCGAAGAATGGTCTCACAGAAGCCGTCCTGCAAAGGCGTATTTGTTGTATGATGGAAATATTGCTCAAAGACATGGGACATGATATCTACGATGCCGTAAACGGTTTGGTTTTCAGGCAAAGAAGTGGTATGAGCAGGATCGAGAATTGAAAATTTCGGGAAGGCGAACGGGCTGCCCCAGCCGAGCTTTTCTTTTGTTTCCCAGTTGGTGATAACAGAGCCGGAATTCATCTCCGAGCCAGTCGCGGCAATAGTGAGAACTGTTCCAAGCGGCAGCGCGCCTGTAGGGGAGGCTTTGCGTGTAACAATATCCCAGAAATCACCGGCGTATTTAGCGCCTACAGCAATCGCTTTGGCACAATCGATAACGCTGCCCCCGCCAACTGCGAGCACAAGGTCGATGTTCTGGTTGCGGCATAATTCCACTCCCCGATGAACGGTAGTCAATCTCGGATTGGGCTCAACACCGCTAAGTTCGAAGACGTGGGCGTCAATGCCTTTTAGCAAATGAAGGACATTCGAATAAATTCCATTTTGTTTAATACTTCCGCCGCCATAGACGAGCAGCACGTTTTTGCCGTATTTAGGTACCTCAGCTGTTAATTTCTCCAGTTGCCCCTGACCGAAATGCAGTGTGGTTGGATTGTAAAATGTAAAAGTATTCATCGGTGTGCCTCCTCTGTGAATCTGTAGGAAAGTTGAACGTACTAGTTTTCATTGTATAGAAAGCAGCTTGAAAAAACAAAACAAGCCCTCTCTTAAGACAAACCGCCTTTACTATCAGCTTACCCTCTCTACAGCTGGATGAATCTAATTATCTAAAATTAAATGTGTTGTTTGGAGGCGACTAGACGATCGGATCATATTTTGGAAATTGCTTATAGTTGTGTTAGGTGAACAACGACAGATCTTATCATTTTTGTGGTACTATTCGTCTTAGCGGTGAAGAAGCGCAGCTAAAGTGGGTCAGGGGGAAATCGAATCATGAAAGGATACTCTGTAGGGCAGACGGCTAAAATATGCCAGACTTCGATTCAAACACTCCATTTTTACGATAAAATAGGGCTTGTAAAGCCGCATCGTGTAGATCACCAGAATGGCTATCGCTATTACTCCAGCCAAGATATTCTAGCGGTTAAAATTGTTCAGGACCTGCAAGGCATGCAGTTTACGCTGGAGCAGATCGGCCAGATGTTCAAGGACAACAACACAGTGAGCATCCCGGAGCTGATGAGTGCCAAGAGGGCAGAGGCGCAAGCGACGATTCGCTCACTCGAGACTGTAGTTGGGTCCATTGATGAAAGATTGCGGAATTTGGAAGTTCATCATCAGCTGCGCAAAGCGTTCGAGCATACGGAATATTATTTAGAATTGAAGACGTATCCAGACCGGTATATGGCTTTCGAAAGGAAAAACGATGTATGCGGGATGGAGTCTTCCGTTATACGGTTTATGGCCTTGTTAGACAGGGTCAAAGAGCACGGATTGACGGTAGATGGCCACATCTGGACGATCTATCATGAAGATTTGCTGACATTTGATCGAAATGACTCTGATATTGAGGTATGTGTGCCGCTGCTGGCGAGCAAGATCGAACCTTCTTTCACCAGATGGTTGCCGGGCGGAGAGTACATCTCTGCAGTCTATGCCGGGTTTCCCGATGAAGAATCGTGTAAAGGGCTGTACAGGCGGTTGCGAGAATGGATGATCTTGAATGACTATGAAGAGAACGGCCCTGTTCTGGAGCGATACTTGATTGATTTTACTCATATGAGGAACACGGATGAATTTATTGTTGATTTGCAAATTCCTGTGAAACACGTGTTGACCCTATAGCTGCTATAGGGTTTATTTTTATTTCATAAGGCTAATGAGCCGCGTAAAACACTAAGGAGGATGCGAGATGGAAGTGATATTAGGAGCAGGTCCGCTGGGCAGAGCAGTCATGAAGGAGCTTTTGAAAAGAGGGAACCGTGTAAGAATGGTGAGTTCCTCGGTTAAAGCGGATGTGCCCTCTGGTGTAGAGGCCGTTCAGGCTGATCTGATGAGTGAAAGCGGCGCATTAGCCGCGATCAAGGGAGCGAATAACGTCTTTCAATGCGCAGCACCGCCGTATCATAAGTGGGAAGGCTTATTCCAGCAGATGATGGGCCATATTGCGCACGCGGCATCGTATCATCAGGCCAATCTCATTATGGGGGATAACCTGTATATGTATGGAGAAGTGAAAGGGCCTATTCATGAAGGGTTGCCCTATAAAACCCATACCCGCAAGGGCAAGGTGAGGGCTGAGCTGGCTCGAAATCTGCTCAACCTGTATGATACAGGCACGTTAAAAGTAACGATTGGCCGAGGATCTGATTTCTATGGTCCACATGCCCGGAATTCCTCGTATGGTGACCGCTTTTTTGGACCACTGACGAAGGGAAAGGCTGTTTCGCTGCTGGGAAATCCGAATGAATTGCACACGGTCACGTATGTGGAGGATTTCGGGCGAGCACTCGTTATTCTAAGTGAGCACGAGGATGCCTTCGGCCAAGTATGGCATGTCCCGCATGCAGAGACTGTGAGCGCCCGCAAATTCACAGAACTAGCTTATGAAGTTGCTGGACACGCTCCACGTATCGGTACGATGGGTCGCGGGATGCTCCGATTGGGTGGTCTGTTCATACCCGCGGCGAAAGAAGTTGTGGAGATGCTGTATGAGTTTGAGCAGCCTTTTGTGATGGATTGTACGAAATTCATGAAGCGTTTTGGTAAGGAAATGACACCAACACCTCTACGCGCTGCGCTTGAAGAAACCATCGCTTGGTATCGTCAGCAGCCCCAATAAGCAACTACACCTGCCGACCGATTCATTTTGTTTATATTCCGTTTAAAATTGATGTGTATGATCAGGTTAAAGAAGTAGAACATACACAGACGGATCATAAGCATCCGATCGGCAAAGGAGTAGGAGATATGACTACAACAAAGAAAGAAGAGCTCAGGGGCAAGAGCAACTGGCGCGGGTTTGTCCGCTTGCTTCTCCAGACGAATCCCCCCAAACTCGTACTCGGCATAGCATTAGGATTAAGTGTTATTTCAACGTTAGTAGGCTTGGTCATACCGTTGTTCACCAAGAATGTCGTGGATAGCTTCTCCATTGACTCTCTAAACTGGCTGCAGATTAGCGGGATGGCGATTGCTTTCGTAGCCTCAGCGGTTGCCTCCGGGGTATCCGTGTACCTGCTGAATTTAGCAGGGCAGCGTGTGGTAGCAGGGATCAGGGATCGGCTTTGGAAAAAGTTGCTCGTGCTGCCAGTTAGCTATTATGACAACCATCAAACAGGTGATACAATATCTCGAATGACGAACGATACCGCTGTGATTAAAGGTTTGATTGCCGAGCATATGTCGGGCTTCATTACAGGTATCATTGCGATTATTGGTTCGATCGTAGTTTTGCTTTATATGGATTGGAAAATGACTTTGATCATGTTCAGCGTATTCCCATTAGCATTCATAATCTTGTTCCCATTAGGACGGCAAATGTTCAAAGTATCCAAAGGCCTGCAAGCAGAAACCGCCAATTTCACTTCAGTACTCAATCGAGTATTGTCTGAAATTCGCTTAGTGAAAGCGGCCAATGCGGAGCCAGTTGAGTACAAAGAAGGCAGTACGGGCATTCAAAAGCTTTTCAAATTTGGGCTTAAAGAAGGCCGCATTCAAGCGCTAATGGCACCGCTTGTTACTTTCGTCATGCTGATGCTATTCGTCGTTTTGTTCGGCTATGGCGGCATGCGTGTCTCCTCTGGGGCGATTTCTGCCGGTCAGCTGGTGGCGTTCATGTTGTATTTGTTCCAAATTGTTATGCCCATTACCCAAATCACACAGTTCTTCAATCAAGCACAGAAAGCGATGGGCGCTACGGATACGATCCTGAATGTTCTGGATTATGAAGAAGAGAATCCGCATGCAGGCGCTGCTGTCACGAACGCCTCCCAGTCGCTTCAATTCGATCGGGTGACCTATGGATACAAAGAGGGGGAGCCGGTGTTGAAAAATGTCAGCTTCACCATGGAAGCGGGTAAAGTCACGGCTATCGTAGGTCCGAGCGGCAGCGGCAAGACGACGATGTTCTCGTTGTTGGAACGTTTTTACTCACCGCAAAAAGGGGCTATTACCTTAGGTGTAGAAGGCATTGATCAGTTCTCCCTCATATCCTGGCGGAGTCAAATCGGCTATGTGTCTCAAGAGAGCCCCTTGATTGCCGGTACCATTCGGGACAATATTTGCTACGGCTTGCAGCATGAAATTACGATGGAAGAGCTGAAGAAAGCTTCGCAGATGGCCTATGCCGACGCATTTATCGAAGAGCTTCCCCAAAAGTACGATACCGAAGTGGGTGAGCGCGGGATCAAGCTGTCCGGTGGCCAAAGACAGCGGATTGCGATTGCACGGGCTCTGCTGAGAGATCCGAAAATTCTGATGCTGGACGAAGCTACATCGAGTCTGGACAGCAAATCTGAGGTTGTCGTCCAGCAAGCCCTGCAAAACTTGATGCAAGGACGCACAACATTAGTCATTGCGCACCGCTTGTCCACCGTCGTGGATGCCGACCAAATCATCTTCCTCGACAAGGGTGTCGTCACAGGGAGCGGGACGCATCAGCAATTGCTGGAGTCTCATGAGATGTACCGCGAATTTGCTACGCAGCAGTTGCAGCTTCAGGAGCAGATGGTTGCGGAGCATGCTCCTAGTGCATTGTAGCTAAACAGAAGTCGCCTGAATCCTTGGGCGGCTTTTTCTTTGAGCTTGAATCAAAGGGAAAATGTGCAGCAAATATAGAAAAAGATCAGAGCCATGAAATGGGCTCTGATCTTTTTTTTGAGATATGTAGAATTATTGCTAAATACACCTTCTAATAACATCGGCCAGAGGTTGTTCGTCTCTAACTGACTTGATAAAAGCCAGAAGAATTTCATCTTTGTTTACTAAAGACCAGTCTAGCTTAAACCCAGTATTTAGTGCCAAGCATCGGAGGAACTCTCTCTGAGCTCTACCGTTACCTTCCCGGAAGGGATGTAAGTGGTTAAGGTCCCCCATAAATAACGCCGCTTTTAAAGAAAAGATCTCAACGTCCAAGCCAATTAGGTGATTTTCGTCTTTTAACTTGCTGAATATCTCCTTGGATTGAGGGAGTATATGCTGGGTATAGGCAAAATTAAAGTTGCCCTTACTTATGTCCTCTTCCCGGATTTTTCCAGCGAACAAGGGGTATACATCCTGGAAAAGATAATGATGGATGACCCGTAAGTGTGCAAAGTCAAAAGAACCAGGCAAGGGCTGCGTAACCAATAATGCATTGCGTCTAGTACTAACTATACTCTCATATGCCGTTAACTTATGTTGGTCCCTTATGTCGGGCTTATTAATTAGAATTTCTGTACCGGGATAGCAGTACTTAGATTGATTGGAAGCTTTTCTATACACTTAAAGCAATTTCGAGCGCACGTTGGAGGAATTCCTCTTCGGATAACTCTCCCCTGAGATTTTTTAGGATTAGTTCTTCGCTGCCTGTAGGTAAAGTTTGTCCTTCTATTTCAAGTGAGGCTTTCGCGTTGCGAAAAGCATAGTCAGTTGTGTCTTCGATCATAGTGACTACGTGTGGCATTAGTACCCCTTCTTTCCCTAGGAGACAGTATAATTATCTCTATATTATACCCTAAAACAAAGGGCATTAACACTTCTATTTGCTTAAAGGGAAGGGACAATCGTACGTCGAATATGTTCATCAACTAGATTGGACTGATACCAGTAGGAGGAATGAAGAATGGATAAAGTACGATGGGGAATTATCGGCTGCGGCAATGTGACGGAAGTCAAAAGCGGTCCTGCCCTGCAGAAGGTGGAAGGCTCTGAGCTTGCAGCCGTAATGCGGCGGGATGCGCATCTTGCAGAAGATTACGCGAAGAGACATGGCGTAGCCAAGTGGTACGACAATGCTGAAGCGCTGGTTCATGATCCGGATGTGGATGCGATATATGTAGCAACACCTCCGGCTTTTCACCACGAATATGCTTTGATGGCCGCTCGCGCTGGGAAGCCAGTCTATGTCGAGAAGCCAATGGCGAAGAATCATCAGGAATGCTTGGATATGATAGCAGCCTGTGAAGAAGCAGGCGTGCCTTTATTTGTTGCCTATTATCGAAGAGGCTTGCCCAAATTCGTGGAAATTAAGCGGTTGCTGGACAGCGGTGTGATCGGCGATGTTCGTTTCGTACAGACCACCTATTTGCAGCAGGCGAAGGACAATCTGGGCGAAGAACTGCCTTGGCGGCTGCAGCCAGAGTTATCCGGCGGCGGGCTGTTTGTTGATTTAGCCAGCCATACGTTGGATATTCTTGATTATCTGTTAGGTCCGATCGGTGAGGTTCAAGGTTTCGCCAAGAATCAGGCCCAACGTCATCAAGTAGAAGACATTGTAACTGCGACGTATGCGTTTGAGTCCGGTGTGATGGGGACGGGCATATGGAGCTTCAATACATATACGCACTTGGACAAAAACGAGATTGTCGGCAGTCTGGGGAAAATGACGTTTTCCACGTTTAGCGGCGATTTGCGGATTGAGGGCTTGGACGGTCTTATTGAAGAAAAGGACATACCGAACCCGGCACATGTGCAGCAGCCGTTAATTACGAAAGTCGTAGAGGAATTGAGAGGACTCGGCAAAAGCCCGAGTACAGGCGTAACGGCCGCGAGGACGAATCGGGTGATGGATGGGCTGCTAAAAGACTTCTATCACATGACATAGGCGTGATTGCGCTTTCACCAGATGTTTACAAAAAACGTACAAATACGGATAAAACGATTGACGGAAACCCTAGACCCAATTAAACTATGGTTAATTGTGATCTATACTTGGCGCTTCGCAGTCAGGCATCTTCGCACTTTGCTCCACGAAAGCGTTAAAGTGGTGAGCGGGCGAATTGGCCAAGTCCAACAAATGGGAACGTAGAGAGGGGTAATCAGTTTGAAAAAGAAAGCACTCGCGTCACTCGTATTATCAGCAGCACTTATGCTTGTAGCAGCAGGTTGTGGGCAAAAAGCGGCTGACAAGACTCCGGCAGCAAGCGCGCCAGCACCAGCAGCCACGGCTGCAGCTGGCAAGACGTACAAAGTCGCTATTTCACAGATCGTTGAGCATCCTTCCTTGGATGCTACACGTCAAGGCTTCTTGGCAGCATTGAAGGATGCAGGGATTGTGGAAGGAACGAACCTGAAGGTTGATTTCAACAACGCACAGGGCGATCAAACGAACAACTTATCCATTGCTCAAAAAATTGCTTCCGCAGACAATGATTTGGTACTCGGTATTGCGACACCATCCGCACAAGCGGTTGTACAGCAAGTGAAGAAAGCTCCGATTCTATTTGCGGCGGTAACTGATCCGCTTGCTGCCAAGATTGTTAGCAGTGTTGACAAGCCGGGCGGCAACGTATCCGGAGCATCCGATACGAATCCGATGGCGGTTGCTCAGTTAATGGATTTCGTGGCTACGAATATGCCGAAAATCAAAACAGTGGGTCTCGTTATCAATGAAGGGGAGCCGAATGCGGTCATCATGGCCAAAAATGCGGAAGATTCTCTGACCAAACACGGTATTAAATTGGTCAAAGCACCGGTTACCAACACATCGGAAGTTAAGCAAGCTGCTCAATCCCTTGTGGGTCGTGCAGATGCCTTCTTGATTACACTCGATAACACGGTTGTTAGCGGCGTAGACGGTATCATTCAAATTGCGAATGACAAGCACATTCCGTTCTTCTCCAGTGATCGTGATACGGTAGAAAAGGGTGCTTTCGCAACAGTTGGCTTCAAATACTATGACCATGGCTACCAAGTTGGCCAAATGGCTGTAGAGATTCTTAAAAACGGTAAGAAACCGGCAGATATGAAAGTTACTGTACCTGAGAAGCTGGACCTGATTTTGAACCTGAAAGCAGCGAAAGCCCAAGGGATTGAAGTGACGGATGCCATGAAAAATGCTGTCAAAGATAAAGAGAAAAACATCATTCAGTAAAGTTTAGGACACAAAAGGGGTGAACGTCACTTTCGTTCATCTCTTTTTTCAAGTTGTGAGTTTCTTTTTTTTATGAGTTAGGGAGGTTTTTTCAGATGATGGATTCCATGATTGGCGCCGTCGAGCTAGGCTTGCTTTATGCGCTGATGGCACTTGGTGTGTATATCACGTTTCGTATTCTCGATTTTCCGGATTTGACGGTGGATGGAAGCTTCACGACGGGCGGAGCGATTGCTGCGATCATGATTTCGAACGGATATTCGCCGATACTTGCGTGTGTGGCTGCTTTTGCAGGCGGACTTGCTGCCGGAGCATGCACGGGCTTGCTTCATACGAAGGGGAAAATTAATGGATTGCTGTCAGGTATTCTCATGATGATTGCCCTTTATTCCATTAATATGCGGATTATGGGGAAACCGAATATTTCACTGCTGGGGGCCGATACGTTATTCTCGGCGATGAAGCCGATTACGGTCGTGCTCATTATTGTGATTATTTTCAAGCTGCTGTTGGATGCGTTCCTGCATACAGATTTAGGACTATCCTTGCGAGCAACAGGAGATAATGCTCGCATGATCCGCAGCTTTGGCGCGAATACGGATCGAACTACGATTCTAGGCGTCAGCTTATCCAACGGCTTAGTTGCGCTTTCCGGTGCGCTGATCGCTCAGCAATCAGGTTTTGCGGACATTTCGATGGGGATCGGGATGATTGTTATCGGACTGGCTTCGGTTATTATCGGCGAAGCGATTTTTGGCGCTCGCACTGTATTCCAAGCGACGCTGGCTGCGGTACTCGGTTCTATTGTGTACCGTATTGTAGTGGCCTTGGCGCTCCGCGTAGAATGGCTGAAAGCTTCTGATCTGAAGCTGATCACCGCTATCATCGTTATCATTGCGCTTGTCCTGCCTTCTGTGCAGCGCTCTGTGAAGCAAAAAGCAACAGCCAAACGCCGCTCAGCCGAGCTCATCGCTCGCGCTGTGCAGCTGAATAAGGGAGGTAAACGCTGATGCTCCAGCTCTCCAATGTTTCCAAGCTTTTTAACCCTGGCTCAGCGGATGAGAAAATCGCGCTGATCGGCATTAACTTAAACCTGAAGCCCGGTGACTTCGTGACGGTCATTGGCAGCAATGGCGCCGGTAAGTCGACGCTGATGAATATCATCTCCGGCGTGATGACGCCGGATGCTGGCGAAGTGCGCATCGGCGGCGAGGTGATTCACCACCTGCCGGAGTACGAGCGCAGCCGCTGGATCGGCCGCGTCTTTCAAGATCCCATGGCGGGGACTGCTCCTCGAATGACCATCGAGGAGAATCTCGCCATGGCGTACGCCCGCGGCAAGAAGCGCGGGCTGAGCTTCGGCGTCACCGCGCGGAAGCGCAAGCTGTTCCTGGAACAGCTTCAGCGCCTCGGAATCGGCCTGGAGGGCCGTCTGCGCGCGAAGGTGGGTCTGCTCTCCGGCGGCGAGCGTCAAGCCCTCAGCTTGCTCATGGCGACGTTCACCAAGCCGCAGATTCTGCTGCTTGACGAGCACACGGCCGCGCTCGATCCCTCGCGCGCGGAGCTGATTACACGATTGACCGAGGATATCGTGCGCGAAATGAAGCTGACCACCTTGATGGTCACGCACAACATGGAGCAGGCGATCAGGCTAGGCAATCGCCTGATCATGATGGACAAAGGCCGCATCATCCTCGATGTCAGCGCGGAGCGGAAGAAGGACCTCACCGTGGAGCAGCTGCTCGGTGAGTTCGAGAACATTAGCGGCACCAAGTTAGCGGATGACCGCGTGGTGTTGGGCTAAAAAACAAAAAGCCTTTGGCCAGAGGGAACTTCTCCCTCGGGCTTAAGGCTTTTTGTTCATGGAAATTACTTGGACACACTCGATTGAACCATAGCATTGATCGCTGCCGGATCTTCTTTCTCAATCGGGCGCTTTTTGATAAACAAAGTAAGCGGCAAAGCGACGACTACGATGAGGGTAGCCAGCAAGTAAACATCATTGACACTCATGGTGAAGGCATGTGAGCCAATAACCACTTTATCCTTGATGCCGCTGCTAACCAACTCGGTCGTATGTGAAGCGGTTTTGGATGACAGAACCGATGTGAAGAGGGCGATGGCGAACGAGCCAAAGACGTTGCGAACCCAGTTGCTGATCGATGTGGCATGACCGGACAGGGTCCGCGGAATTTGTTCCATACCCGCATTGCTCGCAGGCATGGTCGCCAGGGCAATCCCGATGTTCCGAACGATCATCCAGAACAAAATGTAGCTGCGAGATACGTCTACACTTAACCAACTAAGCGTTAAAGTACCAACCGCGATTAACGTAATTCCGCTGAACATAAGGACGCGAGGACCGACAATGCCATATAGCTTCCCTACGATCGGCATGCAGAGTGCCATGGCCAGCGATGCAGGCAGCAAAATGAGCCCTGTATCTAACGGAGTTACATGCTGAATATTTTGCAAGAAAATAGGAGTCAAAAAAGTCCCGGAATATAAGCTAATCGTAACGATACTTGAAATTATGAGTGTTAATGAGTAACGTGAATTGTGCAAAACACGAATATTCAACAGAGGTGTTTCTACCGATAGTTCTCTCCAAATGAAGAGGAGAAGCACGACAAAACCAAGTGCGAACAAGCCAATGACCTTGCCTGATGTCCATCCCCACGCATGCCCTTGTGAGAAAGCGATCAGCAAGGAAAGACTGCTGACAACGACAGTTAGCAAGCCGATCAGGTCAAACCTTTTAGGTACAGAAAGGCGGTAATACGGGATTAATTTCAAAACTAGGAAGATGGCGACCAGACCAACAGGTATGTTCATAAGGAACAACCAGTGCCAGCTCCAGTTTTGCAGCAGCCATCCGCTCAAGGTAGGACCGATGGCAGGCGCCATCATAGCCGATAGGGACCACAAGGATATGGCTACGGGCTGTTTGTCACGCGGAATGACTTGGTAAATAATCGTCATCGTGGCAGGCATAATGAGACCGCTGAACGCCCCTTGCGCTATACGGAAAGCGATGAGAGAAGTCGCATCCCAAGAAATCGCGCATAGAAACGAAAAGACGGTAAAACCTACGAGGGCCAGTGCATATAAGCGCTTGTAGCTAAAGCGTTCGCCGAAATAACCGGTAATTGGGGCAATGGTGCCGCTCGCGAGCATGAAGCCCGTAATCGTCCACTGGATTTTACTTAAATCGGTGTTAAAATGTTGGCTCAAAATCGGTATGGCAATATTAATTGTGCTCATGCTGAGAATTGAAACGAACGACCCGAAGAATATTGCAATCATAACAGGCCAGAATCGTACTTGCTGTAGATCATCCTTACTCTTGCTCAAGGTAATGCCTCCACTCCAGTTATTGACTTCTTTGCCGGATTCTCTATAATTTGAATGAAAATCATCATACTACCAAAGAAGATATATGTCAATAATGACATATCGAAGGAGGTCTTATGAATACCCTTTCTTATGGCTTGCTAAGCCTGTTAACGAAACACTCTCGAACGGGTTATGAACTCATGCAGCATATTCAGCCTTTTTGGCAAGCTAAACATAGCCAAATCTATCCACTGCTTGCGCAATTAGAGCAGAATGGCTATGTGGAGTTCGTTCATGTCCCGCAGTCAGATAAACCAGATAAAAAAGTGTACTCCATCACGGAGAAAGGCAAGGAAGCGACGAGTCTTTGGATCGCAGAGCCTACGGACGAGCCTGTGATGCGGGATGAGCTGGCCTTAAAGGTGTACTGCATTAGCCTTGTCGACAAAGAGCCTGCGCTGAAATTGCTTGCAGAACGCAAAGAATACTATTTGAAGAAGAGAAATCGTCTTCATTTATTATTTGATAAAATCAAAGAAGAGAGCGGCAAGCCACTTGAGAAACTGGAAATTCACGATTCCCAGTTCGGTCCCTACGTATTGGTACAGAAGGCTATGATGAAAGTAGACGCAGACTTGTCCTGGTGCGAGTGGATGAAGAAGAAGCTTAGTTAGTGAGCGGCTCCAGCAGGCAGTTTAGATTTATTTAAGAAATTAGTTAGAAAGCATTTAGATGAAGGCATTACACTAAGAGAGGAGTGATGATCTTAAACGGGGGTTCGATATGAGTAAAAAGTGGAGCATGTTCTTCATTATCCTTATTGTAGGGGTTGCGATTGCCGCGGTGTTTCCCTATGTTACCTTAGATCCTGCGCGCAGCCGAGCTACGCTGAATCCCTCTTTTTCTTTGCACTATACGGTGCTTGTTGTTCATATTGGATTTGCCCTGGTTGCCCTAATCAGCGGCTTATTTCAATTTCCTGTGCAATTCCGCACACGCTATCCGTCATGGCATCGAGCTCTCGGTCGTGTATATGTCGCTAGTGTTATGCTAAGTGGACTTTTGGGGCTGGTCATCACCTTATACATCGACAGCTTTGTCAAAGCGATGGCTTTCCTGACCTTGAGTATTGTCTGGCTGTTTACCACATGGAAGGGCTTCCGATTCGCTGTCAAAAGAAAGTTCCCGGAGCATCGCCTTTGGATGATCAGGAGCTATGCCGTCACCTTGGTCGCTACATCAGGGCGGTTGATCGTTCCTTTTTGCATTTTGATCTATCTCGCTATGCACGGATTCCATCTGCCGGAAGGCGGCCGCGAGCAGATGATCGCTGATATTTTAGAGGTCAACATCTGGCTGGGGCTGCTCATCAATCTTTTCCTTGTGGAGTGGTTTTTGCTGCGGGGCCGTAAGCATTTGGAATGAAGGGAACTAGGATCCGTTATTTTATCAAAAATGGCTCTAATTCCAGATAGGCGGAACTAGGATCCGCTAAATGTGCACTTGCTTCTCCGAAACAGGTACATTCGGGCAATTAGCGTACTCTAGTTCCGTTTCGCCTCGAAATAGCCCTTTTTTCTCGAAATAGCGTACCGTAGTTCCGTATCACCATCAGATGAAGGCAACGTATCGCTTCCTGGCACCCTCGGGCGAAATTCTTGCAAATAATAGAAACTCCACAAGGCACGAAATTCCACATTCCTTAGTAGAAGCCCCCTATCATGCACGTGAGTCGAAAGGCTATCTCAGCCTCCCAATCAGGCTCTTCAACCTCCGATGTCCTGGATGACCGTTTGAATCTTCTGCAAGCGAATATACTCTGACTTCTCCAGCTGTGGCCGGAAATAGGCATATAGATAGGCGGCATCTTGGAAGCTCAATCCGGGATAGCAGACGACCTCCTGCACCACGTTGGGGTTATCCATGATCACCTGCCATTCCCCTGTGCGGTTCGCCGGTTCTATGGTCGTGAGGACATGCTTTTTGGCCGCGAGAGTGGCCTCAAGCTCTGTCCACACACATTCCCATGAAGGGCTGAAGTGGACAGGCTCTGGGAATAGGCGGCGGCCTGTGGCGATCGTCAGCTCAATGTCTGCAATATCTGCGTCAGTTGCGGCTTTGATGGTCTCTGTAAGGCCGTCTAAAATCCGGCGGAAACCAGAATAGCCCTCGGCATGGACCTCTTTTTGAAATGCTTCTTCATCCTCGCAGGTAGGAAGGCTTTGAAAATCGGCAAATCGATGATTGGTCATACGAGTATATCCTCCCAAACAGTTCCTTTCTCCAAAATGTATCACATATTATTTCCCAAAAAAAGCCCTTGCAGGACGAACGGCTGCTTTGGTTTAAATTCAGTTTATAAAAGCCCGGTATGCTAAGTACAGGAAGGCGAGCAACATGTCAGATTTAATCGTTTTCCGTGGATTGCAAGGAATTGGCGCAGGTACCTTGATGGCGATAGCCATCACGATTATTGGTGATATTATGCCTGGGGAGACACGAGGAAAACCATCTTCTTGGGAAAGGCGAGAATGCTGCCGCCAGCACCGAAGGATATAGAGATACAAGTAAATGCAGATTCGGTGCTGAAGCCATCAGAATTCGTCTATTCGTCTAAATGAGCTAGGAGTTGTATGTTAAAATGAGGTTAAAGCAAGTGTGACTAGATTCTAACAAAGCGAGGCGTGAGGCAGATGGCTCCCATACTAATTGTTGATGATGACCCCTATATCCGCGAGCTGGTTCGCGTCTTCATGCAGAACGAAGGCTTCGAGGTTGTCGAAGCCGCGGACGGTGCGGAAGCGCTCAAACTGCTCGAGACCGTTCAGGTAGACATGGTGATTATGGATATTATGATGCCTAATATGGACGGCTGGGAGCTGTGCAAGGAGCTGCGGGAGCATTACGATCTCCCGCTGCTTATGCTCACTGCCAAAGGCGAGACCTCGCAGAAGGTCAAGGGCTTCGAGCTGGGCACAGACGATTACCTCGTCAAGCCCTTCGAGCCTGTGGAGCTGGCGCTGCGCGTGAAGGCGCTGCTGAAGCGCTACAAAATCGCTTCGTCTCAAACAGTTCAGGTCGGAGACCTCAGCATGAATCGCAAAACGTATGAAGTCTCAGTCGGTTCCGATAGCATGACCCTGCCGCTCAAAGAGTTTGAGCTGCTTTATAAGCTTGCCAGCTACCCGGGAAAAACCTTCTCCCGAGACCAGCTCATCGAGCAGATCTGGGGCTTCGATTATGAAGGCAACGAACGGACAGTAGACGTTCATATCAATCGGCTGCGGGAGAGGTTCCCGGAGGAGCAGCATGCTTTTCGCATTGCAACGATTCGGGGACTTGGGTACCGGATGGAGGTCCTGCGATCATGAGCAGGGAAAAGCGGCAAGCACGTAGGAACATGCGGAGGGAGAAACACGAGCAGCGCAAGAGCATGCGAAACATGCAGTCCAGAAAGCAGCGTGTACGAGGCTTCTTCTTTGCGGTAGGCATTTTTATCTTGATTATTATCTATTGGCTGGCTTCGTTTTATGGGACGTCCTGGTTATATAGCTATCTCAATAAGCGTCCTTCCGAAGTGGTGGTCCAGCTCATTAACTCCGTTAGCGGAATGTTTCTCTGGGGGCTCACCATGGCGATTATGGGGCGATTCATTCAGAGCCAGCAAATGATCTTTTTTCAAAAAATGATAGCGGCCATTCGGAGCATGTCGAGGGGGGATTTCAACGTTTCTGTCGAGAATAATCCGCATAACGGCCCCTTTGTGGAACTGGTGGATTCGATCAACACGATGGCTGTAGAGCTCGGGCAGGTAGAAAAAATGAGACAGGAGTTCATCTCCAATGTGTCCCATGAAATACAATCACCGCTGACTTCTATTAGTGGATTCTCACGGGCGCTGCAAAACGAGCAGCTATCACCCGCAGAGCGGAAGCATTACTTGGAGATTATCGAAACAGAAAGCACAAGACTATCGAAGCTTAGCGATAATTTATTGAAGCTAACATCGTTAGAATCACAGCATCATCCTTTTGAACCAACAAGCTATCGTCTGGATAAGCAGATCCGCAATCTTATTCTAGCCTGTGAGCCCCAGTGGGTGGACAAAGATATTGAGATGGATATTGAGCTTGAGGCGGTTACGATATCCGCTGATGAAGACCTCCTAAGTCAGGTATGGACAAATCTCATTCATAATGCAGTGAAATTTACCCCGGTAGGGGGAACGATTGGTGTCCATGTTACAAGCAGCGCAGAAAGTGCAATCATCCGAATTTCAAATAATGGCGCGTGTATATCGGAGGAGGATTTGCCGCATATTTTTGAAAGGTTCTATAAATCCGATAAGTCGAGGAACCGAACTTCAGGCGGCAATGGACTTGGCTTGTCGATTGTGAAGAAAATTATTGAGATGCATGAAGGCTCTATTGCTGTAGAAAGTGAACCAGGGAAAAACACGACCTTTATTGTCCGTTTCTCATTACCGAAATAAGAGCATGAACAGAAATAGGGACCCCCGCTTATCTGAGATAACCGGAGGCCCCTAAGGTTCATTCATCGTATTCAATTGTACCTACACACACTCCAATCAACCAACTGACGTTGAAATTACGACATTACGTACCTACGGATCCTTTCCTCGAATAAACGCTATTCACATTTACCGTGTTGGATTCCCACATGTCCGATGAACGATGGCCGTTCCCGCACCTTTTCTTCCGTCGTTTGAAGGAAAAGTGGACATGTTTCGCTAACGTGGTCCAATGGACTATCCCCTTCCTAAGTTGAGGTTATCCTCGCTCCTGTCCGAATGCTGTACCAGCTGTACGGCTTGTCCTTCAAGTGAGCTTGTATTTATCATATATTAATATTTAAATATTGTAAATATTCAGAATATTCGATTACAAACGAGTTATCCCGCCTAATTTCCTATATGCTTTGAATTGCTCGTGTATGCGTTGTTTTTGGGCGGGATTCCTTGTTTAATTTGGCAAGCAGGCGATCCACCATTTCTGACTTCAGGCAGCATGCTCATAGTATGCGCGAGAATGCTTTATATCTGGTGCCTTGATACGAGAGAGTTCCTAGATCGCCTTCAACGATATACCCGAACTGCTGACGGCCAATATGCAATTCAAGCCGACTCCGATCTTCGAATTCAAAGGTTGCATAGTAGCTCGTGCTTGAAGTGGAATCACCAGAACCGCCGCTTACCTGCATTCTTTTGGCGACAACCTTACAGGTCCGACTTTGGAGGGGGGAGGCGTTATTGGACGCCCATGTTGAGAGTGATTTGATGATAATGAAGATAAAACCGCCAATGACGAGAACAAAAATAAGGATAAAGACCGTAAAAAAAATGCTGCTGCCCATAGAAAAAGGTCCTGTGTTAAACCCAGTTGACATGCTGTTCACTCCTTAGAAGTTTCTTAGAGGCTAGACGTCTAGATATGATTGCGTTCTCTATAAAAAACGTTTGACGAATCGGTAGCCAGTTTCATGAAAATCTAGCGGCTCATTATTCTCCCGCGATGTATCATGCTTCTCTGCTCCCGTGATCCACCACATCCCGTTGCAAGCGTGCTTCTTCGTCAATTGCTCGGCATAATTCTTCAATTTATCGGCGGCAGCCTGCTGATGTTTCGTTTCATCCAAAGAAATAACGGATATCTCGCTGAACTTTAGAATCTCACCATCGCCTTGACGAATACGAAAGCCCAATGTACCTAGAATCTGGTTCTGCTCTTCGTAGACATAGAGGGATTCATTTGGATTATCTCGCATAAAATGCAGCCTATTTTCAATGTGCAAAGGAGAAATGTCTTTACCTGTGCGCGCAGAAACAAAGGTGCTGATTTCTTTGGTATCTTGGGAAGTAGCTTCACGAATGATGTACGTCATAAATAGTCCTTCTTTCTATTAACCTATGATTATGCTAATTATACCATATATTGGAACATGAGTTCTACATATGAACATGCAACTGCCAAAATAGAAGGTTGATCGCACAAAAAAGGGTTGAACAGAAACGCTTCTGCTCAACCCTTGGTCATTTATATTTCAAAAAAAATCATTTACGCTTGCGCATGAATCGTATTCAATGTCGTGCGATCGCTAGCTTGCACGAGTTTAATGAGCAGCTCCTTCGCGGCTGCGTAATCATCCACGTGCAGGATCGACGCGGAGGTATGAATGTAACGCGCGCAAACCCCGATGACGGCAGAGGGGATACCTGTGCCCTGGACATGTACGAGGCCGGCATCTGTTCCACCCGCCGAGATGAAGTACTGATACGGGATCTTATGCGTCTCCGCCGTATCCAGAATGAACTCTACCATCCCGCGGTGGGTTATCATCGTGGGATCGAAGATACGCAGCAGCGCTCCGCGCCCCAGCTGCCCGAAGGCATTGCGGTCGCCGGTCATATCCCCGGCGGCGCTGGCGTCGAGCGCGTAGAAGAGGTCCGGCGCAATGAGGTTCGCCGCCGTTCGTCCGCCGCGCACGCCGACCTCCTCCTGCACGGTTGCACCGGCGTACAGGACATTCGGGAGCTTCGTACCGTGAAGCTCCTTCATCAGTTCAATCGCCAGGCCGACGCCGTAGCGATTGTCCCAAGCTTTGGCCATAATCCGTTTCGGATTGGCCAGCGGGGTGAACGGGCAGATGGGCACAATCTGCTGCCCGAGCTTGATGCCGATGGCGAGCGCATCGGCTTTGTCTTCTGCGCCGATGTCGATATACATCGTCTTGATGTCTGCGGACTTGCTGCGTGACGCTTCGTCCAGCAAGTGCACGGGCACCGAGCCGATCACACCGATGATCGGCCCCTGCTCGGTCATAATCTGCACGCGCTGCGCGGGCAGTACTTGACTGAACCAGCCGCCAAGGGGCTGGAATTTGATCGTGCCATGCTCCGTGATACCGCTGACGAGGAAGCCAACCTCGTCGAAGTGGCCGGCGACCATGATTCTAGGACCTGTTTCATCGCCGCGCAGGATGCCAAACAAGCTGCCGAGTCCGTCCTGGACGAACTCGTTCGTATATTTCTCTAACTCACCGCGTACAAACTTGCGGATGTCCCGTTCAAAACCGGGCGCTGCTTGCAGCTCAGTCAGTGTTCGGAATAACTCTAAAGTTTCAGTATTCATGATGGTTCCCTCGCTTTGATTCATTGTAGTTGTAAGAACATACGATGCGGATCTGAGCAATATTTTAACATAGCCAAGAAAAAGCGTGAAATCTTTCATAAGCCTATTGACTAAACTAATGATATTAGTTATTATACTAATATAAATAGCAAACAGGAGGCGTTATGATGAAAATCACGCAAATCGGTCAGTTATATCAAATTACTTTTATGCCCAAAGTATTCCCCGTTAATTGTTATTTGGTGGAGGAAGCTGAGGAGTTAACCTTAATTGATGCGGCAATGCCATTTAGTCTCAAAGGGATTCTGAAGGCGGCCGCGACGATTGGCAAACCCATTACACGCATTGTACTTACCCACGCGCATAGTGATCATATAGGTGCACTGGATGGCTTGAAAAAGGCACTGCCGCAAGCCGTTGTCTACATTTCACGCCGAGATGGAAAGCTGCTCGCAGGAAATCAAGAGCTGGAAGCGGGCGAGCCGAATTTACCAATTAAGGGCGGCGTGCCCAAAGCAGGTGCCATCCAAACGAAACCGGATGTATACTTGGAAGATGGCGATTTGGTCGGCTCGCTGCAAGCCGTAGTGGCTCCAGGGCATACACCGGGCATGATGGCTTTCTTGGATGTTCGCAGCCGTGCGTTGATTGCAGGGGATGCTTTTCAAGTGCGCGGAGGGGTGGCCGTGTCCGGAGTGACGAAATTCTGGTTCCCCTTCCCGGCTCTGGCAACATGGAGCAAAGAAGGGTCACTGGAGAGCGCGGTTAAACTAAGAGCACTTCAACCTAGTGTACTCGCAGTTGGCCACGGACAAATGATTGAGCGGCCACAACAAATCATGGATAAAGCTTTGGAAGAAGCATCCAAAAGCTTTCATATCAAAACAGCAAACATTTAGAGATGAGGTAACAAAATGGCCATTCGACAAGGACTGGATTCAGAAACCGTACTGCTGGCAGCGATCGAAATAGCAGATCAACAGGGTATCGAGTTCGTTACCTTGGCGGCATTAGCAGCAAAATTAAATGTAAAGACACCGTCTCTTTATAATCATATCAAGGGCTTGCCGGATCTTAGGAAGCTAATGTCTCAACGAAGTTTACAGCAGATAAGAGAGGCGATGGTCGAAGCTGTGCTTGGCAAGTCTGGCGAGGACGCGCTCCTGGCTGCTGGATTCGCATATGTGAATTTTGTCAGAAAGCAGCCAGGTCTATATGATGCTATGGCGGCATTGCCGGATTTGGAAGATCCACAAGTCAAAGAAGCGAGTACACAAGTTGTGATGTTTATACTGCGTCTACTGGAGCCTTACCACTTAAGTGAAGAAGACGCTCTGCATGTAGTGCGCGGCTTCCGCAGCATCGTTCATGGGTTCGCATCCTTGGAGATGAAAAACGGATTCCGTATGAATCTGGAACGGGACGAAAGCCTGAGACGGCTTTTGACGACCTATTTGCGGGGAATGGCCAAGGGGTGAATCTCTTTCCGCAGCATCAAAAGTATCCAAAGCACCAGGAAGTACTCAAGCACTCAAAGAACGAGAAGCACTGAGAACACCCCAAAGTAGCTGAAGCACCCAAAGCATCAAAAGTATCCAGAGTAACCAAATTACCCAAGCGTCCAAACCGCCAGAAGCATCAAAAGTATTCAAAGCACTCAAAAAACCAGAAGCACTGAGAACACCCCAAAGTATCTGAAGCACCCAAAGCGTCAAAAGTAACCCAATTACCCAAATTACCCAAGCACGAAGAGCACCAAACCACACCAAGCCCCCAAACCACCAAAAACCTGCGAAAATGCAGGTTTTTTCTACTAAATCGGCGAAAAAATGCAAATTCCTGCAATTGTGCAGGAATTTTAAGCCTTTTTGCTCTGTAATCAGGAAAAAGATTCAAAAGCATGCAGAAATGCAGGAATCTTACCAAAAAGGGTAATTTCAAGAGTAAAAAGATGCACAATTGCAGGTTTTCCAAAAAGTATAGTCACACATTTCGCTGAAGCCCGAACTTTTGCGAATTTCAGCCGCTCCCTGGGCCTTATAAATGCCATGAATTTAGCGATTTTCTGCAATTTGGCATTCTTCAACCGGCAGGCCGGAATCTACATAGCCCAAATCGACGGCACGCCATAAATAGAGCGAGGCGAAGCTGCGGTAAGGTGCCCACACCGGTGCGATTTGTCCCAAATAATTGCAGTCCTTGCGTTCCTCCAGCTGGTGCAGCCAGCGAGCTGCGCGCTGAAGGCCTGCATCCCCGATGGCCATGACATCGGATCGGCCCAGCGCAAAAATCATGAACATTTCCGCGGTCCAGACGCCAATGCCTTTGACGCTTGTAAGCTGCTTCAGCAGCTCTGCGTTGTCCAGCTCATGCAGGCGATCCAAGTTCACTTCGCCGCTTATGATTTTAGTGCTGAGATCGCGGATATAGCGGATTTTGGGGAATGAGACACCGCATGCTCGAATAGCAGTTTCATCGGCAGCGAGTACTAACTCCGGCGTGAATGCCGGTATGACTAGCTTGACTCTGGCTTTGATGGTCGCGGCTGCTTTGGCGGATAGCTGCTGAGAAATAATCGACATCGCCAAAGATTCATAAGGGAATGCACTTGGTGTAAGCGTTCGTTCACCGATAAGGTGAATTAGCTGCGCTAGACGACTGTCGGCTTGGCATAAAGCGAGGATAGCGGGGTGTTCTTTGTGCAGGCGAATGGATGAAGTGGTTGGGGCAGGCAGTAGTTGTTCTTCGGAAGATTGTGTCTCCATGCAGCGGCAAGCCTCCTATGTTAATGATGAATTAGTCTTATTGGAAAGCTCGTGTAGTAATACATACGATGGCTAAAAAGAATTGTTGCGCTGAAACGGATGGCTTGTTTCTCCAAACTGATCCTCTCGATTGAGAGGATGTAGAGCTAATGCATCTCGCGGTGTATAACTTTTTGAATGCGCTTTTAGTATAATATAAAGATAAAGGCGTTGCAGAGAAGGAGCGGGGGAAGCTGGATGGCAGGCGAAATGGGTAAGCAGTTGTCGGTTTCGCGCAGGAATGTGGGGATTTTTGCCCATGTCGATGCGGGAAAGACAACAACAACGGAGCATCTTCTTTATCATAGCGGACGAATACGTGCCTTAGGCAGTGTAGATAGCGGTACGGCGCAAACGGATTCCATGGATGTGGAACGGGAGCGGGGAATTTCGGTGCGCAGCGCGACGACGGCTTTTTCGTGGAAAGAGACGTTTATTAATTTGGTAGATACGCCGGGCCACGTGGATTTCTTATCCGAGGTGGAGCGTTCTTTGCGGGTGATGGACGGCGCGATTCTTATTGTTTCTGCGGTAGAAGGCGTGCAGTCGCAAACGGAAATGATTTGGCATGCGCTGCAATCGTTGAAGATTCCAACCTTGCTCTATGTGAATAAAATGGATCGCATCGGCGCAGACCCAGCGCGCGTGCTGCAAGAGATCCACAAGCAGCTGACACCGATGGCGGTGCCGATCTATGCGCCGCTTGGCATAGAGGACACGTTCCGCGGTGCGGTGAACGTGCTGGCAGAGGGCGCGCCAAGCGCGCCCACGCCCGGCTTCGACCTCGCAGCAGCGGTCGAAAAGCTGTCCGAGCTCGACGAGCCGCTGCTGTCGAGCTATATCGAAGGCGTGCCCATCCCGGCACGCGAGGTGAAGACGACCCTGCAGCGGTACGCACGGCAGGGAATGGCTTATCCTTTGCTGGTGGGAGCCTCCAGCAAAGGGATTGGCATCGAGGAGCTGATGGAAGCGATCCTCGATTATTTGCCCGGGCCGAGCGGCAGCGCGGAGCAGCCGCTTTCGGCCGTAGTGTTCAAGGTCGAGCGGGACAAGACCATGGGGCGCATGGCCTACGTCCGCGTCTACGAGGGGACGATCCGCAACCGGGACACCCTCTTCAATGCCACGCGCGGCGTGGAGGAGAAGGTGACCCAGATTCGCAAAATCGACGGCCGCCGCGCCGAAGATATCGGGTTGGTGGCGGCAGGCGATATCGCTGCCGTCTGCGGCCTGACGCAGGTGCGGATCGGCGATGTGCTCGGTAGGTCTGATGCCGTGCCGCCAGCACCTCGGCTGGCAGTGCCGCTGTTGACTGTGCAGGTGCATGCCCAGAGCGATGCTCAGTATCCGGCGCTTGTCGCCGCTTTGCAGGAGCTAACCGACGAAGATCCACTGCTGGATTTGCAGTGGATCCAAGAAGAGCGGGAGCTGCATGTGAAAGTTATGGGCACGATTCAGCTCGAGATCCTGACGAGTTTGCTCGACTCTCGTTTCGGACTGCAAGCAAGGTTCGATCAGCCTTCCGTGATTTACAAAGAAACGCCTTCGAAGTCCGGTGAAGGCTTCATTGCTTATACGATGCCTAAGCCTTGCTGGGCCATCCTGCGCTTTCAGATCGAGCCCGGTGAACCGGGAAGCGGGCTCGTTTACCAATCGCTGGTCCGGGGCGAGCAGCTGCTCGCGCAGTACCAGAACGAAGTGGAGCGCCGCGTTCCGGAGGCGCTTCAGCAAGGGCTGCTCGGCTGGGAAGTCACCGACCTGAAAGTGACGCTTACGTACGGTGAGCATCACGTGTGGCACACCCATCCGCTCGATTTTGCCGTAGCCACGCCGATGGGCCTGATGCAAGGTCTCGCGGAGACGGGGACGAAGCTGCTTGAGCCTATGCTGCAAGTGCGGATTACCGTTCCAGAAGTCTACGGCGGCAAGGTGCTGAGCGACTTGGTACAGATGCGTGCGATCTTCGATCCGCCGCAAATTAGCGGCGACCGTTTCGTCGTAGAGGGCCGCCTTCCTGCAGCTACCTCCTTGGACTATCCGGTGAAGCTTAGCGCCATGTCAGGGGGCAGGGGCGTGATTACGTCCTCCTTCGGCGGGTATCAGCCAAGTCCGCCGGATGTGCAGGCCGAGCGCAAGAGGCGGGGGGTTAATCCACTCGATCAGTCCAAATATATTTTGGCTGTCCGCAAAGCCTTATCGACATAAAAGGGGACGTCTGCTCATTGACAGGGGGCACTCCCCTCGATACAATGAGGATAAGTTAATACATGTGTGACGGAGAACGGGAGACTCACTTAGATTGCCAATTGCATATAATTGGCAGTTCTTGGTGAGTTTTTTTATTATTTTATCCGTTAAGGACCTGGGCAGAGGAAGAGGCGAAGATCATGTCATTGCAAGCGCAGCGAATTTTGCCGGCAATACGAAAGATGAAGGACTTGGAGAAGCTCTTGAAGTCGTCTTTTACCTACATTGTGCTGCTCGACAGCCATATTGGGCAATTGAAAAATATTGTGGATCTGGGCAGGGCGAGCGGGAAAAAGCTGCTGCTGCATGCAGACTTGATTGAAGGGCTGAAAAACGATGAGTACGCAGCAGAATTTCTGTGCCAGAGCATTCGTCCGGCAGGCATTATTTCGACGCGGGGGAATGTGATTACGAAAACCAAACAGAATGGCCTCATCGCCATTCAGCGGCTTTTTCTCTTAGACAGCAGTGCCTTGGACAAAAGCTACAGCTTGCTGGAGAGGACGCAGCCCGATTATATTGAGGTGCTTCCCGGCGTCATTCCGCACATCATCAGCGAAGTGAAGGAACGGGCGGGGATTCCTATTTTTGCCGGAGGCCTCATCCGCTCGGTGGAAGATGTTGAGCTTGCGCTAGGAGCTGGAGCCACCGCGGTGACAACGTCCAAAACGGAGCTTTGGCAGCACTATCAGCAACGATCCTGAAACATTTGGAGGCATGACAATGACAGCCGCAGGGGCTAAACCTTCTTATATACTTTCCCTCGACCAGGGAACAACGAGCTCTAGAGCGATTTTATTTGATCAAAAAGGGAGTATTGTGCACACTGCGCAGCAGGAATTCAAACAATTTTTTCCGAAGCCAGGCTGGGTGGAGCACGATGCGAATGAAATATGGCTGTCGATTCAGGGTGTAATGGCAGCAGTTTTATCCGAAACAGGGGTGCAGCCTCCTGAAATTGCTGGGATTGGCATTACGAACCAGCGGGAAACCGCGGTTGTCTGGGATCGGCATACCGGCATGCCTGTCTACCATGCCATCGTATGGCAGTCGCGTCAGACGGCGGATATTTGCGAAGCGTTGAAGGCTGAGGGGCTTAACGATCTGTTTCGTGAGCGAACAGGGCTGCTGATTGATGCTTATTTTTCGGGGACGAAGATTAAGTGGATTCTGGACCATGTGGAAGGTGCCCGTGAGAAGGCAGTGCGTGGGGATTTACTGTTTGGCACGATGGACACGTGGCTGATATGGAAGCTGACAGGCGGCAAGGCGCATGTGACGGATTATTCCAACGCTTCGCGCACGCTCATCTACAATATTCACGAGTTGAAGTGGGATGAGGAGCTGCTTGGTCATTTGGACATCCCGGCGGTGATGCTGCCTGAGGTTCGCTCTTCCTCTGAGGTGTATGGCTATACGCAGGAGAGCCTCTTTTTCGGATCGGCGATTCCGATTGCAGGTGCGGCGGGAGACCAGCAGGCGGCTTTGTTCGGGCAAGCGTGTTTTGACAAAGGCATGGCGAAGAACACGTATGGCACGGGTTGCTTTATGCTGATGAATACCGGCAATCATGCGATTCCTTCGCGCAGCGGCCTTCTGACGACAATTGCCTGGGGCCTGGGCGGAAAAGTGGAATATGCGCTGGAAGGCAGCATTTTCGTGGCGGGATCGGCGATTCAGTGGCTGCGCGACGGACTGCGCATGATTAAGTCTGCGAAGGACACGGAGGATTATGCGAAAAGGGTTGCGTCAACGGATGGCGTATATGTCGTTCCGGCCTTTGTTGGGCTGGGGACTCCCTACTGGGATAGTGATGTGCGAGGTGCAATTTTTGGCCTGACACGAGGCACGTCCAAAGAACACTTCATACGGGCGACGCTGGAGTCTCTCGCTTATCAGACCAAGGATGTCTTGCAAGCGATGGAGGATGACTCGGGCATTGAGCTGACGAAGCTGCGGGTTGATGGTGGTGCTGTGAAGAACGACTTCCTGATGCAGTTCCAAAGCGATATGTTGGGTGTCACTGTAGAACGCCCGATGATCAGTGAGACGACAGCGCTTGGTGCGGCTTTTCTTGCCGGCTTGGCGGTCGGTTTCTGGAAGGATCAAGCGGAGATTGCCGCTCAGTGGCAGGTGGATCATGCCTTCGAGCAAACGATGGCGGGTGAGCAGCAAGCTAAGCTGTATCAGGGCTGGAAAAAAGCAGTAAATGCCGCAATGGCTTTTAAATAATCCAAAGCAATGATATACTATTTTATAACAAGTTAATATTCGGTTGGAGACTGGGAGAAGCCATAGCGGCCTACGCGTGTGAACGTGTTAGGTGTGTTGTGGCTTCTTTATTTTTATATACGCGAGGAGAGATTCAGATGACAACGGAACAAAAACATACAAAGACTTCGGTTGGCGTGAACGGATTTAATGGGCTGCAAAGAGCAGAGATTCTGCAAGCCATGACGAAACAGCCCTTGGATTTAATCGTTATTGGCGGGGGAATTACAGGCGCTGGTATTGCTTTGGATGCTCAAAGCAGGGGTCTTCGCACCGCGCTGATTGACATGCAGGACTTCGCGGCAGGGACGTCGAGCCGTTCGACGAAATTGGTTCACGGGGGGCTTCGCTATCTGAAGCAATTGGATGTTAAAGTCGTTGCCGAGGTCGGCAAAGAACGCGCTATTGTTTATGAAAATGGCCCTCATGTAACGACGCCGGAATGGATGCTGCTGCCTTTTTATAAAGGAGGCACGTTCGGTAAATTTTCTACATCGCTAGGTTTGCGGGTGTATGACTTCTTGGCTGGTGTCAAAAGGTCGGAACGGCGCAAGATGTTTCGCCCTGACCAGACACTTTCTCATGAGCCGCTTTTGAAGGAGAAGGATCTGAAAGGCGGCGGCTATTATGTGGAATATCGGACGGATGATGCACGCTTAACCATTGAAGTGATGAAGAAAGCCGTCGAGCTTGGTGTTATGGCTGTAAACTACGCCAAGGTCGAGGAACTGCTCGTGGAGAATGGCAAGCTGGTCGGCGTGCGCGTGGTTGATCAGATGAGTGGCGGGAAGGATTCATACTCGCTGTATGCCAGTAAAATTGTAAATGCGGCAGGTCCGTGGGTGGACACCTTGCGTGAGATGGATAAATCCAAGCAAGGCAAGACGCTGCACTTGACCAAAGGCGTGCATCTGGTGTTTGATCAGAGCAAGTTTCCGCTGCGGCAGGCGATTTATTTCGATACACCGGACGGAAGAATGGTGTTTGCTATCCCGCGGGACGGCAAAACCTACATCGGAACGACGGATACCAATTATAAAGGGGATATTGTGAATCCCCGTATTACGGTTGCAGATCGCGCTTATGTGCTGCGCGCCGCGAACGAAATGTTTCCGTCCCTTGAGCTGACGGAAGCGGATGTTGAATCGAGCTGGAGCGGGCTGCGCCCGCTGATTCATCAAGAGGGCAAGGACCCTTCCGAGATTTCGCGCCGCGACGAAATCTTCGTTTCGGACTCCGGCCTCATCTCGATGGCCGGGGGCAAGCTGACCGGCTACCGCAAAATGGCGGAGTCGGTTGTGGACAAGATCGCCGCCATGCTGCTGGCGGAGGGCAAGGTCTCGGCGGCGCTGCCGCCAAGCCGCACCCGGATGCTGCCGATCTCTGGCGGCGATGTGGGCGGCTCTGCGAAGCTGGCGTCGTTCTTGCAGGGCAAGATCAGCCAAGGCCAGCGGCTAGGGCTGACGAAGCCAGAGGCAACGCTGCTTGCGCACCGCTACGGCTCCAACGTGGACGCCGTCTACGAGCTGCTGGAGCAGCACCGGGATGAGGCGGCGCGGCGCGGCATGCCGGCCGTCGTGCTCGCTGCGCTCGTATACGCGGTGGAGCGCGAGATGGTCGTGAAGCCGGCGGATTTCTTCATCCGCCGCACGGGTGCCCTCTTCTTCGACATCGCGTGGGCGAAGAAGTGGAAGGCGCCGGCAGTCGCCTTCCTGGCAGAGCGCTTCGGCTGGGACGAAGCGCAGACCAAGGCTTATGCAGCCGAGCTGGAGCGGCTGCTACATGAAGCGGTGAACCCGCTGGAAGCTTAGGTTCCAGCGGAAAGCTTGCTGCACACACATTAGACATAATTAAGCCTCCAAAGCCGCAATAAAGTGGTTTTGGAGGCTTTTTCACGGTGCAACAGGTGTACTCCAACGCTATAAAGTATGCTATCATGCCTATAGAGGGCGGCGCGGTATGCCGCTAATTTTTGTTAAACAGAGTAGGTGTGCACAGATGGGAATAACCGAACTTTTGTCCTACTTCACGGAAGAAAATTTATCCTTGCTGTTAGACAAGTACCGTTCGCTCGGCCCTTTACCCGGTCTTCTTCTCCCTTTTATGAAATCGTTCATTCCGCCGCTTCCCACGTTGGTCATTATAAGCGTAAATGCTGCTGTATATGGGCTTTGGCTCGGTTTTTTGTATTCTTGGATCGGCATTGTGAGCGGATGTCTGGTAACTTTTCTCCTTGTGAAAAAGGTTGCAGGGCACCCTTATCTAGAGCGCTGGTCGCAGAAGCCAAAGGTGCAGAAAAGCCTTGTGTGGGCTCGTCGCCAGGCGTTCAACTATGTCTTCCTGCTCAGCCTCTTTCCATTAGGCCCGTTCGTCGTCATTAATATGGCTGCGGGGCTGGTTGGAATGAGATTTCGCTCGTTTCTAGTTGCTGTTGCCGCAGGGAAAGCCGTCATGGTCATGTCGGTTTCTTTTATCGGCCACGATCTTAATGGATTTATTGAGAATCCCTACCGGATTCTATATGTTGTTGTATTCGTAGTCGTATCTATGCTGATTAGCAAAAGAGTGGAGAAACGTTTCATGTAACCAATGCCGGCATATCCGCCATCAGCATTTCATGAAATTTGGCAGCCGCGAGGGATGGCGTTGTATCTCGGCGAGCAGCGATTCCGATATAGCGTGTTGGAATGGCGACAGTAGGCTTCAACTCGTAGAGCAGCCCGTCCGCTAGTTCTTGGGTTACATAGGATTTGGAGACGAAGGCGACACCTAGGCCAAGCTTGGCAAATTCGATGAGCAGATCAATGCTGCCTAGCTCAATATCGGCTTGAATTGTGACATTTTGTTGGGAGAACCAATGCTCAGCGAATCGTCGGGTGCTGCTTCCGGCTGATAAGAGTAACAGTGGGAATTGGCCGAGATCATGGGCTGTGAGAGGAAGAACGGCCTTATCGCGATAAGCTTCTCCACCTACGAAGCAGTCCTGCAAGGTCATAATCGCTTGGATCGTTAAAAGGGGATCTTCGGCAATGGGCAAATGAATCAGCCCAAAGTCGACGGTGCCCTCTTTGACCCTCTGTGTAATTTCGGAGGTTTTACCGTGCGAGAGCCGGATACGAACCTCAGGATACTGCTTATGATACTTATCCAAATAAGGGAATAAGAAATGCTTGAATAAGGAGTCGCTCGCTCCGATGCGAAGTTCACCTCCTGTGAGGTCTTTGAGTTGGGACATTTTGCGTTCCCCTGCATCCAACAGGGCGAAGGACTGTTCGACATAAGCCAGCAGGGCTTTTCCTTCTTCCGTAAGCTCCACACCCTTGGACAGCCGATGGAAAAGCTTCAGGGACAAGGCTTGCTCCATTTGTTTAATGGCGTAGCTAACGGATGGTTGGGTGATGTACAGCTCTTGTGCTGCCTTGGTTAAATTGCCTGTTCTGGCGGCGTGCAGGAAAATACGGTACCATTCCAAATGGATCATGATATAGAGCTCCTTTATGAGAAGGTGCTTATTTGGCGATTTCATTTATGCCTAATCCCCTCATTATAATGAGCTTATAGCTTAAGTACAATTGGAGAGGGTGCAGGAGATGAAATCATCATTGATTCAGCATGAACCAGACCGAGAAGCCAGATCACCATGGTCGCAGCATCAGGAGGGGCAAACTGTGCGGTTATCGCCGCTTCATGCTCAGATTGATCACACTTTGCGTATTCCTGGAAGTAAAAGCTTTACGAACCGCGCGCTGATCATCGCCGCACTGGCGAAGGGGACGACACGGCTGCAGGGTGTTCTGCAAAGCGATGATTCTTATTGGTGCATGAAAGCATTGAGAGAGCTGGGGGTCCACATTGACGTTGATGGGGATACGGTGACTGTCCAAGGGAATGAAGGGCAATGGGCGATCTCGGAAGCAGAGCTGTATGTGGGGGCAGCCGGTACGGTTGCACGCTTTTTGCCTAGTGCGCTTGCGATAGGCAAGGGAGTTTGGACGTTAAAAGGAAGTCGGCGCATGAGCGAGAGACCTCTAACCGTGCTGTTAAATGCGCTATCAAGCTTAGGCTGCGATATCCAGTATCAAGAGAATCCGGGGAGTGTGCCGCTGACTTTGCAGGCAAATGGGTTGAATGGAGGCGAGGTTACGGTATCTGGCGCAGTATCCAGTCAGTTTATCAGCGGATTATTGCTGGCCGCACCCTATGCCAAAGAGCCGCTGATGATACGCATTGATGGAGAGGTCGTACAGCGTGATTATGTAGAAATGACGCTGGATATGATGCGAGCATTTGGGGTAAAACCGGAAGTTCAGGACGATGGGCGGACGATAGCGATTCAGCCAAGTGTCTATGAAGCTCGGACATTATCTCTTGAGCCGGATGTATCTACGTGCGGCTATTTCTGGGCATTAGCAGCTTTAACGAATGGGCGCATAAGGATTGAGGGAATTTCGGCGCAGACACGCCAGCCGGATATCGAATTGCTGCATGTACTTGAGCAAATGGGCTGTACGATCACTCGCGGCGAGACTTTTGTGGAGGTGCGCGGCACAGCACGCCTTAAAGGGGGATTTACTGTAAGCATGCAGCGCTGGTCCGACCAGACGCTTACGCTTGCTGCGTTGGCGCCATTCGCGGACGGACCTATTACGCTGACTGATGCTGCCCATATTCGGCATCATGAATGTGATCGCATTGCGGCGATATGCCAGGAGCTTCGCAAGCTGGGTATCCAAGTCGAGGAGCACGAAGACGGTTTGACGGTGCACCCCGGACAGCCACAACCAGCGTTGCTTGACCCTCATGACGACCACCGGATGGCGATGGCGCTATCGCTGATCGGTGCAAGGGTAAATGGCTTGCAGATTGCTGATCCTGGCTGTGTGTCGAAGACGTGCCCGGATTTCTATGAGCGCTGGCGTGATCTCGGCGTTGGTGTTGATTTTATCTAACTTGTAGGGTTGGTCTGCTGGGTTCAACCCGTTGGTTCATCCAGCAGCACCTGTAGGCGCAGTTGCGGATACAGAACGGATATTTCCGCAGCCTGCTTCTCCAATTCCTTGCGATCAAATGGTTTTGTGAAAATGTCCCGATCCGGCGAAAAAGTCATGCTGGTTCCAGTCTCATGGGTGAACCCGACGGTTTGCAGCTCGCTTTGGGGGATGCCGTGCTTATAAGATTGTTGAAACACACGGCCGTCACGGCGAATTTCAACCGAAAGCTTAAGAGACAGCGCGTTGACGATAGGCATGCTGATGCCTTTTTCGCTGCCAGGTGCGAAGAATGAGGCGCTGGCACTGAGACGGTTCATGTCCGTAAGAACGGTTTGAACACGGGGGTGGTCTACGCCGGGAAGCGCCTGAACAGGAATGCCTCGACCGTTATCGCCTACGGTTACGCTGCCGTCCCGATGCAGGATGAGATGGATCTCGGTACAGGTCCCATGCAAATGCTCGAGAATGCTGTTCTCGACGACAGCCCAGAGGAGAAGATGAGGGTCATAGCCATCATTGGCTGCGCCCAAGTAGGGATGTGCATTATTTCTGACCTCTGACATGTCAAGGAAATCACTGGTATCGAATAAATCAGCTGCCGCTGCAAGCAGCAGGAGGAGCGGAAGTGCACGATGGCCGGGTACTGCGTATTTGCCGCCTCGCTCTTCCTGTACGAGCAGATCGGCGCCAGCTAATGCTTTCATATGATGATAAAGCTGTCCCGTTGTTCCCATATTCAGACGCTCAACGAGCTCTGGACCGGTAAGCGGCTCTTGCAAAACGGTCCGCAAAATATCCAGACGCTGCTTATGGCCGATAGCCCCAAGAATTTTGGCTGCTTTATCGCTATCCAAGCTCAGAAGCTGACTAACGCCTCTTTCTTGCGGCTCCCAGCGATAATGGGTAGGCCCGCTCTGGAATTGTCCCGAGTAAAAGACCCCGCCTTGTTCCGCATCCGGCAGCTGTTGTTGGGTCATAAATTTGCTCGTATCTTCCTGTCTATGCATGAATTCTTCGATTCGTTGCTGGAGCGTATTCATTTGCGCTTGCAATGCATCTAGCTCGGCTCCATAGTCACGTGGCACTGTCAATTGGATCACCTCATTAATAATTTATGTAATTACGTATTTACGTAATTACATAATAACATAATATCATTTGAGCCGAAAAATGTACACAATGAAATGAAAAAATGCTCCCGATATATGCTGGGACCAGAGTTATCTGTTAACAAAAAGACGAACAAATGCTACGGATAGCGTTTGCTCGTCTTTTTGTTGGGATTTCATCGTTATTGGCCGCTTATAAGCGAACCTTCTGTTCACTCCATGCCCAGAAGCGATGTGCCATATCTTCATCCTTTGCCCTCTCCGAGATGGGCGCTATCTTCTTCTTATACCAATATTCGCCGCTGATCGTCTGTACGTCCGGACTGATGGACAAATAAATCGCCGTTTCCGCGCCTTGTTCCGGCGTCAGAAAAAAAGGCCGAAGCAGCCGGTGCATGAATTTGCCAAAACCGGTGTCGCGATCGACACCGATGTTCGTGCCGACGGCTCCCGGATGCAGGGCATTGACCGTAGCTGTGGTGCCCGCTAGTCGCTTGGCCAGCTCACGCGTGAACCAAATATTCGCAATTTTGGATTGCGCATACCCTCTCCACACACTGAATCCCCGCATCAGGTAAGGGTTATCGAAATCGAAGCGCCCGATCTTATGGGCGCCGGAGGATACGTTCACGATCCGCCCTTGCGGCGCGCGGACAATGGCCTCTAAGAGCAGGTTGGTCAGCAGGAAGTGACCAAGATGATTGACGCCCGTCATGGCCTCGAAGCCATCGGACGTCGTTTGCCGCTTCACGGTGACCACACCGGCATTGTTGACGAGCACATCGAGCATCTGGTGCTTGGCAAGGAAATCTTCCGCGAAGGCGCGAATGCTCGCGAGCGACCCCAGATCGCAAAGCATCAGCTCTATGCGATCGGATCCGCTTTGCTGTCGCGCCTCAGCCAGCGCAAGCTCACCCCTCTGCTTGCTGCGGCACAGCATAATAACATGCGCACCTTTGCGGGCTAGGGCGACGGTGGTTGCCAGTCCCATCCCAGAGTTAGCTCCGGTAACAATAACGGTTGGATGATGCATACGGACGCCTCCTTGGTTTTTTATTCCATTATAGCTTATGGATAGGGGACTCGCATTGTCTGCTTATCGGAGTGTGGGTAGGTAGGGAGATAGAAGGTGGTCGATGGGGAGATTGATGAGTGGAATGGATGGATTGATCAGTAGAAAGGTAAATAGATGCACAGGTAGTTAGATAGATTGATGGACAGAGCGATAAGTAAATAGATGGTGAGATAGATGAGTAGAATAGATGGATTGATCGGTAGAAAGATAAATAGATGCACAGGTAGTCAGATAGATTGATGGACAGACAGATGAGTAGATAGATGGTGTGATGAGCAGGTAAATAGATGAATTGGTGGATAGAACGATAAGCAGATGGATGGGGAGATAGATGGGGCGATGGGCAGAGCGATAAGTAGATGTACAGGTAGATAGATAAGTAGAATAGATGGATGAATGGCTGGATGGGCAGAAACTGTGGATGTATAGTTAGGTAAGTAGATAGGAGTTTCGGGACGTAGGGATGGACATGAATAAACTGGGGTCGTACTACAAGCCATGTTTGAGTATGGGGTGTGTGGTATTAGGATGACGGGGGTTTGATCGCCGCCATGTGGTGTCATGGCATACGGTCGTCAGGATTCGCGCAAGGAGTATCAGTCATCGACGATAATACCTGTAAAAGTGCAGGCTTTTTCCAGAAAAACGTACGGAAAACGAAAATTCCTGCAATTGTGCAGGAATTTTTAGCTTTATCAGCCTCAAGTTCGGAAAGGGCTTCAAAAGCCTGCAGAAACGCAGGAATTTCATCGTTTAGGTGATTTCTCGGATGAAAAAGATGTATAATCGCAGGCTTTCAAAAAGTTCAGCCACTCATTTCGCTGCATTCGTACCGTTTACCAAGGAAAAGAATATCTCTACGTGTCTGAAGAGCTTTCTTTGTCTTTGACTGTATCGAAAACATAGAAAGAAACAGCTCAACTTCCCCTTTGACAAGCAAATTCCCTGCAACAACTAGCCAACGCTACATGTGTCAAAATGAATCTGATTATACAAGAGACGCATCAGGGGCAGCCATAGAAATACACAAAAAGGGGCTGTTCCTAAGTAGCTATTTCTACTTTTGGAAACAGCCTCTTTAGTCTATTTAATTCCTACACCAGAGGCTCCATGCCACGTTCAATCCAATCCTCACGTGTGGGTCCGTAGATGTCCGGCACGCGGAGACCGGCTTGACGCATCAAGACGATCATTTCACCACGATGATGGATCTCATGGGAGATGAGAATACGCAGGGTTGCTGCATTCACCCACTGCTCTCCATACATGTCGGTGGATTCCGCCAATTTGGCATCTGTCCACTGGGACTGGATCGCATCGGTAAGGCCGGCAGCGGCAGTACGATATGTATCTGCAATTGTTTGGGCAGACGATGGGGCATGGTGCTCCTCAGGAGGCGCCGTGAAAGTAAGTCCTGTACGTGAGAGCATTTCATGAATGGTTGTTGCAATGTGCCAGCCTAGTTGTCCGAGCGTGCGGAAGTCCGGCGCAATACGTTGTGTAAGTGAAACATCCGTCAAAGTGTCCAACACGCGCTGAGTCGCTTGTGTTTCATTGTTCCATTCCGCAACGAAATCTTGAATTGTTTTAAACATGGGAGAGCCTCCTTAGAGTTTTTCGCCAGAAAAACTGGCATCGTAAGCATTCGCTTGAGTTTTTCGCCAGAAAAACTGGCATCGTAAGCATTCGCTTGAGTTTTTCGCCAGAAAAACTGGCATCGTAAGCATTCGCTTGAGTTTTTCGCCAGAAAAACTGGCATCATAAGCATTCGCTTGAACTTTTCGCCAGACTGGCATCGTAAGCACTAAGCCTTTCGAGTACTATATCCCTAGTATAGCCAACTACCACTGACAACAGGTTGTCAGTGGTTCGAATAGAGTTGAACAATTTTTTCGGCCTTCTCTTTGATGATAGCTGCTATGTGGGGCGGCTCAAGTATCCGTAGGCTCGGACCGAAACTTAGCAGCATCCCGTGAAGCCAGGGCTCATCCGGCTGCGTGGCCGTGATCATCATGGAGCCGTCCGGCTGATAGTCAATCTGTTTCGGTTGGAAGTAGTCTTCGATTTGAGCCTGCACATTAGGCTGAGCGTGCAGGATAAGTGTAATAAGCGAATGGGGTTCGTGATTGCCCCAGCCGTGCTGAAGCGTCTCTATCGTTTCTGTTTTGCGTTCAAAAGTTTGAGAGAGTACGTTGATTTCCTTCATTCGAGATAAACGGAAGACACGAAAATTCTCGCGAAGCAGACAATAACCATAGAGATACCAACCAAAGCCTTTGGCCACGATGCTCATCGGTTCGGCGGTTCTTATAGATTGCTCGCTTTGTGAAGAAATATATTGAAAAGAAACTTGTTTAGAGTCTTTAATGGCGGTGCGCAGCATATTCAGCTTCTCTTTGTCATGGGTGCCTTGACGCCATGGATTCATATCAATGATCAGTTGATTATTCGCTGCATGGTGTTCGGATTTGGCGACGAGCGCACCAACCTTGTCCAGCAAGCTGCCGACTTCTTGATCGCCTACGGTGGAACGTATGCCTTTGAGCCCAATAATGATGGATTGAAGCTCTTCCAAGGACAAATACTGACGTTCCAGTCGATATTGATCCATAATTTCATAGCCGCCGTTCAAACCAGCGTAAGAGGCGATAGGAATGCCGGCTTGATTAATGGCTTCGATGTCACGGTACACGGTTCGCAAGGAAACTTCGAAGCGTTCCGACAGCTCCATCGCGCTGATTCTCTTGCGATTCAGAAGCAGCATCGTAATCGCAAGCAAGCGATCTATTTTCAAAAAAGACACCTCATCCACTCATAATCATTACAAACATACATTCGATTGATAGAGAGGAAATTCCTTTTCTAGGCAAGAGGAATAACTTGTCAGGTTGCGCATCGGAACGAAGGAAAAACGATCGGCAAAGGGAATTACTTACATAATGAAGAAAATGAAGCATGGAGGCGGTCAACCTGTGAATGCCAAGCTAAATGAGTGGATTGTGGAAGTGGATATCCATACTTTGCAGAAGGCGATGGAAGCGGGAGAGGTCAGTTCCTTAGGGCTGGTTGAGTTGTACCTCGAGCGAATCGAGCTTTATGATCATGCGATTCACGCCGTATTAGAAATAAATCCAGATGCAAAGGAGCTGGCTCGACTCCTTGATGAGGAACGACAGAGTCAAGGCAGCCGCGGACCACTGCACGGCATCCCGATTCTCCTCAAAGATAATATTGATACAGCCGACCGTATGCATACCAGTGCAGGATCTGTCGCTTTAGCGAACTCGGTTGCTGCTGAAGATGCTTTTATCGTGATGCAATTGCGGAAAGCGGGGGCCGTTCTCCTGGGGAAGGTAAATATGACGGAATGGGCCAATTTCATGTCGGCAGCGATGCCCTCCGGCTATAGCTCCAGAGGTGGGCAGGTTTGGAACCCTTATGGGCCCGGCAAGTTCGATGTCGGTGGCTCCAGCGCAGGGTCAGGCGCGGCAGTGGCTGCCAGCTTCGCAGCAGCTGCGATTGGCACTGAAACGTCGGGTTCCATTGTGAATCCGGCTCATCATAACAGCCTGGTTGGGTTGAAGCCAACTGTAGGTTTGCTTAGCCGAACAGGCATCATCCCCATCGCTCACAGCCAAGACACGCCGGGACCGATGACAAGGACAGTGGCGGATGCAGCTGTTTTGCTAAGCGCACTTACAGGGACCGATGCGCGAGATGCGATGAGCTTGGCAAGTGAGGGAAGAGGCTTGCAAGACTACACCTCTTTTCTCGATGCAAAAGGGCTGCAAGGTGCGAGAATCGGCATCCCTCGCTGGTTCTACCAGAACTTGAACGAAGAGGCGCGACTCGTAGCCGAGAATGCGATGAAGGTCCTGCGCGAGCAGGGCGCGGATTTGATTGATCCTGTCTCGCTGCCCTGTGAGCAGCAAGCGGCGGCGTGGAATATCGATGTGCTACGCTACGAATTCAAGAAAGATCTCAACGATTATCTAGCCAAGCTAGCAGCCTCCGTCCCCGTGCATTCCTTGGAGGAGGTTATCGCGTTCAATCGCGCGCATGTGGATGCAGCGCTGGTCTATGGACAAAATATGCTTATTTGGTCTGATGAAACGAGCGGTACCCTGACAGAGACCAATTATTTGGAAAGTCTGCATCATTATCAGAAGTTCACTCGAGCCCAAGGGATTGACCATGTAATAGCGGAGCATCAACTGGATGCCCTCTTGTTCCCATGCGATGAGGGAGAAGATATTGCGGCGAGAGCCGGTTATCCGCTGCTGATCGTTCCTGCTGGTTATACGGCTGAAGGACCGATGGGCGTTATGTTCGCCGCAGGGGCTTATAGTGAGCCGACGCTTATTAAGCTGGCTTATGCTTTTGAGCAGGCTACGCATTATCGGCGGCCGCCGGTGTTATAATCGAGAATTCGAAAACCTCCACCCCTTGCTAGCCAAGGGATTGGAGGTTTTTTGCCTTTATAGGATCGGACAGTTGATGATCATTTCCCGGCTTTAAACCGCGGCGAAGTCTCTGGGTCCAGCGCATATGCTGCATATGCCTTGGTGGACTGATCCAATAAAAAGGGAATTGCAAAATGATGCGATCATGGGCTTCCCAAAGCTGTTGTTCTGCTGCCACATTAATCTGCTCATCGGAATATACATCGTACAGGCGATGCACAGTGACGTTCTCTTGTTGTTCCATTTCGTGGGCCAATCGGCGGTTAACGCGGGATTCGGCAAGGTTTGGATGTGCTAGGACTACTAGGATTTTCATAGTGGTGCTCTCCTTTGATCATTGAGTCTTCTTCTTGCAATCTAACAGAATACCTCAAGTTTTGTGAATTTATACAAGCAGACCAGGACTGCTGTAATCAGCGTTTTGTGACAAGGGGATTGAGGAATATTGATTCTAAGGATTCATTAGCCAAAAGCCAACGGCCGCTCCGCATATGAAATGGAAACATTTGAAATAATAAAGCGAATTCAAAATGAAAGGTAGGCGTCTGATCATCATGTTTAGAAAAATCACCCCAATTGCTCTGCACAGAGCAGCAATAAGCTTGCTCATCAGCAGTCTTCTCTTAGGGGGAGGAGGCTTAGCCTCCGCGGAAGAGCTTCCTCCTCCGCCATCACCACAAACTTCGCAGCAAGGTCAGCTGGTGCAAACAAGGGAAATTGATGTCACGGGAGATGGCAAACCTGAAACTGTAGCGCTGATTGGTTCGAAGTCGGACCCTAATAGTCCATACTTCGATAAACTGTACATTGTTGTGTCTGGTCAAGGTCAGCAGCAGGTTGTTATCCCGTTGGAGGGCGGCTACAATCCGCACATGCAGTTCTGCGATTTCATCGGGGACAAGCTTCCGCAGATTTATGTGGCCGCCGAAACCGGGGGCAGCGGAGGACTCTCTTATTATTACATCTACTCCCTGAAAAATAATGTCCCGACCGCAATACCCTTGCCCGAACCGCTTCGCGTCAAATCGACCTTTAAGAAAAATTACAAGGTTCTGCTGAAAATCGAAGAGACCGGCAAATCCTTCAAAATCGATCTGATCGACCGCAAGGACGATTACGAGAAATTCGGGATATACAAAGACGGCAAGGTGATCAAACCTCTTATTGTCAATGTTGACGGGTATGGGGCGCTTAAGCCCATAGACAAGGATCGGGATGGCATCTGTGAATTAATGGGTATTCAGCGTATTACCGGCATTGCCAACGCCGATACAATTGGTTATGCAAATTCCATATGGAAATGGAAAAAAGGCAAATGGGTCTTGAAAGAAGCTACCATCACTAAAACACTGCAGCCTAGCCCACGTTAAACGAATCTCAAATAACGAGCAAAAACGCCTCCCAAACCACATCTTTCGTGGGGATGGAGGCGTTTTTTTGATTCGCGTACGAAGTGAAAATTCCTGCGATTGTGCAGGTTTTTTCCTCGAAATTGTGTGGAAAATGGAAATACCTGCGATTCTGCATGAATTTTAAGCTTTTCCATCCTCTAATCGAGAAAAAGCTTCAAAAGCATGCAGAATTGCAGGCATTTAAAAGAAAAGGCTGCGCCAACATGTGAAAAGATGCATAATCGCAGGTTTACCTTAAAGTCCAACATCACGTCGATGTTCGTGCCATTCGCCAGTGATTATCGTTCTACTTAGTGAATCGCAGTCATTACGCCCAGTTCCCCTTACGGAACAAAGGCTCGCGGGTCCCATCCGCATAAAGGCCATCAATTGACATATCGGCAGAGCCGATCATGAAGTCAACATGGATTAAGCTTTTGTTATAGCCATTTTCGGCTAATTGCTCAGGGCTCATCTGGGTTCCGCCATCAATTGTGAACGGATAAGAGTTGCCGAGTGCAATGTGGCATGACGCATTTTCGTCAAATAACGTATTGTAGTAAATAAGCCCGGAATTGGATATCGGAGAATCGTCCGGTACGAGCGCTACTTCACCCAAATATCGAGCGCCTTCATCCATATCGAGCATTTTGTTCAGCACCTCTTGCCCAACTTCGGCAGTAGCTTCCACGACTCGGCCGTTCTCGAATCTCAAGGAGAAGCCATCGATTAAGGAGCCTTGGTAGCTCAGCGGCAAGGTGCTGCGAACGATTCCGTTCGTGCCACTACGGGCAGGCATGGTGAATACTTCTTCAGTGGGAATGTTCGGAATGAAGAAAGTCCCCGCCTTCGACTCGCTTCCCGCGGCAACCCACAGGTGTTTGGCAGCCAGTTCAATATACAGATCGGTGCCTTCCCCTTTGAAATGCAATTGCTTGAATTTCTTCGTATTCAGCATATCTTGTTTCGCTGTCAGCAGAGCAATATGCTCATTCCAAGCGGCTAACGGATCTGCTTTGTCCACCCGCGTCAGCTTGAAAATTTGCTCCCATAGCTTGATGATGCGATCTTGTTCGTTAAGTTCAGGGAAAACTTTGGCGGACCATTCTGCTGTCGGATAGGAGACCATCAGCCAATTGACCTGATTGCTGCGCAAATACTTCAAGAAGCCTTCGCGTGCTGTGGCTGTCGTTTTGCTGGAAATTGCGACGCGCTCTTGATCTACGTCCTTAAGCAAATCAGAGTTAGGCGCATAAATTTGTAAAAAGGCTGCGCCATCCCGGGCCATTTCTTCCATGCCATTCGCGCGCCACATCGGGTATTCACGGAGTGTGGATTCCGGTGCATGCTTCATGCGAAGCGCTTTGACTTCATCGTCATCCCAGTCAATCACGACATCTTTGGCGCCGGCGTCATACGCCTTTTTGGTTAGCTTTCGCACGAATTCAGCGCAGGCGATGGGGGTCATGATGACGACGGTTTGATCTTTTTGAACATTTAATCCTACTCGTATTGCGAGTTCTGCATATTTGTCTAAATAATGCTCGAATGTTTCCATCTGACTGGCTCCTTTATATTTTACTAAGAATTAGTGTATGATAGAAAATAAAACTTTAACCTGTGGGAGAAAGGCTGGCGGAATATGGAAACGAAGAGCGTAACAAGCACTCCATCCAATTTCATTAAGAACATTGTAATCGAAGATTTGAAAACAGGCAAAGTCAGCCAGGTCGTTACCCGATTTCCCCCGGAGCCGAACGGTTACCTTCATATAGGGCATGCCAAATCGATATGTCTTAACTTTGAACTTGCGAATGAATTCAAGGGGCTAGCGAACCTCCGCTTTGATGATACGAACCCGGTCAAGGAAGATACCGAATATGTGGAATCGATCAAAGCCGATGTGGCTTGGCTTGGCTTTCAATGGGACGGATTGTTCTTTGCATCGGACTATTTTGAAGAGATGTATCAACGTGCGCTTGTTTTGATTCGCAAGGGCTTGGCCTATGTGGATGACCAAACAGCGGATCAAATCCGTGAAGCCCGTGGTACTTTAACACAGCCAGGTACGAACAGTCCGCACCGCGATCGCAGCGTAGAAGAGAACGTAAGTCTATTCGAGCGTATGCGCGCAGGTGAATTTAAAGACGGGGAACGAGTGCTTCGCGCGAAGATCGATATGTCTTCTCCGAATATTAACTTCCGTGATCCAATTCTGTATCGTGTGGTGCATGCGCATCATCATAATACAGGTGATACTTGGTGCATCTATCCGATGTACGCGTTCGCTCATCCGATTGAGGATGCGATTGAGGGCGTTACGCACTCCATTTGTACGCTTGAGTTCGAAGATCAACGTCCTTTCTACGACTGGGTGATCCGCGAATGCGAGATGCCGAATGTGCCTAAACAATATGAGTTTGCCCGTTTGAATATAACGAATACGGTGATGAGCAAAAGAAAGCTGAAGCAGCTCGTTGATGAGAAAGCTGTCGATGGCTGGGACGATCCGCGGATGCCGACTATCTCCGGTTTGCGCCGCAGAGGCTTCACGCCGGAAGCAATCCGCAATTTCGCCCGCGAAATCGGCGTTGCCCGCAGCAACAGCACGGTAGACGCGAGGATGCTGGACCATTTTATTCGTGAGGATTTGAAGTTGAAAGCCCTTCGCACCATGGGGGTATTGAACCCGCTGAAAGTGGTCATCACGAACTATCCGGAAGACCAAGTCGAGATGCTGGAAGCTGAGAACAACTCCGAGAATCCGGAAATGGGCAATCGTCAAATTCCGTTTTCCCGCGAGATCTATATCGAGCAAGACGACTTCATGGAAAATCCGCCGAACAAATATTTCCGTTTATTTCCCGGCAACGAAGTGCGGCTGAAGCATGCTTATTTCATCAAATGCAATGATTTCGTGAAAGATGAGAACGGCAAAGTCGTTGAGCTTCACTGCACGTACGACGTGGAAACGAAAAGCGGCAGCGGCTTCACAGGCCGTAAAGTCAAAGGAACGATCCACTGGGTGGATGCGAAAAGCGCTGTACCTGCGGAGTTCCGCTTGTATGAGCCGCTCATCTTGGATGACTCAGAGGACGAAAATGCTACGTTCCTAGAGAACCTGAACCCGAACTCTTTGCAAATCGTCAAAGGTTTCGTCGAAGACAACATGAAGCAAGCGAAGCCGCTGGATAAGTTCCAATTTTTCCGTCATGGCTATTTCAATGTAGATCCCAAATATACGACTAGCGAGCAATTGGTGTTTAACTTGATTGTTTCGCTGAAAAGCTCGTTCGAAGTGTAAGCGATAGTGTGATAAACGTCCGGCCTCACTGAATAAGTGGGCTGGGCGTTTTTTTGTCTTATTTACTGCATGCTTTTTGCTGAAAATTGCTGTACTATTTGCTTATAGTGGGACGAAAACAAGCTTCCTGACCCGAAGTCTTGTAGGAGATTAGACACATGTCGCTTAGGAGAGTGCTGCCCGGATGACAACCATTTTGGTCGTTGATGATGATCATAATATTTGCCGGATTACGAAGCTGTATTTGGAGAAGAGCGGGTATAAAGTGTTCACAGCTCATGATGGGGAGCAGGCGCTAACGCAGTTCGGGCAGCTGAGCCCTGACTTCATCGTGCTGGATATTATGCTGCCCAAACGGGATGGCTGGTCCATCTGTCAGATGATTCGGGCCCAGAGCGATGTCCCCATTCTGATGCTGACAGCAAGAGGTCATGTGGACGAGCGGATCGAAGGCTTGCAGATGGGCGCTGACGATTATTTGGTGAAACCTTTTGATCCGAATGAGCTGGTTGCTCGTGTCACGACGATTCTTCGCAGGACGCTGCTTCGCGCAGAGGCCGCTGCACCAGCGCATATTTATGAAATTGGCAGCCTGCGTATCGATGTGTTGTCTCATGATGTGACGGTGGAAGGACAACTGGTGGCGCTGCCCAAAAAGGAGTATGAGCTGCTGCTGTTTTTCGTGCGCAATCCGAATCAAGTGTTTACACGAGAAGATTTGATTGCGAAGATTTGGGGTTGGGATTTTGAAGGCGAGGACCGTGTCGTGGATCTGTATATCAAACGCTTAAGGCAGAAGCTGTCTGCACTGACTGAACGCAAAGTAGATTGGGTAATTCGCACTGTCTGGGGTGTGGGGTATAAGTTTGAGGGCCCTGACGCATGCTGAACTCCTTTTATAGAAAGCTTTTATTCGTATATATGTCCATTACGATTGTATCCATTCTAGCGATATCGGGAACGATTGGCTATTCCATGCAGCAGAAAACCTATGATCGCAGCGAGAAGCTGCTGCTTGAGAAGGTGGAGCAAGTGGATGAGCTGGCCAAGGGGCTGCTTGATGGCTCGACACAGTCAAAGGATTTCCGAAGACAAATCAACAGTATCGAGAAGTCGTCCAACGTTCACGTTGCTGTCGTTAAGCACCCTAAAGTGAATCTGGATAAAGTTCAGTCCATTGGTGAGACTCCTGCACGCAAGGTATGGGTAGATAAAGTGTTGTCGGGCAATCAGGTAACCGTACGGAGTAATTTTGCACAGAGCAGCACAGTCCAGATGTTGATCGTAGGAAGACCGGTCTTACAGGACAAGAGTGTGATCGGAGGTATTTTCCTATATACACCAATCGTGAGCATTGAAGGAACAATTGATGGGATCAATCGGGCGATTTTAATATCCGCAATATCGATTGCGCTGCTGGCCATGGCGGTGTTGTACTTCGTCTCCCGGCATTTCGTAAAGCCGATACAGCTCATGAGCAAGACAGCGGAGGCACTGGCCTTAGGGGATTTCAGCGGGAGAGTTCCTGTTAGAGGGAATGACGAAATCGCCTCTTTATCGGGTTCGCTGAACCGGATGGCGGGCAAGCTGCAGAAGGTGGAAGAAAGCCGCAAACGGTTTCTCTCCGAAATATCTCATGAGCTGCGAACACCGCTGACGACGATTCGGGCGTCTCTACAGGGGATTACCGATGGTGTCGTGGAACCGGAGGATGCGAAGGATTTCATTCAAGTGTCGTTACAAGAAACGCTTCGTCTGAGCAGCTTGGTGGATGATTTAATGGAGTTGTCATCGTTTGAGGAGAAGCAGGTGAAACTGAACTTCCAGCATATTGATGTCACAGACGTTATTGGCCTTGTCGTGACCCAGCTCAAGATGAAAGCCAAAGGCATGGACATAGAGCTGAGTTCTGAGGCTGCTTCACCTTATATGGTGTACGCGGATGTTGATCGGCTTAGACAGGTGTTTATCAATTTGCTGGACAATGCCATCAATCATATTGAGCCGGGATCGGAAGCGGGGATTCGGGTGAAGTCGGCCAAAAATGAGCGCTGGATCGAAGTGTGGGATAACGGTCCAGGCATAGCGCCTGAGAAACTGCCGCAGCTCTTCAATCGCTTCTACAAATCAGATGAAAGCCGCAACCAGTCTGGGGCAGGCCTAGGCTTGACGATCAGCAAGCATATTATTGAAGCGCATGGGGGCACGATACGCGTAGAATCCAAGCTTCAAGTGGGGACTGTTTTTAAAGTTTTCCTACCGATCGCAGATGTTTTGCCGCATGACAAACTTATGACATAACTATTGACTAAGATAAGGTTCGTAAGGAAAGTTATAGACGAAACCATTTGAGGAGTGAATACTTATGTTGAAAAAATTAACAAGTCTAGCGTTGTTAGGTGCTATTGCTTTATCCGTTCCAGTGGCAGCATTTGCCGAGGAAACTCAAGGGAGTACCACTGCCTCAACAGCCAGCACTATTCACCCGCTGAAGCAGCTGCTGCAAGATAGAGCGCAAGCACTTGGGATTACCACGGAAGGCAAAACCAACAAACAAATTAAAACAGAGATCAAAGCTGCGCTTGCTGCCAAGAACACAGAGCGCTTGAATAAAGCGGCTGCGAAGCTGGGTATTAGCACAGACGGGAAAACTACTGAGCAGTTGAAGGCTGATATCCAAGCCGTGGTTCAAGCGAAGCTGCAAGAACAAGCCACGAAGCAGGGAATTAGCACGGAAGGTAAAACGAACAAGGAAATCAAAGCGGATCTGAAAGCAGCGGCGTTGACGAAGCTGAAAGACAAAGCGACCAAAGCGGGGATTGCTGCAGACGGACTGACAGCCAAAGAGATTCGCGCAGCGTTGAAAGCAGGCCATGATGCGAAGAAGGCGGCGGCTGTGAACAAGAAGGCTGCGAAGCTGGGTATTGCTACTGATGGCAAAACGACAGAGCAAGTATTCGCTGAAGTCGAAAGTGCTTTGAAAGCAAAATGGGACAAGAAAGCCCAAAAGTAATTATAGGCATACAGGAACAAACCTCAAGGGCAGCCTTGGGGTTTGTTTGTGTTTGCAGGCTGAGGATGAAGGGGATGTTCAGAAATTTCGGGAATAGGTGAGGTGAATATCCCTCGTTTCCGCATCAGGGGCAACAAAATTGAATAGCAGCCCTGCTTCTTCTCGGAGGCTATTCAACTGCTCCTCCGAGATGGGGCGGAAAAGCGAAATGTTTAAATCCGCCGCTTTGCGCTTCTGTGTCACGGACCAAATGCCGCAGACGAAGCCATCCACCAGCAGAGTGGCGCGAATGATGCCATTGTCTGTGAAGACCAGATGCTTATCGTCATCTTGCAGAATGCGGCTGCGATCGTCGTAAGACAGGAGCATGTTGTCGAACTCCGATAAGAAGCGCATCGGAGCCGGGGTTGCCGGGTCCGGCCGAGGGGCACCCGGAAGGTCGAACAGCTCATTTCCTTGCTCGTCGCGGAAAGCGAGCAGGCTGGGGCGCAGCCGCTCGACGACCTCGCGCAGCCGAGTCAAGCCGGACCAGACCTGCATATCCTTGACAGATGCAGGTCCGAAAGCCGCCAGGTAGCGCAGCAGCATGGCTTCCAGGTCTGGATCTTCCGCCAGCGGGCGGTCCAGCCACGCCTCCGCGGTCGTGTGGGCGGCTTGTCCGCTGACGCCCCAGATGCCGCGCGGCGGCACCTGAACAAGCGGCAAGCGGCAGCGCACCGCTTGGGATAGCGCTGTGGCGTCGCCATGCGGCCACAGGGCTTGGAGGCGCTTGCCGAGCTCACTGAAGGTGAGCGGCTGCGCCTCCAGCAGCGCTCGCCCCGCAGCGGCGAGCGCATCCAGGTCCAGTCCGGCAAGCTTCTTGCCGAACGAGCCCTTCAAGCCTCGCTCCTGCACCGACTGCAGGAGCGGGCGCAGCGTCACGCAGTCGTCTGCCGTGATGAGGTGGAGGGTGGAGCGCATGAGAGCGATGCGTACCATGCTTCTCTCCATGAGGTGCGCAGACAGCTCCTCATGCCGGAACTGCCGCAGTCGAGCCCACAACGCCACGTAGGGCGGGTTGGGAGCCTGTGCCTGCAGGCCGACGAGATGCCGGACCGCTTCGCGGACGGACAGGTCCGAGCGGCTTAAGAGCAATTGCCGAGCGAGAAGGGCCCGGTTAAGGGCGCGCGCGCTCAAGGGCTGGCTTGGTGTCTGTCCGGTTGATCTTGATTTCGAAATGGTCATCGCAGCACTATCCTTTGGAGGAGATATTCTTGTAACGGTAGGGACTAAGGCCGACGTGCTTCTTGAACATTTGAGAAAAGTAGGAAGCGTTGTGCAAGCCGATAGAACGGCCGATCTCCTCTATGCTCAAACTGCTGGTCTTGAGCAGCCAGCAAGCCTGACGGATTCGGAGGGCGGTCAAGTATTCGGTAATGGTTGTACCAATCGTTTGCCGGAAGACAGCGGATACATAATTCGGTGAAAGATGAATCGCTTTGGCTAATTGATTCAATTGGAAATCATCGCTGTAATGCTCTTCCAGCCATTCCATCACTTGTTTGGCAACGAAGGAGCTGGGCCTGTTCGGCGGCGGGGACTGCAGCGAAGTGTCCTCAAAGGCTTTGAGGTGGTGAAGCAGCTCAAGCAGACATAACGCCTGTTCTTCCAGAAGCTGCTCTGTTGAAGCATGGTCCATTCGATTCTTGAAGTCGTTCAGCTTGCGGAGCGTTAGTTCCTGAGGCAGATGTGTGAATACCTGCATATGCAAAGGTTCTTTCCACAGTCGATGGAAAAAAGCGAGCAGCGCAGGAAACGGAGCCACATAACGTTCAATCGCTGACGGCTCAAATACGAATAAGGTTCGCACATAACGGGAATCATCTTCCAGCTTCAATTGAATGCGGTGAAGCTGGAAAGGCTGGAAATACACCAAATCGCCGGGCTTTAAGTCGAAAATCTGTTGGTTCATGATGACCCTGATTTGTCCTTCGTGAACGTACAGCAGTTCCATGCCTTGATGAGCGTGATAGATTTCTTTGAAATCATGCGTTCGGTCGAAGCTATAAGAGCACTGTATCGGGTGCTGGTTCAAATTTAAGTAATTGAGAATTTTCATGGAAGAACCTCATTGGAAAATCGTAATATAACAACATTTTATCATAACCAGACCAAACATAAAGGCTTCTGGATTTGTTAAGCTATCCTGTAAGAAGAATCTTATATGGAGCAGTTAATCCGAGGAGGCTATGAGGATGAATAATAAGGAATTGAGTAAGCGATTGCAAGAGGGGACTTGGCAGGAAATCATGCCGTCGCTGTGGGAAGCGATGCAAGCTAAGGTGGACCAAATGATCATTCAGATCGGTGACAAATCGCCGCATGTGGCTCCTCCTGATACAGGTAAATACGATGATATGCGTCACGATTGGTGGACTGCGGGCTTTTGGCCGGGCATCTTGTGGATTATGTACGATCTGACAGGAAAGCCGCATTACCGCGAGAAAGCTTGGAGCTGGGATGAGCGATTTGAGCAAAAATCCGTTCAGGACAATAATTTTCATCATGATGTCGGTTTTCAATATTTGCCTACCGCTGTCGTGAAATATAAGCTGACCGGGGATCAAGCGGGCCGAAGACGCGGCTTGGCAGCTGCCAATTTCTTGGCGGGACGTTATAACATGGCTGGCAAGTTCCTGCGCGCTTGGAATCAAGATAAAACTGGTTGGTCCATCGTGGATAGCTCCATGAATCTCTCTCTTCTATTCTGGGCAGCCGAGGAAATCAAGGACCCGCGATTTGACATGATTGCCAGAGCTCATGCCGATACCGTTGTGGAGCATTTTATACGTCCAGACGGTTCCGTTAATCATATAGTAAGCTTTGATCCTTATACAGGTGAGGTTATCGAATCACTTGGCGGTCAGGGAGCTGGACCGGATTCTAGTTGGAGCCGAGGAGCTGCTTGGGCGCTGCACGGCATGGCGAATACCTACCGTTATACCCAAGATAAGAAGTATTTGCATGCAGCTCAACGGGTAGCTCATTATTTCCTAGCGATGCTGCCAGAGGATTCCGTCCCTCATTGGGACTTCCGTGCGGCAGAGTCGCTTGTGGACGAACCGCGTGATACTTCCGCAGGCTCCTGTGCGGCTTCGGGCTTGCTGGAGCTGGCAGATGCGCTGCCTCCTGTGCAAGGTCGTCCTTATCGGGAAGCAGCGGAGAGAATCATGCTTGGACTCACTCGCCACTATGGGGTGTGGGACAAACCTGATTACGAAGCTATTCTTACTTGCGGCACTGGCAACAAGCCTGCCGATTCCAATATCGATGTATCGCTCATCTATGGTGATTACTACTATGTAGAGACGCTGGCCAAGCTGCTTGGCTGGAAAAACAGAATTTTTTAACGGAGGGTCATCATGAAATCGATCAAGCTTGTAGAAGGCTGGGAGCATTATAAAGGCAGCTTGGGGGGCGCTTGGGAAGTCTGGCGCGAAGAAAAGCTGCCGAACAGCTTTTATCATTTACCCTGGGAAACGGTCACGCTTCCTCATTGTTATAACAGCGCAGACACCGTCGATCCCGATGTGAAATATTATCAAGGACCGGGCTGGTATCGCCATAAGCTCGAGCTTAGAAATCCGTATCCCGGAGGCCGGACACGGCTTCGCTTCGAAGGCGTAGGGCAAAAGGCAGCGATCTATGTGTTTGATGAGCTGATCCATAGACATGTTGGGGGCTACGATGAATTTTGCGTAGATATCACAGAAGCCTCGGAGCGTGTGAAGGGGAATCCGCTTTACCATGCATGTACGCCGCTTGCTGTTGAAGCGGATAATTCCCGTGATCTGCAAACGATACCCTCAGATATCAGCGATTTTAATTTGTACGGAGGCCTGTACAGGAATGTGCATCTGATGTATGTGCCCCAGATCTCTTTGGATCGGGTCCATGTTAAGGTTAGCGAGGTTTCTGAGCAACAGGCCCGAATTCAGGTGAACGCCAGACTATATAACCCAATGAACTCTGCGGAGAAGTTGAAGATAACTACGCTTTTACGAAATCCGCAAGGTCAAGAAATAGCTCGTGTTGAAGAGATTTGTGAGCCTTGGCAGGGGATGAGAGAGACAGCCCTGAAGGTGATTCAGACTCCTGCTTTATGGGGGCCTGACCATCCGGCTTTATATACATGCACCGTTCTCCTTGAAAGCGTTCATGGGGCAACTGAACTGACGGAGCGTTTTGGTGTCCGTTACTTTGAATTTATGAAAAAGGGTCCTTTTACGCTGAATGGCAAAAGGCTGCTGCTGAACGGTACTCAGCGCCATGAGGATCATGCCGGTGTAGGCGGCGCCATGACGGATGAAATGATTCGCACCGAACTGCTGTTGATTAAAGAGATGGGGGCCAATTTTGTCCGGTTGGGCCACTATCAACAGTCCGCATTGGCCTTGGACTTATGCGATGAGTTGGGTTTGCTCGTCTGGGAGGAGATTCCTTGGTGCAGGGGTGGCCTTGGCAATCAGGACTATCAGAAGCAAAGCAAGGATATGCTGGAAGCGATGATTGATCAGCATTATAATCATCCTTCAATTATCCTGTGGGGATTAGGGAATGAAAACGATTGGGAAGGCGACTTCACTTATTTTGATAAAGATGCAATCCGCTCGTTCATGAAGGAGCTTCATGATTATGCACATGAACACGATCCTCAGCGTGTAACCGCTATTCGTCGTTGTGAGTTTTGCAAAGATATTGTAGACGTGTACTCGCCATCGATTTGGGCAGGTTGGTATCGTGGCATTTATACTCAATATGAAACGTACAGCCGCAATGAGTTCGAGAATACCGACCGATTCTTCCATATGGAATGGGGCGCGGACAATATGGCTGGACGGCATGTCGAGAAGCCGTATACCGGGTTCAGAGATATAACGGAAGGATCAACCGCAGAGGAGCGTGACGGCGACTTCCTGATGTCTGGGGGAGAGCCGAGGGTATCTGTTCTGGGAGACTGGTCGGAAACGTATTTCTGCGATCTTGTGGATTGGCATCTGAAGTCACAGGAAACCATGGAGTGGTTGACGGGTACGGCTCAATGGGTGTTCAAGGATTTCTCTACACCAGTCCGTCCGGATAATCCTGTCCCCTACGTCAATCAAAAGGGCGTAGTAGAGCGGGATTTTACGAAGAAAGATGCCTTCTACGTTTTCCAATCCTATTGGAGCAAAGAGCCGATGGTGAGAATCTATGGACACTCGTGGAACGTCCGATGGGGTCAGCCTGGCGAGAAGAAGCGGGTGCGTGTGTATTCCAACTGTCCGGAGGCAGAATTGTTCGTGGATGGGGTCAGCCAAGGCATCAAATTGAGGGATTCGCAGAATTTCCCTTGTGCGGGTCTTCGTTGGGATATTGAGCTTTCCGAAGGAGTCAACCGCCTGAAGGTCGTTGCCCGCAAAGATGATGTAGTGGTCATGGATGAGGTAAGCTGGGAATATCAAGTGGAGAAATGGCTCTCGCCCAACAATTTGCAGCTCACAGCTACTAGGCTATCGGAAAATAAGGTGTTCTTAGAGGCCAAAGCTTACGACGTGAATCAGGTCTACTGTCCTGATGCGTCCAATTTCGTTCGTTTTTCCGTATCCGGAGAAGGGCGATTGCTGGATAACCTTGGCACTGCGCTTGGAAGCCGGTATGTTCAGCTAGCTAACGGGCGGGCAGGGATTTATGTTGAATGTCGGGAAGATGCTGAAGGAAGTGCAGCGGTTACCTCTGATGGCTTGAAGACTGCAATGGTGATGCTTCCTAAATATGGCCAATTAATTTGACGAGGGGGATTTATGGGAAATCATAATTCTGAGGAAACTCAACATCTGAAATTATGGTACCGCCAGCCAGCGAGTCAGTGGTCGGATGCCTTGCCGATTGGCAACGGTCGTTTAGGCGGAATGATTTTCGGCAGCGTTGCGGAGGAGAAAATTCAGCTTAACGAGGATTCGATCTGGTATGGTGGGCCAAAGGAAGGTGAAAATCCGGACGCACCGCAATATCTCCCGGAAATTCGCAAGCTGCTTTTTGACGGCGATGTGCAGAAGGCAACGTATCTAGCACGAATGTCCCTGTTTTCTTCGCCGAAATACTATAATCCGTATCAGCCTCTTGGGGAGATGAAGCTATTTTTCAGTGATCTTCAAGGGGAAGTTCATTCCTATCATCGTGAGTTGGACTTGCAAACAGGCGTAGCACGGACAACCTTCAAGGTTGGCGATACAAGCTATAGCCGGGAACTATTTACAAGCTATCCCGATCAGGTTATGTCGATTCATTTGACTTGCAGCAAGCCGGGCGGTCTTACCTTCAGTGTGAATTTGAATCGGCGCCCTTTTGAAGGGGAGAGTTATGCGCTTTCCACAGACAGTGTTGTCATGAACGGGGAATGCGGCAAGGATGGCGTGACCTTCTCCGGTATCCTGAAGGCAACAGCTGCTGACGGAGTCATACAGACGATTGGTGATTTCATTTCCGTGGAAGGCGCTTCCGAAGTGACCCTGCTGTTTGCCGCAAATAGTTCCTTCCGCGAGCCCGATCCGAAGGCAGCAAGCTTGTTGCAGCTTCAAAAGGCCTCAGCCTATACCTACTCGGAATTGAAGCAAAGGCATATAGAGGATTACTGTTCCTTGTACCAACGCGTACAGTTTGGTTTGTCTTCTTCGGTGGAGGCAGCAGCGTCTATTCCAACTGATGAGCTGCTGAAGGCCGTTGAAGGAGGCAGTCAGGAGCATGGAAGAATGCTGACGGAGTTGTATTTTCAGTATGGCCGTTATTTGACGATTGCCAGTTCCCGTCCCGGCAGCCTCCCATCCAATCTACAGGGGATCTGGAATGAAAGCTTTACCCCACCGTGGGAGTCTAAATATACGATTAATATCAATACACAAATGAACTATTGGCCTGTCGAGGTATGCGGATTATCCGAATGCCATGAACCGTTGTTCGAGCTCATTGACAGGATGCGGATCAAGGGGCGAATAACGGCAAGAACGCTTTATGGCTGCGGCGGGTTTGTCGCTCACCATAATACAAACATTTGGGCCGAAACCAGACCGGAAGGGATTTTGCCGACCAGTGTAATCTGGCCGATGGGAGCCGCTTGGCTCAGCCTGCATGTATGGGAGCATTATGCCTATACCAAGGATGAGGACTTTCTGCGCGAGCGGGCTTACCCCATTTTGAAAGAAGCAGCAGAATTTTTTGTGGACTATCTGACAGAAGCTCCTGATGGAACTTGGGTTACAGGACCTTCCATTTCCCCTGAAAACAGCTTCCTTCTGCCAAACGGCGGTAAAGGTGCGCTATGTATGGGGCCGTCTATGGATACGCAAATTGTGCATGCCTTATTTGAAGCATGTATCCAAAGCAGCCAACTATTGCAATGCGATGCAGACTTCCGCGATCAGTTGTCTGAGCGAATGGGGAAACTTCCGCAGCCTCAGGTAGGAGCCAATGGCCAGCTGATGGAATGGCGCGAGGATTATGAAGAGGTTGATCCGGGCCATCGGCATATCTCCCACTTATTTGCGCTTCATCCTGGCAATCAGATTGACCTTCATGCGACACCGAAGCTGGCTGAAGCAGCGAAGCTGACTTTGCGTCGAAGGCTTGATAACGGCGGAGGCCATACGGGCTGGAGCTGCGCTTGGATTATCAACATGTTCGCCCGTCTAGGCGATGGGGACTCTGCTTTCGCTTATGTGATGAATCTGTTTGAGAAATCCACGTATGTGAATTTATTTGATGCGCATCCGCCTTTCCAGATTGATGGAAACTTTGGAGCGACAGCGGGCATTGCCGAGATGCTGCTTCAGAGCCACATGGGCGAGCTTAACCTGCTGCCAGCCTTGCCGAGTGTCTGGGAGACTGGCTACATCAAAGGATTAAGAGCGCGCGGTGGCTACGAAGTGGATCTAGCTTGGAACAAGGGACAATTAACCGAAGCAGCAATCCATGCAGCAGGGGATGGCATTTGTACCGTGCGCACCCAATCACCAGTTGTCGTGATGGTGGATGGACAAGAGATCGCGAGCTCCGGCGGAGGATTGCTAACGAGCTTCAAGGTGCAGAGCGGCAAGATTTATCAAGTTGTTGGCTAGAGTAGATATGGAGGCAAGCCTGCTGGATATTTAGCAGGCTTGCTTCTTTTTTGGGTGGAAGGGGCCGTCTCGGCTGGGGAAGCAGGCATAGTCCCCGCAAAAGTGCCCAGAGCCTGCCAAAAGGCCGTCTCAGCACGCGAAGAAATTATCCAGTCAGACACTTCCTGGCATGCAGAATCCACGCATGGGTTAAGCAGTGGACCAAGGCTCATAAAGGAATTTCCCCGACGCTTCTGCTTATAAGAAAGCATGAATCAAAAATAACACAGCAAAGGCCAAGCCGGACCGCATATGCCACTTGCGGTCTATTCGTTTGTAGCGAAACAAGCCGGAAACTGGCACCGGGAGCAGGACCAGGAGCGCAAGGAGCCCGCTGATATTATTGAAGTCCCATTTAAATCCATACAGGAAGACGGCGACAACATGAAGGACAATTAGGGAGATCGCAATTATAGCAGCAGGGGTATGCCATCGTTTTACGTACCGAAGCAAAGTGACGATCCCCTTTTTCAAGTAACTCCATCGATCCCATACACGTTGTTTGATAATAGCAGCCAGCACATAATTGGCCAGCACGAAAAACAGCGCCAATCTTGCATTCGAGCCGTAATTTTTAAACGTGTGCTCGAATCGGCGGTCGTGCAAAGCAGCGGTTGGAAGATGCAGCAGGCTCCATAATTGCCATACTACAAGCAGGAAGGATGCCGATATTGCAACTAGTACCCATATACGTTCTTTCTGAGGGATCCATGACATTTTTTTTGTTAATGAGTTAAAGAGTTGCATTGTGATCCCCTCCTTTGTCAAGATAGGAATAATATATCTTACTTTTCTGAGAAATAGATGAAATTTGGGAGGAGGATTTATGATGATTAACATCGGTCTAGCCGGTTGGGGGGACCATGAGCTGGGCGGCAGCAAGGGAAAGCTGAGAGAGTACGGCGCACACTTTCCCATTGTGGAGCTGGATAGCTCTTTTTATGCCATATGGGGACGGTGGGTTGTTATTAAATTAATGTGAGTTAAGTGGGGTGGAAGTCTTAATTTATCTGTGCTCAATGCGAACTTTGCATTGAGCACAGATTTTATTATATGGGTTAATTTGTAAACAACCAGATTTATTTTATAAGTCGAAGGAGCTTGAATCAATTTTTGGATGACTTTATTTCAAGGGAGGACGCTTATAACAAGTATGGATTGACAGGACTACAACTAGCTGCGGCAGTAAAAAAAGGAATAGTTACTTCGGTTACCTTTACAATAGCTCGGGTTTTCTATAAGCGTCAGCACATCGAATTATTGAAAGAGAAATTGAGTATAAACTTAGAAAATTATTATCATAGGTCTGAAGTAATGACAATTTTGAAATTACCTGGGGGATCACTCAATGCCGTATTACGTGAGGAGAAGATTTAGGGCGTCCGAGTGGATTCCAAAAGTAATTTCTTAAAAACACAGATTGATAGGTTTCATGAAAAACAATTAGAGACTCGTGAGAAATATTATGAACTTGACGAGATTAAAGAATCGTTCCAATGTACGGAGTTTCGGGCTGATAAGATAAATTGGGCACTTGAATCAAGACATAAATTAACAAGACTGAAACGCGCTTTGTTTAGTTCAGATAGTGTTAATTTTGTTTATGAAAAAAAGTCGCTTAAAAACAACTTTTAGATAACTTACGGAAGAATTGTACTCTTCGCGGATTTATTTCATTGGAAGGTAGTTAAATAAATATAATCAAAAAATCCCAATTTTATTTTAAAAATGGTAATTGAAATATTTTCCTTATTATGGTAGAGTGATTCTAGTGATTTGGCCAAATCCCATTATATTACAGGAGTTGATTTAGCATTGAAAAAGAAAGCCGCTATTCTGCTAACAGCTGTACTTTGCTTGAGCTTCACTAGTTCTGCATTTGCAGCGGTGAATAAAGATACAGAAAAAACAACCAATTTAAAGGGTTTCGACCTGAAAGCTGAACTTATAATTGGTAATTTTCTAAATCCTAATGGTTATGCCAGAAATACTGCATCACTGCAAAGCTACCAATTGAAGGCTACTGTTAAAGTTACGAATTCGGACGGCACTACCGACTCTAAAACAAGCACCGGTACAAATACAACTCAGATAGAGACTGGCACACAATATGCAAACACTTATTCATCTACTAATGTCAAATTTGATGGCGGACATGAGTTTACCGACAGCAAATATGGCTATTGGTATGCTTCAACATATTATTATTTTTAGTATTTAATGTTTTCGAAATAAACAGTAACTTATACCTATGTATAAGTTACTGTTTTAATTTATTTCTCTAAAGGAAGTGTTAATATTTGCGTTTAATTCGTATCTACTCAATAATTCTAGTACTTATAACCCTAACCACACTTCTATTTTTATTCAAAAATGGCTCCGCTTCTACATCAAGCGTTTCACAGACAAACGTAAATATGAAAGGATATGCTTTACAGGTGTACACTCCTAATGATCAACTTCATCAAAGTTATATTATAGATATGACACAAGGGAGCACTTTTAATCATAAGATAATGTTTATGAACAGTTCTGGTAGAACAAGTACTTTCTCTCTTTTAGTATATTTAAACTATCAGCAAATCCCATTTAAAGCAGACACAAATGGATTAAATGAATACGCTTATCAATTTACTCTAGAACAAGATAAATCTATATTAATTCCGCTGGAATTTTCTACAGATGACCTAGCAGAAGGAACCCATGCTCTAACTTTTTCTATAATCGCTGGATCCGACAAACATGCATCCGCTTTGGATGTAGTGACTGATTCATTCGGAATCTCAGGACGATTTAATTTGAGACTAAATGCAAACAAACAAACCGGGATCGCATTAACACCTGAAATTATTAAGGATACGTTCAAGCAAAATACATATTCCGGGTTACTTATTAATCAAGATAGAAATCAAAAAGAGAAATTCCTTACACCACAAAAATTAATTACAGCAAAAAGTGGGGGCATGATTGAACTTGCATTGCGTGGTGGCGGCACGCCAAATGAAGAATATGTCGTTTGGCTAACAGTTGATTGGAAACAAATAAAAGCTTTCGATGAAAAGGCATTTCTTTTCTTCCGAATCCCAAAAAACGAATCAATGTACACACCTATAACATTTAAGGCCCCAACACAACCAGGAGAATATGAGATAGCTGCATATATGACACCCAATCCATTCAAGCAGTTAGATGATGGATTTTTCCAAGATATAAGCACGTATACTTCTCATCGATTTACATTGAAAGTAGAGTGAAAAATCTTATGATAAAAGATTTCACCGTTGCATGGAGATCACATCCATTAGGAGTACTGTTGTTACTGATTGGATATGTTATTGGAATTTTAATATTATCTTTTGGAGTAAGTATCATTAACGAAACTTGGGCCAAACATAAAGTATTTTCAACAAGTGAAGTAGAACATATTAGAATACTAGATATTACTCTACATAATGGGTTAATTAATTTAAATGAATTGGTTGATCCTCTTATTAGTCAGTCTGAACATGCAGACATACTAGTTAAAATAACCACATCTATCATAAATGGGAAACCCTATCCTCTATATGCAGGAATATTTAATAAAACATCTCATTGGAAGTTTCCTTTGATTAACGGAAGCCATATATCAACTAAAGAGATGTTACAAGAAAAATATAACGTTATTATAGGAAAACAAGTTTTATTAGATGTGCCTCCCCTTTTGTTAAGTAGCAATTCAATTGAAATAAACAACTTAACTTATTCAATCATAGGAAAAATGGGGAATAAAGAGTATGTAACACCTTGGGACAAAGGCACTATTATTACCCTCGATTCACTACCAGAAACATTGCGGAATACCCAACAATCGTCTTTTCAGTTTATGATACGAGAAACGAAGGGATCTCCTGATGATACTGTACTCAAACTTATTTCCGAATTCGAAAAAAAGTATCCATTACTAAAAAATCAATATGGAAAATTAAATACAGATGATTATTCGGATCAACTACGAAACAGCATCGTCGCCACAATCGTATTGTCGGGACTTATTCTTTTCGTCGCCATTGTCAACGTCGTTAATTTAACATTGGCTTGGACTGTAGATCGTCGAAAAGAAATTGGGATCAGGAGGTCTGTTGGAGCTACAGACAGAGATATTATCCTATTAATTGCAAAAGAAATTTTTTTGCTAAGTTTTATTGCTTCAACTATAGCAATAGTTATACAAATACTTCTGTTAAACTATCTCGATTTCGAAAAAAACTTCAATATAAATATACGAGTTACGTATCTAAACTGGATTTCTTCTACTGCGGTAGCTATGCTGTGTGGATTAACAACCTTGATAGGACCACTTCGCTTATCGCTTAAAATGGAGCCGAGCGAAATTCTTAATAAGAGGTAGGAGGGATCAATTATGTTTACCTTTGTGAAAAACACGTTATTTAAGCAAGGGATTCAACCTGTACTTAGTATTTTCCAGTTGCTTGTGGGATTCTTATGCCTATTCTTTGGATTTAATTATATATTTGCAAATGAACAACTTAATTCCAGTGTGCTTAAATTATCTTCACTAGATACCGTACGCCCAGTCATAAAAAGTATCGAGTCACCAGGTACGGATAAATTAAACGAGTATTACTCGTCACTATGTAGTAATCCATACGTTAAAAATGTTGGAAGCTTTTTAGTCCAAGATGCCCCTTTTAAAGAACTATTAAATAACCCGTACTTAAATGCCCCCGATTCAAATACAGGGAGAATAAAGATTGGTTATGTTGATAGATTGTATCTACAATCGGAGGTCTTTCCAGTCTCTAGCGGAAGAACGCTGGAACAAAATGATATCAAAGACACGCCTACAGAGGAAATACCCATTCTAATAAGTCATAATTTATCCCTTCAGTTTCCTATTGGCTCAATATTATCTAGTGGTGTACCCGACGATCGTCAAATGACAATCGTATTCAAAAAATTTGTAGTTATTGGAGTTTTGCAACAAAATCAAGTGTTTTGGAATGGTGGTACAACATCATTAGACGGTGCAATTTTGGAAAGCGATGCATTTTTTATCGCACCTATTCAAGAGGAGCAACTATACGGAAATCAATTATTGGATAGAATATCAACAAATGTATTGGTTACACTGAATAATATCAACGACTTCGATAAATTCAAATCAATTACACAAGAAAAAATGAAGCAACTGCAAGTAACAGGGAGTATCAGCACGATAAAAGAACAATTAGAACTTTTAAAGAACTTGAGGAAAGGTCCAATATTGCTTTCATTGGCTCTCTCAGTTGTGTTGATTTCTCTCTCATTTATTGGACTTATTGGTATGCAATTATATAGTGTTACTAAGCGACGAAAAGAATTCGCTATCAGACAAGCATTAGGCGCATCTCCAATTTCTATTATACTCCTTGTTTTCAGTGAGTCTGCTTTGTTAATAGGAATATCAGCTGTTACTGCAATAGGTATAACGTACTTACTAATTGAAGTTGTTCACATTCCAGGTATACATAAATTTCAAGGGAAAGCAATTACCTATTCCATCATTATTATTTTTTTCTTGACTATAAGTGTATCTGCCCCCCCGCTAATGAAAGCATTTAAAGATAAACCCGTTAATATGTTAAGAGGTGAATCCTAATGGCACTAATTGAAGTTCAAAACTTAAGCAAGATTTATAGGAATTGTGAGAACTTGACTTATGCATTAAAAAATATTCATATGAGCGTTGAGCAAGGAGAAATGGTTGCAATTACGGGACCTTCAGGCTCAGGAAAATCATCACTGTTAAATATACTTGGTTGTTTAGATGTACAAAGTGAGGGTAAATATACATTAAATAGTGTTTCGCCCCAACAACTTTCAAGGTCTCAATTAGCTCAATTAAGAAATAGGGAAATTGGATTTATATTTCAACACAATATCTTGTTATCTACTTATAATGTACTCGAGAACGTCCAACTACCTCTACAATATAGGAAAATTCGAAAGTCAGATCGTAAAGAAATGGCTTTAAATGTTATAAAGTTGGTAGGTATGGAAAGCCAAGCAAAAAAGTACCCACACCAATTATCTGGTGGACAGCAGCAAAGAGTTGCAATAGCTCGAGCCCTGGTAGGAACTCCATCTATTATTCTGGCTGATGAACCTACAGGAGCCCTTGATCAAAACACAGGTCGACATGTACTCGGGCTTTTAAAAAATCTAGTTGATGCTGGGAGTACAATTATTATTGTGACACATGATCATGAAGTATCCTCACAGTGTAATAGAATAGTAAAAATAGTCGATGGTGAAATAGTAGCTAATATATAAAGCAGCGGAATGTATCAAAGAAGAGGAAGTGAAGTCAAATGAAACTATATAAGTGTATGGTCAGCCTGCTTGTATTAATAGTATGTTTTCAGGCAGGCTGTTCATCATCAGATACACAATCTAAACATTCTGGTGAATTACATATTGGTTATTTAAATTTAGGAGAGGAAGATTATTATAGAACACAATATGTGGAACTTTTCGAAAGCAAATTTCCTTCTATAAAAATTGAGCTTATTCCATTACTAACAAAAGATATGTTGGAAGGCCCAAATAAAAATCCTCTGGATGTAATTACCAATGTACTAACAAAAAATAACTCTGTTGATGTTATTTTGTTAGACTCTAACTTCTTCCCTGCTCTTGTAAATAAAAATCTGTTTCTTGCAATGGATAGTTTCATTAATAGAGATAAGTTTGACATATCTGGTATAGTACCAACAGTAATAAATGGCATAAAAAGGCTAGGAAATAATCAAATTTACGCACTTTCTCCTACTTTTCAATCCACCGCGTTAATATACAACAAAAAAATATTTTCAGATGCACATATTCCATTTCCTAAAGATAATATGACGTGGGAGGAAATCTTTTCGCTTGCAAGCCAGTTGGCTATACATGACGGTCAGCACGAACGGTTCGGGTTTACATTCAATATGAAAGGGTCGAATAATCTCTTTTACAGTAGTATCTACAATTATATGAGTCCGCTGAATTTGAGAATATTTGACGAGAATGGATCACATATGACTGTGAACACGGAAGCATGGTTAAAAACGTGGAGTGTGATTTTGTCACTTTGCAAAAATAAAGTGATACCTCCGCCTGCTACAAACATTAGTGCTACAACAGAGAATTTATTTGAATCTCAGAAAGTAGCTATGTCAATATCATCCTATAATGAGCTAACTGAGTTTATGAAATCAGTAGAAAACAATAAAGAATTTGAATGGGATGTTGTAACGGTTCCCTCTCACAATGAGGAACCTGGAGTAGGTGGAAGCTTAGCATTAAGCACAATGATGGCAATTAATAGTTCAGCAATTAACACTGAGAATGCATGGCAATTTATTAAACTAATTAACGGTGATGAATGGGCAAGTTTAAAATCCAAAAATACAAATAAATTAGTATCACGGAAGAAATATATCTCCACTAAAGAAACTTATAATATTGACGCATTTTTTAAAATGACTCCCCCCTCCAATCCATTTAATGATAGGATTGTATTTGAAAACAGGGATATAGGCGCGACTTTTGAAATTGGAAGGGAAAAAATGGATGAAGTTTTCCTTTCTAACAAGCCTCTAAAAGATGCACTAGAAGAATGGAGTAATGAAGGTAACATACTACTGCGTTCGAATAAATAGCATTAGTAATATCTCCCCATTTCTGCTAAATCAGTTAAAATTCAAAGAATCAATGGAGAAGTTTACCTAAATAGGCATTTTGCATAAATCCGTTTTTGGCTAACAGACAGCAGGATCTAATAGCAATCAAAGCTTAATGAGTGGCTCGACTCTAAAAATGGGCAGACCTGCAGAAATTTTACGTTTTGCAATTTTTTAAGCTGCTACTTGTTTCTTTCTACAAGCAACAGAAAACGGGGAGACGAGCAGCACGATGGCATTCAGATACTGGTGAATCATCACTTTCTGGATACCCCAGACATACATGTAGTCTGCAGTAAGATAGGTTTTCATTCTGGAGTTGCATCTTTCAACGCTGGTGCGTTCGGTTGCGTTTCAGGCTGCAAAGCTTCCCCATGAGCTTGTGATGAGAACTTCCGTATAGATTGTTCACACCACAAGCATGCATGGACAGGCTCTGGTTTATGCAATGTAGAAGTGCTTTCCTACCACTCGGCCACGGTGCCGTCCGCTTGACGCCAAACGGGATTTTTCCAATTGTGCCCAATGGCTGCCATTTCGCGGACTTTCTCTTCGTTGATCTCGATCCCTAGACCGGGAGCGGTTAGATTCTTCACGAAGCCTTCTTCATATTGGAACACAGAAGGATCTTTCAAATAGTCGAGCAAATCGCTGCCTTGATTGTAATGAATGCCTAGACTTTGCTCCTGAATGAAGGCGTTCGGGGAGCAGGTATCCAGCTGTAGACAGGAAGCTAGCGCGATAGGCCCTAGTGGACAATGCGGTGCGATAGCAATGTCGTAGGCTTCGGCCATGGCGGCGATTTTGCGAGTTTCCAGGATACCTCCAGCATGGGAAAGATCGGGTTGGATGATGTCGACGATGCCTTGTGCTAATAGCTCTTTGAAGCCCCAACGCGTGTACATGCGCTCCCCGGTCGCGATGGGGCAGGAGGTGTAGCGGGCGATTTCTTTCAGCGCTTCATTATTTTCAGGCAAAACAGGTTCTTCAATGAACATCGGACGATAGGGTTCGAGTTCCTTGACGATGATTTTGGCCATGGATTTATGAACGCGCCCGTGGAAGTCGATGCCGATCCCGACGTCTTTGCCAACAGCTTCGCGCACGGCTGCGATACGAGCAATAGCTTCATCTACTTTGCGGATGGAATCAATGTAGTGCATTTCTTCGGTAGCGTTCATTTTCACCGCGGTGAAGCCGGCCTCAACTTGCAGTTTGGCAGCTTGGCCTACATCGCTCGGGCGGTCTCCGCCAATCCAGGAATAGACACGTGTACGGTCACGGCAGGCACCGCCTAATAAATCGTAAACAGGGGCATTGTAAAACTTGCCTTTAATGTCCCATAAGGCCTGTTCAATACCAGAGATTGCACTCGAAAGAATCGGGCCCCCGCGATAAAATCCGCCACGGTACAGCACTTGGAACATATCCTCGATGCGCATCGGATCTTTCCCGATGATCTGGTCGCTCATTTCCATCACAGCCGCTGCAACGGTATCCGCCTTCCCCTCAACGACAGGTTCCCCCCAGCCTGTGATGCCTTCATCCGTTTCAATTTTCAAAAACAACCATCTTGGCGGCACCTTAAACAGCTCTAACTTCGTAATTTTCATGGTATTCATCCTCTCCTGTATCTACCATAGTTTACAACGGACTGACTCCCTTTACCGCTGCGAATATTGATCGCGATATTCCTGCGGGGTCATTCCGTAATGCTTTTTGAAAGCATGATTAAAGGAATGTGGACGCTGATAGCCCAGTCGTGTAGCGATTTCATAAATTTTGTCGTGACCATTTTTCAGTACATAGGCTGCTTTATCCATACGTACTCGATTGACATAATCGCTTAAGTTCTCGCCGGTTTCCAGCTTATAGATCTTAGATACGTAAACAGGATGGAGATATACGTGATCGGCTATGGATTGCAAGGAGACATCGCTGGCAAGATGCTGCTCAATGAAGGATCGGATGTCATTAATGAGCGAGACGCGGCTATCTTTTCTCTCTTGATCCATATCCTCCCTCATGCGATGCAGGGAGCGGATGGACCAATCACGCAGTTGGTTCACGCTGCGAAAGGGGATGCCTTCGGTCATTTTCTCATAATCGCCGCCAATAAGCTGGTGCAAGGGTCGGCCATTCTTATGAGCAATATAAGCAAACGCAGACGCGACAGAGAAGTAAACTTCTAGGAGATGTTCCTGCGACTCAGAAAATTTCGCTTCCATTTCGTCGAAAATCAAGGAAAGCTTCTCTTCCGTATCCTCCCAGCGGGCTGCCTCGAGAAGATGGTTGAGCGTAGGGGGCTCATATAGTCTTTGCAAAGCCGAAAGCTCCGTCTGGGCGGATTCATCGCCAAGCACCATCAACAATTCATGCTCACTGCCAATTCGCTTGCGAAAGGCACTTAACGAAGCGTTGTACAGGGTTGTGATATCAGCGGGAAACTCTCCCCAACTGCTGAGTAAAATGGAGATTTTACCCTTCAAATAGTTATTTACAGCGGACTGGAGGACAGCTGCTGTTCGTTCAAGCCAAGCAGGGTCTTCCTTCTCAGAAGCTACCGGCTTCCGTTTCATCATAAAAACTAAATAATCATGGGCATCTTTCGTAGGCCAGCTGTCGAATTTCTCTGCGAATAGCTCCTCAACCATGTTGCTGATGGCATATTCCATTAAAGATAGACGCCCCATATCGTATTCAAGGAAATCGGATTCAAGCCGAATCATCATGCATACGCAGGCTTGATCATGAAAGTCCGGCAGTTCCAGCATATGCATTTTCTCTCGAAGAGAGAGCCCGGATAGTTTACGGCCCTGCAGGAGATCATTCAGCAAATTCCCTCGCAGCAGAGGCAGATTTTCTTTGAACGTATAGGCAAGCCGCTGCGAAGAAAAGACTTCCTGCCATTCCTTTTGAAGCTTATCCATCACTCGACCAACTGTAGCCAGCAAGTCCTTCTCGGTGACGGGCTTAAGCAGATAGTCCTCAGTACCTTGAAGGATAGCTTCTTTGGCGTAGCTGAAATCCGAATAACCCGATAAGAGAATGCACTTGGTTTTCTGCCATCTATGGTTAATTTCGGCAATCAGCTGCAGGCCTGTGATACCGGGCATTTGAATATCTGTAATGACAATATCAATGGAAAATTGCTCGAGCAGTTCCAAGGCTTCTTGTCCCGAATAAGCTTTGAAAATTTGCTCAATACCAAGAGATGCCCAATCGATCGTGGCATGTAGCCGGTCCACCACATGCGCTTCATCATCAACAATAAGAAGTTGAATCATGGTCTACTCTCCTGGATAGCAGGAAGGGCTTCCTGCTGCGTATCTCGCTTCCAAGTCAACACGGCCTTCATGCCCCCTTTTTCCCCTATTTGAAAAGTAAGTCCGGATCCTTCGCCAAATTGATAAAACAACCGGTGATGAACGTTCCATGTGCCACAGCCAATGTCATCAGACATCGGCTGCTCAAGCTGCTTCGCCAGCTTGGTTAACACTTCTTGGCTGAGTCCACGGCCATTATCTTCGACAATGACACGGTTCCACTCCGCATCCTGCTCCCCTTTGATTGCAATATGATCGCTTTCCAAACTGCGCTCAATGCCATGAATGATGGCGTTCTCCACGAGCGGCTGGAGAATCAGTCTAGGCACGGATTCGTCCAGCATCTCATTCGGAATGGCGATCTCATAGGTCAGTCGATGAATACGAAGCTGCTGAATGTTTAAATAGTGAACGACTAAATTCAGCTCATCCTGCAATCTTACTGCCTGCTTCTCAACCCTTGTGGTATAGCGATAAAACTCGGCCAAATTTTGCGACATGGCCACCACCGATTCCTTATCATCCATCTCCGCCGAGTTGATAATGAAGAATAGGGAATTGTACAGAAAATGCGGGTGGATTTGCGATTGGAGCTGTTTCAAAGTGGCTTCGCGCGAGCGTATCTTCTCTGCATACACGTCTTCGACCAGAACTTGAATTTGCGTGGCCATTTCATTAAAACGTTGAATCAGGAAATCAAACTCATTTTTGGCTTTATAATCGATTCGTGCAGATAAGTCGCCTCGTTTCACCTTCTGTACACTTTGGATCATTTTGCCGATAGGAATCTGTACATTTCGGTACAGTAAGAAAGAAGCTAACACACTCATGACGAGCAGGAGTCCGATCGTGATGTAAAATAATTTGCGGGTCATGGTGATGGGAGACAGGATCTTCTGAACCGGCACATAATCAACCAAATACCAGCCTAATTGCGTTGATTTCACATAACTGACCAAATACTGCTGTTGATTGATTTGAGTCTGCATTTGCCCCGAAAGCGGTAAATCAGATCCGATTAATTGCTCTTTGATAGAAGCGGTTATGGCTGGATCTGAAGAGCTGTTGAGAATAGACCCTTGCCCGCCATCTACTAGGAAAGGATCGCTTCGTTTATCTTTCTTATAAACATCCAGCAGCTGAACCATATTCTGAACACTAAATCTTACTTGATACAGCACATTTGTTTGATCCACAGTCTGTGCACGAATAGGCTCACTGATTTCTCTGATGAACGATCCGACACCTTTATCGCTCTCCCGTACCTCATACGTCCATGTTCGCTGAATCTTCCTATGCCATGGCCAAGTATCCGTGCCATTTACGAAAATACTGGATGACAACACTTGCTTCCCTTTGGGAATGGCAATAGTGAGTTCATTCACCCACCCGCTGGAGACGCTTTGCAGGCTAAGCTTCTGGATCATGCGGGATTGCTCCTTCAGCATGTCATAACTGGGAGAATCGTTCCTATCTATATACTCACGCACATAGGGATCACTTCCCAAGATCACGGGAGACATGGCTAACCGCTCAACATCCCCATCCAACTGGTGCATAAAAAAGGACAGCTGGTTCAAGTTGGAAGATTGAATCTGATCCTGAACAACGTTGTTCGTAATATGATTTGTATAGCTGTAGAGCAAGACGATAGGAATAAGGAGCAGAACTAACAAAATTAAGATTTTGCTGAAAATATTCAGTTTATAGGGCATAGGATGTCACCTTCCACGTATCTGCTAAGCTAACCAACTTAGAAATTAATATACGAGAGATAACATCCAAATGAAAGGCAGTGGCTCCCATATAAGCTATTCTCGCTGTTAACCTTTAACAGCACCGGCGGAAAGTCCGCTTACCACATAACGCTGAGAAACTAATGCGATGATGAGAACCGGAAGTGTGATGATGCAAGCGGCTGCCATCAAGGCGCCCCAGTTGATTTCGGAATACGACATGAAGTTAAATACGGCAATCGGAAGCGTCTTTGTTTTGTCGCCGGCTAGAATCACCGAGAACATGAAGTTGTTCCACGAGAAGATAAAAGACAGCAGGGATGCCGTAATAACACCAGGCCCGGAGATGGGCAAAATAATCCGCAAGAAAACCTGATGATGCGTGCAGCCGTCGATTAGCCCTGACTCCTCAATCTCAGTTGGCAGAGCTTCAAAAAAGGAGATCATAATCCAGATAATAAAAGGCAATCCAACAAGCATATGGCTAAGAATAAGGGCTGTATACGTATCCACCAAATGAATCTTGGAGAACAAGATGAACCATGGGATCAAGAAAGTAATCCCAGGAATAATTCTCGCAACTAAGATGAGAAGACCTAACTTATGCAGGTGATGCCGGGCAATCGCATAAGCAGCAGGCAGTCCTAAAATAAGAGACAGCAAGGTTGATCCAAAAGCAACCAGAAAGCTGTTCCAGATGAATTTCATGAAATCATATTCCTTAAACACGCTGACATAATTATGAAACGTCGGTTTAAAGATAAACAGCTGGCCTGTCGACAAGATTTGTGATTGCGTCTTAAAGGAAGCAAGCAGCATCCAAACGAAGGGGAAAGCGAATACGATTAGGACTAGGAAGGTGAGCAGCGTTTGGGCAATTCGCGGCCCTTTCTTTTTCTTCATGATGCAGCTCCCTCCATTCGTTTGCGCATCCAAATCATAAATAAAGTTAGTCCCATAACAAGGGCGAAGAAAATAACAAGCAGCGAGGAAGCCATTCCCAGCTTAAAGTATTGGAAGCCGAGCACATAACCATATAGATTCAAAGTCTCAGAAGCGAAGTTCGGTCCGCCTTGCGTTGTCGCATAGATGATATCGAAGGTTTTCAAGACATCAATCAAACGCAGCATAGCTGCAACAATAATGGTTGGACGCAGCAAGGGAAGCGTGATGGAAACAAACTTTCTCCAAGTACTTGCCCCATCAACATCCGCAGCTTCATAAGGGTCTGTTGGCAGAGTGGCTAAACCCGCCATAATAATGAGCGCAATCATAGGCGTCCATTCCCAGACATCGACGATAACTAACGAAGGGATGACTTGATTGGGAGAAGCGAGCCAGAGAAGCGGCTGCAAACCAAATGCTTTGAGCATCATGTTGGCTACCCCAATTGTAGGCTCGTAGATCAGCATCCAGACCAAGCCCATAGCTACAGGCGTTGCTACCATAGGAAGAAGGAAAACGGTCTTTACGAGGTTTTTCCCGCGAAATTCCCTGGAAAGCAGCAAGGCGATCGCGATGCCAAGAATCACTTCAAGGGCAAGTGCTGCGAAGGTGAAGTAAAAGGTAGAACCGGCAGCATGCCAGAAGCGTTCATCTTTGATTAAGGCGATGTAATTCGATAAGCCTACCCAAAGGGGGGGCGTTGTTGCGGACATGCTCCATTCATAGAAACTGATCCGAACGGTATAGATGATCGGAAATAACATCATCAGCAAGACGAAGATGACGGCGGGTAGTGTATAAATCCATTTTAAGTTGCGGTTAAACCAACTGTATTGCACGCTGCATTCACCCTTCCTGATGCTAATTGGTGCCGTATGAAAGAGGAAAGGGGCCATAAGATGACCCCTTTTCACCCGTATAATCCAGCATTATCTTGTTTTATCTTTGTCCATAATCGTTTGCAGCGCTTGGTTGGCTTTATCCGCAACAGGTTGAAGATTCGTTTCACCCGTCATGACCTTCTGAACGATTTCGCCAACTGCATCACGCGCTTCGCCTACACTAATAACCGTAGGGCGGTCGTGGTCAACGCCTGTTTTGGAGCTTTCCTTGATGATTGGCACGAGTTCAGCCGGGAAGCCGGTTGTGCCTTCCGGTTTATCCCATACGGAAGCACGGGCGCCAGGATTGCCTTTTTGCTGTGTTTTCAACACAACATCTTTGCTTGTAGCCCATTGAATGAACGCCCAAGTCGCATCTTTATTGGCGGATTTGGCATTCATGGCAAGTCCCCAAGATGTAATGCTGTATGGCTTGGAACCTGCTTTACCGCCAGGGAACACGGCAAAACCGACTTGATCAGAGACTTTGGACTTCGCCGGATCAGTGGCATTCTGGTAGAGAGAGTTCGCATCCGTTAAGAAAGCGACTTTGCCTTGTGCAAAGATGCCGAAAGCTTGCGGCCAAGACATATTCAGAACGCCTGGAGGCGCATAATCTTTTAATAAAGTGCCGTAGGTTGTAAAGGCCTTGAGCGCTTCAGGTGTATTGATGCTGGCTTTGTCGCCAGTCGTGAAGTCTGCACCCTCGGAATACAAGAAAGAAGAAACCTGTGTAACGAGAGGTGAACGCTGGCCCCTGGCTACGAATCCATACATCTCATTTTTGGGGTCATGCAGCTTTTTGACCGCCGCGGTAAGCTCGTCTAATGTTTTGGGAACAGCAATGCCTGCCTTCTGCAGCAAATCTTTCCGATAATACAAAATCTCTTGCTCGGTAATAATCGGGATACCTGCTAATTTGGCATCTACCGTCGTTGAACCAATAGCGGATTTGGAGAAATCGTTGAAGTCGTAATCTTTCGCTTTTTGGGCGAAGTCGTCAAGAGGTTGAACCCAGCCGTTTTTGTAGAAAAGCTTGCCTTCTTGCAGAGGGCGATACATAAAGACGTCAGGCGTTGCAGATCCGGAAGTGAATTGTACAGTTAGCTTCTGTGTGAGCTGATCTTCGAAAAAGCTTTCAACATTCACTTTGATGCCGGTTTCCTTCTCAAAATCAGGCAGCAAAGGCTTGATGGCTTCTGCCCATGGATGGTTGGCCGTTACTAAGGAAATCGTTTTGCCTGCGAAGGGTTTCGCATTCGCTGTTGCGGCAGCGCTTGGCGCTGTTGTCGATTGCCCGGTCTGATTGGATGTATTGCCGCATCCTGCGATCACTGTTGCAGCCATGACGAACGTTGTGCCGACGCCAATCCATTGTTTGAATGATTTTTTCATCTCGTATGTGACCTCCCAAGTACTTTGAAATGGTTGTGTTTACATCTCTAAGAGTACCTGATTCCTCTATTCGGTTGATATAACTAAGATTCAACATGGATAACTAGGACTGAAGCAAATCGGGCTTATTGCCTGCATTATGATTCAAACCAGCGATGATTATTCAAAAGTTGAGCAGACTGCATCCAACAACAGGACAAAGGCACAAAAATCCCCTTGACCCTGACGTTAATGTTATCGTTTATGGTAGAAGAAGAACAATTCACAGAGAAAGAAAGGGGATCTGAACGTGAACATATTGGCGATATCAGGAAGCCTTCGAACGGCGTCGCTGAATACTAAACTTGTCTATGCATTAAAAGACGCAGCCCCACCTGAGTTCAAACTAAGCGTATTTGAGGGAATCGGCAATTTGCCGCATTTCAATCCTGATTTGGATGGAGATGAGCCTCCGACAGCCGTGCAAGCGTGGCGCAAAGCACTGCAAGCAGCAGATGGAATCATCCTCTGTACACCGGAGTATGCCAATGGTGTGCCCGGTGTGCTGAAGAATGCATTAGACTGGATCGTGTCATCGGGCGAGTTCGTCGATAAGCCAACAGCAGTTATAAGTGCTTCGCCGTTAGCGACTGGAGCGGAGAAGGCTCATGATTCACTGCTTTTAACACTGCGTATGATGACGGCTTCTATCGTAGGCTCAAGCATGATTGGGAATGTAAATAAGAAATTGGATGCGGACGGTGTTTGGATAGATGAGGAGCTCAGGAGTGAGTTGAGTGGGCTGATTGGCAGTTTGTCTGTAAATAAATGATAGATGTTGGAGGGGCTGGAAGTGTAGTTGATGCTCCCTCAGATAAGAGTCTTCCTTCGATGGAGAAGGCAAAAGACCTTTGCTTGTTCGAATGTCTATCAGCTATAGTAGAGATTAAAGAGGATAGCTTTCGTGCGACGATGTGAAGGCAAAAGAAGGAGTGTGTTTGGAGATGGCCGGTGCCATTATTTTGGGAATTATTGCGCTAGTGATTATCATAGGCGCGACGTTCTGGGTAACGAAGAAAGCGTACTCGCGCAAATGGGACGAAGAGGATCGCGAGTAAAAGGGATAAGATATGGCTAGGATGTTACAGCTTCATATTCGAAATGAGTATATTCCCGAGGTCCTCATATCCGGTTGTCAGGTATGCGCTTTCTTGCTATGATTGAAGCAGCAAACATAAAGGTGGCTGACCAATGAATCGTATGGAGGCCGAATTCAGCAATCTCGTAAAGGCCTATCGCAAAAAGCATATGGGCAAAGGGCCGGAACGTGTAATTACGACCTTTTGCAAGTGTTGGGCGATCTGTGAAATGTCAGGCAACTTGTCTCCTGTGGAGAAGTTTATGGCGAAGACGGGCGATGGCAGACAGATGCTCCGCACGGCGCGCACGGAAATGGTGAAAGAGATTTACAAGGAGCATCCCCCTGTCGAGATGGAAGAGCTGCTAGGCGCTAAATTCGTTCAGCTTTTCGTAGATATTGATATCGAGCAGGATGTTGGGATGTCGGTGTTTGTTTTTGACCAAGATTTAGAAAAGAAGTATAAACATTTATCATAAGGCTTGGCACTCGGTAGCGAACCTGCCGGAGACTAACCACTGTGAAACGGGACTTGAGGCTTCCTCTGTATGAGGAGGTCTGGGGATTGTTTTGCGGTGGTTTTTGGCATTTTTGGGCTTTTGCAGGCTGGGGATATATGGCTGAGAGCTTGCACATAGACTCTAAGTACGGATGTTAGCGGATGAAGGCTGATAATGAACTACAAAAGGAGCTATTGATATGGGAAAAACGAAACATACCGGGCCGATTAAGCTGCCAATGAAGCCGGATCCGAAGCTGTGGGTCAGCAAGGTGCCTTTCGGGATTGGCAAAATTAAACCGCAGCATATTCGTGAAACTGCCAAGATTGCTTGGCAGAATCGCGATAATCTGCCATATGCCTACCGGATTTTGACGCAGGGCGTCTGCGACGGCTGTGCACTGGGGGTATCGGGGCTGTACGATCAAACGTTGGCCGGACCACACCTGTGTACGACACGACTGAACGTGCTGAGACTTAATACCATGCCGGCGATTCGCGAGGATCTGCTGCACGCTGATATCGAAGAGCTGAGCCGGCTTAACAGCACCGAGCTTAGACAGCTCGGCCGGATTCCTTATCCGCTCATTCGCCGCCAAGGAGAGCGAAGATTCAGCCGAGCCACATGGGATGAGGCGCTGGATTTGGTTGCTGCGAAGATGAAGGCGACGAATCCGAAGCAAACGGCTTTTTATTTGACGGCTCGGGGAATTACGAACGAGTCGTATTATGTGGCAGCGAAGGTGGCGAGGCTGCTCGGAACGAACAACATCGACAATGCCTCGCGGATCTGCCACTCCCCGTCGAAGACGGCCCTGAAGCGCTCGGTAGGCGTAGGCGCTTCGACCTGTAATTACAAGGACTGGATCGGTACGGATGTCCTTGTGTTCTGGGGCAGTGTAGCCGCGAATAATCAGCCGGTTTCTACGAAGTACATGTATGCGGCCAAACGCAAAGGGACGAAGATCATTGTCATTAACCCCTATTACGAGCCGTCGATGGAGAAGTATTGGATTCCTTCGATTGCCGAATCGGCCGTTTTCGGCACGAAGCTGTGCGATGATGTATACCAAGTGAACATCGGTGGGGACATTGCCTTCATGAACGGCGTCATGAAGGTGTGGTTCGAGATGGAGGAGCGCGAGGCTGGCTCCGCGATTGATCATGCGTTCGTGCAGGCGCACACGAAGGGGCTTGAAGAGCTGCGCGCCCACGTGGCGCAGCAGGACTGGACGACGCTGGAGCAGTCGTCCGGCCTCACCCGCGAACGCATGCGCGAGTTCGCGGAGCTGCTGGCGCGTGCCGCCAGTGCGGTCTTCGTGTGGAGCATGGGGCTCACACAGCACCGCTTCGGCACGGACAATATCTCGCAGGTGGCGAATCTTGCCCTCCTGCGGGGCTTTCTGGGCCGCGAGCACTGCGGGCTGATGCCCATCCGCGGCCACAGCGGCGTACAGGGATCCGGCGAAATGGGCGCCGATCCCTTCAGCCTGCCTGGCGGCGACATCAGCAGCGCCGCCGACCGCGAGCGCATTCAGCAGCTCTGGGGCTTCGAGCTGCCGAGCTGGCAGGGTGACATCGTGGGCGTCACCCTTGAGAACGCGCTCCTGCCACAGGAGCAGGAGCGCAAGCTCCGGTTGTTCTACACCTCCGGCGGCAACTTCCTCGAGACGATGCCGGACCCGGCCTTCGTCCGCGAAGCCCTGACGAGCGTGGATGTCCGTGTTCACCAGGACATCATCCTGAACACCTCCACGCTGCTGGATGCGCGGGAGGCCGTGGTCGTGCTGCCTGCGATGACGCGCTACGAGCAGCCCGGGGGCGGTACGTCCACCTCGACGGAGCGGATGGTGTACTTCTCGCCCGAGATCGCCGGACCGCGAATCGGCGAAGCCCGCGCGGAGTGGGCGATCTATGCCGATCTCGCCCGCCGCGTGAAGCCCGAGGCCGCCGAGCTGCTTGGCTGCGGCAGCGCAGAAGCGATCCGCGCGGAAATTGCGCTGGCTGCGCCAAGCTATAACGGCATCCAGCACCTGCGTGAGCGCGGTGATGTGTTTCAATACGGCGGCGCGTGGCTGTGCGAGGATGGCGTCTGTCCGACGCCGGATGGCCGCGGCGCGCTGCTGCCGATCGAACTTCCGGAGCTGCGCAAGCCAGAGGGGCATTTCGCCGTGACGACGCGCCGCGGCAAGCAGTTCAATTCGATGATCTACAGCGACATCGACCCGTTTAATGACGCGGATCGCTACGATGTGCTGATCCATCACGAGGACGCGGCGGCCCTCTCGCTGCAGGAGGGCGAGGCGATTGTTGTCTACAACAGCTATGGAAGCATGCACGGCAGAGTGAAATGTGCCGAAGTGAAGCAAGGCAACATCGAAGTCCACTGGCCTGAGGGCAATTCCCTTATTCCCAAGGGGGTTTATGAGCAATACGCCGGAATCCCGGAATACAATACAGCTATTATCGTGGAAAAGGCAGAGACCTACCATGCACACAAAGATACACGCTATATCGAGAAGCGCATTCAAGAGCTGGAGATGGAAGTGGAGTGAAGACGATGCAAGACGAACCGGATAAAGCTCCAAGAGAGTCCGCGCTTTCTTCAACGACAACTTGGACGATTCATCGCTATAATGGGACCGAAATCATTCCGCAAGAGGATACAATTGCGACAGAAGCACCCCTGACCATTCGTATTGACGGCGAAGAGTTCGCTACACTGGTCTATACACCGACAGATACGGAAGACCTGGTTGCAGGCTTTCTGGCCTCGGAGGGCCTTATCCGCTTCATCGATCAAATAGAGTCGCTTACGCTGGAGGAGGAGCGGGGCTTCGCCCATGTGAAGCTGCGCAACCTTCATCAATTAAGCCAGAAGATGGTGTCTAAGCGCTTCATCGGCTCTTGCTGCGGGAAAAGCCGCCAGTTTTACTTCCATAATGACGCCCGAACCGCCAAAACCGTCCGCACACCGCTCCAGCTTACCATTGCACAGTGCTTCCATTTAATGAACCAGCTGCAGGAGCAATCAGCGGATTTCAAGGCCACAGGGGGGCTTCATAACGCCGCGCTATGCACAGGGAGCGAGCTTCTTTTGGGCAGAGCGGATATTGGCCGGCATAATGCCCTTGATAAAATTTACGGTTATCTGTTAAGACAGCGGGTGTCTGTTCGAGACAAAGTGATCGCTTTCAGCGGCAGAGTTTCTTCCGAAGTTGTCCTCAAAGTGGCCAAAATCGGCGTGGGCATCCTGTTATCCAAATCAGCTCCTACCGACTTGGCGCTTCGTTTGGCTCATGATCTGGGCATCACCGTGGTTGGTTTTATTCGCAGAGACCAATTAACGATATACACACACCCAGAGCGGATAATGGAATGCGGAAATCTTTCTTAATAATTTTTATATTGTCTCTCTTTCTCAAATATGCTAGATTCTAGCTACTGCCATATTTTGTTAAGAGAGGGAGAGCAGCATGGGGAAATGGAATATATATACGAAAAAAGGGATGATAGCGCTGCTGACAGCGTTTTTGCTTATTTCCTTGCAAGGTCCTGCACCTTCTTATGCAGCGGAATTGAATTCAGAGGTTCCGAAGGTTGTTGAGAAAACGTCGCCTTCCGTTGTAGCGATTATTGGCAAGCCTTCGAAGGATTCGAATAAGACGATGGAGAAGAACCGTTTTAATTTGGCCCACGGCACGGGCGTGATTGTCGAGTCCAACGGGGTTATCGTCACGAACGCGCATGTCGTCAAGGATATGAAAAATATCGTCGTCGTAACTTCGAATGGTACAACTTATAACGGGCATGCCACGAATATGGATGAAGAAAGCGATTTGGCCTTGGTCAAAATTGATGCTACCGGCTTATCGCCGGCTACACTGGCATCGTCTTCCGATATTAAAGTAGGTGAAACGGTTGCTGCGATTGGGACGCCGATCTCATTTGCGCTTAGAAACTCTGTTACGGTTGGTATCGTCAGTGGACTTGACCGCTCGGTTAGCTCGCAATATCAGCTGATCCAAACGGATGCCGCGATCAATCCAGGCAACAGCGGCGGCGCTTTGATCAACATGAAAGGCGAAGTCATTGGCATTAATACGATGAAATATGCGGAAATTGGTGTGGAAAATCTCGGTTTCGCCATACCGATAGACACCGTTAAATATGTCTTGAAGCATTTCCAGCTATATGGGAAAGTCAAACGGCCATATCTGGGACTCGAGCTGGAGGAAAGCTGGGAAGCGGTAGTAGGCTTGCCAAGTTCAACCGGATTAAGGGTTGCTTATGTAGATCCGGATTCGCCAGCCGCTGGGGCAGGCATTCAGCAGGATGATGTTTTCGTTTCTATCGGAACCACCAATGTGAAGACTTTGGTAGATTACAACGAAGCGATTAAACATTACTTGCCAGGCGATAAAGTGGATATCAAGATTCAGTCTGGCAGTTCGGCAGCAACCAAATCGGTTACACTGGGCGAAGTGCAGCAGCGGGAAACGAAATGGACAGAAGATGCCGAGGGCTCGTATTTGGATGCGGATCGTGGCAAAACGAAGATCGGAGACAGCCATCTCGGATGGTCGATGAAATACCCGGCAGGCCTTGTGAAGGGCCGTCAATCGGATGACGGGGATTCGGTTAATTTCATCGATGCGAAGGGTGAATTCTCCTTGTCGATTACGGTGGATAGCAAGCAAAGCGATGAACTGTCGCCATCAGCGCTGCTTAGCCGCTTAGCTTCTGATGAAGAGGATGAGTATTCGGATCAGTCGTCCGCGACGATTCTGGAGCGTCAGTATGTGAAGCGGGAAGGTCAGCCTTTCGCCAAAATCGTTAGTCGTTCAGGGGACAAAGGATATGTTCAGACTCGCGGCTATCTGTATAAGGGCAAGCTTTATAAAGTGCAATTATTCGTAACCAAAGAGCACTACAACAATGATTTTAAGCAAAACAGTTATAATGATCTGCTCGACAGCTTCAAGCTTTCTTTTGACACCAAGGATGAGTCGTTGCGGGATATTTCGGTGTATTCGAGCGGGAATACGACGTATACGAATGAGTATGGCTTGTCCTTTGCCCTGCCATCCAATTGGCAGCAAGGCGGTTATACCGGCAGCTCCTCTTTCTTTAACGATGACTATTCCCAAGCGATACATGTGCGTGTGACTTCGGCTTCTTCCGGAGATACGCTGACTGCGTGGGCAGATCGTCAAACGAAACAGTTTGAAGCGCAGTACGCGCCTAAATATCGCACGATGGATGAGCCGGTGGAGCTGACGCTCGCTGGTGTGCCTGCTATGAAGCTGGGCTACTCGAATACTCTGGGCAAAAAGTGGAACGCAGGCTACTCCCTCTTTTTCATCAAGGACAAGTATAAATATGAGATCGGAGTCAGTTATCCGAAGGACGATAAGGGCACTGAGCTGGATGAGCTGGAGAAAGCCTTGACCTCGTCAATCAAAGTGGACAAAGACCGCATGGATCAAGAGCTTGGTTTTATTCAAGATCTGGACGAGCTTGCGGATCCGGACCGCGTGGTTCCTTTCAAGAATGAGAAATATAAGTATGCCTTGCAAATTCCAGAGAATTGGACGAGCATGAAGTCATATGACAATAAGGATCAAGCCAACAAAACCTTCGTATTCACTGGCGGTGATCTCTCGATTAGCGCAGACAGCAAAACCTCCTTCGACAATGCGATTAAAGACGAGGATGCTGCCCAAAAGAAAAGTCATACCAATGATAAAGAATATGTGTATTCGGATTCAGAAGTGACGTTATTCCAAAATGTGAAAGCGAAGAAATACGACATTAGCTATGCGACTGCCAAAATTCCTTACAAGGAAACGATCTACATTTTTAATCAAAATCAGATTACTTATACCGTGTCGCTTCGTATTGATGAAGCTGTTCGTACGGAGGTTAACGAAGCTCGCTTAACGAAAGCATTTGAGTCCTTTACATTTCTAAAATAGAACTGTTGAGCAAAGAGACCTCTTATCAGGAGACTGAAGGAGGTTTCTTTGTTTGGTTATTTTGTTTGGATGCTTTGTTTGGCTACTGGGAAGGGAAGCGGTGAATGGGTGATGAGCGGGAGGCACGGAAGGTTGGGTAGAGTATTGGTTTGGCTGTTTTTCCTAGGCTTTACGGGCTGTCTGCTGTATTGGATGTTTATGGGGTTTGGGCGCAGTATCCGTACGAGTGGATCCTATCACTACAACATGGTGCCTTTTCGAACAATTGGAATGTATGTGCTGCATAGCCATTCTTTTTCGATGCGGACATGGATCATTAATATTTTGGGGAATATCGGTGTCTTCACACCTTATGGCTTTGTGCTGCCTTATTTATTTCTCTGGGCTCGTCGCTTTGTGGCGTTCCTGCTGCTTTTTGGTTGTTCGGTAATCATCTTGGAAGTACTGCAAATGCTGCTTAGAGTCGGCAGTTTGGATGTGGACGATGTGATACTGAATACGCTGGGCGCCAGTCTTGCTTATGCTGTTTTTGCAGGCTTGCAGCGTGGGCTGAAAGCAAGGAAATCAGCGGCTTGGTATAAAATCTGACCAAATGCCTCAAGATAGCGATTGTGACCTAATCAGCCCCTAGGAGGTAATCAACATCATGACGCAGTCAGATTCCAGCCGTCAATCTCAAAACCCGATATCATCGGCGCAAAATTCAGTGGAAAACGTCCATCGCGCTGTTTCCCACGCGCTTTCTCACCCGACTTCTCAGACTTTGGATGAGGCTCAGAATGCCATCAACAAAGCGGAGAAGTCGGTCGACCAAGCAACGATGCATTCCGACTCGTCCGCGGTGCAGCAACTCGCTCAAGAGCTGACAGAGGAAGAAGCAAGACTGCAAAATAATCAGTAGAAGCGACTCGTCTGTGGCTTGAGTTTTGCATAGGTTGCTCAAGCAGCACAAGCAGCACAAGCAGTACAAGCAGTACAAGCAGTACAAGCTGATAGTCTTGCAGTTGCCTCAGGTTCGTAAGCCGCGCTGCGCATATTCCTGCAAATATGCATCCTTTTCGGCTCGGGAATAAGCAAACAGGTGAAATGCCTGCGAATATGCATCCTTTTGAGAGCTTTTTTCGATTCTATGATGGAAAAGCTTAAAAAGCCTGCATAATCGCAGGCTTTCTGCCGTTTTTACACGATTTGCTCGAAAAAGCCTGCACATTCGCAGGCTTTTCGAAATCCGTGAGCACAGGCATTGCTCGTATGAGGGAGCAGCCACTTCACATGGCATCCGCCGCTGTATTTAGCTTCAAGTCAGCAATCATTCAGCCCCATTCGACCCCATTATTTGCGATACAAGGTGTACCCTGGATCTACAGGAACATCAATGGCGATGACACGAAGGCCCTCTTCCTCATCGGCTTGAAGCCGGAGGACTTCGCCCTCCTCTGTCGCTTGGGCTACGACAAAATCCTTATGGGACAACGTCTGCAGCTCGCCTGATGCCGCGGCACCCTGCCCGCGAATGATAAGAAAGGCCAGCTGACGGCTTGGGTCAAGAGGGTAGCTGAATGAAGCGCCGGGATCAAGCGTCCAGTCATGCATATTAGCGTCGGTATCTAATTGAATCGGAGCTTCTCCGCCGATAACGGCTTTGGCCACAGAACCATGGGTGCGATGACTCGGGAATGTTTCGTGATTATATTGGCGGTAAGTTGCCGGCTTTTTCACCGTTTCACTGAGATGAGGCTCGAACCAGATCTGCATCGCTTCGCTTCCTACGGTGCGGAACGCCTCGGCGTGATAGACGCCGGAACCGGCTTGGATCACTTGCGCGCCGCCGTCCGCTACTGTCTCCAGAGAACCAAGGGAGTCGCGATGCTCCACGAGACCTTCGATGACATAGGTGACAATTTCGAACGCTTTGTGGGGGTGCATGCCGATTTCGGCAACATCGGCAGCTTTGCCCCAAGCCCAGTAAAATAATGGGCCGACGCGGTCTACCGCGGTTTTCTCGCCTGGGAAGCTGACTGCCCGCTGCTCCAGAAACTTACCTCCGTCAAATGCTCCAACGCCTTGCTGTTCAGCACCATATATGCGAATGTTCATGTGTGACTCCTCCTTATTAACTATATAATAATTAATAACTAACTTTATGTAAGTATTATATCGCTTCTCGCTCCCGTTGTCAAAATCTTATTATGTCCATTCGTCTTTCAAATCTTGACTTCGTTCTTGCCGCCTACTACAATTTGTAGTGTAAGGAGTGAAGCGATCATGAAAATGCAAAATTTTAAATATGAAGGAACCGGGCTTAATCGTTTTTTTGGCCCTTTGGAAGCGAAGATTATGGAAATTCTTTGGGGAACTTCCGCGGAGTTGACGATCAAAGATGTGCAGATCAAGCTGGATCAGGATAAAGCGATCAATTTTAATACGGTGATGACGGTCATGAACCGGCTAGTGGACAAAGGTATTCTCCAGAAAAAATCCGTTACTCGTTCTTTTATGTACAGACCCGTCGTAACGCGCGAGCAATTCATGGAAACCCAATCAAAGGAGCTTACGTTTGACCTCATTGAAGAGTTCGGCTCATTGGCTGTTACTCACATGGTGGATGCGCTTGATAAAGTAGATCCTGATCTGCTCGACAAGCTGGAGCAACAAATCAAAGAACTCAAAAAGGATCGATAACGATGAAGGAATCGCGAATCAAGGGGTTGTATCTCGCTTCTCTGGCCGTATCGGGAGCCATTTTATTGCAAATGCTGCTTTATTTGCTCCAGCATCTTTTTAAATGGAGAGCCTTTTTTAATATTTTTGATTTGTGCATCTTATTATTTCAAAAGCTGCATGTGCCGGCACCGCTTGCTTGGTACGTGATAAATACGCTGATTCTCCATACATTCGGGTTGCTGATATGGCTGATGGCGCAGCATGCACGAGATACATGGAAAGCCAAGAAGATTGTGAAGCTCTCTGAAGTATCCGCATTATCGCAGCATTATCAAGATCAATTTGGGCTTCGTCCAAATGCCCTCAGCATGATTTCGTATCAAGCTCCAATTGCGATGACAGTGGGGTTATGGAAGCCGCGTATTCTGTTATCGACGGGACTACTCGACATGCTGGAGCCGAATGAGCTTAAAGCTGTCATTGAGCATGAGAAATGCCATGTGCGCTACCGCGATCCGCTGGCCGGATTGCTGCTTTCTACCCTATCCAAAGCGATGTGGTATATCCCTATTTTCGCTTGGCTGGCTGAGAAATATCCAATCATGATAGAACTTAGAGCGGATAAGTACGCGATCAGCCAGATGAAGCAATCTTTAGATTTAGGCAGCGCCCTTCTCAAGCTGCTCAGACAGGCGCCGACACCGCAGATCATCTCCCTATCCCACGCCTCTTTTGCCGAAACATCTATGAATGTCAGAATTCAGCATATTTTGGACCCTCAAATGAAATTGTCGCTGCATTGGCCGCTTATACGGATGGCCAGTTCCTTGCTTATCGTAATCGTACTTAATGGACTTATTTAAACTAACGGACTGTAGAACCTAGGGTCGAAGCATGTCAGCTAACTTGACGGACTTCGACCCTATTTAGAGGTAAATATTGACTTCAGAGGCCTTAAACACTACACTATGTAGTGTAACGGTAATAAATAGATAGAGGAGAGAAACGAAGTGGATTACATTTTGAATAATTTGCATTTCATCGTGACACATGTCCCTATCGCACTTCTTATTTTTAGCTTTGTTTTTGATTTGATTGCTTTGATTTTCAAAAAACGCGACTGGCATTCGGCAGGGATGCTGTGTATGATCGTTGGCGCCTTGGGTACCGTCGCAGCGGTTCTTACAGGCCCGTCGCCTTGGCGCAATCCGCTGGTTGTTCCGCATGAGCTGTATGCACGCCTTACTATGTTCCTCGCCATTGTGCTTGCCATCGTTCGCGTAGGCTTATTGATTTGGAAAAAGCTCGAATTGGGCCGCAACCCCATTTATTTGATTGGCGCGCTGGCCGCGGTTATTCTCGTTAGCTACACGGGCCACCTTGGAGGTCAAATGGTTCATCGACCTATGACCGGCGTCCCAGGCAGCGGTCCCGGAACCGGCCCAGGACAAGGTCCAGGTGCCTCTGGAGTGGGAGCACCAGCGGCAGCCAATGGACAAGCCTCTGCCAAGTAAAGAAAAGGGTGATCTGGAAGCTGAGCAGCTGGCAGATTACCCTTTTTAATAGATAATTTATATGTTGTGAGGAGAGCGAAGCTTGCTATTTGAGGTTGCCGAGGAGTTGAGCCCACATGGTTAGTTGAGGGTCTTGCGGATGCTGACATGATGCCCGAAGGCAACTACGTTCCCTTATTCATCGTCCAACGGCCATTTGGCTGATCAAACGGAACTATAGTACGCTAATTTGTCTAAATTGCTGGAAATTCACCTTATAAAGGTGAAATAAGGGATCATATTTCCCTTTCAGCTGCGAATATCGCATTTTGAGCCAAATAGCGGATCATATTTCCTTTTCATATGGGTTTTTCTGCAATTCTACAAATTCCCATTGGGACGAACGTGAGTCCGGCCTTATCTTGTATTCGCGAGGGAGAGTTATGTTGCAATCCCAGCATCACGAGGTATTTTGCACCGCTCAAGGAGTAAAACCGCAGCCCTCCCCCTCTGTAGCGTTGAAAAAACGTGCTTACAGCAGATCATTGTCATCTCACAGCGCCGCAAAGCAGCTCAAACAGGTTCCCGCAGCGTCAACTCCAGCTCCTCCAATGTATAGCGATGCCCCCACAGAAACTCCATATCGTACTTCGTTGAATCGCGGCTGACGAAGCGGGCGATAGCAGCCGTAACGCCTCCAATCACAATTCCAAAGGCCGTGATCCATCCTAGCAACGCAAACACTTTATCGACCATGGACATTCACTCCCCTATGCGCAATGAACCTATATGTTATGAATATGCCGGGAGATTTTGAAACATGTGTGACATTTGGCTTCCAGCTAAAGGTGAGTAATACGATCCGAAATTCCTCATTCAGAGAGTTCCGTTATAGTCTTTCTCTCCGATTGACACAGACTTGAGAAGGATGTTAAGATCACCACTGTAAGCTTAAATATACAACTTTTGGGAAAAGGGGGGTTATAAGATGATTGATATGGTTATGAAGCGATTATTCCATCACGGCAAGCCGAATCTTGACCATACAATTTCATATGAAGTAACCCGCTTATTGGCCTGAACACACGCCTAATGTCTGTTCAGTCTCTGATCCCCATCATAAACGCTAATGGAAAGCGCGGGTTACGAACAAGTTCGTGACGAGCGCTTTTCTGCTTAATAGAAGGCATATCGCGGCGTGCGATGTGCCCTTTTTGCGTGGATAAGTAGGTATTCGTTTGCGCCATTTGAGAGGAGTGAAAAGATAGATGTTTACAGTATTAAAGAAATTAGCTTGGTTCTTTCGAATGAACTGGAAGCGTTACACGATTGCCATTGGACTGCTGATTATCGTCGGGATTATTGACGTAATTCCTCCGAAGCTGATCGGCTATGCGATTGATGGCATACACATGGGAACTTTGACAGGAAGCAAGCTGGTGCAATTGCTCGCCTTCTGGGGCGCGTTAATCGTCGCGGGCTACGGACTATCTTATGTTTGGCTGTACCAGCTGTTTGGCGGTGCTTTCGTATTAGAGCGTATTCTCCGCTCCCGCTTAATGAGACAGCTGCTCCGCATGACACCAACGTTTTACGAGCGCAACCGTACTGGAGATCTGATGGCTAGAGCCACCAATGATTTGCAGGCAGTATCGACGACGGCGGGCTTCGGTATTTTGACATTCGTCGACTCAACCTTGTTCATGTTAACTATTCTGGCGATGATGGGCTTCTTCATTAGCTGGAAGCTGACCTTGGCGGCCATTATTCCGCTGCCCTTCATGGCGATTGCGATTACCGTTTATGGCAGTCGTATTCATGAGAGATTCATACGGGCACAGGATGCTTTTGGGCAAATGAATGACCGCGTGCTGGAAACGATCGCAGGCGTTCGAGTGATACGCGCTTTCGTGCAAGAGAAAGCGAGTGAACAAAGCTTCAAAACGATGACGGACGATGTATTCCGCAAAAATATCGCAGTTGCCATTATCGACGCTCTTTTTGAACCAACGGTCAAAATTCTGGTCGGCATTTCGTATTTGATCGGATTATGCTACGGCGGCTATATGGTTTTCCATAGTGAACTGACGCTCGGCGAGCTGGTTTCCTTCAATACCTTCTTGGGTATGCTGATCTGGCCGATGTTCGCCATCGGTGAGCTGATGAACATCATGCAGCGCGGGAATGCTTCCCTTGATCGGGTAAACGAGACGCTTGGCTATAAGCCGGATGTGAAAGAAGATCCGCAAGCCAAAACGCTTTTGCTGCCGAATACGATCAGCTTTCAAAATGTCACCTTCCGTTATCCGTCCTCTTCGATTGATAATTTAGTTAATATTTCATTCCATTTGCAGCGTGGTCAAACGCTTGGCATTGTGGGCCGCACAGGAAGCGGCAAAACCACGCTGCTCAAGCAGCTTTTAAGAGAATATCCGCCGGGGCAAGGAGCCATCAAGCTGTCGGATACGCCTATTGAGCAGCTGAGCATTGATACGGTCCTCGGATGGATTGGCTATGTGCCGCAGGAACCGGTTCTTTTCTCCAAAACAGTCAGAGAGAACATTATGTTCGGTCAAAGCGGAGGATCGGAAGATCAGCTCCAACAAGCACTTGAGCTTGCTGCCTTCCGCAAGGACGTTGAGTTTCTGCCGGAAGGTTTGCAGACGTTAGTCGGTGAAAGAGGCGTAGCCTTATCCGGCGGCCAGAAGCAGCGTGTTTCCATTGCGCGGGCGCTTTATGTAGATCCGGAAATCCTCATGCTGGACGACGCACTCTCGGCAGTGGACGCCAAAACAGAAGCGGAGATCATTCGCGGCATTCGCTCGGAACGTGCAGGTAAAACAACACTCATCACCACTCACCGCTTATCAGCTGTTCAGCATGCGGACTGGATTGTCGTATTGGATGAAGGCTATATCGTGGAAGAAGGCACGCATGAGCAGCTTATTGCGCTTGGCGGCTGGTACAAAGAGCAGTATGACCGTCAGCAGCTTGAGGAGACAACACAGGCGTAGCAGATTATAGATAAAGCTGAAAAGAAGGTGAGAAACCAAATGAAACAAACAGGTAAACGATTATTTCAATATGCAGCCCTATTCAAAAAGCCGCTGCTTATTGCGCTCCTTTTCTTATCTGTAGCCGTAGCGACCGAGCTGGCAGGCCCTTTTATCGCGCGGCAAATGATTGATACGCATATTCTCGGTATCGAGAAGCCGTGGTATGAGACGCAGTCCGCGACGCAAACCGGTAAGTCCGTTCCTAGAGGCGGCACGTTCTATATGCGGGGCGATAACTTTCCTGAAGGGGAGCCGAAGGGGAAAGAAGTTCGCATTTTGCAGGTGGGCAGCCAATTCGTATGGGTGGATCAGCCCATTGTATTTGATGGCGTACGCAAGCTTTCAGATACTGGGAAGCTAACCATAACGCAAGGATCAGAGAAAGCAGAATATGATATTCAAAAGCTAGGCGTACAAGAACTTTATGCATTCTATAAGCCTGAATTTATTAGTTTAATGAAATTGGCAGGTCTCTACTTCTTACTGATTTTAGTTGGAGCTGCCTTCACCTACGGGCAACGGTATTTACTTCAGTCCGCAGCCAATCGGATCATCCAGCGCATGCGAAGCGATGTGTTCGCGCAAATTCAGCGGCTGCCGATCAACTATTTTGATAATCAGCCAGCGGGCAAAATTGTATCTCGAATTACTAATGACACGGAGTCTGTCAAAGATCTGTATATCCAGGTGTTGGCTAACTTTTTTACAGGCACGATTTATATCGTTGGCATTATCGCGGCATTATTCATTCTAGATTATAGGCTCGCTTTGTTTACACTTCCGGTCATTCCTTTGCTCTATGTCTGGATTGTTGTTTATCGTAAATTTGCTTCTTACTTCAATCATGAGATTCGCGAGCGGATTGGGTCCATCAATGGGATCATTAATGAGTCGATTCAAGGGATGACCATCATTCAGGCTTTTCGCCGGCAAAAGGAAACGATTCAGGAATTCGAACAATTGAACGATGAATATACGTCGTATCAAAACAAATTGCTCAGCCTGAACTCGCTAACTTCGCATAATTTGATGAACGTAGTTCGGAATTTATTCTTCTTCGGTCTTATCTGGTATGTTGGCGGCAGCAGCTTGAATACGCTGATTACGGTTGGGGTGTTGTACGCTTTCGTTGACTATCTGAACCGGATGTTTCATCCGATGGTGGGCATCGTGAACCAGCTGCCGAACCTGGAGAGGGCGCTTGTCTCCGCGGATCGCGTATTCGAGCTGCTCGATGAGCAAGGCATTGATGTCGCTGCGGAGAAATCTGATCGTTATAAGGGCAATGTTAAGTTTGAGCATGTGCGTTTTGCTTATAAAGAAGGCGAAGATGTGCTGAAAGATATTTCGTTTGAGGCCAAACAAGGGCAGACGGTTGCGCTGGTTGGGCATACCGGATCAGGCAAAAGCTCGATCTTGAATCTGCTCTTCCGCTTCTACGATGTGAACGATGGCCGGATCACGATCGACGGCCGCGAGGTGCGCGAGATGCCTAAGCAGCTGCTGCGCCAGCATATGGGCATCGTGCTGCAGGACCCGTTCCTATTCACAGGGACGATTGCCTCCAACGTTTCGTTGGATGATCCGTCCATCACCCGGGAACGGGTAGAAGCTGCGCTGCGCGAGGTTGGCGCAGCGGAGATGTTCAAGGGCCTGCCGCACGGCATCGACGAGCCTGTGGTCGAGAAGGGCAGCACGCTGTCGGCCGGGCAGCGGCAGCTGATTTCCTTCGCCCGGGCGCTGGCGTTCGACCCGGCGATCTTGATTCTCGATGAGGCGACGGCCTCCATCGACACGGAGACCGAGGCCGTTATTCAGGCCGCGCTTGAAGTGCTGTCGAAGGGGCGAACCACCTTCATCATTGCCCACCGCCTGTCGACGATCAAAAGCGCCGACCAAATTCTAGTGCTCGACCACGGCGAAATCGTCGAGCGAGGCAATCACGAGGAGCTGATGGGGCTCCTCGGTCGGTACTACCAGATGTACCAGCTGCAGCAGGGACATCCAGAAACAGCAGCGGCCGCTGAAGACGAAGTGCGCAGCGGTTTGTAAAAGAAGCCAACAGACGCGGGGGAGCTTTCGCGTCTGTTGGCTCTTTGCGCGTGCGGGCTAACCCGCTCTGTGTTCCGTGCTGTTGGTATTGTGATTTCTTTGGTCAATATCGCGGCCTTGGCGAAAGAACGAAGCAGAGGCTAGGAAAGAGCTTGCAGCCAAAAAAGGATGGATGCCGTTATATCGGCTTCCATCCTTTTTTGTCATGGCGCTACTGGCTATCACTTCGTGCAGTCGCTCAATAGGCAAGCCCTACCCGGCATTCGCCATACTCATCCGCGCAGGCGACTTGATAGGTGAACGCCGCGGTATCCCCCACAGTGATCGACATGCCACCTTCCGGCAAGTAGTCCCGCTCGGTGCGGAAGCTGCCTTGCGGCTCACCATCCGGCAGGTACGTCGGACAGACAACCGTCCAGCGTAAGCCCGATGCAGCGAGCATTTCCCATGCTCTGCGGTGCTCCTCCGCGGCTCGGGTGGAAGAGCGCCGGGAGTCCGGGGCTTCGTAGCGAAGCAAGCCGGCGTGTTCCCGGCTCTGCAGGATGCCGGCTGTGCCGACGGTGACAACGCGGCTCACACCGTGAGCTTGCATCGCCCTGATCAGCAGGGGCGTGAATTCAGTCAACACGGTACCTCCATCGGTTCCGAGGCAGCTTATGATCACATCCACGCCGCTGACAGCAGCATGGATATCATCGGCATGACAAGCGTCTCCGCGTAATAAAGTGAGCTGATCGGACGAGAGAGTGATCTTGTCCGGACTGCGAACAAGCGCAGTGACCTCGTGTTTGTCCATCAAGGCCCGTTGCATAATTCGTTGGCCGACTCGGCCTGTGGCTCCCAAGAGCAGGATGCGCATAATTGTCCTCCTGATGATGCATAGTTTCTCTTAGTATATCAAACATCGTTCAGATAGATAGAAAAGTGTCAGGCTGCTTCTCCCTTACTGCTTAGCAACAAAGGTAAAGGAAATGGCACGAGTGAAAGAAGTAGGATTGAAGACGGTTATCACATAAACAAAATCACTTTGGTTGTAGAAGCTGGTTGCATAGGCAGGCAACGAGTTCTGATTAGCGATAAAGAATCCGCCACTAATCGGTTTTAAGCTTCCCCCATTGAAGGTAAAGGTGAAATACGTGTTAGGCGTGATGGTGCGGTTAAAAAAGAAACGTTGGAATCCGTTGCCCAAATCGGTTTTGCGGTTAGCTTGTTTAGCTGTGGCGACAGCTTTTTTGTAAGTCGCGCGCGTTTTTTTAATAGGTTTCATACTCATTTAGCATCCCTCCTGTTCTAGAATTAATAGATGCTAGATTCGAAGATTTCGCGTGGATGAATTTACTAGTTTATGTATACTATTTTCATAGAATACAATTCTCCAGGCAGGGCTACTTGAACCGAATGCGCGAATCCAGCATAATAAGAAGTACTTGAGTGGTCTGATTACGGCATAGAAGGGAATTTCCCAGGTATGAGAATTAATAAATTTATTAGTGAAACCGGCGTTTGCTCCAGACGCGAAGCGGACAAGTGGGTGGAGGCGAAGCGTGTTACCATTAACGGCGAGCTCGCCGGATTGGGAAGCGTTGTAGGGCCTGGCGATGAGGTTCGCATTGACGGACAGGTGATCGGGGAGAAGAAGGAGCATGTCTACATAGCGCTCAACAAGCCAGTAGGGATTACCAGCACGACTGAAGCGCATATCAAAGGCAACATCGTCGACTTCGTCGGGCATTCGGAGCGCATTTTCCCCATAGGCCGACTGGACAAAGATTCGGAAGGGCTTATTCTTTTGACCAATAACGGGGATATTGTGAACCAGATTCTGCGAGCGGAAAATAATCACGATAAAGAGTACATTGTAACGGTTAATCGGCCGATAACCCCCATGTTTTTGCAAGGAATGGGAAGCGGCGTTCGTATTCTGGGAACAATGACAAAACCTTGTGAGATTTATCAGGTTGGGGACCGTGTTTTCCGCATCATTTTGACCCAAGGGCTTAACCGGCAAATTCGCCGGATGTGCGAAGCGTTTGGATACCGTGTGGTGCGACTTCAGCGCGTACGGATTATGCATATCCATCTAGGGACACTGAAAGTGGGGAAATGGCGGAATTTGACGCAAGGCGAAATGCAGGATTTAATGCAGACGCTTAGTCAGGAAAGCTCCAAATCGAGTAAATAAGTGCACGTGTCTGAACGCCTTAAGGGTGGCTCGGGCATGTGCTTTTTTTTGTGCGCGGTTGGATAAAAAATAAAAAGCCTGTCAGGCAACTTCCAAGCAACATTTTACCAATACGTTTCGTTAGGGGATTGTAGATATCTTTTAGGTAAAAGCGTACAAACGCTAAGGAGGAAGATGACATTGAATATTGTCAAACAAGCTGGAACGTTGGTCCTTGCTTCCACATTGCTGCTAACCGCTGCTCCAGGTGTATGGGCGAACGAGGTCGTGGAGGGCAAAGCGATTTCTATGCCGTTAGCACCGGGGGATGGCAAGATGCAGGATGCCAAGATTACGAAAGAGCAAGCGCTGGAGCGAGCTAAGACATACATAACGCTGCCGGATGGATTTGCTTTGCAATCAATCAGCCTGAATGGGTATTACACCATGAATGGTCAGAATTTGCCGACATGGAACATTTCGTATACACGCAAAGTGAAGGATCAGAACTATGGGTATCTGAGTGTGTCCATTAACGGTATGGACGGCACGCTGATGTCATTCTCTTTGAATGACAATGATCCTGCACATAAGCCGAGCTATCCGCCAAAGGTAGATTTCAAAGCAGCCAAAGAGGTGGCTTCCACGTTCATTGCCAAAATCAATCCCGAGAAGCAGAAGGAGCTTGTCTATAATGATACGGAGGAGAAGGCATTTCGCACGCCTTTGAATGGCAATTATGTTTATAACCTTCGATACGATCGCTCGGTAGGCGGAGTTCCTTTTGGCATGAATGGGATTAATGTCAGCGTTAACGGGGATGGGCAGGTTACAAGCTACAACTACAATTGGCAGGATGATATCACTTTCCCGGCCCAGGTAACTCCGATATCCAAAGAGAAGGCGGCCCAATTGTTCCACGATAAGGCTGAGCTTTCTTTGCAGTATCAGATTCCGTACAGTGCTAGAGGCAAAAAGCTTCCGATTATTTCGTATATGTTGAATCCATTTTCGCTGAATGCTGAGACTGGTGAGGTATGGAGCCCGATTAAAGCAATGAATGGCCAGCAAGGGGTTAAGCCTTTGACTGATAAACCTCTCGCAGCTGCGCATCCGGCTAATTTGGATTTGACGAAGGAAGAGGCTGTGAAGAAAGTAGTTTCCGTATTTAATCTGCCAGCGGATTTCAAGCTCAGAGATGCTTCCTACAATGAAAGTACCAATCCTGAAACAGCAGAAACAAGCTCGAGCTGGAATTTAAGCTGGACGATAGAGGCTGAGAAGGATATGGTGAGCAAGGTTCCAGGTAGAAGCGCGTGGGCCAATGTGAATAGCAAGACGGGAGAAATTATGAGCTTCAGCAGTTACATGCCAGTTGGTCCTGATGCTCCCAAAGATATTGAAGGCAAAGTTGCCTACGCGGATGCGGTCGCCAAAGCCGTTGATCTAGTGAAACAACAGCTTCCTGCCTACACAGATCAGTTGGTGCTTCGCGTGCAGTCTGAGAAGGATTATACGCCAGAGCAGCTGAAGCAGCTGCGGAATTGGGATATTCATTTCAATCGTGTCATCGACGGAGTCAGTGCAAACAATGAGGAAGTGTCCGTGAGTATTGATCGGGTAACCGGTCAAATAACGAACTATAATTTCTCCATCAGTTCTTTGCCGTATCCGAAACAGAAGCCGGAAGTGCTGGCTATTAATAAAGCCAAAGATCTCTGGCTCGCACAGTTTGATATACAGCTCAATTATACGCTTGAGGATACTGGATACATTGGCGGCATACCGATTGAGAAGTATCGCGTGATGATTGCAGCCGGAGAAACTCCGCCTTCTTCTGCTTCGACTACGAGTGAGAAAAAGGTAGCTAAGCTTGTCTACTCGCTCATTCCCAAATACAACCGTGATGCTTATCTGTTGGACGCACAAACCGGAGTTTGGCGCAATAGCCAAACAGGCGAGACGATCTCCTTGGACAAAATCGTCGTCAGCGACATCGACAATCATTGGGCTAAAAATGAGCTGCAGCTTATGCTGGATTATCAAGCCTTGGATGTGAAGGACGGCAAGGTAAATCCGGATCAACTGATTAAGCGTGGCGAACTGGTCAAAATGCTCGTCATCGCCATGAATGGCGGAGGCGGCGGCATTTATTACGGAGCGGATCGGAAGGCTTCCTTTGCGGATGTGAGCAATTCCTCGCCATATTTCGCATATGTCGAAAATGCGGTTGATCGCGGATTGCTGGACGGCGGCACGGAGTTCAACCCAGATGCTACGCTGGACCGCGAAGATATGGCGCAGCTCATTGTGAAAGCGCTGGGCTACAAAGCTTTAGCGAAGTTCGATGGTGTCTTTAATCAACAGTTTGCCGATGCTGCCAAGCTCAAACAGGTAGGTGTCGCTGCCATTGTAGTGGGGCTGGACATTATGACGCTGACTAACGGGCAATTCGCGCCGCAGCAGGAAGTAACGAAAGCACAAGCAGCTAGCGCGTTCTACCGCTTCTTGCAGAAGCGTTCCGAGCTTCAGGATCAAGATCAGCCGCGAATTTATTACTAAAGCAAGTTGAACACAGGGCTGCCCTTGAGTAGGAAATCTACTTGAGGGCAGCTCTGTTTGGCGATACAACCTACCTCTAACGCGGTCGCTTCTCTTTGAGTGGTCTCGATAGAGGTTTTTTTATTTTGTGCTTTTATGATGATTGGATGAGTTGGGTGAGCTTGGAATGAACCGGAGTGAGTTGAGTGGGCTGAGTGAGCTGGAGTGAGAATGAAGTGATCTGAAGTGAGTAAAGTGAGTTGAAGTGAGTTAGGTGGGCTTGAGTGAGTTGAGTGAGCTAGAGTGAGTTGAAGTGATCTGAAGTGATCTGAAGTGAGCAGAGTGATCTGAGTGAGCTGGAGTGAGCTGGAGTGAGATAGAGTGAGATAGAGTGAGATAGAGTGAGATAGAGTGAGTTGAAGTGATCTGAAGTGAGCTGTGTGGGATGGAGTGAGCTAAGTGAGCTGAGTGATCTGAAGTGATTTGAAGTGACTAGAGTTAGTTGGATTAGTCCTGCAAGCTAGCGCTTTTGGCTGCGTTTCGTCAGAAGCGCCTCTACCTTGTCATATTTACATAATTCCTAATAATTCCTGCGATTATGCATCCTTTTTGCTCTTGAGATAGCCTAAATCAAGGAATTCCTGCAATAATGCATGCTTTTGAAGCCAAATCTGGTTGCAAGGATGAAAAAGCCTAAAAAGCCTGCACAATCGCAGGCTTTTCCGCTTTTCGCACGATTTCCTTGAAAAAGCCTGCACAATTGACAATTGCAGGCTTTTAGAATCCTCCTATGGCAGACTTCTCCTCCCATCGCAGGCTTCAGAATCTAATGAACCATCTGCTGCCCTGCTCGATGGGACCAACATCCTTATAAACGCGCATGTGCGGGCCGCATTTCGTCAGAGCCGCCTCAGTCTTGCATATTTCGCGAAATTCCTGCGATTATGCATCCTTTTTGCCCTTGAGATAGCCTAAATCAAGGAATTCCTGCAATAATGCATGCTTTTGAAGCCAAATCTGGTTGCAAGGATGAAAAAGCCTAAAAAGCCTGCACAATCGCAGGCTTTTCCGCTTTTCGCACGATTTCCTTGAAAAAGCCTGCACAATTGCAGGCTTTTAGAATCCTCCTATGGCAGACTTCTCCTCCCATCGCAGGCTTTTCAGAATCTAATGAACCATCTGCCTCGCTCGATGGAATCCAAGTTCCCGATAAACGCGGAAGCACGAATAGTCCATTCTAGAACATCGGGAAGACATAACGTACCAGGAAGTACAGAATACCGAAAATAATCACAATATAAGCGGCATATTTGATAAAGGTGGAAGCAACTAAGCTTGAATCCGATTTCTTCTCCACATGGCGTTCTTCGATATCAATGTTACGTGGTTGTGTTGACATGAGAATCACTCCTTTTTTGAAGGTATCTTGCTAACTAATACCCTGCTGAGCATGGGGTGAAACACCCCTATCCAAGTATTTCCAGCAACATTTCCTTACAGATGATAGGAGATATGCTACAATAAACTTTAAAACTTTATTCAAGATGTGATGGAAAGGGAGTAGAAGATAATGGTTGTTTCCGGAAAAGTAGGTTTGGAAGATATTATTAGGGCCAATCATGTGCTCAGCAAGGTGATCGAACCATCGCCATTGCAACGCAATGAGCTGCTCTCGAACTTGTATGAATGCAACGTTTATCTCAAACGTGAAGATATGCAAATCGTTCGCTCTTTCAAAATTCGTGGAGCTTATAATGTCATTCAAAGCTTAACGGCGGAGGAACGCGAGGCAGGTGTTGTATGTGCGAGCGCCGGCAACCACGCGCAGGGTGTAGCCTATTCTTGCAAGCAGCTTGGCATTGAGGGCAAAATTTTTATGCCGACGACGACGCCTAGGCAGAAAATTTCCCAAGTGAAGCTCTTCGGCGGTTCTTTTGTTGAGGTTATTCTCACTGGGGATTCTTTCGATGATTCCTCCGCTCAGGCCAAAGCCTATTGCGAACAAGAAAATAAAGTGTTCATTCACCCCTTCGATGATGTGCGGACGATTGCGGGACAAGGCACTGTGGGCCTGGAGATTATGAATCAAATGTCAGAGACCCCTGATTACATATTCGCCACAATCGGCGGCGGCGGTCTTGTAGCGGGCGTAGCGACGTATGTAGACAGCGTGTCGCCTCGCACACGAATCATCGGGGTCGAGCCAGAGGGCGCAGCCAGCATGACGGAGTCCTTGCAGCAAGGTAAAGTCGTGACGTTGCCCACGATTGAGAAGTTTGTAGATGGCGCAGCTGTGAAGCAGGTAGGTGAATTGACGTTCGAAATTTGCAAAGATAAGCTGGAGGATATCGTCATTATTCCTTCCGGCAAAGAGTGTACAACCATATTGGAGTTATATAACAATAACGCGATCGTAATTGAGCCTGCTGGAGCACTTCCAGTCGCTGCGCTGGATGCGTATCGGGAGCAGATTCGCGGCAAGAATGTCGTCTGCATCATCAGCGGCGGCAACAATGATATTGACCGCATGCAGCAGATCAAAGAGAGATCTCTGATCTATGAGGGCTTGAAGCACTACTTCATTCTCAATTTCCCGCAGCGGGCGGGCGCATTGCGAGAATTTCTCGAGGAGGTCCTAGGACCGACAGATGATATCACGCGATTTGAATACACCAAAAAGAATAACCGCGACGATGCACCTGCGCTTGTTGGCATTGAGCTCAAGAATAAAGATGATTACGAAGGATTAATAGAGCGCCTGTCCCAAAAGGATTATGGCTATGTCGAGATCAATAAGGATCCCAAATTGTTTAATTTGTTGATCTAAGTTACATTAGCCAAATTCAGAGTGGATATGGTATAGTTATTTAGTCCCAGTAATTACTTATATCGTGTAAAAGGCAAACTTATCGAAAGGTAAGGACGCAAAGTTACAGATCTAATGTTGCTTATGCAATGATGATGGCTGTGCTGCCGACAGGTTGAAGCTTACCTAACAGGTATACCTACGGCTATTCCAATTTGGAATAGCCTTTTTTGACCACAATAGAAAGTGTTTCCGAAAGCGTCTTTCTATTTGGCGATACAACCAACCTCTAAGCGCGGTCGTTCCTCTTTGAATGGCTGTGATAGAGGTTTTCTCATATTAGAACGGAGGATTGTTGAGTGAGAAGCTACTTGGACAAGTGGAAACGGCATATGAAAGCGCGCGCATTTGTTTATTTGGGTGTGCTTGGTTTTCTGTTGTTGACGGCTAATTTGCTAGCGGCGGCTTCCTTTTCTTTGGAACCTAGCGTCGTCCTTGGTTTAGTCATCCAAGCGGTTATCGTTTTCTTAATTGCCCTGAGTATCCGGCAGCTGCGGCTGACGAAACGAACGCAGGAGGCCAAGCGTGAAGAATTAGAATTTCTGGCCTATCACGATACTTTAACTGGATTGCCCAATCGCCGATTATTCGATGATCGCTTGGAGCGGGCGCTTCTGCATGCACAGCGCAGTGAGCAGCTGACGGCTGTTATGTTCTTGGATATGGACAGATTCAAGGAAATCAACGATTCGCTGGGTCACGCGTATGGAGATCGACTGATCCGGCTTGCGGCTCAGCGCCTGCTGGGCTGCTTGCGGGGGGCGGACACGGTGTATAGGCAAGGTGGCGATGAGTTTGCCATTCTACTGGAGTCCTTTGCGAAGCCGGAGGATGTGAGAGTTGTCGCGGAGCGTATTCAGATGGCACTTGAAGAGCCTTTTATCTTGGAGGGGAAGCCGGTAACGATAACGGCAAGTATCGGTATTGCCTTATATCCGTTGGATGGATCAACGGCAGCGCAGCTGCTGGACCACGCGGATGAAGCGATGTATGCAGCTAAAAAGAGAGGTAGCAACCAGTTCCGCTTCTATGCACCGGATATTGATGCGATGGTGAAGAACAAGGCGCTTATGGAATCTGAGCTTCGCTATGCCTTAGAGAATAAGCAATTCGAGCTTTTGTACCAACCGCAATACGAAATTGCAAGTCAGAAATTAATTGGCGTGGAAGCTATTCTGCATTGGAGCAAGGGAGAAACGTTCCTTCAGAGGGACGGGGACTGGCGGAAAGCTGTCGAAGAGATGGGCTTCATGGTCCCTATCGGCAAGTGGGCAGTCCAAACAGCGTGCAGACAGGTGAATAATTGGCGGGAAGAAGGGTTTCCGGCATTAAGAATGACTATAACCATTACCGCCTCGCAGTTTAGAGATGAGAGGTTTATTGAAGAGATCGCCCTTGCGCTGCGAGAATCAGCGATTGATCCGGGGCAGATTGAGCTTGATTTGACGGAAAGCATCACCTCTTCGAATGTGCAAGAGGCAAGCGAGAAGCTCATTCTTCTCAAGAAAATGGGTGTGCGTATTGCCTTGGATGACTTGTGTACAGGTTTGTTTACACGGAGCGGGCTCGAGGGCATGCCGCTGGATAGCGTGAAGCTGGACAGCACGCTGGTGCGAGATTTGGTGGATGATGACGAGAACCAGATACTGGCCGCTGCCATTATTCGCATGGCTCACAGGCTTGGCTTAAATCTCATTGCAAAGGGTGTCGATACGAAGGAACAGCTGGAATACTTGAGGTTTCTGCAGTGTACGGAAGTTCAAGGAAAGCTGTTCAGCAGCCCGCTGAATTCCGAGCAATTTCTAAGCCTTTTGAACGATAAAAATATAAATAGGTAATATGGATTTTATTGACCGGCGGTAGTATAATAAATAATTGGAGCTTGGCGCCTAGATTGTCCATGGGTACAAAAAGGCTGTGTCAACTTGTTTGACATCACGAATTATGTTAATTTACTCGTGTATTGCTTTTCAGTTTGTGAACAACATGATACACTCGAGAATAGCCAGTCTTACATAATTCAACTGGTTCTGGTCAACCTAATGGAATGGGATTCCAAGGTAGAAATGAAAAATAATTTTCTGGGGGTAACATTGATGAAAAAAGTACTATCTACAGCCCTAATGGCTGTAACAGTTTCCGCACTGGCTCTATCTGGTTGTGGTGCAAAAAAAGAAGAAACCAAACCAGCCGCATCAGGCACTCCGGCAGCTAGTGCAGCAGCAACAGCGTCCGCAGCACCAAGCAACAACAGCGGTAAAGATTTCAAAATCGGAATGGTTACAGATATTGGCGGCGTCAACGATAAATCATTTAACCAAAGCGCATGGGAAGGTTTGAAAGCTCTTGAGAAGCAAACCGGCGCTAAAGTGAAAAACCTGGAAAGTAAAAGCGATGCAGATTACACGCCTAACTTAAACCAATTCGTGAAAGACGGCTACAACTTGACTTGGGGTATTGGCTTCTTGATGGGCGATGCACTTAAAACCGTAGCTACCCAAAATCCGAATGCTAAATTAGCGATCATTGATAACGTGGTTGAAGCTCCAAACGTAGAATCGGTTACTTTCTCTGAACAAGAAGGTTCTTACCTCGTTGGTGTGGTTGCAGGTCTTACAACTAAATCGAACAAAATCGGTTTCGTTGGCGGCGTTGACATCCCTGTTATCAAACGTTTTGAAGCCGGTTTCGTAGCTGGCGTTAAAGCAGTAAACCCGAACGCGACAATCAAAATCAACTATACAGGCGCATTTGATAAGCCTGACCTTGGTAAAGCAGCAGCAGCAACGATCTACAACGACGGCGCTGACATCATTTTCCACGCAGCTGGATCCACTGGTAACGGTGTGTTCAACGAAGCGAAAGACCGCACGAAAAATGGTAAAAAAGTATGGGTTATCGGCGTAGATAAAGACCAATCCCTTGAGTTCGGCGATGAAGTGACATTGACTTCCATGTTGAAACGTGTTGATAACGCGGTATCCCGTGTTTCCAAAGACGTAATCGACAACAAATTCCAAGGCGGCAAAGTTGTCGTATTGGGTCTGAAAGACGATGGTGTAGGCCTTCCAGAAACATCCAAGAAAAACGTGTCTGCCGAAATCTTGAAAAAAGTAGACGAGTACAAAGCAAAAATCATCAGCGGCGAAATCAAAGTTCCTGAAAAACCTTAATAGGTAAAGAAATAGTCATGGCATAGCGGTTTCGAGCGATAGATTTACTTTCTGTTCAAACAAGGCTAGTTATCTTAACTAGCCTTGTTCTTTAGTTTTAAGGAAATACAAAATTGATCCTTAGGGTGATCTGATGAGTGAAGTAGTGCCTGTTGTTGAATTAAGCAACATTACGAAGCGGTTTCCAGGTATCGTGGCGAATGACGCCATAAGTTTGAAACTCCAAAAGGGTGAGATTCATGCTCTCCTTGGGGAAAATGGCGCGGGGAAATCCACGCTGATGAATATTTTGTTCGGATTATATCAGCCGGACGAAGGTTTTATTAAAGTGCAAGGCAAAGAAGTGTTTATTGATAGCCCGAATCGGGCGATTGAGCTGGGCATTGGTATGGTGCATCAGCATTTCAAGCTGGTTCAGCCTTTTACTGTGACGGAAAACATTATTTTGGGTATGGAGCCGAAAAAAGGGTCCGCGATTGACTACAAAACTGCGCAAGATAAAGTTCGCAAGCTATCGGAGCAATATGGTTTGCGTGTTGATCCAAAAGCAAGAATCGAGGATATTTCCGTTGGCATGCAGCAGCGCGTCGAAATATTGAAAACGCTGTATCGCGGTGCCGATATTCTAATTTTTGATGAGCCTACTGCTGTACTAACGCCGCAAGAAATTAGTGAATTGATGGTCATTATGCGCAATTTGGTCAATGAGGGCAAATCCATCATTCTCATTACACATAAGCTGAAAGAAATTATGGAAATTGCCGATACCGTCACGATTATTCGCCGTGGGAAGGTCATTGATACCTTGGTCTGCGCACAGGCGAATCCGCAAATTCTGGCGGAGAAGATGGTCGGGCGCGATGTGACGTTCAAAGTGAACAAGGCAGAAGTGAAACTTGGACAGCCTGTTCTGCAGGTACAGGATTTGGTTGCCCGCAGTCACCAAGGACTTCCCGCTTTGAAGGGGCTTAATTTCGAGGTGAAGGCCGGAGAAATTCTGGGCATCGCTGGTGTAGATGGCAATGGACAAAGCGAACTGATCGAGGCTTTAACAGGGCTGCGCGCCGTAGATAGCGGACGTGTGCTTTTGATGGGAAGCGATATCACGAACCATACGCCGCGCGAGATTTCGGAAGCAGGACTATCCCATATTCCGGAAGATCGGCACAAGCACGGGCTCGTCCTCGATTTCACAATGAGCGAAAACATGGTCTTGGAAACGTATTTCCACCCTGCTTATAATAAAGCGGGATTCCTGAATTATGAGGCGATTGATAAACATGCTGAAGCACTGATCAAGCAGTTCGACGTCAGAACGCCAAGCATTTACAACAAGGCGCGTTCCTTATCCGGAGGCAATCAGCAGAAAGCGATTATTGCTCGGGAAATATACAAAAATCCGAATCTGTTGATCGCCGCTCAACCTACAAGAGGCTTGGACGTAGGCGCCATTGAATTCGTGCACCGCCAATTGATCGAGCAGCGGAACAAAGGCAAGGCCGTTTTGCTGATTTCTTTTGAGCTGGATGAAATTATGAATGTCTCAGATCGGATTGCTGTTATTTACGAAGGACAGATTGTGGGAGAAGTGCTGCCGCAAGAAACGAACGATCAAGAGATTGGTCTGCTCATGGCCGGCAGCAAACGCACAGAGAAAGGAGCTGCTCATGAATAAGGTTGCTCGCATTTTGACAAGTGAATCAGCGGTGAATCCAATCGTGGCGATTATACTGGGGCTGTTATTCGGAGCACTCGTTATGCTGGTTGGCGGCTACAATCCGATTGCTGCGTATGCCGCGCTATTTTCCCGTATTTTTGGAAATTCGTATGATATCGGTGAATCCATTCGTGCGATCACGCCTTTGATTTTAACGGGATTATCCGTTGCCTTTGCTTTCCGGACAGGCCTGTTTAATATTGGTGCCGAAGGGCAATTTATTATGGGGATGACGGGCGCTACCTTTATCGGGGTTAAAATACATGGACTGCCGTGGATCGTCCACGCTCCATTAGCAGTTATTGTCGGCGCGCTTGTCGGCGGACTCTGGGGCGCGCTTGCTGGCTATTTGAAAGCCAAACGCGGAGTGAACGAAGTTATTACAACGATCATGTTGAACTGGATTGCGTTGTTCTTCTCGAACTACATCGTCAATCAATTTCTGCTTGAGCCTAAGCAGCAGCGTTCCTATATGATTCAGGACTCAGCTTCCCTGAGCATCACATGGTTATCTGATCTGATGAATCATGCGCGAATTCACTGGGGGACCGTGATTGCGCTGCTTGCCGCAGTTGTGTTCTACATCATCCTCTGGAAAACGAAGCAGGGCTATGAACTGCGCGCTGTCGGCCATAATTTGGATGCCGCCAAATACGCAGGAATGAATGTGAATCGCAACATTATCAAAGCTATGTTCATTTCCGGGATTTTCGCAGGACTTGGCGGTGTGTTTGAAGTTCTAGGTGTCTTCCACTATCAGGTCGTTGCCGCGGGATCGCCGGGCTATGGGTTCGACGGTATAGCGGTGTCTCTATTAGGGGCGAATAATCCGATCGGGATTGTCCTGGGGGCTGCTTTGTTTGGAGGATTATCCTACGGTTCAGCAGGGATGAGCTTCGGTGCCGATGTGCCGCCGGAAATTATCCGTATCGTCATCGGTTCAGTGATATTCTTCGTAGCCACGCAAGGCATCGTTAAGTGGGTACTGATTCCATTCTATAGCAAACGCAAGAAAGAGAGGGCTTCGTAATATGGACCTGCTCACGATGCTTAACGCGTTTTTCTCGAAATCTAGTGAACTTATTAATACGACACTGGTCTACTCGACGGCACTTATCTTCGGAGCTTTGGGCGGTATTTTCTCAGAGCGTTCCGGGGTTGTCAATATTGGGATTGAAGGTCTCATGGTTTCCGGTGCTTTCGCTTCGGCCGTAGGCGCCTATTATGCGGAAGAGGCCAATATGGGGATTTGGTCCCCGTGGATTGGCTTGCTCACTGCTATGGTGTTTGCGCTGATTTTCGCGCTTATTCATGCGGTAGCGACAATTACCTTCAAAGCAAACCAAGTCATCAGCGGTGTCGTCATTAACTTTTTGGCAGCAGGTGTAACTTTGTATCTGGTGAAAGTATTGTTCAATGGCGCTGGTCAAACAGAAACATTAAATGATGTTTTTTCCAAATGGGAGATCCCGCTGCTATCTAAAATACCTTACATCGGGCCTGCGTTTTTCAACGCTTACCCGACGACGTATATTGCTTTGATTCTCGTTGCCGTTACCTACTACGTCTTGTTCAAAACCCCATTCGGACTGCGCCTTCGCTCTGTTGGCGAGCACCCAAGCGCCGCGGATACCGTTGGGATCAAAGTGAAACGAATCCGTTATATCGCGGTACTGATTAGCGGGATGCTGGGCGGTCTCGGCGGGGCAACAATTACGTTGACTACGACCAGTGCCTTCTCGCATAACACGATCTCAGGCCAAGGCTTCATCGCGATGGCGGCCATGATCTTCGGCAAGTGGCATCCGGTTGGTGCGCTGGGCGCGGCTGTCTTCTTCGGAATGGCGCAAGCGCTCAACAACTTCATGCGGTTGTTCGACTTCTCCAAAGACATTCCTCAGGAATTTCTCTACATGCTGCCTTACGTCTTGACGATTCTGGTCTTGGCGGGCGCGGTAGGACGGGCCAAAGCGCCATCGGCGCTTGGTGAGCCGTACGATCCAGGTAAAAGATAATTTAGCTAAGAACACCTTCAAGGGATGTAACCTTGGAGGTGTTTTTGTGTTTCAGCATCGTCCGTAGCGAACCTAGCTGTGATCTTATTTGTTAATATCGTATTTTGCAGGAATTTGTCGAAATTAATAAGAATTTCTAAGGGAAAAGATATCAATGTGAAGGGGTGGAAAAGTTAATGAGTTTACAGAAAACGGCTTTTGTAAGAGGATGGGCAAGATCCGTTTCGTTGAAGTCTTTCAAAGCTAGAATGACAGTCATCTTTCTTATTATCGCGTTAGTTCCGATGCTATTTAGTACAATCTTTTCTTCCTACTATTTGAAAAATGTCGTTACAGATGAAGTCCACTCCAAAGAAGAAAGCGTTCTCAAAGCAGATGCAACGGCCATTGACTATTCGATCCAACGCCAAATCTCGATTCTGAATGAAATACTTAAATTTGATGAGATCAAAAGCGGGAATGAGCAAGAAATCATAAAGACGCTTAAAAAATTTGAACTAGCCAATAAGGACGTTGAGCAGTATATATATGTAAACAAAGACGATATTGCATTAACAACAGCAGGACAAAAAATTCCTGTAGCCGACCGCGACTACATCAAGCAAGCGAGGCAAACCAAAAAAACGGTCAGCTCGGATTTGCTCGTTAGCAAATCCACCGGAAATCATATTGTCGTAATATTTGTCCCGCTGCTGGATGATAAGCAAAATTATATCGGCGGGGTATTCAGCCCAATTACAACGGATAATCTCGCGGTCTACACCAAGACCATTCAGATCGGTAAGTCTGGTTACGGCTATTTGATGTCTCCTTCTGGAGCGCTCTTAACGCACCCAGATACAGATAAGATAGGGAAGAACATGGATAGCGTGTTTACGTCAAAGGAAGCTGCCCAATTCAAAGAGACCGTCTTGAAAGAAGAGCGCGGCAGATTTAACTTTACAGGCGAGGATGGGGTCGCCAAAGAGCTCACCTTTGAAACGATTCCTTCGACTGGTTGGAAGTTGGTTGCAAATATGGTCAATTCCGAAGTCTACGGCTCTGTGAAAACGGCGAATCAAGTATCCATCTGGCTGGCAGTCCTTACTACTATTCTCGTAGCGGCTATCGCCTTAGTAGTCTCCAACTCCATCACTAAACCGATTCTTGCGATAACGGAAGCTGTTAAGAAGATGGCACAAGGAGACTTAACGCCAAGACTTGCCATCCATCGAAGTGATGAACTAGGCCAGCTTGCCGGTAACATGAATCAGATGCTGGATTCTTTCGGAGATATTGTGGGCAAAGCCAGCTATACTGCGGAGCAGTTAGGGGCTTCATCGGAAGAGCTGACAGCTGCTGCTGCTGAATCAGTAGGGATCTCTAATCGCATTGCGGAGTCTATCCACGAAGTGTTCAACGCAACTAAAGGGCAACTGCAAGGAGCGGAGCAAACGTCCACGGCGATGGGGGAAATGGCAATGGGCGTACAGCGTATTGCAGAATCTTCCTCTGTGGTGACGGAAGCCTCGCAGACTTCTCTGCAAGAAGTGCAACAAGGACGTGAGGCCATCCAGCAGGCAGTCCAGCAGATGAAATTTATTCATGAATCGGTAGGGAAATCAGCAGCAGATCTGAGGGATCTGGAGCAGTATTCGCACAAAATCGGAGAAATTGTATCGGTGATCAGCGAAATCACCAGCCAAACGCAGCTCCTTTCACTGAATGCTTCGATTGAAGCAGCACGAGCGGGCGAACAAGGACGAGGGTTCGCGGTGGTGGCGAATGAGGTCAAGAAACTGGCAGAACAGTCCTCTTCCTCAGCTGCCCATATCTCTACGCTGATTCGTGAGGTACAGACATCGACGATGAGAGCCGTACAAGCGATGAACAAGGGTGTTATAGACGTAGGGAAAGGGTCAGAGCTGATTGATACTGCGGGTCAAGTTTTTAATCGCGTTACCGTGGCGTTTCAGGAGATTTCCAATCAAATTCAGGAAGTGTCGGCGGCTTCAGAGGAAATGTCAGCTGGAACCGAGGAGGTCACGGCATCCATGAACGAGATTGTTCATATGACCAAAGCCTCTCATGATCACGGACAGGGCATCTCGGAAGGATCGAAGAAGCAGCTTTCTGCCATGGAGGAAATATCCGCTTCGGCGGAAGATTTAAGCAATATGGCACAAGAACTGCAAGAATCGCTGGCGAGATTCAGAACTCGCTAGGCGAGGCTAGGAAAATAAGGTCAACCAGTGATGACTGGTTGACCTTATTTTGGTTCCGCGTGAATGCTGCGCTCAAGATCAGCAACAATGCTGTAATGTGCCCAGAAGTCTGCGATGAGGGAGCTTTTCATAATGACTTCATCTGATTGCGGTACTCGCTTGGCGAAACACCATACCAACGTCGGAATTGCTTGGAGAAATAGAGGGGATCATAGAAGCCAACCGAGGAGGCAATTTGTTCGATGGTGAGTTCGAGCCGTTCCCGAAGAAGCAGTCGTGCCTTATCGACACGAAGCTGGAGCAGAAAGGTGACAGGCGTTACTTTGGTATGGCGCTTGAACATGCGAGATAAATAGGCGCGATTGTACCCCAAGCTTTCGGCCATCAGCTCAATGGTGATCGGCTCCGCGTATTGGGTAGATAAGTAATGAATCGCTTGCTGCACGATGCGGTCGCTTTCCGCTTCAGAGATAAACCCGACAGCTGTAGAAGCGGATAGGGATTCACAATATTCACCGAGCAAAAGGTGCAGATAGCCAATCGATTTGAGCTGCGCGTTTGATTTTTTGGACCTCAGCGCTTGTTGGATGTGGCGAAATAGGACAGGAATATGGCGATTCCGTATAGTGTGTATAATAGGTACTAAGGGATTTAAGCCTGTGGAGGAAAGGAATGCAGCAGCTTGCTCGCCTGTAAAAGCAATCCAGCAATAATGCCATGGATCGGATTCGTCTGATACATAGCTGATCAACTGCTCAGGCTCGATGACGAAGCTGTCCCCAGCGCTGAGCGCATACTCTTCGCCTTGCGAGGAGAACACGCCTTTCCCTGAGATCACATAGTGGATCAGATAATAGTCATACACCTTGGGTCCTAACCGGTGCTCGGGCTTCGTTTGACTTTCCCCTGCGAACAGCACGGTTAAGGAATGGGCTTCAGCAGGCAGAGGGTTTGAAATGACGTAATAGCTTTCCGGCTTGGTCATGGCGTCTGCACATCTCCGTTCAATGGTTTTCGTCTGATTTGACTTTACCATAAAAGAGGTCAAATAAGAAATTTAGAAATCACATTTTTCCATGTGAAAATAACATGCCTCCATAGTCAATATGAGGTTCTTCTCGTATACTGAGGTTACAAAGTTACTTTTCTTCTTCATTCCAATAAATTTAAAGGCGGTGCCAATCATGGCAGATCTGCAAGCTTTAAAAGACACGTTTATTGAAATTTACGGGAATTCGGCAGCGGCAATTTCAGCTTTTCATGCACCAGGACGGGTGAATTTGATCGGTGAGCATACGGATTATAATGGCGGCTATGTTTTTCCGGCAGCTTTAACCTTCGGAACAACGCTGATTATTCGTCCAAGACAAGATCGTGTTATTGGGTTTGCATCGACCAACTTGGCACTTCGCAAACAAATTTCCATAGATGACTTGTCTTACCAAGAAGAGGATGATTGGATCAACTATCCAAAAGGCATCTTCGTTCATTTGGCCAAAGAGGGCTTCCCAGTTACTCAAGGGTACGATCTTCTGTTCCACGGTGAAATTCCGAATGGCGCAGGGCTTTCCTCATCGGCTTCAATTGAAGTTGTCACAGCATTCAGCTTGCTTACGCTTGAGAAATATCCTATCGACACGGTGAAAATTGCCCTGCTCGCACAGAAAACAGAGAATCAGTTCGTTGGCGTCAACTGCGGCATCATGGATCAATTCGCTGTAGCCAATGGCAAGAAGGATCATGCGATTCTGTTGATGTGTGACACACTCGAATATCGCCATGTTCCTTTCCAAAGCGGCAGCTATAAGCTGGTTATCGGGAATACGAACAAACGCAGGGGTCTCGTAGACTCCGCTTATAATGAGAGACGCAGCCAATGCGAGCAGGCCGTAACTTATCTGCAGAAGCAATTCCCTTCCATCACGCTGCTGGGACAATTGAATCTAGCTCAATTCAATGAGTTCAAGCACTTGATTCCGGACGAAACAGTTCGTCGCAGAGCGCAGCATGTTGTAGAAGAAATTGACCGTGTTCTTAAATCGATCGAGGTGCTGGAAGCGAACGACCTTGAATCTTTTGGCAAGCTGATGATTGGTTCTCATGATTCCTTGCGTGATCTCTATGAAGTAACAGGTCTGGAGCTGGATACCATGGTTGCCGCGGCGCTCAAAGTTCCCGGTGTGCTTGGCGCGCGGATGACAGGCGCAGGCTTCGGCGGATGCACAGTTTCCTTAGTTCATGAAGACAGTGTTCAAACCTTTATCGATCAAGTGGGTAATGAATATACAGAAATAACAGGCCTGACACCTAGCTTCTACGTGTGCGATATCGGCAATGGTGTTGAGCAAGTCGGGGAGGCGTTGTAGATGGCTATTCTAGTAACAGGTGGAGCCGGTTATATTGGATCTCATGCGGTGGCTGAACTTTTGGTCAAAGGGGAAGAAGTAGTTATCGTCGATAATTTGCAGCAAGGGCATAGAAATGCCGTGTTGGGTGGCAAACTGTACGTGGGTGATCTGCGTGACAGTGAATTTCTGGATACTGTATTTACAGAAAATAAGATTGATGCCATTATCCATTTTGCAGCGAATTCTTTAGTTGGCGAAAGCATGACGAATCCTGCCAAATATTATCATAATAACGTATATGGAACATTGTGTTTGCTTGAAAAAATGACGCAATACGGTGTGAAGCGAATCGTCTTCTCCTCTACAGCAGCTACGTATGGCGAGCCTGAAAATATTCCGATCCTAGAAAGCGATCGCACATTGCCAACGAATACGTACGGCGAAACGAAGCTGGCTATGGAAAAAATGATGAAATGGTTCGACGTGGCCCATGGCATCAAATATGTATCGCTTCGCTACTTCAATGCAGCCGGTGCACATGCTGGCGGCAAAATTGGAGAAGATCATAGCCCGGAGACACATCTGATTCCGATCATTCTGCAAGTAGCTCTTGGCCAAAGAGCGCATATCTCCATCTTCGGAGAAGATTATGCTACGGCTGACGGCACGTGCGTGCGTGATTACATCCATGTTAGCGACTTGGCTAGCGCGCATGTGCTTGCTGTTGAGAAGCTGCGTGGCGGTGCGGAAAGCAACATCTATAACCTAGGGAATGGCACAGGCTTCTCAGTTAAAGAAGTGATCGACATTGCCCGCAAAGTAACGGGTCATGCGATTCCTGCGGTCATCGAGCCTCGCAGATCCGGTGATCCGGCAACGCTTATCGCTTCTTCAGACCGAGCGAGAGCTGAGCTTGGCTGGAAACCAACGCGTGATTCCTTGGAAGCAATCATTGAGAGCGCATGGAACTGGCACCAGAATAACCCTAGCGGTTACGAAGCATAAAGTAGAGCAGAACGGATATAGGCTAGAGCGACAAGAACAGATAAGTGGCTAGCTAAGCCTTGTTTTGCGGAGAGGAGCATGGCACATGGAACGAACAGTTGAAGCTGTACAACATACCGCATTAACCATAGAAAGACTTTTGCAGTTCGCCCAGCAAAATGGACTTATTGAGCAGCTTGATGTCTATACATCACGCAATGCTTTATTGGATTTATTCGGGCTTGCTGAGCCTTATCAAGGAGGAGTGCCAACAGAGACATTGAGCAGTCCCGTTGCGCTGCTGGAAGAGCTGCTGGATGACGCCTTTGCAATCGGGCTTTTGGAAGAGAATACGACAACGTACCGTGATTTATTGGATGCTCGCATTATGGGGCTGGTGATGCCCCGTCCATCAGAGGTCGTTCATCACTTCAGGTACACTGCTAAATCTGCCAGCATTGAAGCGGCAACGAACTATTTCTACAAGCAGTCCATTGATTCCAATTACATTCGGATGGATCGTATTCAAAAGAATGAATATTGGCTAGCCGAAACGCCTTACGGCAATCTGGAGATTACGATCAACCTCTCCAGACCGGAAAAAGATCCGAAAGAAATTGCTCTTCTCAAAACGCTGCCGCAAAGCAGCTACCCGCTATGTCTTCTGTGCGTAGACAACTTAGGTTATGCAGGTCGTGTGAACCATCCGGCGCGTCAGAACTTACGCGTGATTCCGCTGGAGCTTGATGGGGAGAAATGGTATCTTCAGTACTCCCCTTATGTATACTATAACGAGCACAGCATTATTTTCCATGAAAAGCACATTCCGATGAAAACAACAGCGAATACGTTCTACCGTTTGCTGGATTTCATCGAACAGTTCCCTCACTACTTCATCGGGTCCAATGCCGACCTGCCGATTGTTGGTGGTTCTATTCTGAACCACGATCATTTTCAAGGCGGGCGTCACCAGTTCCCGATGGAAAAAGCGATAAGTGAGAAAGCCTTCTCACATGCGGATTTTGAAGGCGTGAAAGCCGCCATCGTCAAGTGGCCGATGTCAGTCCTTCGCCTCAGCAGCCACAGCAAGCAGCAGCTGTACAAGCTGGCCAGCAAGCTGCTCGAAGACTGGCTCGCCTACAGTGATGCGGAAGCGGACGTCCTCGCTTTCAGTGAGAAGGACGGACAGCGGACCCCGCATAACACGATCACTCCGATCGCCCGCAATAATGCGCGGGGCGAGTACGAGCTTGACCTGGTGCTGCGGAACAACCGCACCAGCCAAGAGCATCCGGATGGGATTTTCCATCCGCACGAGCACTTGCACCACATCAAGAAGGAGAACATCGGCTTGATTGAGGTTATGGGGCTGGCCGTGCTGCCAGGCCGCCTGCAAGAGGAGCTCGCGGATATCGCGCAGATTCTCACCGGCGAAGCCGAGTTCGGCCGCGAGATCCAGAGCGAAGCCGGCCACCCGCTGCATAAGCATGCGGGATGGATCGAAGCGCTGCTGCTCGCGAAGCAAGGAGCTTCGCTGACGCAGGCCGAAGCAAATGCGCTGCTGCAGGCCGAGGTCGGCAGCAAGTTCATGGACGTCCTGCTGGACGCAGGCGTCTTCAAGCGAGATGAAGCCGGGCAAGCGGCTTTTGGACGGTTTTTGGCTGCGGCGGGCTTTGCGCAGCAGTAATAGTACTCCCCAGTCATTGGCGACTGGGGATTTTTTGTCGCGGGCTTGGACGAGCGGGGGCGAGTCCAAGTTTGCGCTCGTTCGTCGCGTAGGCGGCGAAGGAGGGCTCTAGAGCGGTGCTGACGTCTCGCAGAGCGGCAGATCGAAGCTGAAAGGCTGAGAAACAGCCTTGTACAAGTCGCCCTCATTTACTCGAATGCCACTTAAACTGTCCTCTGTCCTCTAATACTCATACATCGTCTTAACAAGCTGCTACAGTCACTACATTCGCTAGAGCTATGAGCTATGCGCGCATTCTCCGCCCTGGCAGCAGGCCTGAATGAATGGAAACGGACAACAAAATCTAGTAAGATAAAAGCAGCTATTGTGAAGTGAATGTTATGGACTTGGAGGCGCGATATGGATAGTTTTCAGGCATGGGTGGTAGACCGTTCGGCGGAGCAATTTTCTAGCGGTATGAAGGAAATGCATATTGAGGACTTACCGGCAGGAGAAGTTACAATTCGCGTTGCCTACTCCGGAATTAATTATAAAGATGCGCTGGCTTGCTCTCCGACGGGGCGTGTTGTGCGAGCTTATCCGATGGTACCTGGCATTGATTTGGCGGGGACGGTGGTCGCTTCGGCTGATGGTCGGTACAAGGAAGGTGACGAGGTGCTTGTGACGAGCTATGAGCTGGGAACGGGGCGCTTCGGAGGGTTCAGCTCGTATGCACGGGTGCCGGCCGATTGGGTTGTGCCGCTGCCGAAAGGGCTTACTCATCGCGAGGCAATGATTCTCGGAACGGCCGGCTTTACGGCGGCCCTTTCCATCCTGCGGATGGAGGAGAATGGGCTAAGCCGTGCCCAAGGACCTGTGCTGGTTCGCGGCGCAACCGGCGGTGTGGGCAGCAACAGCGTAGCCATGCTGGCTGGGCTTGGTTATGAAGTCGAAGCGAGCACGGGGAAATCGGCTGATCATGCGTATTTGCTTGAGCTAGGCGCGAGGCGCGTGCTGTCTCGTGAGGAGCTTTCTCCGGCTGTTCAGAAGCCGCTGAACAAGGAGTATTGGGCCGGCGCTGTCGATCCTGTTGGAGGTGATTCGCTCTCCTATGTGCTAAGTCGAATGCAATACGGCGGTTCGGTGGCGCTTAGCGGCTTAACGGGCGGTGGCGAGTTCGCGGCGTCCGTGTATCCTTTTATACTGCGAGGCGTGAACATAATGGGAATTGACTCGGTATACTGTCCGATGCCAATTCGCAGACTACTCTGGGAGCGCATCGCGAGGGATCTGAAACCGCCGCTGCTAGAGCGGACAGTATATAAAGAGGTAAACCTGACGGGCATTGGTGATGCTGCAGATGAGGTTTTGAACGGAAAAGTCAGAGGAAGAGTGCTCGTCCGTTTGTAAATGAATTTCATGAGATGGGGAGAGATGGTTGTTGAAAATGCGAGTTTCAGCGGTGCAGTATCATTTGCACACGATACATAGTTTCGATGAGTTTGCTGCGCAGGTGGAGCATTATGTGAAGATAGCTCAGGAGTTTGAGGCGGATTTTGTCCTGTTTCCGGAGTTGTTTACAACACAACTAATGTCCATCGGTGATGAGAATGGAAAGGCTTTGTCGATTGAGGTGCTGCCTTCTTATACAGAGGCTTACCGTTCGCTTTTTCAAGGATTGGCCAAGCAAACGGGTATGCACTTGATCGGTGGCACTCACATTACCTCAGAAGAGGGCAAGCTGTATAATACCGCGCATTTGTTCTACCCGGACGGAAGGGTTGGGGAGCAGAAGAAACTGCACATCACGCCGCCGGAGATCAAAGAATGGAATATGGGCGCAGGGGATTCCTTGCAGGTTTTTGATACGGATAAAGGGCGGATTGCCATTCTGGTCTGCTATGATGTAGAATTTCCCGAAATCGTGCGGATGGCAAGAGCCCGCGGAGCAGATGTTTTATTTGCCCCTTCGTGTACAGATGATCGGCATGGATTCCATCGTGTACGGTATACCTGTCATGCGAGGACGATTGAGAACCAAATCTACGTGGTAACGACGGGGACGGTGGGATCGTTGCCTACGGTTGATTTTATGAGAGGCAATTTCGGGCAAGCTGCGGTGATTACACCTAATGATGTGCCTTTTCCACCCAAAGGCATTCTCGTTGAAGGCGAAATTAACGGTGACATGGTGGTCACAGCTGATCTGGATTTGGACCTCCTAACCATTGTTCGGGAAAAAGGTTCCGTTACCACGTGGCGTGATCGCCGAACAGACCTGTATACGGATTGGTCTTAAAGCGGCAAGCCTAGGGGGGAGCTTAGCGTAATGAATGAAGCATCACCGCGATTTTATATGAAAAAGATGTACGTGTTCGACGGAGACAAGCCAATTGAGGCTGTAATTCGCACGTATGGCAGAGAAGACTTTCAAGCGCTTATTCATGTGCAGCAGGAAAGCTTTCCTCCTCCGTTTCCCTCTGAGCTTTGGTGGAACGAAGAACAGTTGGCTGAGCATATCAACCGATTTCCTGAAGGAGCGCTTTGTGTAGAAGTAGCAGGCGAGATCGTCGGGTCCATCACAGGTCTTCGCGTTAATTATGAAAATGGCCATGCGGCTGATCATAGCTGGTCTGCCATAACGGACAATGGGTATATCCGTACGCATCGTCCTGATGGCGACACTCTCTACATTGTGGACATCTGTATTCGCCCTAATTTCCGTAAGTTTGGGCTTGGCAAGTGGATGATGCAGTCCATGTATGAAGTAGTTGTGCATCTTGGCCTAGAAAGGCTGCTTGGTGGCGGGCGGATGCCGGGCTATCATCGGCATTCCGATACGATGCTTGCGGAAGAGTATGTGAGCGCTGTGATGGAGGGTGCGTTGAAGGACCCTGTTATTACTTTTTTGCTGCGCTGCGGGAGGACTCCTGTACAGGTGGTGCCGAACTATTTAGAAGATGAGGAGTCGCTGAACTATGCGCTTTTGATGGAATGGCGGAACCCGTTTCGGAGAAGTGTTGACCAAATGGAAGGAGTGACAAGATAAAATGGAATACATACGCATAACAAGTATTGATAATCCTTTATTTCGAGCGATGCATGATTTGATGAAGGAGGTGTTTCCTCCGGAAGAGGTACTGGAATACGCTTTATGGAAAGAGCCCTTGGAGGACCCGGGAATTCGTGTGTTCGTAGCTGTGCATGAAGGAAAAGTAGTAGGTGCGACGGAGTACCGTTACTATGATGATCTTCAGGTAGCGATGACGGATTTCACGATTATCGGTCAAGCGGGGCTTGGGATCGGCCGGTTTCTGGCACGGAAAAGATGGGCGGATTTGGAGGCTTTGGCCGTCAATTCGGGTAAGCCGATGCTCGGAATGTTCGCCGAAATCTACGATCCTTATCGGATTGAGGGACATGCCTTTGGCGGTGTGAAGCCGATGGACCCCTATGTGCGACGTGAGGTATTGTCGCATCTGGGATATAAGCGGATTGATTTCCCTTATGTTCATCCGTCTTGGGAGAACAATGGCGAAGCCGTGGAAGAGCTGGATCTTTGCTTCCTGCCAACGGATGAGGATATGCCAGCGCTCGACGCGGCTATCGTTGAGAAGTTTCTGAAAGGCTACTATGCCATTCTAGCCAATAAGCCGCAGGCTTGGCATGACATGGTCGCGGGACTGGGGCAGCGAACAGCCTTGGCGCTTTATCCGCTGTAGGAGTTTATTTTAAACGGTTGAAAGGAGCTAAGCGACTTTTTGCGCTTAGCTCCTTTGTTTTTGGTATCCTTCACAATTCATGCCCCGATAATGGCGATGCTCAATTTTGTATCTACTCTCGGTTTTCTCCGTGGCTCACCGATTTTGAAATACCTGCATAAGTGCAGGCTTTTTCGACCAAATCGTGTGAAAACATCAGAAAGCCTGCGATTGTGCAGGCTTTTTAAGATTTTTCATCCTGCAATCGAAAAAAGGTTTCGAAAGGATGCATATTTGCAGGAATTTCACTATTTAGCTTATTCTCAAGTCGAAAAGGATGCATATTTGCAGGAATTCGGCGATGTTTACGGACGTGTCTGAGGAAATCTGCCAGCGTGAGCAAAATCTCACTTAAAGATACACCAAACGGATTAAGCCTTGCGGAACCAACGACGATGAATCTTGCGTACAGCAAACAGGTAGATAATCAGAGGCGTAGGTGCTTGGATGATGCCCCAAATCCCCCAGAACCAGGGATAGCGGGCGCTGCGCTTGCGCGCATCAACGAACAGCCATGTGCTTTGCACAAGCAGCAGGATTGCTATGCCAATCCAAGCCCATAGGGGCAATGCATCCCAATTAGGATTCTTCATGTAAATCCACCCGCTTTCGTAAAAGTAGCCAAGCTATAGGAACAATAACTGCTGCAGCTTGCAGGGAAAGAAAAGCCAACGGCTGAGAAGTTGCAATAGCATATAAAAGGTATAGAATGGTCAAAGCTCCTAACCATAATGTAAGTAAATCACGAAGCAGCCTTAGACGCTGTTTCTTGTGTGTTTCAGCAATTCGCTGCTCGTACCAAGCGGAACTAGGCGTAGATGGAGAGAATAAACGATCCATGGTGCGAAGACCCTCTTGCAGGGAGTGAATCGTTTGTTCATCCTCTTGCTCACTTTGCAGCTTTGCAAGCTGCTCCTCATTCCGTCCACGCTCCGGCTCACTTCGCCGCGGCGTCTTGCGATCCTCATCCATCTACGCCAGCTCCTTTCGTAAGTGTTTCAATGCATGATGCACCCTTGATTTGGCGGTACCCTCCGCTATGGAGAGGATTTGGCCGATTTCCTCATAGGTGTAGCCGTAATAATGCTTAAGAATAAGCGGGATGCGGCTATCCTCAGGTAGTTCGGTCAAAGCATTGAGGACATCCGGCCAATCCTCGTTTTGATTTCCTGCCTGCCACTGCATCTGGCGCAAGTTTTGCTGCTGCTCCTGCCAGAGTTTCTCCCGTTTGCGGCGCCTGGCTTGATCAATGTACAGGCGGGTGGCGATGGTCATGAGCCAAGAGGAAAACTTGGAGGATTTCTCCTGATAAAGTTTTATTTTCTCTATGCATTTCATCATGGTTTCCTGGGTGATGTCCTCAGCCATCACGGGATTGAGTGTAATCTTCAGCAAATATTTGTATACAAAGTCATAATGCTGCTGCAGCAGCTGGGACAGAGCAGCATGATCTCCCAGCATGGCCTGACGAATGAGTACGTGCTCTTCCAAGGGTCGAATCATCCTCTCTGTCTGAATTCCTAGATAATACGAATAGGTCGGGCTAATCGTTCACAACGGACGAAAATTTAGGTTTAATTATTTATTAGCTTACCACTTTGGAGGGAAGGCATGTATAATGACAGCAGGAAGAACATTGAACAAGTGGAGGGCAATCTATTGAAACAAGGTATTGTACCAAGAGCCGGTCTTTCGCCGCAGGAGTTGGAGGAAGTTCGGGAGCTTTGGGAGATTTGCAATCGTCAAGAAGGCATCGAGATTAAGCTGAATTGGGGCACTTTAACGGATCGTCCAGTTGGCGTGACGAATGACTTTTTATTTTACCAGGACGACCGCATTGTTGGTTTCTTGGCTATATATAGCTTTCTATCGACCGAAGTAGAGCTTAGCGGGATGGTGCATCCAGACGCGCGGCGGCAGGGTATTTTCAGTCAGTTGGTTCAAACGGCGATAGACACGTGTCGGCATCGACAGGTACCGAAGCTGATTTTCATCAACGAACGGGGCTCGGAGAGCGGGAAAAGTTTCCTTGCGAAACTGGGTTCCCAGTATAGCTTCTCGGAATACGTGATGGAGCTTCGGGGCCATGCCGCTGCTGCTCTTCCAGCTTCGGATGAGCAAATTACGATTCGCTTAGCAGACAAGCAGGATGTAGAGCTGCTGGTGAAGCTCAATATGTCGGGGTTCAATATGACAGAGCAGGACACTAGAGATTACGTCAGTCAGACGATCGAAGGTCAGAAAGAACGGACATGGATTGCGGAGCTTGGCGAGCAGAAAGAACCTATTGGGAAGATAGGCGCGATGGTTGAGGCAGAGGGGACTGGATTCATTTATGGCTTTTGTGTAGTGCCGGAGTTTCGGGGCAAGGGCTACGGGCGCCATATCCTTCGTCAAACGATTACAGAGCTTCAACAGATGGATAAGGCGACGTACATCAAGCTGGAGGTATCCGTAGAGAATGAAAAGGCGCTGGGCCTATATGAATCATGTGGATTTACAACCAAGAATGCCAATGACTACTACGAGCTGATACTTCATTAGGCGAAAAGTGTTCCAATAGAAAGAGGCTGACTCAAAAGGTTAAAAACCTGGAGAGCGGCCTCTTTTTTGTTTCTTTTACATATGAATCTATTAAATCAGCCCGCGCAGAATAGCTATTTCCAACATATCTTAAAGTATCCCAGTAGGAAAGGAATGATAAAAATGACCTTGTTGCTCAATCACTTCTATGGAATTGTCTATCGAAATGTCAACGGAACCACAACTGTTTTTAATGGACGAGTTGTTTCCACAGGCCTCACTTTCATTGTTATTAGATTTATGAATGCTAGGGGAATCGTCGTCCTTAGAAGATTGCTCCGTATTCGAATCATTAGATTCGTCGCCATTTAATTCATTAACAGGAACAAAGGAGTCTCCTTATGGGAGCTCCTCTACATACACAGCATTCTTGTCATTGTTTATATTGAGTTAATAAATGTAAGTTACACTCCTTCCATAATAATTATATTGAAGGAGGCATTGTAGTGGACCTTCCAAACAGAACTGAAAGCAAATCCAAATGGGCCGTCGAAGCAAGCGGACTTGTCAAAACGTTTGGCGAAAATCGTGCTGTCGATGGCGTGGATTTGAACGTACCTACGGGTTCGATTTATGGCGTGCTTGGCCCGAATGGGGCTGGCAAAACAACTACAATTAATATGCTGGCGACTTTACTTCGACCCGATGCAGGTTCTGCACGCATCTTTGGGCATGATGTTGTGAAGGAGTCACAGATTGTTCGCCAATTGATCGGGGTAACAGGTCAGTATGCATCGGTCGACGAGTCACTCAGTGCAACTGAGAATTTGATGATTTTCTCAAGGCTGCTTGGGCTTGGACGCGTAGAAGCGCGACAAAAGACAGCGGATTTGCTTGAGGAATTTGGTTTATCGGAGGCTGCAAAGCGGCCATTGAAAAATTTCTCCGGCGGCATGCGCCGCAGATTGGATCTCGCGGCGAGCCTTATTGCGCAGCCTCCCCTCATTTTTCTGGATGAACCGACGACTGGACTTGATCCGCGTACACGTTCACAGATGTGGGAAACGATCCGCCGTTTGGTGAAGACGGGGTCAACCATCTTACTAACAACACAATATCTGGAGGAAGCAGATCAATTGGCCGACCGGGTTGCTGTTATTGATCGAGGACGTGTAGTCGCTGAAGGCACGGTAGATGAACTGAAAGCTTCAGTAGGTACTTCATCGCTGCAATTAAGTGTACAGAATCCTGATGACATCGACAAAGCCAGTCAAACCGTTGAACGTGTGCTCCAAGCCAAAGCGGTCATAACGGGTGGGAAGATTACGGCTCCAATGTCCGATGCTGATCGTGTAACCGACCTCTTAATTTCTCTGCGTGAAGCAGGTATTCACCTGGCTGAGATGAGTGTGCAGAAACCGACCCTCGATGAGGTCTTTCTAACCATAACAGGTCAAGGCGTTAAGGATGAAACAGCGGCGCACGATGCATCAATGACATTAGAGGAGGCACGAAGATGAGTGGTACTTTCATTAAACCAGGAGCCGAGAGGCAACTGAGAAATCACACAAGTTTTCGCCAAACGGTTCGCAACTCACTAACCATGGCGTATCGGGGAATTCTAAAGATTCGTCGCACACCTGAACAATTGTTCGATGTCACGCTCCAGCCCATCATCTTCACCTTGATGTTTACCTATATCTTTGGCGGTGCGATCTCTGGTGACGTGATGAGCTATTTGCCTGTCATTATTCCAGGCATCCTTGTGCAAACGGTCATTACGACCTCGATTGTTACTGGCGTACAATTGCGTGAAGATATGGATAAAGGCGTATTTGATCGATTCAAGTCTTTGCCTATCGCACGAATTGCGCCATTGGCAGGTGCATTATTAGCAGATACCATCCGATATACGATAGCAACGGTACTGACATTTTCCATGGGCTTCATCATGGGCTATCGGCCCGAAGGAGGTTTGGGACACGTTGCTATCGCCGCCGTACTTGTGATTTTCTGCTCCTGGGCCATTAGCTGGATTTTCGCTTTCTTTGGCGTCATTGCTCGAACGGCTTCAAGTGTTCAGGGCATCTCGATGCTTGTCCTCTTTCCGCTAACGTTTCTTTCCAACGCGTTCGTGCCAGTCGATACTATGCCTAATTGGCTTCAATGGTTCGTTAAAATCAACCCGATATCCCACCTTGTATCTGCTGTCCGAGAGCTTGCCAATACAGGGACTGCAGGTTGGGATCTCGTGATTTCTCTTATCGGAGCAGCTGTAATCGTCGCGATTTTTGCGCCTATCACGGTTATTGCCTATATGCGACGGACATAAGCCAAAACAAAGGAGCCAAGCAGATACAGCTGCTTAGCTCCTTTTTCAATGGATTGAATCTGCCCTTTAATGATAAATAAGTTCGGAAGATCCGCTAATAATAGTACCTGTATTTTGCCCCATACAAATTTCTTTCATAGAGCCAGGTTTATCGAAGTTAAAAACATGGATAGGAACATGATAATCACGGGCCAAGATGAAGGCTGACTGATCCATGACCTTCAGATTGTTCTGGATGACATCATTGTAGTGAAGTGATTTGTATTGAACAGCTTCCTTATGGTGTTTGGGATCTTTATCGAACACGCCGTCGACACCCTGCTTCGCGACAAGAATCGCTTCGCAGTTGACTTCGATGGCTCGTTGGACCGATGGATAATCGGTGGTGACGAAGGGCTGCCCATTGCCGCCTGCAAAAATAACGATGTACCCTTTTTCCAGATGATGAATAGCTCTAAGCCGGATGAAGGGCTCCGCTACGGAAGCAATTGGAATGGCCGTCATAACGCGGACTTCCGCTTGGGTCTTCGCTTTCAGAACGCCGCGCAGCATGAGACTGTTGATGACGGTAGCCAAGGTGCCGATATTGTCGGCTTCGGCTTTCTCGATGCCCCAGCTCTCGCCCATATTGCCGCGGAAAATATTACCCCCGCCGATCACGAGACATACCTCTACGCCTAACTGCACAACCGTCATAATCTCATTGGCAATGTGGTCCAGCTGCATCGGATCAAAGCCGAATTCGCTGTCTCCCGCGACAGCTCCGCCGCTAAGCTTGATAAGGACTCGTTTATAGCGCATATCCATCTCTCCTCCCAGTGTGAAAAAGTGTGTATCCTATGGTTTCCTGCCTGAAATCAGCTCCGCCCGGAGGGGCTTAAATCTGCGAAAAAAAACACTAAAGCAACGAATGCTTTAGTGTTTCATGGAATGAGAAATAGGAAGAAATCTATGCTCGACAGCAGTCTTCATACTCCTCACTCCTTCCGCTTATGATTAACAGCTATTGTACCTGAATCAAGAGGAAAAATGCAATTTCTGCGGAACGCGCATGTGAACGAACAAGCCAATAATGACGAGCAGCAAGAGGGAGCCTAACGCTACGCGGCTAGCCCAATTGCCTGACTAGGCGTCTGATTGCGGTTTTTTGATTTCGACCTCGATCATATCCATATTCGATTTCATTTCGATGATATCAATCCCTTTGCGCTGCAGGGTGGTGGAGAGGGAATCCTTGTCCTGCGTATGGAACACATAAGCATTGCTTTGCTTGGTTTCGAGCAAATGCTTGGCTACCTGCACCAGGCGCTCCATCGAAAACGGTTTTTTGAGATATTTCTGAATATCCTTCTCATGGTAATCGTGCGGCTGATCCAGCGCCGTTGATACGATGACAGGGGTTTGGTAATACACAGGATGATGAGAGAGATCGGCGATGAAGTCCCAGCCTGTCTTGGCTCCTTCGAGATGAATGTCAACGATGAATAAGACGGGCTCTCCGGTGCAGCGGCTAAGCGCAATAATGCCCTCTTCCGCAGAACGAATCTGGATGGAAGGGAGGTTGAACTTGTTCAGAGCGACTTGAATCAGCTTGGCTAAGTCGTCGTCATCTTCGAAAATAACAATTTTATTATCCAACGTAGACAGTTGATATTGATCCAAAACAACGCGGAATGTGGTGCCTTTCCCCATCTCTGAGGTGTAGGAGATCTGTCCATGATGTCCTTCTACAATTTCTTTGACAATGGCGAGACCTAAGCCTGTACCGCCAATTTGGCGACGGTCTGAATTGTCGACGCGGAAGAATTTAGAGAACATCTGAGCATGCGCCTCTTCAGGGATGCCCAGCCCATAATCTTGAATAGTTACGTTGATTTTTCCTTGATCAGCACTCAAATGGATATCAATGCGGTCCGAACCAGGTGAATATTTGATCGCATTGCTGATGAGATTATGGAACACTTGACGCATCCGATCTGCATCCGCGCGTACCCACAGCTCTTCGTCCTGCTGATGGATGATAATGCGATGATTTTGCTTATCCTGCCACTGTTCAGCAATCTCTTGCGCTGTGCTTATTACATTTATCGGTGAGAAATGATACAGTTGGCGTCCTGACTCCATACGCTGTAAATCCAAGAAATCGTTGATTAGATTCGATAAGCGATGCGCTTCTTTATAGATGGTTTCCATGTATTTCTTCTGCTTGTCCTTCGAAAGCTCGCGATGCAGCAAGATCTCGATGAATCCCAGCACGCTGGCAAGCGGTGTCCGTAATTCATGGGAGACGATGCTGATGAATTCATTTTTCATTTCGTCAACGCGTTCTTCCTCAGTTCGGTCACGGAATACGAATAAATAGCCTTTCTGTTCCGTATCTGCACTGACGACAGTTGCATATAATTCTGCATATTGCGGCTGATCCTCGAATACGAAGCTAAAGCGCTGCGTGAGATGAGAATTCGAACCTTCGATTAACGCTTCAATGGAGGTAGCGACACCGATAAAGCTGGCGGTTTCCGTAGAAATGTCCTGACAGCATGCGATTAAGTTCTCCCCTATCCGTTCATGCAGATTGAAGTAGCGGTTCATCCGATGATTGGAGAAGAGAATCGTACCGTGCGAATCACACATCATCATTCCTTCGTGCGCCGATTCCAAAATATTTTGGATCAAATCACGCTGCCCTTCAATAAGCTGCTTTTCAGCGATGAGCTGATCATTAAGCTTAGCGAGATTAGCCGCTTGGCGGAGCCTCTCGTCATTCATGACCTGAGAGTAGAACGCTAAACCGAACTGACGAACTAATCCTTTGGTTAACCGCTGATTATTCTCATGAAGGAGAGAACTTTGATAGCTGGTTAGCAGCAAGAAACCAATGACCTTCTGTTTATCATCGAATAGAGGGATATACTGATCGCAAGCCTGAAGCATGCCGCCATGAATGCCTTGTTCATGTCCGAGCACATCACGCATATGGTAGATAGGCGTCCCCTCATCGAAAACACGTTTGGCAGGGCCAAACAGCTCCTGCTGATGTTGACTAATATGATTTTTGGGATATCCGATGGAATGTATAACTTCATAAGATAAGCTGCTGCCTTCTGTGGAAGAAGGTCGCTCTATGACAACTAAAGCAGCATCCTGGGCTAATGAGTTCAATAAGGCAGGCAGTGTATGCTTTAGGAAATCCTTTAATTCCACATACCCTGTCAGCTTCTCCTGATAGGAAGAAATGAGTTCCAAGTCCCGTTCCCGTTCGGACAGCTTGGCCAAAGTCACCTGCTGTTCTTCCTGCTGGGCAATAATTTCCTCGTTCTGTGTCTCTAAGCTTTCAGCCATATAGCGATAGGTTTCCTCGCTTTTGCGAAGCTCTTCCTCGGCTTGGTTGGCCCGGAAAGAAATGAAAATAGATAGACCGCCGGCGATTAAAGCGATAATGCCTCCAACCATCGTAATCATACGGGAGGTTTGACCTGCTTTGAGAGAAGCGGTATAAGCATCTGCTGTAATTTGTTCGATAGCTTTTTCAATACTGGTATGAATGATCCGGTAACGGTCCATCATCGTTTTGCCCGACGCCAAGCGGGCTTTGGCTTCGTCCGTTTTTCCTGCCCTCACCAGCTCTAATTGCGAATCATAGAATTTCTGTAAATTGGTAATTGCCGGTATGGCTTGTGTATCCATAATGAGCTGTAATGTCGGATATTTTTTGTCATACTTGCGAATCTTGTCCAAATCTTCTTCTAGCTGCTTTCGGCCAGCTGTATAGGGCTCCAGATATTGCTCGATGGTAGTTAGCTCGAAGCCCCGAATGGCTGTTTCTTGATTAATTAAATCCGTTAGCAGGCTGTTCGTCGTTGTCGCAATGGGGATTGAATCCTTCACAATCGCATTGCTTTCACTTTCCATATTCCTTGAAGCGATGTAGTTGGATACACTTACAAAAGCCAGTAAGACGACGATTAAAATAACATATAGCATTGAGATCCGAGACCTCGTAAAAGCCTTCATAGCGAACTGTCACCTAACTTCTAATTAGAATGTGAATGATAAGCTAAAAATTCGACACAGAGCAACAAATTCCTTTAAAAAATGATAATGTCATGTTTTCTTCCATCAATCCATTGCAAGAAAGGTCGATGTCGTTTACAATACTATTCATTAGATAACTAATGTTAGGTTTAAGAACATTGATTACAGCTTGAGGAGGGCGCACACCGTGCAGGTTAATGACAGCAGGATTCCGCCGAAGCAGGAAGTACGTCCATTTTTCCAACCCATTCTGTCTCTGCAAAGCCAAGAGATCATCGGTTACGAAACCTTGGGCAGAAGGGTGCGGCAAGGCCATGTTGAGAGTCTGGGACCCTTTTTCAAGGATCCTGACATTTCTGAAGAGGATCATTTGTCGATTGATCGTTATTTAAGAGAACTGGCCATTGAACGGATTACAACTGTAGAAGACGAGAGTGCATTGTTCATTAACTTAAAGCCATCCTGGATATATCAAACGTATAAGCGGACGGGCATGCTGCCTACCATTGAGTTGTTGAGGAAATACCGGATCAATCCGGCGCGCATCGTCATTGAAGTGACCGAAGAGGAATTTGCGGGAAAGCTTCAGGAACTGACGCGTATTGTAGAAATCTATCGAGAGTTCGGCTGTACCATTGCGATTGATGATGTGGGCAGCGGCTTCAGCAATTTCGACCGGATCGCCAGTCTCCAACCGAAGATTTTGAAAATCGACCTGAATATTTTGAAAAAAAGCGTCATCCACGCGGGCTACAAGGCGCTTATGCAGTCGTTCTCCATTTTAGCTGCTCAAATGGGTGCTTCCCTGCTGGTCGAAGGCGTGGAAACGAAGCAAGAACTCCACAGCGCGCTGCAAGTTGGAGCCCGGTATGTTCAGGGTTATCTCTTCTCAAAAGCGGAGCCTGAGCTCCAGAAGAAGGACGCTTTCAAAGCGATGCTGAAAGAAGAGATGAACATCTTCGGTCAAAGCGAATTTCAGCGCTACAGCCGAATCCTCACGATACATCAAAGCCTCGACGCCCTGCTTCGCGGTTCAGTCCGAATATCTACACCCGAAGATGCGGATTCCATGATCGAGAACATGCTAAACAGCGTTTCCGATAATTGCATGCGGATATACATCTGTCTTGGAGATGGCTATCAAATCTCATCCAACTACTCGCGTAAAGACGAAGCCTGGAGCAAAGATGACAGCTACCGTGGAGCGAACTGGACATGGAGGCCCTATTTTATCTCGAATATTCTCATGATGAATCTGCAGGACCAAGGTATTCTCTCCCAGGCTTATACAGACTTGGACACGTCCCATCAGATCCAGACTTATTCCTGCGCGCTTGGGGATGGGTATTATCTATTTTTGGATTTAATCATTTGACATGGGGTACATTGAGTCTTTCTATGGCTTGTTTTGCGCGGCAATGGGAGCTGCTTTATGTTAACTTGCTTCATTTGTATATCCGACGTAATTTTACTATTCCAAAATGCCACGATCACACTTGGAATCACTTGTGGAAGGTAGCTCTTCATCCTGAAATTGGATGAATTTCATTTACTTCGCCGATTTCCTGCGATTATGCATCTTTTTCCATAGAGAAAGGTGCAAAAAGGTGAAAAACCTGCAATTATGCATCCTTTAGCGACCTTTTTCCGATTTCAGGAGGGAAAAGCTAAGAAAGCCTGCATAATCGCAGGCTTTCTGTTGTTTCACACGATTTGAGCGAAAAAGCCTGCACATTCGCAGGCTTTTTCGCTCAAATCGGGGAGTCACGGACACTGCCGCAGGGCAGTCTCATTGTGGTATACCTTTAATGAGCTTTGAAGATCTCATCAATGAGCTTCATTTCGTTCTCAGTAATCGCCAAGTTATTGAGCGCCGCAATGTTGACGCGTGGGCATTGATTTGAAGGCAGACAGTCGCTGGATGCAGGAAAATGGTGAAATGTTCCACGCGCCAATTGATCCGCGTACCAAAGAGTATTTGAACACAATGAATCAATGGCATAGCGAGGGCTTATTCGAGAAAAAATTGCTGTCCAGACAGGAGAAAGATTGGCAAACGTTGATTTTCAACAAATGCCTACGAGAAATATAAAGAATTATCAAAGTAAATTTCAAAAGGACCAAACCAAGATACGCAAGCCTGATAGAGGAGATTCCCCAGATCAGGCTTGCGGCTAACCAATGATGAGGCTTACTTCATTTCCCAGTTCGTCACTTGAATAATGGCGGCATCGGCGTTCTTCAGATCGGTTTCTCCATTTTTCAGCAGCGTGCTCCACTGCTTCACACGGTTCTTGCCATTGGGCGGCTGGTTATAGTCGTTGGTATCGACGATTAAGGTGCGTTTTGCGTAGAAATTAGTCATGAATGTCTTCTCATCGTTGCTTGTGCCAGACCGTGAGAGAACCCCCTCAAGACTGCCTGAGTCGCCAGTGGAGCCTTGATTCAGTGCCGTATCTACAAAAGAGCCGATTGTTAAAGCCGAGCTGAAACCGCGCTGACGTGCTTGCTGTACACTATATTTGATATAAACATCGTAGAAGGTGCTCCAGATGGCATCTCTCCATTTGCTGTTGTTCTGCAAGGCGTTGATTTTGCCGCAGAAAACACTCCCGCTATCCGTAATTTCCAGAATGGAGCCTTTCATAGTCCCATGGACGCCAATTCGTGCCAGACCGCCTTGAATCGAAGGGTTGCTGGCTCCGCTGACCTCGTCGTATTTCTTGAACAAAGTGGGACCATCAGGATTGGGGTCATTGGCCCCGCCTGTCGTAGCGCCGAAAATGCCCATCGTGTATCCGCGTTTATCGGGAAGCTTTTCACAATAGCCATAAAACTTGGTCCAATCCAGCGAATCTTGCTCAGGTTTGTTGACGAGCTTCATAATATTATCCCATTGCTCACCATCGAGGCCCGTATTGGTCTTCAGAAACTGCAGCGTTGCTGGTGAGAAATTAGCGTCCGGATTGCCAGCAGCATGCGATTGTTGTGCGGGAGCGGCAACGAGCAGAGTCACTGCAATTGCGGAGCTAAGCAGAATGGAAAAAAGTGATTTTCTTTTAATTTTGGATTTTGTAGTTGTTGTCATGTAACATCCTCCTAAGATTATAAAATAGTTAAAGTTTAAGCGCTTTCTTTTTGAGTAAATAAAATGCCTCCTTGCGTAAGAAAAACCAAGTTATCCAATCAACTGCGTTACTCCTTTCCGCATTATGTTTAAACGCTTTAACTTTTAGGTTAAAAGAAATATGATCTATGTGAAAAATGACCCGTGCCGCAAGCGACACTGTAATCACTTTTAACCTCTGACCATTGGAAGAATCTTATGTACACCCTTAATTTACCATAAGTGTTTCCCCGTGGGAAGTGTTTATTTTTACCTTTGGAAAAGAAAGGAACCGAACGCCTGACAAATGTCTATTTGCCAGGCGTTTGCGTGATAAATAAGGCTTACTGCATGGTCCAGTGCGCCACTTGAATAATTTTGGCATCCACGTTTTTCAACTCGGGTTCTCCCTGATTCAAAAGCGTCCTCCATTGCTGCACACGATTCGCACCGTTGGATGTTTGGTTATAATCGTTCGTATCTGCAACCACAGTGCGCTCGTCATAGAAAATCGCTAAGAAATTCGCCTAGAAAGATTCTTCATCATTGCTGTCAGCAGATATGGAGAGAAGACCCTCCAGCTTAATGAAGTCACTGGTTGAACCTTGATTCAACGTTATGTCGACGAAAGCGCCGACCGTCAATGCAGAAGTGAAACCACGTTGATGGGCTTGCTGCACTTGCTGCACGTTATAGTTGATGTAGACTTCAAACAGAAATCATAGCAGCATACTCGTAAGATCGTATAGCAATTCCTATGAAGGCTCTTTACTTTGTGAATAGAGAATTGTTGTTTTTCTAATCAATGATTATTTCGTCGCCAGCTTACTCTTCCCTCTAAAGTTTAAGTGCTTAAACTTTTTGGCGAAAAAGAGAAGTTGTTTTCTAGAGAATGCCCTATTTATTAAGGCACGGAAGTACTTGTGTACTCTCTAAGCGTTGGATGACCATTGGGCATCCTTAATCTACCATATAAGTTCATCTGCAGGGAAGGGATTTGTTACAGGCTAAGTTGAGATGCGCGTAGTACTTTGAAAAATTTTGCCGATAAATGAATAAAGATGCCGGAGAAGTAGGTGGGGGTATAGTAATAGTATGATTTCGCAGGTCCACGACTTACAAATTTCGAAAAGCCTGCGAAAGTGCAGGCTTTGTCGATCAAATCGAGTGAAAATAGAGAAAGCCTGCGATTATGCAGGCTTTTTGGGCTTTTACACCCTATAATCTGAAAAAGGCTTCAAAAGGATGCATAATCGCAGGCTTTTTACGATTTTGCTTATTCTCAGGCAGAAAAGGATGCATAATCGCAGGAATTTCCAATTTTAAATGAAGAGGGGCTGTCGCACGAGGGATTCGATGCATGAATGAGTCGTAAGTAATAGGCATAGGCCACCGAAGTCTCCGAAACCACCAAGAGCACCAAGAGCACCAAGAGCACCAAGAGCACCAAGAGCACCAAGAGCACTAAGATAACCAAGACCACCAAGATAACCAAGATAACCAAGACTACCGAAACTACCAAGACCACCAAGAGCACCAAGAGCACTAAGATAACCAAGACCACCAAGACCACCGAAACTACCGAAACTACCAAGACCACCGAGAGCATCGGAACTACCGAAACTACCAAGACCACCGAGAGCATCGGAACTATCGAAATTACCGAAACTACCAAGACCATCGAAAGCACCAAGACATCCGAAACTACCGAAACTACCAAGACTACCAAGACCACCAAGACCACCAAGACCACCAAGACCACCAAGACCACCAAGACCACCATAACCACCGAAACCACCAGAATCACTAAGACGACAGAAAAACCTCCAACCCACTGTTAAGGTGGAATGGAGGTTGTTTTGGTTGGCTATGCTTCAACCCACTCGCGGCGCAGGGAGAACAGATCGCGCAGCTCATCGGTCGACAGCTCGGTGATCCAGTTCTCGCCGGAGCCGACGATCTGCTGGCTCAGGCCGAGCTTACGCTCGATCATTTCGTCGATGCGCTCTTCGAGGGTGCCAAGCGTGACGAACTTGTGCACCTGCACATGCCGTGTCTGCCCGATCCGGAAGGCACGGTCCGTCGCTTGGTTCTCGACGGCGGGGTTCCACCAGCGATCGTAGTGGAACACATGATTCGCCGCCGTCAGGTTGAGCCCGATGCCGCCGGCCTTCAGTGAAAGAATGAACACATTGCGCTGCTCTTCAGCCGGCAGGCTGGCATCTTGGAAGTGTGCGATCATGGCATCGCGCCCCGCCTTGGGTGTTCCACCATGGAGGAACAGCACGTTCTCGCCAAGCTCCTGCTGCAGCACATGCTGAAGCAGGTTGCCTGTCTCCACAAACTGCGTGAAGATCAAGCATTTGTCGCCTTCTTGGCGCAGCTCCTGCACCATCTCGAGCAGGCGCTCGAGCTTGTTGGAGCGTCCGCTCCAAGGGGCGCCCAGCCCTTCCTTGAGCAGCAAAGCAGGGTGGTTGCACACCTGCTTGAGCTTCGTGAGCGCGGCGAGAATAAGGCCACGCCGCTCCATGGCCGAGAGCTTATCCAGCCGGTCGAACATGTCTTGGATGTAGTTCTCGTACAGCGAGCCCTGCTCGGCGGTTAGCGAGATGAACGTTTTGGACTCGTTCTTTTCAGGCAAATCCAGCTGAATGGCAGGATCTTTCTTCTCGCGGCGGAGCAGAAACGGGCGGATCAGCTTCTGAACCTTGCCGATCGTCTCGCTATCGCGCGTCTTCTCGATGGCGTTCACATAGCGATGCGTGAATTCACGCACTGTGCCGAGATACCCGGGGTTGGCGAAATCGAAGATCGACCACAGCTCGGTAAGCCGGTTCTCGATCGGTGTTCCCGTCAAAGCAATTCGGTGGAAACCGTCCAGTCGGCGAATGGCCGTGGCTTGTTTCGTATACGCATTTTTGATATTTTGAGCTTCGTCCAAACAGATGGAGTTCCAGGCAACAGAGCCCAGTTCACTTTCATCGAGATGGGAAAGCGTGTAGGAGGTTAGAACCAAATCGACTTTGCCCACGATCTGCCCCTGAAAATCAGGTCCCTTCAACCGCTGGGGACCATAATGCAAATGAACCTTCAGCGAGGGAGCAAAGCGTTTAAGCTCCATTTGCCAATTGCCGAGAACCGAGGTCGGGCAAATTAACAAAGATGGCGTATCGGGCTGTTCCGTTTCTTTCACTGTGAGCAAATAGGTAATCCATTGGATCGTTTTCCCAAGACCCATGTCATCGGCTAAACAGCCGCCGAGGCCAAAACGGCGAAGGAACAACAGCCAAGAGATGCCATCCACCTGATAGTGGCGCAGCGAGCCTTGAAAGCTCGGCGGCGGTTGAATCGTCGGAATAGCTGACGCCTGTGTCAGCTGGTCGACCATGTGGCGCAGCTGTTCGTTCAGCTCAACCTCCATGTCGATGTAGCGCATCTCATCGGGATCGTCCTCAGCCGGCAGCAGTCCTGCGGCATCCCCGGCGAAGTGCAGTTCAAGCACATCGCGGAAGGAAAGGCCCTGCTTCTTCTGCACCTGCTTCATGATCTGCTCGACTTGCGCCATAAACAGCGGGTCGAGCTGTATCCAATTGCCGCGAATCTGGATCAGCTTGCGCTTCTCTTCGAGAAGCTGACGGAATTCTTCCTCCGTCAGTTCCAGATCACCGACAGCCAGCTTCCAGTCGAACTGCATCAGCTGGCTGAGCCCGAACATCGTCTCCCGGCCGGAACCGACGGAAGACTTGATCTTCGCGCGCAGCTTCGGCTTCAGCTTGCGGATGCGTTCCCACCAAGCCGGGAGGAATACACTCGTCCCGGCCTCTACAAGCCGCACGCTTCCCTCTGCGAGGAAGCGCCAAGCCTCTTCCTCCGTCAACGTTTGACGGAGCTCGCCTTCGCCCGCATCCAGCCATGGCAGGATGCGAACCCATTTGGCCGCGTCACGTGCAACGCGGCCGAGTTCGGGCAGCCACGCCTCCGGCAGCGGCTGTTCGCCAAGGGCCGGCTCGCCGCCGGGCGTCACGGTGCGCAGCACCTCAGGTGCAAGCCGGTCCTGCAGCAGCACGCGCAGCTGCCAGCCCGGACCATGCACCAGGTCCGGCTCCATGAGCTGCAAGCAAGTGCGCATTGGCGTCCGATCCTGACGCCAGCCAATGGCGACGAGCCAATCCTCCTCGTCGAGCCACAGGTCCGCGCCAACCTCTCCGCGGCGCATCAACGGATACGCGGCTTCAAGCTTGCGCAGATTGTCTTTCATAATGCCGTCGGCGTCCACCCACTCGGGGATCAGGGCATGAATCCAGCGTGTGACCCCCTGCGATTCCAGGGCCTGAAGCTCCTCAGGCAGTTGGAGCTTCCAGCCGATCTCACCGGCTTTCCATTTCTCATAATCCGGCATGAAGCTGCCGGATGCGAGCGCCTCCCGAACAGCCGGCGCCAAGCGAATCAAATCCGCACAGTCCTGCTGCCAGCTTAGCCGCAGATGCTGCACAGGCTGCGGATCGCTGAAATAATCGAGCGCCTCCAGCGGACCCAGCTCAATGCCTTCACGATTCTGCCACTCGCTTGGCTCCATGAACGTGCCGAAGAAGGAGGCGCGATGCCAGGCAAACAGCATATTTTTCAAATCAAGAGCATCCCAAATGCCGCCGTTCTCACGGGTACCCCATAGAAATAAAGAACCGTTAGGTAGGGAGCTAACGTGAACAGTTAGCGCGCTGGTTTCGATCATCGAATCCATTTTCCTTTCTTGAGCTCTTCTTGGAAAGCACGCAAGCGCGAGAATTTATCCGCTAAGCGATACACATAATGCTCCCAGCGATCATCCTGGCCTAATTGTTTGTAAATACCGTGAAGCTTCTTCAGAAGGCGTACAGCCGTCTTATAGGAAGCTCTATTTTTCTCCAAAACTGCCCGTTCAGCCGCTTGATGATAAAGCGGGAGCAGCAGCGCGGAATCATGCTCTTCAATCGCTTTGAGCTCCATGCCATATAGACTAAGCGGCGAAATACGATTTGCCAGCTGCAAGTCGACCCATTGCCGATACCGCTTCGTTTGCAATAAATAAGCCGTGTAATAATAATAGGAGCGAGGCAGAAGGGACTCCATCACCTGAACCCATTCGCTGTCTGACTCCAAATGCTTGGTCGTATCGAGCCAGAATTGGCAGAAGGTGCGGAAGTCATCATGATGAGCATTCGCAATGGATTTGAACAGCCAACGCAGCCAGATGACCATGAGGTTCCACTGCTTTTCGTTGTAATAATGGTTCAGATAAAGAAAATAATCTTTGGCATTTGGCTGAGCCAGCTGTTCCAGACGTTCGAAGGCGCTGTCGGTATCCTCTCGGATAATATCGAAATGCGCCCTTGCGGCAATCAGGGTATCCTTCTTCCGAGCAAGAAGCTCCTTCTTCGCAAGAAGGGCCTCGAGTCGCTGGATTTCCTCTTTCTGTGCTTGCGTTTGGTCAGCTAGCTTCCACCAGATGAAACGGTATACGAACAGCCAGTCAATCGGGCTATCCTTGCCTTGCAGGGCGAATTCTCCGAGCATTTTGAGCGTGGCTAGCCAGAGTTTGGGTTCCGCTTTGAAAGAGGCATTGATCAGTATACGCTCAACAAACTCCACCAGCTTATCCTCACAATTTTTGGCGGCAATTTTGCAGCCATTTTCGTGATAATAGGATAAGTAGGAGCTTTTCGTTTCTTGATAAAACTGCTCAATCTTCCGCATCATGAATAGCACGATATGACACAGGTAAATCTCGCGGGTGGTGCTTTTCCAATTCGCAGCGAATGGAGGCAAAGACTCCAGCGCAGAGTCATAGAACGTCTCAATGGAATGTTGATGGGAAATGGAGAATCCATGAAACTTCCCTTCAAAGAAACGATGCCAGTCGATAGGCATAGCTTCTTCCATAGGCACGTTGGCCTGTGCGGCAGCTTTCCGTTCTTGAGCCAGCGCCGCTCCGCGAATTGGCTTCTTGCGCGTGTTTATTTGTTGTTTTAACTGTTGAAGCACCAATTCCGGACGGCCATAAGGAGCATAAAGACTAAAAAACGTCGCTCCTATATGCTTGCAAAAGCCATCATAAGAACAACTGCATTCACTAGTAGAGAAGTTTTCTAAATTCAATGTCGCGGTATTGACCTTTTTGCCAGCTACAGTTGCCTGAATGCTAGTGCCCTTCAGGTCCACTTCGGTCACACGACCTTTATGATAATACTCCCAGCCCTGCTCCAGAACGACAGCGTCGAAATGCAGCGGGATTTGCTTGATTAGGTAGTTCATTCGATTTTTGGGAATCTGCAGTTTCAGCATGTGTGCTTTCCTACCCTCCGAGCGGTACATTCCTTCTTCCATAGTAACAGATTTTTTCCGAAATTGCCCATTTCCATAGTTTATGCCAAAGGGTAATTTTTTAATCAGCGCAAAAGGGGTTAACCCTGCATTTGGACCTATAATATGATAAAGTAAAGGGATAAGGAAAGTTGCTGAAGGGAGACTGTGCGCATGGGTGTTAAGTTTGGCAGAGAGTATAAGGACATTGTCACAGATTTCGTACGTGGGATTGAGATGGTGAACGGGTTTTATGAATTTCTGGAAATGGATGCGGACGATTGGCAAGCTCTTGATAAGGATGAACAAGAAGAATGTGTGCGCACGCTGGCTGACGATATTTTCTATGCCTTGGGCAGCACGCCGGTTATACAGGTGGGGGCGGGCTCTGTGCGCCATGATGCCAGCAATCACGTACTCAAGGTGCATGACGGTGAGAAGCTGGTTTCCGTTATTTATTTGGTCTAAAACACGCAGAAGTGTGATATAGAAAGGTGTAAAGAAGCTATGCTGGATGGAGCACGAAAGGTATTACAGCAGGTCTATGGGTATCCGGAATTTCGGGAAGGTCAGAAAAATATTATCACCAACTTGCTGGGCGGCCAAGATACATTAGGCATCATGCCGACCGGTGGCGGTAAATCGATCTGTTACCAGGTTCCTGCCATGCTGATGGAAGGCGTGACGTTAGTCATTTCGCCGCTCATTTCCTTGATGAAGGATCAGGTTGATGCGCTGAATGTGCTTGGCGTTCCTGCGACTTTCATCAACAGCACACTGGAGGCCAGAGAAGTTGAACAACGGATGCAGGGTGCGATGCAGGGCAAATACAAGCTGCTGTACATTGCGCCTGAGCGGCTCGAGTCGGAGCGTTTCCGGGCGCGGATGGCGGCGCTTAATTTGCCGCTTGTTGCTATTGATGAGGCACACTGTGTCTCTCAGTGGGGGCATGATTTCCGCCCGAGCTATGTGAGCATTGCTCCGTTTATTCGGGAACTGCCGAATCGTCCGATCGTGGCGGCATTCACGGCAACGGCAACAGCCGAGGTTACGGCTGATATTGCGAGGCTGCTTGATCTGAATGAAGCGGGGATTTTTATCAATGGTTTTTCACGGGATAATCTGGAGTTGACGATTCTTCGCGGGGAAAATAAGCGGGATTACATTCAGAACTATGTGAAGGAACATACGCATCAGCCCGGTATTATCTATGCCGCTACCCGTAAGGATGTAGAAGAACTTTATGAGCTGTTGCGCAAAAAAGGCTACGCCGCAGGCAAGTATCACGCCGGTCTTACCGATGATGAGCGCTCCTATATGCAGGAGGCGTTCCTCTATGATGATATTCGTGTGATGATTGCGACGAACGCGTTCGGAATGGGCATCGACAAGTCCAATGTCCGCTATGTCATTCATTACAATATGCCGAAAAATATGGAAGCTTATTACCAAGAAGCTGGTCGTGCCGGTCGCGACGGGGAACCGAGTGAATGCATTCTGCTGTTCAGTGCACAGGATATTATGACGCAGAAGTTCCTGATCGAGCAGAACCAACTCTCGCCTGAGCGCAAAGCGAACGAATACAAGAAGTTGCAGACGATGATCGACTATTGCTATTCGCCGCGCTGCTTGCGCAATGTAATTCTGCACTATTTTGATGAGACGAATATTAAGGATACCTGCGGCAATTGCAGTTCTTGCAAAGATGATCGCGATACGGTGGATATTACGGTGGAAGCGCAGAAAATTTTCTCCTGCATTCGCCGCATGGGAGAGCGTTTCGGGATCTCGATGGTCGCTTCTGTGCTCAAAGGCTCCAAAGCGAAAAAGATCCTCGATTACCGCTTCGATCAATTGCCGACCCATGGCATTATGCGCGATCTCGCTGAGAAGGAAATTTCCGATCTGATCAATGTGCTCATCTCGGAAGGATTCATGCAGCTGTCCGACGGGCAGTATCCGGTCGTCAAGCTGATGCAGCCAGCAGCCGAAGTGCTGCAAGGGAAGCTGCAGGTCAATCAAAAGGTGCGCAGGCAGCCAGTTCGCGCTGCTGCGGCTATCGACAATACGCTATTCGAACAGCTTCGCCTTCTGCGCCGGGAAATGGCCGCACGCGAGAAAGTGCCGCCTTATATTATTTTCTCCGACAGCACACTGCGTGAGATGAGTGAAATTTGCCCAACAACCGAGACGGCTATGCTGCGCATTAAAGGTGTCGGTGAAGTGAAATACCGAAACTACGGGAAGCCGTTCCTAGACCTCCTTCGCACGTATGCGGGAGAGAGCGATGTCGGCGCTGTTGCTTATGATTATGAATAAGCTCGATTTTCAGACCTATACACCATGCAGTGGAAGGCAGATACCCCTGTAGGTGTCCACTTGTCATACGTATCTGTCAGTGTAAATCCGGCACGTTGATAGGTCTGGATGGCGCGTTCGTTCCAGACGAGCACCTCCAGATCGATTTCTTGCTTCGGCGCACGACGCTGCGCTTCTTGAATCAGCAGTTGTACAAACTGGGTGCCTAGGCCGCTTCCTTTGCCGCAAAGATCAGGGCGAAGGCCTAAACCTAATCTTGTGACACCAACAATAGGGAAGAACTGGGCAAAGCCTGTTAATGTCCCCTCATCATCAACAATGCCTCGGTATTGCTCGGCTCGAATCAGCAGATCAGCAAACTCCGATTGTTCCTTCTGCATAGTATCCCAGGATGGCCAATTGTAGAGTTCGTAGGGAGCGGGATAGTGCCAAGTACATAGCTCTTTGCAGTGGGTATCTGTTAAGGGTACGATGCGCCATGGTAAGCTGATAATGCTTGCAGGTGTAAGATTCCCCATTTTTACTATCACCCTTTCTATCGTTGGTCGGAGGTCTAAATGGCGTGGCATTATAATGTTCTTATTGGAACCTATACGTTATTTTCCATGATGTTCTTAGGATTGTCTTTATTTCGAATTGCCATGAAATTGAAATGGGCACAAGTACTGCTAATCTCACTGTTTGTTTCTAGTTTATTTAGTATGATTACCCTGCTATTCAAGACAGAACACTGGAATACGCTGCTTATTATTTTAACGGAAGCGGGCTTGATTCACTATCAATTTCGCTTAAGGAAGCTTCATTCGCTTCTAATCGTATTTTTGGGATCGCTTGGATATACGATTTATTTGGCCGTTGTTGTATTATTCGCATGGAGCATCACACGTGTGCCTGTTGATATTTATTTTGAAGGCATCGATACAACGTATTGTTACTTTAAACTAGCAGCTGCCACATTAGCCTGTCTAACAGCCGGGCTGTTGATAAAGAGAAGATTAGGATTCACTGTTCGTTTGGAGTATTTCTCGAAGTTCACGCGCCCTCAGAATCCTATGCTTTTCCACGTGGTTCTGTTTACATTTATTTTATTCTCGACGGCCTACTATACGATTAAATTAAAATTCACAACTATTTTTTATTTTGCAGCCTGTTTCTGTATTTTGCTGGGCTGGATCCTCTATCTTTTGTATCGAAAGGAAATGGAGGACATTTAGTTAGCCTGATCTGGGGTACAATGAATACATACACAATGAGGAAGTGGAGGCCAACGTCATGACCCAAGTGACAATTCGTGAAGCAGTTATGCAAGACATTCCGCAGTTAAAAGCGTTAATGCTTGCTTATATTGTAGATTTCTATCAGTATCGCCAACCCGAAGATGACAAGCTGAACGGTTTAATCCATACGCTGCTTGAGCAGAAGGAAGGCATTCAATTCGTAGCCGAGACCGAAGATGGCACCTTGGTCGGCTTTGCGACGCTATATTTCACATTCAGTACGCTGCGTGCTTCCAAAATTGCCGTGATGAATGATCTTTATGTTGTGGAGGCTGAGCGCGGACAAGGCGCGGCGGCGAAGCTGTTTGCAGCTTGCAAAGGGTATGCGGCAAGGAATGGCTATGCGAATTTAACATGGACAACAGCCAAGGATAACTTCCGTGCGCAAGGCTTTTACGATAAAATAGGTGGAGATCGGAGCGACTGGCTCACGTATTCCGTTAATCCGACAAGTGGGATAGGCGATTAATCGAGGGACGAAGAAAGGTGGCATGTACCAGTGGAAAATATCGTAAGTCAGGCTTGGCTGCTTGGACAGCTAGGCGAAGCAAATATCGTAATCGCGGATTGCCGCTTTGCGCTAGGACAACCAGATTCAGGCAGACAGCTTTATGAGAAAGAGCATATAGCAGGCGCTGTGTATGTAGATTTGGAAAAGGATCTATCCGGTGCCAAAATGGCGCACGGAGGCCGTCATCCGCTCCCGGACCTGGGTGCATTCTCGATCCTCGTGGGCAACCTTGGTATCGACGGCACGAAGACGGTCGTTGCTTACGACGATCAAGGCGGCGCCATGGCTTCACGACTCTGGTGGATGCTGAAATTTCTCGGCCATTCCGAGGTCTATGTGCTGGATCAAGGGTACACCGCTTGGAAAACGGCTGGTTATCCAGTGACGGACGAAGAGCCAACTGTGTTCCCGCGAACCTTTTCACCGAAGGTGCAGCGTTCTATGCTCGCCAGTATGGATGAGGTGAAAGACAAGCTCGGCCGCCCTGGCACCGTGCTTGTTGACTCGCGTGAAGAGCGCCGCTACCTCGGCTTGGAAGAGCCGATTGATGCGGTAGCTGGACACATCCCGGGAGCTCGCAACTATTTCTGGAAAGGCGTACTCGGTGAGAACGGCGCTTGGTTATCCGCCGCGGAGCAGGAGCAGCATTTTGCGGCTTTGCGCGATGCCGAAGACATCATCGTCTACTGCGGGTCGGGCGTGACGGCTTGTCCGAATGTGTTGGGACTTAGCGAAGCGGGCTTTGATAATGTGAAGCTGTATAGTGGAAGCTGGAGCGATTGGATTTCTTATGAGGATAATCCGATTGCTGTTGGGGACGAGACAAAGTCTTAGGGTTATACGGCACTAATTCAATGCAGGTACAGAGCATTGTGGAGTAGGTCCCCGGTGCTCTGTATTTTTGATAATCAATACGAAATCATCAATCAGACGGTAGACATACTTTTATGAAGGTGCCACCCGATAATAAAACGGCTCTATTCGCATCGTTTGCGAAGGAGCCGTTGTTCGTTTATCCTCGGATTTCTAAACTCCACCAACCGAACGACTTGAAGATGTCCTCTGGAACGATCAACGTATTGCCCAATACATTTTGTAATGTAAAATACGCAAACATCCATTCCTTGATGCTGTTCCAAAACTTTATTTAACCGAATTGGAACCTCTGAGCAAGTAGGAGAGTCTATCACCATTTGATGAGCAAGCAACTTCCTTCGTACAAGTGTTATAATCAGGGGTAGACTGATGCAGTTAGAAGGGTGATAGGTAACTATGAGTGTAATTCGGTTGGAGAACGTTACTAAGAAATATGAAGACTCCATGATCTTTCGCGATATTTATTTTCGTGTGACGCAAGGCGAGCGGATTGGCCTCATCGGACGGAACGGTGCTGGCAAATCGACGGTTTTTAAGTTGATTATGGGAAAAGAAGAGCCAACGTCCGGGAAGGTGGAAATTGATCCCCAGGTGAAAATAGGATATTTCTCGCAATTCTCAGAGCTGCACGGAAGCTTGTCCGTTCAACAGGAGCTGGAAATGTGTTTCCAGCAGGTTGCTCTTGTTGAGCGGGAGCTGCAGGAGGTTGGAGAGAAGCTGGGTTTGGTCGCGGATGATGGTGAAATGGATCGCCTGCTGACCCGGCAAGCGGAGCTATTCGAACAAATGGAACATTTGGATGGCTGGAATGTACCTGTTGAGATCAACACGGTTCTTACGAAGCTGGGTTTTAACGAGGTGATGCGCAATCAACCTGTGGATGAGTTGTCCGGAGGCTGGCGGAACCGTGCTGCACTTGCCAAGATGCTTATTGAGCTGCCGGATGTCGTTCTGCTGGATGAACCGACCAATTATTTGGATATGGAAGGAATAGCGTGGTTGGAGCAGTGGCTGCATCGGTTCAATGGCGCTATGATCCTGGTATCCCATGACCGGCAATTTATCGACAAAGTGGTTACGCGTACGATTGAGATTGAGAACTATCATTTTCAGGAATACGATGGAAATTACACGGACTACATCCGCAAAAAGAAGATGCGCAAGAAGGAGCTGGACCGTCAATTCGAGTGGGAGGAAGAGCTCCTTCTTATGGAATCGGAAGCCATTGACAGCCGTGCGAGCAGGAAATCCTCTAAGGACCGTTTATCCCGCCAATTGGCAGATAACAAAAAGCGGATAGAACCACACCCCGTCAATGTACTAATCACGGATATTTACGAGAGACTGCGATTCCCGGACAAGTTGTGCGAGGTTAAGAAAATCGGTCAGACCTACGACGGCCGGCCTATCTTTCAGGACGTAAGCTTCGATATTCAGAAGGAAGATCGATTAGTCATCGTAGGCCCTAATGGAAGCGGGAAGTCTACGCTCATTAAGGCACTGACGGGGCAGGAGAAGCCTGAGTCCGGCGAGGTGATCTGGGAGAAAGGCGTCAGTTATGCTTATTTTAACCGAATGTGGGAAGAGCTTAATCCGAAGGATACCGTTAGCCACGCCGTGAATACCTACGGATTGGGACTGGACGCTCCTAGGAAAAAGGTGAACAAATTTCTAGCCATGCTGCAATTCTCTGAGATGGATTTAAGCAAGTTCATTGGCAACTTATCAGGCGGACAGAAGGCGCGGGTTGCGTTAGCAAAATGCCTGCTATCCGGTGCAGCGGTCATCATTTTGGATGAGCCAACCAACCATTTGGATTTAACGAGCATTCAGGTCATGGAGCAGGCGTTGATCCACTTTCCTGGCGCCGTCATCACAGTGAGCCATGATCGGTTCTTTATTGATAAAATTGGGACCAAGATGCTGGTCTTCGATCCTGTTGTGGGCATAAGTGAGCAGGCTTTGTAGACGTTGTTAGAATGTGGGGCTGGGGTTGGGGTTGGTCAGGGTACGTTTGCTGACCTGCCCCAACCCTATTTGCGTTCCTTTGCCAACAAGTTGATGCTCCATTGGAAAATGTGCAGCAGAATTCCCCCATTAACCCAATATCGCTGCTTAACATTGGAAAACATCCAGTCAAATAGCCACTTGGGCGGAACAATTCCATTTTAGGAAGATTACACTGTAGAAATTCCAGTGCAGCTGCTCCGCCTTACTCATACCTCATGTTTCACTGTACAAAATCCATTAGGCACACACAGGCTGCCACACTTACATGATGTGCGCCAGTGTTCCTTCCTTCAACTTGTAATAGCGGACGTCATCGCCTCTTGCGATTGGCTCCAGCCAGCCCTTTTCGACTAAGGTACGCAGCCATTTGCGGGCTGTTCGGAAATCGACCTCCAGATGATCGGACACATCCTTCGGTCGTATCCATCTTCCGAGGCTCCAAGCTAAACGAAGCACTTCTTTCTCCGCTAATACAGCTGGGCGAATGGCTTGATTCCGAATCAGATAAGGACTCATAACCAGCTGTAGAAGCATTCGACAAACCTCGGGACGATTCTGCACATCATCATACGAGAAATGGATCATTTTCCACCCCATTCCTGTTAGAAAGGTATCTCGATTCAAGGCGTAGCTGGATTTCTCCCGATCCATATCTTTCACATGGCTTTGGAAGCCATCGCACTCAATCCCGAAACGACCATACGGAGGAAGGAAAGCGAAGTCGAGAAATTGGGATTTGCGATTCCAGTCGTAGATTTCATATTCGGGATGCAAATACTCCAGTGACCCAAACAAGGGCCGCCATACATGTTGAAGCAGCAGCTTTTCGGCATGCCGATGCCCTCTGAGCAATCGTCCTTTTCTCTCTCCATATCTGTGAGCCAAATGGTGCTCCAGAAATTCCTTGTGCACTTTTTCGAATTCCACGGGCCGTATTCCTCCTCCATAAATGAAAAAAAAGAACGTCCTTATTGCCGGAAGCGGCTGAAGGACGTTCTTCGTCTAGATCGTATTATACCATTTATCCAACGGAATAAAAGTGAAAAAAATCCAAGTTCCTGCACCAAAACGCGGATAAGCAATCTTTTAGTCCATGTTAAACCCCAGTCTCGTCTTTATCCACGTAAGGAGTTTTCCTCGTTACGCAAGGAATCCGAATGGACACGGAGGTACCGATGCCCAGCCGACTGTGTATCCGAACGCCGTATACTTTGCCATAATGCAGCTGGACTCGCTGCCTGACGTTGCGGATCCCGTAACCAACAGCGTGCTCATTCCCATCATCGGCATTCAACCGACGCAACGTTTCGGCCGTCATGCCCACCCCATCGTCGATAATGCGAAACTCAAGATCATCACCGATTTTCTGGCCTGTTACCCGAATATGGACACGGTCTCCGCACCACGCATGCTTAAGCACATTTTCCAGAAAAGGCTGAATGAGCAGCTTGACCATTTCATATTTCAAAATAGCGGGATCGACCTCAAACAAGGCTTCCAAGCGGTCTGTGTATTTCGCCTTTTGAATATCCAAATAAGCTTTTGCTTGTTCCAATTCATTGGCAACAGGGATAATCGTACGTCCTTCATTTAAGGATAATCGATAAAATAAAGCTAAATTGCTGACCATTCGATGCAGTTGTTCAACCTGACCGAACTTGGCCATCAGACTGATAGATGACAAGGTATTGTAAAGAAAGTGCGGATTAATTTGGGCTTGCAGGGACTCCAGTTCAGCCTCTTTCTTTTTCAAACCAGTGACATATACTTGTTGAATCAAGGTATCGATATGCTGAACCATATCGTTGATCGACTCTGAAATCGTAGAGAATTCATCGCGCCCTTTGAACCGGATACGTTTACGGAAATCGCCGTTGCGGAAGGAATCCAGCACCATCACGATACGGGAAACCCGTCTGGAGAAATAACCGGAGAGGAAGATGCCCACGCAGACGAATAGCAGAAAGCTAATGGATCCAATGCCGGCCGTCAATAATTTAACTTTGCGCGCATCCTTCTCGACCCAGGCTTTAGGGATGTTCGTAATCAACTGCCAATCCATATTGCCAAAAGGCTCTTTAATCGTAAGAAATTCCTTATCACTTGCTTGTTTCCCAGAGCTGTTCAATGGCGAACCACGTTCATATAGAACCTGACCGCTGCCGTTCTCAATTCGAACCGAAGTGCCCTCGCCAAAATCCGGAGATACGGTTTCGAACAGATCTGACAATTTAACCGTAAGCCGCATGAATCCAATATCCATGTTGGGCTTGAGGCGGGCTGTATCCACCATACGCCGCAGCAGCGAGATATTGCCGAACTCAATGTCCCGCTCTACTTGCTGCCACATCATCGTTTCTCCATATTTCTCAGGGGGGAAATTCTGATACCAAGAGCGATCCTCGATACGCTGCAGATGGTACAAATCATAGCTTTTGCCTGCATACGTAAGCGGATCGCTGTCGTTGTAATAATTGTATATTTCTGGAAGTGTTTCGTTGCGCAAATAGACAACAAGCGAAGTGCGGCGGTTGGTTGACTTCAGGACGCTATTGAACTTGGGTATCAAATACTGCGTGGTGGATTCGTAGCTGTACCAACCTTCTTGATATTGTCTTAAGCGAGCTGCGAGGGTATCGTCGTAGTACATCATGTCGGACAACCGCACCGTATCCATCATTTTGAAACGTATATTGTCTTTCATCTGACTTAAAGCGGCCTGCACGTTATCGCTTGTTTTTTTGCGGGCAGAATCAACGAATATCCAATTGGCAAAATAGCCAAAAACAAGGACATGAATGAGCGTAATGATAAGATACGAGAACATTAGTTTATAACCAAACGGAATAAATTTGTGTTCTTCTGTCGGCGATTTATAAGCCATTGCGGAATTCCACGGGCGTCATTAGGTAGGTTTCTTTAAACTGTTTGCTAAAATAGGGCATATATCTGTAGCCGACCTGATAGGCCACCTCATAAATCCGCAGCTTCGGATTACGCAGCAGTTCCCCAGCCTTCTCCATGCGAAGAGCGGCCAAATACTCATGAAACGTTTGGCCTGTGGCCTCCTTGAACAACTGGCCCAAATAATTAGGGGAGAAGTCGAATCGGTCCGCTTCCTCTTTGAGCGTCAATGCCTGATCCAAACGCTCCCGCATGGAGAGGATCATTTCTTGGATCAGCTTCATGTTTTTGCCGCCAACAGCCGTCTCCCCACCTGGCAAGCCCGATGTTGGCCGCCGCTGTGTGTCGAGCTCGGCTTGCGCTCGTCGTGCTGCTTCATCCAAATCCGCGCGGATAAGCGTTAGGGAGTCGATAAGCTCAGCTTCGTTCATTGGCTTCAGAACGTAACTATAAGCTTTCAATGCGAGCGCTTCCTTTACATAATGGAAATCGCGATAGCCGCTTACAAAAACGACCCGTACTTCGGGAAAGCGTTCCCGCACACGTTTAGCCAGCTCCAGGCCGGACATATTGGGCATATGGATATCGGTCACAAGCACATCCACTTTGTGCCGCTCGATCAGTTCACAAGCAGAGAATCCGTTCGTCACGGCACCGACGATTTCCATGCCAAGCGACTCCCACGGGATAAAGGTTTGCATGCCTTCCAAATCCAGCGTTTCATCGTCTGCGATTAATACTTTATACATAAGGTGCCCCCTCCCGAATGATAGAGTCTTTCATTCTTATGGAAAGGGGGTGTGCCAAGTGGCACACCCTGTCCCATTCCTTATTTTTTCTTCATCTTAGCTTCGTTTTCCTTCCATTTCTTAGTTAAATAGTCATGTAATTTCTGAACACCCAGTGTTTGCGCATCTTTTTCACCTTTGGCGATGATTTCCCCGACTTCTTGCTCGCTTTTCGCTAAAATCGCTTGGCCGCGAACTTTTTTGTACAATTCAATCCAACGTTCACGAATAATGCCTTCTTCGCTATCCTGCGGAGGTTCAATCCCACGCATTGCTGTTAAATCCATATGTGTTTTCCAGGTGATTGCGTCTTGATATTTCGTTTCCCATGAACGCTTTTCTTCCGGTAAGGAGAGCTCGGCTTTTACTTTGATTTTATCGTTGAGTGTGGCATTGCCAACAAATTGCAGATCGTTCGTCGCATTCATATTTTTCGTGCGTTCTTCCGGCTCACTAAAGAATTTATCCGTCAGGTTAGGCAGACCGTCGGCATCTGTGCCTTTCCAGTACGTACCCTCTGGTCCCCAAATGATATCGCGTGTGCCTTCCGGACCCGTCATCCAATCCAAGGCGGCGAAAATCTTCTCAGGATTTTTGGCCTTCGTGGTAATCGCCGCAGCGTTCCAACCCAGACGGTCGTAGTGGGCAACCATGATTTTATTTTTATCCAATCCGGCTTTATGAATCGGCCAGATCATGAAATATCCGGCGTTTGGATCGTTTTTGATCAATTGTGCATGCCCTTTGGAAGCATATTCAATGGCGGTCACGTCAGCGTATACGGCTACGCGGCCTGTATTGATTTTCTCACGGACTTGATCCACGGTTTGTGTGAGAGCATCCTGCGTCATGAGCCCTTCGCGGTGAAGCTTGTTTACGTAGACCATCGCTTCTTTATACACGGGGTCAGCGAAAAGGGAGGTGAATTTGCCGTCCTTCGGCACGGCGCGCAGTGTACCTGCATAACTGGCCGGATTGTTTTCCGCGAAAGCCGAGTACAGAATGTCGACACCTTTGCCTTCTTGGGCTTGCCCAGGCTCGAATGGAATGATGTTCGGGTATTTCTCTTTGACCAGCTTTAAATAAGCGTATAAGTCATCGGTTGTTTCCAGCTTCGGCTTGCCCAGTTCATTGTAGATTTTCTTGTTAACGACATATCCGGCGTTGCCCGTAGGCTTATTGGTGTACCAGTTCGGGAACATATACAGCTTCCCGTCTTTGGCGCGCAGCATATTAAGAATGTCGTCTCCGGCCCATTTCTTCAGGTTCGGGTATTTGTCGAGATACGGGTCGAGCGGAGTCAAGGCACCATTCTCTCTTAATCGCTCAAACTTGTCGCGGTCTCCCCATATGACATCAGGAAGGTCCCCTCCGACGATGAGTGTATTGAGCTTGGCCTCTGCATTCCCGCCGGAGTTAACCGAAGTAATCGTAAGTTTCTTGGCTTCGGCCACATTTTTGGAGAACATATCTTTTCCCCACTGCGGCATGGTATACCAGTCATAATGCCCGTATATGGAAAAGCTGAAGGGTTCGCTACCTAGCTGCCAGACTCCGGACGCTCCCTTGGAGGTTGGCGCAGCAGTCCCTGCCGGCCCAGGCGTTGTGCTTGCCCCCGGCTGCGGTTTGTCAGTGTTCGTGCATCCAGCGATGATGGCTCCAAGTGCGACAAGCAAAGCCAGCGATCCTGTACTCTTTTTAAACAAAATCTTCATGTGCGATGAACCCCTTCCCATTCTTTAATGTTCTATGCTCAAAGCGGATTGCCCTGCAGCCAGTCTCCCTTACTCTTTTAAAGAACCAACAAGCACGCCTTTAACGAAAAATCGCTGTAAAAAAGGATAGACAATGACGATCGGAAGTGTCGTCACCATCATGGTCGCCATAATGAGCGATTTGGTTGTATAGGTTTGTGTTTTGGCAATAAAGCTTGAAGCTGCGCTGTCCGATACTAATTCCCTTGAAATGTTCGAATCAATCGTCCGCTTCAGCAGCGTCTGCACGGGGATCAAATTCTCATTATTGATATAGATGGAGGCCACAAACCAGTCATTCCAATGGGCTATAGCCGTAAAAAGCGACAGAGTCGCTAAGACAGGACCCGATAGGGGAAGCACGACGCGCAGGAACGTCCCCCAATAGCCGCAGCCGTCGATGCGAGCCGCATCCTCAAGTCCGGAAGGTATTTCCCGGAAGAACGTGCGAAATATAATCATGCTCCACACACTGATGATGGAAGGGATGATATATACCCAGAAGGTATTGAACATGCCTAAGCCGCGGATTAAGAGATAAGTCGGAATCAGCCCGCCGCCAAAATATAAGGTGATGATCGCGAAAATCATATAATACCGGCGACCAATCAACTCTTTGCGGGACATGCCGTAGGCGAAGATGGCTGTTCCAGCCATCGTAAGAAACGTGCCGGAGAGGGTTCGCGCAATAGAAATGCCGAAGCCTGTCAAGATACGCGTGTCTTTCAGGACATAGCCATAATTCTCGAAGGTAAACTTTCGCGGCCAGAAGGTGATGCCGCCAAGCGTCGTGTCCATGCCTTCATTAAAGGAAACGACTAACGCATTCCAGAATGGGTAGAACGTGACAAAAGCGAGCAAGGCAAGAGAGATATATACGATAAGCTGAAAAATACGATCATCAATGGCCGTTTTCATTCGAGCCCTCCTGTTACCATAGACTGTTGCCGGATCGCCGCGCCCAGAAGTTAGCGAGCGTAAGCAGTCCGACACTAACTACGGCCTTAAAGAGGCCGACGGCAGTTGCAAAGGAGTACCGATTCAGCCTAATGCCAAGACGATACACATACGTATCGATAACGTCCGATACATCACGCAGCGCGGGGTTCACACCGAGCAGCAGCAAATCGTCGAAGCCTGCATTCAGCAAGTTGCCAATGGCCAGGATGAAGAAGATGACGACGACAGGCAGTATACATGGAAGCGTTATCAAAATCATCATTCGGAAACGGCTTGCTCCATCGATAGCAGCAGATTCATATAAATGAGGATCAATGGAGGCAATGGCGGCCAAATAAACAATCGAAGCGAATCCGATTTCCTTCCATACATTCGTGGTCACGATAATTGTCCAGAAATAATGAGGGACGGACAGATACGGAATTGGTTGGTCGATGATTCCTAAGCCTTGAAGCAGCATATTCAAGCTTCCATTATCCGTGGACAGCAGGGTTATGGCAAAGTTGGCTACAATGACCCAGGAAATGAAGTGCGGCAGGTACGTTACCGTTTGCACGATTTGTTTGAAGAATTTGTGCCTCACTTCATTCAGCAGAATCGCCAGCAGAATCGGTGCTGGAAATCCGAAGAAGAGCTTTAGGAAACTGATGACCAAGGTGTTGCGCATGACGACATAAAGTTCAGGGGAATGGAAGAAGTCCGAGAAATGCTTGAGTCCAACCCAAGGACTGACCCAAAATCCTTTGAAAACAGAATAGTTCTGAAACGCGATAATGACGCCGTACATAGGAAAATAGCTAAAGACGAGAATGAGTGCAAGTGCAGGAAGCACCATGATCTGCAAGGACCATTGACGAAGCCAGGCCGCAAAGATGGATTTGCGGAGGGGAGCCGATGGTTGATTCGTGCGGACCATAGCTGGGGGTTCTCTCAAACCGACCACCCTTTCTATTTGGTTGATGGTGATATGTTCCCATCTTAACGGTTAAGGGGAAGTGCCGCCTACTTGTATAAACAATGAAATCTGATACAAATCAATGAAACGCATAATTGATTAAAATCAAATTATCATTAGATACTAATCACGGTTTAGAGGTAAAGTATAGATGGGCACGAATGGCATTATGCACAATGTGAACGACAAGATTTAACTAGGAGGCTTCTTGGATATGAAACAGAACAAATATGATGAATCAGGATTCTTCGCGAATTATAGCCAAATGCCTCGTTCGATCGGCGGATTGGATGCGGCGGGGGAATGGACGGCTTTTCGTGCCTTGCTTCCTGAACTGGAAGATAAAAGGGTGCTTGATCTTGGCTGCGGTTTTGGCTGGCATTGCCGTTATGCGCGTGAGGAGCAGGCGCGCTCTGTGGTGGGGGTAGACTTGTCGGAGAATATGCTGGATCGGGCCAGAGCAATGACCAACGATCCACAGATTGAATATCGACGTCTGGCGATTGAAGATATCGACTTCACCGAAGGGGAATTCGACGTGGTGATAAGCTCTCTTGCACTCCACTATGTTGAGAATTTCGATAGCATCTGCCGTCAAATCTATCGCTATCTTGCGCCTGGCGGCACCTTCGTGCTCTCCGTTGAACATCCGATCTTTACCGCGATTGAGGCACAAGACTGGCATTACGATTCGCAAGGTGCCAAGCTGCATTGGCCTGTTGACAACTACCATCTTGAAGGTCCGCGTCAGGCAAGATTTCTGGACAATGATGTCACCAAATACCATCGGAATGTTTCGAGCTATGTGAATGCATTGATTGAATCCGGTTTTAGCCTAACGAAAATGTCCGAACTTCAACCGACAGCGGATATGCTGGCAAGCAATCCTGCCTGGGAAGAAGAAACGCGCCGTCCGATGTTCTTGCTGCTTGCAGCGGTTAAACAGTAGCTGCATATCGCCTATATGCCAACCGTCTAAGCCCAGATAAAGCGGGTTTAGACGGTTGTTTGCGTTTGATGAAAGGTTGCTCATCAAGTGATCTTTCTCATGAGCAGCTCGACCGGTCCCCGTTGCATCCGTGTTCTCCAAGCATAAGAAAAGAGGATGGCAGCAGCGAAATAGGCACAGGCATAGGTGACTGCAAATGCGAGGTTGCCGTTTTCCAAATAGTCCAGTGCTTCAAGAAAGCCCAAGCCGATGATAACATGCCCGATATAATGTGATAAAGACAGCTGTCCGGTTCGGATAATCGCCTTGGTTAGCAGGGAATCCCTGAATCTATTGACCACCAATAGACTGATGGCAATGATGGCTAACGATGAGCAAGTGCTGGAGAGGACGTAGAATAAGGTGGGAGGCATGGGCTTCGTCGAAAATAGAAAGCTGGCGGAGTCTTTGTCGAGCACAGATGAGGTTAAATTGATCAATAAGTAGGACAGCACCTCCAAGATCACCGTTCCTGATAGGGCATAGAGCAGCAGCTTCGGTTGGTTTTCCCTGTCCATCCAACGCTTCCGACCCATCCACATCCCAAAGAGGAAGAAGCATGCCCAAGGAAAGATAGGATGGAATCCATTTAAAGTAAGATTTCGAATAAACCCATTGATCGTCCAAAAGTCCAGGTACGTATGAAAACTCGAATCCCAGCCTTTGCTGTAATCAAAGACAAGCAGAAATATTTGTGATAGGAGCAGAGTGCCTGCGAATAGACCAAGTATTTTGTTATCGGATACGGTAATCAGCGCCGAGGCAATCAGCATGAACACCGCGTAATAGTGTAAAATATCAGCAGTCCATCCCAGCAGCAGCAGAAGCAGGCCGGTTGCCAGCAGGAAAGCCGAACGGCGAAGCAGGCTGTTGCGTTTGTGACGAATAAGTTCCTTGTCCATCGAAATTCTTGCTTTGGCGCACATAAGGGACACGCCGATACCTGCCAGTATGACAAATAGGGCAGAAGCCCGACCTTCAAACAGGCCTGCGATTGCTCTCAACCAAGCTGCCCCATCGTTCTCTGCCTGCATCGCAAGTTTATAGTTAACGATAATCATCCCGAAGATCGCCCAGGCTCTGGCGTAATCGAGAGCAGTTATTCGCTCAGTGGACGGATTCATTAGGCGGACTCTCCCTTGATGAGCGACTTAACAGCTGTAGTCCATATGTTTTCATAACCATACGCTAAGCCGTAGCTCATGAAATTATCCATGCTGTCAATAATCATGGTTAACATTTGTGCCTTTGTAAGCACATCAAGAGTCGCAATAGCCCCGATGGAGACGCCGTGAACCAACAACTCAGCAAAGCCTGCTGTAAATCCTTCTAAGATTTGAACTAGCTTTTGGGAATACGCTGGATTTCGATAACCTAGTGCTTGATACTGATTTAAAATACGTGAATAATACATGTCTGTCTGCTGCTTATGAATGATTTGGAGTCCATCAGCAATGAATTTTTCTTCGAAATTATTTTGGGTATATTCCTCAATACGAAAAAAGCTGCTAAACCCGATGCTTTTGCATAGCTCCTCAAAGAGCATCTGGATAATGGCTTCCTTGGACAAAAAGTGATAGTACAACGCGGGCTTGGACAGTCCCACTTCTTTGGCAATCATGGTCATGCTTGTTTTGTCAAAGCCGTGCTCAGCAAATAAGCGATAACTGGTTTCCAGTATTGTCGTATAGGTGGAAATTGTATTCATAACTTCACATCCTTTTCCATATATTCTACTTACCGTTCGGTAAGTAGAATATATAAGGCTTTTAGTACGATGTCAAGTATGAGAATATGAATGTATCCGCAGAGCAGCAGATTCTCTTGGAAGCGGGGACGGAAACCGCCATATTTCCATCCGTCCCCGCCAGTTGTTTCCGCTAAAGCAAGATCTTGTCCCTTATGCCAAACGGCTGTCTATAACTGTCTGCGAACTGTTGATTTATAAAGGCTGCGCGATTTCTTAAGATTGATGAGCCGCTGAGCAAACAGGAGGTTGGGGATCCAGGCCAGCCAAGCAATCACGATGAAGGAATCGTTCGTACCCAGTCCGAAGAGTACGGCTGCCAGCGGGGTATAGATGCGGAGAGTAATAGCCGCGCAGGTGAGGGCGTAGTTGCGCAGCATCCATTGCCCATGCTCGGTGGGATTACGGTCGACGATGATGCTCCTGAGACTGCGATAGAGAGTGAACAGCCACATTAGCGAGAGTGTGCCAAAGCCGATTCGGCCGAACCATCCCCCAGAGGCATAGAAAGCGAGATACAAGCCTGTGACGCCTGCAATTGCAATCATAACGGCATATAAATAGCCGATGGTGCGGTGAACATTGGGCATGCTTCGGCGAAGCCTCTGGATGAACTGGATCCATCCGATCGCGAGCGCGATTCCGGCGGATACGGCATGCGCCCATAATACGCTGTACCATAGTTCGGGAAGTGTGCCTTTACTCGTTACGAACATTTGCTTTCGAAGCCCCTCAGGAAGTCCGTATAACGCTAAGGCATAAATCCCGATGGCGACTGCCAAGAAAGCTAAAATACCAAAAGACCACTTTTGCGCCGTGCTTCTGTCCTTCATGATCGATCCTCCCTCAAATGGCAAATCTTTGTAATATCAAGCTTAACACTACAAAGATTGCTCTTAAACCGACCTTTGATGGGGGATGACTCCGACTTAAGACTGAGATAGCGAAGTTTGGTATTGCAAGGAAAGCAATTGCAGCATTTCGCCTGGAGGGACAGGTTTGCTAAAATAATAGCCCTGATAAAAGTCGCATTTTAATTCCTTAATGATTTCGAGTTGCTCTTTTTGTTCCACACCTTCAATGACGATAGCAATGCCCAATGTTTTCGCCATGGTGACGATAGAATGCAGAATAATGCGATTTTTCATGTCATAGGTAAGACTCTCCGTGAAGGTTTTATCGAGCTTCACTTCATCCACATTTAACCGCGAAAAGTAGTGAATAGATGAATAACCTACGCCGAAATCATCCAGTGAGAAAGAGAATCCTTGATCTTTCAGGAGTTGAATCGTTTCATTAACGCGTTCGATATGGCTGATGAATGTCGATTCGGTAATCTCAAATGTGATAGAAGAAGGGTGGATATCATAGTGCTTAGTAATCTTCAGAACGTTATCTACAAAATCAGGCTCCATCAACTGAGAAGGGGACAAGTTAATCGAGATGACCATGGATCTGCTCTCTGTTAACTGAATCTGCTTAAGGAAAGAACAAGCCGTTCTAATGACATGATAGCCAATCTCTTGGATAAGCCCCATCTGTTCCGCTATTGGTATGAAGACATCCGGTGAAATATAAGTGCCGTGGCGGTTCCAACGCAACAGGGCTTCAGCTCCCACGATCGCATTGTTGTCTAAAGAAAGTTTTGGCTGATAAACAACCTCCCAAGCGTTCTCTTCGGAAGCCGTGCGCAAATCTTGTTCCATCGACAGCTGCTGCACAAGCACTTGGAACATTTCATCACTGTAATAACAAAAGAACTTCTTCTCAATAAAGGCTGTTTGGGAAGCCAATTCCATTTCTTTAATGAGCATATCTAACGTTTTTGGAGAGGCGGAGCCTTCTGTTGCTCCGAGATAGGTCTCGAAGTTTCGCCCGTAAAAAAGGCTGTCTCTAAACATATCCTGAATGTTAGAGATTAATTGCTGGCACGTCTCCCGATCGCCAAAGTGCACAAGGATGAATTGATCATAGTTGAATCTGAAAATCTCATCTTGGTCTTTGCATAAGTTCTGAAGTCGAAAGGCAATTTCAAATAAGGTCGTATTCCCCTTGTTATACCCGACCCAGTTGCTGAAATTTTTAAAGTTGTGTACATTGATTAAAATAAATTGGATTTGCTGAGAGGGGCTTGCAAGCCGCCTGGAATTAAATAAAGGGAGATCCTCTTGCAGTTGATACACATTTTTGAGCTTCGTGACGGGATCCGAGTATGCTAATTGTTTGATGCGTTGTTCTGCTTCCGATAATCGTTCGTTTTTTTGTTGGATGTTTCGTATATGATCCAGAATACTAATGGAATAGAGTTCGCAGTAATGAATGAAGAAACCGACCATTAACAACATAGAAAAGGCGAGATCCAACGTGAGCATGAGATGAAAGGTCAGTCTGACATGAGCGTTATTTATGACGATAATGATGATGCTCCCACTGAATAAGTACAGGAGTCCTATGCGAGCGACATACTTATTCTTTTGAAAAGCTGCGATACCAAACAGAAGGGACATGATCGATAATAATCCCGAGGATAGATTAAGCAACGTATGAAACGATAATTGAAACCAATAACAGAGGATAACGGCTAAGGTCAGAATCGTGCTCGCAGTAAAAAGCGGACGAAACTGAATCCTTTTCTTGTGGAATAAATCGAGGGCACCCCACACCACAACGAAGGCAACGGTTGCTGCTATCGTCATGATTTCCAACAAAGCATTGCTGCGCTCTGCTTGATTGTAGTATAGGAAGGAAAGCACGATCACGATACATTCAATAATCCAAAGCATGGAAAAAGCAATAATATTATCAATGAAGTTCCTTTGTTCTTTGTGTTGTTCATACTTGATTTCATAAAAAGCAAAAAATACGTACATAGCCAGCGATGTAAGAATTAATATAACAATAAGTGTTTCAATGTGATCGAAGGTTTCTGACATAGACATGATAGTTAGCCTCACAAATTCATAATGTTACAAATAATTCTGCAAACTAAATTCGATGCTATTTCATTATAACGCCATCTTATTCGTGAAGCTCCTGCGAGATAGGATTCACACCTACCGTATGGAACAAGTTTAGAAATAAGTCTACATAATAAGAGTCAAATTGCGTGCCGCTATGGCGTAAAAGCTCCTGCTCCGCCTCTTCGAAGGATAAACCTCTGCGATACGGACGATCTGAAACCATTGAATCGTAGGTATCGATAATCGCACAAATTCGCGCGAATACCGGAATTTCATATCCTTTTAAGCCGTGGGGATAGCCCTCACCATTCCAACGTTCATGATGATATTGAATGATTTCAATAATTTCCTTATCCACATCTCCGTGCTCCAGCATGATGGTGGTACCCACTTCGGGATGTTGCCGAATGAAAGCCCAGTCCCCGGGGGTTAGAGGTGAGGTTTTATTTAGGATGCCGTCGGGAATACCTACTTTTCCAATATCATGCAGGCACCCCCCTTGCACCAATTGACTGGTTTGCTGCTCATCCAAATGCAAATAAGCGGCCATTCGTTTGCAGAGTGCTCCAACCCTTAAGCTATGCTGGTATGTGGGCAAATCCTTCTCTGCTAACAGACGCATTTTCCCCAAAAACAATAGGTTATCTACGGTAAGCACCTCTTTTGATCCTATACAGCTTGAATAGGAATGCTTTTGAACTATACAATTAACAGTGGGATGATTACTTTTAGCTAATTTCTAAGGACATAACAGAAGGAGATCATCGATGAACAAGCCCGACAATTCCCCCTTCTTTTACTTCCCAAACATAGGCTTCGCACAATAATAGTTGTTCGA
>NZ_MBTG01000022.1 GCF_002027705.1 Paenibacillus ferrarius | reverse complement strand
TACAACCCAGCTGGTAAAGTAACAAAAGAACAACTGGCTACTTTCTTGGTTCGCGTTCTTGGTAAAGATGCTGACGCTAAAGCAAAAACAGGTAACGATTCAACAGTTACAGACTGGGCACAAGGTTATGTTGCTCTTGCTCTTGAATTGAAACTTCTTCCAGCTGGCGACGGCGGTAAATTCAACGGTCAAGCAAACGCGACTCGCGATCTTCTTTTGACTGGTGCATACGAAGCGAAACAACAATATGTTTCCCCTGGTAAAGTATCCGTGACAGAAGCAAAAGCTACTGGCGCTCAAAAAGTGACTGTAACTTTCAACAAACCAGTTGATACAGACAAAGCAAAAATTGCCTTGAAAAAAGGTACTTCTGATGTAGTAACTACAACGAAGTTTGCTGATGACAAAAAATCCGCAGTTCTTACACTGACTGATGTTAAAATCAGCAATGGTGAATACACAGTAAACGTAACTGGCCTAGATGCAGCTAACACTGATAAAACAACTGCTTCTTTCACAGGTCAAGACGAAGTTCTTACAAAAATTGACTTCGTAAATGCTGGCGACACAATTGCTTATGCAGATAAAACGATCGTTAAGGTTAAAGCTTCCAACCAATACGGTGAAAATGCAACTACAAACGCTGGTTCATACAACGTTTACACATCTGCTGCATCATTCACAAAAATCACAAAAGACAATGATGGTACTTTGTTGATTACTTTGAATACAGCAAATCCTAACACTACTCAAGGTGTATCTGTAATTCCAGTAACGATTGTTAACAACGATAGCCACATTACTGCTACTAAGAACTTCAAGCTTGGTACGCAACCAATCCTGACTAAACTTGAGCTTGGTGCAGCTCGTTACTCCGTAGGTACGACGTTGAACGGTAAAGGTGAAAACGTTAAATTTGATCTTGTCCTGTTTGATCAATACGGCGGCACAATCTCCTATGATTCTTTGATCAATGCAAAAGTCTACAGCAAAGAGAACACTAATACTTCTAAATTATTTGGAGATACAACTCTAATTTGGAATGATTACATTTCAACTACTGATGTTAAAACAGAGTTTGAGGATAACGGAAACGATATCCCGCAAGTTAAGATCTCTTTATTGCAAGATATTGACAAAGCTGCTGAATACAACTTTACAGTGTTCAATCAAGCTGCTACAGCAACTGGTAAGATCTCCGTTAAATCCGCTAAAGTTGCCAATAAAGTTGTAATCGGCGACCTTAACGATGTAATTGCTGCTGGCGACCTAAATGTATATGTTCCAATTATTGCTTATGATGCTGCTGGAAATGAGCTTAGCATTGATGATTTGACTAGCGAACAAAACCGCAAACGTATTAGTATTAACGTTTCTGGCGTTTCCGGTCAATCTATCGCTACAATCCAAGATTCCGGTGAGCACAGAGGAACTATCAAATTGGATAAAATTAGCCCGAATTCTAAGGGCGCTGTTTCCGTCACTGCAATCATTGCAACAGCTAACGCAAGCAGCACTTCAACAAAAACTTACACAGTTCAAGACGCTCGTGTACCTGACCACTTCAATGTAGTAACTGATCCTGCGAAAGCAGCACTTCCAAGCGCTACAGTAGCAGTTGAGCTTGCTGTTATCGACCAATATGGTAAAAAACTTGACGATGCTCACTTCACAGACAGCCAAGGCAACAATGTTGAATCTGGGGGTAACGTATATCGAGTAACTGTAAGTTCATCAACTTACGATCAAGATGGCAAAGTATTTACAGATCCTACTAATGCTAAACTTGGATTGAAATTAAATGATTTCATCAATTCACCTGCAGTTTTTGGTAAAGGTGAAAGTTATGGTGACTTCAAGAAATTCAACGCCGAGTTCACATTGTTCACTAGTTCTACTGCTGATGCTGGTTCCAGAATTCAGTTCGTAGCTACAATTACTAAGAACGGTACTGAGATCTCCAAGATTACAAGATCAGTAACTGTTGCTCAAATTACAGATGATCTGACTTACTCCGTGAACGCTGTTCCTACTTTGTTCAACCTGAGCGATAGCGGTTCTGTTGTAGGAACAACTTACGGCAATGGCCAAACCATCACTGCTGATGATCTTAAAGATGTAACTAAGAGCCAAGTATTCGCACGCGAAGTTAAAGTTTCAGCTAAAAATGCTGCTGGCGATATTGTTAAAGTTCCATCTGGTACGATTACTGCTATTACTACGTCCAACAATGCTGCTGCTAAAGTAGCTCTTGTTAATGGTAAAGCTTATGTTCTTGGTAACAAAGTAGGTACTGCAACATTGAACGTATCCTACAAAACGATTAAAAACGAAATCAAAACAGCAACAGTAGCTGTAACTACTAAGAACGATGCATTGGCAGTTGATAAAGTTGCTGCTGACAGCACGATGACAATTGGTACAGCTGGAGGAAATGCATTCATCAATCCTGCTCTAAAAGTTACAGATAACTATGGTAAAGAGTATGAGAAAGATGCAGCTCAAAAAGCTAACGGCGTACTGGGTGTAACATTCGCAGCTAGCAACTACTCTACCGGCATTAAAAATGTTACAATTAATCCTTATGGTGATATCGCTGTAACTGGTTCTGGTACATTTGATCTGACAATTACTTCACCAAACGGTAAATCCGATGTTGTTGCAGTAACTGTTACTGCTACTCCATAAGATTAGCTAACGCGTAATAAAAAAGAAGGCCAATTGGCCTTCTTTTTATTTTTGCATAAATGTAGAATGCACATATTTATTTGTATTTGCTATATTTTTTTGACTGTTTTCAATACTGTTGAACAAACTAATTTGTAAGCTAGCGTTAATTTGCGAATCGTTTTTGCGAGTCAGCCAGATTTTAAACATTTCTTTGGTTTGTCCAACGTTTTCAAGCACTTTGGACTGGCTAGCGAGGATTTCGTTAATGCCGGTGTTCGCATTTTGCTTGTAGACGGAAGTCGCGAATTCCAATGATTTGTTATATTCGTCTGTAAGCTCCAAATAATCTCTATCGAGAATATCCTTGACGTTAGGCACTTGATCAAAATCCATGTATTGCTGTAGTTTATTTGCGTACATATAGATTTGCATGTCTGTATCACTTAGCCATTTATAAGCATTTACTATAGATTCGTTTTGATTTTCGTTTTTAGGTTGGTCATTCTTTAAAGAAACATTCACACTATACGTTGAATCATCCCAAGCAACATCAGCGCCTAACTGCTTCAACATATAAATAGGCACCATCGTTCTTCCCTTGTAATTGATAGCGGGAACGTCATCCACTTTAAGTTCATTTCCATTGTCTTTTACACTTACAATTGGATTGCCCTCGAAGTCTCCCCGGCTTGATGAAGCGTTGACGCTGCTAGTAATAAAGAATAAAATCATAGTTACCGTTAGTAATTTTTTCAAAAAATCACTCCGTTCTGTTGAATTATTTTTAATAGATAATTCAACAGAAGAAGTAAGATTTCCTTTAATTTTACAGATTATTATGACAGGAGAGTTTACTGCTAATGAATAGGAAGCAAATGATTTTGACAACAGGTTGCGTAATTCTTCTATTATCGTCATTTATTTCAGTTTCTCAAGCTGATGCCCCAACCCCTGGCTCATCCACCGACCCGGTGATTACGAAGAGCTACTTCGACCAGAACACCTTAAGCGAAGCCAAGGTGAAAGAGCTTGTCACAGCGGCGCTAGCTGCCAATGGTGGCAGCCAACCGAGCGCAGGAGGCTCTACGTCAGCGACAATGAAGGTTGTCCAGCTGCAGAACGGACAAACCCTTTACGCGGGAGCTGGCGCTGAGTTTATCGTGCGAAGCGGCAAAGTACTCGCCGTGAGCAACGATGAGAACGGTATCCCGGATGTAACGGGAGGCAAGGATTTGGCAGCGGGAACAGAAATCGCGCTGAATCATCTTTTGATTTTCCCGACCGAGGGCCGCGGGATTAAGCCAACGCCCAAGAATACGGCGGATATATTTGTCATGGTGCGCGGGGGTTATTTGATTTTGAATGCCGATGGTAGCAAGGTTACACAGTAACATCACTTTCCTCCATAATTTTACCCATTATGACAACTTCTTATGCGGTTTGGGTGCTGGATTCTAGCCATACTATAGATGCAACCCAATAAGGGTTCACGGCCTTATGAAGTATTGGACAACACAAACTCTAAGGAGGCGTTTAAGTATGGCTAGAGGCAATAAAGTGGTTCCTGAATCGAAGAAGGCACTTGATGTTCTAAAGTATGAAATCGCTGCAGAGTTAGGGCTGCCTGTAGGCAAGCAAATGTCGTTAAATGCCGATACGGAGTTTGCGACAGAACTAGGGGCGATTCCTTCAAGTTCGATCAAGGAAGATTACTGGGGACACATCTCTTCAAGGGATGCTGGAGCCGTAGGTGGAACGATTACGAAAAGGCTGATTCAACGTGCAGAAGAAGTGCTGTTTTCGCTGTAGCTACGGGCTTTATTCATAATATCTTCATGTTTTATACATTGACACTAGACGACAAATAAAGTAAGATAACTAATTGAAGGTCAATATTTAATTTAGCCTTTTCCAATCGGGAAAGGTTCATTTTTTTGTTGTCTTTATTCATTATTGCAGTGAAAATTATTTGTTTTTACCAGTGCGGAATTGAACGTTCTTGTTAGCGCTTGAGCGCAAAAGAGGGATTCCGTTTGGCGTGAAAAGCTGCGCGAAAGCCGGGCCCACATTTTTTCATATAGAGGCATCGAGTAGAAGCTTTTCAAACATACTAAATGATATTAGGAGGATGAATGATATGGCGCAAGTACGTGGACGTCGTTTATTTACATCCGAATCCGTAACAGAAGGTCATCCGGATAAAATTTGTGACCAAATTTCTGACTCGGTATTGGATGCATTTCTTGCCAATGATCCGAATGCTCGTGTAGCATGTGAGGTATCTGTAGCAACTGGTTTGGTTTTGGTAATCGGTGAGATTACATCAAGCTCTGAATATGTAGATATTCAAGCAATTGCTAGACAAACAATTAAAGAAATTGGGTACACACGTGCGAAATACGGTTTTGACTCCCAAACATGTGCGGTTCTCGTTTCATTGAATGAACAATCCCCTGACATTGCACAAGGTGTTAACAGAGCACTTGAAGCAAGAGAAGGTTCTATGTCCGATGAGGAAATCGAAGCAATTGGCGCTGGTGACCAAGGTCTGATGTTCGGATTTGCGGTTAACGAAACTCCTGAGCTTATGCCGCTTCCGATCTCCATTTCTCACCAACTGGCTCGTCGTTTGACAGAAGTTCGCAAAGACGGTACTTTGCCATACCTGCGTCCTGATGGAAAAACACAAGTAACTGTTGAGTATGTAGATGATAAACCAGTTCGTGTTGATGCGATTGTTGTATCTACACAGCATAGTGAAGATGTAACTTTGGAGCAAATCCAAAAAGACATCAAAGAGCACGTGATCAACCCAATTGTTCCAGCTCACTTGTTGGATGAGAACACAAACTACTTCATTAACCCAACGGGCCGTTTTGTTATTGGTGGACCACAAGGGGATGCTGGTTTGACTGGTCGTAAAATCATCGTTGATACGTATGGCGGATATGCTCGTCATGGCGGCGGCGCTTTCTCTGGTAAGGATCCAACAAAAGTTGACCGTTCCGGTGCATACGCAGCGCGTTATGTTGCTAAAAATATCGTAGCAGCTGGACTTGCTGAGAAATGTGAAGTTCAATTGGCTTACGCAATTGGCGTAGCGCGTCCGGTGTCCATTGCTGTTGATACTTTCGGAACAAGCACAGTTAGCGAAGAGAAGCTCGTTGAGCTTATCCACAAAAACTTTGACCTTCGCCCTGCGGGCATCATCAAAGAGCTTGACTTGCGTCGTCCAATCTATCGTCAAACAGCTGCATACGGTCACTTTGGCCGTAATGACCTGGATGTTCCTTGGGAACGTACTGACAAAGCTGAGACTTTGAAAGCACAAGCTTTGGTTTAAAATAGTTTAGCCGTCCTTCAGGGGCGGCTTTATTTATTTTTAAAAAGATATAACACAAAAGAGAACGTATGTTTGATTTTTGATTTAATTTATGGTAAAATATATAAGTACTCAATGAAAAAACAAAGGCTTATTGCTATACAAAATGTGATATACTTGGCTAACAGTAAACTTATTAGGGACAAGTGGTGGACGGGAGTGATGATATGGATAATGATTTGAAAGAGACGCTTTCTGCTTTACTTAAGGCTGAATTGTCACCCGTGATAATGAGACTTGATGGGATCGACTCCCGATTAGGTGGAATAGACTCTCGACTAGATAGTATGGATTCTAGATTAGACGGAGTAGACTCTCGACTAGATAGTATGGATTCTAGATTAGATGGAATAGACTCTCGATTAGATAGTATGGATTCTAGATTAAATGGAATAGATTCCAGATTAGATAGTGTGGATTCTAGATTAGACGGAATAGACACTCGCCTCGGTAAATTGGAAGTAGAACAGTCTCAAATCAAACAAGCCGTACTCGAAACCAATGAAACGGTGAAGAGGATGGAAGTTATTCAAGAACAGCAGCACGCGATTATCCAACTGTTATCCGTACGTTCCATTGAACAAGAAGCCAAAATAAAACACATCCTTTAATATATAGCCATGCATCTCAAGCAGAGAGCAGATCCAAGTAGGGTCATGCGCTCTTTTTTGCGTTTCGGTCTTTTATGACGTATAAATACAACTTCCTTCCTATCGTAACTTTTTCCATAGTTTTAGAGTCTATATAGATATCGCTATAAAGATAGATACTAGACTTAGACTGAAAGAGGAGAGTGGAAAAGCAACATGACGGTTCAGAAGCAAGTAGGAATGGGTGCGCTGGCTTGCGCATTGGTGTGGCAATTGGTTGCGGGAACGACGGTTTACGCGGCAGGTCCGACGTTGACACTTAGTTCACAGGAAACAATTACATCAGGTGCAATAATGAAGAATTATGTATGGACAACAACGAGAAGCAATAAGGATGTTTCGGTGAACGCCAACGTCGTAGAAGTTGATTTGACGAATCCGAACGTGAAGATAGACGCAATGGCAGGTACGAAGAATCAATTTACGAAAAATCAAAGTGTATTAGGCATGGTGAAGGATACCGGTGCGGTGGCTGGTGTGAATGGAGACTTTTTTAATACGCAAGCAGAAGGTGTTCCGGAAGGCGCACAAATAACGAATGGCCAGGTCATGGCAACGCCGGCGAAAATATCTGGATTGTATTCATTCGCGATTACGAAAAATAATCAACCGATTATTGATATATTAGATTTTCAGGGTAATGTAACAGCGAAGGATGGAACGTCGTTCGAGCTTGGTGGTGTGAACAAGACATATTATTGGGATGATAATGACGTCCCGTTGATTGCGGACGGGCTGTTTCTCTATACAAGTGCTTGGGCTATGACACAGAGAGCTGTAGATGGAACGCATGTTCCAACAGAGGCGCTTATCCAGAACGACATCGTTAAGGAGATTGCAGTAGATACGAATGTTAAAATGATTGCTCCAGCAGATGGCTATATCCTCAGAGGTTCTGGCTTAGCCCGGGAGTTTATCGTTAATCATCTCAAAGTTGGAGATAAGATCACCACCAAATATGATATGGTTCCGCACGATGCTTCTAAGACCTATGATTGGAAAAATTTTAAAATGTTAATCGGTGGCAGCACGTTGTTAGTGGACGATGCCAAGCCAAGTTATTTTACCCGTAATATTGGGGATTTCAGTGGGTATAGTCCTCGATCTCGAACAGCAATAGGCTATTCTAAGGACATGAAGACGGCTTATATCATTACTTCTGACCGAAGCGCAGGCAGTGCTGGCATGACGCTTCCTGAGCTTCAGCAGTTCATGATAGGGGCTGGTGTTTGGAAAGGGATGGTTCTGGACGGTGGCGGCTCGACACAGATGGTCTCAAGATCACTAGGTGATTTCGATCCGAAGCTTGTCAACAAAACGGAGAACGGCAATCAGCGTTCCGTAGTAAATGGAGTTGGTGTATATTCGACTGCACCTAAGGGCGATTTGAAGGGACTTATTCTAAAAGGTCAAAATATTTTATTCATGAATGAACCTAGCACTTATCAATTTAAAGCTTATGATGACTATTATAACCCGATTTCCGTAGAAGGTATTGTTCCACAGTGGAGCACTTCCACGACGAATGGTGCTTTTAAAGATAATGTATTCACACCTGCAGCACCTGGTAAAACACAAATTACAGCAAAGTCTGGTAAAGGATCAGCCTCCATGGACGTAGAGGTTGTAGGTAGGGATCAAATTACTGCGATGACTTTCAGTGCAGGAGCTTTTTCAGTGACAGAGGGTGGAGATTTCAAACTCCCTATTAGCGTGACTACACGAAGTGGAGTTACTCGGGATTTGCCCGCGGCGTCTGCGACATGGGAACTAAGTGGTATTAAAGGCTCACTCAAAGACGGGATACTTCATGTAGATAGTGCGTCAGGGTCTCAAGCAGCTCAAGTTATTGCTAGATATGATGGGTATAGTACGATGGTAACTTTACCTGTTGGCCGAGAAAAAATTTGGTATGATGTAGACAAATTCGCGGTAATGACAACTGGCGACAAATACCCGGCAGAGGTAGTCTCTTCCGTTAATATTGCACAAGATAACGGGAATAAGAATATCGAGATTGCTTACGATTTTACAAAAGGCACAGGAACAAAAGCGGCATACGCCAGGTTTAATGGAACGAGTGGTGCTCCGATTGAAGGGGAACCAGAATTTATTTCAGCAAGAGTATTTGGTGATGGAAGCTTCAATTGGGTACGAGCAGAAGTGGTTGATGCCAATGGTGTTACGAATTTAGTGAGTTTCACTGAAAATATGAACTGGACAGGCTGGCGCAAGATTACGGCCGATGTGTCTGATTTGAAATTCCCGCTTAAAATCAAGAGTGTTTACGTGGCTAACCCTGCCAATGGACAGGACGAAAGAGCTGCGAAAGGGAAAATTAATATCGATGATATTTCATTTATTTACAAAGGCCAGCTGGCATCATTGCCGAAAAACACGGTAAAGCTAACAGTAAATAAGAAACAAGTTACGCTGAATGATAAGCCTATGACTTTAGAACAAGCACCTACCATTGTGAATGACAATACTTTGATTCCGCTCCGTTTCGTTACTGAAGCCCTTAGCGGAAGTGTAAAGTGGGATGAGAAGGAGCGTAAGGTTACAGTCATCCGCGGTGATAAATTGATAGATCTATGGATTGATAATGCAGACCTATTAGTAAATGGGCAACGTGTGACTGCAGAAGTAGCGCCGAAAATTATGAATAACGTGACGATGGTGCCTTTGCGGCTTGTTTCCGAGAAATTAGGCTTCAAAGTAGGCTGGGATCCTAAAAATTATGGGATAACCCTTGAATAAATAGTGCTAGAAGTACACTTCAAATTGTCAGAACTATGATACAATATGGGGTAGACTAATTTCTAATATTGTTTGTTAAAAGGAGCTCGTTTCATTTGCAGCCAGACGCTATAGATCGTGTCATAAAAAACGCAATTAACGTCATGGAGAGCAGCAAGTATCAAATGTTTGAAATCGCTGAAGCCTCTCGCTTCGAAAAGGAATCACTTATTCGGGAACTCGAGGAAATTAAATATGAGACGAGTGTAACGATTGAGCTGGTTGATAAGTTGGAGAAGGATTACAAGCGTTCTCGCATTCGACTCACGGAAGTCAGTCGTGACTTTAATAAATATCGTGAGGAAGATATTAAGATTGCTTATGAAGCGGCTATTGCATTTCAATTACAGCTCACAATCGCAAGGGAAAAAGAAAATAATCTGAAGACCAGGCGAAATGATCTACAGATGCGAACGAAGAATGTGGACAAGCAGGTAGAACGGGCTGAGACGATCGTTTCGCAGATGAATGTCGTCCTGGAATATTTGTCAGGTGATCTCAATCAGGTGACTCGCATATTAGAATCGGCGAAGAATAGGCAGTTGCTTGGTTTGAAAATCATCTTGGCGCAAGAGGAAGAGCGGAAGCGTATCGCACGTGAAATACACGATGGGATGGCTCAAACCTTAGCAAATGTCGTGCTTCGCACAGAAATTGCACAGCGCATGCTTGTTAAAGATGATATTCCTGCTGTTAAGGAAGAATTGGTAGATTTGAAGGGTCAAGTCAGAGGAGGACTTGAAGAAGTTCGGAAGATCATCTTCAACCTCCGTCCAATGGCGCTTGATGACCTAGGTATCGTTCCTACATTGCGTAAGTATGTACAGGATTTCGAAGAGAAATATCGCATTCGCACACAATTTAATCTCGTAGGCAAACAGACTCGCATTCCATCTGGGCTTGAAATTGCTATCTTCCGACTAGTGCAAGAAGCTCTATCTAATGTAATCAAACATGCGAAAGCTACTTTCTTATCTGTTGAGCTCACACTGGAACCAGATCAAGTGCAAATCTACGTAGTAGATAACGGAATCGGATTCGACGTGCCACAGACAGAACAGAGAATAGCCAAAGGGAATAACTTCGGTTTGCTAGGCATGCGCGAGCGTGTTGAGCTTTTGGAAGGCACGATGGTCCTTGAGTCTGAGAAAGATTCAGGAACCAAAATTACGATGCTGATCCCTATTGGCAGCGGTGCAGAGAACAAGGAGGAAAATCAGAATGGACAACACGGCGAGTCATAAACGCAATGTACGCCTCGTCATTGCGGACGACCATCAATTGTTTCGCGAAGGTGTTAAACGAATTATTAATATGGAAGATGATATGGAAGTCATTGGAGAGTGCGGTGACGGGATCCAGGTTATCGAGCTATGCAACCAAATTACTCCTGATATTGTGCTTATGGATATTAACATGCCACTTGAAAACGGGGTAGTTGCAACAGAGCGGTTGAAACTTATCTTCCCTGATATCAAAGTAATTATTCTATCCATTCATGATGATGAGAGTTACGTATTCGAAACCCTTCGCAAAGGGGCTTCAGGCTATTTGCTCAAAGACATGGAGGCGGAGTCCCTTATTAACGCGATTCGCTCTGTTGTTGCCGGTCATGCTTATATCCATCCCAAAGTCACAGGCAAGCTGATTAATCAGCTTAGACGAATGACTTATCTCGATGATGTTGGTGTTGTAGGATCCGGTCAGGGTGTCAAAGATTCAGGGTTAAAATACATACATAATGCAAACAGTCCACTGACCAAACGGGAAGCGGAAGTTCTTCGTCTTATGGCAGAAGGTAAAAGCAATAAACTAATTGGTGAGTTCCTCTTTATCAGCGAGAAAACAGTTAAAAACCACGTCAGCAGCATCCTTCAGAAAATGGAAGTCGATGACAGGACACAAGCTGTTATTATTGCGATCAAAAATGGTTGGGTAACCTTGTAAAATCCCCTTGTTGGAACCCCTATTCCTTATGCGGCATACATTGCAAATAAGGGAGGGATCCGCTATGTGGGTTGGGTTGCTTTGGATCTTAGGTTGCTACGGAATCAGCATCGCTGTGCTCCATCTATTGTTCGGAAACCGGAAGGGCAAGAACAAGAAACAAACTAAAATTCTACTCGTTACCAAAAATAATCAAAACCAGATTGAATGGTATATTCGCTCTTTGTTTTTCTTCACTCGTCTAAAAGGCAACGAAGTGACGGCTACAATTTTTGATGAGGGGTCGTCCGACGATACAAGAAAAATTATTGAGCGACTATCCCATACCCATTTACTGGACCTGCATAGTGGAGCAGATAGTGGCACTGTAGACAACTACTTGCTGCAACATGAAAGTGAAGCTCTAATTGTAGTTCATCTAAGTAATCGGGAGGATCTTGTTAAGATTCCCTTTGGTTTACAGTAGGATGTTACAAGTACTTACATGACTAAGAGAGTAAGGTGAGCAATGAAAGTTCAACTTTACGCTGTATGCTTAGGACAAAAATGGGAATGGCGAATAACCATTCACACCCAGACAGACATTCAATATTGGTTCGAGCAATACGCAGCCGACGCCGGCCTCGTAGTGTTCGAACCTTTTATTTCTTTTGGGCAAGGTGTGCGGTTGCTGCAGAAGCTAAATAGTGATGCCTTTCTCACTGCAAGGAAATCTGGTGAGGGAATTGAAGAGATGGGTGAGACTGCGTTAGAACGGTTTCGCCGAATTGCAAGAGAACACGTAAATCTCAATCAAGAAGCCTTTAAGAAAGAAGTCATTCATCATGGTACTTGGAAGCAAAGCATGTATCCAAGAGTAGTTTTAGACACAGGAGTATACACAGGTATCGTTGATGCATGCAGCGGCAGATCGCTCCTCATTGAGGAAGTCCATCAACTGCTGGAGGAGATAGGTCTGGATTGCGGGACAGGGGAAGTTTGGCGAGCCTATTTGCAATTGGCACATCTTAATGGCGATCTTGAGTTGAGCAGTTGTTTGGAAGTCATTGAACATCGAGAATGGCGACAAGGATTTAAGAATAAGACGAGCTATCGCTGCAAGCGGTGTGGGAGTAGTGAAGATCGAATGTTTTGGTCAGCTTGCGTGCATTGCGGGCAGGAATGTCCTTATTGCGAGGAGTGTCTGACGATGGGACGGGCTAGGTTCTGCTCTTTGTTAGTCAGTGGGCGATCTGCGTTAGTTGCGCCATTCGGTGGTGGGGAAGACGATCTCCGCGCCTATATCGAGCCATGGGGGCTTAGTGAGCCTCAGGCAAGAGCCTCTCTGGAGGGGCTTCGTTATATCAGCAGTGGAGATGCGAGAGCACATAGAAAAGTGAATTGGCTGTCTAATACTAGCCTAAAGGTATTTGGAAGTGTGAGGAGAGCTGAGGTGTCGGTTCGAGGAAGGACAACTGCAAGCGAAGTCGTTAAACCCTTGGCTCTGAGGAAGTTTTTGATCTGGGCTGTAACCGGCGCCGGGAAGACGGAGATGATCTTTCCTTTTGTGCACCATACCGTGGCTAGAGGTGGACGAGTACTTATCGCAACACCCCGTAAAGACGTGGTGTTGGAGCTGCAGCCACGCATCGAGCGGGCTTTCGCAGGCTATAGCGTTGTGACGCTGTATGGTGGGAGTGAGCAGCGTTGGGAGCAAGGACAGATCACGATCGCCACGACGCATCAGCTAATGCGTTTTCATAGGGCTTTTGATCTGGTTATTATTGATGAGATTGATGCGTTTCCGTATCACAACAATCCTATGCTTTCTTACGCGGCTACTAAAGTGTGCAAGCCTAGCGGTGTCAACATTTTGCTTTCGGCTACGCCGCCCAAAGCAATTCGAAAGGCGGCTGAGCGCGGATTATTGCCGCATGTTCGAGTGCCGGTGCGTTTTCATAAGCACCCAGTGCCAGTTCCTCATCTAATTTCAGTTCCTTATCTGAGGAAATCACTTCAGGCACAAACGCTGCCGAGTTCGTTGTTTGGGAAGATAGCTGTCTCGATAGAGCGGGATGCGCAGGTTTTTGTTTTTGTGCCTAATATTCAATTTGTGGAGCCGACGGTTGAGCTTTTGAGGAAGATGATAAACTCAAGATCAAGCGGTTCAATGATAGGTGTGGAGGGGACGTCATCCAAGGATTCGGCTCGAACAGACAAGGTCCAACGTTTCCGAAACAGAGAGATTCGCTTATTAGTAACAACAACGATATTAGAGCGAGGTGTGACGGTACCTAAGTCGGATGTATTCATTTTGGATGCCGATTCGAAGTTATTTGACGAGGCTGCGCTCGTTCAAATGGCAGGGCGCGCGGGGAGATCGAAAGATGATCCAGCGGGGAAGGTGTATTTTGCAGCAAAAGAAATTACATATTCACAAAAGGAGGCGATTCGACAAATTCAACAAATGAACCGCATGGCATATAAACAGGGATACTTACTAAGGGGGAAGTGAATGACGAATTCAGGAATAGGGCATTGGCTCAAAAAAGCATGGACTACGTTAGCTTCAATACTAAGCCCTGTAAAGGCGGAATGCCTTCTTTGTAAGAAGGTTAGTGAACTTCGGTTAGAACAACTGGGGTTATGCATTTCATGTTATCAAAAGGTTCCGTGGATTCAAGAAGTGCGTTGTCCCACATGTGGGCGCTCAGAGAGATGTTGGGATTGTCAACGGAGACAACAAACCTTTTTTAAAAGAAGCCGTAGCGCTGTAAGATATGATGATGCGATGAAGGAGCTTCTTGCCCGATATAAATATCGTGGAGATGAAAGGCTGAAAACAGTCATAGGCAGGATGCTTGTTCATGCTTATCACTTATCGCAGCTAGAGCAACCAAATTCCGGCTCCGATCCAGCGCAGAAGATAATTACTTTTGTACCTGTGAGTGAACGTAGAATGTTAGAACGAGGTTTCAATCAAGCTGATCAAATGGCAATAGAACTAGGAAAAAGAGTAGGACTGCCTGTTATCCCACTTCTTAACCGTTCCAAGCACACAGACAAGCAAAGCTTTAAAAAGAGGAATGAAAGATTGGACGATTTAGAGCATGTATTTGAAATCGACCTATCGCGGCTTGACATAAGATGCTCAACGGCATCCTTGCATATTTACCTTGTGGATGACGTGTATACGACAGGAAGTACGATGAATCAATGTGCTAAGGTGCTCAAAACGAGTTTATCAGCTGAAGTAGTTGGACTAACATGGGCCAGATGAAGGAAGGAGTTCTATTGTTGTCAAAATATTAATATGCAAACGCTGTCGAATTGCGGTAAACTGGAATTATTAATTGGGAATTGGGAATAATAGAAGGGGGCGATACAAATGGGAATGAATGTCGCTAATTGTCCGCGCTGTGGCAAAATATTTGTTAAAGGGTTCGCTGAGGTATGTCCGAACTGTTTGAAGGATTTGGAGCAGCAGTATGATAAATGCTTGAAACACCTTCGTGAAAATAAAGGCACGAACATTAATGATTTGAGCGATGCAACAGGTGTTTCGATTAAACAAATCACGAAATTCATTCGTGATGGTCGAATTTCCATCATGCATGCACCGAATATGTTTTATTCCTGTGAAGTTTGTGGGACTCAGATTCGCGAGAATACGATTTGTGAACCTTGCCGCATGAAACTTGTGAAGGATGTAAGGAATAATTCCGAGGATGAGCGGCGGAGAATGGAGCAAGAGAAGAAGGATACTCAAATGAGTTTTAAAATCAAGGAACGTCTACAGGACAGGCATGAATAAAAGAAGTTCAACCATATAAAGTTTCTTATACAAACTGCCGATAATAGTAATAACGATTATCGGCTTTTTATTTTTAAGCGAATGAGGTGTCACCGAATGAAAGTTAATGAACCAAAGCGGGTTGGACCAGTTAATCCCTATAGGCAAGCAAGTGATCATAAGGCGTTGAACGGAACTAATAAAAAAGAAAAACAAAGAGACCAAGTCCAAATATCCAGTGAAGCTAAAGAATTGCTTTTGGAAACCAGTCAAGCCGTGCAGTCCAAAGAACGGGTAGCCAAGGTCAATCAACTGAAGCAATCTGTTGAATCGGGTACTTATCATGTAGATGCGGGGAAGATTGCGGAAAAGTTGCTCCCTTATTTTAAATAAATCACATGACAAGAGAATAGGTGAATGAACGTGAGCATAGCCCAGTTGCTTGAAGTCTTAGAAAATTTAATTTCCATTCATCAAACAATGTTAGAATTAGCGGCGCAAAAAACACCCGTATTAGTTAATAATCAAGTAGTTGAGCTTAATACTATTATTCATAAAGAAAATAAGCTTATTAAGCAAATTGAAGAACTTGAGCGAATGAGAGTTCAGTTAACTGGGGAATATTTGATCTCTCGTGGGTATAACCCCGACCCCAAGGTGAGAGTCAGCGACCTGATTAAAATTATATTCAAGGCAGAAGAAAAGAAAGCCTTAAGTGAAGTTCAAGCAAGGTTATTAGACGTTATGACAGAGATGAAGAAACAAAATGAAGTGAATCAAAAGCTAATTGAGCAATCATTAGCATTTATAGATTTTTCATTGGATTTATTCGTGAAAACCCCAGAGCAAGACGCATTCTATCAACATCCTAACCAGTCGGGATATAACTCCGTACGAAACGGAATATTTGATACTAAAGCCTAAAGGAGTGTTTTAATATGACCTCTACTTTTCATGGGATAGAAACAGCCAAGAGAAGTTTGTTTACCCAGACTGCCGCTTTAAATACCACAGGACATAATATAGCTAACGCAAATACAGCTGGGTATTCGAGACAAATTGTTAATATGGCGGCATCGCAGCCTATAGAATTTCCTGGGTTGAATCGGTCCAATACGCCCGGGCAACTGGGAACTGGGGTAGAGTTTACTTCAATTACCCGGATTCGCGAGTCATTCCTGGATGATCAATTTCGAAATGAGAACAAATCGTTAGGCAACTCCAAAATCCAATCCGACACCTTAAATAAACTTGAGACTATTATTAACGAGCCTTCCGACTCTGGACTTCGAACAGTGCTCGATAAGTTCTGGGCTTCTTGGTCTGATTTAAGCAAGGACCCAGAGAACACAACTGGACGCAAAATTGTTAGAGAAAATGCTATGGCCTTAACGGATGCAATGAATCAAATAAGCAAGCAACTGAGTGATTTAAGCTCGGATTTAACTGCCAACATTGGAGTGAAAGTGAGCGAAATTAATTCCAAGACCAGTACAATTTCTAGCTTAAACAACGAAATCACTCGCATTGAAGGTTTAGGTGATGATGCCAATGATTTAAGAGACCAACGTGATCTCTTGACAGATGAACTTTCGAAAATTGTTAATATTACGGTCACGAATACCCCTCAAGGTTATTCTATTTCTATGGGGAATACGAACTTGGTTACTGGTGATTCATTTACACCAACTACAGCAGATGAATTGCAAACTGCTTACGGCAGTGGCGATGGAACAGGGAATTTGAAGAGCGGTGAAGTATTCGGAATGATTGCTTCTCGAGATAAATATGTCGCTGACTACCAGAAGCAACTTAATACGATCGCTAGCAGTATTGCGACCGGTGATATCACGATAACAATTCCTAAGGGTTCCGTACTACCTGAAGGTACTGTATTAAACGGAGTGACTTATTCCGGAGCTACGAGAACGCTAACATCAGATCTCACTGCGACTGTGGCAGGCTTGAATGGTCTTCACAAGCTTGGTTATACATTTGGGACTCCAGCCGCTACGGGGACTGATTTTTTTACATCGACTAGCGGCAGTATAACCGCGGGCACAATTACTTTGAATCCGACAATTGCCGCGGATGCGAGTAAGATTGTAACCTCGTTGCGAACCGAGGGCTCAGGTGCCACCGAGAAAGCCGTCAAGGGTAACAACACCTTAGCCTTGCTTATAGCCCAACAAAAAGATAATAAGTTCCAATATACAACGAACAGCAACGGAATCACTGAAGGTACGATTGATGATTATTTACGCTCTGTAGTGGGTCAATTGGGTGTTCAAGCTCAGGAAGCGACTCGTCTGAATACGAATCAGCAAGCAATAGTTGATCAGGTTGATTCTCGTAGGCAGTCAGTAAGCGGAGTTTCATTGGATGAAGAGATGTCGAATATGATCAAATATCAACATGCTTATGGTGCAGCAGCTAGATTTATGACAACTTTTGATCAAATATTGGAGAAACTTATTAATAATACCGGAGTAGTAGGACGTTAAATCATCATTAGGGAGGTAGCTTAGCATGACTGTTCGTGTAACGCAAAGCATGATGCATAGTCAGCTGCTCAGGAATGTGAACAATAACATGGGCAGAATGGAAACTAATCAGAATATATTGGCGACAGGTAAGAAAATTAATAAACCATCTGACGATCCTGTTGGCATTACCTATGCATTAAGGTATCGCAGTGAGCTATCCATTAATGAGCAATACCAAAAAAATGTTGACATGGCTTCATCACAGGTTGAGCATACCGATACTATATTAGGCCAAGTTGGAGATATTGTTCAACGAGCTAATGAACTTGTAACGCGAGGGCTGAATGGAACGAACCCACAGAGTGCTTTAGACGCGATAGCGAAAGAGATTGGCCAGATATATGAACAAGCGGTTACGTTAGGAAATGATCAATTAAATGGAAAATACATTTTCAATGGGCAAAAGACAGACATCCAACCTTACACCTCTGCAGGAGCTGCGACTGAAACTACAGATTCAGGGAAGCTTATCTCACAATTTGCTGCTGGAGTGACTATACCTTTAAATGTGACAGGTAGTGAAGTATTCGGACAAACAACCGACTCGGACAACCTATTTTCGGTGTTAAAAGGCCTGCAGACTGCTTTTACAGCTGGAGACCAAGCCACCGCCAAATCACTCTATGATCAATTTGGAACAAGAATTACTAAGATTCTTGAAGTGAGATCAGAAGTAGGCGCTAGAGCCAATCGTCTTGATTTGATCAACAATCGCATTAAAGATTTGGATCTGAACTTAAATAGTCTGGATGCTACAACGGAAGATGCAGATATGGCCGAAACGATTACAAAGTTGAAGTCGGATGAAAGTGTATACCAAGCATCGCTGTCTGTAGGAGCCAAAATTATTCAGCCGAGTTTGTTGGATTACATCAGATAATTGCTGACGTGGATTGCCTGTGATTTGTTGCCATAATGGAGCGTCAAGTTTATGAATAATGAATGCAGCGAGTATGAGACTATTACAAATAAACTATCAATGCTGTAGCGAATGCTATAGCATTGTCGTGTTTTGAGGAGGTACCAAGGAATGATAACCATGTTACATGATGTTACTATTCAGCTTCAGGGAAGTATTCTGGGATTCGAAGCTCATAATGAATATCGTATTGATGTGATTGAAGAAAACGATCAATTCGCAAATTTACAAAGTATTGAAGATCCTAATATCTCTTTCCTGGTTACGTCGCCTTTTTCGTTTCATGAGCAATATGTATTCGAGCTTGAGGAGAGTATCAAATCTACGCTTCAGGTGGAGAGTCAAGAAGAGGTGGCTGTTCTAGCCATTGTAACGATCCATGAGAAATTTATGGAATCAACGATGAATCTGCTTGCCCCGATCGTGATTAATACCAAGAGTTTGATAGGTAGACAGATTGTACTTCCACCGGACAGTGGCTACAAAACAAGCGAGCCTCTTTTTGCTCCTATTTCCAAAGAAAGCGGTGAATAGGTCATGCTAATTCTTTCTCGTAAAAAAGGGCAATCCATATTGATAGGCAATAATATAGAAATCTTCGTTTCCGCCATTGACGGCGATCAGGTCAAAATAGGAATTAGGGCGCCACAGGATATCAATATACTGAGAAAAGAAGTTTATGAAACCATACAATTAAGCAACATTGAAGCCTCGAAAGGCAAGATAGACCTTGCTCTATTAAAAAACATGACGAGATCTAAAAAAAATAGCGAAAAATAGTGAAAATGCTATTAACAAATCAAAATGCGCATCCGATATATATATATGTAAGGCGAAAAGCCTACCCACATGGAAGTGGAAATTATACATTCAGGGAGGAATTATATCATGATTATCAATCACAATCTTAACGCAATGAACGCTCACCGCAACTTGCAAGGTAACAACATCCAACAAGGTAAATCCAGTGAGAAATTGTCTTCCGGTTTCAAAATCAACCGTGCTGCTGACGATGCTGCGGGTCTGTCGATCTCCGAAAAAATGCGTACGCAAATCAGATCGCTTAACCAAGCTCAATCTAACGCACAAGACGGCGTATCCTTGGTACAAACTGCAGAGGGCGCAATGAACGAAGTATCCGACATGTTGTCCCGTATGAAAGAGTTGGCAACAAAAGCGTCAACCGGAACTTACAACACTTCTGACCTTGCTGCAATTGACTCCGAGTTCAAATCGCTTACCTCAGCTATTGATAACATTGCTACGAAAACGAACTTCAACGGTATCAACGTGCTGAACACCAATACTGCAGTAACGATCCAAATCGGCGACAAAGGCGGAGATATTGTTACGGTTTCTCTGCAAAACATCACAGTGGTTTCGCTTCAAATCAGTGGTAAAGATCTTACAAGCATGACAAATGCAAGTACAGCACTTGGTGCCATTGACAAAGACATCTTGACAGTGAACTCCGCGCGTTCTTCTTTTGGTGCCGTTCAAAACCAATTGGAGCACACATTCAACAACCTCGGAACTACAACCGAGAACTTGCAAGCTGCTGAGTCCCGTATCCGCGATACAGACATGGCAAAAGAAATGATGAATTACACCAAGTTGAATATCCTTCAACAAGCGTCCACTTCTATGTTGGCGCAAGCAAACCAAGGATCTCAAGGTGTTCTTAAATTGCTTTCATAAGTTTAGTTTTTCGTTTCAAAGAAGCCCATTACATCGTAATGGGCTTCTTACTTACTAAGGGGGGCATATGAAAATCAGTGTATGTATGATCGTTAAGGATGAAGAGAAACAATTACCCAGATCTTTAGCAAGTATACCGATTGAGTATGAGACGATTGTTCTAGATACGGGTTCTAAAGATAGAAGTGTAGAAGTAGCCAAACAATTTGGTACACGAATTTTTAGCTATACATGGAATAACCATTTTGCAGAGGCGAGAAATTATTGTGCTTCTTATGCAACTGGAGAGTATATTCTTTTCATCGATGCTGACGAAGAATTACCACAAGATTGTTTCGTGAGGTTGCAACAATTCGTTCAACAATTCCCGAACTCGACAGGTTCGGTTACTATAAATAATGTATTGCAGGACGGTATTAAGCATCATCGTATGATTCGCTTCTACCCGAACCGACCGGAGTATAAATTCCATGGAGTCGTGCATGAACAAGTCTATTGTGGAACGCAGCCGGCTTTGTTTGAAGACACAGGACTTCAGATTTCTCACTATGGTTATAGCGAAGAGATATATAAGGAGAAGGATAAAGCTAATCGCTATCTTCCCATGTACCTATCCCATTTGGAACAGTATCCAAATGACGGATATATGCGATATCAGCTAGGCAAGCTGTACTATAGTACAGGTAAATATATCGAGGCTGAACAGCAGCTTCGTCTTGGTTTGAATATAAATGAAGTATCGGCTTTGTACTTTCCCGTCATGGTTGTCATGCTAGGTTACACGCTCAAAGAACAAGGGAAGTTCAAGGAAGCTGTCATGTTACTGAAGCAATATGCCCCTGTTTACCCGCAGTTTCCGGATATGCCGTTTTTACTTGGGCTTTTAGCGATGGATACAGGAGAAATTGGTGTAATTGAAACTCATTTCAAGATGGCAATTGAAATCGGTGAAACCGCTAAATACAGCTCTGTCGCTGGAGTTGGCTCTTACAAGGCGGCATATAACTTGGGTGTATATTATGAAGTGATCGGTGAATTAAACAAGGGCTTGGATTATTATCGCTATTCGTCCGATCTTGGCTATGAGGAAGCTGCGTCTAGATTATTAATTTTACGAAATACCTCTTCATAATAACCGAATAAAATACGATAAATAAAGTATAGAATTCAAACAAGGAGGTTGATAGGAATGGTTAATCGCGTAACAGGGCTTAACTCGGGTTTGGATATTGAAAGTATGGTAACTAAACTGATGAAAGCAGAAAATGCTCCCGTTGATAAACTGAAGGCGAAGAAAACAACACTGGGTTGGAGTTCTGATCTGTATCGGGAGGTCAATACCAAGCTCGCCAGCTTGAAGACGCAATTGGATGGTATGAAGCTTTCTGGAGATTGGAATCAGCTATCAGCGACAACATCGAATCCAACAGCGGTCACAGCTAAGGCTGACGGTACAGCTAATTCAGTCTCTCATAGTATTACTGTACAAAATTTGGCTTCTGGAGCTACAGCTTTCAACAAAAATTCCATCTCACAAAATGTAATGACAGGAAGTAGTAGCGTAAATGCCTCAACCGTCATTGCAGCAGCATCGAACAATAATTCTTTTCAAGTCACGTACGCAGGCGTTTCAAGAACAGTAACTATAGCTGATGGGACTTATGATAAGACACAGCTTGCTGCACAAGTTCAATCAAGTATTGATAGTAGCCTCGGAAGTGGAAAAATTGCAGTTTCCGCCAATTCCAGCGACAAAATTGAACTTACCGGTTTAAGTCAAATTTCCGTTAAAATTGTATCAGGAAATACGGGGATTGCCTCAATTGGTTTTACGAGCGCTCAAACGAATCGAATCGATCCTTCGCTAACTTTAAGTAATCAGACGCAATTTAGGACACCTCTAACAGGATCAGGTAATTTTAATATTAATGGTCAAACCATTTCGTATACCTCGGGTGATAAACTCTCTGCAATTATGTCGAGGGTTAATTCGTCTAGTGCTGGCGTCAACATGTCTTATGATGCTGAGACGGACAGAGTGACCGTTGCATCTAAAGATGCTGGGTCCAACTCGCAGGTGGTGATGAGTGATGCAACTGGTAATCTTCTGGGGGCATTAGGTTTGACGGGTAGTAACGTTACAAAACTCGCTGGAGCAGATGCTGTATTAACTATCGACGGTGCACCTTCTACACGGAGTTCCAATACTTTTTCGGCTGGTGGTGTTACTTATACGCTTAATCAAGTCACGTCGAGCGCTGTATCCGTTAATGTTAGTCAAGATATCGACAGCACAGTGAAGAAAATTACCAGCTTTGTGAATACATATAATGATGCAATAGATCTGATGAATAAAAGGGTCAAAGAGGGTAAATACCGCAGCTTTACGCCATTAACGGATGATCAAAAGAAAGATATGAAAGACACAGAGATTACTGTTTGGGAAACTAAGGCGAAGAGTGGTCTACTTCAGAACGATGATATGCTGAAATCAGCATTAAGTGGATTGCGTTCGCTTATAAGTACTACTGTCAGCTCAAATTCATCATCCACATACAATGCATTATACAAGATAGGTATCACAACGAAAGCATATGATAGCAGTGCCATTAACGATTCAGGGAAGTTAACTTTGGATGAAACCGCCTTACGTGCAGCTTTAAGTGCGGATCCGAATGCGGTTATCCAGACGTTCTCGAACAATCCAGACGGAATTGCTCAAAAGATGTACGACCAGGTCTCTACTTCGTTAAAGCAAATCATTGAAAAAGCGGGTGGAGCAAGTACCTCGACAGATAATGTAACTAGTACAATTGGTAAACAAATTACCGATTTGAACAAAAATATAACTGACTTTTCTGCGAAATTGGCCAAAAAAGAAACGTACTACTATAAAATGTTCTCATCTATGGATACGGCAATAGGTAAGAGTAATACGATAATGAACTCATTATCGAAATTTACAGGTTAAAATATAGTGAGGTGATGAACATATGGAGATAAATTCATTTGGGGGGGTCACGCGTAGTGGCGATCAAACTCCCTATACGAATATAACTGTTTCTCCCACTTCAACAAGCTCAGAAATCGGCGGCTTGGAATCAGTCAGTCAACTTATGCAGAAACAGAATTATGAGTTAACGGTTTCGGACAAAGCAGTAGTACAAGCAATTGAGAAAATTAACAAGACACTCGAGGGCGCTAAACATAAGTTCGCATATAGCGTACATGAAAAAACGGGACAAATCATGGTGAAGGTAATTAATGAGGATACCAATGAAGTCATTCGAGAAATTCCGAATGAAAAAATTGTTGATTTGATTGCTAATTTTCAAGAAATTAATGGACTCAATATTGACGAGAAGAGGTAGGACAAGCATGAATCAACAAGCTCAAGCAACTTATCTTAGAATGCAAGTCAACACTGCAGCTCCTTGGGAATTAACGACCATGCTTTTTAGTGGATGTATTAAATTTATGAAACAGGGTTTAATGGCGATAGAGAATGAGGATTTTAATTTAAAGAATATCAACATTAAGAAAGCAGTAGATATCCTGGATGAATTGACGATTACACTTAATCATAATTATGAAATTGCAGACCAATTAGGAAAAATTTATGATTATGTAAAAAGAAGATTGTTTCATGTAAATTTCAAGTTGGATGTATATGCTCTTCAAGAGTGTATAGAGTTAATTTCGGAACTACGTGATACGTGGGTTATGGCCATGAAGGAGCTCCATGGCGTTGCGAAAGTTCAATCATGATAGAGCAAGAAATGACGATTTTATCTTTACTGATTGAGTTAAAGCATAAGACTCAGCAGTTGTTGGAGATTGATATTGAGGAAGAGCAAGAAATCCCGCGACTGAATGCTTTGCAGCAGGAGCAAGAGATCCTTAGCCAGCGTTTGGCCCAATTCCAACCTGCTCCGCTAAACGATCAGATTAGACGGGTTGCCGCGGAATGTCAACAGTTAGAAACTCTTTTCAATGCAAAGCTGATCAACTTTCAGAAAGTAGTCAAGACTAATATTGATAAGATAGAGCGGATGAAGCAGCATAAGCATGCCTACCAGAATCAATATTTACAGGCAGAAGGTTATTTTGTTGATAATAGAAATTAAATGATTCACTTGTACATGAAAACGAGGCACTTGTAAGCAGATACTGCTTACAAGTGCCTCGTTTTTGCTCGGCTGAATAGATGTTTATGAGCTATCGCATAGCGTTCATCATTAGCCCATAGTAGTGTGGGTATTGCTCTTTATATCTGTCTAGCACGTCTTTGGAGAGGTCAGCATCTGAGCATTGCGCTAAATAAAATACATACAGGTAAGGACGGTATGGATTAAGTTCGATTGATTTACGCACAAAAGCCAAGCCTTCTTCCACATCGCCTTGATTCATATACAATTTCCCTACATTTTCGTATCCTACTGCGGCAAGCTGTTCATGCTGTATAAGCATAGAGTAATAGTCCAGTGCGAGCTGAATCTGACTTTGCGAATAAAAGTGGTCGCCAATTAAATTCGCTACTATAAAATAGTAGGGTTGAAGTTTTTCGATAAATCGGTCATACGCGTCAAAATATCCATATTTAAACAAGTCAATGAGCAAAGTAACGGCGTAATTAAGTTGTTCTGAATCGAGCGTTGGACATGTTCCTTCAGTGGTCAATTGAAAAGCTACTTGAACGATTTGGTAAAGCTGTTCCTTCTGTAGCGTGCTGCCATCAATGGTTTCACAGAATTGATCAGAATATGCGGCTCGGTTCCAAACTAAGCTCGCTAAGATGTAGAGTTTATTATTGTGTTCACTCTGTTCTTGTGGCAGCATCAATTGCATGATTCGTTCAAATTCATCCTGAGAATTACGGATCAGTGCCGAGAGCAGCTTGTAATGGGATGACAGCGAAATCTTGTGCTGTTCGCATTGGTGCTGATAATGAGCTGTTAATTCTTGATTTCCTAATAACAAGCTAACTTGAAACAACTGCAGGATATCTGCTTGAGATGGATTCACAAATATTTTTTCGAAGAAATCAATAATTGATGAAGTAGGCTCGCTTTGAGATAGCAGAATAAAAAGCTGATAGAGCACCTTCTGATCGCCAGGGCTTAGATTAATGAGCTTTGTTAAAGCGCTAACTGCTTTAGGCACATCTGAATCCTTCAAATATAGATTCACAAGATGTACCAAGGGTATAATACTTCCGTAATTGGGAGATACAAGCCAGTAACGACCGTCTTTGTTAGGCGGTGAATTTGAGATCTTCAGGCTGGTCTCAAACCATTCTATAGCTAAAGGGGCTAGCCCCACCTTTTCGAGAATGAGACCTTTAAAACAGTAGTAGTCAGCATAAGCGGGAAATCGGCGCAGTCCATTTTCTACCACTTCCAATGCTTCCTTCAGACGGTCGAGTTCAATAAGAGTGATAACCGTTTGATTCAAGCAGTGCAACATAAATGCTTGATTCTCCATTTTTTTTGTGGTTGCCCGTTTGTAATAATAGAGTGCTTTCTTTAAGTCCCCTACTGCGAAATATTCATTTCCCAACGTAAAATAATCGTACTCTTCGAATTGTTTGGTTTCTTTCAATCTCTCAAAAATAGCTAGATTTCGGGTTGATTTATTCTTTTCTTGTCTTACTTCGAGTGTATAACCTGTATGGAAGATCGAAAGACGATAATAAATTTGTTCAAAATGTCCGTGGCGGTACACGACCTGTTCATGGATGGGGCGCTCGAAGTAAATATCCGGATGATTAGAAAATAGGCGCAGTGCAGTCGATTCAACCATTTTTCCTTTTCTAATAGGCCCGGTGTAATTGTATATCGTAAGGATGTAGCCCATCGGGGCATCATGATTGGCTTGTTCGAGCATCGCTAGCAAATGGCTCATTTGTGTAGAGTCGACGTATTCATCTGCATCTAGGACTAGAATCCATTTGGACGTTGCTCTTTGGATGGCTGCATTCTTAGCTGCCGAGAAGTCGTTGATCCATTCAAAATCAAAAACTTGATCTGTATATTCCAGTGCAATTTGTTTAGTGGAATCGATGGATCCTGTATCCACAATGATGATCTCGTCCACATAGTCCTTTACACTATCTAGACACCGGCGTAGCACTTTTTCCTCGTCTCTTACGATCATGCAAAGTGAGAGCAATTGATCCATATGTCCTCCTTAAAGCAGCGGGAAATGGTTCAATCCCGGATACTTATCCACTATTGTAAGTTTTAAATTTTCTTGTTCGGATGCTTCGGTCAGATGTTGAAGTAAGTAAGTATAGAGAGTAATATTCATGGGGTTGAGTTCAATGGCTTTGCGTATATAATCAATCCCTTCCGCAACATCGCCTTGTGCAATGTATAAACGGCCAACATTCTCATAGCCTTCAGCTGTGAGAGCATTTTGATTCAACAAAGTGGAGTAGTAATCCATTGCCAATTCATACTGTCGATTATTAAAAAAGTTATTTCCCAGCACATTCAACAAAGAAGGGCTATTAAACTTCTCAACTAACCGATCACAGCAGTCAAATTGTTCGGCATAGAAAAATTTCATATATATTTGAGCGAGCCAATCGATATCATGTGCCTGTTTGTCTACTTCCAATAGGCTTTCTTCCCAGAGCAAAAAGGACATATAGGCAATGTCGATGTCTAGTTCTGCGGAAGGTTGGTTTTGTTTAAGTTTACCGAATAACTGCGCATCTTCATGAAGAATGGCGAACTGCAATCCTAATCTCGCAGGTAGTTCAACATGTTGTTCTGTGCAGATGTTCAAGTACGAGGTCGAGAGCGATTTACTTCCTAACTCGATGCATAACTCTAGTATCATGATGAGTTGATAAGGTTGAGGAAACGGATAAAACGAGCGTAGAAGTGATTCCATACCATCTAATTCACCAAAAGAATGCAAGATTTGTAGTAAGTGTTTTAGCACTGTTTTGTTGTTTGGAGTCACGTAGAGCAACTTGGATAATGTAGCTACTGCTTCCTGAAAGCTGAAATTGCGTATATGCAGAACCGATAATTGTTGGAGAGGTAACGAGCTAGCATTGTTGGGACTAATTAGCACTTTGTTGGATTCCAGTTGTTCCGAATTATCACCCAAACGAATGCATGTGCGCAGAGCCTCGATAGCGTAGCTGTCCAATCCTAGTCTAGCTAGAAGATAGCCTTGCAGCCAGTAAAAGTCGCAAGCGTCAGGCCAAGTTTTTTGCGCTGTCATAATATGCTGGCAGGCTTCGAAGTACTTCTCTAGGTTGATACAACAGTTAATCATGTTGCCGATACATAGCGGCAGCCAACTTTTCTGCATCTCGGATGGTTGATGTGCTTGTTCGTAGCATTCTAAAGCTTTCTGGTACTGACCTTGAACCGTGTGCTCATTTCCAAGTGTAAACCAGTCGTAGCAAGATAGATTGCCTTGACGGGACATCAAATTGAAGATCGCCATATTTCTTGACGATTTATCTTTGGCTTCTATGACTTCCTTCAAATAACCAGTATGATAAATTGGGAAAGAGCACTCTACTTCTTGAAGATCCCCCTGCGTGCAGAGAAGTTGTTCGTGGATCGGCCGGACGAAATGAATATGACGGTTGTTACTGAATATCCGAATTGCCTTGGACTCTGAGATTTTACCAGAATTTAATTCGCCGACATAATTGTAAATGGGAACGATTACACCAGTTGGGACATTACTAGGCAACCTCTCTAAGAAGTGCAGTAAATCCGTTGCAAATTCGGGGTTAATGAATTCATCGGCATCCAGATACAGAATCCACTTCCCTTTAGCAGGAAGGATTGAGGCGTTGCGTGCTGCTGCAAAATCCTGTTTCCACGCAAAATCGATCACGTGGGGGGTGTAACGGCCAGCAATTTCCCTGGTATTATCTGTTGAGCCTGTATCTACAATAATAATCTCATCGGCACAATTAGAGACACTTTGAAGGCATTTGTCCAAATGTTTAGCCTCGTCTTTTACGATCATACATAAGCTCAAGAATAGCATTATTGTATATCTCCTCAAATTGCCCTAAGCATTGTAATTTGATTAGGTAGGATGTGCAAATAATGTTGTAATTACTTATATTATATCAGAAATCGTAGAATAGTATCGAAATTTTGACCATTGATGAGAATTTGTTGATTGAGTCAATTGTAGAAAACCACAGTTTAATAGTTAATTACTTGAGTCTTGCGAATTTCACTTGAAAGAGGCCCAAATGGGCAGACCTGTAGCGTAAACGGTCATTTCGATTTCAGGCAGACAGCTTGAATTGCTGGAGAATGTCGAAAAGAGGCTTCTTCTCGAGGGCTTGCTGATACACATAGACGATGATCTGCCCAAAGTACTCTTCTCGAATGCGGCGCACCACATCACCAAGCGTCATTTCGGATTGACGCTCCATCCACTCTTGTCGCTGGAACTCCAGAAAGTTCTGCGTTAGGAACTGGATAGCCCAAAACCGTCCAATGCCTATAAACGAAAGCAACTGGTATTGGTCGAAGCCCAGCAACTCCTTAAAGTACCGGTATCCCGTCTCGATGTTCCAGCGCATGTGATAGTATCTCTGAATCGTAACGAGATCCAAAGACAAATCCGTACACAGGAGACAAACCTGCGGTTTGCTCGAAGCGATATACCCGTCCTTCCATGAAAGTAGTAGCTTGACGTTTTCGATTTCGCTGATGGGTCCCTCGTAAGGGTACACCTCGCCAACACAAATAGGGGGTACAAAGTACCCGTTGGGTTATGGAGCAGGAAGGAAGGGTCTTCCACATAAAGCATCATGGAGTGCATTCAATACGGAAAGAGAATGTTTCTTTACCGTAGAAATATATCCACGAATGCGGCAAAATTCGTTTGCCCCTCCTTGGCTTCGGAATGTACCGGATACCTTCTGCTTTACCTTGTTCATCCGCTGATCTCGTTCAACCAAATTGTTATCAAAGGGAACGTTCGGATCGCTCATGAAGCGCAGCACTTCGTGTTGTTTGTCTTTTAAGCGATCGAGCAAGTTTTTCGGATAGCTTTGTTTGGCTTTGCCCCGTTTGCCTTTAAAATTTCTATAAACTGAAAGTTTCCGGCATCGGTCACGGTATCGTTGTTGAAGGTTACCGCACGTAGTTTCCGTGTTATTTTCTTGCTACGTCGCCGCTCCTGCATAATGTGAATTCTTCGTTCACGACGCGATTGTTGTTCTGGCGCTTGGGACTGGTTCTGTGCTACCATGGTGCTAGGACACTTCCTCTCGAATGGTTTTTAGTGGTACTTTAACCTTTCGACAAGAGAACGGAGGTGTCCTTTTTCATGCTAAAAAATTCACATTATTCGTTACTCCGATTTCCTTGATAGCACTAGGTTTAACCCCGTTTTGATGTGAGTACTTTCTGAATTCATGATAAATAAAGCGAAATTTAAAAGGGTCACCCAAAAGACTTCTCGGGTCACCCTTTTTTTGCAGATAAATAAACAGGAAAACTGTTCTATTGGGTCAACTATGTAATCACAACAAAATCCACCACGAAGGAACAGCTGAAGCGGATCTACCGACATATTATCGAAGCCGATAATATTCCAACACTCGATCTACGGCAACAATGACATCGTTAACATCAGAGTAGGTCATTTTTGGATATAGCGGCAATGTAATCAATTGTTCATAAACATCTTCAGCGTTAGGGCAACTTCCACGTTTATATCCAAGTTCTTGATAATAGGGCTGAAGATAAACGGGAATATAATGGACATTAACCCCTATATTCTCCGCCCTGAGCGCTTCAAATATCTCCTTTCTCGATCCTCTAAGTTGGGTAGGATCTAGTTTGAGTATATACAGATGCCAAGCAGATACTGCATCGGGCTGTTGAAAAGGAGTGTCAACGCCAGCCATCACTTCGAACGCTTCATTGTAAAGCTGGGCAATCTCTCTGCGACGAACCAAGAACATCTCCAATTTATTCAACTGAGAAAGACCTAGAGAAGCTTGCAGATCTGTCATTCGGTAATTGTAGCCAAGGGTATGCATTTCATAATACCATGGACCTTGATGATCGATTAATTTCTTGGGATCTCTGGTTATCCCATGGCTACGAAACAGAAGCATACTCTGATAATATTCCTCGTTATCTGTGACGATAACACCGCCCTCGCCAGTAGTTATATGCTTCACTGGATGAAAGCTAAACATGGTCATGTCAGCCATTGCTCCAACCTTAGACCCCTGGTATCGAGCGCCTAGAGAATGTGCAGCGTCTTCAATGACAACCAAGCCGAATTTGCGAGCAATAGCGTTTATTTTCTCCATATCCGTCGGCTGACCTGTAAAATCAACCGGGATTAACGCTTTAGTTCTTGAAGTAATTTTAGCTTCGATTTGTTCGGGATCTATATTATATGTTCGTCGATCAATATCGGCAAAGACGGGTTTCCCCCCCTGGTACAGAACACAATTGCTACTCGCCACAAACGTTAAGGGGGTTGTAATAACCTCATCGTCCGCTCCAATGCCGGCAGCATAACAAGCAGCATGAAGGGCGGCAGTTCCGTTGCAGAATGCCACGGCATATTTAGCACTGACATAGGAGGCAACTTTTTTTTCAAATTCTTGGATAACAGGACCTTGAGTAAGATAATCACTTTGGAGCACCCTTACCACCTGAGCAATGTCATCCTCTTCAATCCATTGCTGCCCATAAGGCAGCATAGAATCCCTTACCGGAGTTTCGCCATGCACAGCCAAACGACTCATAAGATAACCTCCATTTCAAGAAGACAATGCTGCTTTATCCGATCAAAAGCAAGCATTCTTCAGCATGTTACCCCAGTATATCCCATGAAACAGGAGTCCCTTTAGGGACGTCCACCTTTACTTTTCGGCCAATAATCTGATCGTAATACTTAGGGGGCAATCCATATCCTGGGCGTATTGTACGCACATTCTGTTTGCTCAGAATGCTTCCAGCTTTAAGTTCTTCCACCACATAGAGTGAACGACGGAACTTGAGCGAAGCTCTTTCTCCATCCAAAGCACCGTACTTAACATGTCCGATTCCCTGCGATGCTCGCTTCGTTTCAATAACTAAACTTTTCAGTTCCTCTGGCTCCAATGAGAACTCGGAATCCACTCCTCCGTCTGCTCTCCGCAAGGTAAAATGTTTCTCAATAACCGTAGCACCCAGTGCTACACTTGCAACTGCCGCGCCTACTCCCATTGTGTGATCAGAAAGACCCACATGGCATTGAAATAGCTCTTTCATATGAGGGATTGTAGCCAAATTAGAATTTTCAGGTGTTGCAGGATAAGTGCTAGTGCACTTCAATAGCACAATATCTTTACAGCCTGCTTCTCTCGCAGCTCGAACCGTATCGTCCAGTTCAGCAACCGTTGCCATTCCAGTCGAGATAATCATCGGCTTTCCCGTTGCCGCTACTTTTCGTATTAATGGAAGATCGGTATTTTCAAATGAAGCAATTTTGTAAATCGGTACATCCAGCTCTTCAAGAAAGTCCACAGCCATCTCGTCGAAAGGTGTACTGAATCCGATCATCCCCAATTCCTTACATCTATCAAAGATAGGCTTATGCCATTCCCATGGTGTATAAGCCTGCAGATAAAGCGAATACAACGAACTTCCCTTCCACAAGCTGTTTGGATCATCAATGAAAAACTCACCTGTGCTGATGTTCAGAGTCATTGTATCGGCTGTATACGTTTGAAGCTTAAGAGCATGAGCACCTGCTTTTGCCGCTTCCTCTACAATTTGAAGTGCCCGTTCCAGGGATTGATTATGATTTCCAGACATTTCAGCTATAATGAATGGTTCCTTTTGCGTACTGATCGTATAACCGTTTACTTTAATATCGGACGGTTGAACACTCATACGTCGATGTCATCTCCTTTTTTTAATGCTTTACCTATAAGATGTTTAACAGGTGTATGCCAACCGTCTGTCAATAACGACTCGTATGTCTGCTTATCTCTCGAACGATGAGCCGTTCCTTCCGATAAGTTCTGAGGTACGGGTTTTATTTCTCCGCGTATTATAGAATGCCATGTTAAAATAATTAAGTTTTCTATTGCCTCTGACAGTCTTTGATAACTCGTATACAAAGTATCCTCGAAATTGTCATCAATCAGCTGTTGTACAACTATATCGCCTGTATCAAGACCGACGTCAACAAGATGAATTGTGACGCCCTTAGGAGTATTTTCAAAATAACTCCACAAATTCGGATCGGCGCCTCGATTCCATGGTAAATAAGAGATGTGGAGATTAATAATTTTTCCCGGAAAATGATTAATAACCTCTTTTTTGATCAAATGTCTGTATCTATAACTAATAATGAAATCCACGTTTCTCTCTAAAAGTTCTTTTAAAAAAATTTGTTCTTCCGTTTGACTGATTTCACAACCCTGCGATATCAAATAATTGCCTATAGTAGAGTTGAATGGACCTAAGAGAAGAACATGTATGACAATCTACCCACTTTCATGCTATTAAAGTTCTGTATTACCCATTCTTACCTTTTATTAAGGAAGCTATTTTATCAATAACAACAGAAGAACCTTGATAGTCACCTATAACATCCAAGCATCTCTTTGACATTATGTGTACTTCTAACGGATGAGTGACAGCATAGCGGACAGCTTGAATAATTGTTGTTTCCGCCACTTTCCAATGCTCACCTAGATTCCATGTGGCCCCATAATGTTCTACAGCCTCAGTGATCTCTTTTTGATTGTCCGCTACTACGGTTGTAATGGAAGGCACCCCCAACATACATCGCTCCCACGTTGTGGATCCGCCTGCACCAATAAATAAATCTGTTTGCTTCATCAACTCCGCCATATTAGAAACATGATCTTCAATTATATAATTACTTAACTGACGACAAATTTCTTTAATTTTCAATCGCTGAGGATTATTCGGACCAACAATAATCTTAATACTAATTTGTTCTAATGATAATTCCTTTAGGGCTCTTATTGCCTTAAGTGTTTCCCCGGTTAAATCAATCCCACCATAGAACACGGTAATGTTCTTAATGTTGCCGTTACGAATCTTTACTGTTTTTCGAGAATAAATGAATTCATCCCTCAATAATGCATAAGATGGTCCCAAATATGTAGTAGTTGAATCTGGCAATAATTTTCTATATCTTGTAAGTAAGTTCATGCTTAAATTTTGATCCAACAAAATATGGCACGTATGTCTTCGATTAGCTAAGTCATCAATGACAAAAATTTGAGTGGATTCCATATACGATAAAACTTGTTCTTCCCAACGCCAATCTATTGCATAATGATCCACTATTACCCAGTCAACAGAATTTAATTGCTTTAAATAATCGATTGTCTGCTGTGCATCTGTATACCAGTCAGCACCCAGCCAATTTAAATAAACTTCCTCCCTATTTTCATTATGATCAACCCCATAAAGTACGAAGACTTGATAGCCCTTGTTTCTAATAAAATCGATCATATTACCATAATGGTCTCTACAGATAAAGATTACTTCATGTTGTCTTGCAATGAGTTGCTCAGCTAAAGTCAGACATCTCATTATGTGTCCAGTGCCAATAAAAAGAGAGGCATCGGCCCGTATTACAATTCTCATGATTTATGCAACATCCCCGGAATACTCATTTAAATATTGTTTAATCTTATTTGCCATATAGTCTAACATTTCAACTGTCATACCCGGATAAACCCCAATCCAGAACGTGTTATTCATAATTTGATCGGTTTGTTCTAGATTTCCTATCACACGATAGCCCTTACCTTCTTGGCGCATCTCATCAAAACAAGGATGTTTCAGTAAATTCCCAGCAAACAACATGCGGGTTTGAATTCCTTGTTCCTCGAGATAACGTACCAGTTCATTCCGACTTATTCCTTCTTTCACCGTAATTAGAAAACCAAACCAGCTTGGTTTTGAATTTGCCGCGGGTTCCGGCAATATGACCTTATCTTGACAATCTATAAGACGTGAATATAGATACTCCCAATTTTTTATTCTTGCATCTACAAATGATGGTAACTTTTTTAATTGGGAACAACCAACAGCCGCTTGCATGTCGGTTACTTTCAGATTGTACCCAAAATGAGAATACACATATTTATGGTCGTATCCACAGGGAAGCTCTCCGTATTGGCCGTTAAAGCGACGTCCACAAGTATTATCTACTCCAGGATCACACCAGCAATCACGCCCCCAATCCCGAAATGAACGAATTATCTTATGCAGCAAACCATTTTTCGTATAAACCGCACCGCCTTCCCCCATTGTAATATGATGAGGCGGATAGAAACTTGATGTAGCAATATCACCAAAGGATCCTGTCTTCCCCCACTGTCCCTCCATTTCATAATCAGTCCCTAGAGCATCACAGTTATCTTCGATCAGCCAAAGCTTGTGTTCATCACAGAAATGTCGGATTTCTGCAATGTTAAAAGGATTGCCCAATGTATGTGCAATCATGACAGCTTTCGTCCTGTCCGATAATGCAGCCTTCAATTGACTACAATCAATGTTGTATTGTGGAATATTCACGTCCACAAAAACAGGTACTGCTCCAAATTGGATAATCGGAGATACAGTCGTAGGAAAGCCGGCGGCAACCGTAATGACTTCATCCCCACGCCGAATAGCCCTCTCTCCCAACTTTGGTGAAGTAAGGGCCATGAAGGCTATCAGGTTAGCAGAAGAGCCCGAATTGACAAGCGAACAAAATCGCACGCCTACATAACGAGCAAGGCTTTCTTCAAACTCTTCGGTATACCTACCGGCAGTCAGCCAAAAATCAAGTGAAGCATCTACGAGGTTAATCATATCCTCTTGATCAAATACCCGGCCCGCATAGGGAATACGATTTCCGGTAGTATAGGAATTTTGGGGTCTATGGTGCTCATTGTAATAATCATTTACCAAAGATAGAATTTGAGTTCTCAAGTCATCTGACATTTTTATTTACACTCCCGTAGTAATCCGAAATTTGAGCATCCGTATAGGCTGCAATATTATTTCCTTCATTGAGAAAGTGCTTGTACCAATCTACAGTTTTCTCGACTGCCTCTGTGATTGTCCACTTTTGCTTCCAATTAAGTATAGTTCTTGCTTTCATGCTGTCAATTTTTAAATATGTAGCTTCATGGTGTACACTGTCACTTTGGGTGAACCAAGTCAGATGGTCCCCCCAGTAATGACAAAATTGATCGACTAACTCCCCTGTTGTCAAACATTTTTCATCAGAGGGCCCAAAGTTGTAACTTCCCTCAAACCGTTCTTTCTCTTCATACTGTTTTTTTGCAAGCAGCAAGTAACCATCCAGACAATCCAATACATGTTGATAAGGTCTTACGGAATGAGGGGACCGTACAACTATAGCCTTCCCTTTACTGGCCGCACGAAAACAATCAGGGATAATACGGTCAGCTGCGAAATCTCCGCCTCCAATTACATTACCAGAACGCGCCGTAGATAAAGCTCTATTATCACCGGAATGAAAAAAGGAGTTGCGGTAACTGAATGTAACCAATTCACTACAAGACTTGCTATTAGAATAGGGATCAATTCCGCATAGGTTTTCGTTTTCACGATAAGCCCACAGGAACTCTTTGTTTTCATAAACCTTATCTGTTGTGATATTAACAATCGACCGAATGGTCTCACAGCGTCGGACAGCTTCCAAAATATGGACAGTTCCCATAATGTTAGTGCGAAAAGTCCCTACAGGATCAACGTATGACTGCAGAACAAGAGGCTGAGCCGCTAAATGAAACACGATATCCGGGCGAACTTTCGAAACAGTATCACAAAGAAAGTCCATGTTTTGGATATCCCCCGTATAGCTTTCTATCTTTTCTGACAGTTGAAACAAATTAAATAAGCCTTTACTTTCAGGCTCCAATGAATATCCTGTGACGGTGGCCCCAGCATTCAGTAAGAGGCGGCACAACCAACTTCCCTTAAATCCGGTGTGTCCGGTAACGAATATTTTTTTCCCTCGATAAAAATCAAGTACATCTAGACTTATATCCATACCTTCCATGGAGGATGCTCCTCTTTCCACAAGTCTTCTAAAGCGAACTTATCTCTCTGGGTATCCATGCACTGCCAGAATCCGTGATGCTTGTAAGCATGAAGCTGACCGTGATCGGCCAAATTTTTTAGAGGTTCTTTTTCAAAAAATTCGTTATCGTTTTCGCTTATATATTCGAACACCTGGGGCTCCAATACCATAAAACCACCGTTAATCCATGCGCTATTTTCAACAGCTTTTTCCTGAAAGCTATCTACTGTATTATCCTCATTTATTTCAAGCAATCCGAAACGGCCGGCCGGCTTAACAGCGGTCATGGTTGCTATTTTCCCCGCTTTTACATGATTTTCCAGCAACACATTTATATTAATGTCACTTACACCATCACCATAGGTGAGAAAAAATCTTTCATTTTGCACATACTTCTCAATCTTCTTGATTCTACCACCTGTTTGGGTTTCTAGTCCTGTATCGACCAGCGTGACCCGCCAAGGCTCCACGTTATTGTTATGAATGGTCATGCTGTTGTTATTAGAGAAGTCGAAAGTAATATCCGACATATGTAGATAATAGTCGGAGAAAAATTCTTTTATAACGTAACCTTTATATCCAAGACAAATGACAAAATCATTGAATCCAAAGCTAGAATAAATCTTCATAATATGCCAAAGGATGGGCTTACCGCCAATTTCAATCATTGGTTTTGGCTTCAGATGTGATTCTTCACTGATTCTTGTGCCTAGACCACCAGCCAACAATACAACTTTCATTCAGCCTCCTCTTTTCTATTCATTATTTTAATCAAACTATGCTGCAACTCATTGTTTTACTAAGAACCCCCTATTTAGTCTGAACCAGCACGTCATAATCAATCAATTTACGATTATTAAGGTACCAGTTATACAGCGACCCAATGCCGCTTCGTAAACTGCGGGGAGAAAAATCTAGCACTTGCTCTCGAAGCCTGTTGTTTGCACCAGTATAAGTCAAATTGCGACCTTCATTATGGACGATTATTGGTAAATCTTTGCCCGCAACCTCCAGAACCATCCGTGGGATATCAGTAAGGTCGCACGGAGCAGAAGTGCAAACGTTATAATCATGGAAATCCGGTGAATGTTCCAAAAACCAGTCCACTACCGAAAACAAATCGTCAATATAAAGAAAATCAAAAGAACAATCCTGTCGGATGGAAAGCGGCAAATCGAATATGGCCTTGCAACACAAATTTGAAATAAAGGTTGTTCTCCAGTTTTCATATTTACCATAAACGCCGAAAAGCCTAAGATTAAATATATTTTTGGAAGCTCGGGCAGCATGATTCATCACATATTTACCAAATCCATAAGCATTAGCGGGAATACTACGACCGATATCATTCTCTGAAACCAGATTAATTTCGTAACGTTTATCAAATTCTGCCCCAGAACCAAAATAAATAATCTTTTCTAGCTGATTATGACAGAATTCGAGATTATAATACATTTTTAAGTTAGCATCCAGTTCTGCTTCTGAATTAAGGGCACGGTTAGTATATGTCGCAGCATGAACTACACAATCAATTCGGTTTTTATCAATAAAGCGCATAACTTGATCTAGATCACATAAATCTAATTCCGTACTTGATGTTACGAAAACCTGGTTGCTGTCTTCCAAATGTTCTTTCAGATTACGCCCAATGAATCCGTTTGGCCCCGCTCCTGTAATCCAAACCCGCTTCATTTTTCGTCCACCGAAACTTTCATATTTTCACGAACCTCTTCAGGAGAAAGGTAGGGATATAAATTTTCTAGCGAAGAAGAAATTAGGGTCCCATCCTCATTAACCTTAGTCATCGCTTTGGGAATTTCATCAAATAAGATGCTCCCCATAACTTCACATAGAACCGGACGGCTGTCTTTCATCACCTGATCAAGGATTTCGTCCAACTTATCATTGGTATCGATTCGGTAGTAGTCCAAACCGTACAAATCGGCCAATTTGTCAGCAGCAGGAAACTCAAGTAATGTCTCTGGGGTACAAGCCGAGTAATTAGATTTAAAATGATTTCGCTGCATCACATAGATGGAAGCGTATCCTCCATTGTTCAATACGAAGAGCTTAATAGGAAGCCCATATGTGGATATAAGCTGAAGCTCTTGAAGGTTGTGCTGCAAGCTTCCGTCTCCTTCTAAAGCTATCGTCCTCTGCTTGCCCCCGGCAATGGAAGCGGCGATAGCGGAAGGTAATGTAAAGCCCATAGAACCTAGTCCCATTGAAGTAATGAATTTTTGGCCTTCATGGACATTAAAAGCCATATGGGAAATTCCACAAGTACGGCCGGATGATGAACCAACCAAAATATCATCTTGTGAACACCGGCTACTAATCTCGTACCCCAACCTGTATCCGTCTACACAACCACTGTCTTCAAATGGTTGCTTTTCTTTTATCAGCTGATATTTTTCCCGCATTTCACGACAATAAGAGAGCCAATTGGTTAAATTAGGTTTATCATAAAGTTCAATTTGATCCTGCATAGCTAGGACAAAAGAAGAGGCGTCAATCACTAAAGTTTCTGAAAGTGGGATTGATAGCCGATTGATTTCGTTCTCATCAATGTCAACGATTACTTTCTTTGCATTTGATGCAAAATTTTCAAGATTGTACGCTGTCATGGGGGCATTCAAACGTGACCCAATAATAATCAAAAGATCGGTATTCTGTAAGATGTAGTTGGAAGATCGTGCACCTGGCGAACCTGGATGACCAAAGTATAACGGATCAGAATCAGAGAAAACTCCTTTTGCCCTCCACGAGGCAAGAACGGGAATACCCAAATTGCGTACGAGCAGTTGAAACTCCTCGGAAGCATCCGAGGCGACCAAACCATATCCAATCAAAAAGGCAGGTCGTTTCGCTTTATTCAATAAGTCATAAATTCTGTTTATTTGCATTTCATCGATTGTATTGGATTTTTTGAAAAAACCCTCTTCTTCAGGATTAAACCCGTAAAGTGTGATCTCATCTATTGTTGCACCCTGTATGTCGAGAGGAATATCTACCCAGACAGGGCCACGACGTCCATTGGTTGCTAAATAAAGCGCCTTCTCCAAGTGATAGCGTATACTTTGCTTGTCCAGCACGATTACAGCATACTTGGTAATAGGCTTGGCAATAGCAACAACATCAACCTCTTGAGCACCCACCTGCCGTACGCCGGTGCCAATTGCAAGATCGGTTGATTTAGCTTGTCCGGAAATCACCAGCACGGGATTGGAGTCCAGATAAGATGCCGTTACGCCCGTAATAGCATTGGTTCCGCCCGGTCCAGTTGTTAAGAGACACACTCCTAACTTATTCGTATATTGAGCATAGCTATCTGCGCAGATGGACGTAGCTTGTTCATTTAAATTACATATAATGTTTAAGGCTGGTGAACGTTCGGCTGAGTCTAGCAAATGCATCATTCCGCCACCGGAAATAAGAAAAACATCCCTCACTCCAATGTTTTCAACGAATTGAATGACATAATCAGAGAGCTTTATCATGAAAAATCCTCCTTATTCCATCCCAGCGACCAGATCGGTTAATTGTTCTACAGTAAGCCATTCGGTATTTGTACCGGAATTGTATTCGAATCCTGGGGAGACCTTTCTTCCACCAGGAATATAATTTTTCTCGTCATAGACCCACCAATCCATGTTTGGATATATAACGAAGTAATCGTCATACTCATAGGTATAAGCGGAATCTTCGGAGGTGATCATAACTTCGTGCATTTTCTCGCCTTCACGAATCCCCACCTGTTGCAATTCATGAGAAGGAGCCATCGCTTTAGCCAAGTCAGTTATTTTGAAAGAAGGAATTTTAGAAATATAGGTTTCTCCACCACGGGAATTCTGCAAAGCGGTCAGTACAAGCTCTACACCCTGGTTTAAACTGATCCAGAACCGAGTCATTTGGAAGTCTGTTATAGGCAGACTTGAAACTCCGTTACACAAAAGTTCTTTGAAATATGGAATGACCGAACCACGGCTGCCTGCAACATTTCCATAACGGACAACCGAAAAGGAACTTTTTGTCCCTCCTGTGTAGGCATTTGCGGAAATGAATAGCTTATCAGAAACTAATTTTGTACCGCCATACAAGTTGATCGGGTTAACTGCTTTATCGGTCGAGAGTGCCACGACCTTCTTTACATTGCGGTCCAAAGCCGCATCAATAACATTCGTTGCACCATTAATATTTGTTTTAATGGCTTCAATTGGGTTGTATTCACAAACAGGAACTTGTTTCATAGCAGCTGCATGAATCACGTAGTCCACACCGTCAAATGCTCGCATAAGACGATCAGCATCGCGGACATCACCGATAAAAAATCTTAGAACATCTGTATATTCTTTAAACTTACTCTTCATTAAAAATTGTTTATACTCATCTCGGGAGAAGATAATGATTTTTTTCGGCTTATAATTATTCAATAGATATTCAGTAAAATATTGACCGAACGAACCAGTTCCTCCAGTTATCAGTACTACTTTATCATTCAGCATTGTATCATCCTAACTGTATCGCTTAGATACGAAAAATTTTGTTAAACAATTCACAGGCGTCATATACATTCTCTACTCCAAAAAGGGAGGAATCCAAAACCAACGAACCATCCTTTTGGATTCCTCGCTTGTATTGCTTTTCAGTAGGGTTAAGATAAGTCACCCCTTTAAAGTTGGGGTTTTCCGAGTACGTTTCTTTGAACCATTGCGTGAACGCCTTATCTCCAAGAGCTGTTGAAGAAACTTCATACTCATGTACTCTCTCTTGAAAACTAGGATCTGTTGCCGAAAGAGATTCAACACATGAGGAATACGCCAAAATCCAGTTCAAACCATATAGATTAAACTTGGGATTTATTCGTTTTTGGCATATTTTTGCATACTGGTTAAACAACAGCCATTTATCAGAAAACCCTCGAAGAGGAAATACTTTGGTATTATAAACTCTCTGATAGTTGGTGTAAAATTGCTTGTTTTTTTTCTTATACTCCATTACTGCATCGCTGGACTGAAGCATTTTTGTGGTTTGAATACCAGCACTATGAGAGGACATCCCTGCGATTGTTATTGGGTGCATGATATAAAGCAAACGATCGTTTAGCGCATAGTTTATCAAGCCCATATAAATATCCTGTGAATCACCATCAAGAAACTTCCCAGTTTTCTCTATTATTTTGTGTATGTAATTTCGTCGAAATCCGGAATTAATGTAAAACATAGGAAGCGCGTACATTGGGACGGTCAAATTCATTATGGATTGAAGAGAATCATTGCAATCAATATAGCCAGTTTGGACATTCTCCGCTTGATAAGAACAAGTTGGAATAACAAGTTGATCCTCCTGACTCTTATTCCCCCCAGGCCAACAATATAACAGCCGGTCCCAGAAAATCACATCTTCATCCGGGAAATCGTTCAGTTTGTTCCGCAGCGTTTCCAATCCATGGTATAACACAGCGTCATCGGATCCGATTGAGAAAACAAATTCCCCCTCCGCTTTGCAATATGCAAATTCAAAACTTTCTTTAAGCAGCAGTTCCCGTTCGGGACGATAGTATTTAATGCGCGGATCGTTCACTTTCTGAACAAGCCGCAAAGTGTCGTCGTTATCTGGTGAGCTGTTATCGCTAATAACAACTTCAAAATCATCACCTTGATCATAAAGGCATGTTTTCAGCGTATGTTCCAATGTTTCCGGATTGTTCCGTGTCGGAATCACAATGCTGATTAGTAAAGAAGGGTTTGTCCAATCCTTAGAAATGTTAATATTGTAGAGCTTATTAAGAGTACGGTAGAAATCGCCGAACAAGCCATGCGATAGTACGTCTTCATTAGTCGGGGCAAAAACGATTTCAAAACGATTACCTATGCCGTCAAGGGTGTCCGCATCCTCAATCCTATCCAGCGCTATCGAACGACAAATGACATCACAATGCCGATGAGGACTAAATTCATCTGTAATTTTCTGAATAATATAAGGTATGGTGTCAAACTTATTAGTTTCGGATTGAAGCATCACTGGTCGAATGAGATGAATGCCGCCTTTGTCCTCCATATTCTCGAAGATGACTGTAAGGATCTCACCCAAATCAGGAGAAGCTTGAACAGTGACTTCAACAGGCTCAGCAAGATAAAAAATTTGGTTGCCCAACTGGCGCAATATAAAAGTCAACAACATAAAAGCTGTGTCTTCCCCAAACGGTTTCTCTGTTATAAAAATAAAATCTTGCCCGGCGGCGGATCTAAAACTGTTGAACACAACATATAGCTTCGAAATCTGCTTCATCTTATTCTCAATATCTTCTATTACATCTTTAGTGTCTTCTGAGGAATCTGCCGCATAACGACAATAAGCTGCAAAGCAAAGTGCACTTTCGACAAAAAGCTCACGTACGAAATAGATATTACCCAAATTATAGTATAGATCAGCACATTCCGGATACAGTGATAGGCCATCTATCACTGTATCTTCCGCATCTTCTGGTTGCCGCATTGCTAAGAGAAGTATAGCTTTGGCATCAATAAACTCAGGATCAGAAAATTCATCAAGAGATCTCATAATTTCAAAAGCGCCCTCTAGATTTCCAACCTCAATAAATCTTTTCATTTTTGCCACGGCATTTTCTGAATTCATTATTTTAGCTCCGCCCAACCATCTTAGATGAGGAGATATTATAGTCTAGTAACATCTCCATATAACTGGTACTCGTCTTTTTATTACTTCATCTATATACCAATACAGTTATTATCGGCACTATTGATTACAAACTTCACTGCAAATAAATTCCTGTTATTAGAAAAAATTAGCAATTGGTGAAGTTTAGCTGTCAGTCCTCTCTGGGATTACAAGTACAGCAAGGAGTTGGCCCTGAGTCGGTCGCGACGCGATCCGCATCGGGACCGTTGCTTCTCCGACGCTTTAATTCGAGTCTTGGAGAGAAGAGGGGGGAGAAATCTGCTTTCAAGCGGAAATTGTAACTTTGATACTACAAAGATAACAAGTTTAGTTATAGCTTGGAAGTTCAACTTGAGTCCCTTCAGAAATATTGTAGGACTAACAGGTTGTCGATCTATCAGGCTCACCCAACCATCTTAGATGAGAAGATAGTATAGTTTAGGAACATCTCCATATATCTGGTACTTGTCTTTTTATTACTTCATCACATACCAATACAGTTATTATCGGCAGTATTGATTACGAACTATACTATGTCACTAAAGAAATTCCTGTCTAATGTAAAAATTAGTTACTACTTAGGTTGTCTAAAAACTGAATTGGTTACGAAGAGCGTTGGTTAGCGAGGAGAGCACGGGAAGTTGCTGTTTGAGGAGCGTCGAAATCACACTCCGCATTCTTGCAAAGTTTCTTGCGCCTGACCCTGTGCGGAACGAGCCGGAAACCTTCTGCTTAACTTTAACCATACGCAAATCACGCTCTGCCTGATTGTTGTCAAACGGGATGTGGTCATCCCAAAGAAACCGGATAATCGACTCTTTATGAATTAGGAATCGCTCTCCAAGGTTGGTGGCTTTGCTCTTTATTTTTCGACCTTCGGAGGAACGCTAGAGAGATTACTAAACGAAATTCAGCGTACGTAGCTACTTATTTTGGATGAATGGGGATATATTCCTGTGGGTAAAGAAGGATCGCAACTCCTCTTCCGCGTCATTGCTGACAGTTACGAGAGCCGAAGCCTAGTGATTACGACAAATTTGGAGTTTTCTAAATGGGGTACTGTCTTCACGGATGACCAGATGGCAGCTGCGATGATTGACCGTTTGGCTCATCATGGGCACCTGCTCGTATTTGAGGGTGAAAGTTACCGGATGAAGAATGCACTTATGAAACAGCGTTAACAGGAGCGCATGTAAAAGGAGGAGATTAACATGATGAGGATTGAAGATGAGCGAAACGGCATCGCTGAGATGGATGCGACCATTGATAGTCTACGGAAGGAAATCCAGCGACTCAAGGAAGAACGCGATGCGCTCGAACGGGGGAATTTGGGGCTTTACCGGAAGCTGACCGAGCCTAGTTTTTGAAGATCCATATGAAAAAAATACCCATGATAACGATGGGGAAAAATGCACGATTTTTTTTTGGAAATTAGCTTGACGAAATACAAGCAAGTCAAGAGCTCATGAACAACGATTTCATTGGGCTCGTCCACAAAGTGAAGCGTCGTCCCTGCGTGACCTTTCGGGGCTCCTTTTTTACCGCCAGGGGTACGAAGATTCGTCGGTTTGCGCAATCCATCGCTAGAAGGAGGCTTGCTGCTGTTGTTGCTATTCTGACTGAGTTGCGGTTCTAATTCGTGAACGCGCTTCTCCAATACTTCTATCCGTTTGGCTTGTTGATCTACAATCGCGAGTAACGCATGGAAGTAACCCGCAATTTCTTCATCACCTTTGCAAATGTTGTTTACCTGTTGCGCTGTTAACTTCATCGGTCTCGCTCCCTCACAGAAAATCTTTATGTAATACTTCTACATGAGGACCGAGTTTTCCCGTAAAGCGATAAAAAAAGTTTCTATCGGATTAGGGAGACCTAAGTAGTAACAAAAATTATGATAATGATATCATTTTGCTAATTGGATTGACTATGCCTTAATACTCCCAGTACAGCCAGATTAGGCTCATCCGAAACATCAAGGACGTGCTGAAAAGCAAGGGGATTTCCGTAAGTTCTTCCCTATTTGCTACTAAAAATTTTGCGTTATTTATGATACGGTTCACCGTAAGAGCGTTGGAGAATCGTCTTGCATTGAATTTTTCCCAAGTGGAAGATACAATGGGATTACCCTTTTCTTAAGCACACTGCTTAGAATATGAAAATATATGCAAAAGGTGAGTACTGATATAATTGGAGGGATTAAACAATGGGATGCCGAGTATGTGGAGAAGAGCTTGTTCTTTTTGAAATTGTAGATGACTGCAGGTACGAACACAATTTCTTAAATACAATAGCTTTTAAAACAATTACTAAAAATATTGAATGTTATCAATGCCCAGTATGTACACATCTTCAAACGGAATATATATTACCGGATGATTATTATAATAAGTATACTGGTTTTGGGGGTGCATCACAGTACTATGGTTCATTAAATTTAACAGATAATAAAATAGCTAAAATTAAAAAATATTCTTCAAGCAATGAGAGGATTATGGATATAGGGTGCGGAACGGGAAAAGCGCTTAAAGCAGCTGAAAAATATTTTAAAAGTTGTTTAGGTGTTGATCCGTCTAAATTACATTCAGACATGGCAAAAAGGGATGGTCTGAATGTGATTAATGCCTATTTTGATAAATCTCTTAATATTGGAAAAGACTATTCAGCTTTTATGAGCTCTCAAGTTTTTGAACATCTTTGTGATTTTTATAGCATTTTGGATTATGCTTATGAGATATTGGAACCAGGTGGGGTAGGACTAATTAATGTACCAAATGGGCAGAGCATTGTAGAAAAATCTCTATATCATCAAGTTATTTGTGAGCACGTGAATTATTTTACACCATTTAGTTTGGCGACAATGGTAAAAAAATCAAAATTTGATATTATTGAAATAGAAAATGTTACGGATACAACAGAATTAGATATATATGTAAGAAAACCAAAAAAACATACTGGATTTAATAGTGCAAAAGAACATCAAAGAAAAAAGTTGCAACAAATAATATATAACCATAAGAACATTACTATTTGGGGCGCTGGCGCAAAAAGTGAAGTGTATTCAAAACTGATAGATAAAACAAATACTATTAAACACCTTGTAGATTCATCTGATGATAAAGTAGGTCTTTATATTAGTGGCATTGATTTGCAAATTGAAAAAGTTCAGCAAAGCATAATTAATGAGAGTGATTTGATTATAATTTTTGCTTCGGCATACAATAAAGAAATAACTGATACTTTACGTATTAACTATGGTTATACGAATACCATAGTTTGTTTTGAAGGAGAAGAGGTTCTTGTACAACTATAGATGTTGAAAAAAGATAATGTAAGCACTGATTTATTTTAATACTTGGTTTCAATTATTGTTACTGCATCTGATGATGTCATTGATTTTTACAAAGTGTTAATCATGAATTCGGAATGTGGATAACCTGAATCTGTGGATAAGTTGCTATACAATGAAATTCGGGATCGAGTTGTTACGAAACTTTCGTTATTATGCACAAACACGCAAATCGGTTGTGTGTTTGTGCAACCCAAAGAAACCTTGATTTTTACAGGTGAAGGAAAGGCGATTTTCGTTAGGTTTTGCTCGTATGCAAACCTTTGAAAAAAAACACGAAACTACCAATCTATTAATAGAGCTCTATTTCTATCATTCCACACCAAATGGCGAAGAGCCTTTATTTAACAATGAAAGATGCCACTATTGGAAACATCATGAAGTGATAGGGTAGTAGCTCAAGCTGTATGTATATAAAAATGCACCTTGCTGATAGGTAATTTTGGTTGTAGTGATACCTCCATTTACCATATTCGCATAGGTGCATGTTTGTTTATTTATACTCCCAGGGGTACCGTTTGAACAGGCCCTTTAAATTAATAGTTCTTAACCACTGAATAGCATTCCGGAAACCTCTCTTTAAATACTCGCAGTACTTCTTTTTTTTCTTCCTCGTCACAATATCTTAGCAAAAGAGTGTAAGCTCCAAGGCTGTTTGTTTCTAACTCAATTGCTTTTCGCAAAAACTGCAAACTCTCTTTAATCTCATCTTGCATCAGGTAGAGCCTAGCTAGATTTTCATATCCAGATGATTCTAGTTTGTCATCTAATAGCAGGTGTGAATAATAGTCGATAGCAAGCTGATATTGACCGTTTCCTATAAAATGGTCTCCTAATCGATTGGCTATAACATACTTATCCTGTTGTGAGGCATTCTGAATTAATGAATCATAAGCACTATAATGACCCATATTAAATAAATCGATAAGTATCGATACACTTAACTCAATATCAATATGATCTTCTGAGTGATAAGGCTTATTCCAAATTACTTCGGCAATTGTCATAAGTTTATTGATTTGTCCCTGTTGATCTGATGAGTTGTCCAAGTGAATATCCGATAAACAGGTGTCAAAAGTCTGAAGATCATCAGAAATCAAAGCGTATCGCATTTGGGATAGAGAAGATAAAGGAATATTTTCTCTCAAACATAGATGATAAAAGTGCTCTGCTAGTTCCTTATGACTTAGTAGCAATGCAATTTCAAATAACTGTAACACTTGTGTCCGACTCATTTCGAGGTAAATCTTGTCTAGTAAAGTAATGATTGATGATATAGGTTCATTTGGCAGCAAAATTTTTAAAAGTTGAAACAAAACGGCTTGGTTGCTACTGTCGAGATTTATTAGTTTGGTTAATGCATAGACTGTTTTTGGAATATCGAGTAGTGAATGATAAATGCTGGCTAAATTAGAATAAGGAATAAAGCTGCCGTAGTTTGGTGATACAACCCAATAACGCCCGCTTGAATCCTTGGGATTCTCCGCGATTTGGATACACAATTCAAAAAACTCAGCCGCCTTTTCGTAGAGACCGACATCTTTGTATATCGCGGCCTTGAAACAAAAATAATCAACTTGATCAGGCCAGCGTTGGATACCTTCCTCAACCAAACTCATGGCATCGTCAAACAGTTCTAACGTCATAAGTACAGAAACAGTCCGATTAAAGCAATGTAGCATATAAACTTGATTTTTTGATCGATTAGTCATAGCTTTTTTGTAGTTTTCTAGGGCCTTAGGAAAGTCCCGAATAGCGAAATATTCATTTCCGAGTGTGTAGTAGTCGTATTCTTCAAATTCCTTTGTTTCCTTTAGTTTTTCGAATATAGCTAAGTTACGATTGGATTTGTCTTTTTCACGCAAAGTTTCTTCCGTGTAACCAGTATGAAAGATGTGCAGAGATGGATAAAAAGTTGTTTGCAATTCCCCGTTTTGGTATATAAGTTGTTCATGTATTGGGCGTACAAAATAAATGTCAGGATGATTTAGAAATATGCGTATAGCTGTTGATTCAACAAACTTACCTGATTGAACAGATTCTGTAAAATTATAAATGGGGAGCAAGAAACTGATGGGTTTTGTACTATCCAGCGAAAGTAAAAAACTCCGCATTTGAGCCAGCTCTTCTGTTTGCACATATTCATCAGCATCCAAAATAAGGATCCATTTAGAGCGAGATTTACGAAGGGCTTCGTTCTTAGCAGCGGAGAAATCTTGTTCCCATTTATATTCATATAACTGCTCCGTGTATTCTCTAGCAATTTCTCTAGTTCCGTCAGTAGATCCAGTATCAATGATGATAATTTCGTCCACGCAGTCACGAATACTAGTCAGACACCTACGAAGAACTTTTTCTTCATTTTTGACAATCATGCAAAGTGACAGCAGCTTATCCATGAATCCTCCTTATTGAACTCATCTATTGAAGTGAACATATTATACCATGTCAAATCATGTTTGTAAGATAAGAGGGGAGTTATAAAACAAATAAATTATGAAAACTATTTAGTGAGATTATTTACCCTGTGGATAATGTGCACAACTCTGTGCATAACTTTGTTAATAAGTTGTAAAGAAGCCCGCCGCGACAAGATTCTACAAATTTCTCACTTATCCACGGCTTGTATATACCCGAATTTTCTAAATATTTAATTTATGGTTAAGTTAGAAATTGACAGGTCAAGCTTAGGGGTGATATAGTCGAAAAGTAAGGGCTTACATTTTTTAAAACGAAGGGAATGTGTACGTTATGCAAGGTAAAGTGAAATGGTTCAATGCGGAAAAAGGTTATGGTTTCATTGAGCGTGAAGATGGAGGAGATGTATTCGTGCACTTCTCAGCAATTCAATCTGAAGGGTTCAAAACGTTGGATGAAGGTCAAGCCGTTGAGTTTGACATTGTGGAAGGCGCGCGCGGACCACAAGCCGCTAATGTAAGCAGACTATAACCATTCGGTACGAGGTACCGCTTGTATACATCTAAGAGCACACTCTAGGGAATACTCCTAGGGTGTTTTTTTTGTACAATGTTAGCTCGGAATTTAAAGGAATTATGAAGATGAGGGTGGAATGTAGTATACTGTAAGTAAGGAAGGGAGATGTTTAACTATGATGATTAGCATACGCGGAGAACACCTTGAAGTAACTGAAGCCCTTAGGGACTATGTGGACAAGAAATTGACCAGACTTGAGAGGTATTTTGAAGCCCCCCTTACATCAGATGTACAAGTGAAACTAAGCGTTATTAAAGGACTGCAATCCATTGAGGTTAGCATTCCACTGACAGGCGTGCTGCTCCGAGCTGAGGAGCGTAATGCGGATATGTACGCATCGATCGATTTGGTCGTGGACAAGTTGGAACGCCAAATTCGCAAACACAAAACGAGAACGAACCGCAAAATTCGCCAAGAAGGCGGCAAGCGTGACCTGTTTAAAGTTGAAACTTCAGCTGTTACTTATGTAGAAGAGGAAGAAGATTTTGAATTGGTTCGGAACAAACGCTTTGATTTGAAGCCGATGGATGTGGAAGAAGCGATTCTTCAAATGAACATGGTTGGGCATAACTTCTTTGTTTTCTCCAACATGGATACAGACACGGTAAATGTCGTTTATAAACGCAACGATGGTAAATACGGACTTATAGAGCCAGCTATTTAAGAAATTTAGCCCTTATACTTTCTCAAAAATGAGCTTGATTCGATTTTGTCGAATTAAGCTTTTTTATATGCATTCATTTTAAACTTCGAATCAATACTACTTAAATAAGCAATAACCTGATCTTTTTACAGGAAATGGACAGTTTATCAGTAAGAAGACCTGAGCGTTTGTTGCGACAAGGCTGTCAAAAGTGTTACAATTTAAGGATACGAATGCAATAGAAAGGGGTTCACCGATGCTAGGACTAGTGAAGAAAATTTTTGGTGATTCCAATGAACGGGAAATTAAACGGATGCTTAAGGCTGTTGATTACATCAATGAGCTTGAGGCTACTATTAAGCCGCTATCCGATGAGGAGTTAAGAGGCAAGACGGTTGAGTTCAGAAATCGTTTGGAAAAAGGCGAGGAACTGGATGATTTGCTGCCTGAAGCTTTTGCTGTGGTTAGAGAAGCGGGCTTGCGCGTTTTGGGTAAACGTCATTACGACGTTCAGCTCATCGGGGGTATGGTGCTGCATGAAGGCCGTATCGCGGAAATGAGAACAGGGGAAGGGAAGACGCTCGTTGGAACACTCCCTGTTTATTTGAATGCTTTGCTGGGTAAAGGCGTACACGTAGTTACGGTCAATGACTATTTGGCACAGCGGGATAGCGGTGAAATGGGTCAGATTTATGAGTTCCTCGGCTTGACGGTTGGGGTAAATCTGCATGACTTGTCCCATGAGCAAAAGCAAGCGGCTTATGCTTGTGATATTACGTATGGAACGAATAACGAATATGGCTTCGATTACCTGCGTGACAACATGGTGCTGTACAAGGAACAAATGGTTCAACGGCCGCTTTATTTCGCGGTTATCGATGAGGTTGACTCCATTCTTGTCGATGAGGCGAGAACGCCATTGATTATTTCTGGACAAGCTGCGAAGTCAACAGATTTGTACTACGCGGCAGACCGTTTTGTGAGCACGTTGAAAGCAGAAGAAGATTACACGATAGATATTAAAGTGCGTTCCGTGGCTCTTACTGAAGAAGGGGTAGCTAAATCGGAGCGTGCATTCGGCATTGAGAACTTATTCGATCATCAGAATGTGAATATTAATCATCATGTGACACAAGGGCTTAAAGCACGTTTCATTATGAAACGCGATGTGGATTACGTGGTGCAAGATGACGAAGTGATGATTGTTGATGAATTTACAGGCCGTATTATGACAGGCCGTCGTTATAGCGATGGGCTGCACCAGGCGATTGAAGCCAAAGAGCAGCTGCAAGTTCAGAATGAAAGCATGACGCTGGCGACGATTACTTTCCAGAACTATTTCCGGATGTACCGCAAGCTTGCGGGTATGACGGGTACAGCGAAGACGGAAGAGGAAGAGCTCAAGAAGATTTATGGTCTTGAAGTTATCATAGTTCCGACGAACCGTCCGATGATTCGTAAGGATATGCCGGATGTGGTGTACAAGTCAGAAATAGGTAAATTCAGAGCTGTTGTTGAGCAGATCGTAGAGCGCCATAAGCTGAATCAACCGGTTCTTGTCGGTACTGTTTCAATTGAGAATTCCGAGGTATTATCGGACATGCTCAAGAAGAAAGGCGTTCAGCACAAAGTATTGAATGCGAAGTATCATGCGGAGGAAGCTGAAATCGTAGCACGCGCAGGCCAACCGGGCTCTGTGACGATTGCGACGAACATGGCGGGCCGCGGTACGGACATTGTACTTGGCGAAGGCGTACATGACGCAGGCGGACTGCATATTATAGGTACAGAACGTCATGAAAGCAGACGGATCGACAACCAGCTGCGTGGACGCGCAGGCCGTCAAGGTGACCCAGGTTCTTCCCAGTTCTACCTCTCCCTAGAGGATGAATTGATGAAACGCTTCGGCGCGGAAAATATCATGGCGATGATGGACCGCCTCGGAATGGAAGAAGATCAGCCGATCGAGAGCAAATTAATTTCCCGCGCAGTGGAATCGGCTCAAAAACGCGTTGAGGGCAACAACTTCGACGTGCGTAAAGTCGTTCTTCAATACGATGATGTAATGAACCAACAGCGTGGTATCATCTATAAACAACGTCGCGAGCTTCTGGAGTCCGACAATATTCGTGAGGTCATTGAAGGTATGATTACTTCTGTGATTGAGCGCGTGGTGAAAGCACACTGCCCGGAAGAACAAATTCCGGAAGAGTGGGAAGTTCAAGAAGTGGCTAACTTCGTGAACAACAATTTGCTGCATGATGATGCGCAAATTACGGATCAAGATCTATGGGGCAAAGAGCAAGAAGAAATCATTGAATTTATTCAAGCTCTTGTCAGCAAACGGTACGATGAGCGTGAAGAAGAAATCGGCGCTGAATTCATGCGTGAATTCGAGAAGGTTGTCGCTCTTCGCGCGGTAGACAGCAAATGGATGGATCATATTGATGCTATGGATCAGCTTCGCCAAGGTATCCACCTTCGTGCATACGGCGGTACGGATCCGCTTCGTGAATACCAATTTGAAGGATTCGAAATGTTCCAAGAGATGATTGACAACATCCGGGAAGAAGTTGCGATGTACATCATGAAAGCTCACGTTCAAAGCAACCTGGAGCGCCAAGCGGTAGCTGAAGGTCAAGCTGTGGACACGAAGAACGAAGCTGGCGGCAAGAAACCACTGGTGCGCGACGAAGAGCAGCGTATCGGGCGTAACGACCCATGTCCTTGCGGCAGCGGGAAGAAGTTCAAACAGTGCCATGGGCAAGGCAGCTAAGCAGGATTTACCCGGCCGCAGCTAATTAACCCGATGATAGGGGCACAAGAGAATAAAGAGGTGTAAGACATGCTGGAACCAGAAGTGAAACAAGACTTAAGAGAAACAGCAAAGCGACTAACCGAATTACGGGGGTCTCTTTGACTTAGATCATAAGCTGGAAGCGATCGGCGATTTTGAGGAAAAAATGGGGGCGCCGGACTTCTGGGACGATAACGAACGTGCCCAGAAGACCATCGCAGACCTCAACGTGATCAAAAGTGTCGTTGATGAATTCAATGGCTTCTCGAACGCGTTCGATGACCTGCAGGTCATGGTCGAGCTCGAGGAAGAGGAAGCCGATGCTGGCCTGGCAGCCGACATTGAGGAAGGCATCGCGGCACTTAAGAAGAAGCTCGAAACGTTCGAGCTTGGCTTGCTTTTGAATCAGCCGTATGACCGGCTGAATGCTATTCTTGAGCTGCATCCCGGTGCCGGCGGCACCGAGTCGCAGGACTGGGCGGAGATGCTGCTGCGCATGTATCGCCGCTGGGCGGAGAAGCGGGGCTACAAAGTCGAGGTCCTCGACTATTTGCCCGGCGACGAAGCCGGCGTGAAGAGCGTCACGCTGCAGATCACAGGCTTCAACGCCTACGGCTATTTGAAGGCGGAGAAGGGCGTGCATCGGCTCGTTCGCATCTCGCCGTTCGATGCCTCAGGAAGGCGTCATACGTCCTTCGTGTCGTGCGACATCATGCCGGAGATTGAGGACGATACAGAGGTTGAGATCCGCACGGAGGATCTCAAAATCGATACGTATCGTGCCAGCGGCGCCGGCGGTCAGCACATCAACACCACGGATTCGGCTGTGCGGATTACGCACATGCCAACCGGTGTCGTGGTGAGCTGTCAGCAAGAGCGCTCGCAGATCAAGAACCGCGAGAAAGCGATGAAAATGCTCCGCTCCAAGCTGTATGAGAAGAAGATCGAAGCGAATTTAAAGCATTTGGCTGAGATTCGCGGCGAACAATCAGACATTGGATGGGGAAGCCAAATTCGTTCATATGTGTTTCATCCCTATAGCATGGTCAAAGATCACAGAACTTCGGCGGAGACAGGTAATGTAGGTGCGGTAATGGATGGAGATCTCGATACGTTCATTGATGCTTATCTACGTCATCAGATTCGGAAGCCGGATAGTGAAGTGTAGTCAGAAGTTGGCGTATCTTGTTGCGCTCAGGTCTGCTGCGCATACCCGAAGCCATAGACGATCATCCTACACCTAGAAGGTGTAGGATTTTTTGTGAGAGGAGGGCCGCTCGTGCCCAGAAAAGAACCGCGGATACGGATCGGAAGTCCTTCCCATACCGTATTTGAATATACGTTATTAATAATTGGCTCGCTCATCATGGCCGCGAGTTTTAACTGCTTTTTAAATCCGAATCAGATAGCAACAGGTGGGGTCTCAGGGATCTCAACCATTGTGCAGCATATAACGAATCTAAACCCGGCCATCACGCAATGGGCATTGAATATCCCTATTTTTTTGCTAGCCCTTTGGCTTTTGGGGGGACAGTTTGGGGTTAAGGCTGCCGTAGGGTCGGTCATTTTTCCGCTTTGTGTACTGTTAACAAGTCATCTAGGCGTACCTACTCATAATCCTTTATTAGCGGCAGTTTATGGAGGGATGGGAGTCGGGCTTGGGTTAGGCATTGTTTTTCGTGGACGTGGTTCAACGGGCGGATTGGGTTTGGCTGCTCAAATTCTACATAAATATTCGGGTTTAAGCCTTGGCTTTTCGGTTGCGGTGTTTGATGGGTTAGTCATTATAAGCTCAGCTTTGATTTTCACCCCGGAGAATGCTCTTTACGGAATGATCGGTTTATTCGTCACAACGAAAACAATTGACATTGTACAGCTTGGATTCAACTATGCCAAAGTGGCCTTTATCATTTCGGATCATACGGATGCTATTCGCAAAGCGATTTTATATGATTTGGATCGGGGACTTACAGAGTTGAATGGGTCCGGAGGTTTCACGGGGGAATCTCGTACGGTCATGATGGTCGTCGTGAAACAGAATGAGGTAAGTCGTTTGAAAACGCTGGTGCAATCCGTGGACCCGCAAGCTTTTGTCATTTTGAGCGAAACGAATGAGGTCTTGGGTGAAGGTTTTAAGAAGCATGCCTAAGAATTCGCTTTGATGGAGTGGGGTAAAAAAATTAGGCGCACATTGGTGCGTCTTTTTGTCTTTTTGTGCATAACTCAACTTTTGGCCAATATTGTTGTGGGTAAATTGTGGATAAGCTGTGCATAACCCTAATACTTACCCACATTTTCGAAAAAGAAGAAGCAGCGAACATACAAAATTTGCTTGTGTGGCGTTTGTTTTGGGATAATAGAGGGAGTGTGCACGGCTAAGGTGAGAATATATCTGAAATGACTCATTTTTATGCACGGGACACGTGAATTTGATGCATATTATGTATATTTTTCTCTAAAAAGCAGGTTCCTGCACAAGCTTCGCAGAGATGCGAGAAATCCTTGAAACGACTTGCTGTAAATCAATTTTATTGACAAAAATCGGACAAAAAAATTCATTGAGTTATTATGTATGCGACTGTATAATAATACATATATTTTGAGGACGTCTGGGGGAAATTCAAATGAGTCATGGCGTAAGAGCGGCTATTATTGGAGCCACAGGTTATGGTGGTGCAGAATTGATTCGTCTATTGCAGGCGCATCCGTTAGTTCAAATTACTTCGGTTATCTCAACTTCGAATGCGGGAGCACCGCTTGCTGAGCATTTTCCGCATTTGCAGGAGATCGTTTTGGATGTGCTCGATGTATTGGATGTTGACCTTATCGCAGGCAAAGCGGATGTTGTTTTCTTGGCAACGCCAGCGGGTGTGAGTGCAGAACTTTCGCCGAAATTGTTGGCAGCTGGATTGAAAGTCATTGATATCTCCGGAGATTTGAGATTGAAGTCGTCAGCGGATTATGAGAAATGGTACAAAAAACCGGCCGCTTCCGAAGAGGCGCTGGCTCGTTCGATCTACGGTCTGTCCGAAGTGTTCGGGGACGAAGTGAAAGGGAGCGATCTGATCGCAAATCCTGGCTGTTATCCGACAGCTACGCTGCTTGGTCTGATACCTGCTGTTGCAGCGGGCTGGATCGATCCTTCGACGATTATTATAGATGCCAAATCCGGTGTGTCCGGTTCTGGGCGCGGAGTGAGCTTGGGTGTTCACTACTCCGAAGTGAATGAGAATTTAACTGCATATAAAGTGAATAAGCATCAGCATATTCCAGAAATCGAGCAGGCGCTCAGTCGGGTTGCCGGCAAGCCGGTGATTACGACGTTCACAACGCACCTTGTACCGATGACTCGTGGTATTATGGCTACGATGTATGCCTCTGTGAATGGCGAGCGTACGCTGGAAGATTTCACCGAGCTGTACAGCCAGTATTATGAAGGAAGAAAGTTTGTGCGTATTCGCAAGAATGGCAAACTGCCTTCAACGAAAGAAGTATTCGGCTCCAACTACTGTGACATCGGTTTTGCTGTGGATGAACGTACAGGACGTGTGACGATTGTTTCGGTCATTGATAATGTGGTGAAAGGCGCTGCAGGTCAGGCCATTCAAAATTTAAATATGATGCAAGGCTGGGACGAAACGACAGGGCTGTTGTTCGCACCGGTGTATCCATAACGATAAGATGAGGACAGGTGACGAACGAACATGCTAGAGCAAGGTAGCTTTACTGTCGTGCCAGAGGGCACGGTTACGACGCCGAAAGGCTTTCGTGCAGGCGGTCTGCACTGTGGTTTGAAGAAGACGGAGCGCTATGATCTGGGCGCAATCGTCTGTGATGTTCCTGCGGCAGCGGCGGGCGTGTACACGCTGAACGCATTCCAAGCGGCACCGCTGCGCGTGACGCAAGAAAGCATCGCCCATAGCGGCAAGCTGCAGGCGATGATCGTGAACAGCGGCAACGCCAATGCGTGCACCGGCGAGCAAGGCGAGCAGGACGCGCGCGCGATGCGCGCCGCAAGTGCGAAGGCACTAGGCGTGGCGGAGCATCACGTCGGCGTGACGAGCACAGGCGTCATCGGCGAGTTATTGCCGATGGGCAAGGTGCTCAGCGGCATCGAGCAGCTGCCAGGCCGTGTGAAAGTAGACGGAGGCGAAGACTTCTGCCAATCGATCCTGACAACGGATCTTACGCAGAAGATGACGTGTGTCCGTGTTGTGGTTGGCGGCAAGGAAGTACATATTGCCGGGGCGGCGAAGGGTTCGGGGATGATTCATCCGAACATGGCGACAATGCTCGGTTTCATGACAACCGATGCACCGATCGAAAGCGTACACCTGCAGCAGCTGCTGGGCAGGATTACAGACAGCACGTTCAACATGATCACTGTTGACGGAGATACAAGCACCAACGACATGGTCGTGGTGATGGCTAGCGGGCTGGCCGGCGGCGAAGCGTTGAATCCGGAACATCCGGATTGGGAAGCGTTCGCGGCAGGGTTCCAGTACGTTGGCGAATACCTCGCCAAAGCGATTGCTCGCGACGGCGAAGGCGCGACGAAGCTGATCGAGACGACGGTAGTCGGCGCGGAGAGCGACGAGGCGGCTCGCAAGATCGTCAAGTCGATCATCGGGTCGAGCTTGGTGAAGTCGGCTGTTTATGGAGCTGATGCCAACTGGGGTCGGATCATCGCGGCAGTCGGATACTCCGGTCAGCCGGTGAACGTAAACACGGTCGATATTCGCCTTGGCGATATCGCGGTGTTGGAGCAGTCGCGTCCAGTGAAGTTTGACGAGGAAGCGGCGCTTGCTTATTTGAAAACAGACACGATTCAAATTCACGTGAATTTGCATATGGGCACTGGCAAGGCAACAGGCTGGGGCTGCGATTTGACATATGATTATGTGCGGATCAATGCGGCTTATCGCACATAAGGAAGCAAAGGGGAACGAACGGCTGTGAAGAACAATTGCTTTGTGATGAAATGCGGCGGGAGTACGCTTGCGGCTTTACCGTCCAGCTTTTTTGAAGATATGCGTCAGCTTCAGGACGAAGGCATCGTTACTGTCATCGTACATGGCGGTGGTCCTGCAATCTCGGAGACGCTGGGGAAGCTCGGAATTGAGTCTGGTTTCGTGAACGGCCTGCGGGTGACGAACGAAGCGGTGTTGGATGTTGTAGAGATGGTGCTATCTGGTCAGATCAACAAAGAGATCGTCCGCCGTATTCAATTAACGGGCGCAGCTGCACTTGGATTGTCCGGTGTGGATGGACATCTGATCGAAGCGAAGCCAGTGGCGAACAGCCATGAAGTTGGACTTGTCGGCGACGTGACGAAGGTCAATGCGGAGTTGATTCAGGGCATCGTGAATATGGGCTATATTCCGGTCATCGCACCGGTTGGACTTGGCGCAGATGGCGGACAGCGTTACAACATTAATGCGGATACAGCAGCGGGAGCGGTCGCTTCGCACCTTGGTGTCGAGCAAATGGTTGTTGTGACTGACGTTCCAGGCATCATGAAGACGGTTGACGGCGAGAAGCAAGTACTTCCGGTTGTGAGCGTGGCAGAGATCGAAGAAATGATCGTCAGCGGTGAGATCTACGGCGGCATGATCCCTAAGGTCCGTGCAGCGATTGCTTGTATACAGGGTAAGGTGCAGGAAGTTGTTATCGTGAATGGATCTGAGCCGAATGTACTGAGCAAAGTGCTGAAAGGCACCGGTATTGGTACGCGGATTGTGCGTTAGAAGGTTTTAATCATCTCGGAGCATATTCGTTTTGAAATAGCAGCAATTATCTATAGGACATCACTTAAAGGAATCATAATCAATACGCACAAAAGTGCGCATTGGAATAACCACTAAGGAGGGAATGTACATGACAGAAACGGGAAAAAGCTCGCTCTTTCCAACTTACACCAGATATCCGATTACATTGGTGAAGGGGGAAGGCAGCCGACTGTGGGATGACACAGGCAAGGAGTACATCGATTTGATGAGCGGCATCGCGGTGACGAACCTCGGACACGCGCCTCAAGCGGTGAAAGAGAAGCTAGTTGAACAGCTGGATCAGCTTTGGCATGTGAGCAATCTTTTTCATATTCCGAATCAGGAGAAGCTGGCCACTTTGCTTACGGACAACAGCTGTGCGGACGCGGTATTTTTCTGTTCCACGGGTGCGGAAGCGAATGAGGCGGCAATCAAATTAGCTCGTCGCTACTCCCAGAAGGTGCTGAACAATGGTCGGTACGAGATTATCACGTTCAACATGTCGTTCCACGGACGCACACTGGCTACGCTGACCGCTACAGGTCAGGATAAAGTAAAGGAAGGCTTCCATCCGCTTCCAGGCGGTTTTGTCTATGCGCCTTATAACGATATTGATGCTGTTCGCAGTCTCGTGAATGATACAACTTGCGCGATCATGCTTGAAATGGTTCAAGGCGAAGGCGGCGTTCTGCCGGCTGATCCGGAATTCGTGAAGCAGATTGCTGAGCTTTGCAAACAGGAGAATTTGCTGTTAATTGTAGATGAAATCCAAACAGGCATTGGGCGTACAGGTAAATTGTTTGCGTATGAGCATTACGGTGTGGAGCCGGATATTTTCACATTGGCCAAAGGTCTTGGCGGTGGCTTCCCGATCGGAGCTATGCTGGGCAAGGCGCATTTGGCTGAAGCTTTCAGCGCAGGCAGTCACGGCTCGACGTTTGGCGGAACACCAATTGCGACAGCGGCGGCTCACGCGGCTTTGGACACGATTATTTCGGAGAAATTGTCTGAACGTGCAGCAGAGTTAGGCGAGTACACGGTGAAGAAGCTGGAAAGCAAGCTTGCGGGCAATCCGTTAATCGCGAAGATTCGCGGTGTTGGTCTGTTAATTGGCATCGAGTGTACGCAACCAGCTGGTGAAATCATCAGTGAAATTCACAAACAAGGTGTATTGGTTATTCCAGCAGGGCCGAATGTGATTCGTTTGGTACCGGCTTTGACGATACCGCAAGCAGATTTGGATCAAGCGCTGGATGTCGTGTGTGATGTCCTCTCCCAGAAGGCATCGACGATCAGCAGCATTTAGACAGAGTTAACGTAGAGAGGTTGGATGAAATGAATATTACCTTACAAGAAGAAATGGCTGCCCAACTGAAGGGCAAAGATTTTCTTGCTTTGGTTGACTATACACCGGAAGAAATCGAATATTTGATTCACTATGGCATTGAGCTGAAACGCAAGCAGAAGGCTAGAGAGCCTCATGCTGTATTAGCAGGCAAAACGTTGGGGATGATTTTTGAGAAATCATCGACGCGTACGCGTGTATCTTTTGAAGTCGGGATGTACCAGCTTGGCGGTCAGGCGCTTTTCTTAAGCAAAAATGATCTTCAGCTTGGACGCGGAGAAACGGTTTGGGATACGGCGCAGACGTTGTCCCGTTATCTGGATGGAATTATGATTCGTACGTACGAGCACCGTAAAGTGATCGATCTGGCTCGTGGAGCAACGGTGCCGGTTATTAATGGGCTTACTGATTACGCGCACCCTTGCCAGGTTATGGCTGATTATCAAACGGTTCTGGAGAAAAAAGGCCGTCTGAAAGGGATCAAAGTGGCTTATATCGGGGATGGCAACAATATGGTTCACTCTCTGATGATGGGTGCGAGCAAATTAGGCATGGACTTCGCGATTGCTTCGCCGGAAGGGTATGACCCGGACAAAGAAGTGATTCAGATTTCCAAGGAAAATGCTGCGCAATCCGGAGGCAGTGTGCTGCTTACTCGTGATCCGCGCGAAGCGATCGAAAATGCCGATATCGTCTATACAGATGTATGGGCGAGCATGGGCTTTGAAGCGGAGCAGCAGGAGCGGGAAGTCGCTTTCAAAAATTTCCAAATTAACGAAGCGCTTGTGAAGTATGCGAAACAGGATTACTTGTTCATGCATTGCTTGCCAGCCCATCGTGGGGAAGAAGTGAGCGAGGGCGTCATCGATGGCGCGCATTCGATCATTTTTGATCAAGCCGAGAATCGTCTTCATGCGCAAAAGGCCATTATGGCCGCGACAATGATATAATAGCTATCAATCAGCAGAATTAGAAACGGAGAGATTAGTAGACATGGCTAAGGAAAAAATCGTACTCGCCTATTCCGGCGGACTGGATACATCGGTAATTTTGAAATGGTTAAAAGAGACTTACGACGCTGAAATCATCGCGTTCACAGCGGATATCGGGCAAAAAGACGAGCTTGACGGTCTGGAAGAAAAAGCGCTCAAAACTGGCGCATCCAAAATCTACATCGATGACCTGCGCGATGAATTCGCGAAGGATTTCATCAACCCGATGTTCCAAGCGGGCGCTCTGTATGAAGGGCAATACCTGCTCGGCACGAGCATTGCGCGTCCGTTGATCGCGAAGCGCATGGTCGAGATCGCCCGCGCTGAAGGCGCAACAGCGATTGCGCATGGCGCAACCGGCAAAGGGAACGACCAAGTGCGCTTCGAGCTTACAGCAGCGGCGCTGGCGCCTGAGCTGTCCGTTATCGCGCCTTGGCGTTTGGAACAATTCCGCGAGGAATTCCCAGGTCGCGCAGAGATGATCGCCTATGCCGAGAAGCATGGCATTCCGGTGACGGCATCGGCGGCGAAGCCGTATTCCACAGACCGCAACCTGCTGCACATCTCCTTCGAGAGCGGCATGTTGGAGGATCCTTGGTTCGATGCTGCACATGACGACAACAAAGGCATGTACGTCTTGAGCGTAGCTCCAGAAGACGCTCCGAATGAAGCGGAATACATTGAGCTTGAGTTCGATAAAGGTGACTGCGTAGCGATCAACGGAGCCAAATTGACTCCGCTGCAAGTGATGGAAACTTTGAATGAAATCGGCGGCAAGCACGGCATTGGTCGTGTGGACATGGTTGAGAACCGTTTCGTTGGCATGAAGAGCCGCGGCGTGTACGAAACTCCGGGTGGTACGATCCTTTTCACGGCTCACCGCAAAATGGAATCCCTCACGATGGATCGTGATGTGATGCACCTTCGTGATTCCTTGATTACGAAATATGCGACACTGGTTTACAACGGCTTCTGGTTTGCGCCTGAGCGTTTGGCGATTCAAGCGCTTGTGGCAGAAAGCCAAAAGAACGTTTCAGGTACAGTGCGTTTGAAACTATACAAAGGCAATGTAATCGGCGCTGGCGTCAAAAGCCCAGTATCCCTATACAACCCAGATATTGCAACGATGGAAGCAGATCCGACGAAAGCATACGATCAAGGCGATGCAACTGGTTTCATTCGCTTGAACGCGCTTCGTTTGAAAGTATCTTCCGGCGTGGAGCAAAACGCGAAGAAATAAGTTCGCAGTCTTTCAAGGGCTTTCCCACTGTGGAAAGCCTTTGGGCTGTCCATTAGAGAGGGGTAGTGCAACGTGTCAAAGCTTTGGGGTGGACGATTTACGAAGCAAACCGACCAATTGGTCGAAGAATATACAGCATCGATTACATTTGATAAAGAGTTGGCTGAGGAAGATATTCAAGGCAGCTTGGCGCATGTGACGATGTTGGGCAAATGCGGTATCTTGCCTGCTGAAGATGTAGAGAAGATCAAAGACGGCCTGCTGCAAGTCCAAGGCATGATCCGCCGCGGCGAACTCGAGTACACGATTCAGAATGAAGATATTCATATGAATATCGAGAAAACGCTAATCGACCTGATTGGTCCTGTTGGCGGCAAGCTGCATACGGGCCGCAGCCGCAATGACCAAGTGGCAACGGATATGCATCTTTACCTGCGCAAGCGGGTTGTTGAGTTTGTGGGACATCTGATCAAGCTGCAGGAAGCACTGATCGACCAAGCCAAAAACAACATTGATACGATTGTTCCGGGTTATACGCATCTACAGCGTGCGCAGCCGATCCTCTTTGCACATCACTTGATGGCCTACGTCAGCATGTTCCAGCGCGACTTGGAGCGCTTGCAGGACAGCTACAAGCGCGTAGATATTTTGCCGCTTGGCGCTGGCGCGCTCGCCGGCACGACGTTCCCGATCGACCGCCATTTCGTGGCGGAGCAGCTTGGGTTCGGACGCGTGTACGAGAACTCCCTGGATGCGGTCAGCGACCGCGATTTCATCTTGGAGTTCCTCTCTAACGCGTCCATGATCATGATGCACCTTTCTCGCTTTAGCGAGGAGATGGTGCTGTGGTCTTCGACCGAGTTCGCGTTCGTCGAGCTCGACGATGCTTTCTGTACCGGCAGCTCGATCATGCCGCAGAAGAAGAACCCGGACGTGGCCGAACTCGTCCGCGGCAAAACCGGCCGCGTCTACGGCAACTTGTTCGGTCTGATGACCGTGCTCAAGTCGCTGCCGCTGGCTTACAACAAGGACATGCAGGAAGATAAAGAGGGCATGTTCGATACGGTTCGCACCCTGCAAGGCGCGCTCCAATTATTCGCTCCGATGGTCGCTACGATGAAGGTCAACACGGATCGCATGAGACAAGCGGTTAACCAAGACTTCTCTAACGCTACGGATATCGCGGATTACCTTGTTAACAAAGGTCTGCCTTTCCGCCAAGCGCACGAAGTGATTGGTAAAACGGTTCTGCACTGCATCCAGAACAAAAAATATTTGCTCGATATGAGCATCGAGGAGTTCAAAACGTTCTCAGAACTGTTCGAATCCGATATTTATCAAGTTTTACAACCGGAGCAAGTGGTCAATGCACGTAATGTCTTTGGTGGAACTGCAAGCAACCAAGTGACAGAGGCGATTGCTCGCGCTGAGCAAGTTTTGGTTCAATCCAACGTGTGGCTCCAAGCTTTTCTAGAAAAAAGCAAATAAAACAAAAGCCTTCAAACTCATCGGTTTCGATGGGAATGAAGGCTTTATTATTAGTTGTTGGTTACTGAGATGGAACCCGTATCGGTTTGCACTTTCACTTGTTTGCTGCCATCACCGATGGCACCTTTGGCCGAATGACGCCCACTATTCTCGTTGCGCTCCATATTTACACCTGGGATAGTTAGATTAACATTGCCTATATCCGATCTTAAATCAAAACTTGCGTTCTTCGGAGCGGGATCCAATTTAAGGCGAATGCTGCCTACGTCCGATTGCAGCGAAACGGAATCACCGATATCGTTTAATTTCGCTGTAATACTACCGGTATCTGTTCTTAAAGCCACATTGCCCTGACCATTGTCGACGGTAATGCTTCCTGTATCCGTTCGTAGATTAAGCTGCTTTCCTTCATAACGGTCTATAGAAATATTGCCTGTATCTGTGGATGCTTCCAAGCTTGCCGCCTTGATTTCTTTGAGATGAATAGCTCCTGTATCAGAAGAAATGGTGATAGCTTTGAACATTTTATCGGGAAGGGAGATTTCTGTTTTTAGCTGTTTGCCGCGACTGGCAATCAGGCTTTTTAACTCGGACAAACTAATGCCAATATTAATTTGATTTTTTTTATGCGTAGCAACATTTACCCGCCACACGTTATTTCCTTCCGTAGCTGCATCAATGACGCAATCCTTGGCAGCCTTTTCCCCTACTGTTCCTACCAAGTGTACTTTAATTTCATCCGAATTGCTCGGAACAAAGGTGATCCCGGAGATATCATTTTGGAGAATTAACGTATCGATGTTAGCGGCGGAAATTTTCTTTTCGATATCGATGTTGGCTATTCCCTCGTTCAGGTCGACGCTTTTGAAAGAGACAGCTGTTCCAATAAGCCCAATGGCCAAGCAGGCAAAACCAATCAGCAAGAAAAATTTAGGTCCACGTTTCATGGCTTACGCCCCCTTTATCAATTTGGCATTGAATTGGATATATGTCCAAGTGAGTTTGAAGAATACTTTGAACAGCCAGGAGCTGAACGTTGTTAGAATAATTCCTAGGCCAAATAAAGCGAGCATGGCGAATCCGATAAAGCGCATATCGTTGTCGAAGGTTCCCGTAAAGGCAGTGAGAACTTCGATGATGGGTGCGATAATTAGCGCAAACCCTGAAATAAACAATGCGACCAGGGTTGATAACACAGCGAACCATGGCCCAACGATGAAGATAAGGTTGAAAAAACCAAGTCCAATGCTGACAATAATCGCCTTAATCCCTGTCTCTGGCTTCACCGGATAAGGGTAAGGAGCATTATTTGCATACGGGTTCGTTTGATAAGGCGGTGTATAGGGCGGAAACCCATTCGCTTCAGGGGCCTTGGTAGGTGCCGGTGGCGGTGTGGGTATTGGCTCTTGCTGGACATAAGCCTTCTTCTCTACGGGCTCAGTGAATGTGCTGCCTGCTGGCTCCTTATGGCTGCTTGGCGCTTCCTTCTGCCCATTCCATTGAGGTACGCGCGGGTAGCCTAGCGACTGGGCCACGTCGTCCTCATGTTTCCCGTTCTCAAGTGCTTTTTGAAATAATTCTTCATAGACAGACAATATATTTTGGCGCTCCTTCTCGGGAAGTCCGCGCAGTCGATAGTGGAGTTCTTTGAAGTAATCGATTTTGCTCATCGTCAAACCTCCTTGTTTGCTATTTCGTACTTTAATCATAATAGAAAAAAGTCATAATGACCTAGTAACTACAGTCACATGACCTTTTCTTTTTTTATCCATATTTGCTCGTAGGGACCATGACCTCGGTAATTAGCGAAATGCTGGCCCTTTCACGCCATCCTCCAGAAGAGGTTGATTGGACTCAGTCTGGTTGCCATCCTCGGGCTTGATATTCCCTTGATTTGCAGCGATCAAAGTGGGTACAGGCGAATATTGATCTTTGGAAATCAACTTTTTCTCCACGATTATGCCGTTCTCTCTTTTGGTGCGATACGTTTCAACCTTATACCCAACTTTACCCGTACTGATCGTTTGGGTCGCCCCCGCACGAAGGCTAGGGTTGTGCAAGTATTTGATTGGAGGTTGAATAGTTTCAATAATCGTAGAGTCGATATCATAGGAAATGGAGGGGGTCATATGCCCAAAAAGCTTCACGGTAACTGCTTGCTCCGTTGTGATCGTGCGTATTAATACAAAAGCGTCCGTATTATTGCGGAATTTGAAATTGATATAGCCATTGGCAAAAGTCGCATCCTGGCCTAATGGAACATAGCTGACAGGAAGCGAATGATTGCGCCTCTCGACGATTTCCAGTCCGCTTCGCAGAACAGCGTTATAAAGGGTCGATGACACTTGGCAAATGCCGCCCCCAATGCCAGGCACCAATTTGCCGTTCAGAATGACAGGCGCCTCTTTATAACCGAATTTCGCCTCGGTTTGTGCAATGATTTTGCTGTAATCGAACGTTTCTCCCGGTGCCATAAGCAAATCCTGAATAGATGCGGCAGTTGAACGGATGTTATGAATGCGGCCTTCCCCGGATAAAGGGAACGAGGTTGTGAATTCCGATATTTTGCCATCAATGCCTTGCTGTGTCAAGCTTTCAACCGTTATAGCTGGACTTTGCTCATACAAAGGAAGTGTCAGGCGCACGGGTGCGGTATTGTTGATATACGAAATAGAAGGAGCGATTTCTTGCAAATGCTCGAGCAGGTGAGCGATGTCGACGCGCAGCACGTTTTGTTCCTTTTCATAGGTTAGCGAGTCTTGTGCGGTGACGATTCTCTTGGCGGGAGTTGGCTGCTGGGCATAAAGCGCGCTCCAGGCTTCTTTGACAGCTTTGACGAGCTGCGCTTCATCGACCGTAACCTCGAGAGGAATATCCGCGTGACGAAGCGACCAGCGAGCTTTTATTCGCTCAAATGGCGAGCTGTCAAAAAGCTGTTTCAGCGACTGCTCAAGCGCCTCATTTTGATAATGAATGCCTAGTTGGCCTAACGTTAACTGTCGATTGGGAATATCGGGATAAGAGGTGTCTATTTGAATAGGAAAGGCTAAGAGCTGCTCAAGACGCTTGTTGTATTGCTGTTGAAAGGCTTCGTAACGCATATCTCCAACACGCCAGCCTGCGACAGAGAAGTTCGGCGGGAGGGTAGTTTGAGAGCCATACATATATAAAGCGATGCTAATGGCGCCAAACGCACCAAGAATGATCGACACATAGAAGATAATTTTTCTGATTTGAAATGGCATGTACAGCGGCTCCTTTACTTATGAATTAGTCTCGGGCCTGTACTACCATATGTATCGTTCATCAAGAGATTTTAGTACTTGCCTCATCTGCTCAAGCTTGATAAAAAAATAACCGCCGAAAAGAAGCTTCGACGGTTTCGTATTTCGCTTTATTTGGTTCCTGTAAAGGTAATGCCCTTGATGAAGAACCTATTGCCGAACACATACACTAGCAAGGCTGGCAGCGTGAAGACCATGGATGCTGCCATGATATAGTTCCAATAAGAAATGTATTGGCCTTTGAATGTATTCAACCCTAGCGGGAGGGTGAACATAGCGCGCTCTGACATGAAGAGCAATGGTTTCAGGAATTCATTCCATGAGCCCATGAAGGTGAAGATCGCCATAGCAGCGAGCGGTGGTCCGGCCAGCGGAAGCGCTACCCGGAAGAACATGCCGATACGGCTCATGCCATCCATCTCTGCTGCTTCTTCTAATTCTTTAGGGAAGCTGATGAAAAATTGGCGCATCATGAATATATAAGTCGCTTGCACCGCGGCTGGAATGATCAAAGAGCGGTAGCTGTTCAGCCATCCTAGGTCTTTGATGATCAAATATTGCGGAATGAGCGTAACTTTATCCGGCACCATTAGAATCGTTAAAATAAAGAAGAAAATAAGTTTGTTGCCAGGAAAGTCAAAGCGGGCTAAGGAATACCCGGCCAGAGAATTCAGCAGCAAATTGAGCAGGGTAACGGAGATGCCCACCATAACACTGTTTAGAAACCAGCGCGGGAACATTTGCTCGCTTGTGAAGATATATTTGTAATTATCGAGTGTGAAATGCTTGGGAATAAACGATAATCCGGTTGTAGAGATTTCCGCTAGCGTCTTGAACGAAGCGGAGAGCGCCCACAAGAACGGAATGATGGTGATTACCGCATAAAAAGCCAGCATGAGATAGGTTAACACGCGCGCGAAGGCGCGGGATTTGGTTGCTTCCATATTGGGTCTCTCCCTTCTAGTTCAATTTCTCTTCGCCGCCGAACAGCTTGCGCTGAATCAATGTCACAACCATGATGGCACAGGTTAACATGAAGGCCAAAGCGGAAGCGTAGCCCATGTCTAAGTTCTTAAAGGCATATTGATAAATCAGCAGGACAAGGGTCAACGTAGAATTATCAGGTCCGCCAGAGCCGTTAGAGATGATATAGGCCTGATCGAAAAGCTGGAAGGTTCCAATCAACCCCATCGTAACGACGAAGAATGTCACAGGTTTGAGCATGGGCACTGTAATTGAGATGAATCGGCGCCAGGTGCCAGCACCATCCAGTTCAGCTGCTTCATATAGCGTATCGGGAATATCCTGCAGCGCAGCCAAGTAAATAACCATAAATTGAGGCGCTGTGGAAAATATATTCATGATCATAATGCCTTTGAGGGCGACGCTTGGGTCTCCAAGCCAGTTGTAGCTGTCCAAACCTACGAGGTTGAGCAAATCGTTCAATAAACCATCGGATTTATATAGCCACATGAAAATGAGCGTTAATACCGCAGATGAAGTGATCGTCGGCATAAAATAAACAACTCGGAAGAAATTGCGAAACTTAATTTTTGAATTCAGTACCGAAGCCATCAGCATGGCGACGATGGTTTGTATCGGAACGACATAAATGGCATATTCAACGGTATTGCGGAGTCCTATCCAGGCACGGTCATCATCTGCGATCCGAGCAAAGTTGCGAAGCCCGATGAATTTGTAACTGACGCCGCCTAGCAGTTCCACCTTATGTAGAGAGAGGAACACGGCATACAGAATAGGCAGCAAGAAGAAGGCGCCAAGTATAAGCAGAGACGGAGAAACGAACAAATATCCCGAAATCACGTCCCGCCATTTGCGGCGGTTCCAGCGTCGTTTCATTATAAAGCTCCCCCTTTCCTGTAAAATACGTAAAAGAGGAAGGCTCTCCTCTTTTACGGTTACTATGCTGTATTTAATTATTTCGCAGCAGCAATTTCCTTGTTGGCAGTATCTTGCGCTTTCTTAAGTGCTTCTTCCAAGGTTACTTTGCCCTGATAAGCGGAAATAAACTGATTGTTGAAGTTGTTCATAATGGTTGGCAATGTTTCTTTGGCTTGCCAAGGAATGGAGTAGGAGTTGCCGGCAACCAAAGCAGCGCGAAGCGGGTCTTTGTCGAATCCGAGTTCTTTCGATACGGATTTGCGGGCAGGCAGCGCTAAGCCTTTGCTAGTCCAAGTTTTCATGCCTTCTTTGCCAGTGAGATAGGAAATGAGTTCCCATGCCTCTTGTTTGTGTTTCGAGCTTTTGTTCATGACATAAGCAACGGTGTAAGCCATTGTCGCTTTTTTGCCGAACGTGGTAGGGACTTCAGCTGTACCGAAGTCGAGATCTTTGAATGTCGTTTGCAGGTACGGAATTGCCCAGTTTCCTTCAATAACCATGGACGCTTTGTGCTGTCCGAACATTTCGCCGCCCCAGCCAGCGCCCAAATCTTTTGGCTCGCCTGCGGATTTATCTTTCAAATGCATATCGACAACAGGCTGCAGCCCTTTCAAAGCTTCAGGAGAAGCGTAAGCCGCATTGCCATTATCGTCGGATATTTTGCCGCCAGCCGCCTGGATCATGAACATTTGGCGAGCGAGCTCAGGCGCCGCGCCGAATCCGAAGCGGGAGACTTTGCCGCCGTCTGCTTTGGTAAGCTTTTTAGCTGCATCTTGAAGCTCTTCCCAAGTGGTAGGAACCTTCGTGATACCTGCGTCTGCAAAATCTTTTTTATTATAGAAAAGCGCTAATGTTGAGGTATCTTTCGGGAAGCCATAGCTTTTGTTGTCTTTCCCTTTGAAGGCATTCACAAGCGGTTCTTCGAAATCAGCCACGTCAAATTCAGGTTTGACATAGCTATCAAGCGGTTCAAGCACGTTTTTGGCAATGAGGCCAGGAGCTTCAAAAGCATCCAGGAAGAAGACATCAGCGCCTTCGCCACCGACTAAACGTGTTTTGATCACGTCCATGTATTGATCCGCGATAACGTCAAATTTAACGGTAATGTTCGGATGTTTGGCTTGGAAATCTTTCAGAACTTGTTGAAACAAGGCTGTTTCTTCCGGGCTGGAGCCCCAGCCATTCAAAGTGATGGTGACAGGTTCTGCTGTCCCAGCGGAAGTCGCGGCAGGGGATGGAGATGCGTTGTTCGTTTGGCTGCCGCAGCCGGAAATAACGATCATGGATGATACAGCAGCGAGTGAAATGCCAGTAAGCCATTTTTTCATGAGTAAATGCCTCCCTTTTTATAAACAGCTATTTATGAATGGTGAATCACTTGAAGCCCTGTTGTATTGTTCAATACTTGGACTACCGGGGTCTTCGTCTGCGGGCTCAGTTGAATAGATAGACTCAATTTGCCTTGCGCCACTGTCATATTGCGGACGGTAAGGTCCGTCATGCCAGATGGAAGCACAGGGTTTAAACGGATGGTACTGCCCAGCGTGTCAGGCTCAATACCAAGCATCGTTTGCAGAAATACGAGTGGAGTGCCGGCTGCCCAAGCTTGCGGAGAACAAGCGACTGGATAAGGCACAGGCTCGCCAATAGATTCGTCGTATCCGCAATATAATTCAGGCAGTCTATGGTATTCGAAACTTTCAGCAGCCTTCATTAAGCCTTCGATGACTTGCATCGTTTCGGCTTTGTAGCCGCAGCGGCTCATGCCGAGCAGTACAAGTGAATTGTCGTGCGGCCAAATGCTGCCGTCATGATAGCTCATCGGATTGTAGCCAGCTGATTCCGTACTCATCGTGCGAATGCCATAGCCGCTGAACATGTCAGGAGCTACCAGCCTTTGTACCACGGCTGCGGCGCGATCCGGCTGCAGCATGCCGGACATAAGAACATGACCCGGGTTAGTCGTCACGGATTGAACTTGCTTCTTGTCAGCGTCCAGCGCAATCGCGTAGAAGCCTTCTTCTTCCATCCAGAAGCTCGCTTCAAAGCGTTGGCGAAGCTCTTCTGCGGAGCTTTCGAGCTCCTGCGCCATCGCTTCTTTGCCAAGCTGGCGAAGGATCGGTGCCAGTTTCACTTTGGCATGATAAACGTAGCCTTGGACTTCAGCAAGCGCAATTGGCGCTTTGGCATAATCGCCGTTGCTGTGTACGACGGAATCACCGGAGTCTTTCCAACCTTGGTTGGCGATACCTTTGGATGATTTCTGGTAGTATTCCACGAAACGGTCGCCGTCTGCATCGCCATGCACGTCGATCCAGTTCAGGGCTTGCTCGATGTTCGGCATCAACTGCTCGATCAGTGCCGTATCACCGGTCCATTGCACATATTCTGCTGCAAGAAGCAGGAATAAAGGTGTTGCATCAATGGTTCCGTAGTAAGGCGTGAACGGAACTTGATTCGTTAGCGCCAGCTCGCCGTAGCGGATTTCGTGCATAATTTTGCCAGGCTCTTCATCACGCCAAACATCATGTTTGGTCCCTTGATAAGAGGCTAGGGTTAACAAGGTGCCTTTGGCCACATTCGGCTCGGCAGAAAGCATTTGCAGCGCGGCGATTAAACTGTCCCGTCCAAAAGGAACGGCATACCAAGGCAGTCCGGCAACGGGAAATTGTCCATGCCCGAGGTCGGTCAGGAGCACGCGCAAATCCTGCAGTCCGCGATCGTATAGATGATCGAACAGCGGAAGATTGCTTTCTACGGAAGTAGTGTTCGTGTCCCATTCTTGATAAGAAGCTTTCAGCTGTTGAATTGCCTGCTCGGCAGGTACTTGTTCAGGTCCTTGGCCATCGATATAAGGAGCGATGAAGAAGGTCACGGACTGCCGCTCTTTGGGAGCCAGCTCAAACGTGAACGCTACTGTGCTGTCTTCCTGAACCGTTGTTTCTTTGCGATCCCAGCCGATATGGGTTTGACGCTCGACACCGTCGGTCCCTTTGTAGCGCTTGACCAGCTTCTGAGGGTCCTGAATGTCCGGAAGCAGTTCGCCGAATGTTCCGTTCTGGAAGCCTCGAACGACGAACATGTCAGCGAAGTCGCTTTCGAAGCGAGCCGTAAAGTCGAAAGCGACCGGTTTAGGATAAAAATTCGTGAAGGCAATCGTTTCGTATAAAGCGCCTTCATAAATAAAACGTTGTCTTTCCAGTTCAATGGACTCTCTCCAAAGAATCAACTGCCCATCCGATTCCATATGAGGATTAGTCATACGAATGGTGGCGATATAGTTCGTTCCTGCGGAAGAACTAAGCAGAATCGGCGTCATGCCGTTAATACGAATCTCCATCCCACTTAAAAAGCGGGTATCCTTCGTATATAAACCGTGTCCTGCAGTATTCCCTGCTGGAATATCGCCGGTTTTATCGGTCATGAGGAATAGATCATTCTCCTTGATGACGCGGTAATCCATTCGGGCCACCCCTTTTCTCTGTTATTCTTGATGAATTTACAATTCTTATCCTTCCGAAACGTTTCGGGTGCGATTAAAAAGAAAAGGAAATTAAAATCAAAAGGGGATAAGCCCGATAAATTTTCTTTTCCAATTTTCAAAAATAAGCCAATGAATGTTTTCCGAAACGTTTTGGTAAACTACATTTTTGATTATACATAACGCTGTAACCATTTTCAATCCCTTTTATACATTTTTTAAGCGTTTACATCGTTTGATAATTAAGATTGAAACTGGAAGGGGAATATATTAATATAGAAATTATATAAAAATCCGCAAAATACACTCCAAAACGTTTTGGATGAGGAGCGAGCACGCTACGAATGATTACAATTAAAGATATTGCCAGAGAAGCAGGCGTGTCCGTCACGACGGTATCTCGAGCGCTTAACGGATACGATGATGTTAATGATAATACCCGGAAAAAGATTCAGCTTATTGCTAATGAGCTTGGTTATAGTCCTAATATGGCAGCACGCAGCCTAATCTCGAAGAAAACCCAGACCCTCGGACTTCTGCTTTCCGGCATTACTCGCAGCAGCTCCAAGGACAGCATAGCGTTTGAAATTCTTTGTGGCATGAACGATCGGGCTGGCGAGCTGAACTACGATCTGATTTTATTCAGTACGACTCCGCAGAAGCAAGCGGCAAAGTCTTACAAAGCGCTCTGTCAGGAACGCGGGGTAGATGGCGTTATTATTATGGGCATTCGGCTGGACGACCCTTATTTGAAAGAAATTGTCACTTCAAGCCTGCCCTGTGTACTGATCGACATTCCTTTCAAGAACAGCAACGTTGGCTATGTGACCTCGGATAATATTCAAGGTGCGGCTCGCATGACACAGTTCTTGATTGAACAAGGCCATACCAAGGTGGCGCTCGTGAATGGTCATGAGCAAGCGGATGTCAGCATTAAGCGGCTGGATGGCTACAAGCAAGCGCTGAAGCAAGCAGGTATCGCTTTTGAGCAGGATTTGGTGCTCGACGGAGGGTTCTCGGATGAGGGAGCACGTGATGCTACCTATAGGCTGATGTCCCAGCATCCGGACGTAACCGCTATTTTTTGCGCCAGCGATATTATGGCTCTGGGGACGATGCAAGCGCTCCGCGGGCTTGGGCTTGATATTCCTGGTGACGTCTCTGTTGCCGGATTCGACAACATCAGCATTTCCGCGTTTTGTTCTCCTACGTTAACGACGGTTAGCCAAAACCCCTATGAAATCGGTTATCAATCTGCCCAGATGATTATTGATATGCTGGAAGGACGCCAAGTTACCAAACAATTGGTACTTCCTACCGAACTTCTTATCCGAGCTAGTGTAGCAGCACCCAAAAATGCAACCAAATAACGAACAGGACCGTCCTATACAGGGCGGTTTTTGCGTATAGTATGGTTTTAGTGCTTGAAATGACTGGCGCTGAATTTCTCTAAATCTGCAAGATAATGATATAATGACGGTATTCACCATAAAATTCGAAACGATTTTAGAAGGATTATCCGCTTTTGTGTCGAATGGATAAAGGCTATCTAACTAATTAGGATGTGATATTGTGATCGAAATGCAGGACGTATGGAAAACGTACTCCAACGGCACTCATGCATTGCGAGGGATTAGTGTAAAAGTGGACCGCAACGAGTTCGTTTATGTTGTTGGACCTTCCGGCGCAGGTAAATCGACATTTATGAAGTTGATGTATAGAGAAGAACGGCCGACCAAAGGCCAAATTTTTGTGAATGGATTTAATTTAGAAAAACTGAAGCAGCGAAAGATTCCTTATCTGCGCCGCAATATCGGCGTTATTTTTCAGGATTACCGCTTGCTGCCGAAATTGTCTATTTTTGATAATGTAGCTTTTGCAATGGAAGTTATTGAAGCGCCGAAGAAACAAATCAAGAAGCGCACAATGGAAGTGCTTGAGCTCGTAAAGCTGAAGGACAAGGCGAATTCGCTGCCTTCACAGCTTTCTGGAGGCGAACAGCAGCGTGTAGCCATTGCCCGGGCAATAATCAACAACCCCTCTGTCATCATCGCCGATGAACCGACAGGCAATCTCGACCCTGAAACCTCATGGGGCATTATGAAGCTGATGGAAGAAATTAATTTCCGCGGCACAACGATTGTCATGGCTACGCATAACAAAGAAATCGTGAACACGATGCGCAAGCGAGTGATTGCAATCGAGAGTGGCCTTATTGCTCGTGACCAGTTGCGGGGGGAATACGGCTATGAAGATTAGTACAGTCGCACGTCATTTAAGGGAAGGTACCAAAAATGTTGTTCGGAACGGTTGGATGACCTTCGCTTCGATCAGCTCTATTGCCATCTCATTATTGATTCTGGGTATTTTCGTGCTCATCACGCTGAATGTGAATGATATTGCGGCTCAGATCGAAGATCAAGTAGAAATTAATGTTTATCTCGAAGTCAACACTTCGCAAGAGCAAATTGATACGCTGAAAACGCAGATTCAAGGGATTCATGAGGTCAAGAGCATTAAATTCGTCTCCAAAGAAGAAGGGTTAGTCTATTTGCGCCAGAAGCTTGGCGAGAGCGGCAAGGCCCTGCTGGATGGATTCGAGGGGGACAATAATCCGCTGAATGATGCCTTCACGATAGAAGTAGATGACCCAAGGAATGTGGCCGCGGTTGCAGATCAGATCAGCGCGCTGAATGTCGGCAAAGATCCAAAGCCTATTTACAAAGTGAATTATGGCAAAGGAACGGTTGAAGCCTTATTTAAGGTGACACAAATCGTACGTTGGATAGGATTCGGAATCGTTATTTTATTATCGTTTACGGCTGTTTTCTTGATTGCCAATACGATTAAAATCACAATTTTAGCTAGACGCAAAGAAATTTCGATTATGAAAATGGTGGGGGCAACGAATTCGTTTATTCGTTGGCCGTTCTTTATAGAAGGTGCATTACTTGGATTTATCGGTTCCGTCATTCCGGCTGGGCTTATCTTAGGCGGGTATTGGGAACTGCTCAACACGAGCTCATTGAATTTGAATTTGCTTATGATTCAGTTAACGCCTTTTGGCAAAATTGCTCCTACGATGGTGGTTTTGTTATTAGGTATTGGAATGGTAATTGGCGTCTGGGGTTCCCTAATCTCCGTCCGCAAATTCCTCCGCGTCTAACAAGGTAGCTTTAAAAACCGACTTTGATAACGAAGCTTCTCTGGAAGTATAGTCGGCGTCGAATCTTGAATGAAAATGGGGCACTGCGGTACTCATGTAGCTTGCTACAATCCGCTTCTCCTGCCCTCATTTTCATCCAACCTTCTCGGTTCTGAAAGCCGATTTTTAAAGCTTTTATTTATGTTTTCATAGATACATAGATTAACAGATTCAAAGAACAGTAGATTCACAAAGTAACATCAGGCTATTGATGATGGGGAGGCTACGTGCTTGAAGAAAAAGATTCTACCCTTGGTGATGACACTTGGGATTGCGGCTTCGGTTGCAGTTGTTCCCTATGCGGGTTATGCCGCATCCACAACGGATAAGATCGATCAGCAGTTGACTCAGCTTAAGAAGCAAAAAGCAGATGCACAGCAAAAGGCGAATGATGCGCAGAATCAGATAACGAAGGTACAGAACGAGAAAGATCAAACGGCTAAGGATATGACGACACTCTTGAATCAGGTTAATGAAGCCAGCAAGAAACTGACGATGCTGAATGAGCAAATCGATCAAGTTTCGGATACGTTGGAGAGCAATGCCAAACAGCTGGACGAAGCGGTTGCACGCGTGCAAAGCCGTGATAGTATGCTGAAATCCCGTGTTCGCTTGATGTATATGAATGGATTTGTTTCCTATATGGACGTGCTGTTGAGCGCGACCAATTTCTCTGATTTCTTGAATCGCGTTGAAGCTTTGAAAGCCATTGTGAGTCAGGATAAGTCTATACTAGAGTCAAATAAGAAAGATAAAGAAACAGTAGCTTTGAAGAAAGAAGAAACAGAGAAGCAGCTGGAGCAGGTAAAAGCGTTGTATGCCAATGCCGATGCTCTTCGTGATGATCTGCAAGCCAAAGAGAAGGCCAAGGAAGTTAAGATTGCTTCGCTCTCCAAGCAAGAGAAGGTGTTAGAGGATATTTCTGAGGAAAGTGATAAGCAGATTACGCAGATTGCCAAGCAAGAGGCGGAACTTCAAGAGAAGAAGCGGGCTGCGAGCAAAGCGAAGTCTCCCTTTACATATGCAGGCGGGAAGTTAGGGTACCCGCTTGCCGCGCAAGCACAGATTACATCAGATTTCGTGAATCGCATCAATCCGGTAACAGGCAAGTCGGAGAATCACAAAGGGATTGATTTGGGAGCAGCCAAAGGAACAGGAATTCTCGCTGCAGAGAACGGTTCCGTCATTTATGCTTCTTGGATGAACGGTTATGGCAATTGTGTCATCGTGAATCACGGGAACGGTTTATGGACGGTCTACGGGCATATTATGAACGATGGCATCTATGTGAAAGTCGGCGATGTTGTGAAGCGCGGACAGAAGATTGCAGGAGTGGGCTCTACGGGACAGTCGACAGGAAACCATCTCCATTTTGAAGTTAGGTTGAATGAAGTTCCGACCGATCCTAAACCGTTCCTGCGATAGGACAACTTGGTTATAAAATGGGAATAGCTTGTCATATACTACAAACAGGCGAACTCAAATGGGTTTAGGAAAAAAGGTGGTGTATCACGCTTTGCAATTCAAAGGTCGCACGGTCATTGTATTTGTTTTGTTAGCTATGTTTGCAAGTAGTATTGTCACACTGACGATTGTGGATTCATCCTTCTCATGGGGGCGTAATGAACAGCCGACAGGCAGTAAAGCTGCGGCTTCATCGAGCACCTCCGGACTCTCAAACAAAGATTTGAACAAAATTTCGACAACCTTCCAATTGATTGAAAGCAAGTATTTGAAGCAGCCGGATCATGATAAATTGGTTAACGGTGCGATCAATGGGATGCTGGAATCTCTGGAAGATCCGTTTACTGTTTATATGGATCAGAAAGAAGCTAAGCAGTTCGATGAAAGCATCACATCTTCTTTTCAGGGAATAGGCGCAGAGGTCTCCATTGAGGAAGGCAAATTCGTGATCGTGTCCCCGATTAAAGGATCGCCGGCGGAGAAAGCCGGTATCCAAGCCAAGGACGTCATTGTTTCTGTAAATGGTGATAAATTGGATGGACTCACGCTTAACCAAGCCGTCATGAAGATTCGCGGACCCAAAGGGACGCAAGCCAAGCTTGATTTATTGCGCCAAGGCGCCGGCGATCCCGTTCAAGTCATTGTCGTGAGAGACAACATTGATGTCGAGACGGTATACGGCGAAATGATGCAAGATCAAATCGGGAAGATTGAGATCCGACAGTTCTCATCCAATACGGCAGTGCGCTTCGCTGAAGAGCTGAAGAGCCTTGAGGCGAAAGGGATGAAAGGTCTTGTCATCGATGTACGCAATGACCCAGGCGGTCTTTTGAACGTCGTTGTAGACATTGTGAATCCGTTCGTGAAGAGCGGCAAGCCGATCGTTCAGGTTGAGAACCGCGATGGCAAGAGAGAGCCAACGCCTTCCACAGGAACAGGCAAAAATTATCCGGTTGCCGTTCTCATCAATAAAGGAAGCGCGAGTGCCTCGGAGATTCTGGCAGGAGCTTTCCAAGAAGCGGTCGGAAGCAAAATTGTGGGTGAAACTTCCTACGGCAAAGGAACCGTTCAGGTTACTTTCGAGAAGGAAATGGGCGACGGCAGCAATATTAAGATGACGGTCTACAAATGGTTGACGCCTAACGGCAACTGGATTCACAAAACGGGTATTACACCGGACATTCCCGTTGATCAGCCTGGTTATTTCAAAGCCGCTCCGCTTTCCAAGAAAAGCGTGCTTAAACAGGATACAACGAGTGATGATGTGAAAAACCTGCAGTTGATGTTGGCGGGTCTTGGTTTCAATCCAGAGCGTTCGGATGGTTATTTCAACGACAAGACCGTTACTGCGGTTAAAGCGTTCCAACGGACGAACGATTTGCCAATGACAGGCGAAGTGGACGTGGAAACAGCGAATAAAATTGAGAAATCGATTATGGTACAAATTCGCGAATCCAAAAATGACTTGCAGCTGAAAGCGGCAGTTGGACAGATCCAGAAACAGCTTGGGAAATAATTGTTGGTGTGTTAATGGAAATTCACTGCGGTTGGCAGGAAATGAAGCCCCTGTAGTCGAAATTAGGTAGGAAGGTTGCGTATGCAGCCTTCCTACTTCTTTTTTATCAAGGAGCCCTTGTATGGATGTGTTGAATCAATTTTTGGACAGGCTGCTGCAGGCTCTGGGGCAGTTGCTTGTGAATCCTTTCTACTATATAGGCATTTTATTTATTCTCCTGCACTATCGGAAGCAGATTCAGATGGAACGCAAGTTATTTCATACGCGTCTGCATTCATTATTAAATGAAACGTGGCGCACTGTGCTTTGGGGCTGGATTGGTGGACTGATCGCTTCCCTCCTTCTGCTCTTCATTGGTGTCAGTGTTGAGGCGGATGTGGTTATTCTTCTGTGGGTTCTAACGGTTGTTCTCGTTATGTTTCGGATTCGATTCCTCTGCCTGGCGTACGCTGTAGGCATTATGGGATTGGCGCAGGTCATTCTTTCCTGGCTTCCTAATTCAGCTAACCTTCAAGCGGATGTACCGATCCTTGGGGTGGTAGCAGGCGCGGACATTGCGTCCTTACTGGTAATTGTCGCTGTGCTGCATCTGCTGGAAGGTTTCCTTGTTGGATTTCAGGGCGCACGCATGGCAACGCCACTTTTCCTTGAAAGAAAACGGGGTCAGATTGTTGGCGCGCAGCAGCTGCAGGGCTTCTGGCCCGTTCCGTTATTTCTCTTAGTCCCTTTGGCTGGAGGGAGCACATTAAGCCTGCCATGGGAAACGCTGTTTGGATCGAACCTTGCTTCAGGATGGACGCTGCTTGCGTTCCCAGCGATGATCGGTTTCACGGAGCTAACGATCTCCAAGCTTCCGCGCAAACAAGCGCGTTTCAGTGCAAGTCTGCTTTATCTCTATGGACTTGTTTTATTAGGAGCAGCGATTGCTGCACACTACTGGTCGCCTCTAATACTCTTGGGAGCATTGCTTAGCATTGCGCTTCATGAAGGCCTAGTGCGTTACAGCCAATGGAAAGAAGAGAAGCAGGTACCTTTCTATGTGCATTCCCCACGGGGGTTAATGGTTCTTTCGGTCGTGCCGAACAGCCCTGCGCAAGATTTAGGCATTCAAGTGGGCGAGCTTTTGCACAAGGTAAATGGCCACAAAATCAAAACGAAGACGGATCTGCATGTCGCAATGGGCATAAACTCAGCATTTTGCAGGCTCGAAGTACTGAATGATCAGGGTGAGGTGCGGTTCCTTCATCGTGCGATTTATGCGGGAGAGCATCATCAGTTAGGCATCATTCTAGCGCCGGATCAAGATGCTTTGTACTTCACGGAACACCGTCCGATGCATCTATTTTCCTATTTGCGGAGTAAATTGACCGGTTTGTTATCCAACGATTCAACGAAATCCATGTAAATAAAAGACCCTATCTCTCCAAGTTTGAAGAGGTAGGGTCATCTTTATTTCAGCGTAGCTATGGGGGCTAGTCCATCACGCAGGACAATGATTTCGACGCGGCGGTTTTTGCTGCGGTTCTCATCGCTGGTGTTGGGAACTTTGGGCATCGTATCGGCGTAAGCCGTTGCGATGAATTTGTTGTTATCAAGCTTGGCGGTGTCGCTGAAATAGCGAAGCACCGAAAGGGAGCGGGCGAACGACAAGCCCCAGTTATCCTGAAAAGGCGATCCCGTAGCAAGCGGTAAATTATCGGTATGCCCTTCAATACTTACTTTACTGTTCAAAGTAGGGAACAGGGAGGCAAGCTTTTGCAGAATTGGTGAAGAGGCAGGCTTGAGATCGGCTTTGCCCAGATCAAATAGGAATAAGTCATTCAGCGTGATGGCAACACCACGTTCGGTATCGCTGGCAGATACTTGGGCTTCCAAATTTTGATCCTTAATATAAGCTTGCACTTGTTTTAAAAGATCTTGAAGCTCCTTCTCGCGCTTCTCTTTCTCACTGTCTTCCGGCTTCGTTTTATTCTTCTCTTCTTTCTTATCGTCCAGATTCTGCTTAGTAAAGTCTTTGTCCTTGCTGTCGGAGTCACCTTGTTTTGGGGTCATTTGACCGCTGATGCCATGGCCTTTATCCAAAACCGAATCTGCCTTTTGGAACTGCAGGTTTAAGACTTGGGCCAAAACGGCATACTTTTGAACATCGACTTTACTCATGGCATACATAATGATGAAGAATACGAGCAGCAAAGTGATTAAGTCCGCATAGGTAATGAGCCATCTCTCATGATTGACATGCTCTTCGTGCTTCTTACCTCTCCGCGCCATTGTCGGCTTCCTCCTCTTTGACTGTTTTTTTGGACGATTTATCGTGGAGGAAGGAATTCAGTTTTTTCTTAATTAACTGAGGGTTTTCACCCGCTTGCAGGGCAAGAATGCCTTCGAGCATCAGTTCCATTTCGGAGACCATCTCTTTGCCGCGCACTTTAATTTTGTTGGCAAGCGGGAGATAGATCAAGTTAGCGCTCATAACGCCATAAAGAGTAGCTGTGAAGGCTACTGCGATGGACGGTCCAAGACTGGAGGGGTCATCGAGATTGCCCAGAACGTGGATAAGGCCCATAACCGTACCAATGATTCCCATCGTTGGCGCATAGCCGCCCCCAGCTTCAAATACTTTGGACATATTGTCAACTTGGTGCTCAATCGCATCCATTTCCAGTTCGAGAATTTGCCTGGTCAGTTCAGGATCAGTTCCATCCACGACCATCAGCAAACCATCCTTCAAAAAAGGATTCGTATGTTCCTGTGCACGCTGCTCGAGCGCCAAAACGCCTTCTCTGCGAGCAATAGATGCCATATCGACAAGCTCATCAATTGTTGCGCTGGGATCTCTTTTTGCTTCTTTGAAGGCAATGCCCAACGCTTTGGGGATTTTGGCTAACGTGGAGAGTGGAAAGCTAATAGCAACTGCTCCAAAAGTTCCGCCGAATACAATTAACATGGCGCTTGGAATAATTAGGGAACTGATGTGACCCCCATCCCAAACATAACCGCCTATTAAACCTACAAGACCTAATACTAATCCTAAAACTGTTGTCAAATCCATGACTGTACCACTCCTAATTAGCGTAAAAAGAATTGAGATTTTACAAGCCTTTTGTGTGACATTCCAAGGGTGTCTAATCATGCTGCGGACGGGATGTAACAGATATTGCCGTTTGCATCCATGATTTAAAAAGAGTATAATGGAAAAACCAGAACAAACATTCTTATGAGGGCTATTGGAAATCCCTTCATAATTGGACTTTCGAGTTCCATAAACTTCTATATCGGATATTACAAATGGAAAATGAATAGGATAAAAGTTCGATTTATTTCATAAAGTGTAGGTGATAAGTGATGAGTGATCTTGTTGTTAGTTCTAAGAAGTTCGAGCTCGTATCTGACTTTTCTCCACAAGGTGACCAGCCTCAAGCGATTGAGGAAATCGTCCAAAGCATACAATCTGGCAAAAGGCACCAGACGCTTTTGGGTGCGACAGGAACAGGGAAAACTTTTACAGCGGCGCAAGTCATTGCCAAGTTGAACAGACCGACCTTGATTATTGCCCATAACAAAACGTTAGCCGCACAATTGTGCAGCGAATTCAAAGAATTTTTTCCTCACAACGCCGTCTCCTACTTCGTTAGCTACTATGATTACTACCAGCCAGAAGCCTACATTGCCTCCTCTGATACTTACATCGAGAAAGATTCCAGCATTAATGAAGAGATCGATAAGCTTCGCCATTCCGCGACCAGTTCCTTGTTCGAACGACGCGACGTTATTATCGTTGCGAGCGTCTCGTGTATTTATGGTTTGGGTTCGCCGATTGAATATGGCAATATGCTGCTTTCTTTGCGTGTAGGGATGGAGAAGTCGCGCAATGAGATTCTTCATAAACTCGTAGACATTCAATATCAGAGAAACGATTTGAATTTTGTCCGCGGGACGTTTCGCGTGCGCGGAGATGTCGTTGAGATTTTCCCGGCATCGCATGGGGAACAAGCGGTAAGAGTCGAGTTGTTCGGCGATGAGATTGAACGTATTACGGAAATCAACGTGCTGACTGGTGAAATCATTGGCGAACGCGAACATATTGCGATTTTCCCAGCGTCTCACTTTGTGACGCACGAAGATACGATGAAACGTGCGCTCGTGAATATCGAGCGGGAGCTTGAGGAACGTCTAGCTGAGCTGAAGGAGCAAGGAAAGCTGCTCGAAGCTCAAAGACTGGAGCAACGAACACGTTACGATATGGAAATGATGCAAGAGATGGGATTCTGCTCCGGGATCGAGAATTACTCGGGACCGTTAACTTTCCGTGAGCGAGGAGCTACGCCATACACGTTAATCGATTATTTCCCGGATGACATGCTGTTCATGGTCGATGAGTCGCACGTAACATTGCCTCAGATTCGTGCTATGTACAATGGCGATAGAGCGAGAAAAGAAGTATTGGTTGACCACGGTTTTCGTCTGCCATCCGCACTGGATAATCGCCCTCTGCGGTTTGAAGAGTTTGAAGAGAAAGTCAATCAAATTTTATATATATCGGCAACACCGGGACCTTATGAGTTGGAGCATTGCCCAGAGATGGTGCAGCAAATTATTCGTCCTACAGGCTTGTTGGATCCTATTATTGAAGTGAGACCAACGAAAGGCCAGATTGATGATTTGATTGCCGAGATTCATGATCGAATACGCAAAGATGAGCGTGTGCTCGTGACGACATTAACGAAGAAGATGTCGGAGGATTTAACGGATTACTTCAAAGAAATCGGGATTAAAGTTCGTTATCTGCACTCCGATATCAAAACGTTTGAACGAATGCAGATTTTACGGGATCTGCGGTTGGGAACGTTCCATGTTCTTGTAGGGATTAACCTGTTAAGAGAAGGGCTTGATTTGCCGGAGGTATCGCTGGTTGCGATCTTGGATGCGGACAAAGAAGGATTCTTGCGTTCGGAACGCTCTCTGATTCAAACTATCGGCCGTGCCGCACGGAACTCGGATGGCCGCGTGATTATGTATGGGGATAAGATTACGGATTCCATGCAGAAGGCTATCTATGAAACAAGCCGGCGTCGGAGTCTGCAAGAAGCGCACAACGAGAAGCTCGGTATTACACCACAGACGATTGCCAAGAAAATTCGCGATGTCATCGAAGCTACGAAAGTAGCGGAAGAGAAAGCCGATTATCTGGCAGATGTGAAGGGTGCGAAGATGTCCAAGAAAGACCGCGCATCGTTGATCGAACGTCTGGAAGGCGAGATGAAAGAAGCCGCGAAGAATCTGCAATTTGAACGAGCGGCACAACTTCGTGACGCTATTATGGAAATGAAAGCTGACGCCTAGATGGGCGTTAGCTCCACATAGGAGAGGAAGGGTAACGTGTCTAGAGACCAAATCGTCATTAAAGGAGCTAGGGCTCATAATCTCAAAAATATCGACGTCATAATTCCGCGTGATAAGTTCGTTGTTTTAACCGGCTTAAGTGGTTCGGGGAAGTCATCGCTTGCCTTTGATACGATTTATGCGGAAGGGCAGCGCAGATACGTGGAATCTCTATCTGCCTATGCCCGGCAATTTCTAGGGCAAATGGATAAGCCGGATGTGGATTCAATTGAAGGGCTGTCACCGGCGATTTCCATCGATCAGAAGACGACGAGCCGTAATCCCCGTTCAACGGTTGGAACGGTTACGGAAATTTATGATTATTTGCGATTGCTTTACGCTCGTATCGGGCGGCCGCACTGCCCGACCCACGGCATCGAGATTACATCTCAAACCGTGGAACAAATGGTAGACCGCATTATGGAATATCCGGAACGCACGAAGCTTCAAATTCTGGCTCCGCTTATTTCAGGACGCAAAGGTGAACATGTGAAACTGTTTACGGACGTTCAGAAGCAAGGCTTCGTCCGTGTGCGTGTAAATGGCGAAACGCTGGATCTCTCTGAGAAGATTGAGCTGGATAAGAACAAGAAGCATACGATCGACGTTGTTGTTGACCGTATTGTCATTAAAGAAGACGTCGCGACACGTCTAGCTGATTCTTTGGAAACAGCGCTTAAGCTGGCTAATGGACGCGTCATTGTCGACATCATCGATCAAGAAGAGTTGATGTTTAGCCAGAACTTGGCCTGTCCTGAATGCGGCTTTAGCGTTGAAGAACTGGCACCTAGAATGTTTTCGTTTAACAGCCCCTTTGGCGCTTGTCCGGATTGTGATGGACTAGGCAGTCAGATGATTGTTGATCCGGATCTGCTCGTACCAGACATGAAGCTGACGATCGAAGAAGGTGCGTTCGAAGCTTGGGCTGGCAGCACATCCAATTATTATCCGCAGTTTCTTGCCGCAGTTTGTGAGCATTACAACATCAAGCGGAATGTATCCGTTTCTGAGTTAACCAGCGAGCAGATGAAGGTCATCCTCTATGGAACGGGCGGCGAGAAGATTCGCTTCCGCTACGAGAATGATATGGGAGCTACGAAGGAGGCGTTGGTGCCATTCGAAGGCATTATTCGCAACTTAGAGCGTCGATTCAAGGATACGTTCTCTGAGGGCATACGTGAGCATATACAGACGTATATGAGCACTAAGCCTTGTCCGAAGTGCAAGGGACAGCGGTTGAAGCCGGAAACATTGGCAGTAACAATCAACGGCAAAAATATTGCGCACGCAACTTCGCTCTCTATCGGAGAAGCGGAGGAATGGTTTAAAGGTCTTGATTTGAATGAGAAAGAATTGACGATTTCCAATCTGATTCTCAAAGAAATCAGGGCTCGTCTAGGCTTTCTAGTGAATGTAGGTCTCGATTATTTGACGATGCATCGGGCAGCAGGCACGTTGTCAGGTGGAGAAGCGCAGCGGATTCGGCTGGCTACTCAGATTGGATCCAGCTTGATGGGGGTCCTATATATATTGGATGAGCCAAGCATCGGGCTCCATCAACGGGATAATACGCGTCTGATTCAGACGCTTGAACATATGCGTAATCTTGGGAACACATTGATTGTCGTTGAACATGATGAAGATACGATGATGGCAGCCGATTATATTATCGATATCGGTCCAGGCGCTGGTATCCATGGCGGACAAGTTATTGCGCAGGGAACGCCTGCTGAGCTGATGGAAGATGATAACTCGCTTACAGGGCAATACATGAGCGGCAAGAAGTTCATTCCTATTCCCGCTGTCAGACGCAAGCCGAATGGGAAATGGCTTGAGGTCAAAGGAGCCAAAGAGAACAATTTGCGCAATGTCTCGGCGAAAGTGCCTCTTGGGGTCTTCACTTGTGTGACAGGGGTATCCGGTTCAGGCAAAAGCACATTAATTAATGAAATCTTGTTCAAAACCTTGGCACGTGACTTGAATGGAGCCAAAGTGCGTCCAGGCGAGCATAAGGAAATTGTCGGACTGGAGCACATTGATAAAGTGATTGATATCGATCAATCTCCGATTGGTCGTACGCCTCGCTCTAATCCTGCAACTTATACAGGGGTTTTCGATGATATTCGTGATGTGTATGCCAATACGAATGAAGCCAAGGTACGTGGCTATAAGAAAGGCCGCTTCAGCTTTAACGTGAAAGGCGGACGTTGTGAGGCTTGCCGTGGAGATGGCATCATTAAGATCGAGATGCATTTCTTGCCAGACGTATACGTGCCTTGTGAAGTGTGCAAAGGCAAACGATATAACCGTGAGACGATGGAAGTGAAGTACAAAGGCAAGAGCATTTCAGAGGTGCTGGAGATGACGATTGAAGACGGCTGCGAGTTCTTTAAGAACTTGCCGCGCATTCATCGCAAGCTGACTACGCTTCTGGACGTAGGGCTGGGCTACATGACGCTTGGCCAGCCTGCAACGACGCTGTCCGGCGGCGAAGCCCAGCGTGTGAAGCTCGCGGCGGAGCTGTACCGCCGCAGTACAGGCAAGACGATCTACATCCTGGATGAGCCCACAACGGGGCTCCACATCCACGATATCGATCGTCTGCTGAAGGTGCTTCACCGCCTCGTCGAGAACGGTGAAACGGTGCTTGTCATCGAGCATAACCTCGATGTCATTAAGACGGCGGACCACGTCATCGATCTAGGCCCCGAGGGCGGCAACCGCGGCGGGCTGATCGTGGCTTCTGGTACGCCGGAGGATGTCGTGAAGGTGGCCGGGTCTTACACCGGCCAGTACTTGAAACCGATCCTCGAGAGGGATCGGGAGCGCTCTGAGAATTACGCGAAGCGATTAGCTGTTCTGGAAGAATCCGTAGGCTAAGCAGCAGCACATAAGCATGGCAATCCGACGCTTAAGTTGGAGGCCATGCTTTTTTTTGACCATAATCGAAAGTATAGGTTTTCGTTTTTCGAAAAGGTCTTTCTATTTGGTGATACAACCTACCTCTCAACGCGGTAACTCATTTTAGGGAATGGCCTCGATAGAGGTTTTTCTTATTTGGGCTGCTCAAAAGTGTGTCATTTTTCACACTTTTGAGCAAATTTTAATGAGTTTGTCAAGACTTAATTGAATTCGACAATTTAACCCTCTATCGCGGAACAAGAGAGTAGACTTATAATGAAAGTACAAGATAAGTTAAACATTATTGTCGCCGACCCTACTACTGATAATCGAGAGATATAGACAGATCTAATCTATCTGCATATTTGGAGGCCGTTATGAAACCTACGTTAGAGTTACAACAGATTGTATCTGCTTTAGGGATTGACCCGTTTCGTTTCTTGGCATGGCAAGAGAAAGAACAGGCTATTAAACAACAAAGCGTAGCAGCGCTGGAACAACATGCAGAATCAACCACTTCCTTTGAGTTAGTCGTTTAGTTGGGACTACCTATTGTTTATGGCTGCCAGTAGTGCCCGGATATCCCCTGTGGAGATTCGGGCTTATTTGTTGCTAGGCGGACAGACATTTCAGTGCCGCTATAGTTATAAATAAACGAAGAGTTGGACATTTTAACCTTACAAGGAAAGATCATTTTAGATGTTGAAGAAGGGGCGTTGCACCCAAAAGGTGACAAACTTGTTACACATCGCTGGAATCACTTGCATCTAGTGCCCAATCAAGCTAACATAGAATTAAAATAGCAGGACGTGTGCCTTGCACCGAGTTACTATAAGGAGGTTTCACCATGTTATTGGCAGAAGCAGCAGCAACGACTAGCACGTATACGAGCTTTGATATTTATGTTTTGATCTTCACGGTGGTCATTGCCATTGCGGTTATTCGACAGTTGATCAACCCACGAAGAAATTTGTTTGCTCTAGGATTCGCAGGAGTTTCCTTGATCGTATTCGGCATCATGGATTACGTCATGATCAGCGGCTGGTAAATCGGAGTTAAACAAGATAAAAGCCCACAGGACTGAGATCGAAGGATCTTCAAGCCTGTGGGCTTTTTTGTAACCTATGGAAGGTTGCAATGAGTGGGAATTATACCCACCACATTTCACCAAGCGGTTCCTTGATGAGAACTTGTTGCAGATTCTGAACAGCTTTGGAGAAGCCTTCGTCAACGGACATTAATCCGTCTTCGTGCTCAATGCTCACGACATAGTCATAACCAACAAGACGCAAAGCGCTGATGATATCAGCCCATACTTTCATATCATGGCCATATCCAACAGAACGGAACTGCCAAGCGCGGTCCAGCATGTTTGTGTAGGACTGCATGTCCGTTACACCATGGCGGTTGACGTTGTTCACATCAAGGGATGTATCCTTGGCGTGGAAATGGTGAATCGCTCCAGCGCGGCCAAGAATTTGAACAGCTTGTACAGGATCAATTCCTTGCCACCACATGTGACTCGGATCCAGGTTGGCCCCGATTACTTCGCCAGCTGCTTCACGCAAGCGGAGAAGGGTTGCTGGGGTATGTACGGAGAAACCGCCATGCAGCTCTAGTCCGATTTTGATATTGCGGTCAGACGCGTATTTACCTGTCTCAGTCCAGTAAGGAATGACTTTAGTCCCCCACTGCCAGTCGAGAATCTCTTGGAAATCATTCGGCCAAGGAGCAACCGGCCAGTTCGGATACTTGGCATCCTCATGGTCGCCAGGGCAGCCTGAGAAGGTGTTCACAACAGGCACTTCTAAGCGCTCAGCAAGGTCGATCGTTTGTATAATAGCGTCGTGAAATTCTTTGGCGATGTGTTTTTGCGGGTGCAGCGGGTTACCGTGTGCACTAAGTGCGCTGATTGTTAAACCGCGGGATTCCACCGCATGTTTGAATGCTTTAAGTTTGCCGGCATCTGCCAACAATTCGCTTGGGTTGCAATGTGATGTACCAGGATAGCCCCCAGTACCAATTTCAACGGCATCCAAGCCCTTCGATGCAATGTAGTCCAAAGCTTCCTCGAAAGGTTTTCCACCGAACAGAACCATAAAAACGCCTAACTTCATAGGTACACCTCCATAAATGGTAAACAGCCAAACAAATTATACCACTATCATCCAGTAAAATGAAGCAAGCCTTTGTAGATGCGAAGCACTGTCTCATAATTAGAGCTATAGATGATAACCGAGAATGTTACCAATGTTTGTGTCACAAAACAACGGAAGTAAAAGTACGTCTTCGACACTTTCTTTTTATTCACGGTAGTCAGTTTAAGCAGATTCTCGATAGCTAGAATGAGGCCATGATAGAGCCCGTAGAAGAAATACAGCCAGGTGAAGCCATGCCATAAACCCATCAGCACCATGATAAGAATGGATAGACTGGAGGCGACCCAACGCGAGGGCACTGTACGGGAGAAGAACATGAAGATATGGTCACGGAAAAAGTCGCCCAGTGTTGCGTGCCAATTGCGCCAAAACTGCGTCATGGAAGGTGAGAAGAGCGGACGCTTGAAGTTTTCAGGCATCGTGTAGCCCATTAAACGTCCGAAACCGATAGCCATATCGGAATAGCCGGAGAAATCCATGTAAATCAGTATGTAGAACCAGATTAATAGAAACAACGATTGGTGCGTATGCAAATCCTGCTTCAGCACTTGATCGAAGATGCTGGTCATCCACGTGACGACAACGATTTTTTTGAACAAGCCTAGAATGATGCGTTTGATACTATTTTCGAAGAGGGCGGCGTCTACGGTGTAAGGTTTCTTGCTGTCTGCCATAAAGTCGCGAAATTTCAAAATTGGGCCTGAGGTGAAGGTTGGAATAAACAACAGATAATTCGCGTAATCAATGGCGGGAACTTGACCCTCTTTGCCAAAGAAATATGCGAAATAATAGGCGTCGATGACTTTGAGCACGTTATAGATGAGGCCTAAATAAATAACTGTATCGAAAATAGGATTATGGAAAATCCCCATAACGAAAAGCCGAACACCCAGAAAAACCCCAATGACATTAGCGGCAATGGCTAATATAAAGATAGCTTTCCGCCAAATGGTCGTCCGGCACAAATAGACGAAACCTATATAGTTAATGACGGTGAAGGCAGCATAAAATACGAGCAGCTTCTGACTGAAAAGCAGCAAAAAGCAAAGGCTGAAAATAATCATTAGAATGCGTTTGTTGTCAGCCCACTTCCGAGTGAGCATCAGAACAGCGATCATGCCAATCATGGCGATCATGGCGTTCATATGCATATAAAACATAGCTAAAGTACTCCTCGCTTGAAAAGCTTATTCCTATTTGAATGTCACCTCTGATAAGGTCAGAGCGTTAAAATTTCTCATAGATAAACAAGCCCTTGCCGGTGAAATAGATGAATACCAAATACAGCATCGCGAGATAGATCAGGACTTCGATGGTTTTCCTAAGGATTTTAACCATGTGTCTACCTCCTTCGTAAATAGCGGAGCGCCTTCTTCACGGTTCAAATGAACAAGATCATGGAAGTAACGGGGATCGTATGTGTGCATCAAATCCAATACGGGTATATCCGCAGCTTTCAGCTGGTTGTTCACCTCTTGTTTGAGGGAGGCGACGTAAGGCGGGTCGGCGTAGCCTTTGTTCCAAGGCATCCAGATCACTCTCACAGACAGCTTATGCTCGTTCGCATAGCGAATCATCCACTGCAGAGCAGCTAGGTTATCCTTGAAATCTTTCAGCGTCATGGAGCCGAAGCGCTTATCATAATCAGCCCATTTGGTTTTCAGGAATTCATCATCCTTACGACCGGGATACAGCTCTTTATCGATCCATCGCGGTTCATAAGCAAGGCTTCCTTTGGCCAAATTACGAGCAAATTCTTCACCCGAATCTCGGAAATAATCCCGATAGGTATAGACATAAGGCTGGTACCAGGGTTTGAACCATGGGTAGGTTGGATCTGTTTCCAGAGCATCCAGCATGGTATGGACATCGATGCCGATGACCAGTTCATCTTGGACCTGGTATAAGTTTCTCTCTAGAATGCCTTTGAGATCCGTGAGCTTGCCATAAGAAAGCCCCATCTCGATCAGGTGGGCATCGGACTTCTCTTCGATATAAGCACCCGTCACGGAGGAATTACCGAAGAAAACCGGTCCCGAATGAGACCAGCTGTGGTGGTAGAGCGTTTTGGTAAAGTCGTTTTTGTAGAAACGGCGTGTGCTAACCATCGGGTTCCACCAGGAGATAAGCAGGTCGGAAACGACAATCGCTAGCAGCAGGCCCAGCACGAAGCTATTCTTTTTGAGAAATGTGGCTGCTTTCAACGGGATCACTCATTATCTTGTATGGGATGGATGATACTCACGAGGAGTCATCAGAAGTAATCATGTGGCCCATAGCTGTTTACCGACTGCAGCATGTACAGGCAGGTCATACAGCGTATGGGCCATTAAGGTTATAAGGTGATGGAGAATTGAAATTCAATGAGTTACAGCGCTTTGTCCTGCCAAGCTTGGTACTGCTCACGGAAGGTTGCAGGCCATTGCTGCTCATCCAATCCGTATTGCGCCAAGAAAGCGAAAGCCCAGCGCTCGATGCCGAAGCCTACGCAGCCAGTCACGGCGTTGCGTTTGCCCATTTTAATATTAAAAGCATTGCCGAATGTGTTGCTGTGGAAATTAACAGATGAGCAGGCAATCGATTTCTTAACATGAGGGATCGTTAGGCGCAGCTCGTATTTCATCTCTTGATTGCGTTGGAAGGACGCTTTCACTTGGAAATCGTTCGTGAAGAACGGATCGTTGGCGATCTCCATCATGCTGTCAACCTGCCATTCAACGGCAAGTTCTTTCAGATACTCAATGGATTTCAGACGATTTTCTTTGACGAAGTCCGGCTTGCCGACGAAAATAATTTCACGCATCGAGAAATCAAGCAAGCGACCGAAATCACTGTGGTTTTTGGACTCAAAGCGGTGACATTTGGCAATGGCGGTTACAACGATGCCGTCGCCTTCCAGCGTTTCATTTTCGAGCCCCTCATAGCAGTGATAGCAAGTAGAAGGATTCATCATGAAATTCGGCTTCACCATGTTGTTATCCAGCGCCAATGGCTGCTCGGCGTTCCAACCGCCAGCTTCGCGAATGGACTGGGAGAACGATTCGATGACATCCAGGTCTTCACGCAAATGGGTGACGAAGTGAATGTGTTCAGGGAATGAAGTGAAATGATTCGTTTTGTTCAATGTATGACTATGAATGACAGCTGGATAGGATTCTTCCTGCATCCCTTCGAAGCGTTTGGCAATCTTCGTAACGAAGGAATAGTCGAGGAACCGCATCAAGCTGGAGAAGGGCTCACGGAAAATGAAGAGACCAGGCTCCAATACCTTAATAGCTTTGCGTTCTACGAGCTCAGCGATAATATCGCCTTCGTAGGGGGTGTCCACTTTATTTTCGAACAAAATATTTTCTTTGAAACCAAAATCGCCATGCGAGAAACGCTCGATCAGGCGTTGAACCCGCTCGGTGATGCCCTCGTCGCCATGGGGAGAGTTATGCGTAATAACAATGTGGCCATCAACCAAGGCGATATCTTGAATATGCTCATCTGCAAAGGCAGATGCATATTTGACTTGTCCATGCTGGCTTTCAGCAAGACCCTCTAGAGAAATTCTACATGTCATCATGAAATGGCTACCTCGCAGTCTTCTTGGAAATAAAATCGGCAATTTCGCTTACGGTATTCATGGAGTACAGCATAAGATCTTGATTCGTGACTTGGATGCCGTACGTTTTCTCGATATGAGCGATCAATGCTGTGGCACCGATCGAGTCGATAAATCCATAATCGAACAGATGAACATCAACGTCAAAATCATCGTCGTCCTCGGCAATTTCGTAACGCTCGCGAATATGCTGTTCAAGCTGCGCTAATAAGTCTTCATTAGACATGATGGAAAGCCTCCTGATTAATGGAAAGTGGTAGTAACTGCAGTGCTTAAGCTACTGCTTAATGCTGGTCTTGCTAGTGAAAGAGAGAGTTGCTAGATCCCCATAGCGTGTGATCGTGTACATGTGAGTTGAGGCATCATAGGACACCTTCACATCGGCTGTATCAAAGGTCAATTCTGCAGGACTATATATTTTCACTTGCTGCAATCCGGCTGATTTTAGTTCTAACTGATGAGTCGTTCCTTCAAGTTTCAGAACAAAAGGGACATTCGAACGTACAACATGGAATTGATCCTTCTGGGGGCCAATCCCGATGGAAGTCGGTTTAGCCAAACCAACGTAGAACTTATTATCTACCGTTGTATAGGTGTCGGAATCGCTTTGCAGGGAGTATAGCGCCAGTTTTTCACCTTTTTCGATGGCGACTCCCAGTGTGGAAGCATATTCACCCGCCAAGTTCGGCACGTTAGCGGAATTCGGTGCCAGTGTCGCATGGAAATGCGGACTGCCGCCAGCTAATCGATCCTTCAGCTTGTCCCATAAATAGGAAGCCCAGGACTGGCTGATCCGAATCTCGCTTTTCATAGCGGTCAAGAAGGATTTGGCCATCTGATTTTCGGTCATAAAATTATAATCATGCTTCGTGCGAAGCTTGTCAAAGTAGTCAGCGAATTCGGCTAAATCAGCAATTTTGGCAGGTACGGGAAAATGGTACTCGATGTGCTCAAAATAATCAATCGGCATATCCAATTTCACCATGGATTCAAAGATATCTGTCGTTGCGTAATCGCCTGTCCGCAGCACCGGTGTCGGTGTGTGGATGAGCATCGTTTGATCCGTCTTGCCTTCCTTATCCTGTAGAAGAAAAGGAAGAGACCAAACAGCATCAGGACGGGCAATGACAGGCGATTCAGAAGGCAGGAATCCGAAGTTGTACCACATGCCTTGCTGCTGCTCGCTTAGCAGCGTTTGGGTATGGTCTTCGTTATTAATGCGCCATGTATGCTGATTCGTACCCAGATGCAGCCATGGAATGCCAAGTTTATCGAAGGCTTGCTTATGCAAAGTCAGCTCGGTCCGCTCTTGATCTGCACTTTTGAAATTATGTACAAACACATGCGGATTCAAATCCAAATGGTTATCACGCGCATATTGGATAAATGCTTGAAGCTCCGCAGGATAAGGAAACTGCGGGTCGTCGATCGAAACGGGGGACCCGAATTCGATACCGCCGACGACCAGATCGTCTTTGCCGTCGTGATTGAGATCTACCCAAAGCGGGACGGAGTAGTGGCCGGCAACCAAGGCGTGATTGCCGACTTGGTTGAGGGTTGTGCCCTCCAGGGGACCTTGTGGCGTCCAAGCGCCGTCAGCGCCTTGGAGATACACCAGCAGGTCCCCATCGCTGCTGCCGACCACGAGATCGAGTCGGCCGTCGTTGTTCAGATCGCGCGCGCTGGGCGCGGCGTGCGTGGCTTGGTTCGGCAGCGTAAGGATCACGCTGCCTTGCGCCAAGTCAAGGGCCGCTGCGCTGCGGCCCTTGTAGAGCCACACTCGTCCATCGGCTCCGCCGAGGACGAGGTCGAGCTTGCCGTCGCCGTCGATGTCGGCGACCAGCGGCGCTGCAGGCCCTCCGGGCAGCTGCAGCGGCTTCCCGCCCGCGAGCACCGCCGCGGGCTTCGCGAACTTGCCGCTCGCAAGCTGCGGCACAAGCCACACGGCCCCGGACTCATCGGAAACGATGAGGTCCGGACGGCCGTCCCCGTTCACGTCTGCGGCGTGAACGGTGCTGTAACGGCCAAGCTGGAGCGGCGCGCCGCTCTCCAGTAAGAGCTTCTCCGGCGCGCCGAACGTGTCGGGCAGCGCCAGGCCCTCGGGCGGCGGCTCGCTCGCATAAGCCGCCGCCGCAGGGCCAAGATTCGTGTACTTATACACGAATCCGTCCGCACTGCCGGCCAGCAGATCAACGCGGCCATCGCCGTTCAGATCCGCCGCGGCCGGGTACGCGCGGTAAGGCAGTTCAATCGCGCTCGCCAGATCGCGATACTGAGGGAACAGCGCCTGGCGCAAAGGCTTGCCGCCAGACATGACATGCAAGCCGCTTGCGTAGCCGGAGCCGGGCAGTTCGCCGACGAACTTGGGCTGCGCATTCGTCCCCGTGTTCAGCTGCACCGTCACGCTCTCGCGCCATTGCCCCCAATAGAAGGCGTTGCGGACGAGTGTAAACGAAGGAACCTCGTTATACTTCTTGAGCAGCTCCGCCCAAGCGATGCCGTCTTTCTGCTGAATGGCCGGCATCGCCTCAAAATGATTCTGAAACGCCATAGCCGGCCGCCCGTAAGGGCCAAGAACCTTGCGCACACTGTAGCCCAGTGTTTCCTTCGCTACATAAGCGAGCAGCTCGCTGCGGTACTGCATGTTCGCGGCAGCAAAATCGAAATTGAAGTAAGGTTCAATCGGCAAAGCTCTTTTATTGAAATAAGTCGTTCCAGATACAGGCTTGCTCTCCGCTTGATATTTAGCGGCCCATTGCGAGAAGCCGAGCTTCGGGTCCATTCCGCTTTTCATATCATAGCCGGTTGGAAAATACCGATTCGGCAGAAAGTTGCTGCTGATCAGGACGGTGCCTTTGCCCACGTGATTCTGCATGGCGAGTGAAATCGGCTGTCCGGAAGCAGTCATGGCAACAAGGGTTTGTCCGGTTGAAGGAACAAAGCCGTACCCCATATGGAAGCCAGGCATGTCGTCCAAGGCGTGATGCTTAAGATAACTCTGGGTAAATAATTGAAAGGTTTGCTGTAAGCCCTGCAGATTAACGGGAACCTGAGGGTAAGTAAGACTCGGTGTGTTGGTTAGCGTAGTGAGCGGCAATTTCTGCAAATCAACAACACTCGCAGCACCTAGAAAGTCTAGCGGAAAGCTGGTAGAGAACCCATTTTCAACTAATAAATGGCCGCCATGCTTCACATATCCGGTTAGCTTCTCTGCTTGTACGGACCACGAGGCATCTTGCACCAGCGCAGGGTCCAAATAGATGGCATCGTACTTGCGCAGCTCGCTTGCGGATAGATTAGGCAGGTTTTGTTTGTTAAGCTTGATTCCTGCTTGCAAGGTTTGTTGGAAGTTTCCGTAGGCTGCCGTATCATATACATCCCCGCTCGTCGCATAAAGGAGCTTAGTTTCGTCTATTTTTGGTAAAAATAGTAGGATGCAGAGCATGATTAAGAGGCAAAGGCCTAGTCCAATCACTACTGGAAGAACGCGAATTTTCGACAAAGCCAAAGGGATCCCTCGATTACTGTAATGGTCACTATCCTTGACATTATAGCATTCATAGGTAAGTTTGTTAACTTCTAAAGGGGTTGAGCGCGCGTAGGCAATGATTGGAATTGTACAGTATGTGTCGGATTCTGGGTAACTTTGTAATTGTTCCTTGCCCTAGATTCCTACCTATCCTTTCTGTTACACTAAAGAGAAGACTTTGAGGATGACCCGAGGATCTATTATTGAAAGGATTTGCTGCCATGCGTACGATACGCAGAGAAGATATAGAATTGTTGGCCCCTGCGGGGGATTGGGATTGTTTGCGAGCGGCTGTTGCCAATGGGGCGGATGCCGTGTTTTTTGGTGTGGAGAAATTTAATGCACGAGCTAGAGCGCATAATTTTACGATGGCAGAATTGCCGGATATTATGTCGTTTCTTCATCTGTATGGGGTTCAAGGCTTCCTGACGTTTAACATCCTTGTTTTCGAGGAAGAGTTGAACGAGGCGAAGCAGTTGATTGAGGCTTGTGTGGATGCGGGTGTCGACGCGGTTATTGTGCAGGATCTTGGTCTGGTTAAAATGATTCGCGAGATTTCTCCGGATTTCCCGATTCACGGATCGACACAGATGACGATTACATCGCCGGAAGCCGTTGAATTTACGAAGCCGTTCGATATCGAACGCGTCGTTCTTGGTCGTGAAAATAACCTGAAGCAGATCAAACAAATCGGGGATCAAGCCAAACTCCCGATGGAAGTTTTCGTGCATGGTGCGCTTTGCGTTTCCTATTCAGGCCAGTGTTTGACCTCCGAAATGTGGGGCGGGCGCTCCGCCAATCGCGGGGAGTGCGCGCAGGCTTGCCGCTTGCCGTATGACCTGATGGTGGATGGCGTCCAAAAGCCGATGGGTGACGTCACTTATCTGCTTTCGCCGAAAGACTTGGCGGCTATTGAGATTGTGCCGGAACTGATTGAAGCTGGCGTGCGTTCTTTTAAAATTGAAGGGCGTTTGAAAACCCCTGAATATGTGGCCAATGTCGTGAGTAAATATCGCCGTGCCATTGACCGTTATTTTGATGGAGAGGATGCTCGTCCGTCGAAAGATGAGGTTCGTGAGCTGCAGCAGAGCTTCTCGCGTGGATTTACCGTTGGTTTCTTGAATGGAACCAACAATAAGCAGCTTGTTGACGGCACATTTCCCAAAAGCCGTGGGGTTTTCGTTGGCCGTATCAAGCAAATTTTGCGCGATGGCGTGATTTGCGAGCTCGAGGCGCCGATTAAGCGTGGAGACGGTGTCGTCTTCGATGCCGGGGACCCAACGAAGAAAGAAGAAGGCGGGCGAATCTATGATTTGCGCCGCAAGGGAGAGAAGCTCGAAGGCGAAGCCGAGGGCGGACTCATCGAAATTATTATGGGCCGCAACGATGTCGATTTAAGCCGTTTGCATGTCGGCGACCGCATATGGAAGACGAATGATCCGCATCTCGACAAGCGCCTGCGCCAGACCTTCGAGACCGATAAGCCATACCGGACATTCCCGGTTAGCGTCAAGATTAGCGGTGTTGAAGGCGAGCCGCTCAAAAGCTGGTGGACAGATATCCGAGGCGGTCATACCGTCTTCGTACAATCTGAGCTTCCACTGGTTCGCGCGGAAAAAAGACCGATGGACGAACAGCTCTTCACCGAGCAGTTCGGTCGCCTTGGCGGCACGATTTACGAACTCAGCCAGCTGGAAGTCCAGCTGGTCGGTGAGCTTATCGTGCCGATGCGCGAGCTGAACAGCATGCGGCGCAGCGCTGTCGAGTTGATGGAAGACGAGCGGCAGAAGCCGCGCGCGTACAGGAAGCGTGACATCGGCGTGTACGACGATGTGCTTCCTTCAGCGGCTGCGTACCAAGCCGCCGCTGCGAATGCTCCTGCGCTATCCTTAGCAGAGCGCAGCGCTGTAGAGCTAACTGCACTTTGCCGCAACCTGGATCAAGTGAAGGCTGTGCTGGAAACGACAGATGATGTGCAGCTCATTTACGCTGATTTTGAATTTATTAAGCAGTTCCCTGCAGCCGTTGAAGCTGTTCATGCCGCCGGCCGCCGAATCGCATTGGCGACTCCGCGGATTCATATGCCTGGGGAAACAGGCTATTTTAACAATATTCTCAAGCTTAAACCTGATGCGGTGTTGATCCGTAACACGGGGGCTGCCTACTTCTTCTTGAAGCATCGCTTGGAGAATCCAAGTGCACCGCAGCCGCAATTAATCGGCGACTTCTCGCTGAATGTGGCCAATCACAAAACGGCGGCGCTCTTCTTGGAAGCGGGTCTCTCCAAAGTGACGCCTTCGTACGATTTGAACATTCAGCAAATGGTTGATCTGCTTCGCCGTTCCGAAACGTCCAAGCTGGAGGTCGTCATTCATCAGCACATGCCAATGTTCCACACGGAGCACTGTGTGTACTGTACATTCCTGAGCGAAGGAACCGACTTCACGAACTGTGGCCGTCCTTGCGAGGATCACAGCGTTTCCTTGCAGGACCGTGTTGGGATGTCGCATCCGGTGCGTGTCGATGAAGGCTGCCGCAATACGGTATATAATGCCGTTGATCAATCAGGCGCAGAATATCTGAGCCATTTCATGGATCTGGGCATTCGCTCATTCCGAGTCGAGTTCCTTGAGGAAACACCGGACAAAGTCCGTGAAATCCTGGATTTGTACCGCCGCGCGATCGACGGACAAATCAGCGGAACGCAAGTATGGCGTTCACTGAAAGCGACTAATCAGCTGGGCGTTACGCGCGGCCAATTGGTGAAATAAAGATCCATAGATAGGAAATTGACCCAGCGCCTTTTAGGTGCTGGGTTTGTTGTATATATTTACTGTCATTTGTTTGGCGCCCTGAATAATATGTTACAGCTGATGCCTACGCTTAATGGACATAAGAAGAAAGGGTGGCGATGGATAACAATGAAAAGGACATATAAGTTCACTGAGATCGCTGGTAAAATCGGAAAACCGCGTGCAGCTGTGATGGAATGGTCAAATGATTTTCGTGAGTTTCTTCCGACTAAAGCTATTGGCGGCTCCCTAAGGTACACAGAAGAAGCTATCGAAATCTTTGAGATCATTGCCAAGTTGAGCGATGCCAATAAACCGCTTAAATGGATAAAAGAACATTTACGGGAAATGCGTCAGAAAGCAGCGAATGCACTTCATGATGAAAAGCCTTTATCACCTATACCGACTGTTGTTCCTGACTCTAATTTATCTCCCTCCGCAGACCATTCGATTTCACCTCCAGCTATGAACAACTCTAACTTGCAATTAAGCAAGGAAACCATGGATTTAAGTCACATGGTACAGCTCCTCACGCAAAAGATAGAAGCGAATAAATCCCCAATGAATGGAATGGAGCAAGTAGACGATCTCAATCAAAAGGTGGGTATATCGTCTTTGGCAAGTGGTGGGCGCTTGCTGCCTATGCTGGATCAATCAAAGACTCAGTTCGTTCAATTAAGCAATGAAGTTGCGGAACTTAGTAACATCATCGAGACGATTAAATCAAAGGTTACTGAGGTTTCGGGTTTGTCTGAAGAAGTAACGGAATTGCGAAATGTGATCCAGATTCTCACGCACCATGTAGTTAATTTGTTCGAACAGGACACAAGGAGTGAGGTTGCTGCCACATTAGTATTCCTGCATAGAGAAATAGAGAGTGCAGCTATTGAAGTAAAAGGGTTGAAAAATGTGATCGAAACCGTTCAGCAGAAGGTTGTTGAAGTTTCACTGCGAGATCTCCAAGGTGAAATACTTGCGTCCACAACGGAGTTATTGAATCGACGCTGCGAGAGCACTTCGCTGGATATACAAAACTTGTATAAGGTAAATCATCTCCATACACAAAAGGCAACAGAACTGCAAAATGTGATCGAAACGGTGCAGCAGAAAGTTGTTGAAGTTTCGGAGCGAGATCTCCGAGGTGAAATACTTACGTCCACAACGGAGCTATTGAACCAACGCGACGAAAGCATTTCGCTGGAAATACAGAACTTGCATAAAGGAAATCATCTCCATACCCAAAAGGTAGTAGAACTGCAAAATGTAATCGAAACCGTTCAGCAGAAGGTTGCTGAAGTTTCACAGCGAGATCTCCAAGGTGAAATACTTGTGTCTACAAGGGAGCTATTGAACCAACGCGACGAAAGCATTTCGCTGGAAATACAAAACTTGCATAAGGTAAATCATCTCCATACCCAAAAGGTAACAGAACTGCAAAATGTGATCGAAACGGTGCAGCAGAAAGTTGTTGAAGTTTCGGAGCGAGATCTCCGAGGTGAAGTACTCGCGTCCACAACGGAGCTGTTGAACCAACGCGACGAAAGCATTTCGCTGGAAATACAAAACTTGCATAAGGGAAATCATCTCCATACGCAAAAGGCAACAGAACTGCAAAATGTGATTGAAACTTTGCAGCAGAAGGTTGTTGAAGTTTCGGAGCGAGATCTCCGAGGTGAAATACTCACATCCGCAACGGAGTTATTGAACCAACGCGACGAAAGCATTTCGCTGGAAATACAAAACTTGCATAAGGGAAATCATCTCCATACCCAAAAGGTAACAGAACTGCAAAATGTGATCGAAACGGTGCAGCAGAAAGTTGTTGAAGTTTCGGAGCGAGATCTCCGAGGTGAAATACTTACGTCCACAACGGAGCTGGTGAACCAACGGTATGATGAAATGTCTCAACAATTAATATCACAGCAAAGACTACTAGACAAGATTGCCAAAATATTAGGTTTTTAACGCCACTGAAAAACGCTTGTTTTGATTTTGTAAAATTGACTAAAGTAGGTAAAGGCCTACCATTTGCCGATTCTAAGGAGATACTACATCAAACTGAGACTGCCTTTTTTTCGGCGGGCTCAGCCTGCTTTCGCGTCGATGCCGACTGATTCGATCGGTGAGACAGCCTTTTCGGCAGACTCAGCTTACTTTAGCAGCTATGCTGCTTTTTCGCACGATGAGACTCAGGCAGCCGGGTAATTCCTGCGAATATGCATCCTTTTCGGCTTGGAAATAAGTAAAAAGGTGAAAAGCCTGCAATCATGCATCCTTTAGAGAACTTTTTTCGATTCTGGGACGGAAAAGCTTAAAAAGCCTGCACTATTGCAGGCTTTCTCGATTTTCAGACGATTTGAACGAAAAAGGCTGCACTATTGCAGTCTTTTTCAAAATTGGTGCGGTAAGACGGCCTTTTCGGCAGGCTCAGCTTGCTTTCGCGGCGATGTCGACTGATTCGATCGGTGAGACGGTCTCTTTTGGGCTGTCTCAGAGCGAGTTCTATGCTTTTTCCCCTTATGAGACTGCATCGTTTATAAGATTGGGGCTTTTTCAGTGGCCTCGCAGCTAGGGGGTTTTTATTGTTTAAACACATGCGAGTTCAGTCTGCTTTCTAGCATTCGATGATTGAGCATGCTAACAACCCTCTACTCCATTCCATTAGTTCACAATTTAGACACATTTTTTTAATCTATTTTTCAGATTTGCTTAAGGTTGGTTTATTGTTCCACGGGTATAGTGATGATGGTTATATAGGAACGAAAAGAATGAATGGGGGATCTTGGATGCTTGAGGTCAAACAAGTCAGCAAGCTGTACGAAAATGCCCGAGGCGTGCATAACATCGATTTCTCGATGCAGCGCGGCGAGATCGTCGGCTTCTTAGGGCCGAATGGTGCTGGCAAAACAACGACAATGCGCATGATTACCGGCTATTTGAATCCAACACACGGGCAAATCTGGGTGGATGGCCACTCCATGGCGGACAACCCGAAGAAAGCACGCCGCAAAATCGGCTACTTGCCGGAAACACCGCCACTCTATCCCGAGATGACGGTGCAAGCCTACTTGCGCTTCATCGCGAACCTGCGCGATGTGCCTGCCCGCGAGCAGAAGCTGCGTGTCGGCGAAGCCATCGACAAGCTGGGCTTGCAAGGTCGCGAGAAGCAGATCATTCGCTCCTTGTCCAAGGGCTACAAGCAGCGCTTAGGCCTCGCGCAAGCTATTTTACACCAACCTGATCTGCTGATTCTGGACGAGCCTACGTCCGGCCTCGATCCGAAGCAGATCATTGAAATCCGCCAGCTGATTCATGAGCTGGGCGAGAACCATACGGTGCTGCTGAGCACGCACATTTTGCCGGAAATTAACGCGATCTGCAACCGCGTTCTAATCATCAACCAAGGCCGCGTCGTACTGGACGAGCGCCCTGAGCATCTCGGCCGCACGATGGGCGAGACGTTCGAAGTATCGCTCGAGGTCAAGGGACCTCGCGAGCGGATCTTGACCGAGCTGCGCAGCCTGGAGGCGGTCGCAGAGGTCAAAGAAGTCGACACAGCCCAACCGGCGGCGTCCGATCAAACCAGCGAGCCTGTCTCCGAAGCAGCTGAACTAGCCGTAGACCAAGAGCCGGCAGCGGAATCTGTGAAGCTGCTCGTGACTTCAGCGGATCGCACCGACATCCGTGAAGCGCTCTTTTTCCGGTTAGCCGGCGCAGGTTACCCAATTCTCGAAATGAAGCGGGAAAGCCTCAGTCTGGAGGATATCTTCCTCAAGCTGACGACCGACGAACCTGCGGCATCCGACTCTGTTCCTAACGAGGAGGTAGATACCGATGCGTAGAGTCTGGGCGATTTGCTCCAAAGAGCTGCAAATGTATTTCTTTTCGCCGGTAGCTTATGTGGCGTTTGCTTTCTATGTGCTGCTGTCGAGCTTCTTCTTCTATATCAATTTCGTTAACGGCCAGCCGCCGATTGTCGATGCGCGCTCGGTTGTAGGCAACACCTCTTTCGTGTATCTGTTTATCATCCCGCTGCTAACGATGCGGCTCATCGCTGATGAGTTCCGTCAAGGAACGGATGAATTGCTTCTCACCTCACCTGCGGGCATTGGCGAAATTGTGCTCGGCAAGTATTTATCCGCTTTTATCGTGCAAATCGGACTCGTGGGGATTAGCTTAATCTATCCGCTGATCATGTCTACCTTCGGAACCTTGGATAAGCCTGTAATGTGGCTGTCCTATCTGAGCATGTTCCTATTAGGCTGTGCGATGATGGCAATTGGCTTATTCGCATCCAGTTTATCCAACAACCAAATGGTTGCGGGGATGACCGGCTTTGTTATGCTGCTGTTGCTTTGGCTGCTCGATTGGGTCAGCAGTGGGATGACAGGTAAATTGAAGGATTATGTGGGTCAGTTCTCGTTGACGAGCCACTTGACGAACCTGCAAAAAGGCGTTCTGCATGGCGGCGACATCGTCTTTTATATTACATTAACAGCGGTTTTCCTCGTTCTGAGCATACAAGTCCTTGAAAGAAAGCGTTGGAGGTGAGCAGGATGAACAAGTGGATACGGGGAACTAATGCGACAGTTTTATCGATCGCTGTCATCGGTATTTTCATCATTCTGACCATTTTCCTTCACTCGCTGAAAGGCTTTCAGGTCGATTTGACGAAAAATAAGAGCTTCACGCTCTCCGAGCAAACAGTGGCGACACTCAAAAACTTAAATCAAGATATCCATATCATTTCCTTCACAAACAGTGGCGACGGCAATGAATTTATTACGCGTCAAGTGACGGATATGATCACCGAGTACAAGAAGCAAAACAGTAAAATTACTTACGATGAATACGATATGCTGAAACAGCCTTCGATGGCTAAGCAGTATGGCGTTGATCAAGGTGGAACGCTTGTTTTTGAAATGGGCACCAAGAAACAAAATGTAAACTTCTATGAACTATTTAACGGACAGCAGGACGGTTCCTACACATTTACTGGTGAAGAGAAGTTTACACAGGCCATTACGAGCCTAACTTCCACAGAAAAACACACCGTTTATTTACTTTCCGGTCATCAAGAGTACCCGTTAACGGCGATGACGATTCTGAAAAGCAGTCTGGAAGCCGCCAATTATGTGGTGAAAGACCTCAATCTTTATGTTGCGGGTAAAATACCGGACGATGCGCAAATGCTGATGCTGCTTGGACCGCAAAATGACCTGAACGATAAAGAAGCGGAACTGATTCAGGCTTATTTGAAGGATAAAGGCAAAATTTATATCGCGCTGGGTTTCAATAAAGATATGGCGACCAAGTGGAAAAATATTGATGCGATCATGAAAACTTACGGTATCGTTGATCAACATGCTATTGCCATTGAGCCAAAACAAACGTCGCTATATGATCCGTTAACGATTATTCCGGACTATGGCTCACATGAAATTACGAATAAGCTGTCTAGCAATAATCTGGTGACGATGCTGTCGCTGGCTGCCAGCTTGACTGCGGATGAGAGTGCGCCGGATTATACCCAATCGCTGCTCTTGAAAACAACAGATAAAGCTTATGGTGAAACAGATATCAACCTTCTGGCCCAATCGAAAACCAAGCAGGATGCAACCGATATTAAAGGTCCGCTCAACTTGGGTTACGCGATTGCGAACAAAGATAACAAGCCTAAGGCTGTTATTTTGGGCGGCTCGACGTTCGTGCTGGATCAAGATATTCAGAATCAGGGCAATAAGGATTTCGCGATGAACAGTATTGGCTGGCTGCAGGAACAGAAGGATCAAATCACGATCCGTCCACGCCAAGGGGATGCGTTCCAGCAAGCGATGATTACGCCTAGCCAAGCGAATACGATTTTCTTAGTTACGATTGTGTTCTTGCCTCTCTTGTTCTTAGTCATTGGCGGCTTGATCTGGTGGAGGAGGAGACGAGGATGAAACGGTTTATTCCTACGATTCTGTTAGTCGTTGTGTGCATCGGGGCGTTCTGGTACGCCTCCAGCCAAAACTTCTTTCAAGAGAAGAAAGAAGAGCCGAAATCACTCGTTGTTCTTAAGCAAGAAGATGTGCAATCGCTCAGCGTTCAAACCGAGGAACAACAGGTGGAGCTAGCACGCAACGGCAGCGGATGGGATATGAAAAAGCCGGCAGCGGCGCCAATCAATGCGAATCAAGCGGATTCGTGGTTGGATGCTCTGGGCTTGATCACCTCTGCCAAATTAGTGGAAGATCAACCGAGTGACGTTGCCAAATACGGCTTGGATAAGCCTGTGGCTGCTTATGAGGTACAGCTGAAGGATGGCTCCAAAAAAGGGTTGAAGGTCGGGACAGCCCTTCCTATTCAAGGCTTCTCTTATGTTCAGGTTGAGGGTTCCTCTGCTGTGTACCAAGTGAGCGATCAGTCGCTCTCTGGCTTAAACAAAGCACCTGTTGATTTTGCCGACACCAGCCCGTTCAAATTTGAGAACGACAAGGTGCAGTCTGTCAAAGTGACGTGGAAGGGTCAATCCTGGACACTTGCCAAGACCGATAAGGATAAAGTTGCCGCTGAGGCGAGCTGGAAGCTTGGAGATAAAGAGTTAAAAGGCGCGGACGCCAATCCGCTGCTCGATAGTCTGATCTTCCTTCATAGTGCGGCTCTGCCGGAGCCCGCAGCTCAGAAGCCTGCAGCAGGCGGTGAGCTTAAGGTAGAACTTGTCATGAGCGTAGATGGCAAAGATACAACTCAAGTGTACGAAGGCAAGCTGGACCAAGACCAAGTCTGGTTAGCTAAGCAAGGGGGTTCGTGGGCCTATCAGCTCACAACTGCCGATATACAGAAGTTAGCGGATGCTTATGCCGGCAAACCGGCTCAGCCCGCCTCATAGCGTGTAAGGAAGACTGCTCCCTGTAGTGATTTTGCTGCAGCGGAGCAGTTTTTTTAGCTTTTTTTACCAATGCCACATAAAACGGCATATTTTGGGAAACCTACAAGAAAGGAATGGAAAGGAGGTAACAACGACATGTACAACAACCAAAACCAAGGGAACCAAACCATTACTGGCAAAGAGCTCTCGTACCTATCGGACACGTTGAAAAATGAGGAATTGTTAGCCAAACTTTGCGTTCAAGGAGCAGCTAACAGCCAGAGTCAATCTCTGAAGCAAACGTTGTCTCAACTATCTCAGGAGCGCCTGCAAAACGTAAGCATTCTCATGAATACCTTGCAGCAGCAATCCGGAATTACCCATTAATCCCTACATACAAGAGGAGGTGCACGAAGCATGTATCAACAAAATCAGAACTCTTATCAACAGCAGCAGCAGCAATCTCAGCAGCAAGTACACTTGCAAGAGCAGGATTTCGCGAATTTCGTTCTTTCCGAGCTTAAGCGCAGTGCGCGCGAGTATACAACAGCTGCTCTGGAAGCGGCGAACCCGCAAATCAGACAGACGTTTCAGACATTATTGCTAAAAACCTTGCAAGATCAAGCAGCTGTTTTCAATGAATTGCAGAAGCTGGGCGCTTATGAAGTTCAACCTGCGCAGCAGCAGCAAATTCAACAAGAGCTGCAAAAGCAAAGCCAGACGGCAGCGCAGCTGCAGACCTTTGTTCAACAGAACTTGAACAGATCAGCCACGGCTGGCTATCAACAACAGGATCAGATAGCGATCGGGCAGCAGCATGCCCAGAACCAACAACAGCCGCAGCACCAGCAGCAAAGCCAACAACAGAATCAAATTGCGGCTTTGCATCAAGCGCCCATTCAGCCGATGATCAATGCCTCCCAATATCCGAATGCGGTGTACAACAGCCAAGGTCAGGGCTTCGCCTCTCACCAGCAGCCAAGCTATAGCAACCAACAAGGACAAAGCTTTCAGGATCAAAGCTATGGACAATCCAGCTATGGTCAATCGCAAGCTGGTTACTCTGCGTCATCAGCTTTTGGCTCGACCGAGAGTACGCCTATAACAAGCAAAACGGCGAATACCAGCATTACATCGCGTGCTCAAACAAGCATGCTGGCTCCCTCCTCAAGCGCTGTGAGCGAAAGCTCCTATATCAGCAAGCATCATGAAGGAAGTAAATACAGCTTCTAAGTTGTCTGCTTCTAAGCCAAGACGTCTGCAGCCCATCCGGCTGCAGGCGTTTTATTTTCACCCCATTCTCATGTTTTGTCCCACTTTTCTCATAATCATGGTATGGAACCGGCTTGTCACACATATATAAGAGACAAAGGATGTCCAAACTTATGAGAAAAGGGTGTATCTCTGATGAAAAAAACGTGGATTTACGGTACAGCGACTTTATTGGTTCTTGGCGCTTTGACAACTGCATGCGGCTCCAAAGAAGAAGTAGCTAGCTCTAATCTCGGACCTAAAACAGTCACAACAGTATCGCAAGGAAAGACGGAGAGCAGTGTGAAGACGGTCGCCTCCAACGCGAAACCTGCCATTGATGCTCAAGTGTCCAAGGTTGATGGAAGGAACGTGACGATTACCTATCAGACAACGAATTTCCAATTGTCCGCCGATCATATGAATCAAAAAGCTGTGCAAGGTGAAGGGCACCTCCACCTCTATGTTGACGGCAAGCAGAAAGCGATGATTGGGAAAACAGGCCCGTTAACACTCAACAATTTGGCGGCCGGTAAACACGAAATTAAACTCGAGCTTCAGCAGAATGATCATACAGATCTCAAAGTGGAGAAAATCCTTAATATTGACGTAAAGTAAGTGGAGAACATTTGTGCGTATTTAGCCGGAAATCAGGCTTGAACGAACATCAGCCGACACTAGGTGCATATTCCTTGAAAAGACGGGCAATTAGCCCGTCTTTTGTCATTTGACACACCTGAATGCGTAGCATAGACTGTTGATAGTATGGCAATATTGCCCCTAATCGGAGGGAAACAATTGATCGTCGATATACGTAAGTGGAAACATGTGTTTAAGCTTGATCCGGATCGTCACATTTCAGATGAGGCGTTGGATCGCCTTTGTTTGTCAGGGACGGATGCCATCATGGTTGGCGGCTCCTCAGGAGTAACCTTTGATAACACGGTGGATCTGCTTTCGCGGATTCGTCAGTACGAGGTTCCTTGTGTGCTGGAAATTTCCAATCAAGAAGCGATTGTTCCTGGGTTTGATCTTTTCTTAATTCCTGTTGTGCTGAATGCGGATGATCCGAAGTGGATCGTTGGGCAGCATCATGAGGCACTGAAAGAATATGGTTCCATGTTGAATTGGGACGAAATTATAGCGGAAGGCTATATTATTTTGAATAGCGAAGCTACGGCCGCTCAGCTGACGTCAGCTCGCACGAACTTGGATACCAGAGATGTCGCCGCATATGCGCGTATGGCGGACAAGCTGTTTCACATGTCTATTGTGTATTTGGAATACAGCGGAGTGTTTGGCGATATGGAATTGGTGCGGCGGACGCGGCAAGTGCTGGAGAATGCCCGTTTGTTTTATGGCGGCGGGATTGACAGCTTGGAGAAGGCGCAGCAGGCAGCGGAAGTTGCAGACACTATCGTCGTGGGCAACATTATTTATAGTGATCTGGAGCAGGGGCTTCAGACCGTGAACGTGAATTTTGATAGAACAGGAAGGTAACTTTATGAACGAGACAGTCAATATCTTAGATGCGATTAAAAGGTTAAATCCTGAGCAGCGCAAAGCGGTTGAAGCCGTAGATGGGCCTCTGCTGATTATGGCTGGAGCGGGAAGCGGGAAGACGCGCGTGCTGACGCATCGAATCGCTTACCTCATTGGCACGCGGAGAGCGGCGCCGTGGAGCATTCTAGCCCTGACCTTTACGAATAAAGCAGCACGTGAGATGCAGGATCGTGTGGGCAAATTGGTAGGCGGCAGCGGCAATGACATCTGGGTCTCTACGTTTCACTCCATGTGTGTGCGGATGCTGCGCAGAGATATTTCGCGAATCGGTTTTACTTCGAATTTCACTATTCTGGATTCCGGCGATCAGCTCTCTGTCATCAAGACCTGCTGCAAGGAGCTCAACATTGACACGAAGAAATTCGAGCCGAAGGCCTTCCAAGCAGCGATTTCCACAGCCAAAAATGAACTCATCTCTCCTAAGCAATTTGAAGATAAAATCGGTGACTACTTCGATGGACTAACCTCCAAAATTTATACGCTCTATCAGAAAAAGCTAAGAAGCAACAACTCCCTGGATTTCGATGATCTGATCATGGCCACCATTCATTTGTTTAACGAAGTTCCGGAAGTGCTGGACTACTACCAAAACAAATTTCAATATATCCATGTGGATGAGTATCAAGATACGAACAGAGCACAGTACATGCTGTGTCAGATGATCGCGGCCAAACACAAGCGCATTTGTGTTGTAGGGGACAGTGACCAGTCTATTTACCGTTGGCGCGGGGCTGATATTACGAATATTCTTAATTTCGAAAAAGATTATCCGAATGCCACTTCCATTCTATTGGAGCAGAATTATCGCTCAACCTCGAATATCCTGCAGGCGGCTAATAAAGTCATCGCGAACAACACAGGCCGCAAGCCCAAAAACCTGTGGACCGATAAAGAGGGCGGCGTTGGCATTAAGCTGTACCAAGCGGATACCGAGTATGAAGAAGGCTATTTTGTAACGAATGAGATTAACAAAAACAAGTCAAACGGCAAGAGGTTCGGGGATCATGCGATTCTGTACCGGACGAATGCCCAGTCCCGGGTCATTGAGGAAATTCTGATTAAATCCGATATCCAATACACCATCGTTGGCGGCGTAAAGTTCTATGATCGCAAAGAGATTAAAGACATCTTGGCCTATTTGCGCCTGATTTCGAATCCAGACGATGATATCAGCTTGAATCGTATCGTCAACGTACCGAAGCGGGGCATTGGCGATACCTCGATGGACCGAGTGGCGGATATGGCAGGGCGAAGAGGGATTTCGCTGTATGCGATGCTGGAGGAAGTTGATTCGCTTGAAATTACGTCGAAGGCGAAGCACGCTTTGGCCGATTTCCGTGAAATGATTGAAAACCTGAACCGTATGGTTGAATACTTATCGGTTACCGAGCTGACGGAGAAGATTTTGGAGCTGTCGCAGTACCGCCTTGAAATGCAGCGCGAGAATACGATTGAATCCAAGGCTCGTCTCGAAAATATTGAAGAGTTCCTGTCTGTGACGATGGACTTTGAGAAGCGGAATGAGGACAAGTCTCTCATTTCCTTCTTGACCGATCTGGCGCTGATTGCGGATATTGACACGCTGGACAAAGAAAAACCAGAAGAAGAACAAGATGCCGTTGTGCTTATGACGATGCACAGCGCCAAAGGACTCGAGTTCCCGGTTGTTTTCATCATCGGGATGGAAGAAGGCGTCTTCCCGCACAGCCGTGCTTTTGCCGACAACGAAGAGCTCGAAGAGGAGCGCCGTTTGGCCTATGTTGGCATCACGCGCGCCGAGCAAGAGCTGTTCCTCACGTGCGCACACATGCGCACGCTCTTCGGCCGCACCGCGGCGAACGCGCCGTCGAGATTCCTCCAGGAGATTCCGAAGGAACTCCTGGAGAACGTCACGAGCGGCAACGCCATCGGCGGTGGATTCTCGCGAGCTGGCCGCAGCGGCGGCAGCTCGTGGGGCAGCAGCGCTGCATCGACGACGAGCCGCGGTACGACCGGCTCGTCCGCTTGGGGCACGCCGTCCTCCTTCGGACGGCCGAGTGCCGGCGCGGCTGCGCCAAGCCCTGCAGCAGTCGCAAGACCGGCTGCGTTCCGGGCTCCTCAGCCGGCCGCAGGCGGCGCGGTGCCGGACTACAAAGCCAGCGACAAAGTGGCACATGGCAAGTGGGGCATCGGCACCGTCGTGTCCGTCAAAGGCTCGGGTGATGACACCGAGCTGCAAATTGCTTTCCCGGCGCCAGTGGGTTTGAAGCGCCTGTTGGCTAAATTCGCGCCAATTACCAAACAATAGGCAATGAGTTCATTTGTTGAAGTCCCAATTTCCTATTTCCCATTAGAGAGGAAGAGCCCGTAATGACAGATGCCATCGCGGCAATGAAAACCCTCATTCAAGAAATCAATAAGCACAATCATAACTACTACACATTGGATCAACCCACCATTACAGACGCCGAGTGGGACGCTCTCTATGATAGACTGGCTGCATTGGAGAAGGAAACAGGAACCGTCCTGCCGTCCTCTCCCACCCTGCGTGTGGGCGGCGACATTCTTAAAGGCTTCGAGCCGCACCGCCATTTGGCAAGACTTTGGAGCTTGGACAAAGCTCAGAATGCTGCCGATCTGCAAACCTGGCACACGCGTGTACTCAAGCTAATCGCGGATTATAATAGCAAGAATCCTGAACAGCCGCTGCCGGACCCTACGTATGTTGTCGAGCTGAAGTTCGATGGCCTCACGCTGAACCTTACCTATGAACAGGGAAAACTCGTCCAAGCTTCTACACGAGGCAACGGAACAATAGGGGAAGGTATTTTGGCTCAAGTCAAAACGATTAAGTCCGTTCCCTTGGAAATTCCCTATGACCAAGGAGTTCTTGAAGTTCAAGGCGAGGGTCTGATGTTCCTTTCCGTGCTTGAAGCGTATAACCAGACGGGCGCAGATCCGCTCAAAAACGCGCGCAACGCAGCAGCCGGAGCTCTGCGCAACTTGAATCCCAAAGTAACGGCAGAGCGGAAGCTGAACGCCTTTATCTATAATGTGGGTTATTCGGATGGCATCCAATTTGAGAATCATTTCGATATGGTTCAGTTTCTCCGTGACAATCACTTCAAGGTGAGCAATCGTACACGGTATTTCAGTACCATTGAGGAAGTTAGCGCTGAGCTGGAGCAGATTGCGGAAGAACGCCTCACCTTCGATTACCTGATCGATGGAAGCGTTGTGAAGCTTACGGATATGAGAACAAGAGAAGTGCTGGGATATACGGATAAATTTCCACGTTGGGCGATTGCCTATAAGTTTGAAGCCGAAGAAGCAACAACCATCTTGCAAAGTGTTTCATGGGAAGTCGGCCGCACCGGCAAAATCACGCCGCTGGCCCGCGTTGAAGCCGTAGATCTCGCAGGGGTTACCGTACAGAACTGTACGCTCAACAATGTCGGCGATATCGAACGCAAAAACCTCAAGCACGCCTTGGGCAGCCTCGTCTACATCCGTCGCTCCAATGACGTCATTCCGGAGATTCTCGGCAAAGTCACCGAGGAGAATGACGGAGAAGAGATTGTCGCTCCGACGTTCTGTCCTGCCTGCGGCAGTGAGCTGGAGATGCGCGGGGCTCATCTCTTCTGTCTGAACCGTCTCGGCTGCAGTCCGCAGCTCGTTGGCCGGATGTCGCATTTCGCTTCGCGCGATGCGATGGATATTGAATTTTTCAGCGAGATGACCGCATCACAGCTGCATCAAGAGCTCGGTGTCAATGATCCTGCGGATCTTTACACGCTGCAATTCGACGATCTCGTCAAGCTCGATCGCTTCGGAGAGAAGAAGGCGCGTAATCTTCTGGACGCGCTGGAGAAGAGCAAGTCTCGCGATCTCGCCTCCTTCCTCTACGCCCTCGGGATTCCCAACTCGGGCAAGACGACAACCAAGGTGCTGGCTGACTATTATCGCAGCTTAGAGAAGATCATGGCGGCTGCGCCGGAGGAGCTCATCGCCCTGCCTGACGTAGGGGGGATTGTTGCCGATAGCATTCATTCGTTTTTCCGCGACCCTGTGATGGTGTCCAGCATTGAACGTATGTTAGCCGCAGGTGTCAATCCGATTGCCGAAGAACCAGCTGTCGTTCTGGCCAGCCCGGATAATCCGTTTTTCGGTAAAACCATCGTCCTCACAGGCACGCTGTCAACCATGGGCCGCGACGAATGTGCGAAGAAGCTGGAAGCTCTTGGCGCCAAAATATCTGGCAGCGTTTCTAAGAAAACGGATATCGTCATCGCTGGGGAAAGTGCCGGCAGCAAGCTGACCAAAGCACAAGGGCTGGGCATTCGTATTATTGACGATGAGCAGGAGCTTTTGCAGTTGTTAGGTGAGGGTTGAAATTTAGTAGTGATTAGGGGGAGACAACGCCATGTCCAAGCTGCTTCATATTATCAATGGTGATGCTTTCGGTGATAAGCTTCGGGCTTCAGGCATCGATGGGGATATTTTGGTGTGGCGTGAATCTCTTTACGAAGGACCTATTTGCATGCAGATGTCGGATAGTGTCCTTCTGCCTATTCGTGCAGCTTATATGAATCGACGGCATGGTATTCCTGAAATGTTGTTTTCCACTGCGGCACGAGAGCAGGAGGAAGCACTGGATAACCTCTCGACGAATGTAAGGGAAGTTGTTCTCTGGTTCGAGCATGACCTTTACGATCAATTGATGCTTAACTATCTTTTGTCACGGATGTATGCGATGCCTAGTCGAGCCTTTCAGCTCTTTCTTTTGAACATTGGCGAGTTTCCCGGCATAGACTTATTTTATGGATTAGGGCAGTTGACTGTTGATCAAATAAGAAGTCTTCATCACAAGTGGGAGCCAGTGCAGGAAGATCAGCTTCGCCTTGCTTACAAAGTATGGACAGCCTATTCGGCTTCTGAGCCGTTGCCTTTAGCTTCTTTAATAGAAGAAGACTTATCCCTCTTTCCTTTTCTTAAAAAGGCCCTGCAGGCCAATTATGATCGTTATCCATCTAAGCTTAATGGCTTGAACGCCATCCAGCAGCTTATTCTGACGCTGTTAGCAGAAGCAGAAGTGTCTATCTTGCAGTTATTTCATCAAATAAGTAAAAGCATTAGCGGATATGGTCTTGGTGATTTGCAGTTTTGGAGTATCATCGAGGACCTCAGGCAATGCGAATTTCCTTTGGTTCAGTTAATCGGAGGAGGCCACCTGCCGAGATACGGAGATCCATTGCCACCCGGATTCGAGAATTGGCGAGTGGGACTAACGGAATGGGGCATACTTGTTCTTGGGTGTGAAAGGGATCATCTTTTCCTAAATGGCATAGATGATTGGATTGGCGGCGTTCACTTGCTTGGCAAAGAGGGGATATGGCGTCAAAATACCGCAACCACGGGGTTTCTGAGGATGTAAGATAATGGATGTAAAAAGACGCTTGCAATTCGTTTTGAAACCTGATAATATATGTTCTTGTCACCGCAAGAGCGATACATTAACGCTTTAAACGGTAACGTAATAAAGCTCCTTGAAAACTGAACAAATGAATGAAGCAAATCAGCAAATTCAGTCACGCAAGTGACTACAATTGAGATTGCAAAATCTCGCTAGCAAGTCAATGAGCATTTCAGCTTTCAGATATACGGACGAGCAATCGTCCGCTACTATGGAGAGTTTGATCCTGGCTCAGGACGAACGCTGGCGGCGTGCCTAATACATGCAAGTCGAGCGGAGTATTTCCTTCGGGGAATGCTTAGCGGCGGACGGGTGAGTAACACGTAGGTAACCTGCCTATCAGATCGGGATAACTATCGGAAACGATAGCTAAGACCGGATAACTGGTTTTCTCGCATGAGAGAATTATGAAACACGGAGTAATCTGTGGCTGATAGATGGGCCTGCGGCGCATTAGCTAGTTGGTGGGGTAACGGCTCACCAA
>NZ_MBTG01000021.1 GCF_002027705.1 Paenibacillus ferrarius | reverse complement strand
GTCCAAGCGGAACTATGATCCGCTATATGGCTGAAAACCGTCCAATCTCACGCCAAGGGGAACTACGGTCCGCTATTTCACCATTTCATGCTCGGAATCAGCATTTTCCACTTAAATAGCGTACCTCAGTTCCCTTTCATGCTACTTTTCCCCTGATTCATACCAATTAGCGGATCATAGTTCCTTTTCGTCTATAAGACATACTCGCTGCGTCATTTCCTAGTCCAAGGGGAACTATGATCCGCTATATGGCTGAAAACCGTCTAATTTCACGCCAAGGGGAACAACGGTCCGCTATTTCACCATTTCATGCTCGGAATCAGCATAATTGCAGCGTATTAACATCCAATAATTCCGTAAATAGACGAATTCGAGCCTTCCGTGAGGAAATAACGTATCCCGGTTTCTCCTCTCATATAGGCATGGCGTGTAACGATGGCATCCTCAAACGCTAGCACCCTGAAACCAGCAATTCCCGCCAACTTCAAGCTGCTAGCTGCTGCAGCTTGATCCGCAGCTGGAACTCGACGAACATGAGGAGCCTGAGCTTGAACCTGAGTCGGAGCTGCAGCTGCTGCCTCCGCCTTGATCGCCGGAACTGCCTCCGTCGCCTCCATTACTTCCGTCGCTCCCAAAGCTTCCGCAGCCCGAAGATGAACAACTGCTTTGCCTGTCTTTATCTGTATCCACTTGATTCTCAGGCAAGTAGTCATTGATTCCACTTGCGTAATTCTCCGTATCATTGACCGAGAAAAACATCATCGCACTGGCCAAATATACCATGCTAGTCGGCCCGACTAGCGAGTCTCTCCAACCTGTCTCCTCCAAGCTGCGGCTGTTCGCCGACTGTCTCGCTTCCTCAATCGCTTGGGCAATCAGCAAGCGGATTGTCTCCGCGACTTCCGGATACCTTTTGGCCTGCTCCATATCGAACCAGAGCTCTGCAATCTCATCTTCGTTCCCTATACGAAGCAGATCCGTTCGATCCTTATCCAGCGGATTCCGGAAAAAACCGTTCCAGCAGCGCGTACTGGCAGGGGCAAACTCAAACAAATGGGCATAAACCCAGTCGAACCAAGCTCGCTCCCCTGGCATTTGTTTCGGTTCCCTTTCTGGAGAGTGATGAATAACGCCTCCGGCAAATTGATCGCCGAACCGTTGATATTCACGCGTAAACATCAGCATCTCATGCCAAATGTCATCAATTTCATTGCTGAACATCGGGGTTCGCTTCAATACCAGATTCATCAAGAAAAATCGTTTCAACTCAAACCATTTGCAAGCAAATTCATCATCCGTCATCTGCGGGTTTTCGCTTTTCACACGATATTGGAGTCTTTCTATAAAATCGATTGGAAGTGCGCTGTCAAGCTTAGCAGCAATACGTTCTAATGGAATACCGGGCAGCAAACCAAGTCCTTGAGGCAGTTCCGATGCTCGATAGCTCGGTATGGATCTGCCTAGGCGGTTGCGCCTGGGCGTTTTGGATGATTTGCGGAAAAGAAAACGAAACATGGGCATCCCTCCTTTTTTCCAATATAACACATATCTGTTAACCGTAGAATAACGTTCAATGGAAAACATTGTATGAAAGACCTATAATGCTTGTAAGGAGGTGCGGAATTATGAAGATAGCCGTAACCGGCGGAAGCGGATTTATTGGCAGAAGATTGATCGCTCATTTGCAGCTGCAAGGCCATGAATTAATAAATATTTCACGTTCTCCAAAAGCTGTCGACCCTGCTATACGCACGGTAACTTGGGATCAATTGCAGAGCTCGCCGCTGGAACTTGAAGATCTGGATGCCATCGTCAATCTTGCCGGGGAATCCATTAATCAACGTTGGACTGCTAAGGCCAAGGAACGCATTGTTCAATCTCGCATCAAAGCAGCAGAGCAGGTAGCTCAGTTAGTTGAACGGATGGCCAACAAACCGAAGGTTGTTGTCAATGCGTCCGGGATGTCGATTTATGGAACGTCAGAAACGGCATCCTTTGACGAACGAAGCCCTCATCATCAGGTCGATTTCTTGTCAGGGGTCACCCAGCAGTGGGAACAGGCAGCAGATCGAATCCAAGGAACGCGAATCGTCAAAGTGCGTGTAGGACTTGTGCTGGATGGAAAAGAAGGAGCATTTCCCAAAATGGCGATGCCCTATAAGCTTGGGGTCGGCGGCCGCATAGGCAGCGGCAAGCAATGGCTCTCCTGGATTCACATTGAAGACATGGTGCGGTTGATTGACTTTTGCATCCAGCATGAAGCGATTGTCGGGCCTGTTAATGCCACTGCCCCTCATCCGGTTACCAACAAGGAATTTGGCCAAGCACTTGGGAAAGCGATGCATCGGCCAAATGTATTCCCGCTCCCTGCCTTTGTCTTGAAGCTGATATTCGGAGAGTTGTCGACACTGCTCTTAAATGGCCAAAAGGTACTGCCTCGTGTACTGCTTGAGCATGGATTTTCCTTTAAATTCGTAACGGTTGACAAAGCACTTACCGATATCGTCTAATACATAAAACCCAGATCTGCGAGCTAAGCTCAGTGATCTGGGTTTTGCTTTGAATAGCCTATTTGGCGGTGAGGTCGTCTGAAACTTGAATCAGTTGCAACTGCGTTGGAGCCCCCGTTAAGGTTAATACCCCTTTATCATCATAGCTAATCCCAAAATCGTTGTCGTTGACAATCGCAATTGTATTCTTATCCACAACCGTCAAGCCTTCGATTTTCTCATATGGGTAACCCAACTTCGCAATATCAACGATCAGCTCTTTGCTGACAGGCTGAATGCCTTGATCTTTGAGCTGCTGAATAGAGAGACTTTCCAGGTTGTTGCTGATCTCTTTGCCTAAAATATTCGTAGCTTTAGAGAAATCGGATTTGTAGATACGTTTCAGCTGCGCATCAGCGCCTGCGTTTTTATCCCGCTCATCGACGAGAAGCACATCACTGGACAGCGCGGACAAGTCACTGATAACGATATCCTTTTGGTTTACTTTTACAAATATACCGGCTTGCTCTGCCACGTACACGTATTCACCAACGATTTGCTTGGTGGCAATATCCATTTTGAGAATACGCAGATTCCGGGAAGCCTCGCCTGTTTTCTTATCCGGGTTCGCCATTGGACTTTGAATGGACGTATATAGGAACTTGCCATCAGGAGATATGGTTATACCCTCGAAACCACGATTGGAAATACGTTTATTGTAAACCTCTGGAAGAGTGTCAAAAATCGGAATTTGGGCACCCGCTTGCACTAATTTCTCCTTAGAGCCCTTGGGAACATAACGGCCCAGAATTGTGCCATCGCGTTTAACTTGAAGAATAGAAGGACGGTACTCGTCCGAAATCCAGAAAGTATCATCTGAAGGGCTATAAGCGATGCCTTCCAAATCCAAACCATCCGGGTCATACGGAAGCTTCGTTACACCTTTCTCATCATAAGGAACTTCATCGGGTCCAACCAAGTTTGGCAAGCCTGTTATGTATTTGCTATTGGTGACTTTGTCGAGTTTCCCATCTGGAAGTGAGAGTTTAATCGTTTCCAGAATTTCAATAGCTCCGTTCGAAATCTTGAATTTATATAAGCGAGGTGTATAGTTCTGGATAGGGAATGTACGTAATTTATCTTTGCCAACTTCACCGTTTGGACCACGATCCGCAAGGGTATAAAAAATATCAGGCGCATCTTTCGGTAAATGAACGAGTCCTGAAAAGCCGCCTTCTTGAATACCTTTTTCGAGAACTGGAGCATTCTTCCATTCGAATTTACCAGTAACTTTGGGAATATCTTTTAGAGCAATCGTTTGATTCCATTCATTCCATTCAACTTGCTTCTCCAATGCCTCGCCAATGGTGCGAAGCGGAACGTAGGTGCTGCCATCAATAACGACAGGATCTTTATCGAGTGTAAGTGTTTTGCCGCCAGAGGTCAGTTGAAATTTGACAGCAACAGCCTCGAGCGCTGCCGGGCCTGCCGACACCACCGTTGTTGTGGAGACTGCACCAAGTGCAGCCAATACGATAAGCAATCGTTTCCTTCTAAAGAATCTTTTCATCTTAACCCTCCGTTATCTATTCAGCGTTTACTACGATTAGCATATAGCTTTTTTATTCGCTGGATGTTAATGGAAAATCAATCTTTTGTAAAATTTAAAATAGTCTTTGCAATCCCTTGAAAAGTTGTGTACAATTAATTTGCACAAAATAAATAAGAGAAGGTGATCCTTTTGAACGTTCATCAATTTTCAGCTCGGACCAACCGCGGCGAAGAAAAGTCTCTTGCCGACTACAAAGGTCAAGTGCTCCTTATTGTTAATACGGCAACGAAATGCGGACTCGCGCCTCAATTCAAAGGACTCCAAGAGCTCCATGACACCTATAAAGATCAGGGCTTCAGCGTGCTTGGCTTTCCATGCAATCAATTCAAGGATCAAGAGCCCGGTGATGACGCTCAGGTTGAGCAAACTTGCCAACTTAACTTCGGCGTTAACTTTCCACTCTTCTCCAAAATCAATGTAAACGGCCCTGACGCTCATCCGTTATATCGTTTCCTTAAACAGCAAGCCTCCGGCTTATTTGGCTCAGGAATTAAATGGAATTTCACGAAGTTTCTCGTCGACCAAGACGGCAAAGTGCTGAAACGCTTCTCTCCTACGACTTCGCCCAGCAAAATTGAAGGTCAAATCCGCAAATTGCTGGAGAAATCAGCCGTTCACGCCTAAAAAAGCAACAACGAAAAAAAGCATCCTGTCCATTAATGGAAGGATGCTTTTGCTATTTCACATATTTTTTGGCTTTTTCGATGACTTCATCTTCAGTTGCCGCAGTCACATAGCGGCCGTTAATAAAAATAAAGGCAAATCGGGAACAGGGGCCGCAATAGGATTTGCACGCTACTTTGACCTCAGTCTCCGGAGCAATGACGCCAATTTTGGAAATGGCGGACTTGACTTTCATGTGTTTGCATTTATCACAAATGCGAATATCATTACGCATTAGTGATCTCCGTGGTTCCCCTTGCTTGGGTTCGTAATCATGAAGCCTTCTTCTGGTGTGTAGAAGTAGTCAATGCGGATACCATCCAGCAACGGCTCATTTTTGTCCAAAATTACATCAATTCCTTTATCCGTGCTGACAAGGACGTCATTGTCTGTTTTATCGTCAAGACCCAAACCGTAGTGAGCGTGATCACCGTGGGAATGTGTCACTTGTACACGAACCAATAACCCTTTGTTTTCTTCTTTATCAAGCTCCAATTGAAGTACTTTTGCTGCATTGCGAGAAATTTTGACGTTCATATGTACACATCTCCTGAAACTATAATTTTATTTCTTATTGTAAAGAATCTAGGGCACGAAATCAACCTTTGTCCTAGGATCTATCTAGAATAACAATAGAATGGAACAATAACCGCAACTCTTGCTAATTCGTGGCACGAACTTTAAAATACATAGTAGTGAAAACAAATGACACTAAATACAGGCAGGTAACTTACTTACCCAGATGTTAGTGTTGCCAAAAATGAAAGGAAGCGATCTTATGTCAACCCTAGAGAATGAAAAAGTCGCTCCACTCAGCAATTATGTTCCCAAAGTACCCAAAGAGATCGAATGTTCCATTGAGCGGACACTGGAAGTTATTGGCGGCAAATGGGCATTTCTCGTGCTTCGCGAATTGTTTTGCGGGACGAAGCGATTCGGTGAGCTGCAGCGTCAAGTCACAGGCATAAGTCCCAAATCATTAACCGATATCCTTCGGCATCTTGAGGAGCATGGCGTATTGGAACGAATGGCCTACCCGACAGTTCCTGTTACGGTGGAATACACACTGACACCAAAAGGCGAGGATTTGCATCAAATATTAAAAGAAATGAAGCTATGGTCAGCAAAATGGACATAATGAGACCATATCGCTAGAGGAGCTGGACACACATGATTACCATCAAAACAAAAGAACAAATTGAAAAAATGGGCAGAGCCGGACGCATCTTGGCTGATTGCCACAAAGAAATTGCCAAAATGATTCGCCCTGGCATCACTTCCTGGGAAATCGATCAATTCGTTGAAGGCTTTCTGGCTAAAAATGGCGCTACCCCTGAGCAAAAAGGCTATCACGGATATCCCTACGCAACCTGTGCATCCGTCAATGATGTAATTTGCCACGGTTTCCCAAAGAAAGAACCATTAAATGACGGTGATATTGTCACCATTGATATGGTCGTGCGCATTGATGGCTGGCTGGCAGACTCGGCTTGGTCCTATGCGGTCGGCACGATTTCGCCTATTGCTGAAAAGCTGTTGAACGTAACAAAGGAATCTCTCTACAAAGGCATTGAGAAAGCGATTCCCGGCAACCGGATCGGCGATGTTTCCCACGCTATTCAAGTATACGCTGAATCCCAAGGCTTCTCTGTTGTTAGAGATTTTATCGGTCACGGGATCGGCTCAGAAATGCATGAAGAACCGCAAGTTCCTCATTATGGACCTGCTGGCAAAGGGCCGCGTATTAAAGAAGGCATGGTTTTCACGATTGAACCGATGCTTAATGTCGGCAAATTTCATTCCAAGGTCGACGCGGATGGGTGGACAGCTCGTACTTATGACGGAAGCCTTTCTGCTCAATATGAACATACCATTGCCATTACGAGTGAAGGCCCTATTATACTAACCGAACAATCATGATGCCGGAGGAACAAGCATGCTTTCTTTTTACAGGAAATATTGGAGAACAGCCTTTGACATTGCTCTCATTGTTCTAACCGTTTATCTCTTCATGCTCTTGTTCAGCTATTTGTATCGCATTGCAACTCCTATCTTTCTGGCTCTGATCATTTTTATGATGATCGAGCCGTTTGCTAGGTTTTTGCATCGAAAGGGTATGCGCAAATCAATCGCTTCGGCCATTTCAACCCTGCTCTTCGTTCTTATTATTTTGGGAGCGCTCGCAGGTGCAGTCGTTATTTTCACGAGCCAAATCATGAGCCTTGTTGATAAAGTCGATGATTATCAAGCCATATTCAACGATCAGATCGTAAATAAAATCAGTGAATTAAATGACCGCTTCCAGACCTTGCCTCCCGATGTCATTACGAAAGCCAAAGATTATGCCGGGCAGTTCGCGGGCAATGCCTCCAAATTCATCATTGCTTTCCTATCTGGATTGGTCGCTTCACTGACTACTTTCTCAACCTTCATGTTCAACTTCATCGTCGGTATTATTTTGGCCTACTTCCTCAGTATTGAAATTGATTCTTGGAAGCGCCTTGCCGGTGAAAACACACCCAAAACCTTTAAGACCGTTTTCTTTTTTCTCAAGGAAAATGTGGTCAAAGGGATCGTCTCCTACATAAAAGCACAGTCCAAATTGATCTCTTTGACGTTCATCGTTATCTTTATTGCACTGCTCGCGCTTGGCGTTAACAATGCGTTCTCCATCTCGCTCTTATCCGCCATTTTCGATGTGCTGCCGCTGCTTGGCGTTTCGACCTTGTTCATTCCTTGGATCATTTATCTGTTCATTGTTGGTCAAACAACCTTGGCGATTTGGCTTAGCGCTATCCTGCTTGTTGTCATCATGGTCAGACAAATCATGGAGCCCAAGATTACAGGTGAATCACTTGGGGTATCGGCATTTACGACGCTGGCCTTCATGATCGTTTCGCTTTCCTTGTTTGGATTTGCGGGCGTTATCTTGTCTCCAGTTCTAATCATTCTTATCAAAGCTCTACATACGCAAGGCTATTTGCAGCGCTGGATTCGCAAGCCGGAAGACGAATATGTCGAAGGCAGCCTGCCGTATAGCGGACCTTAACATGAACCAAGCCTCGGTGGCCAGATAACTGGCAGATCGAGGCTTTGGTTCGTTTATACACGATGCCTGCTGCGATAAACGGAAGGCGCCATGCCAATCTTCTGCGTAAACACACGGCTCAAATAAAATCCGTTTTCATAGCCGCACTTGGCTGCAATAGCGTCCAAGGTCAATGTGGACCCCTCCAGCAAATGACGTGCCCGCGCTAGACGAATTTCATTGAGAAATTCCGAGGGGGTTTGGGCAAAAGCCTTGCGAAACTTGCGGGTAAGCTGCACAGCGGTCAGACCTACTCTTTCCGCTACATCCAGCATAGACAGGCTTTCGTAAGCATGATCCATAATAAACCTGCGCGCATGCTCCATCAACTCATCGGTTTCAATGAGCGCTTTCTGTTGGCTGGATTGCTCTATTCGAACCATCCGAAGCAAATCCATCACCATATGCTGCTTATGCAGCGTGATTTCCTCGTCCCAGCCCTGCAGCTGCCTCAAGTAGCGATAATCCGAAGCCAATCGCTCTCTATCCTGAACCGTCAGCTTGCCTTGCCATTCACCTTCGTATTCCGAGCTGCGATCCGACAGCCATACAAACTGCAAAAAGTGAAACGACAAAGGACCGCAGGTTTTCCTTCCAAAGGGAATGCGCGGAGGACAAATCACCAAATCGCCAAAACCGGCATCCCCCTCATGTTCCCCGATCTTGTACTCGAATCGTCCTTCCTCCACCGCAAACATCGTCCAGCTCGAATATTGATCAACATCCAGCATAAACGCTGTCTTCTGGTGCCAGTACACATGAGAAATGAGCTTCATCGACATCTCATGCAAGGCCATCTTGCCGCACCTCCGAGAATATGAAATAAAGTATATGCTCATTGTAACTCTCTGCATGTTAATTGGGAATGGGATCTTATAATATGAAATCAAATACATTATATCATTCAGTGAGGTGCTCAAGCATGAAGCATGAAATCGTTTCATCGGATATAACCGTTGTTGGAGGCGGATTAGCAGGAGTCTGTGCAGCCGTTGCTGCCGCGCGACTAGGTCAAACTGTTTCACTTGTTCAAAATCGTTCCGTCCTTGGGGGAAATGCCAGCAGTGAAATCAGGGTTTGGGTATGTGGCGCTACCTCTCACGGCGTTCATCGAAATGCACGGGAAACAGGCATTATGGGAGAAATGTTTGTAGAGAATCAATACCGCAATATCGACGGCAATCCCTATATCTGGGATCTGATCGTCCTTGAGAAAGTCAAAGCTGAGAAAAACATAACTTTATATTTGAACACGGATGTCCATGAAGTTGACGCGGATGGGGATGAATCCAATCGCACCATTCGCTCCGTTACTGGCTGGATGATGGGGTCCGAAAGACGAATCCGCTTCGATAGCCGGGTGTACCTTGATTGTACGGGAGATGGCCTCGTCGGCTTCTTAGCCGGGGCGAAATTCCGGATTGGGCGGGAAGCGCAAGAAGAATTCCAAGAGGAATGGGCACCACTCGTTCCCGATGATATTACACTTGGCAGCACGCTGCTGTTCTATACGAAGGACGCTGGCCGTCCGGTTAAATATATCGCACCAAGCTTCGCCAAGGATATCACCCAGACTTCAATCCCCATGAAACGCGTCATTCGCAGCGGCGATAACGGCTGTTCTTACTGGTGGATTGAATGGGGCGGTGAACTGGATACCGTTCATGATAATGAACGGATACGCGAGGAGCTTTCCTCTGTTATTTATGGCATATGGGATTATATCAAAAATTCCGGCAAATTCGACAGTGACAACCTGACCCTTGAATGGATCGGTTCCGTTCCGGGGAAACGGGAATACCGTCGTTTCGTTGGGGACTACGTGCTGAATCAGAACGATGTCATCGCGCAGGAGCTGTTCGAAGACCGCGTCGCCTTCGGCGGCTGGTCCATTGATCTGCACCCGCCGCAAGGGATGTATGCGACAGCCAAAGGCTCCAAGCATATGCATATGGACGGCAGCTACCATATCCCGTTCCGCTCCCTCTACTCCGTCAACGTGACGAACATGTTGATGGCAGGGCGCAACATCAGCGCGTCCCACGTGGCCTTCGGCACGACGCGCGTCATGGCGACGTGTGCCGTCATCGGCGAAGCCGCAGGCACAGGAGCCGCGCTCTGCGCGGCCAAGGGCATCTCGCCCCGCGAGCTGCACGACGGCTACTTGAGCGAGCTGCAGCAAACGCTGCTGCGCCAAGATGCCGCTGTGCTTGGGCTGAAGAACGCGGACGCGGATGATCTTGCGTTAAGCGCTGTCGCAACAGCCTCCAGCACCTTAACGCAGCTTGCGCTTGAGCAATCCGCTTCGGTCATGCCGCTGGCTGCGCATATTGCCCTGCTCGTGCCGGCTGACCCATTCATAGACGGCGTTGAGCTGCTTGTAGACGCGTCGGAAGCAACCGAGCTGACTGTTGAGCTCTGGAGCACAGGGAAGCCGCAAAACTACGTCCCTGAAGCTCAGGTGACGTCTATCCAAATCCCTGTGGCACAAGGCTCCCAGCAATGGGTGAAAGCCGCGCTGGCGTGGCACCCGGATTGCGCACAGAACGCTTTTATCATTCTAAGAAGCAATCCCGCTGTTTCTGTTCATTTGTCGGCTTCGCCGCAGACTGGCGTTCTTTCCTTTAAATTTGCAGGAGACGATCAGGAATTGGCTGACTTCGGAGATATGCATCATCATCAGCCTGTCGTCGATTGGAACCAAAAAGACTTCGTTCGCAGCCCGCTCTGTTTCCGCTTGCTTTCGCCTACCTCAGCGTTCACAGCGGATAAAGCGACTGACGGCTACAAGCGCCCTTACGGAGGTCCGCATCTCTGGTCATCGGCAGCGCTAAGCACCTCAGAACCGGAATGGCTTGAAGTCAGCTGGCCTCAGCCCGTTAGCATTCAAACTGTACTTCTCACATTCAATGATGATGTGAATGAAGACCTGATCAACCTGCATCATCATCGAACCGAATTCGAAATTATTCCTGAGCTGGTCAAAGATTACAAACTGCAAGCCTTCATCAACGGAGATTGGACCACTGTCGCTGAAAAAAGCAGTAATCACACGCGCAGCCATACTCATAAACTGCCCGCAGCCGTGTCAACAGATCGTCTTCGGGTTCTGGCTGCTGCAACGAATGGCGCGAAGCGCGTCGAAATTGTAGAAATCCGTTGCTACAGTTGAACAAAACTCAAATGACTTGCCTTTTCCATAAGGCACATTTATGATAAGACTAATCGAAAGTTGATGTGTGACTGGCGAAGCATGGATACCCATGAGGAAGCACATCGATGCAGCAGCCGTACGCCTGGGCAAAGGTAAGGGGATCATCCCCTTGCCTTTTTGTGTTTTATCAACATTTGAAAGGTTGTGGAGAACGATGTATGCACAAACATTAATTTTGGATGGAAATCGCGTTGCCAATCAGATCAAAGAAGATCTAGCGGCAAGAGTTGGGCAATTAACAGCCAAAGGGATACAGCCTTGCCTGGCGACGATTCTCGTTGGAGATGACCCTTCATCGGAAACTTATGTACGTATGAAAGGCAATGCCTGCAGAAGGCTTGGAATTCATTCCAGACGCATCCATCTTGATCAATCAACTACGACAGATGAGCTGATTGCCGTGATTCAGGAACTCAACGAGGATTCACAAGTCCATGGCATTCTGCTGCAGCATCCCGTCCCTCATCATGTCGATGAAAGAGCCGCCTTTGAAGCCATTCAGCCTGAGAAGGATGTGGACGGCGTAACCATGCTCGGCTTCGCCCAAAATGCTTTTGGAATAGCCAGCTTCCCCTCCTGTACCCCGGCAGCGATCATCGCGATTCTCGATCATTATCAAATTCCGATTGCCGGCAAGCATGCCGTCGTTATTGGCCGCAGCCCTATTTTGGGAAAACCTGTGTCCCTTATGCTGCTCAATAGGAACGCAACCGTGACGATTTGCCACTCCAAAACGGAAGGACTCGAACATCTCGTTCGGCTAGCTGATATCGTCGTAGCTGCTGTCGGCAAACCTGCTTTTGTTCAAGGAGATTGGATTAAGCAAGGCGCTGTTATTCTTGATGCCGGATACAATCCAGGCAATATCGGAGATGTCGATTACGAAGCTTGTCTCCCCATCGCCAGTGCCATCACACCCGTGCCAGCCGGAGTCGGGCCGGTGACCATTGCTATGCTTTTGAAACATACGATTGACGCCGCTGAAATGACAAATCAATAGCAAGGAGATGCGACATTATTTTCCTTAAAATAGGTCTTAATAACCCTTGTTTAACCTGACATGATATGTTATATTAAAAGTGCGACAAATCAAGGTTTTCACTTCAAAAAGTTGACATAGGAGTGATGAAAATGGGCCAAAATTCCGTTCAGATTCTGCAAGGCGAAGAATTAATTCGTGTGGAAATGACTGTTAAGGAAGCGCTTGCTTTAACAGGCGCTAAATTCAATCAGAACCACAAGCTAGAAACAGATGCCATCAAGAAGGTCAAACAATCGTTAGAAGACAAGCTGCTGACTCCCAACCATTAATCTTATATACCTTTACGGCACATCGCCCTGATTGAACGATTTCCATCGTTCGCAGGGCTTTTTGTTTTATTTGTATCAAAATCAACCGAATGCTTATACTAATTCTCGCACTACCCCAACTTACATCCTAAGGAGTGAAGATCATGTCATCCGATCACAAACAGCAAGGCCAAAGCAGAAAAAATACGACAACCCGTACACAGGATCAGAAAAGCGGCAAAGGTCATAAATAACAATCATTTAGGAGGGCTAACCGATGCTTGATCAGTTGGAAAGCAATTACGATTGTGCCAACGCAGGTGCTGATTTGCACAGTTTAAAGCAAGAGCTTGAGCAGTTCCAAGGTCAAGCCGCCAACTCAGACACAGCGCAGAAAGAACAGCGCAATCGTCTCGAAAACCAGATCCGTTTCATCGAAAACAAATGTTCTATTACCCGTGAGCATAACCCGCAATGAAGAAAAGTCCATGCCTTTGCTTAGAGGGCATGGACTTTCCTATTAGTTTACTTTTCTGCGTGTCAAAATACACGGAACCCCTTTACCCAAGGCCCCTGGCTGCGACATCATGGATAAATATCGAAGTCCTCTCGTACAGGGCGTTTTGCAAACTGCGCAAGTGGACGATTCTACAAGTCTCATCGTGTACTGGACTCTGGACGAAAGCTCTTTCTTCTTGGTTACCTTGCCCTTCCCTTTAGGTGGTGCCATCTCCCACGCCTCCCAACTGTTTCCTCCCTTCAGTATATGAAGCTTGGGCTGAACGGTTCTTAGGAGGCATGGTCAAGTTCAAGCGACTTGTCTATTGATTGACAACTTGCAGGTCCATAGCTGTCAACAGAATCGGAACAAGCTCTGCGTAAAGCAAAGCGAAAGATTCCACGGGCAAAGGATTTTCTCCGCAGCCAACTTCAACCGTGAAGCCAGGCTTGCGAAAATGCTGGATGAACCAATCTTTGTACCCCGCGTCACTGTCGGAGAGCTTAACGGCTTGGTAATTGCCAGCTAAGGATAGCCGCTCGGCAAACATCTCGGACTCTGGAGGCTCATAGCCGCGGTAATTCCAATAAATTTCTCTCCCTTGTGTATGCAGCGCTACAACAATTTCAAAGGGATGAATTTCCGTGAACCTCACCATGGCTACCGCCTCCGGCTCGCTAAGTGGCGCTTCACCACCGTAGTCCCGCGGTCCAGGACCCTGCTGAGCTCGGCGTGCAGCCTCTTCCTCCCAGTAAGCCGGGAATTGGTCATTCAGATCCACACCGCGAATATTGGCCTTCCAGCTGCTGAAATCCAAGGAGCCTCCGTTCCACTCCAGCAATTGTTCCCGATGCGGATGTTCTTCGCTAACGCCATGCAGGACAAGATCAACCCCATCTGGATTCACCATAGGGACCACCCAAAGCGAATATTCAGAGAGGAGTCGTCTCACATTGCTGCCGTGCCATGCCGTTCCTCTCGCATACGAGCAAGCCAGATCCTCTACGAACTGCATGATCAGAGGAGTCGTTATCCATTCATTCGCATGAATAGCTGCATTCATATGAAGCTCCCTTGCTCCTTGACCGATTCGGAGAGCCGGAATACTTTTCCCCATCACACTCTCACCCATAACACCTACTTGAATAAAAGGATAAATCTTGCCTAACCGATGCAATTCCTCACACAGTGTCTCATACCCGTATCCTAACATGCGACCACCTCACAGCTCTGTTATCTCATCTTCGTAGGATATGAATATGCCATTTGGCTTAGAAACATGCGGTTTCAACTTAATCGCAGGCTTTTCAGCTTTTCAAGCGATTGAAAAAAAACCTGCATTTCTGCAGGTTTCAACGTTGACATGACTATTTTATATAATCGTAGGTACCTGCCAAACAACTGGAGTTATGGAAATCTGCTCTTTGAGCCAGTTTTCAGCTATTTTCTTAAATAGCTCCGGCTCGCCGCTGCAAAAAAATTGATGAATCGGCAGATGCCCCGATGTGGCAAGCAAATTGCGATGGTAGAGGATCGTGCTGATTTCTCTCGCCGTCTCATCTGCCGAAGAAATCAAGGTCACATTCGGGCCCATCACACTGGAAATAGCATCCGTCAAAAAAGGATAATGCGTACAACCCAGGATCAAGCAATCCATCGGCTTGCCGACTAGCGGTTTCAATGATTGTTCAACAACCTCCTGCGACCGATCAGCATCGAACAACCCCTTTTCCACAAAAGGAGCCAGCAAGGGGCAAGCCTCGCTATACACTTGGATGTGCGGCGAGATTAAGCGCAATGCATGCTCATAGGCTTTGCTTCGAATGGTTCCATCCGTGCCAATGACCCCGATGATCCCGCTTCTCGTATGCTTGATCGCTGCTCTAGCCCCTGGTGAAATGACCCCCAGCACAGGAATCGATACCCGTTCCCTAATATCGTCAAGGGCAACTGCTGTTGCCGTATTGCAAGCGATAACAATCATTTTGGGATTAAATTGAATTAAATAATCAACGATTTGCCTCGTGAATGTCCGCACTTCTCCGGCAGATCTAGGACCGTAAGGACTTCGCGCTGTATCTCCGAAATAAATGACTTTTTCTTGCGGCAATTGTCTCATGACTTCTTTGACAACAGTTAATCCTCCGACTCCGGAGTCCAGTACGGCTATCGCTTGCTGCACACCTATCCGCTTCCTTTGCCGCTTAATTAAATACGGAACCACATGGATAGAATATGAACGTACAAGCTGAAAGGTACCTAGGTGAAGAACTCAGATTTCTGACCTGTCGTCTACTTTTTAGGCTCAAGCTCATTCACAAGCGCAAATTCATAGCCTTTTTTCTTGATCTCTTTGCAAATGCGTGACAGCGCCTGCATATTTTCCTCAGAGCCCTGATGCATCAAAATCACATTGCCATCATGCAAATTATTCATAATGTCATTGTAAGGATCTTCTGCCCCATTCTCTCTCTTCTCCCAATCACGCATAGCCGTTGACCAGAATACGGACGTATAGCCCATGCTTGAAACCAAGCTTAAATTATGCATGTTGTAGTGTCCATAAGGAAAACGGAAGTATTTCTCGACTTCTTTTCCCGTCAATTGTTTATACAAGACTTCAAAATCCGTAATTTCTTTCCGAATTTGATCATCGCTCATCTCATTGAAATCATTGTGCGTCATCGTATGGTTGGCAATAAAATGACCATCCGCGACAAGCTTTTTTAAGTAATCAGGATTCTTCTTAATGTTGTTTCCAGAAATAAAAAAGTTAGCCTTCACACCGTTTTCCTTCAAGGATTTCAGCATCAAATCCACTTCGATCAGGGGTCCACCGGCATCAATGGTTAAATACACCTTCTTTCCGGTGCCTACCCATACGGCTTTCTGATCAGCAGTGAAGGATTTCGTTTCTTTGGGGAAATCAGGAACTTGTCCGGTTTTCTTCTTCATATAGTACCAAGAGTAAGGTACCTTCTCGGCTGAGGAAGGCTTCGGAGTAGCGCCAACTACTGCTGATTTGGGTGTTGCCGTAGGCACCGGAGTTGCCGTTGGCTTCGGCGTCTGCGTCGGATCTGGTGTGGCTTTAGGCGTCGGCGTAGGTGCCGCAGTTGGTTTAGGAGTTGGTGTTGGTGTCGGAGTTGCCGCCAAGGTTGCTTTTGGCGTTTCGGTTGGAGCTGGATTGGAAGCAGAGGAAAGCAGGCTTTTATCTGCACAACCGATCAATGTTGCGCTAAGAACGATCAGTAGTGCAGCGCTTTTGGTAATTCGCGTCATAGTAGCACCTCGTTATAGAATGAATACATCGGTATTCATTTCGACAGCACTAGACAAATTACCTGCCTATTGGAAGAATTTCGTATTATTTCGTGGCGCGATACGTCAAATATTGGAGGATGCTGATTAAAATGAATGCTGTTCCAGCAAGCATTGGAATCGTAATGAAACCAAGCCAATTCAAATAATCCACATCACAAGGCACAGGACCGCATCCCGTCGCTGATTCATGAAAAATGCCCGATTGCAGCAAGACATGGTAAATCGAAATGCATGCTCCCCACAGGGTCAATGGCAGTACATAAATCGTAAGTTTATAATCTCTGCGTACAGCTGCAATTCCTAAAATGACGGCTAAAGGATACATCAAAATTCGTTGATACCAGCATAATTTGCAAGGTAAGAAATGCATAATCTCTGAGAAATAAAGGCTTCCTAAGGTAGCAATTAGGGCAATTAGCCACGATAAGTGCATACCATTGTCTCTTAACCATTTGTTTGACATCTGAGTTCGTCCTCCCCTTCCTCCTTATTATAGAAAAATATAGAAAGGAAGTCTAACCTGACCGGCCGAAATTCAGCCTTTCAGCTGCTCGGTCGGATTCTCGTTACCCAATGTTTACGGCGAGCGAGGCTTACAAGGACGTTAAACAACTGTAACAACAGCAAAAAAGCGGCAAGCAGGCCACCCGCGCCCACCCGCCGCTATAATTATACAGAGAAGCTATAAGCTGCTTCTTCCGTCTGTTTCACGAGCTCCCGCCACTGCTCAACAGGTACGATATCAACGACTGCTTTGATCGGTATGCTGGAGAAATCCAGCTGCGGCACGGCGTCCAGCTTCATCCGATTCGTGACCAGCCGGTCCAGCCAGCCGGGATAGTTCTTCTCCATCAGCTGCAAGCGATAGATGGCTGTTTCAAAATCTTTGCGCGCAGCGTTGACGGAACCAAGCACGCATTTATTCTCCAGCACCATGCTCTGATTGAGCATGTCAGATGAAATCTCCAGCTTGCGGTCCGCTGGCGTAACCCCCAGCAGCGCCAACACGCCGTTGGGCGCCAGAACGGCCATGGCCTCGAAGGCAAGCGGGCTGAAGCCCGTGCATTCGAGAATGAGATCCAGCGGCTTGCCGAGACGCTCGGCATATGCCGTTAATGTTGCAGCAGCGCCCGCTGCGCCTGACTGCTGATACATGCCGCCGCTGTCCTTCACAAGCTGCGCTTGCAGGCTGTCCTGCGGCGACATGGACCAGACATAGACCTCAAGCCCAAGCAGCCGGCAGGTCATCGCGGCAAGCAAGCCCAGAGGCCCTGAGCCGAGAATCAGCGCTGACTTCGGCTCCCAGATCAGCCGCTGCTGCACGCGCAGCACCTGATCCCATACTTTCTCTACGATGCTTTGCGGCTCGACCAGCATCCCATGCTGGAGCAGGTCCAGTGGAACCTGCACCAAGTACCGCCCTTCTTCCTTGTAATACTCGGATAGGAAACCGTTCGCCCCTTTGATGCCGCGTTCGACATACTCCCCAGTCTGGCAGAAGTCTGAATGTCCATTGCGGCAGTTCACACAGTTTTGATTGCGGCAAGGCCTCCTCACAATCGCCGTCACCAGATCGCCTTTGCGGAAGCCGCTGTCCGTCCCAGCCTCGGTAATGACGCCAAGTGATTCATGTCCTGTGGTCAGATCATCCTCTCCTTCCGGAGGAACGCCGTATTTCTCCTTCAAGATCTCCTTGTCTGTACCATCCAGCCCCACGGCCAGCACCTTCACGATGACCTCCTGAGGATGTGAAAGAACGGGATCCGGCAGGTCTTCGATCTCGATCGTGGGATTGCCCTTACGCAGGTTTTTGACTCGAATAGCTTTCATTTCTCCCTCTCCTCCAAGCTAGTGATTGACCGGTTCGAGTACTTTGTCTTCACTTGCATCTACGCCTGATTCCACCTCTTTGGACGTCAGCTTTTTTAATTTGGACAAGTATTCCTGTGCCACCTTAATGAAAGAAGCATGCGACCAAGTCAACGGCGAAACCGACATCGGCTCTCCAGAGAACGGGTGCACTTGTTCAGCCATAACGCCAGAGGGCAGCGCATGATGGATTGCCCATCGCATCAAATTTTCAGCTTCCACAAGGTCCTGTACCGTCTTAGCCGTGGCTACCAGCCATTCCGCATACCAAAGCGTGCATATAAACCAAGGGTTCCCCGGAACCTTCGCAACATCATTGGTCACTTGATGATAATAGTCGTTCTCATAACGCGCGATCCCGCCAATATCAGTCTGTACCCACAATTTATCTTTCAATGCCTTCATTGTAGAAAGGAGTCGCGGATCCTCCAGCTGAAGCAGGCCGAAGTCAAATAGCGCATACATGCTCATATCCATGGTATAATCGGGAATATATTTATTTTCCTCATAGCTCCAATACAAGGCTCTTAGGAACCTATTCTGTTCGGGTGCAAACAGCTGCTGCTCAGCAGATTTCTTCACCAATTCTGCGATATCTGCATAATACACAGCTCGTGCTTTATCTTCGTGAAATTCGGCGAAGCGAGCGGCAGCTACCAAGCCTGCGTAGACGGAGGAAACCGTGAAAGCAAGCACACCGTAGCGCTCCTCCCAAAGGTCATAAGAGGGCAGCGGAAGTCCGGAAGCATCCCGATAATGCACGAGGAAATCGGCCGCAGGCTTCACCAATTTCTCATAATCCTCACGGGACTTATCGAGTGTGCCTGCCAGCTTATGATGGTGCCACAAGGTGTACAGCACCAGTGCAGTCTCGTCCTCTTGAATAGCAAGCTGCTTCTTCCCTTGTCCGTCTACCCAAGGATGCCAGCTTGAACCAACGGAGCTATCCGGGTTATATTTATGCATCAAGTATCCTTCCGGGGTGAGCACCTTCGAACAGAAATCGAAAAAATTCCGAGACAATTCATGATAACCGGCACGATCCAGCGCATGCGAGACTAAAGCACCGTCACGAGGCCACATATACGAATAGGTATCTTTGGCGAATTTTAAAATGTCGGAATCATTCGCTGCGATAATCGCTCCCCGATTATCCACATTCGTTCTTGTAATCAGCAGACATCTTTTATAAAATGATTCCAAATCAGGCTTCAGCAGCGATAATTGATGTGCATCCTGGTTCACCCATTTGACCCAATGCTCGTGTGTTCGCTGTAGAAACACCTGTGGGGTTGTGGTGCGAAGCACCTGTTCCAGCCGCTCTACTTCCTGCTTTGTTTTCCCGAAACAAATCCAAAACCAAGCTTCTTTCGAACTATTGGCAGGCAGTTTCAACGTCAATTCGATGATGCCATCCACAGAGCCCTGTGCGATAGGGTTCCCTCCCAGATGGCCATCTTCCGCATCACGCCATGTTCCTTCCAGCCCATGAATGCCTTTTTGTCCCGTTGCATAACCGCTTGGAGTCGGTTTCTCGTTATCCGGCGACAAGCAGGACAGTGACATATATCGGTGCCCCTTGTAGAAAAGGAGCGAGTTTAGTTCCGGATCATAATAAATGGTATCACCGACGCCATTCCCATAGATTTGCAGATCCAAATGGAAATAAAGTTTGATTTCTCGTTCGACATCTAAGTGATTTTCAACCTTCACTTTTCGCACAAATGAATTTTGCTGAACATCAACACCATCTCGAATTCCGAAATTGAGTCCAAGCCTTTCATGGCTGCACTGCACATCGGTAACAAGCGAATCCTCTAGATAAGTCAGTTTCTTAGACACCTCTGGATGGTCAATCCAGAAAAAACCTTCCTGACACCAAATGCCAAAATGTGAAAGATGATCGCTAGATTGATTCTCTTGACCTACTAAAGGGTAATACATGTCACGAATATTATAAGCAGCATCAAAATTAATAAGCACATTCCCATTTCCGATAGGTAAATCTCTTGCCATACGATCAGCCTCTTTCCAAGATGTTGCTACTAATTTACCATTTGAACCGTCTAAATATGCACGCAGGCATTTGAACAGGAAATTGAGGGAAATAGCACCAATTGGGCTTTAGACATTTTCATTTCACGCAAACTCAATTACAATAAGAAGTATATGGAGGGATTCACTATGAAGCAATTAGAAGGATTCGGTAAATTTTTGGAAAGCTTGCGAGGTAAGATGTCATTACGTGAAGCAGCCCACAAAAGCGGACTTTCACATGCCTATATTAGGGACCTTGAATTAGAGCGAAATCGTTCGACGAATGAGAAAATCAACCCTTCACCAGTCACATTAAAAAAGCTGTCGGATGCCTACAACATTTCGTACACAGACCTTATGGCCAAAGCGGGTTATCTGGAAAATGAGCAGGAACTCATGTCTGGACAAGCTGAGCTAGCTGAACAAGAGCAAGTCGCTATGTCAGATGCTATGTATATTGAAGTCACGTCCAAAGAAATTATCTTTCATACACGACTTGGCCAAATCAACAAAAGTGTGAACTCGCTGCTCGATTTCAGTCTTTTTCTGGATCAGCTTGATGAACAAGGCTTCAAAAAGATGGATACCGATTTATTCGTCAATCTGAATTTTGTGCAGAAATATGTGGAGCGGGAAGGCAAGCTCTATTTCGATCCGCTAGGTATCGGCAAATATGTCGTTATCGCGGCGATAAGACAAAAAAAATATCACGATCTGCTCATTCGCAGTGTCGCAGCCAATACAGGCAAGGCTCTCGAGTTTCATTACGACCGCAATACGGGAACGACAGATGCAGGTTTCTTTCCATTAAAATTTCCTGGCTAAAATTATATTTACAAAAAAAGGAGAAACGTTTCAGTGCAATCTGAAACCTTTTCTCCTTTCTTTTCGTCTAAGTATAGGTGTGGTTAAATTGATTTTTGGTAGAGAGGATTGGTACTGCATACATGACTGTCCAACAAACCGCTTCCCCGCCGTCTCGTCTAGCGAGCAATAAACGGAGAAGACCCAAAGGCTTGAGGTTTTTCGTATATACGATTTTAAGTTTCGCTTTCCTTGCTGTGTTATCGCTTTGTTGGTTTTTCCTGACTGCCTCAGGCTCCAATGTACGATTGATGATGGCGGATACGTTGATTACAACCCAACACCGGGATTGGGCCAAATATTTGATAGGTTCAACTGAATTGCAGAAGCGTGTTGAGGCCTATTGGAAAAGTTTCGATGAAATGGGAGATGAGAAAGATAAAGGGATTGTACAAATCCCGTCAAGTCCAAATGCCCAAACCCCTGTAACTGTTAAAAAGGAATTAGTTAAAATTGAGCCTATTTCCGGCACCAATTTCAAAGGACAGCTTGTCACCATTTCCGACCCCAAGAAGCTGCGAATTGCCGTACCTGAGAAGGTCGGCAAAGGCGAAAAAGTGTCCTCCATGGTGAAGAGAACCGGAGCGATCCTTGGTGTGAATGGCGGCGGCTTTATCGATCCCAACTGGGAAGGCAATGGATTTCAGCCAGAAGGCATCGTGATGTCCGGAGGCAAAATCTTTTACAATGACAAAGGCATGAACGGCACGGTGCAAGTTGTCGGCATTGACAAAGAAGGCAGAATGATTGCCGGCAAGTATAAAATCTCTGAGCTGGTGGACATGGGCGTTCAGGAAGCTGTTTCCTTTAGCCCGCGGTTCATCGTCAATGGTGTTGGACAAATTAAAAGCCAAGCCGATGGCTGGGGCATAGCTCCACGAACGAGTATGGCACAAACCAAAGACGGCTCTATTCTGTTCGCTATTATTGATGGCAGGCAGAAGCATAGCATTGGCGCAACCTTATATGATGTGCAGGAAATATTCCTTGAGCATGGCGCGGTAACAGCAGCGAACTTAGACGGCGGAGCTTCAACCGTACTCGTGCATAATAATGCTATTATCAATAAACCTTCCAGCGAGTATGGGGAACGTTATCTGCCCACAGCATGGCTGCTGTACGATCATCCCGAAACGGCTCCCATCAAAAATGTGTGGGAAGGCCTCGATATTCGCAAAATTGATCCATCGAAGTGGTAAATCCAAAACCTCCGACGCCAGAACGGCATCGGAGGTTTTATTGTTCTAGCGATTCCCTACAATAACCAAATCTTCAGCAGCCTCAGACGCTTGAATATCATCAAGCTCATCTTCATTTTTTGCTTCTTTCCACGAACGAACCGCGTCCACAACACCGGAAGCCGCGTCTTTCGCTTTTCCGACTACACCTTGTGTCTTTTGGCTCACTGTGCTGGCAATTTGGACGGTTTTATCACTTACCACTTGCGCTTGCCCGGCAATGTCGCTTCTTAGCTCACGACCCGATTTGGGCGCGAATAAAAGTGCAGTTGCCGCTCCAAGTACGCCGCCTACTACGGCTCCGATGAGAAGATCTTTTCCCTTTTTTTCATTGGACATGTAACATCCACTCCTTAATGGTCTGATTTGGCATTCCGATGCGCCTGCCATCTTTGCCACAGCTCGAAGCCCGTCGTTGTCCACTCCATGACGTCTTGAATACGTTTCTGGTGGGTATGTACTACCTTTTCCGCACCATGAATAGATTCATTCATCAGGTGTGTCGCTTTGCGAATAACAGAAGCGACATCCCCTATAGAGGCTCCTGCATTCTCGATGGATTGAATCGTTGGCTCAAGTGCAAGCACTTGCCTATGCACCTCTTCAGTAAGTTGCCCCGTTTGCTTCAAAAGTTGCCCTGATTGTTCCGCTGTGGCGATTACATGCTGTTTGATTTCTACAATGGCGTCATCCAAATGAACAATCGTGCGTTTCGCCGCTATTAGGATTCGTACAGCAAATCCAATAAGCAGGATGAAAGCAAGCGCTGAACTGACCAGACTGATCTCGATCCAAGACATGACGAGCACCTCCTATAAGCTTAAAAAGCGGCGTGATGCGTGTCGGCTTCTAGACGAATGCCTATGAATTACTACAGTATAAGTAGCAGCAGCTTGTTTTGACACAAAAAAACTGGAAAAATTTCAGGGACCTGTCATAATGAAAAACAAACCATACCTACTGGAGGAGAAACATGAACAGAGAGCAAGGACTTAAAGAGATTGAACGCACCCGAATCATAGCCATCGTACGCGGGGTCCAGGAGGCACATATCCAAGCAGTCGCAGAAGCGCTCCTGAAAGGCGGCGTGACCGTTATGGAAGTTACACTGAATACTCCCGGTGCCCTTCATATGATTGACTCGCTGCAGCAGCACTGGGGGTCTCAGATGTACATCGGAGCTGGAACTGTACTCGATCTGGAAGATGCGAAGAAAGCCGTTCAAGCTGGTGCTTCCTTTCTGGTCACCCCGAACATGGACGAGGATGTTATTCGTTGGTCCAGCGAGCAAGGCATCCCGATTTTCCCTGGGGCTATGACACCGACAGAAATCGTTAAGGCCTGGAAAGCAGGCGCAACCGCTGTTAAAATCTTTCCAAGCGGGAGCCTTGGTCTCACTTATATCAAAGAATTAATGGGGCCTCTGGACCACATTCCGATGATTGCTGTGGGCGGTGTTACGGAGGATAATATTAAGCAATTTCTGGATATCGGCTGTTACGGCTTAGGCATCGGCGGCTCACTCATCAACCTGAAGGAAATTGAAGCAGGTCGTTTCGAGTGGATCACGAATAAAGCGGCAAGCTTGCTCGCGGCATCCAAATAGAGGCAGGCGAGTTTAGTAGATACTTCCTTGCTTGCTGACACGAACTCATATATATTGCTGCCTCGCTTGAGGCAGCTTAGTCACAAAAAGGCTGTCTCCCAAGTAGAAAACGACTTGAGAGCAGCCTTTTTATCTGCATGCTTAAACCTTAAAGCGGGAAAGCAAATCAACAAGCTCCTGTACAAGGTTGCCTAAGGCTTCGGCGGAAGCGCCGATTTCCTCCATCGTAGCCAACTGCTCTTCTGAAGCGGCAGCCACATTCTGAGCATTGCTTGAGGAGCTTCTGGCGATGCTTGCCAACTGCTCCACAGTAGCCAAAACCTCTTCCGCACTTGCTGACATTTGCTCCGAAGCTGCTGAAACTTCCTGAATTTGTCGGTGCACTTGATCCATTTCTGTTGTAATTGCAGCGAAGATGTGTCCGCTTTCCGTTACAGCTTGGACGCCTCTGTTCACTTCGTGCGTGCCCTGATCCATGCTCTTCACAGCTAGCTTCGTATCCTCACGGATTTCGCTGATGAGCTCGACGATTTCATGCGAAGCCGCGTTCGATTGTTCTGCAAGCTTGCGAACTTCAGCTGCAACTACAGCAAAGCCTTTTCCGTGCTCCCCAGCTCTAGATGCTTCAATCGCCGCATTCAAAGCGAGCAAGTTGGTTTGTTTGCTTATCGTCGAAATGATGCCTATGATATTTCCGATGGCTTCTGAGCGATCGCCTAGGCGGCGGATGACTTGCGAAGATTCATCAACTCTGTCTCTGAGCACCGTCATCTGACGAACAGCCATCTGAATATTCTCATTCCCTGCTGCTGTTTTCACTCTCACTTCATCTGTAGAATCAGAAACGTGAGCCGTCGATTCAGCAATTCGCTGTACGCCTATCGCCATTTCCGTCATCGCGCGCGAGGTTTCTTGCGCATCGTTCAATTGTGTTTCGGATCCGGCAGCCATCTCCTGAATCGAGATCGTGATCGTTTCCGCCGCTCGGCTTGTTTGCTCGGCACTTGCCGTAAGCTGCTCCGAGGTGGCTCCAACCGACATGGCATGCTCAGTGACCGTGTTGATCATAGCACGCAGCTTGTCGACCATTGTGTTGAACTGTTCGGACATCATTCCGAATTCGTCCTTGCTATGGACGGTCAGTTTCTCGGTAAATTCTCCTTCTGCCAGTTTAACGGAAAGGTGGCTTACCGCACGAATAGGACGAAGCACCAGCATTCGAATAATGAAGTACAGAATGACGGCAAGTAGAATCAATGCCGAAATAGCAATGACTAAGGATAGCGTGAGTTCATCATAAAAAACATTCAGAATCATCTTCTTGGCAAAGATTGTTTCCATAAACCAGGTCTGATCAGAGTCCTTCAGAACAATCGGCGTGAATAAATGGAGGTCTTGGCCGCTGCTTCCCTCCATATATACGGATAATTTACCCTGTTTGACACCATCCAACACGGATGCAGCTGCCGGGTTTTCATTATAGTTTTTGGTTACTTTATCCGGTGAGGTGCCATGAGCAACGTAATTGCCCGCTGACGAAATCATGGTTGCATAGCCGCCCAGCGGCTTCAGTTGTTCAATTTGTTTCTGCAGCTCGCTAAGTGCTATATCTGCGCCTATGATCCCCACGAAATTTCCCTGCTTATCCAAAATCGGCATAATTAACGACGTTATCAAAACATTTTTTCCACTGATCGGATACAGATAAGGCTCAATCCATGTATTTTTTTTCGTTTTCTTGGCGATTTGGTAGTAGTCCCCTGCACCGTCTTTCTCATAATCAAGCAGCGGCTGCACGTCGATTTTATTATCAACTTTAACAACATAAGGAATAAAACGGCCCGTGCTGTCATCGTACGGCTGTTTCTTTATATTCGCCGCATCTTTTTTATCAAAAGCATTAGGTTCCCAAAGCGTATACAAACCCAGAATATTATCATGCATCCCTAGCTCAGTAGTTAGCATTCTTACGACGGCTTCACGTGTCAGTGACTTCGTCATGCTTGCATCCAAAACCACTCCGCGAAGTGCCGATAAAGTAGAGATCGTTCCATCTACTTCTTGTTGAAAACCTGTTGATACACCTTCAGAAGCATGATTCGCCTCCGCCTCTCCTTGGCTTAGGCTCGTACTGTAGATTTGTTTGAGATTCACGCCAATCAAACTTCCAAATGCCAATAAAAGCACCAGACCAATGCCCATCCCCAATTTAAAGGACAACTTCCGGTTACGCAGCCACATCATGCTAATCGCCCTCTCTCTAATAAACCATTTTTAACTTTTATCGACATTTCGACAATATTTTTGAATAGTTGTGCACAAATCAGTTTGGAAATGACAATAAAAAATAGCCGCCTACGAGAGCATAACACTCAGGTAGATGGCTATTTATTTTGGGAGATGATATATAAACATTTGTTGCCGCCTTTGGCTAAACATTCCGTTCGCTCCACATTGGCATCAAGCAAATTTTGAAATAAGGCTAATTCACATCTGCATGCTTGTTGAAACACGTTAGCCACTTGTGTGATGGGGCAGTTATGCTCACTGAACACAAACTCGCCTTCTTCCACTTGTGACCAATCCACCATATAGCCATTCTCATTCTGAATGAGTGCTAGCTCGGCTACCCGTTCTTCCAAGCTTTTGTCCTGCATTCTTGATGCGTAGCGGGACTGAAGTTTGTCTTGCCTGCCTTCGAAAAGGCGATCAATCTTCTCATTCCCTTCGCCTTCGAGCAGTTCATCCAATAAGTCTATGGTAAGCTGCATGTATTTCTTGGGAAATAATTCATCTGCGAGCGGGGCTAAGGTGTATACGTTTGTCGGTCTACCCATCGCCTGCCGGACAAGCTTTGTTTCAAGCAAATTATCCTTCTCTAAGGCATGAATATGGCGTCTGACAGCCATCTCCGTAATCCCGAGCTGCTTGGACATGTCATGAACACTTAATGGTCCCTGCGTTTTGAGCATAGAAAGAATCACTTTTCGTGTGGATGTTTCAAGTGCTGCATTCATTTGCTCACCTGCCTTCGGACTGTTGTTAAGTCTCATTTTACAGCAACATGCCCAATAAGTAAATTAAGAAACAACTATGTATGTTATTCCAGTTCACTCTTGATAAATGCCCGAACACTTGCAGCAAATTCCTCAAAAGCCGCCGGGATGATCCGAATTAACGGATTTAATTCCTGCCGATTCCATTCCACGTACTCCTGGACTAGCGGCTTTCTAAGCTTCACCAGTTGCAGTAGAGTTTCCTTCAATGGCTCTGAATAAGCGCCTTCTCCGTGCACAATTTCCACAATATCCTCATAGCTGCTAGCATCACGTAGAATAAAAGCATCAATCAGCAGACTTCCGATATCCGTCACCGTTTCAATAGCCAGGTGCAGAACACGTTCTTGCGCAAGCTGCCATACAAGATTATTGGTGCCTTGATCCCACTGATGCACCAATTGGCTGCTCGCCTCAGCCAGCGCAGACAGGAACTGAATTCTTTGATCAATTTGTTCATGATTAATAAAATACATAGGGCTATCTCCGTCCTCTTTTTCGCCATTTCGTCCAAATCATCATTGCAAAAAAAGTAATAATGACCAAAAATATTAGCAATACCGCCTGCATGACATATTCATAACTCACGTTCGTTCACCCTCTTGATCTCGCTTGTTTCAATCTCCTATCAGTTTATCGCGGGAGCTATTAAGCGTCAAGCAAGCGAGGTCCACTGTGATCTATTGTTGTTTCTCTCATTTCTTTCATGTTACAGTGAAAAAAGTGAAAAAAGGAGATTCTACAACTTATGTTATCCAGACCCAAGCTACCTGAAATCGACAATGTGCGTGCGTTGGCTATTATTGCCGTTCTTCTTATTCATGGAACCTCAAACGCAACTCTGCTGCCAATCGGCACCGCTTCGCAAGCTTTATTTCTCATTTTGAACAAAACCAGCTTATTCACCGTTCCCTTGTTCATCTGGATTAGCGGTCTCGTCCTATTCTACACCTATTTCGACCGCTGGGAGCCGGGCATGGCAATTGCCTTCTGGACCAAGCGCGTGCGAAAAATCCTGATTCCCTATGTTGGTTGGTCATTGTTCTACTACCTGTTCAATCAATTCATGTTTCATGGAAAAATCCATGTTGACCCTGTTTACTTCATCAAACTATTGGTATCCGGGAATGCCAGCTATCATCTTTATTATATGATTATTATCGTGCAGTTCTACCTGTTGTTTCCATTGTTGATGACGGCCGCAAAGCGATTCCCCCGATTCCGCCAAAGTCTGATTCCACTTGGGATTATCCTTCAAATCTCAGGGTACAGCTTCCATCATTGGGTGCATCCTCTTCACGAATACACGTCTTTGTTCATCAGTTACTCGGCGTTATTCGCATGCGGGGCTTATGTCGGGATTCACTATTCCGCGGCAGTTTCTTGGTCCAATCGCTATCGTGGCTGGCTTTGGAGCATCATGCTGATAGCCGGAGCCAGTTATGCCTCAATGCTGCTTCTTCACCAATATAGCCTGATTTCCCTTGAAAATACATGGTACGAGCTGGCGCTTCTAGTCTATTGCTTAGCCATCCCGCTTTGCGTCTTGCAATGGGCTCGCAGACTCGTCTCTAAGGGCTCGTCGTTGAGCCGATTGATGTCGGCCTTGGGCGCCGCGTCTTTCGGGATCTATCTCTTGCATCCCGCGCTCTTAACCCTCTGGGATCGTCTAGCGCCTGAGCAAGGGACGATCCTGCTCTATGACCTTCACACGATCTCGTCCGTTGCGATCGGACTGTTTGGTTCTTGGCTGCTCGTTAGGTTGTATACCAATAAGAAGAACCTGAGGCGCTGACCTCAGGTTCTTCTTATTGGAACCGCGCCAAAAGCGCCCAACGCCGCTGCTGTCTGCGGCTGTAGCGCGGCAGGCCGCGATAAATATCCAGCGCCTCCCGATAGGCTCGCTTCGCGTCTTCCGTGCGGCCCATCTGCTTATAGAGCTGGCCTAGCCTGTAGTAAGCTTCGACCGATGAAGAGTGCAGGTCGCGGAACTGCTCGATGAAGCTGGCAGCTCTCTCCGGTTCCCTAGGAGCCAGCGCCTCGCCGAGCCGCAAATATGCTTCGCCAAATTTGACACGCGGATTAAGCTCTACGGCTTCAAGCATCAACCTTTCGCCTTTGCTCAGATCACCCAGCTTTAAATAACACAGCCCAATTTCGTAATGCACATCAGCAGAATCTTCCATGATCGTAAGCGTTTGTTCCAAGTAGGGAAGGGCTTCCCGATACTTTTTGCGTTCAAGTAAAATTCGAGCTAATTCAAGCTTCGCAGATGTATTATGCGGATTTGCATGCAAATCGTTTCGCAATCTTGAAGCACGTCGGCTTAGCTGAAATGGCTTAAATATATTTGGCGTTAGTCCGATAAATCTTCTATCTAACAGATATAGAATCACGAGTAGAATAAGAAGTGCTAGAAACGGATTGCCAACAAGACGCCATAACAAACCAAAAGCCAAAAATTTGAGTAACACGGTAATCCCCCTTTCAACTTCCTAATACTACCATATTATGAGGGCATTGGTCATCCGATCCATAGAAAAAAGCACCGACTTTACCCGATGCTGACCTCATTAACTTTGAATAACTTACGAATCGCAGCTGTCCCCCGCATATGATATAATGAAAAGAAAAAGGGAGTTACCTTCATGAGCGATCCACGCAAAGAGCTTTGGCACAAAAGAAAACAGCTGGGCAGATCCAAATATTTAATTCTATTCGGCCTGCTCCCTTGGGGCATCGGACTAACGATAGTAACCAGTGTTATCGAAATCATCAGTTTCAGGGAGCTCAATCCGGTTTGGATTCCCATTCGTTTACTCGTCTTCTTCTTTATTGGATTCTTCGTCGCCAATGCTCGGTGGCATGCAATGGAAACCCGTTACGAACCGTATGTAAGACGACCCTAAATGGTCGTTTTTTTCATTCTCTAGTGTAAATAGGTTTGATCCTCTACATCATCTGTATGAAAGAGAGATGCCGTTCGACTGAGCTTAAAATGCTCTTCCAAATCCGTACGAATCGAGCCAACGGCTAGGATCTCTTCTTTAAATTCCTCTCGTTCCACCCACTTATTGTGAAACAGCTCCTCGGACACGTCCTGAAACGCTTCATGCAAATTGTTATCATACCAATCGATTTCACTCGACGCCTCTTTGCGGTACACATGTCGCAGGTCGAAATCATGATCGGCTGTTGCCGCAAATTCAGCAAGCAGCAAACCATGGATACCATCCGCTTTGACCTCAACATCCACGCACCGCACATCATTTCGCTCTGTGAAACGCACAATGCTGGCTTTTTTTATTTTACTCATGATCCTTACCCTCCAAATGATTTTTTCATAAAGAGAGTATTTCCCGTTTTTCAGCTTTTATCAACCGCTGGGGGCGAACCATATTTTCCGAAAATCAACCCAGCCCAAGTCATTTATACTCACTCCTTTAATCGAATCATGATAAGTCGTTTGCAAGGAGCGATGGAGAACAAATAGGAAGGACTTCTCTTCCTGCAGAATCTCAACTAGCTGATGCAGCTGGCAAATGCGCTCTTCTCTGCTCGGATTCACAAGAATTTTCTCAATTTCCTGATCGACCCAAGCCATGCGTTCTTCGCTCAAATGGGCACGGACATAGCTATTGCTTTGCTTCAGCGTCTGAATAATATGAAGATCATACTCGCTTTCCATACAAATATGATAGAAAATCAGATCCGCTTCCATGATCGTATCGAGCTTCATCATCTCCGATTTCTCACGAGTCGTCAGATGAATGTGAATGCCTGCTTTGGCACATTGCTGGCATATCCATATCGCATCTTCATTATTGTTGCTATAGATGTACATCTCTAGCACTTCACCGCTATATCCCATCTCAGCAAGCAATCGTTTGGCTTCTTCTACATCCGTCCGATAAGGAGCAGCCGCTCCAATCAAGGTAGGCAGAAAGCTGCTCGCAGGTGCCTCTCTGAAGCCGCCGAGCTCTTCAATCATCCTTTCTCGATCTAGGATAAGATCAATCGCTTGTCGAAAGAACGGATGCTGCTGAGGGCCTTCTTTACTCTGATTGAACGTGAGGAGACTGCACCCTAGAATAGACTGCTCAATCTGGTGCCATTCCGAATCCTTCCCAACTGCTCCCACGGGTTTACGGGAATTCGTATGATCACAAAGTACCTGCACCGTGTCCCAGCTTGGACCCGCTTCGGCCAAATCGTGAGGCAAAAGCCATATTTCCACTTGATCCAAATGAGGCCTGACGCCAAAATAGCTGTCAAAAGCACGCAGCTTACAAATATAATCATCATTGCGTTCCAGCCGGAAAGGCCCTGTTCCAATCGGCATCCTTCCGAAAATCTCCTCATTATCGCGGCAAATTTCCTCAGGCAAAATCGCTAAAGACGAATGTGATAATTGCTGTAAAAAGAGAACATTCGGCTGCTTCAGCTCAATCGCTATCGCACTCCGATTAAGCACAGTCATATTCTCGATGCTTTCCGTCATCCAGCCTTGGCTTGCAGCCGCACCCAGCTCCTTGATCCTGGATATGGAATAATAGACATCGGATGCCGTCATTTCTCGGCCATGATGGAACAGTACGCCTTTGCGCAAATAAAAGGTGTAGTGCAAACCGTCTTCACTAACTTCCCAGTAGTGTGCCAAATGCGGCTCAACCGTCAGCGTCTGCGGATTATTCAGAACCAAAGTGTCGAAAATCTGATTCATAAGATGGCTGTCAAAAGCAAAAAACGAATAGGCTGGATCCAAAGAGACCAGCCACTTGTACACAGGAAAACGCAGCGTATCCTTATAACGTTCCTCGTGCTCAACCGCGCGATAACCAAAAAAACTGAATAGCCAATCGATGAAAGAGTCCTGCAACGCCTCTCCCCTGCCCAATTGGTGTATCAGCTCAATCGTCCCTTTATAATCTCCCTGACTCGCTAAAGCCATTGCCTGTTTCGAAATCATATCCTCAGCAGAAACTAGAAACGTCAGCTCCGAAACGTTGCCTCTACCTCTTCCAGGCTTCCAAGAAATCCAATTTTGATCACTCATTTTTCTCAGCAAAAGCTTCACATTCCGCGTTGAACAATACAACCGATCCGCTAATTCATCTAACGTAATAGGCTGCGGCACCTGTTCAACCCCATGCTCAAAACCTGCCCGAAGCTCTAAGAAATGGCTCAACAGCTGCATAATCCAACTCCTATCCGTAAAAGGGGAAATCATTAAAGTGAATTATACACTTTTTGTTCCCCTTATTCTAGATGTAAACTTAACCTAACAGGAAAAGAAAGGAATGTGATCATGATGCAACCAACAGACTTATATGTATCGGAAAAATTAATGCAATGGCAGCAGCAGGATTTAGAAGCTGAAGCTCGCGAGCTTTGGAAGTTTAAATCCATCAAAAAAAGAAAAGTGTACATGCTGCTAACTAGCTTATTCTTCTTCGTTTAATCCATTTGCGGATCCCGACAACCACGAGGATGACCAGAACAGCGAGAACAACGCCAATGGAATCAATCGCTACATCAATCGCATGACCCGTTCGACCATCGACAAAAGTTTGATGCCATTCATCGGATGCCGCGTAAAGCACCGAAATGATTGAGGAGGTGAGCAGTGCGATGACGACTTTAACAGGCTTCGCCAAGAGCGCTAAGGACCAAAGCAGGGCTAGGATAGCGAATTCGCTAACATGCCCTGCTTTTCTTATGAAGAACTCGATTGCACCAAAGGGGTCCTCCCAAGTTACCGATTGATGATCATAAGTAAAATTCAAGTGTGGTACACTCATTTTCAACTGGTCCGCAGTGAATTTGGATTCTAAAAGCGGACGCAAGCTTTGCTGCTGATACGTTTCCGCCGACTTAAAAAAAATAAACGCCATCCAAAGGACGGCTGCAATGAGAAAAACATAAAAATATCTGCGGGAAGCTGCATGCTGCATATCCAATTTGTCCCCTTACGAATTCAATTTCTTACGAATGCTGAACAAAGCAAAAAATTCGATCACCATCAGATTTACCGCTGAAACTCCATAGAAAGCCATCCCAAACATCATGTAGAATGTATCGGAAGTCACTGATTTCCACCAGAGTGCCGCAGCAAGCGTTAACACAATATTTAAAGCTGTTGTTATCCAGAATGAGAATCCTAAGCGATTCGTTTTCCGCATGAGCCACACGCCAATCACAAACGGGATTACAAAAGCAATCCCCAAGAAAGTCCAATACAATACTGCGTTCGACACGTTCCGTCACTCCTACACGATCAACTAGTTTATTTTCTTAGCGTAGCATGAACATGCGGCTGAAAACAACGTTTACTGCTGATTGCAACAGAAACGTCAAATGACTAACGCTAGAAAAATAGGAATAATAATTTTCTTCATCAAGGGCTTGCCTGAGGCGACTAATTCATGTATAATACGAAAAGTCGACATTATTAATAACGACATCGCGGGGCCTTAGCTCAGCTGGGAGAGCGCATCGCTGGCAGCGATGAGGTCAGGGGTTCGATCCCCCTAGGCTCCATACAGAACGAAAAGAAAGAACATGTCATTGGGCATGTTCTTTCTTTTCGTTCAAGGAGCCCAGGGGAGAGAACCCCTGAGGGTTCGCCCGCGCGGACGGAGCGGATGAGTAATCTTCGAAGAATAACTTCACATACAGGAGCACGGCGGCTGAATCTACCGCAAAGGTTGTCCTCGTCGATTTTGCTTCGTCAGCCATTTAGATTAGGATTCGGACATCTCTTGATTTTGTTCTTTTAACATATAAACTAAATAAGGCTTAATGACCTTGAGCCCGTATCGTTATTTTGATAAAATAACGATATAATGTCCTAAGGAGAATTAATATGCCACATATTCGACCAAGTTCAGATCTAAGAAATCATTACAACGAAATATCCGAGTTTTGCCATAAATATGATGAACCTGTCTACATTACGAAGAATGGGCAAGGCGATTTAGCTGTAATGAGTATTGAAACATACGAGAAAATAGTTGGAAAGTTCGAACTGTATAAACTGCTGGATGATGGTATAGATGAATCGAAAAAGCAAAAGGTACGACCTTTTCATGAGGCACTTGCAGACATCGAGAAGGGAATTTCGGAGTGAGCCAAAAATATCGTTTAGTGATCACTGAGCTGGCAGAAACGGATCTGCGGAACATCGCCGACTATATCGCAAACGAATTACTGGAACCGACGACGGCGCGAAAAATGATTGCCAAAATCGCTGAAGCCGCCTTTCAATTGGAGCTAATGCCTTTTAGAAACGGTTTAGTTCGCGATGAACGATTGGCAGCATATGGCATCAGACATATACTCGTGGACTCGTACATCGTGTTCTATGTCATCTCAGAAAAAGAAGAAACCGTTACAATTATTCGGATTCTTTACGGAAAGAGACAATGGAACAGCTTGCTCTAAGCTTTTTTGTAGTGAACGGAGCGGATGAATAAACTTCAAAGAATGACTTCACGTGTAGTAGCACGGCGTCTGAATCTACCGCTAAGGTTATCTTCGTCGACTTCGTTTCGTCAGTAAGTTAAATCGAGATTCATACATCCCCCTAGGCTCCATAATGAAAAAGAAGCATCACAACCTATTGGTTGTGGTGCTTCTTTCATTTGGCGCCGTGGGGAGCGAACCCCGGGGGGTTCGCCCGCGTGGACGGAGCGGATGAATAAGCTTCGAAGAATAACTTCACGTGCAGGAGCACGGCGTCTGAATCTTCCACTAAGCTTGTTTTCGTGAACTATGAAAAAAGGCAAAAACCTGATTTCAAGAATAGCTTGATATCAGGTTTTCGCCTTTAATTTATGGAATGTGCGAGATAAGAACGATCTAGATATACCGTTTAGTATAAGTAAAGGATGTGATTGATCTAGTTATTTCTTGGAAATATCCTTATAGTAAACCACTTCTTCATTTGATATCATTTCTACTAATTTTGGCGAGGCCCAATATCGACCATTATATTTAACAACGTCGCCCGATGCCAAATACTTCAACAGTGAGACCGGATCCCCTGTGCTATATTCTGACCAATCTGTTAGATCTAAGGTACCATCAGCTTTCTTTGATGGGGAAGATGATTTGCCAGAGTTATTATTTTTTAATTTGTTTGCATCAGCTATAGCCTTAGCTTTTGCCTCAGCCTTAGCCTTAGCGGTTGCTTCGGCTTCAGCTTTTATCTTTGAATCTATATACGAATCAGTTAGTTGAATAAATGACAATAAACTTTCTTTTGCTTTATCTTGTTTAATATCATTTATTTTTGCTTTAGCATTATCAATTTCTGTTCGGGTAATGGATTCTTTTACAGTGGATTTTTCTGATGATGTAAATAAAGCATCAACCATCCTTGTTGCAGTTAAAATTTGTTCTTTTTGAGTTTCGGCATCATTAATTTTAGTCATCATTTCATTTACAAAGGAAGGCTTATCCGACTTTAGTGTATCTAACTGGTCTTTGTAGGACTTAATGTCAGCTGATTCAATAATTGCGCCATTTTTATCGAAAAGTTTATCTATATTCTGTTTTACAGAGAACATCTTCTCCACATAACTTATGTCAAAAGAAGCTTGATTGAGTAATATGGAAGCTTGGGGTGAAAGTTCTTTATTATTAATATTTAAAAATAAGTCATTTGTACTTTTTATGATATCATTGTTAACTTGATCTGCAAGATTCATTTTTTGGTTGTCATTATAAAGAGAATTTACCTTCTCTTGAATCGTTGAAATGTCTGCTATTATAGCCATTTCTTTCTTCGCTTTATCATCTTGAATTTCCCAAATGAAGAAACCCGAAATACCTCCTACTAGTAATAAAGCCACAATCGAAATGATTATTGTTTTTTTCATGCGAAATCCCCCTAGTCTTAAATAGAATTGTAATATATGCCATTTATTTGTTCAAGTTTTATTGTCAGTCTGGTTTTGTGGCGGATAAAGAAAAACCGTTGTTTAAGCACATCTGGCACTTTCCATTAACTCCGGTAGAGCAAAACTTTTGAATCTGGAAATGTCCTGCTTCATTACACGGTGAATAAATATTTTTTTCACGGAGCAGTGAAACTAACCTACGAGGGAAAGCGCATCGCTGGCAGCGATGCGGTCAGGCGTTCGCCCGCGTGGACGGAACGAATGCTGATCAGTATCGGGCATTAAAAGAGCGGCGCTCGATGCCATCCACAACTATTTTAGATGGAAAAATGTTGGTTTTTATCAGAGCACATTTATCATCACAAACATACTATTTATAGGTGAACGTCATCCAATGAGACTTAAGCAGTACCATTCTGCATGAAACCGGAGTTGAAATCATGGATAGAAAAAAATCAAAATTAACCACGAAAATCATACTTCCAGCGGATGCATGGTATGATGAGAAGCGCAAGAACGCAGACAAAGTTAATCGATCGGCGAAATATTGGGGTTTTCCAGTTCGATTGAGGAATTCAGGGATTTACCAAGGCAAAGGGGTACCTGAAAAATACAACAAAATTTTTTTCAATAGTGAGAACTATCCCGAGAAGGCAGTATATCGAGAAGATCACAGCATACTTAATCAACCGATTGGACCAAGTGCCAACAGTTTAATTGGTCAGGGAATAAAAGTTCATGCCAAAGGGAGTATTACCGATGTTCCAGGTGTCCTAGTGGGGCACGCAGAGGATAAAAGCGGTCGTACCGGTTGTACGGTTATTTTGTATCCTGAAGGCGCAGTTCCCGGCGTGGATGTCAGAGGCGGTTATCCGGGAACGGAACAGACAGATGCGATTAAGCCCGGAACTGCAACGGACCTCATACAGGGGGTTCTTCTTACGGGCGGCAGCAACTTCGGTCTTGCGGCAACAGCAGGGGTCGTGAACTGGCTTGCAGAGCATGGGTACGGTACCCCGACAGGTGTTGGACCACTCCCTACCGTGCCTGCGGCTGTTATTTTTGACCTTTATTATGCGAAAGGCTCCCCTAGGCCTGACGCACAGCTTGGCTACAAGGCAGCAAAAGCTGCCAAGGCCGGTTCCGTGGCGCAAGGCAGTGTTGGTGCGGGAGCTGGTGCGACGGTAGGGAAAATCTACGGTACGCCGATGAAGGGTGGAGTTGGAACCGCCTCTTGGCAAATCCCGGGCGGGCCTATAGTAGCCGCTATTGTAGTAGTCAATGCCCTTGGAGATATTTGGGATCATGACCATATCATAGCCGGGGCGCTCGAGCCTGATGGTAAATTCGTTAACCAAACCAGGGCAATTCTTGAAGGAATACCACCAATGCCAAGCTCGATACGAAACAGAAGCACAACAATCGCTGTAATCGCAACTACTGCCAAACTAGACAAAGCTGAGGCTGGGAGGATAGCGACACTCGCCCATGACGGAATGGCGCGGGCGATTTCCCCGGTGCATATTCAAGCTGACGGGGACACTATTTTCTGCATAGCTACCGGAACCGATACTAGCGGGCTAATTGGTAATGCTGCCGTGACCGCAGTCGGCACAGTAGCAGCGGTGGTGCTCGAACAGGCCATCGTCAGAGGAGTAAAGGCAGCCCAAGCACAAATTAAACATCAACAAAGTACGAAGTGAAATGATGTTTCAGCCCCGTATGATTTATCCGAAGCCGTATGGAAGAAATCAACTTAGTCTGCCTTCATTAAATGAGGCTTCGATCGCAGCAAACTGTTCGGTAAACATCTCAAGATCTTCATGTATCATGATCTTGAGATGTTTGATGGTTGTAAAACCGACTACGACGGGAGAGCGCAGACGGAGCGGATGAGTAGGCTTCGAAGAATCTTCACGTGCAGGAGCACGGCATCTGAATCTAACGCTAAGCTTGTCTTCGTCGATTTTGCTTCGTCAGCCATTTAATCAAAATTCAGACATCCCCTAGGCTCATAATGAAAAATAATTTCGGCAGGCTCAGCGCGGGTTCAGTGCTGTCTCCCTCCGGAGACAGCCTTTTTGGCAGGCTCAGCATGCTTTCGCGGGGATGCAGCCTGTTTCGCGCGTTGAGACTGCTTTTTCGGCAGGCTCAACGCGGGTTCAGTGCTGTCTCCCTCCGGAGACGGCCTTTTTGGCAGGCTCAGCATGCTTTCGCGGGGATGCAGCCTGTTTCCCGCGTTGAGACTGCTTTTTCGGCAGGCTCAACGCGGGTTCAGTGCTGTCTCCCTCCGGAGACAGCTTTTTTGGCAGGCTCAGCATGCTTTCGCGGGGATGCAGCCTGTTTCGCGTGTTGAGACTGCTTTTTCGGCAGGCTCAGCGGGGGTTCAGTGCTGTCTCCCTCCGGAGACAGCCTTTTTGGCAGGCTCAGCATGCTTTCGCAGGGATGCAGCCTGTTTCGCGCGTTGAGACTGCTTTTTCGGCAACCGCAACTGCAACACTACTGCCAAATTACACTGGAATAACTCCAATGTTATCGGGTTTGGGAAGAGGAAATTGCTCCTTTGACTGGAATTTATCCAGTGAAATACAAAAAACGACTTCCTAGAGGCCACAAACCCAAATACCACTGGAATAAATCCAGTGGTATCGGGTTTGGGAGATAGAAATGCTCCTTTGACTGGAGTTTATCCAGTGAAATGCAAAAAAGGCCCATCTAGAGGCCAGCATCTCTCTTCTTTCATACGAAGTAGGCTCCGCCCATACGGAAAGAACCCCTGTAGGCTCCGCCCGCGTGGAAAGAATAACTACACATGCAGAGGCTCCCCCCTTCTGCGAAAGAGAGAGCCCGTCATCATTTAAATATATTCAAAACTGCGTGGCATACAAATTTGCGTACACGCCATTTCGCGCAAGCAATTCATCATGCGTACCTTGTTCTGCAATACCGTCCTCCGTCAATACGATAATTCGCCCTGCATTGCGGATTGTAGAAAGGCGGTGGGCAATTATGATAGTTGTACGCCCTTTAGCCAGCAATTCTAACGATGCCTTAATGATTTTTTCGCTCTCGTTATCCAGTGCGCTTGTCGCCTCATCCAAAATAAGAATGGGTGGATTTTTTAAGAATACGCGAGCAATGCTTAGCCGCTGCTTCTGTCCGCCGGACAGTTTGACACCTCGCTGGCCAATCTCGGAGTCATAGCCATTTGGCAAGTTCATAATAAAATCATGGGCATTAGCGTGCTTGGCTGCTGCGATAATTTCTTCATCGCTGGCTGCTTGATTTCCATAACGGATGTTATCCATTACCGTCCCCGCAAAAAGGAAAACATCTTGCAGTACAAAACCAATTCTTTTTCTTAACGACTCTAGGTCGATATTACGGACGTTGATCCCATCTATTAATATCTCTCCGTCTATCGCATCATAAAAGCGAGGGATGAGCGAGCATAATGTCGTTTTACCCGCACCAGACGGACCCACTAAGGCAACATACTCACCTGGCTGGATACGAAGCGAAATGTTCTGTAATACTCTGTCCAAATGTTCTTCATAATAAAAGGAAACTTGTCTGAACTCGATCTCCCCGTGTATCTCCGGCAGAATTATGGCATTCGATTTGTTTTCGATTGACGGCTTCAAATTCATGACTTCCATAAAGCGCTGAAAGCCAGTGACTCCTTCTTGAAGCTGTGTGCTCATATGGTTCAGTCGTTGAATTGGCTCGATCATAAAACCGATATAAAGTAAAAAAGTAAGCAAATCCGGTAAATCTAAAGCAGCGTTGACGATACTGGCACTGCCAAAGATGATCACCGTAATCGTAATCAATTGAATAACGGTTTCAAAGCTATTGTAAAAAAGCGCCTCAGCTTTATACGTGATCTTGCGGCTTTCGAAGAAACGGGCATTTGCCTGGTCAAACTTCCCTATCTCTACGATCTCGTTGGCAAATGATTTTACATCACGGATACCCGAAAGACTATCCTCGACCTGAGCGTTTACATCCCCGATTCGCTCTTTGTTTCTTCTTATTGCCTTGTTCAACCTTTTATTAAAATACAAAGCTAAGAGGCCTAGAAACGGTAAGAAACAGAATACGGCGATCGTTAATGGCGCGTTAATAAAGAACAAAATACTAAATGCTCCTACAAAGCGGACGAGATATTTCATGTAATCTTCCGGACCATGATGGTACAGCTCGGAGAGCAGCAGCAGGTCGTTCGTTATTCGAGACATGAGCCGACCTGTCTTTTCTTTATCGTAAAAGCTATGGGGAAGCTTTTGCATGTGAGCGAATAGTTCGCTGCGCATGTCACTTTCCATGCGAGCGCCTATTTCATGGCCTTTGTAGTCCACAAAGTAATTACCGATATTCTGGATCGCGACTAAAACTAGCATTAGCCCTCCAACCCAATACACTTCATTAAGCGCAGTTGATAAATCTCCTTCCAGAACATCTTTCGTAATATACCGAACGAGCAGCGGAAACACCAAGGTCGCAACTGATGTGATTAAGGAGCAGGCCAATACTGAAATAAACATGCTTAAATACGGTTTGTAATATGAGAAAAATTTATTAACTGTAGGACGCATCGAATTTCCCCTTCTTTGTGTTATTTAAAACACATATAAGGGATATGCTGTTTATGACTAAAGAAAATGTTTCCCCTTATATGTTTGCATGGTAGAATTCATCATTTTTTTCATGTCAATTCCTCCTTGTTTTTTATAATCCCATCGTAAACCATTCCATTATTAAAACTCATGGTCTTATTTGGTTATAGTTAAACTTTCACCAAATAAACAAACTACTCCACGATCATTGTCGTGGAGTAGTTTGTTATTTGGCAATTGTTCTTAAGTTATCGTCGTTTTTTTCGTATTCGCAATCGCTCCGCTAGCCATCCAGTAGTTGCTTGGCATTTCGAATCGTTTTATCACTTTATTTGATAGAGGCTTCATAAATGTCTTCAATGGTTTTGGAAAGCAACGCGTTGAATTCATTGTCTGTTTGTTCGGCCGTTAGTCCCTGCGACAAGGCACGCGAGAAACTGGCGATCAATCCATGATTGTGTGCCAGCTTCTCATTCGCTTCCGCTTGCGTGTAGCCGCCTGACAAAGCTACAACCCGGAGAACATGTGGATCCTCCATTAAGTCGCTGTAGAAATTGTTTTGTGTCGGTATGGAAAGTTTCAACATGATTTTTACGTCTTTGCCAAGTTTGGATAGTTGATCGAAAATCTCAACTTTTAATAGTTTTTCCGATGCTTCCTTATCCGCGCTATTGATATCAACTTCCGGTTCGATGATCGGTACTAGCCCCATCTCGGCGATTTGATGACCGATGGCGAACTGTTGCTCAACGACTTTTTTGATTCCGGCAGGATTGGCTTCCTTAATAAGCGAGCGCATTTTCGTCCCGAAGATATTTCGCTCAGACGCCCGCTTCAGAAGGTCGTTTAAACCAGGAATAGGCTTCATAAGCTGAACCCCGTTTTCAAGATCGGCAAGCCCTTGATCGACTTTTAGAAAAGGCACAATGCCTTTCTTCTCCCAAAGATAATCGGCTGTAAATTGCCCGTCAATGGAACGGTCCATGGTGTTCTCAAATAAAATTGCACCCAAAATGTACTTGGAATCAAAAGCGGTACTCTTAATAATGCGCGTTCTCATCTCGTGCACCAAGGTATACATCTCATCTTCATTGGAATAGCTATCTTCCTTTATGCCATACTGCAGCAGAGCCTTAGGAGTACTTCCACCGCTTTGGTCCAAGGCCGCTATAAAGCCCTTTCCCGTTTGGATTCGATCCAATTGATTTGTATTCATGGATATGTTTCTCCTCCTATTTCATGGACTGAATTGCCTCTTGAATCTTACTTATCAATTATATCACTTCTAGTTGCAAACATACATTTTAGGCATGCAGGAGAAACAGAACCCGCAGACAGCAGTAAACAACAACTATACGAAACGTTCTTTAGGGACTCTCAACGGGCAACAACGAAGTAACAATCAGAGACAAGGTTTGCCTGTAGACCGCATAGGCTGATTGTACATCTCCTAAGTGTCCACCCATGTAAAGATGAATAACGCCGTGGAGCGAGGCCCAGACTATTCGTACAATGGATTCCGTGTCATAATGGCCAGGAATCAGTCCTTGCTCTTGGGCATGGCTGATTACGGTTATTAATTGGCGCATGGCTGTTACGGTACCTTGTACACTTGCCTCGTCCGGTTTGAAATCAGCAAAAGCACCTCCGAACATCAGCTTATAATAGCTGGCGTAACGCTGCCCGAATTGCCAAAAGCTTTCACCTAAATTCATCATATGCTGTACTGGATCAGCAGCTTGCGGCGTCGCCTCGAATTCAGCTGCCAGAAGCTTGCAGCCATCCAGATACAACTGCTGAGCCAAGCCCTCTTTATTAACAAACAAACTATAAATAATTTTTGTCGAGCAACCCATTTTCTGCGAAACTTTACGCACCGTAACGGCTTCCGGCCCCTCTTCTTGCAAAAGCATTGCCGCAGCATCAACAACGAGTTTGCGGAGATTTTCAGTATTTTGCAAGCGAGCTTCTTGGTAGGTTTTCAACACTCGCGAGTTCGCATTGGAAGAGATCTCTTGACCGCTCATAATCATCACCTTCGGTTATCGTGTTTGCATCAGGAAACCAATTTCCTGACTCTCTTGCAAGGAATTTTATATAGTTGTTACGCAGTTGTCAATGAGACATTAGATGTTCAAAGACTATATTGACTTTCTAAAAAAAGCGAGTTACAATCAAACCATTAAGAAACACTGTTACCAAATAGTACGATACTACTTATCTTTCTCTGGTAATGGAAATTTCTCTTGGTCAAATGGTAACATCGTTTCTATATTATAACATAGTATTTAAAAGGAGAATAGAACTATGAAAATTCAAGGTAAATGGGCGCTAATCACGGGAGCTTCTTCTGGTATAGGAGAACAATTCGCAAGACAACTGGCCAAACAAGGCAGTCATTTGGTACTCGTTGCCCGATCAGAGAGCAAGCTTGAGAGCCTGGCAGATGAGCTTACAAAAATGTATGGCATCAAAGCCGAAGTTATCTCTATGGACCTTTCAAAAGAAGGAGCGCCCAGCGAGTTATATCAGCAATGTCGACGTTTGAAAGTAGATATCGACATGCTTGTCAACAATGCAGGCTTTGCTACACATGGTTATTTCGAACAAGTGTCAGGTGAGCGTCAACACGAAGAAGTTATGCTCAATGTCGCCGCTGTTGTAGATATGACCCACTTGTTCTTGCCGGATATGTTACGCAATGGCTCAGGTGCAGTTATGAATGTGGCTTCAACCGCCGGATTTCAACCGCTTCCCTATATGGCCGTATATGGGGCAACGAAAGCTTTCGTTCTATCATTTACTCAAGCTTTATGGTGGGAAAACCGCGACCGCGGCATTAAATTCTTCGCACTTTGTCCCGGTTCGACGGACACCAGCTTCTTTAGTGTTGTAGGAACGGAAGAAGCTTCCGTCGGAAAGAAAGACACGCCGGAAAGAGTCGTAGAGGTAGCACTTCGCGCGTTAAAGGAAGGGAAAATGTACGTCGTTCCGGGTGTGCAGAATTATATCGGGGCGCAGTTATCGCGATTCATCACACGCAAGCAAGGTCTTCGGCTTGTTGGAGGCATGCTTCGTCCACGCGGAGGCTCCGGCAATAATAACAATTATAAGAATCTAGGTGCTCACTCTGATCTTGCAGGGAGGACAACTCGATGAAAGCTGTACAACTGACAAACGGCTTCGGCTTTGAGGGAGGAAGCCGCCACCTTGCCGATCGCGGCATTAACCGCATGGAGCATGTTAATTGAATACGGTGGTTTGCAAGCAGGCGATACCGTGCTGTTGCAAGGAACAGGCGGTGTTTCCATCTTCGGGCTTCAATTTGCTCTTATGGCTGGAGCACGAGCCATCATCACATCGAGCAGCAACGCCAAGCTAGAACGAGCAAAAGCTCTCGGTGCATGGAAAACAATTAACTATTCGGAAGTTCCCGATTGGGATAAGGCAGCGTTAGAATTGACTGGCGGCGTCGATCACGTTCTGGATGTTGGAGGAGCGGCTACGATGGTAAAATCCATAAATGCGCTTCGCATTGGAGGAACCTTGAGTATGGTCGGATTCTTATCGGGCTTGACCATTCCGGAATACGATGTCACCAGTATTTTGCAGAAAGCCGCAACTGTTCGCGGCAGTCAAGTCGGCAACCGACATCACTTTGAAAAGATGAATCGAGCGATTGCCCATCATCATTTACATCCTGTCATCGACCATGTATTTCCACTGGAACGAATTGGAGATGCATTCGCGCTCTTGGCTGAAGGAAAGCAATATTTCGGTAAAATCGTAGTTCAAATCTAACTTAAAAGACATAGGAGGCGCTTTAATGCCAAACTCACAAGTTCGCTCCGTTAAATCAACTGAAGGCGTGAATCGCCCTCAACGCTCACAGCGCAAAATAGTACGTAGATTTATGTTATCGCTGCTTATGTTGCTTCTTCTTGGAGTGATCGTTTTCTTGCTTGTGCCTTCACCGATCGAACCGGCAAAATGGTCCGTGCCAATCGCCCCCTCTTTGCAGGAACCAGGCCCATGGCAAAAGAACAATAAACTCAGCTCGGCTCAGCTCGTTACTGATGCCCCTCAATCCCCGGAATTCATTACATTCGATAAGGAAGGCCAGCTATATACAGGAGATTCGGATGGGAAAATTTATAAGGTTGCTTTCGATGCGGAGGGCAACCCGCAAAAGGCTCAAGTGTTTGCAGACACCAAAGGAACGCCCAATGGGCTTAAATTTGACGTTAATGGAAATTTGATCGTTACTGATATCAAGAAGGGACTGCTGTCTATAAACCCATCCGGGAGTATAGAGGTACTGGCCGATCAAGTGGACGGCAAGCCGATCTATTTAGCTAACGAGCTTGATATTGCCAAGGATGGCTCGATTTATTTTTCCGACACCTCGAACTATGGCCGCGTGACTTTCAGAGAAATTGCCGAGAACAAGCCGCACGGACGTTTGCTGAAGTATGATCCAATGACCAAGCAGACGACTGTCCTATTAGAAGGGCTCTATTTTGCAAATGGGGTAGCGTTGTCTAGTGAGGAAGATTATGTGCTTGTAGCTGAATCGTATCATTATCAGTTGACTAGGTACTGGCTGAAGGGCCCGAAGAAGGGGACATCTGATATTTTCGCAAGTAATCTCGCAGGCTTCCCCGACAACATTACACGAGACGATCAAGGTCGTTTCTGGGTCGGTATTTTCACGACACGCATTTCTTTTGTAGATCAGATGCACCGCAACCCTTGGTTGGCCGGTACCATGGCCAAATTGCCGGAGTCGCTGCTTAGCGGCGCAAGTGCACCGGCGAAGCATGGACTTGTTGCGGAGTTCAGTCCGCAGGGGGAACTCACTGGAAGTTGGCACGACCCAATAGGCTCAGTGTACGGCGTAACTACGGCTGTAAACCATAACGGATATTTATATATAGGAACGGCTCCTGGAGGAAGCCAAGGCGTTCATCGCGTGCTATTAACTAAATAATGCTAGAGGTGGTTACCTTCGGGTATCACCTTTTTTTCATATGGAGGATAAATTCATACTCCCCCCTTGCCATTATGACTCGCGAGCAAATGGTTGTGAAACAAAGAATTCATAAATTTACCCATATTGATATTGAAAAAACACCTGTCAGCGCCCTTTAGAAGGAGATAGTATTGACATTGCAAACGCTTTATTATTTTACAGTCATTATTATCTTTTATTAAGGGAGTGTATGAATGAGTAAAAAGTATTCTTTTAAACATGTCGCTGTCTCTTTTTTATGCGGATCATTGTTCTTCTCTGGGATTGGTCTTGCAGCTACAAACTCGGCCGACATTAGCTTGCAAAAGTTGAAATTAATCGTGAACGGGGTAAATAAAAGCGCTCCAGAAGGTTTGTACAACAATCAGGGTGACTTAGTGCCAGAAACATTGATGTACCAGAATACTACGTACGTTCCTATTCGGCTGATCGGAGAACTGCTTGGCAAAAGTGTTGAGTGGAAATCCGACAGCAGATCCATCATGATTGGAAGCAACGCCGTTGATCCAAGCAAAAACAAAGTGGTTTTGGATACTTCCAAACTGCTTACTTTAGATGCAGACACATTGAATGAAGCAAAACGCAAATACTTGGCGGGAGATTCATTTATTACACAAAGCGTAAATCAGTTGAAGAAGGATGCAGATTTGGCTATGCAAAAAGGCCCTTTTTCAATCCTAGATAAAACCACGGTCGCTCCTAGCGGTGATAAGCATGACTATGTCTCGATCGGTGTTTACTGGTGGCCGAATCCTGATACACCTGATGGAAAACCCTATATACAAAAAGACGGACAACAGAACCCAGAAGTCAATACGAATAAATTTGACAGAGATAACTTCGGCAAAACCACCTCAGGCATCCGTACCTTATCGTTAGCTTATTTCTATACCGAAAACGAAGCCTATGCTGAATACGCGGCAAAATTGCTCAAAGTTTGGTATCTGGATGCTGCTACGCGCATGAATCCGAGTTTGGACTACGGTCAATCGGTTCCAGGTGTCAATGAGGGCAGAGCAGCGGGGATTATCGAGACGTTAAATATTTTCAATACGCTTGATCCTGCCACGATTTTAAAAGGTTCGAACTATTTATCCGATCAAGACTTCAATAATTTCAAGCAATGGATTGGCGACTATATGAAGTGGCTCATGGAAAGTCCGATCGGTAATGACGAGAAGAATGCCACAAACAATCATGGCAATTGGTATGACGCACAAGTCGCCGCCTACGCCTTATTCAGCGGGAAACCCGATATTGCCAAGAAGGTAGCTGAAGAATCAAAAAAACGCATTGCTGCTCAAATTGAACCCGATGGAAGTATGCCTCGTGAGTTAAGTCGGACGCGTTCCCTGCATTATTCGACTTACAATATGGATGCTCTTACCCAAGTTGCTCGCTTGGGAAGCAAAGTCGGAGTCGATCTTTGGAATTATAAGACGGCTGACGGGCGCAGTATTCTTAAAGCGTTGGAGTTTCTGAGCCCCTACATTAGCAAGCAAAAAGCATGGGAGTTTGAGCAAATAAAAGCAGAGAACCTTTCTTCGGCAATTCCCATCATGACGACTGCGGCGAAAATTTATGGCAAACAAGAATTCCGAACTGCCGCTGAACAATTATTGAAAGAAAAAGATGCGACAGCGCGAGAGCACTTGCTGTATGGAGTTCCGATCACTTCCAAATAAATATAACACTACTAAACTAATCCCCTCACAACTTCCTTTCTAGAAGAATATGTTTATAGAAAGGTAATGAGGGGAGGTGATTGGACATGCCCTTTACAACTGGTGTCATTACGAATACGAATGTTACTGGAACAGCAGCATCCAACATTGTTGTAAACACAAGAAATATTGATCTCAGCAACACAGCTATCATAACCGTTCAAATTTTTGCTTCTGTCAACTCAACAGTCTTCCATACGGACTACGCCACTTCTTATATTGTTCTTCCAAATGCCTATGATGTACGTGAATTTTTCATTGCCGGCAATGTGGCTTATGAGGTTCAAATTAATGTGTTAAACACAACAAGTGCGATAATGTCAGTTTTCGGTTTAGATGGATTTGGAAATCTGGTAAATGATCAACGGATTCTTCAGTCAGACATGTCTTTCATTACAAGTTTAAGTCCCCCTATGTAAAGATTAGCTGAGGAGGCCGTCCCAAAAGTAAGAACTAATGACTCTTAGGACAAGGCTGCTGTTCAGAAAAATGAGTTTTTAAAAATAGAAAAGGAGTTAAGCGGCTTTCATGGCTTAACTCCTTTTCTTTTTGCGTCTACGGCCGCTTTCTTCAACAAATTATGGGCAAGCGAAAGCCACCCGACATCCTGCCCACTTTAAAGCTGTATTTCAGCCTTACAGCTGCCACTACTCAGGGAGAAACAGCACCTTTTCCCTTCCATAAGTATGTTTTCCAGTCTTATGGACATCATCTCGAGCGTCCCCCACATGGGATTCGGAGAAGCTCGATCGTGCCTATACCAAACTTACTTTTACTATTCGATTACCGGCAGCTCGGATTCGTACATCATAACCTGACATAAACTGGCTGTTCTGGCCGTTCTGCGTGTGATCTTCTTTCATGCGTATGAATATGGTGTTCCGGATCTATGTCCACAGTTTCTTTCTCTAAACCTGCAATTATGCATCTTTTTGGACCTTGGAATAGCCGTAACTATTAAATTCCTGCGTTTGTGCAGGCTTTTGAGGCTTTTTCTGGATGATCGGCTGAAAAAGATAAAAATGCCTGCACAATTGCAGGCATTTCCACGTTTTAACCGAATTCGCCCGGAAATTCCTGTATTTTCGCAGGCTTTTACACTCGGGTGAACGGATCTGATCTGGAACCACATGAAAGTAATCAACCCCATCATCTATCGACGCTTACCTACTAAAATTCAGCTTATGGGACAGCCTCTTTTTCTTTTTCCCCTCACACGAGCTTCATTATTATGGGTATATGAACATTATTTTTGAAGCATAATAAGTCGTCTTCCAAACAAAACCAAAAGGAGTGTTGTATATGCGTGAAGGTTTGATTCCTGCCGTTCTTGGAACTGTAGTTACTGCTTCTGGTTATACAATCCTTAGAGGCAAGAATAAAATTGCCGGTATGGGTATCCTTGGCTTTGGAGCTGCTCATATGATTCTTGGAGCAATCGACTTAATTGAGCATCGGTAAGTTTGGCAAGACGAACAGGGAGGCTCATGCTCGCCTCCCTCCCTTCTTAACTGTATAAGCCTTTTGGAGTAGGACGATCTGAATTCAGGAGATACTCATATGATTTTGTTTTGCAATATCGCATTGCTGCTGACTAGTATCCTCACCGGATCTCTAAAGAGATGGCAACTTTATTATAAAACCGTTCTATACTTGTCTTTTTGCAATTTGCTTTATAATGTTTTATGCAGTCACTCTTTAACTTGGTCCTTTCGCTCTGATTCTCTGCTGAATCATAAGACAACTGATTTGTTGAATACTTTTATACTACTGCCCTGCACGGCCATTCTATATTTGCATTTCTTCCCAACTTCAAAGAAAAGAAACAAATTTTATTATTATCTCGCATGGGTTGCCGGCTTTTCAGCAATTGAATACTTCTGGTACATCCTTGACCTCATCATCTACAACCATGGCTGGAGTTTTCCATGCTCTATTGCCTTTTACTTCGCTATGTTCTACGCACTGGAGCTTCACCATAGAAACGTGAGCAAAGCGCTATTGTTCTCCTTTTTCGCTATTTTATTTTTAGTTATTGCCTTTAAAATTCCAATATGGAAGTAAGACGTTCTCCGCGGCCATGCCAAGCAGTGATTACAGCGCCTTTTTTTAGCACATTATAAGCAATCTCGCATTCTATATAGAGAATCTATATAGAAACGAGGTGATAGAAATGGCTCGCGCAAAAGCTGTTCGTCAACCTGATTTGGTATTGATTACTTGGACAAGGAATCCTCTGGTTCCCGGTTCCGCACGCAGGATTACTGCAGTTCGTATTATTGGCAATACGCAACCTTGTACATTTACGTTGGTACGCAATGGATTGCTTATTAATGCCTTAAACTGTTTATTAGATCATGATATTGGCTTTAGAATCGTATTCCAGAAAAAAACATCAACAATCAGCGGATATTTGTTATTGCAACGCAATTGATCATTGTGATTGAGGGCAGCCCATGGGCTGCCCTTTTTTGCTATATGATATTGCAATCTCGTAATAGATTCGGCTGCGTTGTGAAATATCAGCGTATGGTTTATACTTCTCTTTGAAATTATACTTAATTACAAAGGAATGATAGCATGTTAACTAATACTCCCGAATACTGGATTTCTAAGCTCGAGCTCATAGCCCACCCCGAAGGGGGTTATTATAAACGGACCTATCAAGCTGAAGAACAAATTTCTGATCAGGAATTATCCGTTCAGTTCACAGGTCAACGTTTGCTTTATACCAGTATCTACTTTCTCTTGCAATCACATGATGTCTCCCATTTCCATCGGTTGAAATCGGATGAATTGTGGTATTTTCATGCCGGAAGCCCCTTAACCATTCATGTCATTCATGAAAATGGCAGCTATGAAGAAGTAAAATTAGGACTTAATTTGGAAAATGGCGAAACCCCGCAATATTTAGTTCCCAAAAATGCCATTTTCGGGTCTTCCGTTATGCTGAATAACACCTTCTCCCTAGTTGGATGTATGGTATCGCCTGGCTTTGACTTTCAGGACTTCGAACTGTTGGCACAAGATGATTTACTTCAGCAATATCCGCAGCATAAGGAGATCATCAAAAAATTAGCCTATGAGCTGCTTCCTGTGTAATGAACTATATACCTATAAAAGCCACCTATCTCTAGGTGGCTTTTATGTATTTCCAATTGCCAAAAAACTCGGTACCAAGGTATAATTTTCCAATATAAACTTTGAAGGAGAACACCTATGATACTATCAAAAGGACAAAAAGTAGATGTGACGAAAGGAACCCATCTCTCTAATCTTAGCCTCATCTTTGGCTGGACATCTGCGAATGCGGCTATGACTATTGATGCTGCATGTTTCGTATTATCCGAAAGGAGCAAATGCGAACAGGATGAAGACTTCATTTTTTATGGGAACCCAATTTCAGAAAATAGTGCCCTCTGTCACAAGCAAAGTTTGGGTGCAGATCAAGAAATGATACAAATCAACCTCTCCAAATTACCAGCAAAAGCAGCGAAATTGGCTTTCACAGTCACCATTCATGAAGGTGATCAGCATGGCTACATGATGAAAGACGTTTCAAATGCGTATGTTAGACTCGTAAACACAGATAACGATCAAGAATTATTCCGTTTTAATTTTGGCGCCGATCTATCCAAAGAGACAGCCATTGTCGCCGGCGAATTGTACAGGCACAATGGGGAGTGGAAATTCAATGCTGTAGGCAGTGGATTTTTCGGAGGCTTAGCTGCTTTGTGTACCCATTTTGGATTGGAGGTCGTCCAAGATGCCCAGCCTGAAGCAGCCGTTGCTGCTGAGATTAAACCCCCGTCTTCTATTGATTTGCGCAAGAAACTGGTACAAATCACCTTAGAAAAGAAAAACTTGAGTCATCTTGTAGCCCGAGTGGGTCTCGTACTTGATGTTACCGGTTCTATGATGCCCTTGTACAAAAATGGTACCGTTCAGGAAGTCGTTGAGCGCATACTGGCTGTTGCCTGTAAATTTGACGATAATGCCAGCTTGGATGTGTGGGTATACGATAATGAATTTAGCCGTTTATCCGCTGCTACAGAGGCTGATTTGGAGCAATATGTGCAAAAGCAGATTCTAACCAACCCGCACATTCATAAATTTGGCAGAAACAACGAGCCGCCAGTTATGAAAGATGTCATTCATAAATATACCGTTGAAGAAATTTCCTCTTTGCCTGTGTTCTTAGTATTCATTAACGATGGCGGTGTCGTGAAAGCTATTAAAAAGGTGATAACCGAAGCGGCTGTCCACCCTATTTTTTGGCAATTCGTAGGGATCGGTCATTCAGATTTTGAAGTCCTTAAGCAATTAGACACGATGGAAGGACGTATTGTAGATAATGCGAATTTCATTCATATTCATGATATTGCCTCGATTTCCGATGAAGCCTTGTATAATCTTCTTTTAAATGAATTCCCGCAATGGATTGAGGCAGCCACAAATCAAAGAATACTCAGACAATAAAGAAAACCTTCATTGCCGCTATACAACGCGGCTCTGAAGGTTTTTCGTATATGAGCAAGATTTAAATGGAATTAAGAATGGAAATCCTGACCGGAGCGAACTTCTTTGACATAACCGGCACGGATGACGAAATCGCCAAAGTGCTCGCTGTCCAGACGTTCTTTCGCATATTGATTAACAATCGGTCTCAAGGAATCGAGAATCTCAGTTTCTCCGATATTTTCTTTGTACAGCTTATTCAATCGGCTTCCGTTATGGCCGCCACCCAAATACATATTGTATTTGCCTTGCGCTTTGCCAATGAACGCGATTTCCGCCAACATCGGACGAGCGCAACCATTCGGGCACCCGGTCATACGGATAACAATTTCCTTATCACGCAGACCCGCTTCTTCCAGCATCGGTTCAATCTTGTCGATCAGCGTAGGCAAGTAACGCTCCGATTCAGCCATAGCCAGGCCACAGGTTGGGAAGGCAACGCAAGCCATAGAGCTTCTCCGCAGTGCAGAATAATGCTGCCCATCCGTTAAGCCATATTCGTTAATCAGTTCTTCAATTTTCTTTTTCTTTTGAGAGCTGACGTTTCCGATAATCAAGTTCTGATTCGCGGTAAGACGGAAGTCTCCTGTATGGATTTTGGCAATCTCACGAAGCCCTGTCATCAGGTAGAAATTGTCTTCGTCTTTCACACGGCCGTTCTGGATGAACAGGTTGTAATGCCATTTGCCGTTGCTTCCTTTGACCCAGCCATAACGATCACCATTGTTATCAAAATGGTAAGGGCGCGCTGCCTCCAGCTTCCAGCCCAAACGAGCCGTTAGCTCGCCAATGAACCAATCGATGCCGCGGTCATCAATCGTATATTTAAACCGAGCATGCTTACGTACCGAACGATCACCATAATCACGCTGAATCATAACCGTTTTCTCGGCCAAATCAATCATTTGCTCAGGCTTGATGAAGCCGATCACTTGCGCAACTTGCGGGTAAGTCAAGGTATCGCCATGACTCATCCCCATGCCGCCGCCAACAGATACGTTAAAGCCTACCAAACGTCCATTTTCTACGATAGCAATGAAGCCCAGATCCTGGGAGAAGACATCGACATCGTTGGAAGGCGGTACGGCTACACCGATTTTGAACTTACGCGGCAGGTAGACATGACCGTAGATCGGCTCTTGTTCTACGCCATCCAAGCTGTCCACGACTTTCTCGCCATCGAGCCAAATCTCATGATAAGCTTTGGTGTGAGGATCGAGATGGTTGCTCACGCGGCTAGCCCATTCGTAAACTTCGGCATGAACATCGGATTGAAACGGATTCGGATTGCACATCACGTTGCGGTTCACGTCGCCGCAAGCCGCTAATGTGCTAAGCAAGGCATCGTTCACTTCACGAATTGTTTTCTTCATATTCCATTTCAGCACACCATGCAATTGGAAAGATTGGCGCGTTGTCAGGCGAATCGTTCCGTTCGCATATTTCTGTGCTACGCGATCCATCATTAGCCATTGCTCCGGAGTAACGATTCCGCCAGCTGCACGTACGCGCAGCATGAACTGGTAAGCAGGCTCCAGCTTCTGCTTTTGACGCTCATTGCGAAGATCTCTATCGTCCTGCATGTAGCTTCCATGGAATTTCATCAAGCGATTGTCGTCTTCAGGAATCGAACCCGTGATGGCGTCTTTTAGCGTTTCTTCAAGGCTGCCTCGCAGGTAATTGCTTCTAATTTTGATCTCTTCTACATCACTGTGCGGCGCACTATTAGGTGAAAGTAAATTGTTATCTGACATTGTCGGCCTTACTCCTCTCGCGATCGCTGGGATACGCTTAGTAAACATCCCTTTGATAACGTTTTTGCTGTTGCATACGGGTTAAATATTCTGCTGCTTCTTCAGGACTGAAGCTGCCCTCTTGTTCAATGATCGTCGCTAAGGTTGCATGCACATCATGCGCCATTTTCTTTTCGTCTCCGCACACATATACGCACGCGCCTTCTTGAAGCCATTTGTAAAGCTCCGCGCTCTTCTCGAGCATTCTATGCTGTACATATACCTTCTGGTCGGTATCACGGGAAAACGCAACGTCCATACGTGTCAATACACCATTCTTAAGCCACTTCTGCCATTCGATCTGATAAAGGAAGTCAGTTGAGAAATGTTGATCGCCGTAGAAAAGCCACGATTTGCCTTCGGCTCCAATTTCCTCACGTTCGCCTAGGAAAGCTCGGAATGGAGCAACTCCCGTGCCTGGACCGATCATGATAATTGGCGTTTCCGGGTTTTCTGGAAGCTTGAAGTTCGGGTTGTTTTGAATATAAACCGGCAGCGTTTCGCCAGCCTTGATACGTTCTGCGAGTTGAACGGAGCATACTCCGTAGCGTTCTCTTCCTTGCGCTTCATAACGCACCGTGCGGACTGTCACATGTACTTCATCCGGGAATGCTTTGAAGCTGCTGGCAATGGAATACAGGCGAGCAGGCATTTTCCGAAGGATGGCTGCAAATTCAGCAGCAGGAGTCCCTTTTAAGGAATAATCCTGCACCAAGTCAAGCAGATCGCGGCCAACGAGATAAGTCTTCAGATCTTGCTCGTGTCCTGCCGCTGTCAGCTCCTGCAAACCTGTATTGGAAGTAAGCTTAGCGACTTGCTCCAATAACGGCTTGGTCAGCACGGTAATTTCGTAATTGCGAAGCAATGCCTCACGCAGCGCACGCTGTTCGCCATTTTTATTTATGGTAACAAGCTCATCGGATTTCCATCCCATAGCTTCGATTAATTCGTCTACAAGACGCGGGTGATTCTCCGGATAGATGCCGATGCAATCGCCGGGTTCATATTGAAGGTTGGAGCCTTCCAAGGAGATCTCAAGGTGTCGTGTTTCGCGATCTGACCCACGGCCATTCAAGTTTAAATTCTCAAGAACTTCCGCTTGGAATGGATTCGTTCTGGAATATTCCGATTCAGCCCCGGGAGTGACTGCCGCTCCTGCTCCAATTGCTGTGACAGCAACGGTTGAAGCTTCACTCAAAGAACTCAGAACGGAATTGATCCATTCGGCAGCAGGCTCATCGAAATCTACGTCGCAGTCGACACGAGGGGAAATGCGTTTGCCGCCCAGCTCTTCCAACCTTTTATCGAAATCCTTACCGGTTTGACAGAAGAACTCATACGAGGTGTCTCCGAGCGAGAGGACAGAAAAGCGCAAATCGTCCAATTGCGGTGCTCTTTTGCTATTTATAAACTCATAGAAAGAAATGGCGTTATCCGGCGGATCTCCTTCTCCATGAGTACTTACGAGGACAAGCAAGTTTTGAATTTTTTTCAAATTGTTAGGTTTGAAATCAGACATCGAGGAAAGGGATACTTGAAAGCCGATTTCTTCCAGCTTCTTGGTAACCTTCTTCGCTAAACCTTGTGATTTGCCGGTCTGTGATCCGAAAAGCACCGTTACCTCTTTGGAGATGACCGGAGCGTTCGCTGCTGCTGTCGCCACTGGAGCTGCTCCCACTGAAGCGGCGGCTGCTGATCCTTGGGTAGCCGCAAGATACCCATTTAGCCAGATCCGTTGTGTATCTGTTAGCGTAGGAAGTAGACGGTTAAGCAATTCTACTTGTTCCTGATTAAAAGGACTGTTTGTTACTTGAAATTCCAAGAATATCCACCTCTCATAGCCTGCATTGATATGAACCCCTAAACATACCTCAATATATTCACTCACCTGAACCTATCATGGCTGAGTGATCAGGTCAATTAGAATGAATTTATAAGATCTATCAGTAATCCTGATAAAGGACTTTCGTCCCCAAAAGATAGGCTTTGGTAGGCCTCCAGCCAGCTTATCTATCGATCCGATGTCTGTCCAGCCTATTATAACAGATCGTTATGTCTCGCTAAACCATCTTATTTGGCAGACAATTTGGCCTGGCGATTGTGCCTAGGGTAGAAACTAATCATAGCTGCAGCTAATCCCAGCAGAAGCACAACTCCTGCCAACCATGGATGATACAGCAGTGTTGAAGTCGATTTCAACAAGTAGCCTCCTGCCCCGGCTCCAGCTGCCAAACCTACATGCACGATGGAAGTATTCAAGCTAAGAACAAGGTTAGCGGATTGTGGGGCTTGCTGAATAAAGTAGCTTTGCACAGCAGGACCACTGACAAACATTGATAAAACGATAAAACCGATGAATACTAGGCTGAGCGTTCTCGACTCTGCACTAATTGGTAACAAGGCTACAGCAGAAATTTGAACAATTAAGCTTAAGGTAATCACACGGGCAGCTCCCCATTTATCAACACTGTACCCTCCCAACCTAGATCCGATGGCGCCAACAATACCAAGTACAAGCATAATAAGGCTGATTGCAGTTGCTTTGATCTCCAAGACATCTTGCATGAATGGGGTCATATAAGTAAATACAATCGAGCTTCCCGATTCTTTGAAAATCGTAATGAACAGTCCGCTTACAATGGCGAAGCTGCCTACGACTTTAAATTGTTTCATAAAAGAAATTGGCTCATCCCCTTCGACTTCCGGTACAAGTCGATAGATGACAAAGGCAATCAATGCGCTCAGCACACTCAGCATGATAAAAATAGACTGCCAATTCAACCACTTCGATATTAGGATTCCAATAGGTACGCCCAAAATCATCGCAGTGCTAAATCCAAGAACGATGGCGCCAATCGCACTGCCTAACTTCTCAGGAACAACTAGCCTAGCAACAGCACCGAAAACAGTGACGAAATAGACGCCTGCGCTCATTCCTAGCACCGCTCGGGTTATCATTAATGATACAATGGTCGTACTGAGAGCAGACAGCAAGCTTCCTATAATAAAAACAAACAGCGAGCCAAGCAATACCTTCCTACGACCGATTCGTGCTGTCAGAGCGACCAAAATGGGTGTTCCTATCGCAAAGGATAAGGAATACGCCGTAATTAATTGCCCGGCTAATGCTAAGGATATTTGCAGATCTTCAGCAATATAAGCAAGAATGCCAGACACAACCAATTCGGCCGTAGCTGTTAAAAATACCCCAATCGTAAGCACATAAATCGTTAATCGATTCATCCTTATCATCCTCCTCAACTTCTCTTGAATGTATTATAATGAAGAGGCATACTTTACGTAAGAAGGCAAATTAAATGGTCTTTATCCAAATATTTTGACTAACTATACAATAGTAAGTAGGTGAGATGAACATGGAAAACATGCAAAAAGAAGAACAAAACTCCTCTCCGATCTGTTCGGTGCTGCAAATTTTAGGAGCCAAGTGGTCTTTCTTAGTCATTGCCGAACTGGCCAAAGGCCCAAGACGTTTCCAACAACTCCATCGCGATCTGGTCATCGTTAGGACGCAATCCTTAACCGACGCTCTTCGTCATTTGGAGAAAAATGGCATCGTCCATCGCGATGTCTTTCCTACCGTGCCCGTGTCCGTAGAATATTCTTTAACGGAAAAAGGGGCAGATTTTCAATCTTCATTGAAGGAAATGGAAAAATGGGCACTTAAATGGGGAGATTCTACGCAATTCATTTGACATAATAATGTAACAATGTTATAAAATTATTGAATAGCACTCGAAGTAAGAGAGTGCTAACGCCGTTCTAGGCATGAACTTATGAACATAGTCCATCGTTCAAATTCGAAAGGAGATCTCCCCGTGGAAAAGAAACAATTTCAGGCTGAATCCAAGCGTCTATTGGAAATGATGATCAACTCCATTTACACCCAAAGAGAGATATTTCTTAGAGAGCTCATCTCCAATGCCAGCGATGCCATTGACAAAATTTATTACAAAGCTTTAACCGACGATGCGTTAGTCTTCGACAAAGATAGTTATTTCATTAAAGTGGCTGCCGACAAAGCAAACCGCACGTTAACGATACGCGATACAGGAATTGGGATGACCAAGGAAGATTTAGAAAATAATCTGGGGATCATTGCGAAGAGCGGATCACTGGCTTTCAAGAAAGAAAACGAATCCAAAGAAGGTCACAACATTATCGGACAGTTCGGTGTAGGCTTCTATTCCGCCTTCATGGTCGCTGATCTCGTAACAGTGACAAGTAGAGCCCTTGGCAGCGATGTGGCTTACAAATGGGAATCTACGGGCGCTGACGGGTATACCATCGAGACTTGTGAGAAAGATACCGTTGGTACAGAAATCGTCTTGAAGATTAAAGAAAATACCGAAGATGACAATTATGATGAATATTTGGACGAGTATCGCTTGAAGGCAATCATCAAAAAATACTCCGACTTCATTCGTTATCCAATTAAAATGGACATTGCCGGCAAACGACTGAAAGAAGGCAGTGAAAGCGAGTTCGAGGATTACGAGGAAGAGCAGCATGTGAACAGCATGGTGCCGATCTGGCGCAAAAACAAAAGCGAGCTCACGCCGGAAGATTATGAGAAGTTCTATAATGAGAAGCATTATGGCTTCGACAAGCCGCTGAAGCATATTCATGTTAGTGCCGACGGTGCTGTAGTTTATCAAGCGATCCTCTTTATCCCGGAAAATATGCCTTACGATTATTACTCCAAAGAGTTTGAGAAAGGTTTGGAGCTCTATGCGAATGGCGTTCTGATCATGAACAAATGCGCGGACCTGCTTCCTGACTACTTCAGCTTCGTGAAGGGTATGGTCGATTCCGAAAGCTTGTCCCTGAACATCTCCAGAGAGATGCTCCAGCATGACCGCCAACTGAAGCTGATCGCCAAAAATATTCAAAGCAAAATCAAAGGCCAGCTGCAAAGCTTGCTGAAGGACGAAAGAGAGAAATACGAGCAGTTCTACAAGGCTTTCGGCCGTCAACTGAAATTCGGCGTCTACAGCGACTACGGAACCCATAAGGAAGTCCTGCAAGACCTGTTGATGTTCTACTCCTCCAAGGAGAAAAAACTCGTTACGCTGGATGAATATATCGCTAGAATGCCAGAAGATCAAAAGTATATTTATTACGCTTCCGGAGAATCGATCGAACGTATTGACAAACTTCCACAAACAGAGATTGTTTCTGAAAAAGGCTATGAATACTTGTATTTCACCGATGATATCGATGAGTTCGCGATCAAAATGATTATGACCTACAAAGAAAAAGAGTTTAAATCCGTATCCAGCGGTGATCTTGGCATTGAAGCGGATGACAAAGAAACCGAAACCGAGTCTGACAAAAATGAGAACAAAGAGCTTTTCGAATACATGACGAACTTGTTGTCTGGCAAAGTATCCAATGTGAAAGCATCCAAACGGTTGAAAACACACCCGGTCTGCTTATCCACAGATGGCGATGTCACCATTGAGATGGAAAAAATATTAAATGCGATGCCAAACAATCCGAATGTAAAAGCCGAGAAAGTGCTCGAAATCAACGTTCATCATGAAGTGTTTGCTTCGCTGAAGGACGCTCTTGCCAAAGATAAAGAGAAGCTGAACCTCTATACGGCTCTTCTCTACAACCAAGCGCTCTTAATCGAAGGCTTGCCTTTGCAGGATCCCGTAGAATTTACGAACGATATTTGTAAAATCATGGTTTAAGCCTTGACTTAAATTTAGATCTATCAAGCACAAAAGAACCTTGGCTTCCATGTGAATGAACATGTGAATCAGGGTTCTTTTTTTACAATCCTCTTTTCACGGCCCATCACCCCTGAATATCGGGAGAAATATCCTTTTCATCGCAGCTTTTCATCGTTTCAGCATTTGCATAGACATAAGCCAATAGACGAACATGATCAATTCCGAGAAAATAAGCAACCTTAACAATGTCTAACTCATAAGAAATGCTTGGAATTTGATTGGACTTGACGGACATTTGCTTCAACCATCCTTCGAATAAATGTAATTAATGGATACGTGATCCGTAAATGTGATATAGTTTTGATACAAGCATGAATCGGTACGATAAAGGCAAAACCATTGAAAAGTGGTGACGCAAAGCTATAGGGACTAAATTGGCATTATCCAATGCTCAAAATGTCAGCCAGCTACCGGTATAGCCTCCGTCCGATTCATAGAGAAGCATTAGGAGGAGATAAAAGATGGTAGAAAAAATTATGGTAGATGGGACAATGAGTTTAGACGTTAAACAATTGATTGACAATTTACATCTTCCGGAAGACGATATTCTGAATATGTTCTCCTTTAAGTTTGATAACAACATTCTGTCACCCGAGGAAGCTATTCGATTTATTCATTTTCTGCGAAGCGAGTTGGACAATCGTACTCAATAAAAGAATTATGCATCAAAGCATACAAAAATACAGTCGGTTGATGTCTGATAAATTATTTTTTTTCAAACCTCGCTAACTCACGGAATGCCAGCATTTACAGGGCATAAACAAAAAAAGACAACGGAAAATCCGCTGTCTTTTTTTTATTTTCTGTCAAATTTCGTGATTATATGTACAAAACGTATGCCTCTCAGCGTATTCCGCTAATCGTTCTTTCCCAAGATTTGCGTAAGCTCTTTCAAAAACATATTAATGTCTTTGAACTGTCGATAGACGGAGGCGAAGCGAATGTACGCCACTTCATCGACGGGATACAATTGCTCCATTACGATTTCTCCAATGCCCAAACTTTCAACTTCGGCATGAGCTGTGGTGCGCAGCTGCATTTCGACTTCAGACACGACCATTTCCAGTCTCTCCATCGAAACAGGTCGCTTCTCACAAGCACGAATCAGGCCTCTCATGATCTTCTCTCGACTAAATTCTTCCCGACTTCCATCCTTTTTAATCACAATAAGCGGAGTTTCTTCCACCATCTCAAAAGTCGTGAATCTTCTTGCGCATTTCTCACACTCGCGACGCCGACGGATTGATTTATTTTCATTGGCTGAACGGGAATCAAGCACTTTCGTACCGGAATAGTCACAGAACGGACACTTCATTCGCTATCACTCCTTTCTCTTGGGTTTGCAGGATTACCATATGTTACAAGTTATGAAGTTTGAAGTTCTGCGCACAATACTAGTACCAACCGACAAGGAGGTGAACAGACATGAGCGCAGGACAATCCCGCAGCAGCAACACTTTAGTCGTTCCTCAAGCTAACGCAGCGTTGGATCAGTTAAAATACGAAGTAGCTCAAGAGCTAGGTATCTCTATCCCACAAGATGGATACTACGGTAATATGGCTACTCGTGACACTGGTGCCATCGGTGGTCACATTACTCGTCGCCTGGTACAAATCGCAGAACAATCTTTGGCTGGTCAATTCAAGTAATCTTGAAGATTAGCTTCTGAATCTGCCAAACAGGAAGTATTGGACTTTAGGCCCCCAAAAGGAGCTAGTCCAATGCTTCTTTGTTTTGTACGGATGCGGAGCCCTCTGTGCCCCATCGGTCAGAGTAGAGGTTCGTATATTTTTCGTAATAATATAAGACACGCGAAACGTAATGACGCGTTTCTCCGAATGGAATTTGATTAATATTCGCTTGGGAGCCATCCCAAATGTCATTTTGCTTCCACTTATTCACGTTACCTTGCCCCGCATTGTAAGCCGCAATCGTATAGAACAGATTTCCATTGTAATGCTTATTGAGCCAACTCAAATACCAAGATCCTAGATTGATGTTCACATCCACTTTAAGCAAATCTTCTTGCGCATGCGGCTCCAGATTCGTCGATTGCACAATCCAATCGGCCGTATCCGGCATAAGCTGCATAAGACCCAGAGCCCCTTTTTTGGACTCCAGATGATGCCTGTAGTTCGTTTCTACGCGGATGATAGCGGCAATAAGAAAAGGATCTACCTTATGTTTCGCCGCGCTCTGCTTGATTTCCTGCTCAAAGTAGATGGGATACAGCTTTCTTCCTATAAAAGAGCTATTCATAAAGAGGACGAGAAGAAAACCAATAAGCAAAAGGGCAAAAACACGTTTTTTGCGCAAAAACGTCATGAGAGCCCCTTCTCCTGCCAAAATCGCTCCACCTCGGCATTGGTTTCTTCCCAAGATCCGCTGTTGTCGACAACAATATTCGCCAAACTTCGCTTCTCTTCAATGGGCATTTGCGCATTAATCCTTTTGTTAGCTTCCAGCTCCGTTAGCCCGTCTCTTTGCATAAGCCGTTCCAGTTGGATGTGACGGGGCACATATACGACCAAGACCTCTTCAAACATATAGCTTAAATTAGATTCTATCAATAAAGGGACATCAACGACAACAAGCTTATTCGGAAATTGCTTCTCGTAGGCTTCCATCTGTTCCCGCATTTGCTTCCGGATAGGGGGGTGCAATAAACTTTCGAGCTGTTTCCGCGCTTCTGTCTGACCAAAGATGATCTCGCCTAGCTTCTTGCGATGAAGAGAACCATCTGGGTGTAGAACAGCTTGTCCAAAGTGGGCTGCAACCTGTTCAAGAACAGGGCTGCCGGGCTCGACAACATCGCGGGCAATTTGATCCGCATCTACCAATAGAGCGCCGCGGCTAACCAGCATGGCACTAACCGTGCTTTTGCCGCAAGCGATTCCTCCTGTTAACCCGATATTCATGACCATTCTCTCCTAATTCGACTATAACATTTTCAATAAGCCCATCAGAATAAGTACACATCCTGGGAGAATCGACAACTTCTTCATCCAATTCATCTCTGCATAACGAAATCCAACTCTTAAGCCTAAGGCAATAAAAGAACCGCTGGAGATAGAGATCACCGAAGCCGTCATGAGAGGGACAAAACCAATTAAAGCCGCGCCAATCCCGGCACCAAAGGCATCCAGTGAAAGAGCAAGCCCCAGCAGCGTCGCTTCTGAAGCCGAAATATTCCCGGATTTGTCGACATCTGCAATCGACGGTGTTCTCAAAATTTGAATAACGAGACCAAAGCGTTTCAATTCAATATTCAGAATCTCTTTTGTTCTTTGCAGTGTGTCCAACGCAATAAGCTCGGAAGCTTCAGCTGAATTTGCAGCTTGATGTGGTTGAATACTGCTCACAGATACTTGATCCAACGTCTTCCCGGCATCTTGCTGCTCCAAGGACTTCCGTTGTCTCATTTGGACTAACGCCCAGACGCCTATTCCAATCAAGATGAGCGCACCGATACGCTGAGCAACCATCGGTGACAGGAAAGAGGACATCAGCACGCCAATTTGCATTGAACAGTAAATAATGATACCAGACCATAGCGATATAATACCAATGGATAGGAACGGAATACGTATTTTGCGCAGCCCATACATCACACCAACACCGAAACCGTCCAACGAAACAGCAAAAGCCAAAATGAGCAAAGAAAGTACAGGAAGCATAATACCCCTCCTAAGAGTGTTACCCCGCAAACACAGCCGTGTTTATCTGGGCTAAGTACTCCTTATCATATGGAGAGGGTGCACTTCACGTGCCTACTTCTCTAACTTCTTTCGAATCCTCTGACGTTTGAGCGGCTGACAGACGGGGCAGATATGTGTGCCTCTGCCGCCAACAACCGTTTTGTAGATCTCTGTTCCGCATTTGTTGCAGGCTTGCGACTGTCGGCCGTAAATGTTCAACTGGTGCTGGAACATGCCAATTTCACCTTGTCCGTTCACATACGATTTAATCGAAGATCCTCCAACTTCCACGGAATCCGCTAGTGTCTTAATAATCGCAGCGTGAAGCAGCATGAGCTCCTTCTTGCTGAGCGACGAAGCTTCCCTTTCTGGATGAATGCCCGCCAGAAATAGAGACTCGTCTACATAAATATTCCCGATGCCAACAATATATTCTTGATTCAGCAGCAGCGGCTTAATCTTCGTGGACCGATGAGCAATCCGGTCACGGAAAGCTTCGAAGGTAAAGCCTTCATCCAGCGGCTCCAGGCCCAGCTTATGGAGCGGAGGCTGTGTAAGCTCTTCTCCTCTGGGGAATAGATGCATCGTTCCAAACTGGCGAACATCTTTGTAGCGGAGCTCGCTGTCGTCTGTGAATCGGAATAAGACATGGGTATGAAGCTCGAGCGGATCGCTCGTGTCATACACCCCATATCGGCCTTCCATACGCAAATGAGAGACCATAACATAATCGGTCAGGATGAATCGCAGAAACTTCCCGCGACGCTCAATGCTTTCAATCGTTTGTCCTTGCAGCAGCACTTCAAAAAGCTGGATATCATCCGGTTTCTGGATAATGCGCGGCAATCTGACCTGAACCTGCGCAATCGTTTTTCCGGTGATTAAATTGTTCAGCGTCCGTTTGACCGTTTCGACTTCGGGTAGTTCAGGCACGGATGTTCACCTCTTTTATGAGTTGGTTGTAAGCAGCTTACTTGGCATCATACCAAGTAAGGCCGAAATCAACGTCCGCACTAAGCGGAACGTCCAGCTGAAGGGCAGCCGCCATCACTTCAGGAACGATGCGGCGCATCGTCTCCAGCTCCTCTTCCGGAACTTCGAAGACGAGCTCATCGTGAACTTGCAGCAGCATGCGGCTCTTCAGCCCTTCTTGCTTCAAGCGGTCGGCCATCTGCACCATCGCAAGCTTGATAATGTCAGCCGCCGTCCCTTGAATCGGCGTATTCATCGCCGTGCGTTCTGCAAAGGAGCGCAGATTGAAGTTCGAAGCCGTAATCTCTGGAAGATAACGGCGGCGCTGCAGCAAGGTGGTGACATACCCATCTCGGCGAGCGTCCTTCACGATATCGTCCATATATTTGCGAACCCCTTGGAAGACAGCGAAATATTGTTCAATGAATTGCGCTGCGTCCTTGCGGGTAATATCTAAGTTCTGCGACAAGCCATAGTCGCTGATCCCGTAAACGATGCCGAAGTTAACGGCTTTGGCTTGACGGCGCATGTTGGCGTCAACAGCGCTCTCCGCCACGCCGAAGACGTCCATCGCCGTCTTCGTGTGGATGTCCATGTTCTGAAGGAACGCTTCCTTCAGCTTCTCATCCTGCGAGATGTGCGCAAGCACGCGCAGCTCGATCTGCGAGTAATCCGCAGCAAGAATGTACCATCCAGGCTCGGATGGAACGAAGACCTTGCGGATCTTCCGACCTTCCTCCAGACGAATCGGGATGTTCTGGAGGTTCGGGAACTGGCTGCTGAGCCGGCCTGTGGCGGCAATGGTCTGCCGGTAATAGGTGTGCACCTTGCCGGTCTCCGGCCGCACCTCTTTCAGCAGCCCCTCGACATATGTCGATTGCAGCTTCGCGAGCTGACGGTAGTGCAGGATCTGCCCTACGATTTCGTTGTAGGGCGCAAGACGCTCCAGCACCTCGGCATCGGTCGAGTAGCCGGTCTTGGTCTTCTTCCAAGCTGGCAGCCCCAGCTTCTCGAACAGGATCTCGCCGAGCTGCTTCGGCGAGTTGATGTTGAATTCGACGCCAGCCAGCTTGTAGATGCTGGTCATGATCGTGTCCAGCTGCTTCACAAGCTCGACACCAAGCGCTTTAAGGCCTTCGGCATCCACATGGATGCCGCGCAGCTCCATCTCCGCAAGCACGCCTGCAAGGGGCTGCTCAAGCTCGTAGAAGAGGCTTTGCATCTCACTCTTCTCGAGTTCATCGCGCAACACCGGTACGATGCGCGCAATCGCCATCGCTTTGCGGCCCAAGTGGTCGCTAAGCGCGGCAAGGTCAGGCAGGCGGAACTTCGCTCCTTTGCCGAATACTTCTTCGTCGGTCTTAACGCCAGGCAGCCCGTACTTGAAGGTCAGACCGCTCAAGCTGAGATTCGATTCCGTCGGATCGAGCAAATAAGCGGCCAAGAGTGCGTCGAAATCCACGCCCGCGAGCGTGATGCCTTGCCATGCCAACACTAACCGTGCACGGTGGAGGTCGAAGAGCTGCTTTTTCTTGGCTTCATCGCCAAGCCAAACGCGCAGCGGCTCCCCGGCAGCACTCTTGAGAAGCTCAGACGGTACATAGTAGGAGACATTCGCGGCGCCATCATCAACAAACCAGACCACACCGACAAGTGAGGCTTGATGCGGATTCTCGCCTACAGCCTCTACATGAATTGCAGCGCTATCCGTGAGTTTGGCGATCAGCTCTCCCAGATTCTCCTCTGAGACAGCTACAGCTTCCAGAGTCTCAACCTGTTCCTCGTTGACAGCCCCAGGACCGAAATCCATCTTCTCCAGCAGTGATTTAAATTCTAATTTGCGGAACATGCCTGACAAAGCTTGTCCATCAAAGCCGTCATAACGGAACGTATCCCACTGCGTTTCCATCGGTACTTCACGGAAAATTGTCGCGAGCTCTTTACTCATTATCGCGTCTTTCGCGTGCTCTTCGACCTTCTCCTTCATTTTGCCTTTCAGATTAGCCGAATTCGCCAGCACTTCTTCCACGGAACCATACTCGTGAAGCATTTTCAGTGCCGTTTTCTCCCCAACGCCAGGTATGCCCGGAATATTATCCGAGGTATCGCCCATTAACCCTTTAAGATCAATGATTTGCCCAGGGGTGAGGCCATATCTCTCTTTGATTTCTTGCGGATTGTACAGCTCAACCTCGCTAATCCCTTTGCGGGTAATCGCAACAGTGACATGGTCGGAAGCTAGCTGCAGCATATCCTTATCTCCGGAGACGAGCAGTACTTTCTCTCCCTTCTCATCAGCGGCTTTGGTCAAAGTCCCGATAATATCATCGGCTTCATAGCCCGAAAGCTCGAACTGCGGAATTTTGAAAGCCGTCAGAAGCTCTTTGATCAATGGAAACTGCTCGGAAAGCTCTGGCGGCGTTTTGGCGCGTCCACCTTTGTATTCGGCATATTCTTTATGTCTAAACGTAATTTTCCCCGCATCAAAAGCAACGAGAAAATGTGTCGGTTTTTCCTCTTCAATCAATTTGAGCAGCATCGTTGTAAAGCCATACACAGCATTCGTATGCAAGCCGTTGGAATTGCTGAGCAGCGGCAAGGCATAGAACGCTCGATTCGCAATAGAGTTACCATCAATAATAATAAGCTTATCCATAAGTTCGCACCCCGATTTTTGACATACTTCCTTCATCATAGCATACGAAATTAAAATAAAAAAACGGTTCCGCACATAAACATAAAAGGAAGGCATGATTCGATGGCCAGGACTTCAGAAGGAGGTTCTCCGTATGAGCCCTTTTTTCTCACCAGCACGCAAAAAGGTCATCTTTTTTGATATGAATAATACGATACTGGATCGTAGACAGTGCTTTGATTCGGCATTCCTGGAAGTTATGAACGACTACACGGCGAGGTGGGAGCCGGACGAATCGCTCTTCTCCGCTCAAGATGTGCTGCAAAGCTACAAGATGGAATGGAGCCGTCACCGAAAGGCACCGATTCGAAGCCCAATTTCACCGGATGAGCTGCGCCACATCTGCTTGCGCAAAGCACTCCATGCTTTGCCCGTAAGCGTTAATCCTGCTTTTACGCGCGCTTTTTTTGAACAGGTTGAAGAACAGGAGGATCACTTTGTCGCGCTCTTCCCCGGTGTGGAAGACACGCTGGATGCCCTGTCTCAAAACTATCAGCTTGCGATCATCAGTAATGGAAATCGAAGGCGGCTGCAAAACAATTTGGAGAAAATGAAACTAACCCCTTGGATTGACCAAGAGCGTTTATTCAGCTCAGAGAAGGATGGTCCGCGTAAACCGCACCCAGCGATCTTCGAACGTGCCTTGAAATCGATGAACGCGGTTCCTAACCAATGTGTGATGGTTGGCAATTCGTGGCGTAATGATGTGGTAGGGGCTGCCTCAAGCGGCATGGACGCGATCTGGATACATCCCGGGAATATCAAAAAAATATCCGAGCGCCGAATCGGAAAGCAGAAGGTCATTATTATTCGTTCTTTTAAACAGTTGGTGTACACTTTCTAAGTAAGTTTGCTAGCCAATATTTTGAAAATAATAAATACTGCCTTGATGCGCTTTGGCTTTCTTCTTAAGAAGCGCCGCTGTGTGTGAAATGTGTTCGAGTGAAATGGGAGATTCACAACTGCATACGACAAGCGAAAGGGACAATGTGACTCCCTCGCTCTTCACTTTATTCCCGCTCCGATCCCACACGTACTCCCATTCCTCCTCTTCATAGAACATCTGGACACCTTGTTCAAATCGGCGAATCATCTCCTTGCACAATTGCTCCGGTGCCTGCGTTCCAGAAATCGCGATAAAATCGTCGCCCCCCACATGCCCCACAAAATCATACGGCGTTCCGCAAACAGCGATGGCTTGCTGCATGACATCCGCTGTATATTGAATCAATTGATCCCCTTTTTGAAAACCAAACCGATCGTTGAACCATTTGAAGTAATCCAGATCCGCATACACCACATGGAATGGCTTGCTGTCGCTGATCCGTTTATTCAATTCCCGATTAATTTGCAGATTGCCCGGAAGTCCAGTCAGCGGGTTCGCTACACGCGCAGATTCCATCCGCACATTCGTAATGCTCTCAAGGATCGTCCGAATCGAAGCCGCGCCTGCCATTTTGCCATGGCTTGTAATGATCACAAGATCATACAAATGATGAATGGAGCGAGAAGTCGCCATCTGAGAAACCTGCTCGACATAGGTGAACTCGTCCACGATAAGCGGCGCTTCGTCCATGATCCCGTCGATCGTACGATTCCAGAACAAGGAAAACGCATATTGCCCGGCCAAGTGCTGAAATAGGCGTTCACGCATCACAAGACCCACCGGTACGTCCTCATCCACAATGACCACACCAACAGCTTCTTGATGTTTCTTGAAATGGTCCGCTACAACTGAAATCAGCACCCTCTTGTCAAATACTTGAACAGGGGTGCTCAAGTCTCCAATGTTCCATGTCATGCTGCCGCCTTGCACTTTGCGATGCTGCCAGATTAACATGCTCAAATTGTCCGCCAGCTTAGCAGCAGCTTCATTCGGTTTACCTAACAAAAACCCTTGCGCGTAATGGACACCGAGCCGGGTTAATTTAATCAGTTCATCCTCATGCTCGATGCCTTCAGCAATAAGAGAGATATTCATTTTCAGCGCAAACGTAACGAAGGTTTCGAGAATGTACTCTTTCACTTTGCTTTTATGTATATTTTCTATCAGCGACCTGTCGATTTTGATAAAATCAGGCTGCAGCTCGGCAATTGCTTGCAAAGAGGAATATCCCGCTCCTGCATCGTCAATGGCAATCCGGTATCCTTGTTTGCGGTAATGCTCGAGAATCTTCTTAGCCAGAGAGAAATCCTCAATCGAGCTTCTTTCCGTGATTTCAAAGACGACATTGTTCGGACTGAGACCGTGATTCTGCAATATTTCAAGAGTCTTACCGGGAACAAATCCAGGATCGTACAAGACTTGCGAAGAAATATTAATAAATAAGAGCTGCTTCGGATGCTCCAAAATAGATCCTTGAATAGCTTTCTCGCGCGCCAACTGTTCAAGTGTATAAAGTTCGCCTTGCTGCTCGGCAAATTGGAACATGGCTAGCGGGGAGTGAAACGGACTTTCCTTCGGGCCTCGAATTAAAGCTTCATACCCCATTACTTGACCATCCTGCAAGGAAACAATCGGTTGATAGACGGAATAAAGGAGCTGCTCCTTAATCATCTTATGATACTGTTCCAACACGTCTGACTGAGCACTCATGTCCATCATCCCTTGTTTGTTATTACGTATAACGCTAGTCTAACAAACCAAATAGCTTCCTTTATTAACCTTATGTAAAATCTTTGTAAAGACTTCAATAAAAAAAGAGGTAATTTCATCTTTTCCACGAAAAGAAAAGGGAGAATCGCTAGGTGCTTAGTCGGCATATGCCAGCACGGAAAGGATTTGAAATGGAACACCAGGTCAAAATCTTGGCGGTAGATGACCGCTACGAGAACTTACTGGCTCTAAGCAGTATTCTGGCTTCTTCGCACTATGAAGTTATTTGTTTACAATCCGGCGAGGAAGTCCTGCGCTATTTATTAAAGGAACCTGCCGATCATATTGCTGTGATTTTGATGGACGTACAGATGCCCGGGCTTAGCGGCTTTGAAACAGTCGAATTAATTAAGCAGCGCAAAGCTTGCCAAGATATTCCTATCATCTTTCTAACAGCGCTTAGCACGTCGATCGAGCATGTGTTGAAGGGCTACCATGTCGGATCCATCGACTACTTATTCAAGCCCGTCCATCCCGAAATGCTGCGCAAAAAAGTCGATGCCTTCGTCAATATGCACTTGAATCATCAGAAAATCAAAGCACAAAGCGAACTCTTACATAAGCGAACCTTAGATCTCGAAGAGACCAATCGCAAGCTGGCTGAAGCCGATGAGAAATTGAAGCAGCAGAATGTCCTTTTGGAGCAATGGGTAGAAGAACGCACCTCCGAATTGGTTGATGCCCACGAGAAACTGTTGAAATCTCAAGAACATTTCAAAAAAATGTTTATGCTCTCGCCTTCCTTAATGGCCATTCGGCGTCTGCCTGACCTCACGTATCTGGAAATTAACGAAAGCTGGAAACAATACACAGGATATGGCGATGAAATTCTGGGTACGAAGCTGAATCTCTTGCGAACAGAGCAAGGAGACTATGTCTCCAGCGATGAAGTGATCCATAATTGCAAAGTGAAATACGAAACGAAATCAAAAGAAGTTCGAACTGCCCTGCTTTCCACGGAAATCATCGATATCGAAAATGAAAGCTGCATGCTGCAAGTTGCCGTGGATATCACCGAAAGCTTACGATTCGAAACAGAAATGGCACGGCTTGCGCAATTGAACTTGGTAGGTGAAATGGCTGCTGGAATTGCCCATGAAATTCGCAACCCCATGACGACCATTCGCGGCTTCCTTCAGTTATTTCGTGAGAACGATCGAAATATGCAAAAACAATATATCCCTATCATGCTGGAAGAGTTGGACCGCGCTAACGAAATTATTACCGAATATTTATCACTCGCCAAAAATAAACAATCCCATCAACAAGCAGAAAATATTAATCGAATCATCGAAATGCTGCTGCCTCTCATCCAAGCGGAAGCCGTCATGTCCGGCAAGCATGTCCACTATGAATTCGCTCCCTGTCCAGATATTCAGCTTGATGACAAAGAGATGCGCCAGCTCATATTGAATATGTGCATGAACGGCTTGGAAGCTATGCATGTGGGTGGTAAATTGCACCTTCAAACCTACCAGGAACAAGACCATGTTGTCCTCCTCATCGGCGATGAAGGGACAGGCATTGATGAGCATCATCTGGAGAAGCTTGGCAGGCCCTTCTTCACGACCAAGGACGAAGGAACCGGGCTCGGCTTAGCCATCTGCTACAGCATCGCCGCGAGGCATCATGCTTCCATTGAAGTTCAAACCAGCTCGAGTGGGACAACCTTTTATATTCGTTTTCCGCTTCCGAATTCTCCGGAATGAAGTGCCCATAGACACAAAAACCTTCAAATCCAGATACGTGGATTTGAAGGTTTTTGTGCTAACTCGATGCAGCTGTTTTGCTGATGGAACTTAGGAACTTATGAAACTACACGTTCAAATCTTTACGTTTGCCTGTCACCATATAGATGACACCTTCACCGATATTGGTCGTATGATCTGCGACGCGCTCCAAGAAATGAGCTACAAACAACAAATGAGTCAATTGGCGGTTGCGGTTGTAATCCGAGCTCATCAGCCCCATTAACTCCTGCATCACCGTGCTGTAGAGCTTATCTACACGATCATCCTTCTCAGCCAGTGATGCTGCTCTGTGAACGTCGCGCTCTGTGTAGGACAGAAGGCTTTCATGCAGCATTTCGATGGCGATCTCCGCCATTTGTGGAATAACTTCCAGCGGCTTCACCAATTCTTCCCCCGCGAAGCGGATCGTAATCTTGGCGATATCTACGGCATGATCTGCGATGCGTTCCAGATCCGTAGCAATTTTCAGAGCTGTTCCAATGATTCGCAAATCACTTGCCATTGGCTGCTGCAAGGCAATTAAACGCAGGCATAATTCATCGATTGTCGTTAGATAATCATCAATCAGGTCATCCGTCTTGATCACTTGCAGTGCAGCCTTCTCATCCAGCTTAGCCAGAGACTCCACCGACTTGTAAATCAATTTCTCTACACTTTCCCCCATATCCTGCAGTTCTTTCTGTAAAAGTGTCAACGATTGATGAAACCCTGGTCTTGCGTCCATTTGCTTGTCCCCTTTCGATGTGGTTAGCCGAATCTTCCAGTAATGTAATCTTCCGTACGCTGATCATTCGGGTTTGTGAAAATTTTATCCGTTTTGTCAGTTTCGACTAAGTACCCATTCAAGAAGAAGGAGGTCATATCGGAAATTCTCGCTGCCTGCTGCATGTTGTGTGTCACGATAATGATCGTATATTTCTCTTTCAATGTTTGCGTCAATTCTTCCACCTTCAGTGTGGAAATGGGATCGAGTGCAGAGGTTGGCTCATCCATCAACAAGACGTCCGGTTCAACCGCAAGCAAACGCGCTATGCATAGACGCTGCTGCTGACCGCCGGATAGTCCGAGAGCAGATTTGTGCAAACGATCCTTGACTTCGTCCCAAAGCGCTGCTTGTACTAGGCTACGTTCTACGATTTCGTCTAGAACTGCTTTCTTCTTCGTGCCATGAATGCGCGGTCCGTAGGCGATATTGTCATAAATGCTCATCGGGAACGGATTCGGACGTTGGAAAACCATACCGACACGCTTGCGCAAGGATACGACATCGGAATCGGAGCCATAAATGTTATGACCGTCTACAGCCACATTGCCTGTGATACGCACGCTGTCAATCAAATCGTTCATACGGTTCAGCGTACGCAGAAAGGTCGATTTCCCACAACCGGAAGGACCAATCAATGCCGCGATGGTACCTGTTTCAATCGCCAGCTCGATATCATGCAGCGCGTGATTTTCTCCGTAAAATAAATTCAATTTATCTGCTTTAATTTTATGTTTAGTTGCCACGTTTATTTCCCCCCGGAAAGTCTTTTTTGTAGAATTCGGCTCGGTATGCTAACCAGCAAATTGAAAATTAATACGACGATCAGGAGCAGCGCGGCACTGCCTTTGGCTATTTCCTTAGCGTCCGGGACAAGAGCTTCAGCCCCTACGTACCAGAGATGGACAGATAACGTCTCCCCCATTTTGAGCGGGTTGAAATCCGGAAAGAAACGGGAAACCGATAGACCGGCTGTATAAATGAGAATCGCAGATTCCCCTAATGCGCGCCCTGCAATCAAGGTAATGCCTGTAATCAAGCTAGGCAGCGCCGCGGGAATCAGCACTTTGCGGATGGCTTGCCATTTCGTCGATCCAAGCGCCAAGCTTGCTTCCCAGTAAGACTCAGGTACTGTTCGTATGGACTCTTCAGTAACCCTAACCATGACGGGTAAATTGAGTAGAGCAACCGTTGCCGCTCCGCCGATAATGGAGAACTTCAAGCCAAGCAAATTGGCGAATAATAGAAATCCAAACAATCCGAAAACGATAGATGGCACAGAGGATAAAGCTTCTACGGAAATACGGACGAGATCCGTAAACCAATTCTTTTGGGCATAGATAGCTAAGTAGATACCTGAAAATAATCCGATCGGAATGGAAATTAATAACGACAAGAATAAGACATAGAAAGAGTTGAACAATTGCGGTCCTACACCGCCGCCTGCTTTGATCTCTTCGGACTTGCCGAAGATGAAATGCCAGGACAAATGCGGTACGCCTTCCCCTAATATACGAACAAGGAACCAGGCCAAGATAGCAATGATCAAAATACCTGCGGCCCAAAAGTAAAATGTCGCAATACGATCAGTTGTTTTACTTGTCATTTCAGTTCACTCCTTTTGGCCACGATACGAATAATGAGAATTAAGGATAAGGAGATCACCAGTAGGAGCAAAGCCATTAAATAGAGCGCGTTATTCCAAGCGGAGCCGTAATTGGTATTTCCCATATCTTTGACGATGGCTGTAGTTAACACAGTAGTGGAATCAAGCAAGGATTTCGGCATTTGCGGCGAGTTTCCGATCACCATGAACACGGCCATTGTCTCGCCGATTGCGCGGCCCATTCCAAGAATGATAGCCGTTAGAATTCCCGGTCTTGCTGCAGGCAGCAGTACGCGCCACATCGTTTGCCACCGTGTTGCTCCCAAAGCAAGGGAAGCTTCCTCTAAACGACTAGGAAGTGCTCGAATAGCATCTTCAGATATGGAGAGAATAGTCGGTAGAATCATAATCGCCAAGATAATAGAAGCTGGTAGAATCCCGTAACCGATTCCGCCTGTAAATTTGCCCAAAGCCGGAACGATAACCGTCATCCCGATCAAACCGTAGACGACCGATGGAATTCCAACAAATAAGTCTGTTGCAGGGCGCATGATTTCGCGCATCCATTTCGGTGCAATTTTGGCCATGAACAAGGCGCCGGATAAGGCTAATGGCACCGAGAACACGACGGAAACCAGCGTCATAAGCAATGTGCTATATAGAAAAGGGAAAGCTCCGAATTTATTTTGGCCAGGTGTCCAATCAGTGGAGAAGAAAAATTCTAATGGACTTACATCTTGAAAAGTCTTAATTCCCTGCATACCAACGAAGACAATAATGGAGAAAATAATCGCGGATACAAGCGCAGCGCTTATAACAAACACCCAACGCATGAGGCTGTCCTGTCTATGTTGTCCTTGAGTCCATTTGGTAACGAGTGGACGGCTCTTTTCCGAATTCGTGCTTGTTAGTTTGTCTGCTACTGAATTCAATGGGTTAATCCCCCTTCTATTAATAAACGCATGTCTTACATACCTTACTTCTAGGATAGGTTACGATTGTCATTGGATCGTTAATGAATTGTTAAGAGAATGTAAAAGTTTTATTTTTGTCGTAAAAAAAGAGCGCCCCATGTTGCGAGCGCTCTTGTTGGAAGTTTTTATTATTTTTTGAGCAAATCAGCAGGCAAGAATTTCAAATCACGAACTTGTTTGCCTTGGAATTCTTTGCTGGAGATGTAAGCGATGAAAGCTTTAGCTGGATCTTTAGCTTCGCCTTTTGTATACATGTGCTCAACACCAAACAATTTATAAGTACCGTTTTTGATGTTTTCTTCGGAGAAAGCTACACCATCAATTTTCAATGCTTTTACAGTATCATCGATATAAGGCGTATCCACATAACCAATGGAGCTGGATTGACCAACTACCGCTGTTTTCATAGCGCCACTGTTTTCTTGTGTGATACCGTCTTTTGTGAATTCTTTGCCATCAAGAATAATTTGTTTAACAAGTGTACGGGAACCTGAGCTGTCTGGACGGTGAACAAGAACGATTTTCGCGTCATTGCCGCCAACTTCTTTCCAGTTCGTGATTTTACCCATGTAGATGTCAGCTGCTTGTGCTTTAGTTACGTTGTCTACTTTCACGTCTTTATTAACGATGAATGCGAAAGGTGCGATTGCTACTTGGTGGTCAACAAGACCTTTATCTTTATATTCAGCAGCTGGCTCAACATCGGAGTTACCAATGTCAGAAGTACCGTCAGCTACGTTTTTAATTCCTGTACCGGATCCGCCTGCTGTAACGTTAATAGTTACTTTCGGGTTCTTTTCCATAAATTCCGTTGCCGCTTGTTTCACTAAAGGAAGAAGTGCACTGGAACCGGAAGCTGTTACCGTGCCGCTAAGTTCTGTTTTTGGAGCGTCTGTAGGTTTCGCAGAAGCTGAAGCTGCTGTGCTAGCAGCAGGTGTTGCGGAAGCTGCAGGTTTCGTCTCTGTTTTTGCGCCGCAACCGACCAATGACCCCATCATTAATACCGCGGAAAGTGATAATGTAATTCCTTTTTTCGACATGAACTTGAACATGGTTAGCATGTCCTCCTTTGATTTTATGTTACTGGTTATAGTTAGCTTTGCGCCGTTCTCTTCTGTCTGGCTCACTAACTTACTTCCCTATGGTAACAATCAAATGTAAATTCCAAACCCACGAAACGTAAACGTAATGTAAAACTTTTATTCTCATATCCTTCTGATAGAAATATGGGTAAATTTACATTTGATTTACACAATACAACGCTATAGTTAATAGAAGAGTCCTATATTAATAAGAAAAAACAAGAATTGAGTCGGTTCTTGTCTTATTAATGGAGGGATGACAATGCGTAAGATGTCCTTGTTCAATATGACCATGCGTTCCCGATTAATGGCTAGCTTTGGTGGAGTTCTCCTCATTTTTCTGGCAGTTGCTTTCTTCAACTTGCACCAGGTCAGTCAAATTAAACAACATATGAACGATCAGAATGACAAAGTTGAATTGAAGGTACTCGCTTTGGAATTAAAGGAAATGGTTCAAGAAATGAATATCATTGCTTCAGGCCTGGAGATTTCCAAAAAACCTGAGTTCATCTTGAAATATAACAGCAAGCGTCAACCTTATAATGATTTCATCAAAAAAATAGGCGACACCGCTACAACGCCTGATCAAATTAAATGGCGCAGCCAATTGATTCAAATTTCGGTAGACTACATTAATAACTTCGATTCTGCCGCCCAAATGATTCAAGGAAATGGTACAAGCCCAAAAGATCTAGAGATTAACCTTCTATATTTATATAATGAATCGCAAGAATTGAAGGATAAAATATTTGAGCTTGTTGATAAGTTTTATGTAACTTACGCGGATTCAGCTGATCAAGCTATCACAGATTCCACTCAAGCCCTTGATAGTACCAGCCAAGTCATGATAATTGCCGCAATTCTCGTACTGGTCGTGACGATCCTGATTGCCGTCCTGCTCATACGTTCCTTCATTAGACCTATCTCCCGATTGCAAAAAGCGGTAACGCAGATTGCCAGCGGTGATCTGACTCAAACGATTAACTCGGATTCCAAAGACGAGCTTGGCACTTTAAGCAACAGCTTCGACCATATGATTCTTCAAGTTCGTCATATGCTGAGTGCAACGAAGAACATCGCTTCTTCCTTGTCCGATCATTCACATGAATTTCATCGTTTCTCTCAAATAACTGCTACGGCGAACACGGATATATTGCGAGCCATCCATGAAATTTCGCACGGTGCCGACGAGCAAGCGATCAAGACCGAGCAAAGCTCGTTCATTATCGCTGAGCTGGAGGCGGAGATTCGTGATATTACCGCGTACACGTATGAAATGAAGCGCGCCAGCGACGAAGCCGCGGCAGGCACGCTGCAAGGCACAAGCTCCGTTCGGGCGCTGAAAGACTCGTCCGAGCATTCTCAGGCGCTGCTGAACAAGGTGGACGCAGCGATGCATACGTTGGCCGCTAGCTCGAAGCAAATTGGCGCCATCATTTACTCCATCACGGAGATTTCGACACAGACGAACGTGCTGGCCTTGAACGCCGCGATCGAAGCGGCAAGAGCCGGCGTCCACGGACGCGGCTTCTCCGTGATCGCAGATGAAGTTCGTCAGCTGTCCCAGCAGACGAACGAATCGTCCAAGACGATCAGCACGATCATCGGGGCGCTGCAGCAGCAAATCAAGGAGCTGCAAAGCTCCTTGTTCGAAGCCCGCGATTCAGCGCTGGCTCAGAGCAGCCGTGTCGCCGACACGCTGGGCTCTTTCGAGAGCATCGATCACTCGATGCAGGGCATGAAGGAGCAGATCGAGCATATCCATCTGAAGATCGAGCAAGCCCGCTCCAAGAACGAGGAGCTCGTGCATTCTGTGCAGTTCGTCGCAGCTATCGCACAGGAAACTGCCGCAGGCGTCGAGGAGGTCAACTCAACCTCCATCCAGCAAGATGCCTCGATTCGCCGCATTGCCGAAGAATCCGATGACATCCTTGAGCTCGCGCAGCAGTTGTTTGCAGAGATCAGCAAGTTCCGGACCGTCGATGAGTCGGACGTGTTAGCGAATGATTTGGAGCTTGAGAATGATGACGCATCTGCGTCTTCAGGTGACTCCCATGCAAATGACGAATCTGAATCAGAGATTGATTCAGGATCAGCAAACTCGCTGGATGCCGCTCCTTTGGTGGCAAGCACGAACTCTCCTGTATTGCCAAGCGAGAGTGCAGAAGTTAAAGCTTCAACAGAGGCTGACTCTTCTAAGGAGAAGGAAGCGGAGAAGAAAGAACCCGTGCTTGTCGGCTAGCCGTATTTACTTGGCTGCCATGTTGGGATAACGAAAGACCTGAGGCGAATGTGCCTCAGGTCTTTCGTTTACGTCTGGGATGAGGAGTTGCCTCGTGAGACTGCCTTTTTGGCAGGCTCGGGGGCGGTTTCCTCCTCTTCTACCCATGAGACTGCCATTTCGGCAGGCTCAAGGATGGTCCCCTGCTCTTCTACCCATGAGCCCGCCATTTCGGCAGGCTCAGCTGAGCATTTGCTCTGTTCCGCCGCTTTTCACGCCCGAGACTGCCTTTTTGGCAGGCTCAAAGATGGTTTCCTGCTCTTCTACCCGTGAGACTGCCATTTCGGCAGGCTCAGCTCAGATTTTGCTCAGTTCTGCTGCTTTTCACGCCCGAGACTGCCTTTTTGGCAGGCTCGGGGGCGCTTCCCTGCTCTTCTACCCATGAGACTGCCATTTCGGCAGGCTCATCGCTCAGCTCAGCCTTTGCTCAGTTCTGCCACTTTCCCCGCCCGAGACTGCCTTTTTGGCAAGCTCAAAGGCGGTTCCCTCCTCTTCTACCCATGAGACTGCCATTTCGGCAGGCTCAGCTGAGCTTTTGCTCAGTTCTGCCACTTTCCACGCCCGAGACTGCCTTTTTGGCAGGCTCAAAGGCGGTTCCCTGCTCTTCTACCCATGAGACTGCCATTTCGGCAGGCTCAGCTGAGCATTTGCTCTGTTCCGCCGCTTTTCACGCCCGAGACTGCCTTTTTGGCAGGCTCGGGGGCGCTTCCCTGCTCTTCTTCCCATGAGACTGCCATTCCGGCAGGCTCATCGCTCAGCTCAGCCTTTGCTCAGTTCTGCCACTTTCCACGCCCGAGACCACTTATCCCCACAGAACCTATTTATCTCAAAAAAAAGATCAAGAACCCATAGGCTCTTGATCTGATTCTTCGCTATTTTTTGTTTACTTGGCAATCGCATCCGTAGCCTTAATATTTCGGAGGATGCTCACTTCCACTCGGCGGTTTTTGGCTCTGCCTTCTGTTGTGTCATTTGTTGTAATTGGACGGTATTCGCCATACCCAACGGACGAATAGGAGGATGGATCAATCTTTCCGTTATTGAGCAAAATTTTCATGAAATTAACGGCTCGTTTGGAGCTTAAATCCCAGTTTGTTTCGAAGTCCGCACGGTGGATCGGAATATTATCCGTATGGCCTGCTACTTCTACCTGGTAGCCTGGGTAGCTGGCCAGCAGATTAGACATCGAAAGCGCCAAATTTTGAGAATCCTGTTTTATCGCAGCCGAGCCAGAGTCAAATAATGCGCGATCACTAATTGTAATCGTCAGCTTCTCACTATCGAGCTTCGTTGTTAACTGTTCGCTCATGCTGTTATCCTTGATGAAAGCATCCATGCTTTTCTTAAGCTCTTCAAGATCCTTCTCTTCTTTTTGCAGCTTTGCGGCGAGTTGACTGTCCGTTTTGCTCTCTACTTTAGATGGCGGGCTCTGATCCTTATTATTCGTCTTGGCTGAATTTGCCGGATCATCAATCGGAATCAAATTTGACATCGAGAATGGGGCTTCGCCGCCCGTGAAGGCCGTATTTAGAGACCTCATAATAGAATCATATTTCTTGGAATCCAACTCGCTGGATGCAAATAAAATGATAAAAAGGGCTAGAAGCAAAGTAAGCAAGTCCGCATAGGGAATGAGCCAGGATTCATCAACATGTTCTTCATGGTCCTCATGCTTCTTCTTTTTACTCACTGTGGAGTTGCCCCCTTCGATTCCTCATCGTACGCTGCGCGATCACTGTTGGCTACGAAGATCATCATTTTTTGCTTCACGGAATTCGCAGATACCCCAGACTGGATGGAGAGCAATCCTTCAACAACCATTAATTTGATTTCTACTTCTTTTTTGGATTTCTGCTTTAATTTGTTCGCAAATGGGTGAAACACAACATATCCCAGGAAAATCCCGAACATCGTCGCAACGAACGCCGCAGAAATCAGATGTCCAAGCTTCTCTACTTGACTCAAGTTTCCGAGGGCAGCGATAAGCCCTACTACGGCGCCAAGAACGCCAAGGGTTGGTGCATATGTACCAGCTTGTGTAAAAATGCCTGCATATTTTTTATGTCTGGTTTCCATTTCAGCGATATCTTCCAGCAGAACGTCGCGTACGAAATCGGCATCGTTGCCGTCAATAATAAGGCGCATGCCACTTTTCATAAAAGGATCCGAAAGTTCTTCCGCTTGTTTTTCCAAGGAAAGCAATCCTTCACGGCGTGTAATGGATACCCACTCAATGAAGGTTTCAATCAACTCTTTTTTGGGCATTAATTTTTGTTCTGTAAAAATAATTTTTAAAAGTGCTGGTATTTTCTTCATTTCTTCGAGCGAGAACGCGATAAACAAAGCGGAGGCTGTGCCCCCAAAGATGATTAACGCCGCTGCCGGATTCAACAAAGCTGCCAAGCTGGCGCCTTTCAGTACCATTCCCACACCGATGGATATAAAAGCTAAAACAATTCCAATAACTGATGATTTCTCCATATGTATGACACCTCTCCTATGGTCATTTCTTTTTAATTTTCATCTTGAATTGACGTTTTTCCTAAAGCCCGCAACAAGCTAACCAATACCTCTTGCTCTTCCCCTAGCTTTGCAAAAAAAATGTTTTCGGCTTCCATGACAATGTCGATCGCTTGGGCAACCAATTGCTCCCCATCCGGCGTTAAGGATATCGCTTTAGCTCGCGTATCTGTCGGATGCGCCTTACGCATCAGGTAGCCTTTCTTTTCCAAATGACGAAGCACTTGCGAGGCCATCATTGGATCCGTATGCGCATAGCTGGCGATCTGTACCTGCGTGACATCTTCCACGGGGGATTGGGCATTCAGCCATTGTGTGGCTACCAGCAAAATAAACTGGACATGCGTTAAATCCAAGTCATGCAGAGCAGAACGAAGATGTTTTTGCCATTGATTCGTAACCTGCCACAGATGAAATCCCGGGCTGTCATAAGGCTTTCCCTGTTCCGACATTTTACTAGTCCTCCATGAATTCGACGATAAGTTGTATATGTACATATAATAAGTTTATTTATTATAAATTACAATCACTTTTTGTCGAAAAGATAGGTCTAGAGTCATGAAGATTTGTTGAAGAAAGCAACCTTATGACGAATGCTGGCATCCATCTCTTACCTATTTTATACTTAGAGATGAGCAATTCCTGCTTATTCCGCTCTCAGCCGACAGAAGTCTTGATTTAACTTCATAAGCGTATGATGCGGGCTCCTTTTTGGCAAAGATAGGGAAGCGTTCGGAGAGTTACAGTAGCGATACATAAGGAGTGGATGACGTGGAAAAAAGACTTTTCGGTTCAACCGGGCAACAGTTTCCAATTCTGAGCTTTGGCGCTCAGCGCATCGTAGACGAACATAATTGCACGGAGGAAGAGGCCATTCAAATTGTGAATCGGGCAATTGACGAAGGGATCACTTATTTCGATACAGCACCGAGCTATTCGAATGGCCAATCGGAAGAACGGCTCGGCAAAGCGTTAGCGCTCCAGAACCGCAGGCACGAAGTCTGGATTGCCACCAAAACACACGATCGAACGCGCGATGGCTCTTTGAAGCTGCTCGAAGCAAGCTTGAAGCGTCTGCAAACCGATCATGTCGATGAATGGCGATTGCATAATATTATGACAATGGAAGAGCTGGACCAATGTTTCGCCAAAGGCGGTGCATTGGAGGCTCTTCTTGAAGCGAAGGAGCAAGGCTTAATCAAGCATATCTCGATTAGCGGACATACGAACCCGCGTGTTCAGCTCGAAGCCATAGAACGGTACGCCTTCGATAGCGCACTAGTCGCGCTCTCTGCCGCTGATCATCTCGTATACAGCTTCGCCCATGAGTTTCTGCCGAAGGCAATCGAAAAAGGCGTAGCGATCATCGGCATGAAGGTCATGGCGCTTGGCAAGCTGGCCCCATGGTACGCCAAAGCGTTGCAATACACGTTCTCCTTGCCGATTTCAACAGCTATTGTTGGAATGGAGTCCATGGCGCAGCTCGAGCAGAATTTAGCGATAGCGAAAAGCTTCAAACCGATGACCGATTTGGAGCAGCTGGCTTTTCTGAAAGAAATCATGCATTTGGCTAATCCGGATGTGCTCCGCTGGAAATCGACCGATTGGGTTTCCGGTGAATGGTACGTTCGGGAATAATTAAATAAGCCAGCAGGTCAATGCCCTTAACTCGCGGCACTGACTTGCTGGCTTATTATTTCGTATAAACTTCACTTATTCTTCAAATATATGCGTCAACAAGGCACCAAGCTCCTGCAGAGCTTGCTCCTCTTGCTCGCCATCCACTTCCAGCGTCACTTCGTCATTCTGTTGAATACCAAGTGTCAGCATGCTTAGCGAGCTTTTGCCGTTGACCTTCTTCTCGCCTTTCATCACACTGACCTTGCAGGGAAACGTGCCCACCTTCTGAACGAATACTTTGGTCGGACGGGCATGAAAGCCGGATGGATTCAGAACGGTAAAAGTTTGGGATATCATGTTAAATCGCTCCTTGTCTTATGCTCTACGAATTGTTTGATTTGGGCTTGGCTGCTCATCGCCAGAATCTGCTGCGTGTAGCCTGCCCATTCTTGTTGTGAGGTTTCTTTAATTAAAGCTCTTGCAGGTAAAATCGAGCCGGCACTCATGCTGAATTCATGAAGCCCCATGCCAAGCAGAATCGGAATCGCGACCTCGTCTCCAGCCATTTCTCCACACATGCCCACCCATTTGCCTTCCTTCTTGGCCGCTTGAATGACCATCTGGATCAACCGCAGGATGGAGGGATGACAAGGCTGATACAAGTAAGAAACCGTTTCATTCATCCGATCCGCTGCCATCGTATATTGAATCAAATCATTCGTTCCAATGCTGAAGAAATCGGCCTCTTTCGCCAAGAAATCTGCGGCTAACGCAGCTGCCGGCACTTCAATCATAATCCCTACCTCAATGTTATCGGCTACTTGGATGCCTTCTTGAACAAGCTTCTCTTTCTCTTCCTGCAGCAATTGTTTGGCGGCTAGGAGTTCATCCATCACAGCAATCATAGGGAACATGATTTTCAATTGTCCGTAGCTGCTTGCTCTCAGAAGGGCTCTTAGCTGCGTACGGAACAAATCTTTTTGACTCAAACACAGCCTTACCGCACGCAAGCCAAGGAATGGGTTGCTTTCTGTCGGAAGCTTCATATAGGGCAATTCTTTATCTCCGCCGATGTCCAGGGTGCGAATAACGACCGGCTTATTGTCCATTCGCTCCAATACATGCTTATAGACCTGAAATTGTTCCTCTTCGCTAGGCAACGAGCTGCGCCCCATATAGAGGAATTCAGTCCGGAATAAACCGATCCCTTCCGCTCCATTGGCCAGCACCTTCTGCAAATCTTCCACACTGCCGATGTTGGCAGCCAGCTCGACGTGATGCCCATCTGAGGAGAGAGTCGGCTCACCCAGCAGCTTGCGCAGCGCAGCTCTTCGCTCGTCATAGGCTGCTTTGCGAGCTTGATACGCCTCAATCTCTTGCTCAGTTGGCGCGATGAGCACAGTACCTTCGACGGCATCCAGAATAATCATCGTGCCCGTCACGATTTCAGCTGCGCCTTCGCCAGCACCAACAACCGCAGGCACCTCCAATGAGCGAGCCATGATGGCGGAATGCGACGTACGGCTGCCAACCTCCGTAACAAAACCAAGCACATAATCAAGGTTTAATTGCGCTGTATCGGAAGGCGTCAAATCTTCTGCAATCACAATACACGGCTCATTAATAGCTGCGATCGCGGCATACGATACACCGCGCAGCTTGCTCATAATACGTCCAGTAACGTCACGAACATCAGCCGCACGCTCCCGAAGCAGCTCATTATCCATCCTACTAAGCACTTCTATGAAGCTGCTCGCAACTTCATGCAGCTTATATTCAGCGTTCATGCTTTCAGCTTCAATACTTTCAATAATGGCATCTATATAATCAGGATCTTCCAGAAGCATTAGATGAGCCTCGAAAATTTCCGCTTTTGCCGAACCCATTCGTTGTTCCGTCAGTTCTTTAATTTCTTCTAATTCCTGTCTGGCTTCTTCCACCGCTTGACGAAAATGAAGTATCTCTAGATCCTTGTCGTCCACCTTCTCAGCCACAGGCTCGTAATGGTCATTCTGCAATCGAAAAGCTTGTGCCAGCGCAATGCCGGGGGAAGCAGCAATGCCGGTTAGCCGTTTGGTCATCATTTTAGCCATGAGGGAACTCCCCTTTCTTTAAGAAATTGCCGTTTGTTTGAATTGTTCGTAATGGGTCAGAATCAGTTGGTGAATCGGGTGTTCTTCGCGAATCGTCGTATACTTGGTAATCGTTTGAGTAATCCCAATATCTCGCAAATCAGCTTGAATTTCAACAGCCTCGGGATCTCCCTCATCTTCAAATAAAAAGGCAGCAGCCATCACCATAGCCAAATAAGTTGGGCTCATCCCAAGTTCATAAGCTTGCAAAGCTGGCCGAACCAACCGATCATTGACAGACAATTTACGAATCGGCGATCTTCCTACACGGGCGACTTCATCAATCAAATAAGGATTCTTAAATCGCTGTAAAATTTTATCCATATAAATCTCATGCTGTGCCAGATCAAAACCATGTTTTTGGATCAGCAAGGAGCCGGTCTCCTGCATAACATGCCGAACTAAGAAGGCAATCGGTGAATGAGCCATCGCTTCTTGAATCGTGGCGTAGCCTTGCAGATACCCAAGATACGCCGCGCTGCAGTGCCCTGTATTCACTGTAAACAGCTTGCGCTCAATGTAGGGCTCCAGATGTTTGACATAATGAATGCCAGCAATGCGAGGGAAGCCTTCCATCATCTGAGACTCATCTACAACCCATTCGTAGAACGGCTCCACCGTCACTTGAAGCGGATCTTCATTATGCTGTAAGGGAACGATTCGATCCACCGCAGCATCGGGAAAAGCAACCGCAGCCTCTGCTTTCGCACGTAATTCTTCTCCCAGCAAAGCGTACACGTGCTCTTTGAGCTGCGTGCTTCCGCCAATCGCATTCTCACATGCGATAATGTGCAGCGGCGCTGCTCCCCGTTCGATCCGCAGCTCGATCCCTTTGGCAATTCCGCCGGCAATATGCTTCAGGATATTAACGCCAACCGCTGTTGTAACCAGATCCGCTTGAGCAACGGCTTCAGCCACTTCTGCTACGAGCTTGCCATTGATGGCTGTAACACCTGAAACAGTGAAGGTCTCTTGCTCTTCATTCGCCAGACGCACTGTATAGGATTTTCTTTCCTGCAGCAGCTCAACCAAAGTATCATTCACATCCGAGAAAATCACTTCATACCCAGCCTGGGACAGAAGTAAGCCAATGAATCCTCTCCCGATGTTTCCAGCCCCGAAATGCAAAGCCTTCATGACTCCATACCACTTTCGAAGATTTTCACCATTTCCTCTGGCGTCGAGGCTTTCATAATCTGTTCAATATTCTCATCTTCCGAACAAATCATCGCCACATTGGTCAAAATGTCCAAATGATCATTGCCCGCGGCAGCAATCCCAATCACTAGGTTGGCCGTCTCGCCATCACCGAAGTCTACGCCGTCAGGAATTTGCACAATGGACAGTCCAGTTGATGCAATCAAGGACTTGGAATCCTGCGTACCGTGCGGAATAGCCAAACCATTGCCCATGAAAGTAGATAATGTTTGCTCTCTTTCGATCATTTTATCAATGTAAGCTGCTGATGCATGACCGGCGTCTACCAACAGTTGCCCCGCCATTCGAATGGCCTCGAATTTGTCTTTGGGCTTCGCATTCAGCATTACTTTATTGGGTGATAAGATACTCATAATAGATCTCTCCTCATATCCGATTTATTTTTTGTTGTCTAGAAAAGCAGCAAGCTCTTGGGATAAATAGTGTTTGATCTCCGACTGACTGCCCGATTTCAACAGGTCGATCATGTCTGGGATCAGCAGGAAGGAGCTTATTTCGCTCAGCACTTCCAAACTTTCTTTGGAAAGCTTCTTGGGACCCAGCATAAGCAGCAGGTGTCTCACATCGGATTGCGTTCCTCGCTCCAGCGGCAAATCAGCTGCTAATCGAAACAAGGTGAAAGAAGGTTTTTTGACCAGTTCGCTTCGAATATGAAAAAGCGCAAGCCCCGTATCGGGTATCACTTGACTGCTGAGCTGTTCCCTCGCAAGCAAAAGATCAACAATCGGCTCAACCTCAGCAATCACATCGGACGCTCTGACATAGCCGCATATGGCCAGCAGAGTCTCTTTTAAATCCTCATAGCTTTGCTCGACGTGATAAACCATAAACTGATCAATAATACTTACAATTTCATTAATGTACAGCTGGATGCGGTGTAAGCTATTTCTTGCGCCTGCCTCGGGCAGCACTGGAATCGGTTCGCCCGGGTCTTTTTGCAGCGTTACATTTTGAATAAAGAACCTTAGCCGCTCTGCTTCATCCTTCGTCAATAGCGGACTCAGCTTCATATATTGATCGGACTGGAGCGGCAAATCTACGGTCGATATAATCAAATCGTAGTCCTTCTCAGGAATACGCGCGGCTTCGAACCAGGATGCATGACCGATAATATCAATCTGCGGGAGTTCCTTCGTCAAGCGTACAGCGAGCATTTTGGAGGTTCCTATCCCACTCGTGCACACCAGTATCGCTCTGACATTACGCTTGAACTGCTTCTGTCTCTCGATGGAAGCGCCGAAATGCATAACCAGAAACCCGATTTCTTCATCCGGAAGGGCAATCTGCGTGATAGACACATTAACAGCTTGCCGTATTGCATGATAAAGAGCTTCATAATCTTTTTTAATTTGTGCCAAAAGCGGATTGCGAATCGTCGCTCCTGCCAGAAGCCGTTTAATCGCGGACTCCAAATGGCTCAGCAGCCCTTCTCGCAACGAACGATCATCGCTGAACGGCACTTCAAGACTGCTTTCCATTGCGCGGATCAGCTTCCATACCATTTGCATATAGCTTAACTCATCCATGGGAAGCAGCTGATTGGGATGCGGCACGGATTTCGATTCCAGCAGCTCAGCTATATACGATATTTCAGCAGCAGATAGTGCAATGGGGATTACTTTGGTCAGCTGATCTATCGTATGGGCAAGCAGTTTGCTTGGGCGGTGCGAATGATGTTCTAGCTGCTGCTCGATTGGTCTGCCCATCTGAATTCTAGCAATCGTAATCGAAAGTTGAATGAGTAAGTGGGTATACTCCTCTTCCGATATGCCACTCAAGCCTTCATCCTCGGCCAGCCAAAGAGCTTCTTCCACTTTCGTAAAGTTCACTTTGCCGATAAGCTTCAAAAGCCTATGCGCCACCGGCGAGTGAAGACTCTCGCTTTTTCCAAACAGATCGGATTCATCCAGCCCATTCATGGCAAGGCGAGCAATCATCTTGCGTTTATCTGCTTCTGAGCCGCTTAATTCAACGCCATAGCCTCTTTTGCGCACAAGGCTCAGATTCAGTTTCTTGATCCAGCTTTCCAGCTCATCCAGATCGTGGGTGATTGTTGGAACCGTTACGGCCAAGTCATGCGACAGCGTAAAAAGCTTAACAGGCTCATCTTCCTGAAGCAGCGTGCAGAGCAGCACTATCCTGCGATCTTCGGCTGAATACTCCACCGTCATCCGGCCATCTAGCAGGCTTCTAAAAGCCTCAAGCTGCTCAGGCGAGGCTTGGAGTTGAATGCCTTTGCCTGATTTTTTTTGCAATCCTAAGCCGTAAGCAGCCAAAATCGTCTCCAGCTCAGACAATTCTCGATGAACGGTCCTAGTGCTTACATTGATTTCGGCTGCGATTTCCCCTGCTGTAATATCATCCACTTGGTTCAATAACAGCTCAAGGATTTGACGATGCCTGTTGGAGAGGCTCATGATTATTCTCCTCACGAACAAAATGGAGATAACGCCGGCAAAATGCCAGCGTTAGATAGGTATATTTAGCTCAATCGTTTCACAAGCTCATCATATTCCGGGCTTTTCATGAAATTCTCAATAGAAATATGCTCGGCTTGCGGAGCTTTATTGCGTGCTCGATCCGTTAAGGATTTGTGCGTTATCACAATATCTGCATCGGCAGGAATCTCACTGATCGCCGTATTGATGACCGTGACATCGACAGCTGCTTCCTTCATTTTCTTTCTCAAAATGGAAGCTCCCATCGCACTTGATCCCATGCCTGCATCGCAGGAGAACACGATTTTCTCAACACTAACTGCTGGTTCCGATGCGGGAACAGCAATCTTCTCAGCAGCCGCAGCCGCTGGGGCTTGCTTCATTTCTTTCATTCTTGCTGTAGCCTGTTCCAAATCTTCGCTTTCTGACTGCTTCGTTGTTTTCAACAACAACGCACCAACCGCGAACGAGACAATGGTAGAGGTAATCACGCCGCTGAAAATCGGCAGCATACCGCCTTTTGGCGCCATAGCAATGTAAGCAAAAATACTTCCCGGCGACGGCGGAGCAACCAGACCTGCATTGAATAGAGAAAACGTGAACGTACCGGTCACGCCACCTGCAATTACAGCAAGAATGAGGCGAGGATTCATCAAAATATAAGGGAAATAGATTTCATGGATACCGCCAAAAAAGTGAATAATAGCAGAGCCTGGAGCGGAAAGCTTAGCTGCGCCGCGGCCCACCATCCAGTACGCAAGCAGAATGCCAAGTCCCGGTCCTGGATTGGACTCTAGCATGAACAAGATGGACTTGCCTGTTTTGGAAGCTTGATCAAGCGCAATCGGACTCAGTACGCCGTGATTAATCGCGTTGTTTAAGAACAGCACCTTCCCAGGTTCGATGAGAACGTTCGCCAGCGGAAGCAACCCGGCATTAACCAGCGCCTGAACTCCAGAAGCGAGACCCTTGCTCACGATCTGAACCGCAGGGCCAACAACCGTGTAGGCCAGAACAGCTAGAATCGCCCCAATGATACCTGACGAGAAATTGTTAACGAGCATTTCGAAGCCTGATTTAATTTTACCCTCAATCGACCTATCGAACTGCTTGAGCACCCACGCAGCGAACGGCCCTACGATCATGGCTCCCATAAACATGGGAATGTCCGTTCCGATGACCACACCCATCGTCGTTACGGCACCGATGACACCGCCGCGCGTTCCGTGAATCATCGTCCCACCCGTATATCCAATCAAGAGCGGAAGCAGATAAGTTATCATTGGACCTACGAGCTTAGCCAAATATTCATTTGGAATCCAGCCTGTCGGAATAAATAAAGCCGTAATCAATCCCCAAGCGATAAATGCGCCGATATTCGGCATCACCATACCGCTCAAGAAACGACCGAAATTCTGTACTTTCACCCGGAATCCACCGGAGGATGCTTGCTTTTGTGCAGCGATCGCACTCATTAGGATAACCTCCCTTTGTATGTTTCATGTCCTTATCGTAATGCAAAAGCGCTTACATGTTCAATCAAATCAAAATCCCTTTTCGTCATCAATGATGTTGACAACATTTTAACCTCGTTCGTGATTATGCATTCATTGCAAGCGAAATAATCGGCTTACCGTCGAACAACTCTAGCGATTTGCCATGTAATCAAATGCACCACCATAGGCTGAATCCGCGTTATAGAACGCATAACCTTATAGGCCGAACCGGCGTTAGCGAACGCATAACCCTATGGCTGAACTAGCGTTAGCGAACGCTTAACCCTATAAGCTGAACCAGCGTTAGCGATCGCATAACCTTATAAGCTGAACTAGCGGCTCACCGATTTCGAAATGCCTGCAATAGTGCAGGCTTTTTCGATCAAATCGCATGAAAACAAGAGAAAGCCTGCGATTATGCAGGCTTTCTCTGCTTTTCCATCCTGGAATCGAAAAATGGTCTAAAAAGGATGCATAATCGCAGGCTTTTCCCTATTTCCCCCATTTACATGACGAAAAGGATGCATAATTGCAGGAATTATCCGAAATAGTCGGACGGGCCTGAGGCAATCTGCCAGTATGAGCAAACTCAAGCGAATCAAGCCAATCCACCATGGAAGTGTGTATTAACAGAAAGGCAGGTAGAACCCTGCTGCCAACTATCTTCTCCCACAAGAGTATCCGTGCATGGACGAGTCCCAAGCAACAAGAAAAACGCCTCCAAACCACAGCGCAAGTGTGGAAGGAGGCGTTTTGGGATAGGAAACTTCCTATCCGAGTGATGCTTTATAAATCCAAAATGATTTCTGGGACAGCTCCTGCATCACTCAATAATCAAGGCATAAACGATGCCCGGGCCATGTACGCCAATGGTCAAATCGTTCTCGATATCCGCCGAGCGGCTCGGTCCCGAGATGAAGTGAATGCCAGCCGGCCTGTCTTTAAGCTCGTAAGCATCAAAAGGGCGCAGCACTTCGCCCAGCTTCGTCCGCAAGCGATCCGCAGGGATGATCGCGATGAACGTCGTCGGCAGCAGGCTGACGCTGCGGCCTCGCGCAGCATCTGACGTGACGACGAGCGAGCCTGTGTAGGCCACGGCATGCTCGACGGCCACGATGCCGATATCTGCGCCTGCCGCCTTGGCGACCAGCTCATCCTTCGCGGCAGCATCGACACCGCCGGCATTCCACACGGTGATGTCGGTTTCTGTCTCCGCAGCAAGCCCCGACCGCAGCTCTGCCAGCTCCGGCTGATCCTGCATGATCAGATGCTTCGCCTGCGTTTTGCCGATGAAGTCGGCAATGAAAGCTTGCGCCTCTGCCATCCCTTTGAGACGCTGCGTATGGCCGCCTGCCTTCTGCCAGTTCGTCATGAATAGCTGGATGCGCTGCTCCAGCGGAAGATCCACCTGCTCCCAGAAGGCGGGAGCCCCTTTCATGCTGCGCGCAGGAGCGCTTCTCATTGGCTTGGATCTTCCCAGCCTGGTAGAAATATTAGCAAAGAAGGCCTCCTGATCTTGGAGAGCTTCCTGATGCAGCTTTTGGAGAAATGCCGGATCTGATTTAGCCATGATGATGTCCTCCTCCGCCTTCTTTGCGATCTGCGACAAGCTTTTCCATGCGGGCTTTCATCGCGGCATCCAGCTCAGGGAATGTTCCTTCCAATCCCTGCTCGATGTCCTTCCACGATTCACGGAACGTCTTTTTCGCTAAACTCGGTGCAAAACGATGCGAATTCCAGCCTTTAAGCGGCCCTACTTTCGCCTTAATATGACCGTCACGAACGAGCAGCTTCTGCCCGATGCGGCCTATTTTAATTAATGCCTTCACACGTTTCGCATCCGACATTAAGAAATTAAACCCTTTCATTCCCATCTTCTCGCCAAAATCGGTCGAACCCCGCTCAACTTTGCGTTGACGCAGATAGACAAGCATATCATGCAGCGGTATTTTCACCGGACAAGCCTCATAGCAAGCTCCGCACAAGCTCGATGCGCTGGCAATGTCGTCCCACTGGTCTACATTTTTGTTCAAAGCTGGCGTCAGCACAGCGCCAATCGGCCCGCTGTACACGCCGCCATACGCATGACCGCCAATATGGCGATACACCGGACAGGCGTTCAGACACGCACCGCAGCGAATACAGTTCAGGAGTTCCTGGAATTGCGGATCTCCGAGCTGAAGGGAGCGGCCATTATCCAGGATAATGACGTGCATTTCTTCAGGGCCATCGCCGTCCTGCTCCCGCTGCGGTCCGGAGATAACAGACATGTAGACAGTCAGCTTCTGACCTGTAGCAGAACGTGGGAGCAATGTCGCCATCACTTCCAGATCGTCCAACGTCGGAATAATGCGCTCCATCCCCATGAACGTAATTTGTGTCTTCGGAATCGTGCTAACCATCCGCGCGTTGCCTTCATTTTCAAATAAAACGATCGATCCCGTCTCGGCAATGGCGAAATTACAGCCCGTCATCCCAATATCGGCTTCCAGGAATTTCTCGCGCAATTTTCTTCGTACATAACCAGCCAAAATGCCCGTATCCGGCTCCAGCTTCTCGCCCGCGTCCTCGGACAGCAGATCCGCGATCTGATAGCGATTTTTGTGGATCGCCGGAATAATGATATGCGAAGGTGTTTCGCCGGCCAGCTGAATGATATATTCGCCAAGGTCCGTCTCAATCGCCTCGACACCAATCTGTTCCAGCGCATGGTTAATATGCAATTCTTCCGACACCATGGACTTGGACTTCACGACGCTTTTGGCTTTTTTGTGCTCGGCGATCTGCATAGTCAAGCGAACCGCATCGGCCGCATCCGCTGCAAAATGGACATGCACGCCTTGCGCTCTAGCATTTTCCACAAATTTGCCCAAATAGTAGTCTAAGTGTGCGATCGTATGAAGGCGAATTTCGCGCCCCCGTTCACGCCACTCTTCCCAGTTCCCAATCTCTTCTGCCGCGGCAAGCTTGCCGTTCTTCAAACGTTCTGTCGTGAACTTGACGGCATTTCGCAGGAAATCATTGTTCAAGGCAACCTTGGATCTTTCCTTTACCGTACCGCTTGGCTTATGCTCGCTCATGGGCTAGTTTCACTCCCTCAGCCAGTAATTCCGCTAGATGCATGACCTTCACAGGTGTCCCGCGGTATGATAAATTACCGGCAATATTCATTAAGCAGCCCATATCGAGTCCGACAAGCACTTCGGCATCGGTTTCAAGCACGTGATCGGATTTCTCGGCAACCATCGCCCCGGAAATATCGCACATTTTCACCGCAAAAGTCCCCCCGAAGCCGCAGCAATCCTCAGCATGAGGGAGAGGCACAAGCTCCAAGCCGCGGATATTCTGCATCAGCTGCATCGGTTCAGCTTTGACGCCAAGCAGCCTGCTGCCGTGGCAGGACGGATGGTAGGTAACTTTGTGCGGGAAAACCGCGCCTAAATCCGTAACGCCCATGACTTGGACGAGGAATTGCGTAAACTCATATGTTTTTTCAACAAGCCGATTGGCTTTTGCAAGATTGATAGGATCATTTTCAAATAGTTTTGGATAATAGTGATGAATCATGCTCGTACAGGAACCTGAAGGGGATATGACAAAATCACTATCCTCGAACGCTTCGAGGAGTGTCAACGCCGCACCTCTTGCCTCATCCCAATATCCGCTGTTGAAGGCCGGTTGGCCGCAGCATGTTTGCTTGGCAGGGAAGTCTAGCTTAACGCCATATTTGGCTAGTAACTGAACGATAGACTCGCCAACCTTTGGATACACAAGATCGCTCAAGCACGTTATGAACATAGATACTTTCATGATTGCAGCTAACTCCCTTCCCTAATTGTCCCCATCAAAGATGTATTTGGCTATACAAAAAACCATCCTCAGTACGCAAGAAACATACTGGAGATGGAAGGAACAATGATTCTAACCTTTATCTAATTGAAGCACGTTCACACCGATGTCGCGAATGCGGTTCACGTCTTCTCTGCTCGTTTGTCCATCTGTAATCACATGTTTAATTTCAGACCATCCAGCAACTTGCGTCAAGGATTGCATCCCGAATTTACTATGATCGGCCAGCAGATAGGTTTCATCGGCAATGCTGATCATTTTGCTTTTGATAAGCGCCTGCAGCTCATTCGATTCACTGATTCCGCGCTGGATGTGAACCCCTTTGCAGGATAGAAAACATTTGTGAACATGATACATATCCAGCGATCGTTCAGCTAGTGGTCCTACATAAGACAACGATTTGGGCGAAAGCAGCCCGCCGGTGGATATGACCTGAATCTTTTCTTTCGTGCTGAGCTCCAAAGCCACTTTCATCGAGTTCGTAATGATCGTTAGCGGCATATCGGGTATCCATCTGGCCATGTACCAAGCTGTTGTACTTGCATCCAAAATAATCCGATCATGCTCGCGGATATGCGTTATCGCTTCCTTCGCAATGCTGTTCTTGAAGTCAGATTGTGCCGTCTCCCTCTCCATAAAAGGGACTTCCGTCTGAGCTTCCTTCACGCTAACTGCTCCGCCATGGCTGCGCATCAGCTTGCCTTCGCTTTCGAGCCGATCCAAATCTCGCCGTATCGTTTCTTCCGTCACTTGACACAGCTCGCTGAGCTCTGTCACGCGAATACTTCCTCTTTCGTTAACTACCTGAACGATTCTCTGCCATCTTTCCGCTACCAGCATCGTCTACCCTCATTTCACCGTCGATCGGGACGCCACCTGACAAAATGTTATATACGCCGCCTGCCAACCCGCTCCATCCTCAGGGATGTACGTTTTGACCGGAAACGAATTCCGAATCAGCTTTCTGGCTTCGCGCAAATTCGCGATATACCCTAGTGCTATCCATTGTACTACAAGGTTTCCTAAGGCACTACCCTCAACAGGACCTGCCCACACCTCTCGCTGGATCGCATTTGCTGTGAATTGACAGAGAAGTTCATTCTGGATGCCGCCGCCTACGATGTGCAAGCCTTGATACGTTATGCCAGAGAGTTGTTCCGTACGTTCCAGAATAAATCGGTATTTCAGCGCTAAGCTTTCCAGAATACAGCGAACGATCTCTCCCTCGGTTTGCGGAACGAATTGGTTGGTATCTCGGCAATATTGCTGGATTTGCTTCGGCATATGCGCAGGATTCAAGAACATGTCATCATCCGGGTCAATGAAGGATTGGAACGGCTTGACAGGTTCAGCCAGCTTGACTAGCTCAGCGAAACCAATGTTTTGGCCTTCTTTATCCCATGTGCGCTTGCACTCCTGAATCAGCCATAGCCCCATGATGTTCTTGAGCAAACGGTTCGTGCCATACACGCCGCCTTCATTCGTGAAATTCCAAGCTAGGGCTTGGTCACTTAAAACGGGGGCGCTCGTTTCCGTTCCCAAGAGCGACCATGTGCCGCAGCTGAGGAAAGCAAAATTTTCATCCAACGCTGGAACAGCAACTACGGCGGAAGCGGTATCATGCTCGCCAACGGCGATGACGGGAATTGAAGCAACATCAAGCTCGCTGCACAAATCTTCCGTCAAGGCACCAACACGTGTGCCCGAGGCAACCGGTTGCAAGAAGATGTCGCCAGGCAGGCCTAATTGCTGCACAAGCTCTGCATCCCATGCGCCTGTTGTTGCATTCAGCAGCTGTGTAGTCGAGGCATTGGTGAATTCGCTATGTTTCTCGCCTGTCAGGAAATATCGCAGCAAATCCGGTATCATTAAGAACGTTTTTGCCCGCTCAAGCAGTTCCGGATTTCTTTCTTTGATGGCGGCTAATTGAAAAATAGAGTTGAATTGCAGGAACTGGAGCCCTGTTATGGCATACAGCTTTTCACGGCCGACCACTGCAATCACTTTGTCCATAACGGAGTCCGTTTGGTGGTCCCTATAGTGGTACGGATTTCCAAGGAGCTCGCCATTTGCTGCAAGCAGCCCAAAATCTACCGCCCAGGAATCAATCGCCAGACTTTCAATATCCGTATAACCCAGATGCTTGGTTTGTAAAATACCTTGTTTCAATTCATGAAACAAGCGCAAAATGTCCCAATGAAGGTGGTTGCCCACCTGCACCGGATCATTCGAAAAGCGGTGAATCTCCTCGATCGTTACACGGCCCGCTTCAGAATCAAGGCGTCCGACGATCGCTCTGCCGCTGCTTGCTCCCAAATCAAAGGCCAGAACGCTCGAAAGCTTACTCACCAGCTGGCACCGCCTTTGCCTCTTGCATTAATGCTCTCATCGTAGCCGCTTTCCAAATATGCTTTCATCGGGTCCACCGGCACGCCGATTTCTTCACGAACCGCATGCAGCAGCGGTGTTACATCGAATTCAAATGCTTTGCGAACCGCATCTTCCGCACCAAGAACGTCTTGACGAGCTTGCGCGTCTCTGACTTCATCCAAGTTGATCAGCAATGCTTTGGCATATTGGGTTTGCACGTTGAGAACGGAGCGCAGCATCGCTGGAATTTTACGCTCAATATTGTGACTTTGATCGATCAGATAAGCAATATTGTCAGATGCCTGACGAATTTGCGGGTTTTTATCGTTAGCGGCATCAATGATTTGGTAGAAAATCAAGAAAAGCTCATACGGGTTCACAGAACCAACGATCAAATCATCGTCTCCATATTTACGGGAATTGAAGTGGAAGCCGCCAAGTTTTTTTTCGTCCAACAGGTACGTCACGATGTGCTCGATGTTCGTTCCTTGCGGGTGATGTCCAGTATCTACAAGCACTTCAGCTTGCGGACCCAATTTGTTCGCCAAATTGAACGCCATTCCCCAGTCAGCCAAATCTGTATGGTAAAAAGCAGGCTCATAGAATTTATATTCGATCAGCATTCTCATGCTCGGCGTCATCGCCTCGTACATTTCCTTAAGCGCTTCGTACATCCAAGTTTTGCGGGCACGAATGTCTACTTGACCTGGATAGTTCGAGCCATCCGCGAACCAAAGGCTGAATACATCAGAGCCAACAGTCTTCGCGATATCTACACACTCCAGCAAATGATCCGTTGCTTTGCGGCGAATCGCTGCATTGGAGTTCGTCACGCTGCCGAAGATATAGTCATCTTCTTGGAACAGGTTCGGGTTCACCGCACCGATGGATACGCCGAGATCAGTGGCGTGCTGCTTGAGCTTCGCATAATCATCCACCTTGTCCCACGGGATGTGGATCGCAACCGACGGGCAAGCCCCCGTCAATTTGTGTACCTGCGCAGCATCCTCGAATTTCTCGAAAGGATTGCGTGGAACACCATTTTGCTTATACACCTTGAAACGGGTACCTGAATCGCCGTAACCCCAGGAAGGGGTTTCGACTTTCAGCGCTTTGATTCTGGCCTTAACGGCTGCCAAATCAATACCTCTATTAGCTTGCTGCTCTTCAAACCATGCATATGCTTTATCGCTCATTGGATTCGTATCCTCCTATTAGGTGAATTAACGCGTGAAGGCTGCTGGAACGCCGCCGTCAACTGTGATCATGCAGCCTGTTGTTTTCTCTGCTTTGGAAGAGGAGAAGTAGACGATAGCTTCTGCAACGTCTTTCGGGAAAATGTTAACGAGCAGCGTCGTTCTTTTGCGATAGTGCTCTTCCAGCTGATCCGGTTCAATCCCGTAAGCTGCTGCACGCTCATTGCGCCAGCCGGAGTTCCAGATCGCGGAACCTTGGAGAATGGCATCCGGCAATACGGAGTTTACGCGAATGCCGAATTCGCCTCCTTCAGCTGCAATACAACGCGCCAAGTGAATCTCAGCTGCTTTAGCCGTCGAATAAGCAGAAGCATTTTTACCGGCAAATACGGAATTCTTGGATCCGACGAATACCATGCTGCCGCCGATGCTTTGTTTTTTCATAATTTTAAATGCTTCTCTAGCTACCAGGAAGTAACCTGTTGAAAGCACGTTCATGTTCAAGTTCCACTCTTTGAGCGAAGTTTCATCAAAAGGGCTCGAAGTCGCAAGACCCGCGTTATTCACGATGATATCTATCCCGCCGTAGCTCAAGATCACCTCGCGGTAAGCTGCTTCTACTTCTTCTTCTTTCGTTACATCCATTTTAACGGCAATTGCTCTGTTTTCGCCATATTGTTCGTTCAGTTCGGCTGCAAGTTTCTGCGCGCCTTCCAGGTTAAGGTCGGCCAGGACAACATGCGCGCCGTCTCTGAGGAATTGACGGGCTGTTACACTTCCGATTCCGCCTGCTCCGCCTGTGATGAAAGCAATCTTACGGGAGAATTCCGCTTCCGCAGGAGCAAGTGTCAATTTGTAAAGCTCAAGAGGCCAGTACTCCACATTATAGGACTCATTTTCGCTCAAAGAAACGAATGTTCCGAGTGCTGTTGCGCCTCTCATAACGGAAATCGCACGGTGGTAAAGCGCGCCACTTACCTGCGCCATCGCCCAGCTCTTGCCCGTATTGATCATTCCGATACCCGGAATCAAAATAACGCGCGGAGCCGTTTCGAAAATAACGTCGCCTTCATTTTTGTTGCGGTCGAAGTAAGCTTGGTATTCTTCTTTATAAGCGGCAATCCCCGCGTTCAATGCTTCAATCAAAGAAGCGGCGTCACGGGAATTTGGATTCCAGTCAATGTAAAGCGGCTTCATTTTCGTATGAACCAAGTGATCCGGGCAAGCTGCGCCAACTTGGGAAAGAACACCCGCATCTTTGCTGTTTACGAATTTCAAAACATCATCTGCACTGTCAGTCGTCAGAATCATTTTCTTTTCTTTGCTTACTGCTCCGCGAACGATTGGCAGCACCTGCGCCAAAATATCGTTACGATCGGATTCGGAAAGAGACTCGTATTTGGAGCCGCCATACAAGTTGTCTTCATTCACGCGAGCTTCAATAAAGCTTTCAGCTTCTTGAATGATAGCCAGTGTCTTGAGGTAGCTCTCCTCGGACGTTTCGCCCCAAGTTACCAAACCATGTTTCTCCATCAAGACTAGCTCAGCTTTTGGATTATTTCTGACGCCTTCGGCGATCATTTTGGAAAGTGTAAAACCAGGACGCACATAAGGAACCCATACGAAACGGTCGCCGTAAATTTCTTTGGCCAGCTCGCGGCCATTGTGGGCGCAGCATAGACCGATAATCGCATCCGGATGCGTGTGATCCACGTGTTTGAATGGCAGAAAGGCATGTAAAAGCGTCTCAATAGAAGCACGCGGGTGTTTGCTGTCGATCATACAGTTCACAAGGTACGCAACCATTTCGGCATCTGGCATTTCGTCTTTTTCGAACAAAGGACGGATATCATCCATACGAAGACCTGTGAAATTCTTTGCTTTCATTGTCGCAAGGTCGGAACCGCTTCCTTTTACCCACATCACTTCTACATCACGACCGCGGAAATCCTTCTCAATCGTTTTGTAAGAAGTGTTGCCGCCGCCCCAGTTAGCTACTGCGCGGTCTGTTCCCAATAAATTAGAACGGTAAACCAATTCCTCTACACCTTTTGATACAGCATTCGCTTTTGACGCTTCCCACAAATTCGCAACCATAAGTATCCTCCTAATGTTTACTTCCCATGAATATGTGTTTGTTTTTGATGGATTCATCATATCATATATTTGTTTATTTTTGAATAAATATTTTTGTTTTTGTTATTATTTGAATATATACAGACAAACGAAGAGATTAGCAACATTGCATTGTTCCGCGATAATCACAGCAACATACAAAAAAAGCGGCTAAACACTCGGGTATCCTTGTGTTCAGCCGCTTAATCATTCGAGCCTGAGAAATCAATTACCTACGCATCGCTGCCAGTTTTTCACTCTACCGCTATTGAATAGTCACACTTACATTAGTATTATTTGCAGCTGGAGCATTGGCTGTAAAGAGTACATTCGCATCACTTGCAGCAACATTCCAACCTGTAATCGATGTGCCAAATATTTGAGCAATTTTCGTCGCTACACTTGTGGCTGTCTCTGTTCCTGTTAGAGATATATCTACTGATACAGGTGTTATACCGTCTGTAAACGTTACACGAAGTGTTCCTGCTGCTGTTGCACCCTTGCTTATTATTAATGTTGCAACTTGCGCGACACCTGCAGTTGTTTCAACCCCAGCTGTGGTAATCGCACTACTCGGCGTCCCTACTCCTGTTAACACTTCCTCAACAGTTGCTGCTACATCCATATTATTTGTCGCTGGTATTTGAGCAGTGAAATGAACATTCGTGCCATTTGCGGTTACATTCCAGCCAGTAATCGATGTGCTGAATGCGGCTGCAATTCCCGCCGCTACAGCAGAAGCGGAATCCATCCCTGCTGTGTATACATTTGCAGACACGGACGTCGTTCCGTCTGTAAATTTCGCCATAATCGTTCCTGCCGCTGTTGTTCCATTAGCTATCGCCAATGTTGCAACTTGCGCAATACCCCCAGTTGAAACAGAGCCCGCGGTAGTAATCGTACTATCTGGCATTCCTATTCCTGTCGCAGCTCCCGATAGCCTTGCTGCTGCCTTCGTGTTATTCGCTGCTGGAAAATTGGCTGTAAAAAGTACTCTCGTACTATCTGTTGATACATTCCAACCCGGAATAGAATTGCCGAATGCGGCTGCAATTTTCACCGCCAACTGAGTTCCTGTTTCTGGAAAATCCAGCATCAATACATTTACAGAAACAGATGTTACTCCATCTGTGAACTTCACTCCAATAGGTCCTCCGCTTGCTTCAGAACCGGGAAGTGTCAATGTAACAACTTGTGCCGTGTTAGTGCCTAAATTTCCCGGAGTAGTAATTGTACTGTTTGGAGCTCCTACTCCCGACGCCTCCAATACACTTATTGCAACACTTGTATTATTTATCGCTGGTGTTTGGGCTGTGAAATGAACATTCGTGCCATTTGCGGTTACATTCCAGCCATTTAATGATGTGCCGAATGCGGCTGCAATTCCCATCGCTACATCAGCAGCAGTTTCTGTCCCAGCTATGGATACATCTACAGACACAGGCGGCCTCGTTCCATCGTTAAATTTTGCAACAATCCATCCAGCCGCTGTTGCTCCGTTAGAAATCGCTAATGTTGCGACTTGCGCAATACCTGTAAGTGCTGCAGTTCCTGGAGTAGTAATCGTACTGCTTGGCGTTCCCACTCCTATCCCAACACTTTCAATATGAACTGAAACATTCGTATTATTCGCTGCTGGAGCATTGGCTGTAAAAAGCACATTCGCACCACTTACAGTCACGTTCCATCCTGTAATCATAGTTCCGAATGCTGAAACAATTTTCGCTGCTACATTAGCAGCAGACTCTGTTCCTGCTAATGATACGTATACAGCAACAGGTGTTGTTCCATCCGTGAACGTCACATGAATTGTTCCTGCTGCTGTTGCACCCAGACTTATTGGTAATGTTGCAACTTGCGCTACACCCATAGTTGTAATAGCCCCTGCTGTAGTAGTAGATGCGGTTCCGATCACCCCAGTAGTAATCGGATGCGATGGCGAAGACGATTCATGACCATCATTCCCGTTTCCGCTTTGATCCGAAGTTGACACTGGCACTGGCACTGGTATCGGCTTTGGCTCTGGTGTGACTTTTATATCTGTAGGCGTCTTCTCAGCCATTAAGGTTTTCGCATTGTCCAACATCACAACAGCCTCTGCGCGAGTAATGTTTGCTTGCGGTTTGAAAGTATAGTCTTCATAGCCTGCTATAATGTTTTTAGATACTATAGCGCCAATTGCGCCTTTGCTCCAAAATGCCATTGTTAATGCATCTTTAAATACATTAGCAGCATTCTCATCGTTAGCCAAATTCAATAGATGTGCTATGATAACTGCCGCTTCTTGGCGACTTAGGAGTTCGGAACTGCGAATTGTCTGATCTTCATAGCCTTGTATGTAACCTACTTTTACTGCTTTCTGTACATCTACATATTCCCAATTGGACTCTATCAAATCAATGAAACTTATACTAGTTGTTGTATTGAATTGAAACAAACGGTTAACTAAAACCATGAACTCCCCACGCGTAATTTCATTGTTCGGTTTGAGAGAACCGTCTGTATAACCCTTAATTAAATCTTGGGAGATCCAGCTTCTTAGTTGTTTTTCTGCCCAGTGTCCTTCGATGTCCGAATAAATGGTTTGACCATTTACAACTCCGATTGAGGTGAACATCAAACACATCATCAGAACGATCGAAAGTACTTTCCGAGTAATTTGTCTAGCAATCATATGAAACCTCCACTTAGATCTAGTTATTCTGTGCTTGTCGGGTTTAGCTGAACATTTCTTAAAGATAATGGCTATCAAAAACATACGATAAAAGCTGATTGTTGTGACTCTGTATTTACTAGCATTTTGCACCTTACTGAAATTATGACCACTTCCTTCAAGAAACGAGATTCCATTCCATCCATATATCGGGTTTTACCAACCATTTTTTAACAAGGAAAAATTATCCTCCATTTAAGCAATCTTGAAACAACTGTTATTGCAAAATAAATTCCGACTGTTGCCAGGAGTTGAGAGCGAGAGAAAGAAGTTCTCAATTTGCAAAGAAAAGACGCGCATAGGGGAGGATTTAGCTTTAAATTCTTAACCAAAATAGGCAGGTACTGAATTAAAAGAGTACCTGCCGAACAGCAAAAAGGCCCTCCCGATAGGTTGAAAACCTTTGAGAACAGCCTCTTTGTTCAGATCTGGAGTGAATTTTCAGCTAGTTCAAGAGGAAGAGCAAGTGACCTCCTTATGGGCATCCACCTTTGGAGACTCCCAATTCACCAAAAAGATGCCCAAGCAAATAAAAGCCCCGCCCGCCGAAACATACCAGGCGATTCGTTCGCCCAGCAGCAGCCAACTGGAAAGGACGCCAAACAACGGAACAAGAAACAAAAAGGCGCTCGTCTTGGCCGGGTCCCCGTTCTTAAGCAAATAAAACCAGAGCGAAAATTGCACGATGGAGCCCAAAATAACGAGCCATAGCACGACTAAAACAGATGCACCCGTAAATGTAAAGTAGGCATGTTCTGTGAACGCACTTAATAGAAGTAAAACAATTCCTCCAGCAAGCATTTGATAAGCTGCAAGGACCGTCATGTCGAACTCAGCACCCCAACGCTTGATGAGAAGGGTAGCTAAAGCGAAGCAAACCGCACCTGCGAAACCAATGAAAGTGCCGATTTGGATGTTCATTTGGAGCCCGAAGGTCATCGCGACACCAACAAAACCAATCGCAACACCAAGCCATTGACGGCCGCGATACTTGGCTCCAGTCAAGAAAGTCCCGAGAACGATGACGATCAGCGGGTTCGTACAAGTAATAATCGAAGATTCGCTTGAGGTGATCCAATGCATGCTGTAGTAGGCACAGCCCATCACACCCGCGGATTGAAAGAGGCCGATTACAGCTGATTTCAGCCACTGTCTGCCACCTCGCGGACGTGGCTTTTTGGCAACCAACAGAGCCAGCAAGCCTCCTGCGAGCACGAAGCGGATCCCCATCAGAAAGAAAGGCGTCGCGTACAGCATGCCGATTTTCCCTACCGGAAACGCAACTCCCATAACAAAGGTGGTAATTAGAATAAGGCAGATATATTTGAATTTATTCATCAAAAAAACCCTCCATTTCCTAGCAGTAAGCTAATTGTAAGGGAAGGCTTCTATTATGTATAATGATTGTTAATGATACTGGATATCACAATGAATGATACCAAAAATCTACAAGGGGGTTGCGAGATGGAAAGCCCAGATTTGCGCGTTTTTCAAATGGTCGCCCGTGAAGGCTCCGTCACCAAGGCCGCTCAGCGGCTCGGCTATGTGCAATCCAACATCACAGCTCGGATCAGACAGCTTGAATCGGAACTGCAAACCGTACTTTTTTACCGACATAACCGTGGCATGTCATTAACTTCAAGCGGCAAAACATTACTTGCCTATGCAGATAAAATTGTCGGATTGCTGGATGAAGCATTCCTCGCCCTTTCGTCCTCAGGGAAACCTAGCGGCCCGCTTCTGATTGGATCTACGCAGACTGCCGCAGCCGTTCGATTGCCTAAACTGCTCGCTTGCTACTACGAGCAGCATTCGAATGTCCAGCTCTCTCTAACAACAGGCCACTCGCAATTTTTAATTGAAAAAGTACTCCATTATGAATTGGATGGCGCCTTCATTGGCTGCTCGTGCACACATCCCGAGCTGGTATCCATTCCTGCCTTTGAAGAGGAATTAGTCATTGCAGCTGGCCCTAATGTGGCCGATCTTACAGAAGCTTTGGCGAAGCCCATCCTTGTTTTCAGTTCAGGCTGCTCCTATCGGGATGTGTTGGAACAGTGGCTTCAATCCATCGGTAACACGCAGCCCATCATGATGGAATTCGGTATGCTGGAAGCTATTATTGGCGGGGTATCTGCGGGGCTAGGTATCTCCCTAATGCCCAAAGCTGTTGTTCGTAAGCATGAGGCGGAAGGTTTGATTCGTACTTTTGAAATACCCCATCGCTATCGTCGTATCCATACGGAATTCATTACCCGAAAAGATGCCTTCGTGAGCAGCTCACTCAGCACCTTCATGGCTATGCTGCCTGAATCAAGCGGAGCCATCAACTAGCTGGCTGCCGCTCAGCCAATTTCCCATCTTCACTGGCTGTACGCCGCTTGATTTCTCATAAACAAGATTCCCATTGCTCCATGTGGCTGCGACTTTGCAGGAAAAGGTCTTCCCCGCATAAGGGCTTTGCTTATGCCGATCGAGAAGCTGCTCATCTGTCAATTCATAAGCCTTATTCAGCTGGATCATGACGAGATCGGCATCAGCCCCTATGCGAATTTCGCCTTTGCGCGGATGCAGCCCGAATCGTTTGGCCGGTGCGTAAGACAGCATTTCGGTCAGTTGTGTTAGCGGGATTTTGCGCTTCAGATGACCTTCATCCAGCATCAATTCCAGTGAGCTTTGCGCCTCAGCTATGCCTCCCCATGTTTCCAAATAGTTGTCTGACAATTTCAAATCTCCCAGGCAGGGGGAATGATCCGACGATATCATATCAATATAACCTAACCGAAGCACATGCCAGAGCATATCCTGCTCTTGCTTGCTTTGCTGCGGAGGCGCGCATTTGGCTTTCGGACCAAACTTCTCCAAATTAACCCTAGTTAAGGCCAAATAATGCGGACACGTTTCCACAGTCACATTAACGCCTCTTTCTTTGGCTTTGGCAATGACCATAATGGCTGCCGGACTGCTAATATGAACGAAATGCAACGGGCATCCGGTCTGCTCGGCATAAAACAAAGCGCGATTCACAGCCTCCAACTCGGCCAGGATCGGTCTTGAAGACGAGTAATCCTTGGCGGAAACCGTTCCTTCTACTTGGCGAATTCTTCCTAATTGCGAGACCAGCGATTCGCTTTCGGCGTGAATGGCAAGCACACGATTCAAGCGAGCAATCCGCTTCATCCCTTCCCATAAGGTACGATCGTCCTCCTCGGAGAAAGCTTCCTCCCCCGGCTCGCCAGGTGAAGACATGAACGCTTTGAATCCGACAACCCCCGCTTCATTCAGGGCTTCCAAGTCATCCAAGTGGCCTGGAACGAGGCCGCCCCATAGTGCATAATCCACGTGAGACTGCGCTTCAGCTGTTGCCAGCTTTTGCTGCATGGCCGCAAGCGTAACGGTTGGTGGGACACCGTTTAGAGGCATATCCATGTAGGTCGTACATCCTCCCGCCGCCAAAGCTGCCGAGCCCGAAGCGAAGCCTTCCCAAATCCCAAGTCCTGGTTCATTCAAATGAACATGAACATCTATCATTCCTGCCATCATCGTCATGCCTCGCGCATCCACGATCGTCTCGGCATCCTCTCCAATCTGTTCACCCAATGCCACGATCTTGCCGCTCTTAACACCTATATCCAGCATGCGAACTTCATCTCTAAGAACGATGGAGCCTCCGCGAATGATCAAGTCAAAGTGGTTAGCCATTCCGTTCACCCCTGTTGTCTTAAGAAATCTTACTTGAATTCAGCTTCTATCAACGAAGGATCGTCGCTTTCTCCGCCGCTCATAATCTCCTTGATCGTGTTGTTTTTACCCTGATCGTAATCCCTATTCGTCATGAACGTCAATATATCTAACATGAATCAGCATGATATTTGTATATCGAAACAAATTCTCACCTTAAATTTGTTTTGAGGAATAAACTAGTCGCACCCAAGATTAATCCCCCTCATTTAACGTAATGTTATATAACATCTCATTCGGCACACATACTTCTTGGAATAAATGCAAATAATGTCACTACTTCTCATTAGGAGGCCACACTTATGAATAATCAGCGCGCCCAAGAAATTGCCACCTCGTCAACGATGGCACATGTGACTTTCAACGGAGTCCCGATCTACATCCAACATGTTGATACGAACACGGAAACTGCTAGAATCTACCCTTTGGATCAACCTCATGACGAAAAGGAAGTCCCCTTGCACAATCTCGTGGAAGTTTCCGAATTGTATGGAACAGAGAATGCCCATATGGTGTGTCCTGCCCCGCAGGATTAAGAAACGCCGTCAGGGAACATCGCGGCCTCTGAAAAGTCCGAGGCCGCCTCAAAAGCGAAAAAGCGCCTAACCCGCTTCGAGCCCGCCAAAATGGCAGGCTCAAAAGCAAAAAAGCAGCCGACCCTCTCCGAGCCTGCCGAAAAAGCAGGCTCAACCACCAAAGCAGGCTGCATCCCTGCTTTTGTTAGACGAGACTGCCAAAACGGCAGGCTCAAAAGCAAAAAAGCACCTAACCCACTCTGAGCCTGCCGAAAAGGCAGGCTCAACCACCAAAAAAGGCTGCATCCCTGCTTTTGTTAGCCGAGACTGCCAAAATGGCAGGCTCAGAAGCAAAAAAGCTGCCCAACCACTCTGAGCCTGCCGAAAAAGCAGGCTCAACCAACGAAGAAGGCTGCATCCCTGCTTTTGTTAGACGAGACTGCCAAAATGGCAGGCTCAGAACAAGAAATGCCTAACACGCAAGGGGGATCGGCCATATTTCTTTTCTCATCCCATCCTGCGACGCATTTTAATGGAATAAATCCATTCATACATAATAGGGACAACGACGAGCGTGAGCAGTGTCGAGGTGCTTAAGCCTCCAATAACAACGACGGCCAAGCCTTTCGATACGATCGTCCCCTTTGATAGACCAAGAGCTAATGGCATCAAAGCCATAATGGTCGCACCTGCGGTCATAATGATCGGCCTCAAGCGTGTCATCCCCGCTTCAACCAACGATTGGCGCAGCGGATGCCCCTGCTGAGCTAGTTGCTGGACCCTGTCGATAAGAACAATGGCATTCGTCACGACGATGCCGATTAGCATTAGAAACCCAATCAAAGAAGTGACGTTGAGTGATTCCCCGGTAACGAAGAGGCCCATTAAACCCCCGATTGCCAAATGAATCAACATGGTCAACACCTTTAATGCCCTCTAGTCCAGGTAAAATCATATCTTTGAAAGCCTGATCGAGCTCCGTTTGATTCGTTCCCTCTTCAGCATAAAGCGCCAAATGATAGATAGGTTCAGAAGCGAACCCCGCCGTTAATACCCTAGGCTTTTCTGCGCCCTGCGGAAGCCGCACATTCGCAATCAAACTTTCCACATCTTTTTTAACATCCTCAGGTTTCTTGCCTTGTTCTAGTCGGATAACAATTTGCGAGTAATTATCCTGCGAACGGGAGCTTACATTCTGGAGCCCTTGCATTCCCGCCACTGCTTTCTCCAACGGTTTGGTAACCAACTCCATGACATCTTTTGGAGGAGCTGTATAATCAGTCGAAATAATAACAATCGGATAGGCAATATCCGGCATACTCTCTACCTTCAAGTTCGCAGCAGCGTAGCATCCCCCAGCAATCAACAGCCAAATCACAATACATACAGCCGCAACATTCTTCATCGAAAACTCGGTTAATTTCGTCAATTTCTCTACTCCTCCCCTCACTGGACGCCTAAAAAATCGCATGACAATAAAGCCGATTCTACCTTAGGGGCAATAATCGGCTGTGTGTGCATATGCGGGATGCTAACCTTTTTTTACTACAAGTATCGTGTCCTCCTTACCATTCCATTTGATTTGAAGTTTAAAGCTATCTTCCTCAACATAAGGCGTTTCTTTGATAGACTTTCCGGTTATTTTCAAATTTTTCGAGTTCGATTCACTATTGCCGCTTTGATTAAAATTCCCACTATCCATAAAAGAGTAACTGACATTTTTAACTGACTGACTGTCTTTTCCAATATACGTGATCGCATATTCTTTGACATTTCCGGATGGATTTACTGTGCATTCCACCCGCCAATCTTCCGTTTTCCCGGTAAATTCGATAGGTTTTGAGCAGCCTATCATTCCTAATAAGCTTACTAGCATCAGGCATACCATCCATCGTCTCATAGCAAAGCCCCTTTAGACGTTGTTTTCCTAATTCCATTACACAAGCTTTAATTTCACGAAAAAATGAATCTGTCCGCCGCTTTGCTCGGCCCAAATAGCGCCTTCGTGCGACTCCACAATACTTTTGGCGATGGCGAGCCCCAGGCCCGACCCTCCTGTATTGGAAGAACGCGAAGCGTCGACCCGATAGAATCGATCAAATAATTGATGCAAGGCGTCATCGCTAAGCCATTCTGCTCGATTGCTAACTTGCAGGGTGACATACCGATAATCATGGCGCAAGCTGACAGTGATCTCTCCCGGCTTCAAGCTGTACTTGAGCGAATTTCCCAGAAGATTCTCAAAGACACGAATCATCTTATCCACGTCGATACGAACCAACAGCTTCTCCTTCGGAATCGTGCGGATGATCGTTAGCTGCTGCTCCTCAGCCGGCGTGACATACTCCTCAAGCAATTGGTCTAACAGTTCGTTGATTGCAACCCCTTCTTTGTAAAGAGGCTCATCGCGATTGGATAACTTCGTGTACTCGAACAAGTCATCAATGAGCAGCTTCAGCTTTTCAGACTTATGATAAGCAATACTAATATAGCCAGACGCTTGCTCAGGTGTCTCGTAGCCCTTATCGTGCAGCAGCCGCAAGTAACCCATGATAAGCGTCAGAGGCGTGCGTAAATCATGAGAAACATTCGTAATCAACTCACGCTTCAAACGTTCGCTCCTTCTTTCCTCCTCAATCCTTTTCTGCAAATCCTCTACCATGAAGTTCAGATCCCGAGCTAGGGAACCAAGCTCATCTTGACTGCGTTCAACGACGCGATAATCCAAATTCCCCGTCGCAATGATGCGCAGACCACCAGCCAGTTCCTCAATGTGGCGCATTTTCTTTTGTGTCATGAAGTAGAACAAAAGGATAAAAACAGCCACAGCGCTCAGCAAGGACAACGGGCTTTCCCCCTTCTGATACGTAATGTGTGGTTCCGGGATGCCGGAGACAATCAGATAAGATTTTTGGCCCAGATAGTTGACAGGGTAAAAACTGGAAAATTCTTTACGGCCATAATCCAGGTCCGTACGGGCGTTCATCGCGTTGCCAATCACATTGTGAATTTCGACATTCGTTTCCGCAGCGTTTGGGCTTCGAAAGACGACTCGACCTTCCAGATCCGTTATTAGAACCTTGAATTTCTGGTCATTCATTCGGTTCACATGATTTTCGAAAAACTCCGGCCTCCCTCCCCAACTTCCGCCACCGGACAGATCTCGTTGGTTTTGTAGGGATGATAATTCATTAACCAAGCTGCGGGCTTCACTATCTATTCGTTCAATCCCGAACTTATAGTCAATAACAGCCGCCCGTCGCATTTCTCCAAACAGTTTGGAAGAGAGGCCATACGTCAGTGATCCCGCCAACAAACAGATGGCAAAGGTAAGCATCAACTGCATCCGCACGCTTCGATTCACATGACCTATGCTAATCTTATACAACGTCCGAACCAAAATAATCAGCTTCCGAAGCAGGGTAAAAGGGAAAAGGCTAAATGGAAATCGGTTCAGTTTAGAGTAAGGATCGAGATCGTATCGTTTATTCAACTTTGTAGCCAACCCCCCAAACTGTTTTTATGAATCTCGGGTTTCGTGGATTTGGTTCAATTTTTTCACGAATTTTGCGGATATGGACCATAACCGTATTGTCGGAGTCATAATAAGCTTCCTTCCAGATAGTTTCATACATTTTTTCCGAGCTCCATACCATCCCCCGGTTGCGGACCAGCAGTTCAAGAATGGCGAATTCCCTCGGGGTTAGCTTGATTTCTTTGCCTTCCAGCTTGACTTCATGCGTCTGTGTGTTGATCGTCAGCTCATCCACTTCGAGCTCGTGATCCTTGTTCACATGCGGCACATTAAGCCTAGTGTAACGGCGCAGTTGAGATTTAATTCGAGCGATAAGCTCCAAAGGATTAAATGGTTTGCTCATGTAATCGTCAGCGCCTGAGCTTAAGCCCCAGATTTTATCCATATCCTGACTCTTGGCAGAGAGCATGATGATGGGCATATTTTTTTGCTCGCGGATTTTAAAGCAAGCCTCGATCCCATCCATTTTCGGCATCATGATGTCGAGTACGATCAGATCTACCTCTTCCTTCTGAAGAACCTCAAGGGCTTCCATGCCATCAGACGCTCGAAGCAGCTGATAGCCTTCATTTTTCAAATAAATGGCCAGCATATCTATAATTTCTTTCTCGTCGTCAACAAGGAGTATTGTTGGTATTGCCATCCAGAGGAATCCTCCTTTACATTTGTGTGTAAGTAAAAGCTAGTTATAACCCTATGTACTGTGTTTTGTGGATATCCATAAACGTATCAAGTTGATCTGACAAATACAATCAAAATGTTGATAGCTATCATGAGACTTAGTATAGGCACTGAATCTTAACAGATTGTGGGGACAATTCTTAAGATTTTCTTAACGCACTAGTCTTAAAAAAAAAGCCAAGTCCGCATGGGACCTGGCTTTCCATATTAGATTTCCTCGAAATCTGTATTATCCTTATACGTATCTGGATCTTCCCATTGATCTCCGCTCAAGTCTTCTTCGCCGTGCTGCTCCCCTTGTTCGTCTTCTGCTATATTTTGCAAATCATACGCATTGATGGTCAAGATTGGATAAGCGTGGTTGGCTGCCAATTGCGCAGCTTGCTGTTTCATGAATCTAGGAGAGCCTTCTGTATCTTCATCATAGACTAGCAAGATGCCATCCGAGTTGCGAAGCAGAAACTTATCCCGTTCCTTAAACTGCCAAGGACCTTCATATTTGGTCTTCGTTATGCTGTTCACATAATTAGCACGCTCAATCACACTCGTATAGCAATTCTTCTTATCGTCGCTCCATTTCTCTTCCTGTTCCAGAAAAGGCGTAATAATCGCTAATTTCAGCTCTGGGCATGTACTCGCTCTAAGTTCAAGCACGGCCTCGGCCGCCCACAACTCTACACCCCAACCCCCACTAACGACAACCCATTCCAATCCTTCCTCGACAAGAGCAATAAGCTTCTTCTGGATCGCTTTTTTTATAATCGGAATTCCCGGATGCTTTAATGAAAAAATGCCTAATTCAGATGCTTTGTACCCTGTAATCAAAATCCGTTTCAAAAAATGACCACCGCCTTGTTGACACTTCTTACAGATTAACATAGTTAGCCCCCTATAGAAAGGAACGAAACGAGCTATAAACTGCATGATTAGTTCAATTTGCGTTATGTTAATGTTCGAAAACATGACACAATAATTTATAATTGATTGAAAATTCCAAAATAATGATTGAATTCTTTTATATTTTAAGCTAATCTGAATTCAATGTAAGAATATATAACATAATTAAAGGGGTGGAGAGTAAATGAATATCGCATTGGTTGCTCATGACATTCACAAAAACTTAATCGTAGACTTCGTTATTGCTTACAAACATATCTTTCAGAAGCATAACCTTTTTGCAACAGGAACGACAGGGAGAAGAATCAGTGAGGCTGCCAAACTAGAGGTGACCGGCTTGCGCTCAGGGCCACTTGGAGGAGATCAACAAATCGGAGCTATGATTGCGATGGATGATATTGATTTACTGATTTTTTTTCGCGACCCGCTGTCTGCGCTTGGACACGAACCGGATATTTCCGCCTTGCTTCGCCTATGTGATGTTCAGAGGATTCCTCTTGCTACGAATGTCGCGACCGCAGAAATGCTGATCCGCGCCATGGAGAGCGGATTTCTCTCCTGGCGTGAAGAAATCCGCAAGTATGACACCTTAAAACTAAACGGAACAGACAACAGTATCTAACATCATGCCTGTCTGGAAGCCTCTGCAAGCTTCTCAACCAACCAAGGATAAGCCTGGCTCCCATCGACTTCATGAACTCCATCATAGAGATGAACATGCAATCGATCTTCCGCACCACTTTGTATATACAATTTCCTTAAATACGCAACAGCAACTTCTACCGTTTCTACAGGAAAAATGGGATCTTGTTTGCCAGATGCGATAAACAAGGGACGAGGAGCTATCAAACCAATTAATTCAGGCAGCTCTGCGTATGCCAGAACGCCCGGCAAATAATTGTCGATGCAATGGCGAATAGGCATAATGCTGCCTTTGAATGTATTCGCAAAGGCGCACAGGACTGTCGCTTTCACCCGCTCATCAATAGCTGCTGTATAGGCGGCGATAAGTCCGCCTCCTGAGAAACCAAAGCAGCCGACGCTGCTGCTGTCCACATCATCCCGAGACAATACGTAGTCAAGCGCTCGCCTCGCTTCCTGCACGCGCAATGCCGCTAACGATATCCCGTATAACAGCAAATGCGAAGCCAGGGTTTGGCAGGAGGAGTTCCCTACTTTCCCCTCCTTCTGATCCTCAGCTAGCCTTCGATCCCCGAAGCCGATAATCTCAGGAGCAATCACGATGAAGCCGCGCCTAACGAGCTCCAGCGCATAATTGCCATGAATGTCCGGCTCACCTGTATGCTCAGTGCCATCCGCATTCAATCCTACGATCTGCCTGCTCCCGAACCCATGACCATGCAAGGTTAGTACAGCAGCTCGCTTTTCCTTCAAGCCTAGTGGAATCAATACATAAGCAGGCACTCGAAAGCCCATGTAGGTTCCAAATTCAATTCGCTCACGAATATGATCACTGAGCTCAATACGTTCAAGAAGGACAGGATGTAGATCATCCTGTCCTTCTTGAAGCGTCAGCGAGCCAGTCAATTGCTCCTTTAACCGCAGCTTATACGAATCAGCCGTTTCATGTTCTTGCTCTTGAAGCCGCTTGCCGGCATAAGTGTTATAAAGGTTCTCCATGATAGCATCTGGATTCCACATGCCGCTCGCCTCCAACCTTTATTAGAAAGTGACCAATTTATCTACCGCAACAGGCTGTCCCGTACGTAATGAAATGTTCCCTGCTATGCCAGTCAGAATGGACATCGCACCATCCACATGAGAGGCTGCTCTGGCAAAGCGGTCGTCGGAAGCCTTATCAAAAATGTCTCGCAGCAAGATCGGATCACCGCCGCCATGTCCCCCGGCAAGCTCTTCAATTTCCACTTCGTATGGAGCCGCGAACATCGGGAATACCTTGATTGATTTGGTCTTTAATGCACCTTCGTCCGCTTTGTCCCCACCGGAATTCACGTACGATTTCTCAACTACCCGGAGTTCAATACGGCCCTTGCTGCCATTGATCATGACATTGAAGCCTTCCCATGGCATGTAGGCATTCAAAGAATACGTAAGAATGGCTTTATTTTTGTAGCGAACCATAACCCCCATCGTATCTTCAATGCTGATCCCATCGCCAAAAACGCTCTGATCGCGTTGGTAACCGTCTTCGTGTTCCGCATCCAAATACATCCCTTTTAGATGCTTATTCGTATCCAAATGCAGTGCGAACGGATCATCCTTGGCATTCTCATTCCCCGTAGCTCGTTGATAGAACTTCGTTTCACCGCGTTTTTCTGCATTTTCTCTGCCATAGAACATGAGGCCGCCCATCGCAAATACCGTATCAGGACGCGTACCGAGCCAGAAATTAACAAGATCGAAATGATGCGTCGATTTGTGCACCAGCAGCCCGCCGCCATTGCGCTTATCGCGGTGCCATCTGCGGAAATAATCAGCGCCATGCTCGGTGTTCAGCAGCCACTCGAAATGTACCGAATGAACATCCCCAACGGCTCCGTCCATAATCAGCTCGCGAATTTTCGTATTGTGCGGAGCATAACGGTAATTGAACGTCACGCGAAGCTGGCGTCCCGTACGTTTAGTTGCATCGAGAATTTCTTGACATTTCTCTTCATCTACCGTCATTGGTTTTTCGGAGATGACATCACAACCAAGCTCCATTGCTTTGATAATGTAAGTATGATGTGTCCGATCCACAGATGTCACAATGACATAATCAGGCTTTTCGTTGCGAATCATTTCCTCGAATTGATCTGCTTTATAAGTTGGAACCGCATTGTACTCATATTTATCAACCAGTAGTTGGTTGGTATAATTCATTCTCGTTTGGTTAATGTCGCAAATCGCAACCAATTCGGACGTCTCTTGAAAATCTTTCACAATCGCTCCATAGAAAAATTCTGCTCTTCCACCTGTACCGACTACTGCATAACGTTTTTTCATTCCGTTTGTACCCCTCTCGAATGTGGATATGTCCTACCTCAAGAGTAATACAATATTTGCTGCGTTTCTATTCAAATATTACCTTTATAGTTTCTTTCCTTGCATATCTTGCTATAATAAAAAGAACATATTTGATTGAGATAAGAGGTGGTTAGCCTTGCAGCCATTCGCGATTGAACGACTTCGCAGAGATCATGCTTTCTCCATGAACGTGAACCATTTCCATGATACCTATGAAATTTATTATTTACTCAGTGGGAAACGCCACTATTTTATACAAGACCGTTCTTATTACATTCAAGAGGGCGGCCTCGTTTGCATCGATAAAAACGTGCTTCACAAAACTCGAAATGTCGATGCAGCACCGCACGAACGTATTTTACTAAGCTTTGATGATCGCTTTATTCGATCCATTGGCGAAGATGCCGCTGAGCAGCTGCTCGTGCTCTTTCAGCAAAACCATCATGTCTTCTCCCTTTCGGGCGCGAATCGCACTGTTGTAGAGAATTTGCTCTTTCATATTTTGCGAGAACAGCAGCAAGAGCAAAGCGGTTGGCAGCTTAACAGCAAAGCATTATTTACACAATTGCTGATTATCTGCTCGCGGCTCACAGACAAACTAAATACGGTGGACGAACAGCCCCAGCCGCACAATCCCAAAATGTACGAAATTGTCTCCTACATCAATGAGGAATTTCGCAATCGGCTGACACTCGCCTCGATTTCCGAAACCTTTTATATCAGCCCAAGCTACTTCTGCCGCTCGTTCAAAGAAACAACTGGCTTCTCGTTCGTTGAATACTTGAACAACGTGCGCATTCGCGAAGCCCAGCGTCTGCTGCGTGAAACAAAGCTCAAAGTCATTCACATCGCCGAGCAATCCGGCTTCGACAGCGTCGCCCACTTCGGCCGTGTGTTCAAGCAAGTCACCTCGCAGACGCCTCTTGAGTGCCGGAAGCTGATGCGGCACGTGCTGTGAGGTGACGGGGAAGGACTACGCGGCGTATGTCGAAGGCTGATGCGTCATATGCCGTGAGATGACGGCGAAGAGGTAGGCGATGGGATGCTGCCGCCCCGTCCCGCCCCGCCAATTAGCGGATCATAGTTCCTTTTTACACTACGTTCTGCGTTATCGCATAGCCCAAAGGGAACTATGGTCCGCTATATGGCTGAAAACCGCCTAAATTCACTCCAAAGCATTCCTGTAGATGCTAATATTTTGGTTTTGCAAAAAACAAGCACCCTCTGTACATTAAGATCATATCACCGGCCAGTGACTAACATGATCTAATAACAGGAGAGTGCTCACTATGAAGTTTAAACAAAGACATTCGGAAAATCAACGGATCGAACGAATTACCACGAATCATCTTATCGTTGGTGTAGATATTGCCAAAGAAAAACACGTTGCTCGGGCTGTCAATTTCCGTGGGATCGAAATCGGACGACCTATTTCGTTTGAAAACGGAAGGGAGGGTTTCGAAAAATTATTTCGCTGGATTCAAAACTTACTAGTCCAAAAAAATCTCACTTCGTTCCTCATTGGACTCGAACCAACGGGGCACTACTGGTTTAATCTTACTGACTGGCTAACGCAAAACAACTATGAAGTCGTTCTGGTCAATCCCTTAACCACATATAGAAACAAAGAGAATCGAGACAACAGTCAGTCCAAAAACGATTTCAAAGATGCTTTGGTTATCGCAGATGCGGTCAGCCGGGGATTTTACTTTCCTTATCATCAGCATGGGGACGTTTACCAGCGTATACGTATGGTCATGAATGACCGCGAATACTGGGTGAAACAGCAAACAAGTCTAAAAAACCGCATCTTCCGCTTACTTGACATCCACTTTCCCGAGTACTGCCGTGTTTTTGAGGATTGGACAACCGTCCGTTCCCTGGCCTCACTCAAGATCTTTCCGTTACCTGCAGATGTAGGACTATTAACGCCGCTGGAGATGGTATCTTTATGGAGGGAAAAAGGCGGAATGAAGCGAGCTGGGGGCAGAACAGGCATGGAGATCGCTGCCAGACTCATCGCAGCAGCCCGCAATTCCGTCGGCAGTAAAGTAGGGTACGTGGAAGCGCGGAATGATCTGAAAAGGCTTCTTGAGGACTATGAGCGCTTGGCTGAACGACTGCGAGAGTTCGAACAAGAGCTGGAAAGGCTGCTTGAACCACTACCGGAGGTCCCCTTACTACGGAGCTTGAAGGGTTTGAGCACGTTGATGATCTCGGCATTGTTGGCAGGGTGCGGGGACCTAAGCAAGTATGCGCACGGTCAACAAATCCTCTCGCAAGCCGGAATGAACCTCGTGAATCAGAGTTCAGGCAAGCATCAAGGTAAAGTGACCCTTTCAAAGCGTGGAAGGCCCCAATTGCGAAAATATTTGTATTTAGCGGTACTCACACTTGTCAACAATCATCCGAGTTTTCAGCAGTGGCATATCCACAATGTACAGGTCATGAAGATGAAAAAGCACCGCTCTATTTTTAAATTAATCGGTAAATTAGCACGTATAATCATCGGTATGGTAAAACGGCAAGAAGAATTCAAATCGGACATGGAGCAGCAACAAGCTGCTTAGTTTATCCTAGTCATTGTTTATTGTGCTCCGCTGGAGTGTCAGAAAGTTGAAGGAAGCAACGCTTTTTAACTAGGGGCGTATGTTGGCCCATTCGTAGGATCACGCATGACGAAAAGCACGGAAGTACCGAGTAGTAGTTCCCAAAGGGCACAGACCCGTTACTAGAGCATCTCGGCCTCCAC
>NZ_MBTG01000020.1:100229-122256 GCF_002027705.1 Paenibacillus ferrarius | reverse complement strand
AGCACGTACAGCGCCATGTTTGCCGACGGCATAGCCACGGTTCAGCTGCAGCTGAACCAAGCGGCGAAGCAATCTATCAGCTTGAGTGTAGCAGGCGTAGTAACACCGGCGGCGAATGTGCTGAGCATAACGCCACAAGCGGGCAGCCCGGCTTCGCTGGCGCTGACCAAAGACCTGACGGCGCCGACTAGAAACGGCGGACTGTTCGCACAGCAGCCGGTGGTGACGCTTCGGGATACTTTCGGCAATACGAGTGTGGGCGACAGCAGCACCGTTGTGACTGTCTCGAAGAAGGATGCGGGCGATTGGACGTTAACGGGAGCAACGGCCGCCACGGCAAGCTCCGGCATCGTCGCCTTCACGGGTCTGGGCGCAGCGAATGACGATGAGGTGACAGGAGCCCAGCTCGCCTTCGACGCGGCAGGCCTGCCGGGGGTTTCCAGTGCAGCCGTTACGCTTCCGGAGCCGGGGGCTGCCTTCCTTAACTTGAAGGTGGCTGCAAGCGGAGATAGCCATGTTCTTCTGGCATGGGAGGAAGTCTACGGAACTGTAAGCTACGCCGTATACCAGAGAACGGCTTCGGGCACGTATGGAGCACCAGCGGCTACGGTAAGCGGTTCTGTCTACGGCTACGATGCCAGCGAATTGACGAATGGCACAACCTATTCCTTTATCGTCAAAGCCACCAACCGCAAGGGAGCTGTCGTTACCTCCAATGAGGTAAGCGCAACACCTGGGGCGATACCGGCGGTACCTTCAGCGCCAACAGCTGTAACTGCAACAGCAGGGAATGGTCAGGCTATCGTCAGCTTCGCCATCCCAGCAGTCAACGGAGGAAGCGCAATAACAAAGTACGAGGTCACGGCCTTACCGGGGAATATAACGGCAGCAGGCCCAGCAAGTCCGATCACAGTAACCGGTTTAACCAACGGAACAACTTATACGTTTACGGTAAGAGCTGTTAATCTTACAGGCAGCAGCGCTGCCTCCGCCGTCTCCAATGCAGTGACGCCAACAGCGTCAACTAACAACAGCGGCGGCAGCAGCCCAACAGAGCCAGCCAACAGCAGCGGCGACAGCTCAACAGAGCCCGAAACATCAAATTCGCCTGCCGGAGTTGAATTCCTGGTCAATGGCAAGGTTGAGAAGATAGGGACCGCAACGACAGCCAAGGTGAAGGATCAGACGGTCACTACGGTTGTGGTTGATCCGAAGGTGCTGGAGCGCAAGCTTGCGACAGAGGAACAGCATGCAGTGATTATGATTTCGGTGAATACAAAATCCGATGTGGTGATTGGAGAAATAAGCGGGCAAATCGTAAAAATCATGGAGCAAAAGGCTGCGGTCATTGTAGTCAAAACGGAGAACGCGACCTATACCTTGCCCGCAGAGCAGATCAACATCAGTGGTCTTTCCGAACAGTTTGGCAAAAATGTGCAGCTTCAGGATATTAAGATAACTGTTGAAATTTCCAAGCCGGCAATGAGCACGGTGAAACTGCTGGAGGAGGCGGCAGCAAAAGGAGGGTTCACTCTTGTCGCTCCGGCGCTCAACTTTACGGTACGAGGCGCTTACGGAGATTCAACGGTTGACGTGTCGAAATTCAACGCATACGTGGAAAGAACAATCGTGATTCCGAAGGCTGTAAATTCAGGGGAAATTGTAACCGGGGTTGTTGTTGAACCGGACGGAGCCATTCGCCCTGTACCGACCCAATTGATTACAGTAGACGGCAAGTCTGTGGCTAGAGTGAGCAGCTTGACCAATAGCACGTATTCGATCGTAAGGCATCAAGAAGAGTACAAGGATATGGGGCAGCATTGGGCGAAGAATGCGGTGAATGAAATGGGCTTGCGGATGGTCGTTAACGGCATTGACGATCACCTGTTCCAACCCGATCAAGCGATTACATGGGCGGAGCTTGCTGCGATCCTGGTTCGGGGCTTGGGGTTGAAGATGGAAGGCGGATCAACGGCATTCGCGGACGTGAAGACTACGGATTGGTACAGCAGCCTAATTCAAACGGCCTATGCCTACAAGCTGATTAGCGGGTACGAAGACGGTTCCTTCCGTCCGAATGATATCGTTACCCGGGAACAAGCCATGGTCATGATCGCCAAAGCGATGAAGATCACCAACCTGAAGGCCAAGCTGCCTGTCCAGTCAACTGATGCCACATTGCGGCCATACACAGATACAGCAGCTGCATCCAGTTGGGCGCTAAGCAGTATAGCGGATAGTATTCAAGCGGAAGTTGTTTCTGGAAGAGAAAGCAATGAGCTTGCACCAAAAGGGAAGCTGACCCGGGCAGAGGCTACCACGATTATTCAGCGGCTTCTGCAAAAATCCGGATTGATTTAAGTGATTCTGTCATAAAAAAGAAGATATTCTCAAGCATGCCCTTCCGAGTGACTGTGTCCACAGTTGCTTGGGAGGGCATTTTTAGTATTGCACCCGCTTCACCATAAATCACGGCTATGCTCCCCATAATAGGAGTCATAAAATGCAAAGTCTGTATTTTTACACTCTTGGCAACACTTCTGTGCAAGTAGATTATAAAACAATACATGATAGTAATCTTTCAATCACTATGAATAACAAGTTAAGTCCCGACAATATCAGAATTGATATATCGGGACTTTTCTATTTTGGTGGATTAGGTTGCCGGTATATAACCTACATAAGCAGCACCTTTTTCCTAAGCATAGTTATTCAATGGTGTTTTTCGTTGCCGTATACATATTTGCTGCATATTCGTCGATTTCATCTCGTGACATGCGCAAGCGATTCACAGAAGTACCATAGCCAATTTCTTGTTTCTCCTCTTCTAATCCTTTGAAAATTCCATCCGCGAAGGCATCTAACGGTTCTCCAAGTGTATGCATCCCCGTTCCGCCTAAAGCTGTATTCACTGCCGGGGGAGCAACTTCAATTACTTCTACAGACGTATCGGAAAGTTGTAGTCTTAGACTCATTGTAAAGGAATGAAGCGCCGCTTTCGTTGCTGAATATATCGGAGCGATCGCAAATGGTGTAAAAGCTAACCCAGATGTGACGTTAATAATAGCCGCCTCTTCTTTTGATGCAAAAAGTGAACTGAACAGCATAGATAGATGGATAGGTGCTTCAAGGTTAGTTGCGATTTCTTTACTGAAATAATTCCAATTGCTATTCGCATCCGTTTTGAGCACATTAAAGCGTTGTTGGATCCCGGCATTGTTAACTAACACATTAATTTCTGGATAGTTCGCTGTTACCCAATCAAACAAGGCTACACGTTCGGATTCAATATCCAAATCACTGACATGAGTAATAAGGCTCGGGAATGCTTCTTTGGCATTTTGAAGTACATTTTCACGTCGTCCAGTTATAATGACCTTATTTCCGGCTTTTATAAAGCGCTCTGCAAAAGCCAATCCTATTCCAGAACCTCCGCCTGTAATCAATATTGTATTTCCTGAAAGCTTCATGTTAGTTCCTCTTCTCCATATTTTCTTTATTGAGAACGGTTGTATAACGCGTAATTTTTACGTCAATTCCTATTAAAGCTTCTTTCATCAATGAGATTTCATCTAGCACAGCTTGTTTATGATTCCTCATCATGTCAAGTCGAAGTGCAATGGTATTTTCTCCTTCTAAAATCCAATCCATATATTGCTTAATGCTACTTATCGGCATGTGCGTGTTTTTTAAACGAATAACGGTTTCTAGGAGCGCAATTTGATCTTCTGAAAATAACCGCCTCCCAGCTTCATCACGTTCGATTAGTGGTAGTAGTCCTTTTTTCTCATAATAACGTAACGTTGATTCTGGCATATTGAATTTGGCTGCAGCTTCACTAATGGAACAATATTTCATCTGGAGTCCTCCAAATTGTATCTTATCCTGTCGACAGGATTATAATACGACTTAAACCATGGTTTAAGTCAACAGAAAAGTAATAAATTAGTTACAAGTGTCTAGATAAGTATTGTAGCGTATTCGCAGTCATAGTAGACTGGAAGAAACATACACAAATGGGGGATGTCACATGTTTTCCGAAAAACTAGGGAAATGTCTGCTACTGTTACTCGGAACCAGTCTCTGCTTAACGTTGCAATCGGCTTATGCCACTGATCAAATGCCTGCTACCAATAGTGTTGAAATTAAACTAAAACTGAATGATCCGCAAGTGTCAGCCAACGGACAGTCAACAACTCTTAAAGTCGCTCCAACCTTGTTAAATAGCACGACTATGGTGCCTCTGCGGTTTATTGGGGAATCACTGGGCGCGGATGTGAAGTGGGATGAAATTACACGGACAATTACACTTTCTACAGTGATGAAAACCATTCATCTGACATTGGACCGTCCAGACGCTATAGTGAATGGAACCTCGGTCACGTTGGACCAGCCTGCCACTATCCTGAACGAAACGACAATGGTTCCTCTTCGTTTTATCACCGAGAATTTGAATCAAACGGTCGTTTATGACAACAGCGCACATACCATTACGATCACGGGCAGAAAAGCCGAATCTACCCCTGCGGAGCAACTTAAGTCCACTGCGTCTGTTAAGAAAAAGATGGATAAGCCTACGGTGGATAACTTAACCACTGAACTAGGACAAAGCGTATTCATTAGTACTCCTCAATTCGTAAGAGCTATTAATACGGCAAATATTTCAGGTGTTGTTTCAGGTAAGGATAATAATGTGTATATGATAAACTTTAATTCAAATAGATCAACCTTATCCAAATACTTCATTTCCGTGTATAATCAAAAATCGGGAGATGGCAGGAACATTCAACATGAGGTTACCTTTAATGAAAAGTTCAACATCGAATATAAAGATAAAAAAAACAATGTTCAAAAATTAATGTATTTTGATCTCATCCCTCAGAAGCTGTTCTACGATGAACTGCATGAGAAGCTATACATGCTGGCAAGTGTGGATGCACTAAAAATAGATATCACGACTGTTATTTATGAAATCTTACCTGAGGTGAAGATGGTAACTTATAGTTTAGATGATACGATGAATGTAGAGTCCAACTTTTTTGCTACAGTGGATGAGGAGCATTTTTACTACAGTAACACGTTTTTGAACCGAATGTATTCCCTATACTCAGGGGAAACGAAGAAGACGATCGGCTTGTCCGGTAATCAGAAACAGAGTCTTGTTTCCGTTGTAAATGGCGGCCGCATATATTTGTTAGATAAGGTGAATAAAAGCGTTAGCAAATTAAATGCTGATGGAACTATCAGTGAGGTTGCAAAGGTAAATATTGAAAATATTAACGGAGCATCATCCCGAGACGGATACTTTTATATCGCGGACGAAAAAGGTTTTTATCGTGTCGACATTCATGGCATAATAGAAGACTATGTAAAATTAGATCATCTTTTCTACAATCACGGTTTATTTTCCCCGCAGACTCAAACATATGAACAAATAGCACCCAATTCCGTAGGAATTAGTAATTTGCCTGGAGCCGTTAATCCGAGTGATGACCACGAACCAGGTGCCTTAATATTAGGGATTAACCCCGATTTTACTGTAGATGTCAAAGGAAACATTATTATTAATGACAATTCCTACCATATTATTAGACGAATTAATGTCTTCTAGGTTTTTGGCGCGTAGAACTTATACAAACTGCAGCGGCAGTCTAAGACGAGACTTTCTCGTCTAGGGCTGTCGTTTGTTTTATTTTAACCAGGCACCACCTAAAATAAGCCATGCTATAATCTAGCGGACCGTTGCACGTCTGGTTGTCTTCCTGTTCGATGCCGCTGACACTAAGCAGTTTGAAAAAAAATAAAGAACCGAACCTTTTTTTGATAGAGAGACAATATAGTGTGTAAGCTGCTTACTCAGGAGGGCCCTCTGAATGCAAAATGACTATATGTACCAATTACTTATAAAAATGAAAGATGGTGATCAACAGGCGTTTCATGCGATGTATGATGCCACCTATCAGGACATCTATCGGACTGTCTCCTTTCTGGTGGATCATCAACAGGATCGGGAAGATGTTATGAATGAGATCTATATGCAAATGTGGACCTCGCTTGCTAATTACGATACGAACCGTCCTTTCCACTTCTGGCTGCACGGCTTGGTAATTCGTCAAGTGCAGAGATTTCGGGTCAAGAGCTGGAGGAGATTCCGAATTTTTGAACGCATCTGTGCCTTCTCACGGGAAGAGTCTTATTGGGATCCACCTACTGCTTTGATGGATGAGACGAACCAAATGATATCGCATTTAATACGAAAACTGACGGACAAACAGCGAGCGGTGATTATCTTCCGCTTTTTTCACGACTATACGCTTGAGGAAATTGCGACATTGCTCGATATTCCGCTTGGTACAGTGAAGTCCAGATATCACGCTGGCCTCCAGGCGCTTCGAAAAAACTCGCGGAATCTCCCCCCGGAAAGGATGGAAAAGATCAATGACTATTGAACGCAAAATCCGTGAATATCTGCACAAAGAGGCAGAAACTATGGAGTGCCCTCTGGCCATTACCAAACGAATAGAACAATCCTATTCTCAATATTTGCAACGAAAAAGGAGCGAAACAACCATGAAAAAACGATTAATTGGTGGAATAGTTGCTGCTGCGCTTTTGATTCCAACCGCCGCCTTCGCGGCTCCTACTCTGATTGAAATACTTACTAGAACACCAATGACTGCTGAACAAGTCAAGGTGGATGAAGTTGGCAAAGCAACACTTGAGAAGCTGTACAGCGCATTTCCCGAAACAAAATTGTTTGAGATTATCGAGGCAAGCAGCGTTCAAGGTGTCCAAACAAGTATCATACTGCAGGAAAAAGGAGGTACTGGCAAAAAGTTTACCCTTCATACAAACGCTATTACTGGTGAGATTGAACACGTGAATCAAGAGAATTGGGAGCCGAAGCTGAAGCCGCTCATTACTTTAAGCAATCAGGAAATCAAGGCAAAGGTAGATTATCTCATTGATAAAATGTATGGCAACATTACAGGGTACGAGTTTGCTATGGAGCAAATGGACAACCCTGATCAAAAAACGGTTATATTGAATTACACCAAAAAGGGATCAAAAACACCGTTCTACCAGGTATTTGTTCAAGGCAATACGATCAGTGTTTCTCTCATCGGAGGGGAGACCACACCTTCAAACACTCAAGTAGAGGGATTATTCTCTACAAATGGCAAGCCTGATTATTTTGCTGATGCCTATTTAAACGATGCCAAACTGTTTTCTTTACTAAAAATTAGCCCAACAGAATTAAAAGAAGAATTAGCAAAAGGTAAATCTGTTGTGGAGATTGCAGCATCTAAAAATATCTCTAAACAACAAGTGATTGATGTCATTGCAAAAACACAGGTTGATTTACAGATTCAAGGTGAAAATAACGGTGATGTTCCTAAAAACAATCGTTCGAATGAACAATTGTTGAAAGCTATTGAACCCAAAGTATTACAAATTATTGAATACAAAACGGAAGCACCATCGAAGAAATAACAAGTTGCATCACGCATCTGAACCCCGAAATTATGTTTTCATAATTCCGGGGTTCTTTGTGTCTAGGAGGGGCTTTAGACAGAAAAAACTAAAAAAATATATGAGATCTAAATAATAGTGCATGGACAGAAGATGAAGGTTTAAAGTATTGTTTAAGAATGATAATCATTATTAATTACATGGTTAACCAGACACAAGGGGGACGATTGACAATGCGTTTAGAGAGACAAGGGTTAGGCGGCAAATTATGGTTGTATGTGGTGATTGCTGTTATGGTGCTGGTACTCGCAGGTTGCGGCAACACGCGGACAGAAACAACTTACAATAGCAACGAACAGGAAAAAAAGGCTGCTGCTACAACGGAGAAACGTACGATAAAGGACGCTTACGGGGAGGTTCAGATTCCAGCGCAGGCAAGCCGTGTTGTTGTTCTGGACATAGGTGCTCTGGATAATCTGCTGGAGCTGGGCATCAAGCCAGTTGGCGCGCCGTCTATTCTGGCCGCGGGTGATCCCTTCCCGACCTATCTGAAGGGGACGGAGGGAATCAAAAACATTGGCTCCGTCAATGAGCCTAATCTGGAAGCGATTGATGCGTTGAAGCCGGATCTGATCATTGGGAACAAGGATACTCATGACGCTATATACAAACAGTTAAAACAAATTGCTCCGACCATATTCGTAAATACGCTGGGTATAACGTGGAAAGAAAACCTGCAGCTGCATGCCGAGGCTGTAAATAAGCAAGAGGTTGGGAAGAAGCTGCTGGATACCTATCAAAAGCGCATCGATGAACTGAAACCCAAGTATGCTGGCACGGCTCCCAAAGAAGTATCCTTATTCCGTCCGCGGAAAGATAAACTTCAACTTTATTTGAAAAAGAACTTTTCCGGTATCATTATGGAGGATGCAGGAATTGTTCGTCCGGCAGCACAGCGGGAGGCAAGCTTCTCCAAAGATATAACGGAGGAACAAATCGCTGAGCTGGACGGTGATATCATCCTTTGGTTTAATCGCGAGCCGGATGCTTTCGCCAAGCTGGAGAAGGGTTCATTGTGGGCAACGTTGAAAGGCGTGCAGAAGAAAGCTGTTCACCCTGTAGAGTGGGAATACTGGCTTAGTGGTCTAGGCATTCAAGCTGCTAACAAAGTTATTGATGATCTGAACACGTTTGCGGCGGCCAAATAAGCAAGTGGGGTATAAGATCAACTGAGAAATCGGGTCGTCACTTGTGACGATCCAATTTTTCTGTACAAAAGCAATGGAGGTAAAACTTTTGAGCATAAGCAGTAATTTTAAATTTGCTGGACTTGTTCTAATAGGCTTGTTGGCTTTTGCGGCATTTGTAGGCAGCGTTATGTTCGGCGTCGTACATATTTCATTTCAATCTGTCCTTGAAGCTTTCTATTTTTTTGACGGGTCCCGCGAACATATGATTATACGCAACATTCGGCTGCCTAGAGCGGTTATTGCAGCCGCGGTCGGGAGCTCGCTTGCCGTTGCAGGCTGCCTTATGCAGGCGCTGAGCCGCAATGCCCTCGCAGGACCTGAACTGTTCGGAATTAATTACGGCGCTGCACTTACGGCTGTACTCGCTTCCTTTTGGCTTGGAACGACGTCACTGCAATTGTATGCATGGTCATCTCTCATCGGGGCAGCGGCTGCGGGGATTTTTGTATTTCTACTCAGTTCCACAGGCGGCCAACCGATATCTTCAGTCAAGTTTGTGCTTGCTGGTTCTACTCTGAATCTGCTTTTTGCCTCCATGACTCAGGGTATTCTTATTGTTAACGAGCAATCGCTTGATACGATGCGCTTTTGGCTGGCTGGTTCACTGACGGGCAGAGACCTGAATCTTTTCCTTCAGGTATTGCCTTATTTATTGATTGGATTGATTGGTTCGCTAGCGCTCAGCAGTTATCTGAACATTTTTAGCCTGGGGGAAGATGTCGCACAAGGTTTGGGGCAGCGGATTCGAATGATTAAAATCCTATGCGTGATTGTCACAGTCCTGCTAGCGGGCAGCGCCGTGGCGCTTGCTGGTCCTATCGGTTTCGTAGGAATGGCTGTTCCCCACATTGCACGGCTGCTGATAGGCAGCAATTATCGCTGGATCGTTCCGTATTCCGCTTTGCTGGGGGCGCTATTGTTGCTGGCAGCAGATATCGGGGCACGATTTATCCTTGTCCGTCAGGAAATTCCAGTGGGAGTTGTTACTGCCTTCTTTGGCGCACCGTTTCTTATTTATCTGGCCCAGAGAAAGGAGAGATAAACATCGTTTCTTCTATTAAATGCAGACGTTCGATCGGGATTATAGTAATCCTGATTGTTCTGAGTGCAGGTATGTTTGTCCTGAATGTCATGCTGGGAGAGCGGACGGTTCCCGCTGTGGAGGTTTTTCGGAGCTTGGCGGGAATCGGCAGCGAGGAATATCGGTTTACGATCCATCAACTGCGGCTGCCACGCGCATTAACAGGCTTCCTGGTAGGATGCAGCTTGGCGCTATCAGGAACGATTTTGCAAGTCATAACACGGAATCCGCTTGCTTCTCCTGGCGTAATTGGCCTGAATTCGGGGGCCGCCGCCGCTGTAGTTGCCGTTATGGTACTGGTTCCATCGTTTCCAATGAGTCAGTTCCCCTGGATTGCTTTCGGCGGAGCCTTCATCGCCACAGCGGTAATTTATACCCTGTCTTGGCGAAAAGGAGGGGGAAGTTCTACAGTGCGCATGCTGCTTATCGGGGCAGGCATATCAGCTATGGCGGGTGGACTTATTACCTATTTCTTAACGGTTGGTGAAATATTTCGTGTATCCCAGGCGACTGTATGGATGGCGGGAAGTTTATATGGACGGACGTGGGAGCATTTCTGGCCTTTGCTGCCCTGGCTGCTTATTCTGTTTACTTTATTGATCGGGATGACCCGATATTTGGATATGTTCCTGCTGGATATGGAATCGGCCGCGGGTCTTGGCCTTCGTGTGGAGACGATGCGAGTCCTGTTTATTCTGATAAGTGTGGGGCTGGCCGGATCTGCTGTCTCCATGGCGGGAACGATTGCTTTTGTCGGTTTGATGGCACCGCACATCGCAAAGCATCTGGTTGGCAGCCGAAGCCTTGTCCGTTTGCCTGTGGCTGCATTGGTTGGTGGACTGCTCGTGATGGGAGCAGATGCTGCAGGACGGAATTTGTTCTCTCCTTTTGAGATTCCTGCCGGATTAATTACAGCTTTTGTCGGTGCGCCTTATATGGTTTATTTGTTGTTGCGCCGCAGAGCTGTATAATGAAAGAAGACGTTGGTGTTTCGAGAAAGGCTGGTGTATCTTCTTCATGCCGTCTAATGAAAACTTAACCTATCTTCTATCATCAGTTCGTAAACGGACTTTTTCCAAACGTGGAGTCAGGCATATCTATATCCCTGTTTATATCCTTTGTTATATCACAGAGGGGGAAGGGGTTATCGTGCTTGATGGCGCATTGCATAGAGTGCGACCCTTCCAGCTCTTTCTGCTCACGCCAGGAATGCACATAGAGGTTCCAGAGCAATACGGTGAATTCAACTATTATGCCATTTTTTTCGAGCCAATCCGACTGAAAAAAGCAAGAGGGAAATACGAGGCAATTCCTTCCCTGTCCGGTTCGCTTTCAACAGGGCTTATCCCGCTGCATCATCCCCAGCAGTTGCTGCAGCGAATTATCAGGCTGTACGATCACAGCAAACAAGAAAATAGCAAGGGCTCCTTGACGCTGCGAATTCAGTTCGAGGAGCTTCTTCATGATATATCAAGCAATGAACCTAAACTGCCCTTTGTACTGGATGAACGAGTTGAGCGAAGCATCACTTACATTGAACAATACTATACAGAAAAAGTAAGTATTGAGAAGCTGGCGGAAGTAGCCGGCGGAATGCCTTCGGTCGCTTTTTCACGTTTGTTTCGTAATGAAACGGGGGTGCCGCCTTTGGAATATGTGGCTAACGTACGCATGAATCAGGCCAAGTTGCAGCTCGATAGGAAGAACAGCCGAGTGAAGGAAGTTGCAGCTGCGGTTGGTTTTCGGAGCGAGTTTTATTTTAGCCGTATGTTTCAGCGATTGGTAGGCGTCTCACCGACATTATACATGAAGCGGGGCACGTTAAAGGTTGCCGTCGCTTCCTCTCTTCGTTTGGAGGATCATCTAAAATCAGTAGGGATAGAGCCCGTTTGTGTGGTGGATTTATTCCATTATCCTGGACACAGCAAGGAATATTATAGAGCGCGACTGCACAGTCAGCTTCTTGAACTGAAACAATCCAGCCCTGATCTGATTATAGCCGATCATTATCACTCCGAGTTTAGAGATCAATTCAAGGAAACCGCAACGCCAGTATTTTTGGATTTCTCTGTATGGGACTGGAAAGGCAATTATGAGAAGATTGCCGAGTTGGTTAACCGAGAGCATGAGGCATCCGAGATGCTGACACGTCTCGAGCTTCAGACCGAAACAACTGGACAGACGCTGCGCCGGGTACTGGGTCAGGAGCGGGTTGCCGTTATGCAAGTCAGCCACCGGGCGATTGGCATACAGGGGCTAGCCAACCATCCGCTGAATGAACTGCTTTATGGAGAGCTTGCCCTAAGGCCATGCAAGCAGGCTCCGGCAGAGCTGTGGCGAATGGAGATGCAGCCGGAGTCACTGCCTGTGTTGGAGACAGAGCATCTGTTCATCCATCAGCATCATATTCAAGCAGGCAGCGAGCAGCTTTATCGCGAAATGACCAGTCAGAGCGTTTGGCGCCAAATTCCTGCTGTAAGAGATGGAAGGAATAGGTTTATTAACAATTGGTTTGTCATGAGCTGGACGCCACTCGGCCGGCTGCTTATTATGAACGAATTGCTTGCTGCGGTTAGTGACTCCCACGCTGTACGTAGGTAGAAATAATGTTATGGAATAAGGAAGTTAACTAGCTGGAGATATCCCTACACTAATGAGGAACGTTTGCTATATAAGAACATTAATGAGCAGGTGCCCGCGCGGGCACCTGCTCATTTTAATTAAAGCTCAGATTGGATACCATCATTGACAAATCGAAATTGATACGGAAGCCTCCAGTTACAGTGATCCGACCACGCTCGAATATTTGCTGAACATCTTCAAAGAAGGCTTCCTTGGAAAAAAATAATCAAAACTGACACGCCTCTAAGTTGTAACCGTCGAACCGTCATGTGAAAATCGCGTGGCGGTTTTTTTGAATTTTGTAAAGTGGCAGGTGTCCGATCCTTACTGGGCTTAGGCCTAGGAAAAAACTGGACTTGAGTTTGTTCTGATCAGGATGGAGCAATTGCTATACTTCTAATTGAATATACATACTTTGGAAAAAGGAGTTACAATCATGATAACAAACTTTGGCAGCATGCCTGCCACAGGTTCAGAAGAGGAGAAGCGTCTTTACTTTGCCAGGCGGGGACTTCTCGTTTTCTTTGCAATGCTCATCCCTCTCTCCATACTTGGCTATGTGCTGGCATTGAAATACCCAATCTTTGTCCTGTTCCTGATGTGGACACCTGGTCTGTCTTCCATCTTCACACGTTTGCTGCTGCATGAAGGCACAGCGGATATCTCCCTGCGGGTCGGAGGACGGCGTACGTTGAAGGCTGTGCCTTTTATACTGCTGTTTCCAGTAGCCATTGGTCTGGTTGCCTACGGGATTGCCTGGATTACAGGACTGGTACAATACGTCACACCAGACACGTTCCTAAAGGCTCCAGCTATAGTTATATTCGTGGGACTTTTGCTTATGCAAATGGTTGTTGGCACAATAATAGGCCTCATCGGCAGCGTCGGAGAAGAACTTGGCTGGCGGGGCTATATGCTCACTAGGCTGATCGACGCGCGCGTTCCCTACCCGATGGTGATCAGCGGAATCATCTGGGGATTATGGCATCTTCCCTTGATGATCGCTGGGAATTATTATTCCGGTCCCTACCTTGCTCTCTCCATATTCTTATTTATGATTTCGGTGACCTCCTTCGGTTACATTATTGGGCGCCTGCGGCTAACAACCGGCAGCATATGGCCTGCGTTCCTCCTTCATGCCTCCTGGAATGCCATAATTCAGGAAGTCTTCGATTCCGCTTCCAAAGGAAAGAATGTGCTGCTCTGGACGGGAGAGTCGGGGATCTTAGTAGCTCTTGCCTTACTGGCAGCGGCATGGTTCATTTCGAGGAGGCCGATGAGCATGAGGCGGTTGTAATGCCCCCGATGGTTAGGCACTCATGGAGGGCGCCTTTTTGGAGAGGAATTGCATAGAATGTTCTTGCAATTTCTCTTTTTGCATGATAATGTGTTTTTAACATAGGTTAATCGATTAACAAAACATTCTACACATCAATTTGAAGGGAGGCTGCGAATGACTACTTTAAAAGATATTGCCAAACATGCTAATGTAAGCGCTTGTACCATATCTAGATATTTGAATTCCAACATTGTGGTAAAAAAAGAAACAGAAGCCAAGATTCAACTTGCCATAAAAGAACTTGGATATGTTCCAAATGTGGTTGCCAAATCACTCAAACATATGGAAACGTTCAATGTAGCAGTAATCGTACCCAAAATTAATAATCTTTATTATTCTGAGATGACTTCTGGTATTAGTCAAACGTTGGGTAAACATCATTATAATCTTTATATTTATGAAGTAGACAATCTAAATTTGAGTGAAGATGAAATTCTTCAACTGATGCGTGAAAATATGATCGCCGGGATTATATTTATTGGATTATTTTCTGATGTATCTTTTCAAGAGAGTATCCACAGCGTTGTAGAATGGAATATTCCAGTTGTATATGCAAATAGATGCATTCCGTACGATGGTTTTCCATTGTTGTATCCAGATTTAACGAAAGCAAGCAAATTAGGTGTAGAGCATCTATTTCTAAAAGGTAAAAAGAGAATTGCTTTTGTTCATAAACATTTGCCTGACCATCTGCTTGCCTATTTTTTAGATGGTTTTAATCAAGCAAGCAATGGTGAGAACCAGCCCATGATTATGGAAATCAAAGAGGGTATGGACTTATCAGCAGATTGTATTCCAATTCTTCTTGAGAATAATATAGATGGTGTATTTGTACTTAATGAAATGCTTGCAGTCCATTTGGCTAAGGCATTGGTTCAAGCTGATATTCGTATATTTGAGGATATTGCCGTATTGAGTTTGGGGAATTCTCTGATATCAGAAATTTCTACACCAGAGCTAACTTCTATAGATTTGCAGAACCGAGAATTAGGAATAAGAAGTGCAGAGATTATTTTAAGCCAAATTCAAAAGCAGGAGTTTGAGCCGATAACTGTTCTAGAGCCGTTCATTGTTGAACGTAAATCCGCCTGATTTTAAGGGGATTATTGTATGTTAGTTAATCGATTAACAAGCGTATATCAATTGGTTAATCGATTAACTGATCAATGTCAAAAGGTTAATCGATTAACCGAAATAAACCTACTAGTTAATCGATTAACAAAACAAGCTTCGCAAAAGAAAATCCGCAGATTTCGTTAAGTTAAGAGCTTTAAGCTCTTCTTATAAAAAATAACAAAAAGGGAGAAATAACGATGAAACAGACAGAAACAAATCACCTTGAAAAAGTCCATGCTATTTTCGATGTTCTAAATGGCAAAAAAGAAGCAGATCTACTAATGAAAAACTTGAACATCTTGGATGTACACGGGGAGACGGTCTATCAGGGGTCTTTATTAATCTACGATAAGCGCATTGTAGCAATTAATCCAGATGAATCTATACTCAAAGTGAAGGATGTCTTTGATGGGAAAGGGCTTTATGCCATTCCAGGATTGATTGATGCTCACTTGCATTTTGAGTCTCAATTGGCTCATCCGACAGCGTTAGCCGAGGCGATGGTTCCTTGCGGGACAACGACCATTTTTGCTGAGTGCTTAGACCTTCTAAGTGCGGCAGGTGAGGATGGTGTACAGGCTGCTAAAGACTTATTCAAAGATTATGATCAACTGCCTTATCGATTGTATGCGTTTGCACCTGGCAAAAAAACAGCGGCATCGGTAACCAAAGCTGTTTTGGACATGGAACCCGTAATAGGGCTAGGTGAGTTTGAACATTTTACATATAGCTCTGGGGATGAAGATGATTTCCATAAAGCAGCTTGGGTAAGAGAGAAAGGGGGATTTATCAATGGACATTGGGGAGTGACAGCTCTCTCCGATATGGTATTGAACTATTTGCCAGCTATTGGTGTATCCAACAATCACGATGTTTGGAATGTGAACGATATCGAAAAAAGTATTCGCTATGGTTTTGCAACCCAAATTAAGTTTGGTGTAGGCAGTAGCGAAGTTATCAAAACATTGCTTCGTGCCATTGTGGACCGCAAGTTCCCGACAGACAACTTTATGCTTTGTACGGATAATATATCGATTGAGCGCTTGCTTAAAATGGGGCATATGGATTGGATTATTTCGCTATGTGCGGAGATGGGGATCAGTCCAATTAAAGCAATTAAAATGGCTTCCTATAATACAGCTAAATCCTTTCATATGGAAGATCAGATTGGCTCTTTGACACCGGGACGTTTCGCAGACATCGTTCTAACCGACAGTCTATCTAATATCAATCCGCTTTATGTATTTAAAGATGGTGAATTGATTGCACAAGATAAAAAGTTGTTAAAGAATGCCGATATTGACTACTCCACTATGTGTACGAAGGCTATAACCGGATTAGATGACTTAACACCAGAACAGTTGGATATTGTGCCTTTGGAAGTTTCGGAAGATGGGACACAGGCTAAAGTGTATGTATTTGATGTTTATGGGCGTGGTCATGCTAAGTTTTACCAAGAGGTTTGGCTGCCTATGAAAGATGGCAAGGTTATACCAGAATATGAGGGTGAGCGATTAAGCCGTCTGTCTGTTGTTCAGCGTTATGCCAATGGCAAGCGCCATGTCATTAATGGTTTATTTAAAGGAGTATACATTGAACGTGGCGCTGTCGCGACTTTCTGGCCAGCTCCAACCCCCTATTTTGTCGTAGTCGGTCAAGAGAGTGAAGAGATGTGCTACTGCCTAAAAGAAGTTGATAAGTATTCAGGAGCATGTATCGTCACGGAAAATAAAACGAATAAAAGCGTTATGCCGCTCGAAATTTACGGTGTGATGGCGAATATGACTGTGGATGAATTAACATCCAGTGCTGCTGCAATTGATGCTGCTCTTGAGGAAATGGGCAACCACAACGAAGGTGAACCGGTTGTTAATAAGCTGTTAAGTTTATTTATTTCTTTGCATCGTTTCCGCTTCATGGAATAATAGTAGGGAAAGTGCTCCCAATCTTGGGTGGGATGGTGTTTGACGAGAACATCGCCCACCAAGAAAGGGGCAGCCTATAAGCAAGGTCCAGCACATCCATCCATTTGTTTTACGGAGATTGTGTAAACGCTTTCTTGTAATTGAGGATAAATTTTCGACATGTAGGATAATCAAATTTTTCTTTAGAAAGAGGGATGGCATATGCCAAATAAACCTGCTTTATCCGAAATTCAAAGTAACGGTACTTTAACCAAGCGGTGGATCATTTATTTGATTGGTATTTATGTATTGACTGTGGGCATTAGTTTGGCAATAAGGGCAGGCGTCGGAATATCACCTCAGAGTAGTCTGACCAGAACGATGACGGTCGTTTATTCTCCAATAACGCAAGGAACTTACTCTTTCATTTTCGAAATTGTCATGTTGTTTTTAGCCTATTTGGTACTGCCAAAAGACTTTAAATTAAAAAACTTTACTTCATTGATTCCAGCCTTTGTATCTGGTTTATTTTTGGATCTTAATTTAATGCTGACCAGTTTCATAAAACTAGATGTTTATGTTGAGAAAATTATGCTTCTTGCTTTTGGAGATGCCGTTTTGGCGTTTGGTCTATATCTCATGATTGCAGCTGATCTTGTGCTTATCCCTGTGGATTTGTTTGTTAATAATGTTGTTAAAAGAACGAATCGAAAATGGGGGAATATTAAAACGATCTTCGATTGCACCTTGCTTATTACAGCAGCAGGCATCGGTTTGATTTTCTTGCATAAGATTACGTTCATTCGCGAAGGCACCGTATTAAATGCCATATTTGTTGGGCAATATTTGATCTTGTATTCCTATCTATTTAGGAAAGCAAAGGCTAGAAAAGGGATAGCAAACAATGTGACGATAGACAAGCATTAGTGGAGTGTAAAAGAAGCAAGCTGCCTTATTGGGCGGTTTGCTTTTTAGTTTTGGAATTTATATATGACATACTATATAAAATTTAATTCATTATTAATATGTATTAATGAGTAATAATTAAATTTTATTTTATATATTGTGTTATATATACCTTGGTGTTATATTTATGACATACTTAATGAAGGAATGGGGATGCAGATGAGAGTTGGAATAAGTGGGACGGGAAGAATCGGAAGGCTTTGTTTGAGGAAAGCATTGAGCGATAGGCAGCAGGACTACGAGATCAAGGTGATCAATTCAACAAGCCCCATTCAAGTGTTGGCTCATCTATTGAAATATGATTCAGTCCATGGCAGATGGGATGCCAAAATTGAAGTATTAAATGACCATGTACTCATAATTAACGGCCAGCGGATCGCTGTCATCAGCGAGAGAGAACCCGATTTACTGCCGTGGGAGGACAGCGGTGTTGAGTTGGTTGTAGATGCAACCGGTAAATTCAATCATCGGCATGGTGCGGAAAGACATTTATTTGCCGGAGCCAAGAAGGTTGTGATTACGGCACCAGGGACGAATATGGACCTTACTGTTGTTATGGGAGTGAATGAGGATCAGTATGATCCCAAGCATCATCGCTTGCTGTCTGCAGCCTCGTGTACGACTAACTGTCTCGCGCCAATTCTACATATCTTGGATGAAGCTTTCCATGTCAAGCAAGGGTGGATGACGACGGTCCATGCATTCACCAATGATCAAAATCATATGGATAACCCGCATAAGGATCTTCGCCGTGCGAGGGCTTGCACGCATTCCATCATTCCAACTTCGACTGGAGTGGGCAAGGCACTCATCGATGTACTCCCTCATCTGGCCTCTCGTATCCAAGGCGTTTCGGTTCGTGTGCCGACACAGGACGTTTCGCTGATGGATCTTCAAGTGGTAGTTGGCCGCAAAGTACAAGTCGATGATGTGAAGCTCGCTATCAAACAGGCGATTGCCGGGCAAATAGGAGCATTTGTCGATTACAACGAGCTGCCGCTTGTCTCTGTGGATTATATCGGAAATAAGAAGTCCGCTATCATTGACGGTCTTAGCATTATGACGCAGGAAGACCAAATTAAATTGCTTGCCTGGTATGACAATGAGTGGGGGTACGCAAACCGGGTCATTGATTTAGTTGCCTATATGTCTCATATGGAAAGCACACAATCGAAGGGGGAAGCGGCATGTCTCAAACAAACCATGTAAAATTGGCGGCCATTCATCGGTATGATCTTGGGGTTGTCATTTGTAAATTGTGCAATGAAGTCATTGCGACGTTGCCGACGGACGGGTACAAGAAATTTTATAGTTTGTGTAATGCCATGTCATGCATTGAAAAGAATAAGGAGGAGAACAAAAGATGACGCAGAAACAAGTGGTGCCTTTTCAAGATGGAAATGCTTCAATGAAAGCTTTGCTTGGAGGAAAAGGAGCTAATCTAGCGGAGATGACACGTGCTGGTCTACCTGTACCTCCAGGCTTTACGATTACGACCGAAGCATGCTTAGCTTTTTTTAAAATGGGCAATCGGATGTCAGATGAATTGTTCGGACAAGCAGCAGCAGCGCTTAAGCAGCTAGAGAAGCAAAAGGATCAAGCGTTCGGGGATGCCGCTAATCCGCTTCTCGTTTCTGTACGTTCCGGTTCTGTAAGTTCTATGCCAGGGATGATGGACACGATTCTGAATCTAGGGCTCAACGATAGTACGGTACTTGGATTAGCGGCGCTGACGAACAATGAGAAATTCGCTTACGATTGCTACCGTCGATTGATACAGATGTTTGGAAGCGTGGTGATGGGGATTGATGCGCACCATTTTGAGCAGCTATTGCATCATAGGAAAGAGAAGGAAGGCGCGAAGCAAGACCAGGATGTTACTGCTGAAGGTTGGAAGAGTCTGGTTGAAGATTACAAGAAGTGCATATTGGCGCAAACAAGCAATGCTTTCCCGCAGAATGTACATGAGCAGCTGCGAATGTCCGTGGAGGCGGTATTCAAGTCTTGGCACAATCAAAGAGCCCAAATTTACCGCAAATTAAACCGGATTCCCGATGAACAAGGCACAGCCGTCAACATTCAGAGCATGGTATTTGGCAATAGGGGAGACAATTGCGGCACGGGAGTAGTCTTCACGAGAAATCCATCTACGGGTGAGAATACTTTTTTTGGAGAATACCTCATCAATGCACAGGGGGAAGATGTCGTAGCGGGTATACGAACACCCCTTCCGATTGCTGCTCTAAAGCACGAAATGCCTGAGATTTATGAGCAGTTGTTGGAAGCATCCAGGCAGCTCGAGAAGCATTATAAGGATATGCAGGACATTGAGTTTACGGTAGAAAATAATAAGCTATATCTGCTGCAAACACGAAATGGCAAACGAAATGCCCAAGCGGCTTTGAAGATCGCCGTCGATATGGTTCATGAAGGTTTATTAACCAAGATGGAGGCTGTTGGGAGTATTGAAGTGTCGCATCTTGATCAGCTTCTGCACAGAGGTATAGAGGAAGAGGCCGTTAAGGATGTTTTGGCCAAAGGGCTTCCTGCATCGCCGGGGGCAGCAGTTGGACAGCTTGTATTCGACGCAGACACAGCTGCGCAGTGGAACCGTGCGGGCAAGACAGTGATTCTCGCCAGAAATGAAACAACGCCTGAAGATATTCATGGGGTGATCGCTGCGGAAGGCGTACTTACGAGCCGCGGAGGGATGACCAGCCATGCAGCTGTTGTTGCCAGAGGTATGGGAAAACCATGCGTATGCGGCTGCGAGGAAGTTCGAATAGTACTTAATGAGAAACGGATGTATGCTCCAAACATGGTGATCGAAGAGGGAGATTGGATTACGCTCGACGGGGCAACCGGACGGATCATTAGCGGTATAATGCCATTAAAAGAAGCGAGTATGACGAATGAGCTCCTCCTAATGCTGGAATGGGCGGATGAAATTCGTACGCTGAACGTCTACGCGAATGCTGACAATCCTGAAGATGCCAGAATCGCGAGGCAATTGGGTGCTCAGGGGATCGGGTTATGCCGGACGGAGCATATGTTTTTCTCGCCAACCCGTCTGCCTGTCGTGCAGCGCATGATCTTGGCGGATGCCAAAGAGGACCGTTTGCGGGCACTTGCAGAGCTGCTCCCTATGCAGCAGTCGGATTTTGAAGGCATGTTCGAAGCAATGGACGGTCTTCCGGTAACCATCCGGCTGCTGGACCCGCCGCTGCATGAGTTTTTGCCTAACCTTGAGGAGCTGCAAAGAAGGCATGCGGAGCTGACTTATGATAAAAGCGGGTCAGATTTGGAGAGAGAAGAGGTCGCTCAGCTTCTCAGCAAAGTGCAGGCTCTTCACGAGGCTAACCCGATGCTGGGACAACGGGGTTGCAGACTGGGCATTGTATTTCCAGAGATTTATGATATGCAAATTGAGGCTATCTTCCGTGCAGTTTCGGATTGTATCAACCGAGGCATTCGAGTCCTTCCGGAAATTATGATTCCGCTCGTTGGCCATGCCAATGAATTGAAAATTGTAAGAGAGCTTGTTGATTCGGTTGCCGAGCAGGTGCTGGGGAAAGATAACCTTCGAGATTGTCCATACAAGGTAGGGACTATGATCGAGGTACCGCGTGCTGCGCTTACTGCGCGACAAATTGTGGCGTATGCTGATTTTTTCTCTTTTGGGACAAATGACTTGACGCAAATGACATTCGGCTACAGCCGAGACGATGCGGAAGGGAAATTTCTAACCCATTATGTGGATCAGAAGCTGCTTCAGCATAATCCGTTTCAGGTTCTTGACACGGAAGGCGTCGGCCAATTGATTGATTTAGCCGTGAATGCAGGGCGGCTCGTTAAGCCGTCGCTCAAAACGGGAATTTGCGGAGAACATGGTGGAGATCAAGAGTCTATTTTCTTTTGCCATTTGACAGGATTGGATTATGTGAGTTGTTCCCCTTACCGAATTCCTTTAGCACGAATCGCTGCAGCCCAAGCGTTCATTCAGCATGGGGCTCCTCGTGAAAACAAGGTTGCCCAAGCGATTTGACGCATTTAGAGAAACTGTTGTATAGGATTATGAGGCTGTCTCAAAAGTCGAAAGTGACTTCGAGGCAGCCTCTTGTGTTTGAGAGGCTCCAACTGGTACGCCTTGCCCTAACTGCAATATCAACTGCCGCTGCCATTGCCACAGCCACGACAATAGCAACAGCAACAGCAACAGCAACAGCAACAGCAACAGCAACAGCAACAGCAACAGCAACAGCAACAGCAACAGCAA
>NZ_MBTG01000020.1:0-100113 GCF_002027705.1 Paenibacillus ferrarius | reverse complement strand
ACAACTACAACTACAACTACAACTACAACTACAACTACAACTACAACTACAACTACAACTACAACTACAACTACCACAGCAACTGCCTATTCAACTACAACCCCAGCCTGTTGCCAAATTCCACCGGAGTTACTCCAGTGTTATCCAAGTAAAAACTGCAAAAGTGCAGGCTTTTTTGATAAAATCGCTTGAAAAAGGTAAAAACCTGCAATTACGCAGGAATTTATTGAATATTATTCCTAAAACCTGAAAAAGTCCATCAAAAGATGCATATTTGCAGGAATTCAGGTTCTACAGGCAGATTCTGAGCAAAAAAGATGCAGATTTGCAGGAATTTGCTCCTGCAGTTGCTTCGAAGTCACCAAAAGATGAGCAATCGCAGGAATTCAGGTTCTGTAGATTCCGACAAGGTTTCTGCTCCAAGCAGCACTGAAGGACAAGCCTCGGAAAAAGGCTGTGCGTGATGAAAGAAGACCACATGCGAAACGGTCAACTGAGGCCGGGCTACGATGTGCAGAGTGGCACCGATAATCAAATTCAATCTCGGATACAGCGGGCATCAGCGACCTACCGACACGCGCTGTCTCATCACTCATCTAGAAAAGTAAAGTCTGCTCTTTGCCATCGTCCAATATAGCACCTACCACCGCGAGAAAAGTAAGGCATGGCAAAAGGATATTAGTAAAATCGACAACTGGACGTATAACACGGAACAAGACACATGGACATGCGTCGGGGCAAATGCACGAAAGAAAGATCAGTAAAGATAACCCTTAAAGTTAATATTCAGTTTATAAAGTGCAGTTATATTGTATTTGTTAAGACAAATCTTGCCCTACGCGAACAGTGTTCTTTACGTACATAGTTCGTTATGTTATTTTAAAACGAAGAAGGAAGAAAGAGAGATGGTTGATATGACGGCAGAAGCAAAAGGTGTACCACAGGCGTTCTCTTTAAAAGCAATTTTGCCAATCCTTTTGGCGATTGCAACAGGCATGTTTCTCGTTGTTTTGGATGGTACGATTATGAATGTCGCTATTCCTAAGCTGGTGCATCAATTCAATACCGATTTAAAGCATATTCAGTGGGTTATTACAGGATATACACTGGCCTTATCTGCTGTAATTCCACTTGCTGGCTGGTTTTCGGATCGTTTTTCGGCAAAACGAGCGTTTCTATGGAGTATCGTCATGTTTGTAGGCGGCTCGGTCTTATGTTCTTTTGCTCAGACAGCGGATCAATTGATTATTTTTCGGATTATTCAAGGTTTAGGCGGAGGCATGGTTGCGCCAATTGGCATTGCCATGACCTTTCAGCTGGCTCCTCCGGACAAACGCGGCTCTGTGATGGGGATTATGGGTCTTCCCATGCTTCTGGCTCCTATCCTGGGCCCCGTGTTATCGGGGTGGATTATTGAATACGTCAATTGGCAGTGGATATTTCTAATTAATCTTCCGGTTGGTGTGATTGCCTTTTTCCTTAACAAAAAATATCTTCCATCCGCTAGCCCAAGCAAAAAAATGAAGTTGGATATCAAAGGGGCCATACTGGCACCGATTGCTTTCGGCTCGCTAGTATTTGCTGTTCATGAGGGCGGAACGAATGGCTGGTCCAGCTCTTTGACGGTAACTTTTCTTGCCATCGGCGTTGCTGCCTTGTTTGCATTCATTTTGGTCGAACTTGGGCACAAGCAGCCTCTTTTGGAGCTTCGAGCATTCCGCTCAAGGGATTTCACTTTAGGAATTATTTTAGCTTGGGTCAATATGATGGCTCTTTTCGGATCTATTCTACTTTTCCCGCTCTTTTTGCAGCAAGTTAAAGGCTTATCTCCTCTAGATGCCGGCTTGTTGGTCATTCCTCAAGCGATCATGTCATCGATTGGCATTAATGTTGGCGGCAGATTGTTTGATAAATTCGGGATTCGTCCGATTGCCTTCGTCGGGATTATTTCCACAGCATGCTCGCTTTTTGCAATGACTCAAATATCGGTGGATACAAGCACGGCTTTCATTGTAAGTTGTCTGGCCTTCCTTGGATTAGGTCAAGGTCTCACGATGATGCAAATCAACACGCATGTATTGAAATCTGCTCCGAAGGAACTTGTCAGCCGCGTCACGCCAATCACAACGTCGGCTCAACAAATCGTGGTCTCATTTGCAATTACTATCATTACAGCATATTTATCGAGTCAACTGAGCATCCTTCCTCATACCCTAGATGGCATGGCTGATGCATTCAGTAAAACATTTTTTATTCCATTTGGGTTGGCTCTTTTCGGACTGGTGCTTAGCTTCTTTATTCGTAAACCGCAAATTAGGTAGGTTCAATTTAATATTTCACCAAAGCCCGGTAACTAGTCTCAGGGCTTATTTTTATTTGACCTTTGCTAATTTCAGGGGGTTGACTAAAATGAGGATGTCCTTTATATTGTTTTTATACCCATACGGGTATACGTAAATAACAAATGACAATAAGGGGGTATACAAAAAAATGCATTCTTGCTCGATATGATGGGCAAATTTTTTTTGTACATTTATATACCCTAGTGGGTATATAAATATTCGAATTTAATCCTGCTCTATGGATTAGGAAAGGCAGGAGCCGTATGGATTTTACATGGATCATAACTATTTTCGCTATTGGCTTCTTAGGCTCGTTTATTTCAGGAATGGTGGGAATCGGAGGTTCCATTATTAACTATCCTATGCTGTTATTTATACCGACGGCATTGGGTTATACAGCTTTTACGGCACAGGAAGTATCAGCAATTAGTGCGGTGCAGGTGTTTTTTGCAAGCTTAATGGGCATGTTCGTATTTCGAAAAGGCGGACTGCTGAATAGGCCCCTAGTTCTTTATATGGGTGGAACGATGATTGTTGGCAGTTTCTTCGGAAGTTTCGTTGGAAACACGCTGCCTAGCTCGGTTATCAATTTGGTTTATGGCGTTTTGGCGCTGCTCGCTGCGGTCATGATGTTTCTACCCAAGAAAGGGATAGAGGTTCAAGAAGCAACACAAGTGACCTTTCACAAGCCGTTGGCTGTTAGCCTAGCCTTAATCATCGGTATCGTATCTGGCATTATTGGCGCGGCGGGAGCTTTCATTACGGTACCAGTGATGCTGGTTGTTCTTAAAATCCCAACGAGGGTTGCCATCGCGTCCTCCGTGGCCATCACTTTCGTATCTTCGATTGGTTCAACAACGGGGAAGTTAGTGGGCGGGCATATGCTGTTGCTGCCATCTATCGTGCTTGTCATCGCAAGCATAGTGGCTTCACCGCTTGGAGCGATGCTAAGCCAGAAGGTGAACAGCAAGCTTCTTCAATGGATATTGGCGGCGCTAATAACGGCAACTGTCTTTAAAATATGGATTTCGATTCTAGCGTAGAGATAAATAATCTTCAGGTCATGGAGGCAACTACAATGAATGATAAGCAGCTTCAGGGAATGTACGCAGCGGAATTAGCTCGGAAAGTAGGAAGCGATCAACCTGTTTTTATACTCGATGTTCGCAATGAAAGTGATTTTGGAGATTGGAAGATCGAAGGGAAATCGGTCGAGGTTATCAATGTGCCTTATTTTGAACTTCTGGAGGGCGTTGAAGACATTTTGGATAAAATTCCGGATGACCGCGAAGTTGTGGTCGTTTGCGCGAAGGAGGGTTCCTCCCAATTTGTTGCGGAGCAATTGATTCAGAATGGCAAACCAAACATTGCCTATTTAATCGGCGGTATGAAGTCATGGAGTGAGCATCTGGAGCCTGTGAAAATTGGGGATTTGAAGGATGGCGGCGCCATCTATCAATTTGTCCGTTTAGGGAAGGGCTGCTTATCCTATATGGTTATTTCAAATGGAGAAGCTTTGGTTGTTGATGCCGTTCGGATGACGGAGACATTTGAAGATTTTGCTAGAGATCATCAGGCTGTAATCAAACATACCGTTGATACTCACCTGCATGCGGATCATATTTCGGGTGGTCGTTATTTAGCCGACAAAACAGGAGGATCGTATTGGCTCCCGCCAAAAGATGCGACAGATGTTGAATTCCACTATGAGAAGCTGGAAGAAGGCAGTCGACTGATGATTGGGCATACGGAAATCAGCATTCAGCCGGTATATTCGCCAGGCCATACGATTGGCAGCACCTCGTTAATTGTTGATCAGCAATATTTGCTCTCAGGGGATATCTTATTCGTGAAGTCGATTGGCCGTCCCGATTTGGCGGGGCAAGCGGAGGACTGGGTAGATGACCTCAGAGAGACCTTGTATGAGCGGTATAAGCAGCTATCGGACGAATTAATCGTACTTCCTGCCCATTTTGGCAGCATTGCAGAGTTAGGTGCCAGAGGGCAAGTATCTGCTCGTCTGGGAGATTTGTATCACGATAATCCAGGGTTGAACCTGCTTGATGAATCAGAATTCAGACGTACGGTGACGGAGAACCTGCCATCTCAGCCTAATGCTTATCAGCAAATACGGCAAACGAATATGGGGAAAATGAATCCCACGCTGGAAGAGCAGCGCGAAATGGAAATAGGACCGAACCGTTGTGCTGTGCATGAATAAGTTCTACTTAATTACAGAATGGAGGAATAGATCATGACTGCTCTGCACGTTAATCGTTCATTGGCATGTGAAGGACTTGCTTGTCCGCTGCCCGTGGTTCGTACCAAGCAAGCTGTGGAGAATATGAATCCCGGAGAAGTATTAGAAATTCGAGCAACAGATAGAGGCTCAGTGGCTGACTTGCAGGGCTGGGCGAATCGTACGGGTCACCAGTATGTGGGTTTAATAGAGGAGAACGGCGTATATAAGCATTACATTCGCAAGGCTGATGCATCAGGAACAAAAGCGGAACTGACATTTGCAAATAGGACAACGAATGACGAGATTCAAGCTAAATTAGCGAAGGGTGACAAATTGAAGATTCTGGACGTGCGCGAGCCGGCAGAATATGCTTTTGGCCGAATTCCTGGGGCTGTGTCTCTTCCATTTGGCGAGCTTGAAGAGAAGATGACTCAGCTTGACCCAAACCACGAGTATTACGTTGTGTGCCGCACTGGCAGCCGGAGTGATATGGCGTGTCAATTGCTTGCAGAGAAGGGGTTTACGAACCTGACGAATATCACGCCTGGCATGTCAACATGGGCTTATGAGATAGAGAAGGACTAACAAATTCAGGAAACAGGGGGAATTAACATGGTGAATTTGATTGTTGATGCCAAAGGACTTGCTTGTCCATTGCCGATTGTTAAAGCAAAAAAGGGAATTGATTCTTTGGAAGCGGGACAGATCATGGAAGTACTGACGACGGATAAAGGGTCTATGAAGGATTTCCAGGCATGGGTGCATCAAACGAAGCACGAGCTTATTGAAGCTAAAGAGGATCAGGGCGTATTTACTTTTACTGTGAAAAAAAGATCTTGATAGAACGGATAGGAGGAAACCGTAGTGGAAAACAAGGAGAAAACGACCATTGTCCTGTTTAGCGGTGAGCTTGATAAAGCGATTGCCGCATTCATCATTGCCAATGGAGCGGCAGCTTATGATCATGAAGTGACGATCTTCTTTACCTTTTGGGGACTGAATGCCTTGCGCAAGGATCAAAAAATAGCGGTGAACAAAGGTCTATTGGAGAAAATATTCGGCAAAATGATGCCGCGCGGTGCGAATAAGCTGGGCCTTTCCAAAATGAATTTCGGCGGTATGGGCCCGAAGATGATTAAACATGTGATGAAAAAGCATAACGCGCTGTCGCTGCCGCAATTAATCGAATTGGCGCAAGAACAAAATGTGAAATTGGTTGCGTGTACCATGACGATGGATTTGCTGGGTTTACAACAGGAAGAGCTTATGGATGGCATTCATTATGCAGGTGTAGCCGCATATTTAGGCGATGCCGCAGATGCCAAAGTCAATTTATTTATTTAGATTCATGATTCATGCGCGCCCCGTTCATATTGTTTTCATCCGTCACATCGGCAATAATATACCTATATAGGTATTTTAGGAGAGGAAGGCATAGGATGATGATCTACGATGATGATGTGAAAAAGAGGCTAAAGCGTATGGAAGGGCAAATTCGCGGTGTCTTGAAAATGATGGAGGAAGAGCAGAATTGCAAGGATGTTGTCAGCCAAATCTCTGCTGTCCGAAGCGCCGCGGATAAAGCGATCGCCTATATTGTTGCGGTCAATTTGGAGCAATGTATTCTTGAGGAAAAGGAAGCGGGCAGAGATACTGGGAAAATGGTCAAGCAAGCCGTAGAACTGCTAGTCAAAAGCCGCTAAAGAAATAGAAAAGAGGTCGGTTTATGGATTATAAATCCCTTTTTAATATCGTCGCATTTGCTTTCCTGGTATGGTTTATTTATTCGCGATTCGCCCCTGTGAAAGGTCTTAAGCACTTATCCTCAGATCAATTCGAGGAGGAATTGAAGACAAACCGTCAGGCTGTCTTGATTGATGTAAGAGAACCTGGCGAAGTCAAGCAAGGATACATCCCGGGTGCGATCAATATTCCTTTGACTCAAATGAAAAAAAGAGTTGGAGAAATAAAGAGCAAGGAGCATGTATATCTCTACTGCCGAAGCGGGATGAGGAGCAAGCAAGCTGCTAAGATCCTTCGCGGACAGGGATTTAATGAAGTATCTCATTTGCAGGGGGGCATGATGTCCTGGAAAGGGAAGCTGACCCAATAGACCCCAAAAATCATTAGCCCCATGCGGTTAATGATTTTTGGGTTTTGGCTGTCGTTAAATTAAATATCTAACATAAATGTAAATGCTGGCTAACAACACTGAGAGCAGCATGAGTGGAAAGCCGTATTTCATATACGTTACAAATTTAATCGGGTGTCCTGCTTTGCCGGACATGCCAGCTACGATTAAGTTCGCACTCGCTCCGATTAAGGTGCCGTTGCCGCCAAGACAAGCGCCCAGTGCGAGACTCCACCACAACGGTTCGAGGTTGCCAACTCCCATCACTCCCATTTCCTGAATCATAGGAATCATCGTAGCGACAAATGGGATGTTATCCAGGAAGGCAGATGCGATCGCGCTAAGCCATAGAATCAACATGGATGTCGCCAAGGGATCTCCGCCAGTCAGCTCAATGGCTTGCGCAGCGAGCTTGGAGATGATGCCGGTTTCCACCAAACCGGAGACTAAGACGAACAGCCCAACAAAGAAGAAGATAGTCGTCCATTCCACCTTTGTGAAGGCTTCTTCCATGGCATGCTCGCCAGTCAGGAGCAGCAGCAGAAACGCCCCAGCTAGAGCTACGGTCGCGGATTCCAGATGCAGCATTTGGTGGAGAAAGAAACCGACGATCGTAAGCCCTAAGACAGCAAGACTTTTCACCATTAATTTGCGATCTGTGAGAACTTCTTTTTCATTGATTAGCATGATCTTCTGTTTAAGCTCGGGTGTCGTCTGAATTTGTTTGCGAAACAACAGCACGAAGATGGGGATCGTGACAACCATAATGACAGCGACAATGGGAGCAAGATTGTTAATGAAGGCCAGGAAGGTTAACTCCTTGACGGCGCTGCCGATCATGATGTTCGGGGGATCCCCGATTAACGTCGCGGTGCCTCCGATATTAGAGGCAATGATTTGTGTGATCAAAAAGGGGACGGGATTCACACGCAATTGCCGTGTAATGCTGAATGTAACGGGCACCATCAGCAGTACAGTGGTCACGTTATCAAGAAAGGCGGAGCCAATCGCTGTGATCAGCGCGAGAGATACGAGGATGCGGACGGGCTCCCCTTTTGCCTTCTTTGCAGCAATAAGTGCGATATAAGTAAACAAACCGGTTTCGGCTGTGATATTCACGATGATCATCATGCCGATTAAGAGTCCTAACGTGTTGAAATCGATATGATGCAGAGCGGAGTCCTGGTCGACAACACCAAGAACCACCATAAGTACACCACCGATCATAGCCACGATGGTGCGATGAACTTTCTCAGCGATAATCATACCGTACGTAAGAAGAAAGATACCAATTGCCAAAATTGCTTGTTGTTCCATAGGCCCACCTCGATTCACATCATTTATTTGTACTATTCCCCAAAACAGCAAGTTAAACGGCATAAAAAAAGAGCCCAACCAAGGACTCCTTCTGTGAAAAAAGAACAAAAGGAGCCCTTGGTGACAGGCTCCTCCACAAAACATCAATATTCAATTAGTCTTTGGACGATAATGTCGCCAATACCAAATACCGTTTAAACTTGTAGCTTAAATTTACATGGCAATTCCCTTATTGTCAATACGCCATTCAGGCGTTCAGTATCTTTACATTGTTTTTGAAAAAAAGTATAGTATAACTAATTGCATAACGGAATTTTCGGAGGAGCCTGTCACCAAAGGGCTCTTTTTGCTTTTTTTCGAGCAAATGGTCAGTAAAGAAGAAAACGGGAGGCATTATGGAGCAGCAAGCAATTTGGGCAATTGGCATCTTTTTAACTATTTATGGGCTCATCATTTCAGAGAAAATCCATCGTACGATCTTGGCGATGCTTGGTGCCGTACTTATGGTTGTATGCGGCATCGTTGATCAAGTTACGGCCTTGCACCACATTGATTTCAACACGTTGGGGCTGCTCATTGGCATGATGATTATCGTGGGTGTAACGGCGGAAACCGGGCTATTCAAATATGTGGCTTTGAAAGCGGCCAAAATAGCCAAAGGGAAGCCCACACGAATAATGATCGCATTAGTTGTTATTACGGCAGCAGCTTCGGCTTTACTGGATAATGTCACAACGGTTTTGCTCATGGCTCCGGTCACCTTCAGTATTACAAGGCAGCTTCGTATAAATCCGATTCCCTTTTTGATCACACAAATCATTGCCTCTAATATCGGAGGGACAGCGACCTTGATTGGAGATCCGCCGAATATCATGATTGGCAGTGCCGTCAAAGAATTAACGTTTATGGCGTTCATCACGAATTTGACCCCCATTGTTATCATCATTATTTTGGTCTATTTTCCTTTATTTGTTCTTATGTTTAGAAAGCAAATTCAATCAACTCCAGAGCTGCAGAGGAGCATCATGGAATTGGATGAGAAGGCTATGATAACGAACTCCAAGCTTCTGAGGAAGTGTTTAGTTGTTCTCGGATTGACGATCGTGGGCTTCTTTCTCCATCAAACCTTGCATTTGGAATCTGCGACGGTTGCCCTCAGTGGAGCGTTCTTACTGCTTCTTGTAACCGGAGAGTCCATGATGGAGAAAGCCTTTCATAGTGTGGAATGGATCACCCTGTTCTTCTTTGTTGGATTGTTCGTTCTTGTTGCGGGATTGGTGGAAACGGGGGTAATCGCCGAACTTGCGGCCAAAGCCATTGAGCTTACAGGCGGCAATATCCTTGCCACTTCCATGTTGATTCTATGGCTGAGTGCCATCGCATCGGCATTTCTGGATAATATCCCGTTTGTGGCAACGATGATTCCTATGATTCAAGAGATGAGCATTAGAGGAGTCAGCAATCCCGAGCCTCTATGGTGGAGTCTTGCTCTAGGAGCGTGCTTGGGAGGCAACGGGACACTGATCGGCGCTAGTGCCAATCTCATCGTTGCTGGCTTAGCGGGAAAAGAGGGTTATCCCATCTCCTTCGTTAAATACCTGAAGGTTGGCTTCCCATTGATGATCCTTTCCATCGTGCTTTCAAGTGTTTATATTTATTGGCGATATCTGTTGTAAGGAAACGGGGGGAATTTAAATGGTGTTAATGGATAGAATATAAAATAAAACAAGGGAGTATAACAATGAATTCGGACCATATTCCATTGACATCAACAGAAATAGGAAACTTATGGATGACATATCAAGAAAAAACTATGCTCGCGAGGTTTTTGGAATATTTTCTTGAACACGTAGATAATCGAGATATCGAGAAGATCTTGAAGAAAACTTATGATTTTACTGAACGAACGATAGAAACGTTAAAAAACATTTTTGAGCAAGAAGGGGCCGTCCTGCCACTTGGCTTTACGGCGAATGATGTCAATAAAGGGGTTCCTAAATTATTTGATTATTTGTATGAACCGATGTTCTTGCAGATGATGGGCAAGATCGAAACCAGCCTGTTTGCCTTGTACTCCACGATGTCTTATCGTCAAGATATTAGGAAACTGTACAAGACCTTAACCGCTAACGCGCAAGACATATTTGACCATTGCACCCAGTTTCTTTTGGATAAAGGGGTGCTGGTCCGTCCGCCTTTTATGACGATGCCCAAAGAGGTTACCTTTATTAAGGACAACCATTATTTATCCGGCTTTAACTTGCTGAAGGCAACAAGATCACTAAATGCAATTGAAGTTTCTCTGATTCATCATGCCATCGAGAATAACCTTGTTGGCTTGCAATTAATGATCGGATTCGCCCAAGTAGCTAATGATAAACATGTAAAGGAATACTTTGTAAAAGGGATGAAGCTGTCCCTTGATGTCGAAACAACCCTAGGCGAATATTTGCGCGAGGATTATATCGAGCCACCGGCTACCGCTGCGGGGAAAGCGACCAATTCGACGATTGCTCCCTTTTCCGATAAGCTAATGATGTATATTACCAATTTACTGGGATCTTTTGGTCTGGGGAGCAATGCGCTTGGTGGAGCTTTTAGCTTGCGAAGTGATCTACCGCTTACGATGGCTCGGCTTGCTCAGAAAATATTGCCCTTTCTCAAAGAAGGGGGAGAACTTATGATCAAGCATGGCTGGATGGAGGAACCTCCGCAAATCGAAGACAGGAAACAACTAACGAAGGCATAAAATTAGCACCTCTCACCATTTTGAACGGCGGGAGGTGCTTTTATTTTATTTAGGGTAATAGGAGAAACCGGGATACTTCACGACAGGCCACTTTGTTTTGCGGAGTACATCCAGTAATTCAGGGCCTATATGTAAGTTGCTTTCCAGCAAACTGGCAGGTGTCAGAGCCATCCATTGATTCAAGGATACGTCTTCGAAACGATTGCTTTTGAACATCTCTAAGAACCAAAGCGACTGAGTGCCGGTATTCTGGATATAGTGGCCAAAGGCAAAAGGCACGTAGCCCACATCGCCAGCTCTGTAATCGAAAGTGCGGGCCGTTCCGTTCCCGCCAAACACCGTCATGCGACCTTGCCCTGTCAGATAATATTGCCATTCATCCTTGTTCGGATGCCAGTGCAATTCCCGCATAGCTCCAGGCTGAATTTCGACCAGAGCGGCAGCGACAGTTTGCGAAATGGGGAAATTGGTGGAATCAACGATTCGCACACTTCCGCCAGGTGTTTTGATAGGCGGCTGCGCTAATAAGGAATAGGTAAAGCTTTGTGGAACGGTACCATTAGGTGAACTGACCGCTTGACTCTCGATGGAGCCAGGGATCTCATCTTGATAAATATAAACCTGGTCGGATGGGATATGATCAAATGCGCTCATCGGTGTGCCGAAGTTAGCGGACAGCACGTCTTTGGGTGTGTGCGCAAACCAATCGGAGATGGATAAGGTATTCAGGTCTGAAAATTTGCCGTCGTCGAAGACAAGAAGAAATTCACAGCCTTCAGCCAGCCCTTGAATAGAGTGAGGAAGTCCTGGAGGGAAGTACCATAAATCGCCAGGTCCCACATCAGCTATAAAGTTTCGGCCATTGGCGTCAATCGAAGTAATCCGAGCGCTGCCAAGTATCATGTAAGCCCACTCGGCTTGCTGATGCCAATGCAATTCACGCACGCCGCCGGGAGTCAAACTCATGTTGACGCCAGCGAGTGTTGTGGCAATAGGAAGTTCACGAACCGTAACTTCACGTGACCATCCACCATGATTGAGCTGCATATGCGCATCGGAGAAAGAGAATTTCAGGTTGGGAATGAGCCCGGCATCTGTGGAAGGTGGGACGAGCATATCGGGATTCTCTCGGTCTCTCAGGATATCGCGTGGGCCCTTGTCAACCCAACCGGCGCCATCATGTCTAATCGGTTGGGGGATGTTCGCGTTAGATTCATGTGTACGCTTGTTATTGTTCAATCCATTCACCCTTTTCGGCCATAAAGGCATTGCTAGCACTTTACAAAATATGAGGAGCATTCATAAAGTATGCAAGGACATTGGCATATTCATGCTGTGTAGAGTTTCCGACTAATGCTGGAAATCTCGGGAAAGCTAAAGAAAACAGAGTGAAGTATTCTGACTATGTCTTCTTGGAACGAAAGTGAGGGATATCAGCTACCTTGTTGCGTGATCCTACTAAACGGAAATTGCTGCTAAGTGCAGGAGTCAGCTGGTTGTTCGATTCGATGGATGTTGGAATTATTTCGTTTATCGTGGCTGCGCTGGCAGTGGAGTGGAAGCTGGGAGCCCAGCAGGTCGGACTGCTGGTAGCCATTAACTCCATCGGCATGGCTGTTGGTGCTGTCGTAGCAGGATCGCTTGCGGATCGTCATGGACGTAAGGCTGTGTTATTAGGAACGCTCCTTGTTTTCTCCGCAGCTAGTGGGTTATCCGCTTTGGCTACAAGCTTTGTCATGCTATGCGTGCTGCGTTTCATCACGGGATTCGGTCTTGGCGGGGAGCTGCCTGTCGCGTCAACGCTCGTTTCCGAGTCGTTTCCGGCGCATGAACGGGGGCGTGCTGTCGTTCTGCTGGAGAGCTTTTGGGCATGCGGGTGGATATTGGCCGCGCTGATTGCTTACTTCGTTATTCCTGCTTATGGCTGGCGAGCGGCTTTCCTTCTGGGCGCTCTTCCTGCTGTATACGCGTTATATCTCAGAAGAGCCATTCAAGATTCACCCCGGTATAGGGAGCAAAAGAATCCCAAGCTGTCATTCCGCGAACGCGCAGCCTCAGTCTGGTCCCCTGAACATCGACGTGCAACCTTGACGCTATGGGTGTTATGGTTCACGGTCGTGTTTTCCTACTACGGCATGTTTCTATGGCTCCCAACTGTTATGGTTCTTAAGGGCTTTAGTCTTGTGAAAAGCTTTCAATATGTACTCATCATGACCTTGGCCCAAATACCAGGGTATTTTACGGCAGCATTCTTCATCGAGAAATTTGGCCGCAAATTTGTACTTGTGAGCTATTTGCTGTTTACGGCGGCAAGTGCCGTATGGTTCAGTCAAGCAGCAACGGAGGGGATGCTGATTGCCGCGGGGATTTGCTTATCTTTCTTTAATTTAGGCGCTTGGGGAGCTATGTACGCTTATACCCCAGAGCTGTATCCGACGCCAATCCGCTCGACAGGTGTGGGACTTGCAGCCTCAGTTGGCCGAGTCGGAGGCATTCTGGGGCCATATCTGGTAGGGGTGTTAGTGGCTCAAAAGCAAACGATCGGCGCTATTTTTCTAATATTTTTCGTCGCTATCGTGATTGGCGCCTGTGTGCTGTTAGTTTTCGGCAAAGAAACGAAAGGGACAGATGCAGACCTGATCCCAGAACAAGAGCTGCCCTCAAGTAGATGAATCTACATGGGGGACAGCTCTTTGATTTTTATCCTTTTTTCTCTGGGCCAATGCACCCATTTTCTAATTACGAGTAGAATATGTAGTGTTCACATGGATAACTACGAGCTCTCTAAGGTAGTCCTAATCGACAAGAAAGTGGAACTCTCAGAAAAAGTACGACAATATTCGAGGGAAATGATAGAAATATAGAGAAATTTACTTTCTTCCACTTTGCATAAAAGCCAGAATCTGATAGTATATAAGAAAATACCGATGGATTTAGTAAGAATTAAAAGGAGGCACCTTTCCATGCAAAAACTGATGCTTGATTCCATACAAGAAATGACGCATCTGGATCAACTCGAGGCTGAAGCGATTTATATTATCCGGGAAGTAGCGGCGGAATGTGAGAATCCCGTGATGTTGTATTCGATCGGGAAGGATAGCTCAGTGATGCTGCATTTGGCGCTGAAAGCTTTTTATCCCGAGAAACCGCCATTTCCTTTCATGCACATTGATACGACGTGGAAGTTCAAAGAAATGATTGAATTCCGCGATCGCAAAGCGAAAGAATTCGGGATCCAAATGATTGTTCATTCGAATCAGGAAGGTATTAAACAAGGGATCAACCCCATTGATCATGGTTCCGCGTATACCGATATTATGAAAACCCAAGCATTAAAAGAGGGATTGGACACATACGGATTTACCGCTGCGTTTGGCGGTGGAAGACGTGACGAGGAAAAGTCGCGTGCGAAAGAGCGTATTTTCTCCTTCCGGAATAAGAATCATGCTTGGGATCCGAAAAACCAACGGCCGGAAATGTGGAAGCTTTTCAACACAAGAATTAATAAAGGGGAAAGCATCCGCGTCTTCCCAATATCCAATTGGACCGAAAAAGATATCTGGCAATACATTCGCAGAGAAAACATTGATATTGTGCCTCTCTATTTTGCCAAAGAAAGACCCGTCGTCAACCGTGATGGACATATGGTCATGGTGGATGATGATCGGCTGAAACTCGAACCTCACGAACAAATTGAGATGAAGAAAATGCGCTTTCGCACATTAGGCTGCTATCCGCTTACTGGCGGTGTCGAGTCCGAGGCGGATACACTTGATGCCATTATTGAAGAAACGCTTGGGGCGGTTTCATCCGAACGGACAAGTCGCGTTATTGACCAAGAAGCGGCGGGAAGTATGGAAAGACGTAAACGGGAGGGCTATTTCTAAAATGAAAAGTCTGCTTAAATTTATTACATGCGGAAGTGTTGACGACGGCAAATCCACTTTAATTGGACATATGCTTTATGAAGCTAAGCTTTTGTTCGCCGACCAAGAAAGAGCACTAGAGCTGGATAGCAGACTTGGCAGCCGTGGCGGAAAAATTGACTATTCCTTGCTTCTTGATGGATTGCTGGCCGAGCGTGAACAAGGGATAACAATTGATGTGGCCTATCGGTATTTTACGACGGATCACCGTTCATTCATTGTAGCGGACACGCCAGGGCATGAAGAATATACACGTAACATGGCAGTAGGCGCATCCTTTGCGGATCTGGCCGTCATTCTTGTGGACGCAACCAAAGGGGTAATTACCCAAACCAAACGTCATACCCGAATTTGCGCACTCATGGGAATTAAACATCTTGTATTAGCTGTGAACAAAATGGATTTAGTTCATTTTGAACAAAAGATATTTGATGACATCAAAGAGGAGTTCTCCAAAACGAGCGCTGAATTTCATTTCCAAAGCATAGAGGTCATCCCTGTTTCTGCCACAGAAGGGGATAACATTACCAAAAAATCACAACATACTCCTTGGTATGAGGGTCTTGCTTTATTGTCCTATTTAGAAAATGTGGATGTTCTTGAGACCAACGACACGAAACATTTCATGATGCCAATTCAGCGTGTATGTCGACCAGACCATACGTTTCGCGGTTTCCAAGGTCAGATTGAGGCTGGAAGCATCGCGGTCGGCGATGAGTTGACGACGCTGCCCAGTCGTGAGAAAGCGAAAGTCAAACGTATCTTAGTGACAGACCAAGATAGGAATTCAGCCTATGCGGGGCAACCCGTAACCATTCAATTGGATCGTGAAGTCGACGTTTCCCGGGGCTGCGTATTCACGAAGGATACTCAGATCCAAGAGGCTGATCGTTTTACCGCTACGATTCTTTGGATGGATGATTCCGTACTGACTCCTGGCAAAAATTATTTGGTCAAAGTAGGAACGAAAGTCCTGCCCGGTACCGTAACAGCAATTACGCATAAAATCGATATTAATACTGGAAATACAGTTCCAGCCGATCATATTGTCAAAAATGAAGTAGCAAAATGTGAATTTTCTTTATCCGACGACATCGTTTTTGATTCCTTTGAACAGTATAAAAGTATTGGCGGATTTATTCTGATTGATCGTGTAACCAATATGACATCCGCTTGCGGAGTGATTGACCAAGCCCATCAAAGCCCCGACAGCGTTGTACGGCTTGATACGGAAGTCACTAGAGATGTTCGTGCCCAGCAAAAAGGACAGAATCCATTAACCCTCTGGTTCACCGGTTCAGCTGCGGATAACTTAACCCTTGCAAAGGAAGTCGAAAAACGTTTGGTATCGACAGGCTACCATACTATGCTGCTCGAGAATGGCCAGGGAGAATCGCCGCGGCGATTGGCGGAGGTTGCCAAAGTGTTGAACGATGCTGGACTTATTGCTTTGGTATCGAATGATTCCCCGGCCGATAGCGACCGTGAAACTGCGCGCGAGATCATTGGCAAAGAATTTAGGGAGATTGAAGTCGATACAAGCAAGAATTCGATCGAAGAAGCTGCGAGTGAAGTAGTGAAACGCGTTATGAACTATTTGATTAATTCTTAGAAGCTTCGATCCAACGAAATAGTTTTGAAAAAGGTATCCCTACATCAGTAATGTAGGGGTATTTTCTTGTTTCCGCAGCCTAGGGCTTTGTTTTATGGGGAACGCATTATTAAGTTTTGATAAAGGTAGAGGGTATTTGGTTCATGTAACGAAGTCATTAGAAGCTCGGTATAGCAGTCAAGCCTGCTTATCTGGGAAGGCATAGCACAGAATTTGATTTTGAATTAAAGGGGAGATGTATTCTCGCAATTTCCAATATATAGGTTTGATAGTTTGTAGTATATTGTTGACAAAAAATAACGTTAGATCAAAGTTGGGGGATCATTTTCCATGCATACCGGAACGTACAGGAATTTATTAAATAAAAGAATATCTATAGTCCTATTGGCTATCTTTATGATTCTCTCATCTACCATATTGCCTGGGATAAATGGTAATAAAGCATTCGCAGGAACAGAAACATCATCTCCTTCGCTTGCGCTTACCAATCCTATCAGGGAGTGGATACTGGATGAAGCGAGAGGATATATCTATGCTGTCTCTAAGGAGGCTAATAGTCTACTATTTATCCGAATGAGTGACCTTCAGATAGAGAAGCAAGTCACGCTTACTGCGCCTTCAGATTTAGTACAATCTGGAGGCAAGCTTTATGTCGCTTTATCAGGAACAAAGGCAATTGCTATTGTAGATATTGCGCAAAAGGAAGTAATGGGCACGATCTCAACGTCTATACAGCCGTACGAACTGGCTATCGACGGCGATAAGCTGTTTTATGCAGAATTCGACCAGTGGTGTCGTGTAGCGGCATACAATTTAACAACGCAAACTGAGACATTGCTGAATGGGGGGACTCACAATACCTTTTATTATCCTGATTTAGCTGTTGATACAGCAAACCATATTTTGTTTGTTGGCGAGTCGAGCTCTACTGGATCTAATCTTTTCTCATTCAGCACTTCTACTCTGCAGTCACTTTCAAGAACTACCTATAATAATAACTACGGATTTTTTGGTCCTGCCAGAAAAGTAATTGTTGATGGCAATCAGGTTTTCTATGCAGGCTACCGATTTAAGAATACAGATTTAACCTCTATTCAAGGTACCTATCAAGACGGTGTAATGTACGTTCAAGGCAACACGGTGTTTACCAGCCATTCGATTAATTCCGAAAATGACGCACCAGATCGAAGCTATGTGTATGATCGAGAAGGATTTACTCAAATTTCTCAACTTCCTGTGGCATCAAGAAAAATTCTAATGGATAGTCAGAATCATGTTTATTCTTATGCAGGATCGGATAGTAGGAATCCTAACATTCCAAACGTTATAAAGATCATTAATGTGAATCTGACACCCTCAACTACTCCGATATCTTGGCAGAACGACGGTCTAAAACTGTTATTTAATAAGTCGGTGACCGATCTCGTATATAGCCGTGATGGTACAAGCCTGTTTGCCATCTCCTCGGAAAGCAATCAGTTGATGAGGATTCGTACAAGCGATATGACTGTTCAAGAAACGCGAACCATAGGATCTAACCCTAATTCGATATTTATAGATCATGACGACCTATATATTAGCAATGCTTCAGCAACACAAATTATAAAAGTGAATACACTTTCTGGAACAAGTGTCAACGGAGCTGTCTATTCATGGGATGTCGGCAATTTTGTCAGCCAAGTCGTATATGGTAATCAAAAGCTAATATATACCGCATTAGCATTAAATATGAGTGTTTCTGGTTATCCGGGGATACATGTCATTGATACTGCTACTGGAACTAAGGTAAATTACGCTACAAGCATTAATCCTGGTCGTATGGTCCTTAGTCTAGGAGATAATGCATTATACTTCGGAGAAAAGTCACCTTATTCCTCAGGTACAAGTACGGCTATTAAGTTCAACTTAACTAACTTCTCTCAGCAAGCAGTATCTCAAGCGTACAACAACGTATTAGGTACGATCACGATGAACGGCAACGATCTATACTACGCGAGCAATCTTTTGGATAAGAATACGCTTATTCAGATTCCAGCATGGAAGGGCTATTTTGGAGCTGCAGTTATTGCGGCTAAAGGAGCTAATGTTTTTGCACAAGACTCGGTTTGGGATCGGGACTCGTATACCATGCAATACCCTTTGCCATTCATCGCGAAAAATGTGCTGACACTGCCAGACGGTCAAATTGTTGTGGTTTCTGAAGATGGGAAAACCATACAGAAATTCACTTCTATGCAGGCTCTCCATGATCAAGCACCAGAACTTAAAGCGCCGTCGTTGCAAGTTTCTAATGTTAATTTTAACGATAACGACGCTAATGCGGGAGAAATAAGTGGGAATCTCTATTGGTACACCACACCAGGTACTTCTTATATAAGTAGTTACACGGTGTATTTCTTAAATCAAAATATGATTAAAATTGGAAGTAAAATAGCGGAAGTTCCTTATGCAGTAAATAGCTCGTCCTATAACTACAGTATTCCAAAAACTAGCATACCTGCGGGAGCGATGTATTTAGGCGTTTATTCCAAGAATGCAATTGGAGAAAGCTCTTCCGCCGCTACTGTTATGATATCGGATTATGGCGGTGGCTGGTCATCCTCCTTTTTTGTGTACACATTAGAAGATCAGAACCCAATTCGTGGGAAGGTCCATCCATTAGTGAATTGGTATACTCCAATTGAAACTATGTATTCGGGCTACCAACTGATTTTTACCGATGCATCTGGAACAGCGCTTGGAAGTGCGTATAGCGTTCCAAAGAATCAATCATCTTTAATAAATTATCATATTGATATTGCTGAAAACTTGGTACCTGCAGGAGCAGTTTATCTCGATTTGCGACCAATGGACTTGTCCGGGAATATAAGTACAGAAATGTACCGCATGCAAATTTTTGACAATACTATGAGCAGCCCAGTTATTACAGGGACGAATCCGGCGATTCCAGTTCCCAACCTTTTGTTCCCTTATATCTACGATGAAGATAGATCCCGTGGTAACATTGGCGGCTCGATCAGTTGGTATGACCTTACTTCAGGTGGAGCTGCAACAAGCTATGATCTCTATTTTGTAGATAAAAATAACGTAAAACTACAATCCATTGCTGAATTAACACAAAGCAGGCTCATTCGTCCAAGCCATGGGTTGAACTATCCAAGTTATGAAATTACTTTGCCTAATGGTACTGCGATTCCAGCGGGCGCCGAAAGAATCGGGATTTTTGGTAAAAATAATTTAGGTGAAAGTACTAACGGATATTATTTCGGATTATGGGATAACATTGAATTCGATCCCTTTAGTAATTATGTCGAAGATATTGATACTAGCGCGAAGAATTACAAGGGTGAATTGCACTGGGTTCCTTTCATTGATGAAACAAGTGTGAAAAATTATGTTGTCAAATTTATTGATTCTATAGGGGCGCAAATGGGGGGCACTTTTGCACAAGTCAGCAAGGGGCAGCAGCAGTATAATGTTTCCATCTTAGATACGCAGATCCCAGCAGGTGCCTCGAAGGTGAGGCTATCGGCTATCAATTCGGCAAATGATGAGAAAGTATTGGGAGATTATTATTTGTTGGCAAACAACATAGCAAGTGAGCCTGTTTCTAACTTGCCGATAACTTTTCAAAATCCAGTTGGGTACCTACAACAGAGGGATGATGATGGAAATAAAGGGAAAGTGGGTGGCTACTTATCCTTTTATACAAATAATAATTTCTATGGTATTATGCGTTACGAGATTTACTTTGTCGACGATCTACTGCAGAAGCTCAAACCTATTATTAGTTTGCCAGTAAATCAAACTGGAATCTATGAGACCACTATTCCTATGAATACCCAGATTCCATTAGGGGCAACCAAGATTGCCGTTTATGCGGTTTCCTCGACTGGGATGAGCACTCCTACTACGACTGACTTATTTGATCGGACTTACGGATCATCGTTGACACCCGATCAAATTCAAATTACTAACAACAAATCAGGGACACCCGACACAATTACCATCTCGGGATTAAATCCTAGAGACATTGTTCGAGTGTACCGTGATCCAAACTCAGCTAATTCCTTCTTATATCAAATAGTTGGGGATGGATTGACTTCAGCGAAATTTACCATTCCGCAGCTGGGAACAGGGGCTGGAAGTCTTTATTTCTCGGTGCAACGTGGCGAGGGCATTCCAAGCCTGAAGATTGAAAAGGCGTATAATGCTGAGCCTTCCGCTCCGGCTCCACCTGGACCTGGAGGCGGTGGTGGAGGTGGCGGAGGCGGTGGTGGTGGCGTAAGCTTGCCGACGCGTGACGCTAACGGCAAAATGACTTATGCCTTCCAACCGGCTCATATAGATATGCTGATCGATCTTGCCAAGGAAGCAAAGAACGAGCTTATACTTGATGCAACGGTTAAACAGCATCTCGATATTACTACGGTTAGTTTCGATGGAGATATCGCTCAGATTGCAGCGAATAAGGGCAAGCCTATTATTATTAAAGCTAACGACGTGCAGTTCAAGTTCCCTGTTAACTCCTTGAGCGGGACATACAAATTTGAAACTGTGAAGCTTACAATTGCCTCTGAAGTTCTTCAGACATTGGGCGGTTTCGCTCCGACGTCTCCGATACTGGATTTTTCTTTAGCCGAAAAAGATAAGGTTATAACTACTTTTGATACGCCGATTGAGGCTACTTTCCGCTATGATCAGTCAAAAGTAACGGACGCTAAGAATCTGGGTGTGTATTGGTTGGATGAAACAACGAACACTTGGACTTACTTGGGAGGCAAGATTAATGGTGACGGTACAATTACCGCAACATTGTCACATTTCTCGAAGTATGCTGTGTTGGAAAAGACAGCAGCTGCCGTAAAGACATTCACAGATACCCAAGGACACTGGGCGCAAAAAGACATTGAGCAACTTGTCGGCAAGAAGATTATCGACGGTATGGACGATCAATCCTTTCAACCTGACAGCAATATGACCAGAGGGCAGTTTGTTACAATCCTTAAGAAAGCACTAAACCTGTCCGCTCAAGCAACAACCAAAGCTTTTGAAGATGTAGCTGCAGATTCATGGTATGTGGATGCTGTGAACGCTGCCTATGCGGCGAATATCGTAGGAGGAACAAGCGATAGCACCTTCTCTCCAGAAGCTAATGTTACGCGAGAGCAGTTGGCGGTCATGATGGTCAAGGCGTATTTGAACGGTACTGGTAAAAAACTGAGTGATATTGTCTCAGATCAGCCGAACGACTATGCAGACACAAGCAGCATAAGCGAGTGGGCTAAACAATACGTTGCAGCGGCTACAAGGCTCGGATTGCTGAACGGCGTAGACGATACTCATTTTGCTCCTGCTCAAAATAGTACAAGGGCTCAAGTGGTCACAGTTGTCGTACGTATGCTGAAACAAATTAGCGATGTGAAATAAAAATAAGTTCTATACCAAATAACTCTACGTCAATGATGTAGAGTTATTTGGTGTTCCACTTTTTATACGTGCTCCTTTTCAATTAGGGATGGATTTGGGTGGAATGGAAAACTTTATGCGTCGTCGTAATACTTCCGCCATGTTCGTTATTTCGAAAGTAAGCGAAGATAGAACCTGTAAGGCAATCATACATTGTTTCTTGTTCGGACGGTCGTAACGAGGCGGGGATATCGAGATATCCCGCAGTGCCGTGCATGGTATGTTACGGTATCCTGTACGATCGGATCGGCAAGAAACCACATTTGGGGTTCGATTCCCCAATCGCATAATGAGCGATTCTGGTAGAATACTCGACTTCCCATCGAGATAAACAAATTATTAGACCTGTGAGTGGGAGTCCTCAGCCTGGCTTCGAGTAGGCACTGAGAAAGCAGCTATGCAGCCTGTGGATACCAGTTCAGAGATTAAGTACTTAGCCACATAATGGCAAGATGAGCGAGCGCGGGCTGAAATGGAGTGCCGCATCGTCATCAGAAAGTTTCGTGCGCAAGTACTGATTCTTCAACCTTAAGCTTGGCTCCGCTTCTTGAACAAGAGGGTTCCCTAATAAAGGTCGCAACAAACCACAAAGGTTCCATGAAATGAGGAGATAAATGATGTTTAAGAAAGTTATCGTTAAAGCTGACGAGCGAGGATTGCTGTTTAAGAAAGGCAGTTATGTGAAGCACCTGCAGCCAGGTGTTTATCGACTCGCTCCATTTTCAGACGATGAAATCGTGTTGTTGAATGTTACTAAGCCATTTGCCATACAAGGGAAGGATTTAAATTTATTTCTTCAGGATGAACGGTTGCTTGAGGAGCTGACTGTTATCAATATTCAAGATCATGAGTACGTGCTTCATTATGAGGATGGCAAGTTCGTATCGCTTATGACAGCCGGTAAATACGCTTTCTGGAATGTGCTGAAAAAGCACGACTTTACGCGAGTGGATATTCGCCAACCAGCAGTTGGTGCAGATATAGATAGAGCCATATTTGCGAAAGTTGCAGGCTATCTTTATGTTTCCGAAGTGGCCAGTCACGAGACAGGGATGCTTTTTTATAACAACGTCATGCAGAGGGAGCTTGCCCCAGGAAAATATTATTTCTGGAAGGGGCCTGTGGTGGCATCGATAAAAACCGTGGATTTACGGCAGCAACAGCTGGATATGACCGGTCAGGAAATGATGACAGAGGACAAGGTAACGCTTCGCTTAAACTTCGTCTGCCAGTACAAGATTATCAATCCGCTGCGTGCACTGGAAATTAAAGCTTTTGAAGATCAGGTCTATATTCTGTTGCAGCTTATTCTGCGTGAATACGTCGGGACATTGAAGCTTGATGACCTGTTGCGGATGAAGCAAGAGATTGCGGCATTTGTGCTGTCCCGTCTGAACGAAAAGAGTGAGGATTACGGTGTCAAATTCTTTTCTGCCGGCGTGAAGGATATTATTTTGCCTGGGGATATAAAAGAGATACTTAATACTGTGCTGCTAGCAGAGAAGAAAGCCCAAGCAAACTTGATTACCCGTCGTGAGGAAACGGCTTCTACTCGCAGTCTGCTGAACACAGCTAAGTTGATGGACGAGAATCAGACCCTATTCCGCTTGAAGGAGCTTGAATTTCTCGAGAAAATTTGTGAGAAAATCGGGACGATTTCGCTCACCGGCAGAGACAATCTGCTGGAACAGTTGAATTCGCTTCTTGGGGGAGCTAGATAATAGCGGGATGCGGGCCTGCACGTCCCATTACAATGCTATGTTGTTGGCGCAGGATACATTTCCATCTGTTTGAGATCAATAATCATGTTGCCGCTTTTAAGTATATCTAAACCAATAAGTCCGTTAATGTAATTGATATCATCGTGGAAAACGCCAAAATCTATTTTGATATCGTTCATAACAAGGTTACCGAGCCGGATTTGATCTACCTGCTTTTGGAATGAAAACTCTTCTCCGCCAATTCCAAAGCTTCTTACAAGCTTATCGCCGTTCTCGAATTCAATGCCGATTTCTGACACGATATCAGAGGAGAGAAGGGAATGCGCTGCACCGGTATCAATCATTAAATTGTTGATAGTCAAAGATCGTCCTTTATAGCAAATGGTCATAGATGTTTGGAGTAGATTATAAGCAAATTCAATCTGCATTTCGTCTACTCCTATATAATGGGTTATGTCTAATTTCGATGGTTATCTTCTCTTGTCCGGTATGGTAGACGATATTGTTGTCCCTGCACTTAAATAATTCTTTAGTTGCTTCATGTGGGTCTTGAATTGCTCTAACTAAAGCGACTTCATCAACGTACTGAACATTATTCTCTGTGTGGGAAGTCAGGATTTCAAGCAAAACATACTGATCAGGATAAATATTGCGAACTTCTTGCCATTGCATAGGACATACACCTCGCTCACAGTATTTCTTGCTAAAAGTATACCATATAAAACGAATAATAGAGCAGTCGTGATCTTCGGGAAGGCCAAGTTTTCAGGTCTTCTCTTTTTTGCTTCTATAGGCCCTATCCCGAAGAAAGGCCGTGAAAAAAACAGCAAACCGAGCCACAAGTCGAACGTCGCTTCGAGGAAGAACTTACCCTCTATGACTAGATTAATATCCTGAATTTGTAAGAAACCCTAGAAGCTTAATGCATCTAGGGTTTTATCATTGTTTATTTTACTTGAGTTGTCTATTCATCAACCTCAACCAAATCAATGATTTGCCGTATATCCTGTATTTCCAGCGCCTCAGCAACCCTCTCAATATGGTTAAAATTAATATTCTCCCGTTTACCATTTGCCAACTCGCTTAGCGCGGCATGCCTAACATCCGACAGCCTGGATAATTCGCGCAAGGAGATGTTGTGCTTTACACTTTTGGTTATTGATCGTGTTTCTACTAGCTTTGAATATAAGGCATTGTAATTGACGTTTATAAACTGAATGTTAACAAAGCAACAAGTAGGCATGGGTTCGTTATTACTACGTAAACAAGGCACAGTCTTCTCGCCAGGGAGGAGAACTGTGCCTTGTTTCATGCGGCAAATTGGGCTCCGCCATTCAAGGCGATAATTCGCTGTATATTGATTATGCTCTAAGTATCCGTTGTTCAGTCGCCGCTTTAATCCATTGCGGGAATTCATTCAGAATGTCTCGTGCGTTTCTGATCAATTCATCGCAGAAAAAAAGAAAGGATTCTGTCGAAGTGTTAACGGTTCGCACGGTAACGCAACCCATCCACAAGAAGAGAAACAATATTTTTCGCATGCTCTATATTACCGTTGTCTACTGCCGTACAGAGGCTTGCTACCGCCCACAACAATTCATCTGGTGTAATCTTGGCACGTACTTCATCTGCAGCTGTTGCTGTTTCAATCAAAGTCTTTAGAGCTGGACTTAATTCCTCTACAAAGCAAATAGGTAAGGTTTCGTATGCCGGATCGCTAGAATGTAGAGCTGCAGCGAGTCCGCGTTTAGTTGCTATGAACTCCAAGTAACGTAACATCCATCGCTCCAGTGCCTCAACAGGTTTATATTTATCGGCTAAGTCTACTGCAGCATCTGCACAAGCATCAATCTCCTGACGAAAAACAGCTTCAATTAAGTCTGACCGTTGTGGAAAATGACGGTAAACAGTTCCAACTCCTACGCCAGCCTTATCCGCAATCTCGCGAACTGGAGCGTCTACCCCCGAAGTTGCGAACACTGTCATTGCTGATTGGAGCAAAGCATTAATGTTGCGTTGTGCATCGGCACGCACGCTTCGAACTGTCTGCTGACGAGGCTTCAATCCTTCACTGCTATCTTCCGTTTTGTCGTTCATATAAGTTATATCCCCCATAAGTTAATTTTACATTACGTCAATGGAATTTAGCTACTGACCTATTGTTAATATTAACAAGACATAATCATAGCTTCAAACTAAAGAGTATTGCATATTCAAATTGGACATTGAAACAGGACCTGTAGAATCCCTTCATTACATAATCCAATATAATCTAAAAATACTGTGGGTATTATAAACTATTGTCCATCAAGTCTTTCAGGAGATGTCCATTTCAATATAAAGGGAATTTTAATAAATACCTTGCAAATGGAACATCGTTCCGCATATAATAGGAACATCGTTCCACTTATGTTCTGCTATAGCAAAACAAAGGCGAAATCATAAATATTAATGGTTTGAAGAGAAAGGAAGGAATATTCAGTATGAAAATCAATATGAACGCTACCTCTACCATCGTCTCTGTGAAGTCGATAGTACTAGAAGCCCCAGGCCGTGGTGAGGATTTGTTAGTGAAAATATCCGCCCCAACAACTGGAGGCAATTTGCCAATTATTCTTTTCGCACACGGTAATGGATCTTCGCTTGACGGCTATAGCCCTTTGACCGACTTCTGGGCTGCTCACGGTTTCGTGGTCATTCAACCTACGTTCCTCGATTCGAGAACTGTTGGCCTTACTCATGACGATCCTCGTAAACCACGTATTTGGCGTTACCGAGTCGAGGACATGAAGCGAATCCTCGATAAATTAGACCTTATTGAATCTACCGTACCAGGCCTCAGTGGACGCACTGACCGAAGCCGAATAGCAGCAGCCGGACATTCCTTCGGCGGCCAAACGGCGGGCAATCTTTTGGGATTGCGAGTCCTCGACCCAGAAACTAAGAAGGACGTGGACCTGTCCGATTCGCGCATCAAAGCGGGCGTGCTGTTCGCCACCGCTGGACAAGGTGGAGATAACCTGACGCCGTTCGCGGCCGAGAATATGCCGCACTTGAACGTGAGCTTCACGCACATGACCACGCCCACGCTTGTGATCGTCGGGGACCAAGACTACACCCCGCAAAAGTATCAGTTGACCGTCCGCGGTCCGGAATGGATGTCCGACCCCTACTTCTTAAGCCCAGGAGCCGAGAGCTTGCTCACCCTATTCGGTGCAGAACACTCACTTGGCGGAATCCCAGGTTATGAGGTTAAAGAAACAACAGATGAAAATCCAGAACATGTCGCCTTAATTCAGCTGGTCTCATGGGCTTATCTTTGTCATGCGCTCGATATTGAACATGACAGCTGGTTGGCAGTTCAAAAGTCTTTGTCAGAAGATACAAATCCAATCGGTCGAATTGAATCCAAGTAAACTTTAACAAGAGCTAGATACGCTCCTTTACCCACCTCTCACTGGTAAAGGAGCGTACCTACTTTACGTCTATAACATAAAGGGTAATATACAGCGAGGGAGGTATGAAATCATATCGATCTGTATCCCAGATGTGCGGCAACAATTGCTCCATATATGATCGAGTTGGCGTTGGCCGCCATAAGCGTTATATTGCGTCCAACAAGACTTACAAAACCAACTAGAACTCTTCATAATGCATTACACCAACAAGACTGATAACCCCACCAGCTCGAACAGCTTCAAAGCTCATTTCGTAAGAATTTATGGTGCTTATTGGGGGTTTAACTACATATGTACATTATTTAGATATACATCTAATTGGTAATCGGACTATGTTCTTGTCCATTTCGGCGGATATATTAATCGGACGATATTCTTGTCACTCGACACATTCTTACTGCAGAGGACATACTTACCGCGGTGCATACTATCGGGCAGGACCTGGATATGGAGCTGCTCCATTTAAAATTGGAGAAGGGGATACTTGAAAATAAGATGAGAAATTTAGATGAAAATCAAAAAAACCTCCATCGCCATCTAAGTGGCTTCGGAGGCTTCTTCCATTTATTCAATCGCTAAACGGCGACCGCTTACGAGTACAATCGCAACAGAGGTCAGCAATAAGCCAGCGCATATGCCATACATATAAGAGTAGGACAAATGATCGGCAATCGTCCCCATCGCGATGTTGCCAAGTACAGAACCCAGATCGGATACGGCAATGAACACGCCGATTAACATATTGCGGGAGGACAATGGCAGTACGATGGTCAAATACGTGACTAAATGGGGATAGAGCAGTGCCATGCCTAACCCAATCAACATGGAACCCGCATACATGAATAATGCTCCTCCATATACGGCTAGTGCCAATAGCTGCAAGCCAACAGCCATACTTAGCAGTAAGCCGACGAGAAAACGAGGATGCCATTGGCCGTCTGACGGAACTTTTTTGCGTAAGGCGAATCTGCAGAAAACCATCACGCCAGCTTGGAGCATCAAGTAAATGCCGGCATGACCGACACCGCTTTGTTTCGTATAGAGTGCAATAAACGTTGTAACAGCGCCAAAGGAGACAGAAGCAATCAGCATGGCTGCACTGCATACAAGAAATGCACGATGAGTCCACAGCTGGCGCAGCTGAGAAGTCATGGAGCTTGCATGCTGCTGCTCATCCTGAGTGACTTGCGAACCGGAGGGCAGCGGAGCTTTGAAGCCTAAGATACCTGTGGCAAGGGCAATAACGATCATAGATGTGGTGAATGCGTTCATTCCGCCCCAGTCCCACAAGGTTAATGCCAGAATAGGGCCGATTACGGTAGGCAGCATGCCTGCTAACAAATAAAGCGATATGCCCTGAGAACGATCATGGTGAGCCAGCTTATCAACAATACCTAGCTGCAGCGATAAGGAGAAAAATGCCGTCGTTACACCCTGCATAGCACGAAGAGCGAAGTACCATTCCAGCCCAGTTGTCGTATACAGAATTAGAATAAGGCCATTTGCAAGCAATAAAGCGCGTAATACAGACAGTGGTCCGAAGCGATGGACGATACTTCCCGCCCACGGACGGAAGAGCATGCTCGTTATCATATAAGCGCCCATCATGACGCCGATTTCTGCATTGCTTGCGCCTTGAGCTTCACTGCGCAGTGGGACAATGATATTCAAGATCGGATTCGCGCTGAAAAATAGAAAAGTAATGGCATATAGCTGGATAAAAGGTAAAGATAAGGGGCCGTTTTTGTTCATAGCGACCGACATTCCGCTTTAACGGATTTGATTTTCCGGTCTCGGGGATGCTCAGCAAGGACGGATTGCAACAAAAGCTTCACAGCAGGATGTGAAGATGTGAAAATCGATTCCTTATTTGCGAACTGCCCCACAAGCTTTCCTTGATCCATGACCGCTAACCGATCCGACAGGGCGTAAGCAGCCTTGATGTCATGGGTGATGAACAGATAAGAAAGCCCAAATGATAGCTTCAAGTCATGCAATAACGCTAAAATTTGGCTTTGATTGACCATATCAAGGCTGCTGATCGGCTCATCTAACACGATGAGTTTCGGGTTCAGCGCAATCGCCCTGGCAATGTTGATTCTTTGCAGTTGGCCGCCACTGAATTGGTGGGGGTATTTCACCATGTCCGCTGCTTGTAGACCGACCCTTTCCAACAGCTCGCCGATCGCTCGCTTTTGTTCAAGCGGCGACATGGACTTGTAGTTGCTGAGCGGCTCTCCAATGATCTGTTCGGCACACATGCGTGGATTAACCGCCGAATAACAATCTTGAAAAACAACTTGCAGATCTCGACGAATCTTTCTGCGGGCTGTTGCATTCATGCTGTACATATCGTGCCCCATAAAGATGATCTTGCCTTGCTGTGGCTTCTCCAAGCCAAGAATAACTTTGCCAAGTGTACTTTTCCCAGCTCCGCTGCTTCCCAATAAACCTAGGCAAACGCCTTCATCCATGGAGAAGGAAATATTGGAAAGGATCGGCGGTTGTTGGCGTATGGAGCCAAATAATCGATTTTTTTCGTAAGTATGACTGACTTCCTGTACTTGCAACAAACTCATTGTTGTTACCCCATTTTTAAAAGTTTACAGCATATTCGACCGTCTGCTTGTTAGAAGGATCGGGCAGCTGCAACCTCGCGTTTAGCAATTTTTTGGTATAGGCATTTGCAGGGTGATCGAACAGCTCAAAGACATTGGCTTGTTCGACAATTTTCCCATGCTGCATAACGATAACTTCATCGGCCATCTCTGCAATGACGCTTAGGTCATGAGAAATCAGCAAAATGGTTGTGCCACATTCCGATCGCAGCCGTTCCAGCTGTGTTAACACTTGCAATTGATTGACCATATCGAGTGCAGTCGTTGGTTCATCAGCGATGACGACGGCGGGTTTCAGGCACATGCACATAGCAATCATCACCCGCTGCAGCATGCCTCCGCTCAGTTGAAAAGGGTACATCTTGAGAATCTCGTAAGGCTTGGGCAAATTCACTTTTTCTAGAGAAACGGCAGCCAACTCATAGGCTTCTTTTTTGCTCAGCTTGCAGTGCGTACGGATGGTCTCGATAAATTGATTGCCAATTGAATACACTGGCGTGAAGGCATTCATCGGATTTTGCCTAATAAAGCCTATTTCTTTGCCGCGAATGCGGCGCATCTCCTTCGGATCCAAGCCGTTAAGCTCACGGCCACCCAGTTGAATGCTGCCTTCGACGATGGTATGTTGATCCATCAACTGCAAGAGAGAATGGCATGTAATGCTTTTGCCGCAGCCGCTTTCGCCGACTAGACCGAGAATTTGCCCCTCATTTAAATCAAAATGAATATCATGAAGAAGCTGAAGCTGGCCTTGATCTGTTGTGACTTTGACGTTCAGCCCACTTACCTGCAAGACTTTGCGAGTTATGTCCATATAAGGGCCTCATTTCTTGTTTAAAATCGTTTTTTTACCCCAAATTTATTCGATAGCGCTTCACCGAGCAGATTGAAATTAATGACGACAAGTAAAATAAAAAATCCGGGGTACATCATCAGTTCAGGATGGCTCCGAATGTAGCTCTTGCCCTCATGAATCATGGCGCCCCACTCAGGGGTAGGCGGCTGAATGCCTAAGCCAAGGAAAGACAGCGCTGATATATCCATAATCGCCCAACCAATCTCAAGGGTCCCGATCACGACGATAGGGGGCAGGACATTGGGTATCATGTGTTTCCTCATAATGGTCCAAGGTGAGGACCCGCTTATAATGGCAGCCGTAATAAACTGACGTTCTCTTAAACTAACAACGAGGCCGCGGAACATGCGAGCATAGGTTACCCACTGAACAAGAAGCAGGGCAAACACGATCTGCATAATACCGGGACCTAGCATCGCTACAATTCCGAGCACAAGCACAAGGTTTGGAAAAGCCATAACGCCATCGCAGAAGCGCATGAGGAAGTTGTCGATCCATCCGCCTTTGTACCCCGCAACCGTTCCAACGATTAGCCCTATGGTTAAGGATAAAATAAACACAAGGAAAACTAAGCCTAACGATATGCGAGCTCCGTACAACAGTCGGGATAATAGATCACGCCCCAAATGATCCGTACCTAATAAATAGTCAGACGAAGGAGGCTGCAGCTTCAAGGCTAGATTGACCTTGATCGGATCATGGGGGGCAAGCCAAGGTGCCAGAATCGTGATTAAGAAACAAAGCAGCAGGAAGCAAGAACACGCGATGATGGTCTTCCTACCGGAGAGAAGATTCTTTATAGGTTTAATCAAGAATCGGTTCTTCCTTTCAAGGAAATTCGAGGGTCCATATACATTTGAACAACATCAACGATCAGGTTGCAAAGAAGGAATGCGCATGCAGCGAGAAGCACATAGCATTGAACGACCGGAATATCTCGATTAAAGATGGCTTCAATGAAGTATCTGCCGATCCCTGGCCATGAAAACACTTGCTCTACAATAATCGTCCCCGTGAGCAGCTTGCCGAAATTCATACCCAAGCCAGTAATGACGGGGGAGATGGCAATTTTCATCACATGTTTAAGCATAATCACTTTTTCATGTATACCACGAGTTCTGGCATATAACACATAAACTTCTTGTAATTGCTCCAAAATACTTGCCCGCAAAAGTCGGCTATAGACCGCGATAAGTGCAAGTGACAGGGTTAGTGAAGGCAGGATTAGATGCTTCCAGCTTCCCATGCCATTAACGGGCAGCCAATCTAGTTGGACAGCGAAGAAAAAGATCAATAAATAGCCAAGCCAGAATTGCGGAATGGATGCACCAAAAAAGGAAAGTGCTTTGCTGAAATAATCCACCCAGCTATGGGAGTAAACAGCTGACAAATATCCCAGTCCTATGCTGACAATAATCGTTACGATGATGCTGCTGAAAGCAAGCTGCAAGGTGGCCGGCAGTCGCAGCGTCACCTCGTCCCATACAGGTTTATTGGACAGATAGGATGTTCCGAAATCAAGTCGGGCGATCTGGGTTAACGATTGCCAGTACTGCGCGTAAAGTGGTCGATCCAGCCCCAGTTCTTGTCTCTTCTCAGCAAGCAGTTCCTTCGTCGGTTGAATATGCGAAGCCGAGAAATAAGCTTCCGCCGGGTCCACCGGCGAAAGCTGAATCAAGATAAATGTGAGAAGTGTAGCGAAGATAACCAAAGGAATAATGGCGAGCAGTCGTTTCCCGATATAGCTACTTAATTCCATTGAAAGGGTGATCCCAACGGCTTGCAGGGAAGGTAACGTTGGATAAGGATTTATTGTAAACAACGGTTTGTTTAATGTAAGAAATGGGCACGATGACGGACTGCTCATGCAAAGTTGTCAAAATTTCCGTATAAAGCTTCTTGCGTTCGACTTCATTCGTGGAGGCAAGCACCGTCTGTATCTTCTGGTCCAGCTCCTGCTTCATAGGAATGCGTGAATGGGCTTCGGCTACACCAAAGCTTGGTTCTTTCACAGCATTAATAAGTGTATGGGGATCATAAGGGACACCGGAATTAAACCAGAAACGGACGTCGAATTTGCCTTCTCGGAGCAGCTTCGTTGCGGTAGTTAATTCCACACCGGCGATGTTCAGCTTAACGCCAATCTCTCCCCATGCCGCCTGCACGGCTTCTCCCATTACTTTTTGAATCGGATCGGTTTTATCGTACACTAATTCCAGCTCTAATTTTTTGCCGTCTTTTTCCCGAATGGTTTGCCCTGGGGCCAGCTTCCAACCGGCTTCATCTAGATATGCCATTGCTTTGGCTGTGCTGTAATCAATCGGGTTAACTTTCAAATCCACGTATGGGTAATTGTTAGATAAAATAGAATAGGCTTTTTGTTCTACACCGCCTGTAATACCATCCACGATGCTCTGTTTATTCAAGCCATGTTGGAGTGCAAGACGAACGCGTTGATCCGCAAGCTTCTCGTTGGAGGAGTTCAACAACATATTTCTAGTACCTACCGGATCCGAGAGCGCTGTTCCGTATTTGCCTGTGCTTTGCAGTTGTTTATAGGCATCTAGGCTGATCGCGCCTTCGCCGAATATCATATCCAGCTCGCCTTTTTCAAAAGCTAGTACACGCGTTTCGCTGTCAGGAATGATTTTAACCGTTACCTTATCAACCTTTGGCTGCTCACCCCAATAGTTAGGGTTTCTAGTGAAAACGGTGTATTGATCTTGTTTGTACTCCGTAATCATCCACGGTCCTGTACCTATCGGTGCTTTTAGACCTTTTAGGGTATCATCGCCTTCTGGGAAACCAGCCTCGCCTAGGAAACGGAAAGGCCGAACTGTCGCCAAATCCTGTAGGGTTGGATAATACGGCTCAGAGAGCGTTAATTTAATCGTCTGCTCGTCAACAATCTCGGTTTTCTCCAGCACCTTTGCGATGCCAAGCCAAGAGTGCGTGCTTTTGTTTTTCAGGATGGCATCGAAATTTCTTTTCACGATAGCAGCGTTAAATGACGAACCATCCGAGAACTTAATATTTTTGCGAAGTTTGAACGTGTACTCTTTGCCATCTGTGGAAATGTTCCATGACTCGGCAAGGTAAGGCTTAAGCTCTCCGCCTTCGTTATAGCTGACAAGCGGCTCGTAAATCATCGATTGTGAAAATAATTGATTAGGATAGTAGGCATGAGGATTCGACGGGCCCAAATCTCTCATCCAGGAAACGGTGATCTCCTTTGGCTTCTGTGTCGGAGCCGTTGAATCGTTGGCTGCTGGCTTTGGATTCGCGCAACCTAATACAGTGATAAGCAATGCTAATAGCACAGCTATTTTTGGTATGAAACGAGTTGATTTTTTGCTGATCATCAGATTAATTCCCCTTTGTAGTGATAATGATTATCATGCTCGATAATAATATTTTTTTTTGCTACACTTAACAATGGAGAAATAACTGTTTTTTTATTGGACAAAAAAGAGCGGGTACATATTCCTAAGCACTAGCAGGCATGGACGGAGAAGGAGGAGATCCCTGACATGTATATATACGATATATTAGAGGTTAAAATCATAGATTTGTTGTCCAACAAGTTGGTTGTTCCTACGGATAGGACGGGCCATCGAATCATTTGCTTTGCCCGAACGGGAGGCAATCTTCGTCTGGCCGGGCATATTCTGTATGCGGAGCAAGGATCTTGCATGCTTCTGGCCCCAGGGGACAAGGCGGAAATAGAGATCAGCGGCGGAAGTGATCTGCTTGGGGCTGTATATATGATTCGCTTCCATGCCTATGGCAGGGGGGAAAAAGAACCGTCGATTGATATTGGGCCCTGTGTTCCATATGAGACGAAGATTGATGTGATGCCATTGTCGCGGCTTGTCGATTTGCTAGAACAGGTTGCTCATGGAGCTAGCGATGCTTTGAGACATGAGTACATAGAACGTTGTAAGCAGCAGATTCGTCTGCAAGAGCTTCTTGTATTGCTGATGGAAAATGTCCAAACCATGCATTCTTTCACCGATGCCACATCAGCTGTTCAACAGACCATTAACTATCTCAATCACAACTATCGGGAAGAAATTACGGTTGAGCTGCTATCGCGAATGTCAGGTGTGGGCCGTTGGAAATACAGTGATTTGTTTCAGTCGTTGATTGGCAAAAAACCGCTTGAATATTTGACTGAGGTACGTATCAACAGGGCCAAGGAGCTTCTTCTCCAAACGGATGACCCTTTGCGCGAAATTGCCCGCCGAGTCGGTTTTAAGGACGAATATTATTTCTCCCGCAAGTTTCGGCATGAGATGGGGATGACCCCCAAACAATATGTCCGCACAAAAAGCAACAAAGGGATAACAAATGAGCGAAGCGCAAGTCCTTTCACAAGAGTTGTGGCAGTGGGTGCGGTACTTGGCGATTTATTGGCTCTGGGCATTAGGCCGATTGGTGCGGATATGACGGTAATTGGCAAAAAAGTAGTTTATCGCGAGGAATTGAACAACATAGCAGATGTCGGACTCTTAGGTGAACCGGGGAAGGTGAAAGCGTTGAATCCCGATCTTATTGTATATAGTGGTTTCCGGCTCGACTGGATTGATAAGCTGTCCGATATTTCTCCCATCGTAGCTATTGACCGGTTTGAACATACGTATGATCGGCTTCTGAAAGTAGCTGATCTATTCGGTAGAACCAACCAAGCGCGGAATTGGGTGGAGAGCCATGAGCAGAGATCCAATGAGATATGGACGCGGCTGTTTGCCTCTCCTATGGATAAACGGAAGCAAGCTACCATTTTCGTCGTGAATGATGGTGTCATCTATGTCATGGGAATGAGAGGTGTAGCATTCACGCTATATCATCCTTTAGCTTTCGAACCTTCTGATAAAGTGAAAGATTTGATCGCCAGAAGCGTTCCGTTTTTCGCTATTGAACCCGAGATGATCAAGGACTACGAGGCTGACCATCTATTTCTGCTCGTGGATGAGTATGAACGTTCTAAGCGTAAAGCACAGAGCGTAACTAATCATCCCTATTGGAAATCGTTGGGGGAAAATTGCGTTCATATATTAGAAGGAAAATGGAATTTCGATGACCCGATTACGATGGATCGGCTTCTCCCTTTATTGCCGCGCATTATCAGGTCTATTTAGAATAGAGGGCCAAAGTTATGGCACAGCTCGTCAAAGATGGGAAAGATTTAGTGTCGAATGACATAATCTAGATATTGTCATTTATTTTATTTCTAATAGTATGGTAAGATAAGATCAGGAGAAAGGGGGGAAGAGGAGGAGCAGACGCGAACAGGCAAGTCAGCTAGTTTAGTCAACTGCTCTTCTACGACCATGGCCAATGATCAACAACCATTAACGAAAGAAGCGATTTTGGATGCCGCGGAACAAGTGCTGCGTCGTTACGGACCAGAGAAAACCTCGGTTGTCGATGTCGCCAAGGTCCTTCAAGTCAGCCACGGTACGCTTTACCGTCATTTCCCCAGTAAATCCGCTTTGCGAGAGGCCGTTACGGAGCGATGGCTGTTAGGTTTAGCCAGTTCTTTGCAAGAGATTGCGAATCAGACCGAAGGTCAAGCCAGGGATCGTTTGCGTCTATGGCTCGATACCTTGGTAGTCTTCAAGCGGAATTATGTCTTAGAAGATCCTGAGATGTTCAGCATGTATAGATCGGTGACCCAAGAAGCGGTCAAACTGATTCAAGACCATGTTCATCAGCTGATTCAGCAAATTACTCAAATTGTCGACGCGGGGGTCAAAACACAAGAATTTCATGTGGACGCTAGTGAGGATGCTGCAAGGGCTATTTTCTTAGCCACATCCCGCTTTCATCATCCTGCGCATGCCCCTGAATGGCTCGATTCGACGAATGCTGCGGATTTCGAGAGGGTATGGCAGTTAGTGCTTAAAGGTATTTCTTAGTTTCAGACGAAAGCCCTTCTGAGGATTTGAGAAGCAGAGGGGTTTTTTAGTGTGGATTAAATGACGTAATTATAAAATTGTCACTTGTTATTTGTTATTGGATCGGCTATACTCAAATTATTCAAGTAAGGAAGTTTGGGAATATGAAACGAATTCAACGATTTTCAACATATACCTAAGGAGGAATAAACATATGAATAGCAACTTAGCAGGAAAAGTAGCGCTAGTCACAGGAGCATCCAGAGGAATTGGCCGGGAAATTGCAGAGAAACTGGCGGCACGGGGGGCTAAAGTGGTTATCAACTTTGCCAGTAATCCGGCTGCTGCGGGGGAAGCGGTGACGAGCATTCAACAAAATGGTGGTGAGGCCTTGGCGATCCAAGCTGATATCAGTCAAGTCAGCGAGATCGAAAGGCTTTTTCAGGAAACCCTCCAAGCTTACGGACAACTCGATATCCTTGTAAATAATGCCGGCATTATGATTACCAAGCCTATTGCTGCCATGACAGAAGCGGATTTCGATAAACAATTTGCCATCAACGTCAAAGGGACTTATTTCGCCATCCAGCAAGCTCATAAGCACATGAACAAGAATGGTCGTATCATCAATTTCTCCACATCCGTAGCGGGTGCAATGTTCCCGACTTACAGCGTGTATGCGGGTACCAAAGGAGCCGTTGAACAATTCACACGCCAATTGGCCAAAGAGTTTGGCCCGTCAGGGATCACGATTAATGCGGTCGCACCTGGACCAATTCATACAGAGCTTTTCACAGTCGGAAAGTCGGAAGAACAGATCAAAGGGATTGCTGGCATGAATGCATTCGGCCGTCTCGGTGAGCCTGAAGATGTTGCAGGTGTTGTGCTGTTTCTGGCTAGTGAAGAGTCACAATGGGTAACGGGCCAAACGCTTCGGGTTAACGGCGGTTTCATATAAAACAGAAAGAGATGCCTATTACGATAGGTGTCTCTTTTCCTTTGTGGGAGCATGAGATGAGGTGGAGTCTTGAAGGCTGCGCAATTTTCTGCTGAAGAGGAGTTGCAAATCAGAAGATGATGATCTATACTAAGATCAGTTATTGATTGGTCAATCAATAAAGATGATAGGAGATAGGTCATGGTTAAAGGTACAACATCATTGGATCGACGCAATGATATTATTTCTGCAGCTGTTGAAGTGTTCGCCGAGTTGGGCTATTACCGGGCAACAACCGCGCAGGTTGCGGAGAGGGCAGCGATTTCACAGCCCTATGTTTATCGTTTTTTTACGAAGGAGTCATTGCTTGTAGCGGCGTTAGATCTGTCTTGGCAGCGAATCCTGCATACCTTCCAACTCGTTCGAGATACGAAAGCTCCCGAGTTTTTGGAAGAAGGCTTCACCCGTGCTTATGAGAAAATTATGGAGTCACACCGCTATGAGATTCTGCTGCAAATGCAAGCAATGACCATTCTGGAGACTCCTGTCCGTGAGACGATGACCAAAGGGATGAACGACGTGCAGCAGCTCGTTTTCAATGCTTTTCTGCAGGCAGGAATTGAAGAACCGCAAGAGCGCACTACTATATTTTTGGCACGAGGCATGCTTTGTAACGTGTCGATGGCGCTGGATATGCCCAATTTAATGATAAAGAGATAGGATTAAATTTTTTTCGTTACTTGTAATTGATTAATCAATAAATTAGTGAGAAGAAGAGAGTGCGAGAAGACTATGGAGAGAGAGCGGAAGGGTAAGGAAGCAAGTAGGATGGATCAGGCGCTTCGGTTGACCTCGGACAAAGGAATCTTCCTTTTTCGATTCTGTTTTGGAGAAGCAGGCTGGATCGTGGCAAAAGCAAGCTGAGCCTGCCAAAAAAGCAGTCTCAGCAGGAGAAAAAACATCCACCCGGCGCTGAGCCAGCCGAAAAGGCAGTTTCGACCAGCGAAGCAGGCTGGATCGCGGTAAAAGCAAGCCGAGCCTGCCAAAAAAGCAGTCTCAGCAGGAGAAAAGCATCCACCCGGCGCTGAGCCAGCCGAAAAGGCAGTCTCGACCCACGAAGCAGGCTGGATCGAGGCAAAAGCAAGCCGAGCTTGCCAAAAAAGCAGTCTCAGCAGGAGAAAAGCATCCACCCGGCGCTGAGCCAGCCGAAAAGGCAGTCTCGGACCGCGAAGCAGGCTGAATCGCGTGAAAAGCAAGCCGAGCCTGCCCAAAAAGCAGTCTCAGCAGGAGAAAAGCATCCACCCGTCGCTGAGCCAGCCGAAAAGGCAGGCTCGACCCGCGAAGCAGGCTGAATCGCGGGAAAAACAAGCTGAGCCTGCCAAAAAAGCAGTCTCAGCAGGAGAAAAGCATCCACCCGGCGCTGAGCCTGCCGAAAAGGCAGTCTCGACCCGCGAAGCAGGCTGGATCGAGGTAAAAGCAAGCTGAGCCTGCCAAAAAAGCAGTCTCAGCAGGAGAAAAGCATCCACCCGGCGCTGAGCCAGCCGAAAAGGCAGGCTCGATCAGCGAAGATGGCATCTTCCCTAGTGATCTCTCTAAAACGCAGACACTCGCAGCGTTTCCATCGACAAAGGAGGGGTTCCGTGGTCATACCCCAGAAGGGGTTTTTCTGTTGGCCCGCCTATCGGAAAAGTCCAACATGTTTTCTGCTTTGGGCAAATGCTGACGCGGTTATTTTTGATACAATGCATGTGAAAGCAGTTATTTTACAGTGGACAGGAGGGAATTGCGTGAAGCCGCACGAGCATCCGCTTATTCAGGAAATAAACAATACCAATGTCCCTTATGGCACCCTGGGGATCTGGTTTCTAGGCCAAGAGAGCGTCATTGTCAAAGGAGCGGGCATTACCGTCTATATCGACCCGTTCGTCTCCGATGATTTGGAGAAGCAAGGGACCCGCAGATTGTATCAACCTCCGATAACGCCGGAAGCCATTACGAATGCGGATCTATGTTTGATTACGCATGAACATGCGGATCATCTGGACCCCGGCACGCTGCGCGTCCTCATGCGGCAAAATGAAAAGGCACTCGTAGTAGCGCCTGCTGTGTGTCGAGAGCTTTTAGTACAAATTGGAGGTGAGGCTTCCAACGTTATGGATTCGGATACGGAGCGCTCCCAAGCTCTGTTTGAGGGCAAATTGAAAATTCAGGCCATCCCCGCTGCTCATGAAGAGCTGGAAATGAATGAACAAGGGCAGCACCGCTACGTCGGCTATATTCTGGAGCTGAATGGTGTGACTCTGTATCATGCTGGCGACACCCTTGTTTATCCGGGACTTCCCGATGTGCTAAGCCGCTATCGTATTGATTTGGCGATGCTGCCCATCAATGGTCGGGATTATTTCCGCACCAAGCAAGGGATAATCGGCAATATGAATTACCGGGAGGCCGCTAAGCTAGTGGCAGATTTGGATGTGGATACGGTGATTCCGCTCCATTATGAGACATTCGCAGGGAATGCGGAGCGTCCCGGTTATTTTGTGGATGAGTTGAATGAGAAGTACCCTCAAGTCAAGTGTCAAATACTGGCGCGGGGAGAACGTTATGTGTATGTGACTCCGAGAGCTTTTTTGGGATAGAAAGGAATGGCGTGGGCATGTATTGGATTGGTGTAGATCTGGGTGGGACCCGAATCAAAGCGGCTGTTTTTAATGCGGAATTCGCAGTGATACAGGAAAGAAGCGATCCGACTGAAGCTGAGTTAGGACCTGATAGGGTGATCAGCAAGATCAAGAAGATCGTTCATGACATGCTTCAACAGACCGGGATTGCGCAAGAGGAAATTATTGGGATGGGGGTTGGCATTCCAGGGCTTCTTGATCCTGAGCTAGGGCTGTCGATCTTTTCGCCGAATTTCCCTGGGTGGGATCATGTTCCCGCCGTGGAAATGTTGAAGACTGATTTCTGCTTTCCAGTTTACATCGATAATGATGTGCGTGTGAATTTGTATGGCGAGTGGCTGTTTGGTGCTGGAAGAGGCTGCAAGCATGTTGTGCTCATTACGCTGGGCACCGGCTTAGGATCAGGCATTATTCAGGATGGCAAAATGGTATATGGCACAACGGCCAGTGCAGGGGAAATAGGCCATATGAATATGTTTAGGGAAGGTCGTCCTTGCCGCTGCGGCAGCTCAGGCTGTCTAGGCAGGTATGCCTCTGCCATCGGGATGGTTCGGACCTTCAAGGATCAGCTGGCGCAAGGCTTCACCAGTATCATTCAAGATTGGACGGGCGGGGATCTGACGCGGATAACGGCGGCTATGATTTCCGATGCTTATGATCACGGAGACGTTTTAGCGAAAAGGGTCATGCAGGAGACGGGCCAGATTCTAGGCTTTGGCTTAAGCAGCGTGATTAATTTGTTGAATCCACAAGTGATTATTGTAGGCGGCGGGATGTCTGCGGCGGGTGATCGGTTATTGAATCCGGTGAGAGAAACGGTAGGCGCTCATGCTTTGAAACTGTCATCGGGTGCATGCCAGATTATTCAGGCGGAATTAGGCGTGAGGGCCGGGATGGTAGGCGCTGCAGCTTATGCCAAGCTGAGAAGTGAAGCTAATGGCTGACATACAGTTCAAGATGAGCAGACTGAATTTAAAATGAATGAAGGGCAGGCGACAACATGATCATTTCAAATGTAGAGACGTTCATCGTGGGAAATTCATGGAAGAATTGGCTGTTCGTTAAATTGCATACGAAGGAGGGGGTATGCGGAATTGGCGAAGGGACGTTGAATGGCTTCGCCAAAACGGTGGAAGCGGCGATTCATGAGTTGAAGCATCTGTACATCGGGATGGATGTGCATGACGTGGAGACAATCTCCTTGAAGATGACGCGGGATGTGTACTCGGATGGCGGCCAAATTCAAGGCTCAGCCTTGGCGGCTATTGAAACCGCTTGCTGGGATATCATCGGCAAATTGGCGGAGCAGCCTCTCTACAAGCTGCTTGGCGGCAAATGCCATGAGAAGCTGCGCTGCTACGCCAATGGCTGGTACCGTGGGCCTCGTGAGCCGCAGAGCTTTCACGATAAAGCGAAAGAGGTCGTGGCCAGAGGCTACACGGCTTTGAAGTTCGATCCCTTCGGCAACGCTTGGCGCACCGTGGAAAGAAACGAATTTCAGGCTAGCCTAGAAATTATTGCTGCCGTTCGTGAAGCTGTTGGTCCCGATGTCGATATCCTCATCGAAGGACATAACCGCTTCAGCGTGCATACGGCTTTGCAATTCGCGGATGCGATGCTGCCTTACAAGCCGACTTGGTTCGAGGCGCCGGTGCCGCCGCAGCGAATCTCCTCCATGGTCGAGGTGGCGAAGCGCAGTCCTGTCCCGATCGCCTGCGGGGAAGATTACTACAACCGCGAGCAGTTCGCGGAGCTGCTGAAGCATGATGCGGTTCATATCATTCAGTTGGAACCGCAGTATCTTGGCATCTCGGCATCGAAGCAGATTTGCGGCATGGTGCATGCGCATAATGGGGTGACAGCCCCACATAGTGCGCAGGGGCCGATATGCTCGGTCGTCTGCGCGCATCTGAACATGGCGACACCGAATTTCTTCATCCATGAAATCTTCGATGAATTTAACGAGCCGTGGGAAGAGCAGCTGCTGATGCCGCCGCTGAAGGTGGAACAGGGTTATCTTCGTCCGCCGGAGGGGCATGGCCTGGGCATAGAATTGAATTTGGAAGAGATGGCGAAACATCCTTACGATCCCGGTCACTGGATTCCATTATTCAAGCAAGGCTGGGAAAAGCGATTGAAGAACGAATAGGCCTGCCGCATTCGCGATTTTGCGTGTGACCTTGCTGTGATTTTGTTGGTACTTGCCGTGTTCTTGCTGTGATCTTGCCGTCTTATCGTAACAGTGCCGTGATCTTGCCATGATTCGCAAGACAAAATAGGGAGGTGTTCATCCATGAAAGCCTTAGTCTATGAAGGACCTAGCAGCATGAACCTGCGCGAGGTAGATCTTCCGTCTCTGGGGACAGATGAGGTGCTTATTCGTGTTGAGCGGGTGGGCATCTGCGGCTCCGAGCTAAGCGGATATTTGGGCCATAATTCCCTGCGCAAGCCGCCGCTCATTATGGGGCATGAATTCGCTGGGATCGTCGAGCAAGCAGGAAGCACCCGGTTCCGCCGAGGGGATCGTGTGACGGCGAACCCACTGCTGTCTTGCGGGCGCTGTCGTGCCTGCCGGACGGGCGCCGCTCAGCTGTGCGCAGAGCGCCAATTGCTCGGGGCGCATCGACCGGGCGCCTTCGCCGAATATGTGGCTGTCGCGGAGCGGAATGTCTATGCGCTCGAGGACCATGTGAGCTTCGAAGAGGGAGCTTTTACGGAGCCGTTCGCCTGCGCGGTACATATCTGCAAGCTGTTGAAACCGCTGCCAACGGATCGCCTTTTGATTATGGGCGGGGGACCCATTGGGCTTTTGGCACTCCAAGCGGCCAAAGTCTACGGCCTGCAGCACATCGTGCTTATAGACATCAACGAGCAGCGGCTGGAGATTGCCAAGGAACTGGGCGCGGTAACGGCCACTCGTCTGGACACTCTCCGTTCAGAGGAGAAGAGTATGTTCGATGCTGCAATTGATGCCGTCGGCATGGAGATAACCCGCCAATTATGCGTAGAGTCGGTGCGTCCCGGCGGGCGCGTGGTATTGACTGGGCTGCATGAAGAGAAGAGCAGCCTCCCGATTAATATGATCATTCGCAGCGAGATTCAGCTGATGGGCGCATTCGCGTACCATTCGGACGACTTTGAGACGGCGCTGCAGTGGATTAGTGAAGGACGTGTCAGCCTGTCGCCTTGGACACTGCTTGCTCCACTAGAAACAGGGGGTGCTTGTTTCGAACGACTCATCCAGAACCCCGGGAATATAGCCAAAATTCTTTTAACGCTTGATCACGAGAAGGGGGAAGCTGCGCCATGAGTCTGGAACTGTTTCGATTGGATGGCCGTGTCGCTTTAATTACGGGCGGAACACGGGGACTGGGGCTTGTGATGGCGCAAGCTTTGGCCGAAGCGGGAGCTGATGTGATCGTAACGAGCCGCGAGAAGGAGAAGGCCGAGGCCTCGGCTCAGGCCATCGCACAGTCAACAGGGCGGCGTGCGCTTGGCTTGGCCGTTGACGTTACGATTGCCGAGCAGGTTGATGCGATGGTGGCTTCGGCTGTGGAGGCGTTCGGGCGAATTGATATTTTGATCAATAATGCGGGTGTGAATGTCCGCAAGCCGATTGAGGACTTCGATGAAGCCAGCTGGGACCTGGTGCAGAATACGAATTTGAAAGCGCCGTTTCTTTGCGCCCGTGCGGTCGCCAAGACGATGAAGAACCAGCGATATGGCAGAGTGATCAATATGTCCTCCATGCTGGGCAGCATTGCGCTGCCGGAAAGAGGCGCATATTGTTCCAGCAAAGGCGGTTTGATTCAGCTCACCAAGGTTCTTGCTTTGGAATGGGCCCCTTATAACATTACGGTGAACGCGTTATGCCCGGGACCGATTGCAACGGAACTGAATACGGTCGTGATGAACAATCCAGAGGCGAACCGCTTTTTCGTGGACAATATCGCGTTGGGCCGGTGGGGGAAGCCGGAGGAGATTATCGGTGCGGTAATCTATTTGGCGTCGGAAGCCTCGAGCTTCATGACGGGGTCTTCGATGGTTGTGGATGGCGGATGGACAGCGAAGTAGAGCAAGGATTTTATCCAAACGGAAGACTAATGAGGAAAAGGTGAGCGATCATGAAACTCGGTCTTGCTGTCTATGGCACTACGTTTATGATGGGCATTCATCCACAATCTACCCGCAGACGCATTACGGCTTCGCAGCTTTTGGAACAGGCGGCTGAACTTGGCCTTCAAGGGATTGAACTGCCAATTTCGCTGCTGGAGGGTGAGAATATCGGATCTTTGGCTCTCCGAGCGCGGGAAGGAGGCCAATATCTCGTTGTGGCTTCTGGCGGTTACGATCCGAAGCCGCTCTCTCAAGCTTTCGAAGCTGCGCTGCAGCTGGGGGCTCCGATCGTCCGCACGGTTGTAGGCGGGGCTGACTTTGGCGGTGATCGGCGCAAACTGGCTGGACGCTGGACATCTTTTCTAGACGAGGTCTTGTCCGGACTTGGTGAAGCGGCGAGGGCCGCAGAGAAAGCCGGTGTTGCGCTGGCCGTAGAAAATCATCAGGATTTGGCATCCGAGGAGCTGTTATGGCTCTGCGAAGAGATTGATTCTCCTAGCTTCGGGATTACGCTCGATACAGGCAACCCACTGGCAACGGCGGAGGAGCCGGTTTCGTTCGCAAGAAGGATCGCTCCATACCTGAAGCATGTGCATCTCAAGGATTACTGGACCTATTTGAGCGACGAAGGGTATCGGCTCGTGCGCTGCCCGCTGGGGCAGGGTGTGGTTGATTTTCCAGCGCTGTTTCACATCTTTGAGTCTTACTGTCCTGAAGTGAATATGTCGATGGAGCTTGGGGCTTTGGAAGCTAGGCACACGAGAGTGCTCTGCGAGGACTACTGGCCGGAATATCCGCTTCGCTCGGCGGCTCAGTTAGCTGGGGTTCTGCGGTTTGTGAATGCCAATGCCAGACCGATCGGGGATTGGCGGACTCCTTATGAAAAAGGTGCACCGGAAGATGACATCATCACGTACGAGCAGCGGCAATTGCTAACAAGTGTGGCCTATATGCGTGGTGTAGTGGAGGCGCGCGCCAGCGCTCAGAAACGAGTCGGAGGCTGAGAGGAGAGGGACGGCGTGAACATTGATCTATCGGGAAAAGTGGCTGTTGTGACCGGAGCGGGGAGAGGGATTGGCAGGGAAATTGCTCTAACGCTGGCGCAAGAAGGCGTTATTACGGTGATAACGGATATTCAGGAGGATTTGCTGGCGGCTGTAGGCAGCGAATTTGCGTTGAACGGCTATCCAGGCAGCCAGTATCTTTGTGATGTGCGCAGCGCAGCGCAAATTCAGCAAGTGATCGATCAGATTGTAGAAAAGTATGGACGAATCGATATTCTCGTCAACAACGCGGGTATTGCGGGCGGAGCCCCGATTGATGTGCTGGCGGAAGAGGTGTGGGACTTGAATTTCGATATCAATCTGAAAGGCACCTTCCTGATGTGCAAAGCGGTCGCTCCCGTGATGAAACGGCAAAAATCGGGGCGCATCATCAATGCAGCCTCCTTCGCCGCTATCGTTCCGAGCTATGGGAGCGCAGCGTATGCTTCGTCAAAGGCCGGTGTGGAGCAGTTCACACGCGTGCTCGCCGGAGAACTCGGACCGTGGAACATTGCGGTCAACTGCTATGCGCCAGGGATGATTCCAACGGATATGAACCATTTCGCCGATTTACAGGAACCTCAGCAGCAGCGGCTCTTGGATACGCTGACGTTCCGCCATTGGGGGAAGAAGGACGATGTTGCCCATTTGATCTGCTTCCTGGCTTCTGACTTTGCGGGATACATCACCGGTACGATGATCGATATCAGCGGCGGGAAGCTGGCTACGCAAATACCGCGAATTGCCTATGAGAAAGCAGCAAGCGAAGGAGCTTATGAGTTCTAGTGTCAAGCGATGAGGAGGCTGCACGATGAGGGAGAAGGCTAGCTTTAACTTTGCCGGCAAAACGGTGCTCGTGACGGGCGCAGCGAAGGGCATCGGTGCCGCTATTGCGGAGCAATTTGGCAGTTATGGGGCGAACGTGGTTGTCGCGGATGTGGATGAACAGGGCGAAGCGGCAGCTGCGGGGTGGCGGCAATTGGGCCGCTCGGCGCGGTTCATCCGATGTGATGTGTCGAGGGGAAGCGAGGTAGCGAAGACGGTGGCCTACGCAGAGCAGGAATTCGGCGGGCTGGACATTTTGGTTAACAATGCAGGCATCTTCCCGCGCGCCCGTTTGGCCGAGACAGATGAGGCGTTCTGGGACCGTGTGATGGACATTAACCTGAAGGGTGCTTATTTAATGTGCCAAGCAGCGGTTCCCGGTATGATCAGCAGAGGCGGAGGGAGTATCGTCAATATTGGTTCGCTGCATGCAACCTCGGGTGCTCCGGATACATTAGCTTATGCGATATCGAAGGGCGGAATCGTCACACTGACGCGGAATTTGGCCAGTGCGCTTGCTAGGCAGCGTGTAAGAGTGAATTGTATCCACCCAGGTTGGGTGGCCTCGGATGGGGAGATGGCTCGTTTGGCAGCAGCAGGAGAAGGCGGAGATTCACTGGAGAAGGCCATTTCACGGATGCCGATGGGCAGAATGCAAACCGGAGATGACATCGCCTCAGCGGCGGTCTTCATGACGTCGGATTTCGCAGATCAAATCACAGGGCAGCAATTAACGGTGGATGGCGGCATCAGCTCGCGGTAACGATTATGGTGATGAGGAGTGAGACCCTATGAAGAAGATTGCGTTTATTGGCGCAGGCAGCCTGGTCTTTACCAAAAATTTGGTTCGCGATTTGCTCACATTTCCAGCCTTTGAAGACTGCACGATTGCGTTGATGGATATAAATCCGGAACGACTGGCTTTTGCCAAGACCGCTGTGGATAACCTTATTGCTGCCGGAGCGTACCAAGCTCAAGTAGAAGCAACGACTGATCGGGCGGAAGCGCTGACAGGTGCTCACGGAGTCGTCTGCACGATTCTGGTTGGCGATCTGGCAATTTGGCGCACGGATATTGAGATTCCGAAGAAATATGGCGTCGATATCAATATCGGCGACACCCGCGGTCCGGCCGGCATATTTCGCTTTCTGCGCACCGTACCTGTGATGCTGGATATTTGCCGGGATATTGAGCGCTATTGCCCTGAAGCGATCTTCCTGAATTATTCGAATCCGATGGCCATGCTCGTCCGCGCGATGCAAAGTGAAAGCAAAGTCCAGGTAACGGGCTTGTGCCATAGCGTTCAAGGAACGGCGGCTATGCTCGCCGGCTGGATTGGCGCTCCCATGGAAGAGATCACCTACCGGTGCGCAGGGATTAATCATCAAGCCTTCTATTTGGATTACAAATGGAAGGGGAAAGACGCCTACCCTCTGATCAGAGAGGCGGTTGCGAAACGACCTGAGATCTACAATGAGGAACAGGTCCGCAATGAAATGTTTCTACATTTGGACTATTATGTGACAGAATCCAGCGGTCATAATTCGGAGTATAATGCTTGGTTCCGGAAACGCCCGGATTTGATTGAGAAATATTGTACCCATGGTACTGGTTGGAATCCCGGCCGTTATGGCGAAATCATTACGTATGCCGAGAAGCTGAACGGGAATTGGCATGAGCAGATGGAGGCATGGCGGGATAGCCCGATAGACCTTCAGCGGGGCGAGGAATATGCCTCCTATATTTTCAACGCAACGATTGGCGATGGGACTTTATTTGAATTCAACGGCAATGTGCGGAACTTCGGTCTTATTGACAATGTACCGGAAGGCTGCTGTGTGGAGGTGCCGGTGCTTGCTTCTAAGGGAGGTCTAAGCCCGATTCACGTCGGCGCACTCCCTGACCAATTGGCTGTGCTTGTGAATACAAGCGCACGCTGTGAGGAGCTGGCGGTTCAAGGGGCGCTTACGGGAGACCCACGCTGCATTTTTCACGCGATTTGCTTTGACCCTCTAACTTCCGCAGTGCTCAGTCTAGCCGAAATTAAGGCAATGGTCGACGAGATGTTCGCAGCTAATCAGGCATGGCTTCCCCAATTCAAGCAGCTCTCGTAAGCATAAGCAGGTCGTTGTCAGCGTGAAGGTCCTCGCATAAAAAATAGCGCTTCCAGCGTAGATTTACTACACTTGTAAGCGCAACCAAACCTGATATGATTAGAATGTGATACAAAATGTATAGTTAAATACAGTCAGTATCATCACGTCGATTCATGAAAAGGGAGGATTCGTGCACATGAAAAAAACATTTTTAAGTGTTATGGCCGTGATCTTAACAATCTCTATTGTCCTTATGGGTTGTTCCAGCAGACCAAGTTCAGGGACGACGACGACAGACAACAAAGGCAATACGAGCACGGCGGCACCAACAACAGCAGCGACAACTACGACACCTGATGCGAAACCGAGTGGGGATAAATTAAAGCTAACTGTCTACAGCACCATTACAGAGCTGCCGAATCAAGAAATGATGAAAGGCATCGCTGCTGATTTTACAAAAGAAAATCCGAACATTGCCGTTGAATTTCAATTCCCAGGTGCGGAATACGAGAATATTCTGAAGGTTAAAATGGCGGCTAATGATTTGCCGGACGTCTTCGATACGCATGGCTGGGCCATTATCCGTTATGGCAAATATTTGGCCGATCTGCGCGACGAGCCTTGGGCCAAAGATATGACGGACACGATTAAGCCGGTCGTTACGGATAAAGACGGTAAAGTCGAAGCGCTCGTTATGAGCGAAGCGAAGGACGGCATTTCCTATAATGCGGAAATTCTTGAAAAGTACAGCATTCAACCGCCCAAAACATTCGATGAACTGATGGCGGCTGCCGAGAAAATCAAAACCTCCAGCAACAATGCCGTGACACCGTTCTTCATGTCTGGCGTGGATAATGGGATGATCGGCGGCTTCTCCGACCTCTATGCGACCTCTATGTACATCAGCCCGGCAACGAATGATGCCAAAACACTGCTCGACGGTACGTTCGACTGGAACAAATGGACACCGCTTGCGCAAAAGCTGCAAGATATGAACAAAAAAGGCTACATCAACAAAGATGTGCTGACAGCCAAATACAGCGATATGCCTCAGCTGTTCGCTCAAGGCAAGGTAGCCTTCGTCTTCGGAGCGCCGTCCTTCGCAGATGAAGTCTACAAATATAATAAAAATGCCAAAATCGGCATTGCGCCTTTAACGTCTATGGTGGATGGCGACAGCCAATCCTTCTCCGGCGGTGAGCGCTACACGATGGGCGCTTGGAAAGACGGCAAGCATTTGGCGGAATCCAAGAAACTGATCGCCTTCTTTGCGAAGCCGGACAATATGTCCAAGATCGCCAATGCGACGAAGCTGCCTTCCGGGCTGAAAAATATTGCGTCCAAACATGAATTTTCGGAGTACTACAAACAATTTGAGAATGTTCGCGTATTCCCTTATTTTGACCGGGTGTACCTGCCGAACGGGATGTGGGATGTCATGTGCAAAACAGGTGTGGCTCTATTAGCCGGTACCGTTTCTCCACAGCAATTCTCCGATAAAATGAAATCCGAATATTTACGTCTGCGCAATCAGTAATAGCAAGATGAGGGAGGGTGACAGCCACCCTCCTTTTCTTCCTATTCGACGAAGGAGGATGGTGTTCACATGGCGGAACCAAGGACTGTGCTGGCACAGGCTAAGCTGGAACGAAAGTCAACGACGGTAATGGGGCGTATGATTCGCAATGGGGCTTTATTGAATTTGCTCTATATTCCGGCGCTGCTCTTATTTTTCATTTTTATTTTTTATCCGTTTTTCAAAGGCATTAAAATTTCGTTTACCAATTGGGATGGGTACAATCAAGGCTATAAGTGGATCGGCTTCGAAAACTATAAACGGATGTTTCAGGATCCAGAAATTCTCAAAGTCATCCGAAATACGGCTATCTATGGCATCGGCAGCGCCGTTTTTCAAAATATCATTGGATTGCTCTACGCCTTATTCTTAAATATGAACATTCGAACCCGAGGACTCGTCCGTACGGTCATCTATTTGCCAGTCATTATCAGTTCGTTGATTATGGGGTATATTTGGTACTTTTTCTTCCAGTATCAAGGCGGGGCGATCAATGACATTATTCTCTTGTTCACCGATCAGCCGTCCAATTTATTGGGAGATCCGAACCTCAACGTTTGGATTATTACCTTCGTCAATACGTATCAGTATTTGGGGATTGCAATGGTGTTATATTTGGCGGGGCTGCAGTCGATTCCCAAGGATTATTATGAAGCCGCAACGATTGATGGAGCGGGAGCTGTCAAGCGGTTCCTCCATGTGACATGGCCGCTCATCGCGCCTGCTTTTACCGTCAGCATGGTGCTTAATCTGATTGGCGGCCTGAAACTATTCGACGTGATTGTCGCTTTGACCAACAGTGGTCCGGGTTATGCCTCGGCTTCGTTATCTTCCATTATGTACTTGCTTTATTTCGGTCGCGAGGATGCCGGATATGCCGCAACGATCGGTATTCTAATGTTTATTATGATCTCCATCGTAAGTATCTCAGCCCTCTTATTCCTGAGAAAAAGGGAGGTCAATGCCTAATGACAAAGAAGACGTGGCTCACTATCTTTTCCCTGCTTATCTGCTTGATCCACATCCTGCCTTTCTATATTCTCATCACGACGTCGCTCAAAGCGTTCGATGATGTCAGCTCCAAATGGATGATGCCTGGCTACTTCTATATCGACAATTTCAGAGATGCCTGGCGGGAAGCTCATCTGGGAGATGCGTTCCGCAGCAATTTTATCGTGACGATCATCTCGGTTATCTTGATTGTCGTCATCGGCTCTATTGCGGCCTATCCGCTTGCTCGGCGCCAGACGACGTGGAACAAATTCATCTATGCTGTTTTCGTATCTGCTTTGATCGTTCCCCCATTGACTATTTTGGTGCCATTGTATAAGTTTATGGTAGATATTGGCGGGATGAATCAATATTGGGGCATCATTCTGCTGTTCATTACCTTTAATCTGCCGATGACGATTTTCTTGTACACCGGCTTCATTAGTACGATTCCTCGGGATTTGGACGAAGCTGCGATGATTGATGGGGCGGGGCGGTTTCAATTGTTTTTCACGGTCATTTTGCCCTTGCTTAAGCCGGTAACGGCGACGGTTATTATTTTGTCGGGTGTCGCCGTATGGAACGATTACCAGTTCTCGATCTTCTTCCTGCAAAAGCCGGAAATGCGGACGATTACGGTAGCGCTTTCTACCTTCTTCGGTCAATACACGAGCAATGTCGGTTGGGTCGCAGCCGGCTCCTTCATGGGAGCGATTCCGATGACGATTGTGTATTTATTTTTGCAGCGGTACTTCGTTTCCGGGCTTGCTTCTGGGGCCATTAAAGGTTAGCTGTGGATAACTTTGGGAGGGGATACCATCAGGCAATCCATTCGACTGCGCTTATCACTGCTCTTTTTCATCACGATTGTGATCCCGATTGTCGGTATTGTGACTCAGCTGCCCTCCTATTATCTTCATCTGATCAAAGAACAGGAGTCCTCTCTGCTGGAGGGGACTTTGACGGCTCTAACGTTTGATATTCAAACGTATCTGGACGACTTGGAACGCATGACGGTTACCCCGTATTTGAACAACGAGGTTATGCGCGCTTTGAAGCTGAAATCCACGTCGCAGTGGAATCAGTTAACGCCATTCGAGCAGTATGAAGCGGAAGAAATGCTCAATAAAACGCTGCCGAATTATTTGAAAAATATGCGCAAAGACATACTGGGAACCATTCTTCTGCCGATGGATGGTTCTGTTTATATTACACCGCCCAACAGCTACTCGGATCAAGTGGTCAAAGGCTTTCCGTTTGCGGAGCAGATCTGGTATCAGAAGGCGGTCAAGGCAGATGGGAACGTAGCTTTCACAGGTGTCCATCAACAGAACTATTTAAATCTTGCAGGCACCGAGGTGTTCTCTGTCGCTCGCCTCATCAAGGACCCTGATTCCAGCCGTCCGCTGGGCATCATTATGGCGGATGCCGATTCGGTGCTTTTGGATCAAATGATGAAGGGCATCCGGCTCAGTGCTGGGGCTATCGTGGTTATTCTTGACGATAATCAGCAGTTAATCTACGCGAATCATCCAATTTCCCCGGAGCTGCAGCAGCAGGTCGCCTCGGGCAGTCATACCGTGACAGCGGCGGATGCATCCTACTCGGTCGTCCGCGAAACGATCAGCCGCTCCAAATGGTCGATTGCCATTCTCTCGCCAGAGGCGTTCCTCCAAGCCCATTTGCAGGGCGTGTATTGGCTGGGATTTGCTTTCGCAGCGAGCGGTCTGCTGATCGCGCTCTTCCTGTATTTCACGGTATCCCATTGGATCGTGACTCCTTTTAAGCAGATGATTCAAGTGATGAAAAGGGTGCAGCGCGGAGATCTAACAACCGCCTATCACGTCAAAGGCAACGATGAAATTTCGCAGTTAGGCATGAATCTGAATACGATGATTTCGAAGCTCGGAGAGCTGATTGATCGGGAATATAAGGCCGTGCTAGGCAAACGAAATGCCGAATATCGGGCGCTGCAATCGCAGATTCAGCCTCATTTTCTATATAATACGCTGAATGGCTTTATTGGGCTGAATCGTACGGGACAAAGCATGCAGCTCGAACGCGCTATTCTCTCTTTGAGCGGCATGCTGCGATACACGCTAGAGCATAATGACTGGGCCCAACTGCAGGAGGAAATTGAATTTATCAATAAGTATTGCAGTCTGCAAAGGGTTCGTTTCGCGGAAAGGATGCAGGTGCATATCAGCTGCGATCCCAACGCGCTTTCAATCCGAATTCCCAAGCTGCTGCTGCAGCCGATCGTGGAGAATGCCATTATTCATGGGATTGAGCCGTGTGATCATGTATGTGAGCTGCGCATGGATATTCACTTTCAGCCGATGATGGATAACGGTCAGGAGGAAGGAGTTGTCCTTATCGAAATCAGTGATAACGGTGTAGGTTATGACTCGGCGGCAGCGCGAGAGGGTTTGGGGATTCGCAATGTTAGAGAGCGCTTACAGTTATCTTTCGAGGGCGCTTCTATGGTGCTTAGCAGTAAGCAGAATGAGGGAACGACGGTCCTGATCCTTATTCCTCTAAAGGATGTGAAGCGAGCATGAAATTTATCATTGCAGATGATGAGCATCTGATTAGGGCTAGTATCCGAATTATGATTCAGGAAGTAGAGACCTCATGGGATCTTGTGGGGGAAGCATCCAATGGAGAAGAATTGCTGGAACTGGTCCAAGAACATAAGCCAAGTGTAGCGATTATTGATATTCGCATGCCGAGGATGAGTGGCCTTGAGGCCATGCGCCTGGGGAAAATTATTTCTCCATGTACAAAGTGGATTATTCTGAGCGGCTACTCAGACTTCAGCTACGCGCAGGAGGCTGTGAAGCTGGGGGCGTCCGAATATTTGCTGAAGCCCATCAATCCGGTTGAATTAGAGCGTGCCTTGACGAATACGGCAAAGGATAACAAAGAGTTCATCCGCATGCTGAATCAGCAATTTGAGAATAGCTTGTTTGCACTCTGTAATGGGCTCACGTCTCTGAAATTCGAGGAACTGGACAGCGTCTTCATACAAGGCTGGTTTGTTGGCGCGATTTGTTTGTTTGATACCACGATGACGGGAAGAGCACTGTCGGACCTGATGTGTGTCTTCTATGATGAGCTGCGCTTGCGAATGAACCGCCAGCTTGTATACGGCATGAATTTCGCAGTCGTTTCGCTGCCAAGTGGCGATATGGCCGCAATCGGTTCTTGGGATCCATCGAAAGGCGTAGACTGTAGGGATCAGATGCAGCACTTCTTCGGCGCGTTGGATGAGCTTGCTCAGAGCTACCAGCGGGAGGGAACGGCCGTTACGATCTTGCAGACCAGGGATTGCCACGGCTTTGAGTCGTTAAATATGCAGCTAGTTCAGCTTGGGCAATGGAGTCATCTTCGTGTTATCTGCGGAATTGGGCGGCGTGTGGGTTATGAGGAATTGGAAGCAGAAGCGAGCGTTCCAGCGAAAGTTAAAGTCAGCCAACTGTTCTGCTCGATCAAGCACCATCTGCATTTCAGAGCTTACTTGAATTACCAGACGGCTGTTGGTGAAATGGAAATATTGTTTCAGCAGGATCAACGGCTGACTATGGATCAAACCAAACAGGCGGTTCAGCTATTTATGCAGCATGCTCTTGGCATTCGGATGACAGGACCCTCCTCTGAAGATGAGGTTATCCATGAGCTGCGAAGCTTAGGGGAGCTTCGGCTGCTTGAAATTAAGCCAAGAGAGCCGGTCACGGCTGATTTCATTGAACATGTCGTCCAGTATATCGAGCAGCATTATATGGATGATGTCGGGATTGGCCAAATTGCCCATCAACTGAACGTTTCCGCCAACTATTTAAGCACGCAGTTTCATAAAAAAACAGGAACACCGTTTGTGAAATATTTGACGAATATCCGCATGCTGAAAGCGAAGGAACTGCTGCTCAACACGAATTTGCAGGTGAAGCAAATCGCGGAGAAGGTGGGCTATTACAGCACGCGGCATTTCACCAAGCTGTTCGTAGAGAATTGCTCGAGCTATCCGTCCGACTTTCGCAAAAGTCAGGTGTAATTAAATCATTTGCGAGAATTTGCGGTACTGCTGCGCGGAAATGCCTTCCCACTTTTTGAACATCCGGCTGAAATAGTGAAAGTCCTCATAGCCGATTTCCATCGCGATGGCTTCGATTTTATCATCGGTTTCGCGAAGGAGCCGCTTGGCTTGCTGATGGCGAATGGATTGCAGATATTTATTGGGACTCATGCCCATACTATCTTTAAACAGCTTACTCATATAGTCTTCATGAACATTGATGAAAGCGGCCATCTCGACATTGGTCCACTTTCTTCGATAATGCGTTTTCAGTTCATGGGCTAAATGATGTAAGCTTTCTTGATATTTGGGGTGATGGACCCGGTTGGTTTCATCATGATGGCGGATTAGCAGCGTGAGCATTTGCAGCATAAGCCCATTGCAGATCATTTCGTAGCCTTGCTTCTGCTCATTCGTTTCCTGAATCATGGCCTCCATTAGCGAAACGATAGCCGGGGGCAGATGAATCGCATATCGGAAGGGCAGAATCGGGTTGCCTTCTATATAAGGCATCGCACAGAAGGATTCTTCATAGGGATTGCTCTCATCGACGACAAGCTCTTCCTGTTTCATGTGCAAATCATTGAAGAAATCGAAATGGATGCCTAGCAGCTGCACACAAGGCTCTGTCAGAATTTCAATTCTATGATGCACGCTGGCTGGCAGAAACAACAGATGTTCCGCGGGAACGAGGAAAGACTCGCCAAGCAAGGTCACTCGAATGTCCCCCTGCATGACATAGAGGAACTCATAATCATACATGCGTCGTGACCATTTGAACTGAGGCGTTCGCTGATGCATCTGTGCCCAATGCACGCTCGGAGACAGCTCCCGAAAAGTGGCATGCCGAATTGCAGGGAATCGATCGATCACTGTATTCACCATCCAACAGGTAGACTGATGTATCAAGTTGCATTTCCCATTTTATCACACATCCGATTGGTGTAAGGGGATAATTCTAAGGTCATTAATTTTTGGTTCCTTTTCTCATAAATGGGGTATTATTAAGGTGATCTTATTAAGGATGGCGGTGTTGATATGTGGTATGCATTAAAGAGGCTTTTAATCGGTCAGCCTTTAAAGTCTAACGAATTAGGGGAGCAAAAGCTGAATAAAACGAAGGCTTTAGCCATTCTCTCATCAGACGCTTTATCTTCGGTTGCCTATGGACCCGAACAAATACTCATTGTTTTGATTACCGTGAGCGCAGTAGCCTTCTGGTATACGATTCCGATTGCTGTTGGCGTACTCATTCTTTTGCTTGCGCTTATCTTGTCCTATCGTCAAATTATTTTCGCCTATCCGCATGGTGGCGGGGCGTATGTCGTATCGAAGGAAAATCTCGGTGTGAACGCAGGGTTGATTGCGGGAGGTTCCTTATTAGTCGATTATATCTTAACCGTTGCGGTCAGTATTTCCGCGGGGACGGATGCCATAACCTCAGCCTTCCCGCACCTGCATCCTTACAATGTCGAGATCGCTGTTATCCTCGTTGTGTTCATAACGATCTTGAATTTGCGGGGGATTACAGAATCAGCTTCCATACTGGCTTATCCGGTCTACTTGTTTATCTTGGCATTGATCATCTTAATTATCGTAGGCGTATACCACATCCTAATGGGAAATGTGGCACCGGATTTACATGCCTCTTTGGGTACTCCTGTTGCTGGTATTTCCTTATTTTTGCTACTAAAAGCCTTTGCGTCAGGGAGTTCCGCCTTAACCGGTGTCGAAGCGATCTCCAATGCAATTCCCAACTTTAAAGATCCCGGTCCGAATAATGCCTCCAAAACGCTAATGGCGATGGGGCTCTTGCTGGCGATTTTATTCTCGGGAATCGTCTATCTGGCTTATTATTACGGCATTGCTCCCAAAGCGCAGGAAACGGTTGTCTCTCAGATAGCTTCTCAGACGTTTGGGCGTAATGTGATGTATTATTTCATCCAGGGGACTACAGCCATGATCCTCGTGCTCGCCGCGAATACGGGCTATTCGGCATTCCCGCTGCTGGCTGTTAATTTGGCCAAAGATAAATTCATCGCAAGAATGTTCACCATTCGGGGAGACCGATTAGGTTATTCCAATGGGATCATTTTTCTGGCGGTAGCGTCCATCCTGCTGATCATCGCCTTCAAAGGGAAAACGGAACATCTGATCCCGCTGTACGCCGTTGGGGTATTCATTCCCTTTACGCTGGCTCAAACAGGAATGCTGGTCAAGTGGATACGTGAGAAGCCCAAAGGCTGGGTGCTGAAATTAACGGTTAATTTGGTTGGAGCCTTGATTAGCTTTACGGTTATGATGATTTTCTTTTTAACCAAATTCGGTCAGGTGTGGGCGGTCTTAATCTTCCTGCCTTTGATTGTGTTCATCTTCCATCGAATCAAAAAACATTATGAGGCTGTCGGCGAACAGCTGCGTATCACCACCTGTGAACCGACGATTCCTATCGAAGGCAATATCATGATCGTGCCTGTTGCGGGGATTACGCATGTTGTGGAAAATTCTTTGAATTATGCAAAATCGCTTTCACCGGACCAGATTATTGCCGTCTATGTTGCTTTTGATCGGGATGCGGAGAAGCAATTCGAAGAGAAATGGCAGACTTGGCAGCCGGATGTCCGATTAGTCACGCTCCATTCCCAGTATCGCAGCATTATTCATCCCTTGACGAAATTCATAGACACCGTTGAACATAAAGCGAATGAAGCCAATTTCCGGGTAACCGTCTTGATTCCGCAGTTTATTCCCAAGAAAAGCTGGCACAATATCCTCCATAACCAGTCCAGCTTGTTGATTCGCGCTTTCCTGCTGTATCGACGGAATCTAGTCGTAACGACAGTTCCTTACCATTTGAAAAAATAGCTGGAACGGACAGTCGACCAGTTTCTTCCATGAATTAGCTTCCTATTAGGCATTCGTTCATGCAAAGCAGCCTTGATTTGAATACAGTAACACAGTGAATCAAGGAGGCGAGTGTACAATGCCAGTGAAAAATGGAGGTCAGTATATTGAACGAATAAATAAGAATTTACCTGAGATCTGGTTAGCGGGTGAGCAGGTGAAGGGGGAGATATCGGAGCATAAAGCGTTCAAGGGGCTTATGACGACTCAATCAGCCATGTATGATATGCAGCTGGAGGACAAATTGAAAGCCAAAATGTCGTATGCTTCGCCGCTCACAGGAGATCCGGTCGGGCTATCCTTCTTGCAGCCTAAGACGAAGAAGGATCTTGCTGCAAGGAGAGAGATGATGCAGATTTGGGCGAATACGCATCACGGTTTTCTCGGCCGCGCCCCCGATTATATGAATACATCCCTAATGGCGTTCGCTTCCGCGGCAGGTTATCTTGAAGAGGAAAACCCGCAATATGCTTCGAATTTGAGACAGTACTATGCCTATTGCCGTGAAAATGACATCACGCTTTCGCATGTGTTTATCCAACCAAAGGCAAGCAGATGGCCGAGCTTTATGAAGTTTTTTGAAGAGCCGTCTGCCGCTCGTGTTATCGAAAAGAATAAAGATGGCATCGTGATCCGCGGAGCTTTTCTATTAGATACGCAAGGGGCCACCTCGGACGAAATTCTTGTGTATCCAACACCGCTTCCTTGTGAGGGGGATGAGGAGAATCCTTTTGTATTTGCATTTGCTGTGCCGAGCAACCTGCCTAAGGTCCGGTTCATCTGCCGGGAAAGCTTCGTAGGCGGAGAATCTACGTTTAATTATCCGCTAAGCTCCCGCTTTGAGGAGATGGATACGCTTGTCATCTTCGATGATGCGCTAGTCCCGTGGGATCGGGTCTTTATATGCGGGAATGAGGAGTTGGCGTACCGATTCTTCGACGAAAGCCGTTTCTTTACCCATGCCAGCACACAGATTATGTGCAAAAACATCGCCAAAACGGAGTTTCTGCTCGGAACTATTGAATCAATGGTCGAAGCCGCCGGACTGGAGAGACATGAGCATGTGGTTGAGAAGGTGACGGAGGTTATCATCGCCTTGGAAACGCTCAAGGCTCTGCAGCTTGCCGCCGAGAAGGGCGCGGCTCTCGATCGGTGGGGCAGCATGCTTCCCAATCGGAAGCCGCTGCTTGCCGCTAATGCGTATTTTCCGAAAATATATCCCCGTATGATTGAAATCATTCAGTTAATTGGCTCAAGCGGGCTTATCATGATCCCGGATGAGAAAGATTTCGACAGCGAAATCCATGGCCAATTGGATCGGTACTTGAAAGGCATAGGCCTGGATGCCAAAGAGAATGTGCAATTATCCAGGCTGGCGTGGGAGCTGAGCGTCAGCGCATTTGGCGGCAGACAGACGGTTTACGAGCGATTCTTCTTTGGGAATTCGCTCATCGTGAACAACCGCTTGTATCATGGGTACCAAGGCAGAGAAACGTTCAAGCAGCGGGTGCAAGATTTTCTGTCGTAAACCAACGCGGAGAGCTGGTATCGATGGTCTCTCAGCGCCGAGTGAATTAGTAAAAAAAGGGATTATCCCTTGAGGTGGGATAGCCCGAGTAGCCAAAGTAGCTCGAGTAGCTCAAGTAGCCCGAGTAGCCCAAGTAGCTCGAGTAGCTCAAGTAGCCCGAGTAACCGAAGTAGCCCGAGTAGTCAAAGTAGCTCAAGTAGCCCGAGTAGCCCGAGTAGCTCAAGTAGCCCGAGTAGTCCAGGTAGCCCGAGTAGTCAAAGTAGCTCAAGTAGTCGAAGTAGCCCGAGTAGCCCGAGTAGCTCAAGTAGCTCAAGAAGCCCAAATAGCCTAAGTAGCTCAAGTAGCCAAAATAGTTCAAGTAGCCCAAGTAGTCAAAGCAGTCTGAGTAGCTCCGAGTAGCTCAAGTAGCCCAAGTAGCCCAAGTAGCCTAAGTAGCTCAAGTAGCTCAAGTAGCCTGAGTAGCCCAAATAGCCTAAGTAGCTCAAGTAGCCCCCCGTTTATTTGGCCCTGGGTTCTTCATTGAAGTGAGGCACATTGTCGCTGATTCTGAAAGCCTGCCAAAGTGCAGGCTTTTTAAGCTTTTTCACCCAGAAATGAAGAAAAGGCCTTAAAAAGATGTATAATCGCAGGAATTTCACGATTTAGGTTATTTCAAGAACAAAAAGATGCATAATCGCAGGAATTTTACGATTTGAGTTATTCCAATTGCCAAAAACGCCAGACAGAGGTCCGGCAGGCGAGAAGTCCCCTACCAACTCGAGCGCAGGCCAAATTACACACAGGCTATATTGTGAAAGTACATGGTACTAAAATCAAAGCCAATGCGAATCGCATTGCCATCGTGTGGAGACGGATTTCGCGCTTCCTGCTGAGAGGATTGGCTAAAGTGAGTCTTGAGGTAGGTGGGCTTTCGCCTGGAGAAAGCCTCTTTTTCGTGCTATATCTTGGTGCTCTGCATGTCTTCGTGCTCTGCATGTCTTCGTGCTCTGCATGTCTTCGTGCTCTGCATGTCTTCGCGCTCTGCATGTCTTCGTGCTCTGGATGTCTTGGTGCTCTTGCATGTCTTGGTGCTCTTGCATGTCTTGGTGCTCTTGCATGTCTTGGTGCTCTTGCATGTCTTGGTGCTCTGCATGTACTCGTCCCATGAAAGCACGAAACTCCTCTTCCGTTTCACATACAGCTGTGTGTTCCAGCCATACAAAGAACTTCTTTTTCAGCACGGCTGAAGCATGAAGGGGGTAGGTATTCCGGGATTTGATGATATACAACCCTGGGGATGCTTCTTTCCAAGGTGATGTGAACATCGTTCGGATCGATAAGCGGCTGCGATGATTCCAATCTTCGTCGCTTTGTTTCTTGCGGATGGATTGATACATATTCATGAGGATATAGTGATTGGATACTTCGACCCATTGGCTGCAGCCGGATAGTTTCACATTCTCTAAGATTTCGGTTTTTTCGTTAGCGAACCAATAGCCGATAATCACAGGGAATTGATGCTCCTCTTCCAGCCATACAACACCAAACCATTCGTAAGCCAAATGGATCGGATTTAGCAGGTGGGGAACGATTCCTAAATAACATTGGCGAGAGGAAGCCATGGCATTATCTCCTTCTGACTGGTTTAAGGGTATTGCTCTCACATGCTTGAAATCATCGTAAAGGAGAACGGCATAAAAAGGGGGTAAAGAAACGAGAGCAACCTATAAAAATGAAATAAAAATGCTGAAAATGGGAGTAAACGGGAGAATCAACGAGTAAAATTAATGCAAATTTTATTTGGATGCGCTTCCATTCATTCAAATGCCTCGAAAAATAATAAATAGGATACTTCGCCACGTTTTACAACAATGGCTGAAAGGAGTAAGATTCGTCTCAACAACTTCACAGTTTGTTTCAAGGCGCTGCAAAGAAGCCTGAGGGTAGAGATTCTCTGCAATTAGGCTTTTTTTATTGTTCATATATTGAAGGAGAGTGAATTGATTATGTATCCCGAACCCCTGTCTGTACTCGATAAAGAGGAATGTACCACCAAACTTACTCAGGCGTGCAAGATCACCCGTATCGAATGTTTCCGATTTGACTGCGAACTGTCGGATCAGCTGCAGCCCGGTCATAGCAATGACTGCCATTGCGGTTTGCTGACGATTTCAACTAATCTCGGAACTAATGGTTTAGGGGAATTCGTCATTCCTTGCGAGAGCCTGAAAGGGGATTTCGTGCAATGGGCTATTGTATTCCAAAAGCTCAAAGGACTTACGCCTGAGGATGGTTTGGTGTACATTCATCAGAAAGAAGTGGCATGGGGAACGGTTCGGGCACATCTCATGAAATCCGTTTTGATGGATCTATTCGATAAGCTCGAACACTCGGCTGCAGGCAAAAAAGAACGAAGCTTCCCAGGGAACCGCACTTATTTATTCGACCATTCACAGACGTATATTTCTTTCTAGGATTTCTAAAAAGAGCACTTCCTCTGCGTATTTAGCGAGGAGGTGCTCTTTTTTTCATGAGCGGCTGCTGGGGAATCAGGCTGATTTTTATGTTTTTTTTATACGCTGGCTACTGATTCTTTACCTCATTTTTATACGGTTCGGCGTTACAATGATTCAGGAAAGGGGGCGGTGATCGACATGCAAAGCGATTTTTTGCTGATAGCTGCGCCAACCAAGGCAGGCGAGGACTTTATGAAGCTGGTGAAGCTGGCTGGCCTTCCTTTTATTGCTTTGACCAACAACAAGATGGAAAGACTCGAGCTGGAAAGGCAGGGAGTGAAGCAAATTATGCAAGTGGATACGTCGAAACCGGAAACCTTCTTCATTCCCGACTATCCGATCGGAACCGTCATTCTATTCGAGGAGAGCTTGCCGCTGTGCTGCAGGTATATCCAATTATGTCGAAGCCTGACATCCAGACCTATCTATGTGATTACGCAAAGCGTTAATCCCAGATTGATCTACAAAGGGCTGGGCGCGGACTATGTGATCTATTCTAAAAATGGTGATGTCAAATTTTTAATATCATCTCTAACTTGAAGGAGGTGCTCTATGTACAACGATGTGACAATACTCCTATTGATGGCAATACCGTTTTTAGCGTTTTGGGGATTTATCAAATTTTGTGAGAAAGCATAGGAGGCATTCATATGATTGTGATTGGATTACTTGCCAGTGCCCTCGTGGTGTATCTGGGTTTTGTCTTAGTGAAACCGGAGAAATTTTAATTATCAAATATGAACTTATGTAAGCAAGGGGAGAACCTACTATGGGTATGGGATTGTTGCAAGTAGTCGTCACACTGGGGATTATCATGCTTCTGGTGAAGCCAGTGGGGAATTACTTGGTGAAAGTTTTTGGATATGAAAAAAGTGGCCTTGATCGCATATTTGCTCCCTTTGAGCGTGTAACCTATCGCCTAATGGGTGTGAAAGAAGAAGAAGCGATGGGGTGGAAAAAGTATGCAGGAGCTGTACTTCTAGTCAATTTTGTCATGATGCTGCTCATGTATGCCGTGTTCCGGCTGCAGAAGTATTTGCCGCTTAATCCCGATGGGCTCGGTAATGTATCGCCAACGATCGCGTTCAATACAGCGACTTCCTTTATTACAAATACGAACTGGCAAGCCTACAGCGGTGAGAATACTCTGTCCTATCTCTCGCAGATGGTGGCGATTACGTTCCCGATGTTTACGTCGGCAGCAACCGGATTCGCAGTGGCGGTAGCTTTTATTCGCGGATTAATTGGCCGTCAAGACAATCTCGGAAACTTTTATGTGGATATGACCAGAGCTATTATACGGGTATTTCTGCCGCTAAGTTTCATTGTAGCTTTAGTTTTAGTCTTTCAAGGTGTACCGCAAACTTTGCTGGGAGCCGTTCAAGCGACAACGCTGGAAGGAGCCCAGCAAACGATAACGCGCGGCTTAGTTGCTTCTTTTGAATCCATTAAGCATATCGGCACCAATGGCGGCGGCTGGTTCGGTACGAACGCTGCGCATCCTTTTGAAAATCCAACACCAGTGACCAACTTCATCCACATTCTATGTATGATGCTGCTGCCTACCTCTCTGGTATACGCATTTGGGTTAATGATCAAGAATAAAAAGCAAGGCTGGACCGTATTTGCTGCCATGGGCATCATCTTCATGGTCATGCTCGCTACGGTGTTCTATGCCGAGTATAAAGGTGTGCCTGCCGTTGATGCCATGGGCGTGCACGGGAATATGGAAGGCAAGGAAGTTCGATTCGGACTCTCGGAAACGGCGCTTTTTGCAACAGTCACCACGGCAGCCACAACAGGCAGCGTAAATGCTATGCATGAATCGCTCACGCCGCTGGGAAGCATGGTTCCTATGGCAGAAATGATGCTGAACAATGTCTTTGGAGGCAAAGGGGTTGGCTTGCTGAATGGGCTGCTCTATCTGATTTTATCCGTATTCATATGTGGACTTATGGTCGGTCGAACGCCGGAATTTCTGGGCAAAAAGATCGAAGGCAAAGAAGTGAAATTAGCTGCAATCGCCATTCTGATGCATCCGCTCATTATTTTGGCACCAACAGCTTGGGCACTTTCCCGTCCTGAATCCGTCACTTCGATAGCGAATCAAGGTCTCCATGGACTTTCAGAAGTATTGTATGCTTTCACCTCAGGTGCAGCGAACAACGGGTCGGCATTTGGCGGCCTAAGTGCAGGCACGAATTTTTATGCGATTAGTATCGGTCTTGTCATGTTAGTAGGACGTTACATTTCGATTATTGCCATGCTGGCCATAGCAGGTTCACTGGCTGTCAAGCGGGTGGTTCCTGTGACAACGGGCACGCTGCGCACGAACACACCTTTATTTATGGGTATTTTAATCATGATTATTCTAGTTATCGGTGCTCTAACGTTCTTCCCAGCGCTGGCCTTGGGTCCGATTGCTGAACATTTGGCAGCGCGTTAAAGATAGACGTAGTAGAGAGGGAGGATTGGCATGGCTGTGGAACGTAAAAAAACACTAACAAAAGATATTTTAAATCAAGCGATCATAGATTCCTTTAAGAAATTAAACCCTTGGGTGATGATCAAAAATCCGGTGATGTTTGTCGTGGAGGTAGGAACGGTTATTACTTTCCTGCTTTCCTTTGTACCTGATTTATTTGGCGCGACGGAAGTAGGCAGGAGTTATAATATCGCGGTATTTCTGATTCTGCTCTTCACTTTGCTGTTTGCTAATTTCGCTGAAGCTTTGGCAGAAGGGCGAGGCAAAGCGCAGGCCGATTCGCTGCGGAAGACCAAGTCCGACACGATGGCTCGTGTTGTTCAAAAGGATGGTTCTTATAAAGAAGTATCTTCTACGACGCTTCGTAAGGGAGATATCGTTCGCATAGAAATAGGAGAAATAATCCCCTCTGATGGTGAAATCATTGAGGGTTTAGCATCTATAGATGAATCTGCCATTACGGGCGAATCAGCTCCGGTGATTAAGGAAGCAGGAGGTGACTTCTCCTCGGTTACAGGGGGAACACGGGTCGCCTCAGACTATATCGTGGTCAAAGTAACGACCGATCCCGGCGAATCTTTCTTGGACCGCATGATTGCGCTCGTCGAAGGCGCCAAACGGCAGAAAACGCCGAATGAAATTGCGTTAACGACGCTGCTTGCTGTGTTGACGCTTATCTTCTTAATCGTCATTATGACCATGGTCCCGATGGCACAGTATTTGAATGTTAAATTGGAGATTTCTACGCTGATCGCATTGCTGGTGTGTTTGATTCCGACGACCATCGGTGGGCTTTTATCCGCTATCGGTATTGCCGGTATGGATCGTGTGACCCAGTTCAATGTTCTTGCGATGTCAGGCAAGGCTGTTGAAGCTGCCGGGGATATTGACACGATGATTCTCGATAAAACAGGCACGATTACCTTCGGGAATCGGATGGCTTCAGAGTTTGTACCCGTGAATGGCGTACCAGCCAGAGATATTACTTTTGCAGCGCTGCAAGCATCCGTCAAAGATGAAACACCGGAGGGGCGCTCTATCGTAGAGCTTGCCAATAAGTTGGGTGAATCCTGGCCGGCTGGTGCCTATGAAGGGGCAGAAGTGGTGGAATTCTCAGCAGAGACGCGGATGTCTGGACTTAACCTGACAACAGGTCTGCAAATTCGCAAAGGTGCGGTCGATGCGATCAAAAAATACGCAGCCGCTTTGGGGGGCAAGATTCCTGCTGATCTAGAGACGATCACGAATCGAATTGCCAAAGCTGGCGGCACTCCGCTGGCTGTTGCGGTTAATGAACGAATTTACGGTGTTATTTACCTCAAGGATACGGTGAAACCGGGCTTAAAGGAACGATTTGCCGAGCTGCGTGCTATGGGGATCAAAACCGTCATGTGTACGGGGGATAACCCGTTAACAGCGGCAACGATTGCCCTTGAAGCAGGGGTAGACGAATTTATTGCCGAGGCAAAGCCGGAAGATAAAATCGCCGCGATTAAAAAAGAACAGCAGGAAGGCAAGCTGGTCGCGATGACCGGCGACGGAACGAATGATGCGCCAGCACTAGCCCAGGCTGATGTTGGCCTCGCGATGAATTCAGGCACGATGGCTGCGAAGGAAGCGGCCAATATGATTGATTTGGATTCCGATCCGACCAAGCTGCTCTCCGTCATTTCGATTGGCAAGCAATTGCTGATCACACGAGGCGCTTTAACAACGTTCTCAATTGCCAATGATATCGCCAAGTACTTCGCAATCATTCCAGCGATGTTCATTCTTGCCATGCCGCAGCTGCAATCTCTCAATATTATGAATCTGGCGTCGCCGGAATCGGCGATCTTATCCGCGCTGATTTTCAATGCGATTATCATCCCGCTGCTCATTCCTATTGCGATGAAGGGTGTGAAATACCGGGCGATGTCAGCGAATAGATTGTTGTCGCGCAATGTGCTGTTGTACGGTATTGGCGGTGTTGTGGTGCCGTTCATTGGCATTAAAATCATTGATATGGTCCTTCATGGGTTAAACATCGTATAAAGAGAAAGAGAAACGAGGAGATATCGTTATGAAATCGGTTTTTATAGCTATTCGTGTGTCGATCGTATTCATGATCGTCTGTGGGCTTATTTACCCACTTGCAACGACAGGCGTTGCTCAGGTGCTATTTTCTAAGCAGGCGAATGGAAGCCTCATTGAATCTGGCGGTACCGTGATCGGGTCGAAATTGCTGGCCCAAGGTTTTGAGTCACCGAAGCTGTTTCATCCTAGGGCTTCTGCAGCCAATTACGATCCAACCGCCTCGTCAGGCTCCAATATGGCAGTAGCTTCAAGCGATTATGCAGCAGCGATGGCAGAAAAGATTGATGCTTTGAAAAAGGAAAATCCAGCGCTAACGGATATCCCCGCTGATGTCGTGACGGTGTCTGGCTCCGGCTTCGATCCTGATTTGTCCCCGGAAGGGGCCAAAGCTCAAGTGCCTCGAATCAGCAAGGAAACCGGGATTGCGGAGCGCAGTCTCAATGACTTGGTGGATCGGTTCACCAAAACGCGTCAACTGGGCCTATTCGGAGAGCCAAGAGTCAATGTGACGGAATTAAATATGGAACTGCTTAAGCAAGTGAAATTGTAATCAGCAGACAACCACTCTCGTTCATAGAGAGTGGTTTCATGTCTTTTTAGGAAGAAGGGAGAAGGATGCTGTCTTGGAGGGCTTCAAAAGAAAAACACCGGAAGAGATTCTGTTATCGATCTCAAAGCTGCATCGCGGCAGCCTGAAGATCTATATCGGAGCCGTTAGCGGCTCAGGGAAGACCTACCATATGCTGCGGGAAGGACATAACCTCAAGCAGCAGGGAATCGACGTGGTGATCTGTGCGGTATCCACCCTGCAAAGGCCGGAAACGGTGGAGCAATTAGGAGATTTGGAAAGGGTCCCGAGCATTCATTGGATTAAAGACGGTGTTGAGCAAAAAGATCTGAATCTGGATGCACTAATCGAAAGAAACCCAGAGGTAGTTCTGGTAGACGGGTTAGCCCATTGTAATCGGGACGAAGCCCAATTTCCCTCCCGTTTGGATGATATTAAGTTCCTGCTTTCCCATGATATTAGTGTTATTACAACGGTAAATGTGTATGAGCTGGAAGAGGCGATGGAGCTCGCTCATAAGCTGACGGGGATTGAAATGGGACCCTGCGTGCCTTCGGATACGTTGGAGCTTGCGGATGAGGTGCGTTTAATAGACGCCACACCGGAAACGATTCTGAATCGATTGGAAGAAGGACACTTGAAAGGAAATCGGGATGCGGCCCTGTTCAAACGCGGGAATTTAGGCGTGCTTCGTGAGCTTGCCCTCCGCCTTGTCGCCGAGGATGTGAATGATTCACTGGAAGCACACCGTGAAGAGATGGGCTATCTGGGGCCATCCGGGGCAACGGAGCGCATCCTGGTAACGACGCAATATCACTGGAATGGCTCCATCTATGTGCGCAGAGGACAACAGATCGCGAAGCGGCTGAATGGCGATTTGCACGTGGTTACCTTGCGTAAATTCAATAAGCCGCTCACCAAAGAAGCAGCGACCTTTCGCCGGTCTATGATGAAGCTTGTGCAGAAAGTAGGCGCCAAATTCGAAGAGCTGCCGCTTCGCTGCCGCCGCAGCATTCCGCGCACGCTGGTCGATTACGCAATCTCCCATAAAGTAACACGTCTGGTCATGGGGCATTCCAGACAGTCGAAGTGGCAAACCTTGCTGCAAGGCTCCGTGATCAACGGGATCTTAAAAAGAACCCGAAATATCGACGTGTTTCTGGTTGCCGATCGCGCTTCTCAAGAGGGAGAACGAATCCTGCCTGCCCATATTCAGACGCAGAAAGAGCCTTACAAGTACAAACGGCTGAGCAAGCAGGAAGTGGATGCAAAAATCGAGAAAATTAAGCGCGGCAGATTCAAGGTTTATATCGGGGCTGCCCCGGGAGTCGGTAAAACCTATACCATGCTGCGGGAAGGAAATGATCTTCTCAGAAAGGGGATTGATGTCAAAGTCGGCTTGCTCGAAACGCATGGAAGAAAAGAAACCATCGCTCAGATTGGTGATCTTGCGGTGCTCCCGAGAGCAGAAATTGTGTATCAAGGGGTCAAATTGGAGGAGATGGACACTGCAGCCATTCTTCGCCAGCGGCCTGAAGTCGTTTTGGTTGATGAATTGGCTCATTCGAATGTGCCGGGGAGCAAGAACAAGAAGCGGTATGAAGATGTGCTCGACATCCTCGAAGCGGGTATTTCGGTCATTGCAACGGTGAATGTGCAGCACTTGGAAAGCTTGAATGATGCCGTCGAGCAAATTACCGGGATACGGGTGAGGGAGACGGTTCCGGACAGTATTCTCCGAACAGCGGATGAAGTCCAATTGATCGACGTTGCGCCCCAAGCCTTGCAGCTTCGCATGCGAGAAGGCAAGATATATGCGATGGTCAAAGTGGAGCAGGCGCTGAATAACTTCTTCAAAACGGGCAATTTGATCGCCTTGCGAGAATTGGCTTTGCGGGAAATTGCAGACGATGTGGATGAACGCTTAGAATCTATGGAGCGCAAAAGCTCTCTTCGCGGTCCTTGGAGACGCAAAGAAGTTATCTACGTCTGCATCACGGAAATTCCGCAAGCCGATCGCTTAATTCGCCGCGGCTTCCGCATTGCCCATCGCCTAAAAGCAGCATGGCATGTGAGTGTCATTGCCGCTCGCAGCGGCGAGGGATGGGAGCAGAAGCTCGATGTGATCGAGAAGCTGACTATGCGGCTGGGCGGCGAGTTTTCATTTCAGGAAGTGACGAATCGCAAACAGATTCCAGCTGTTTTTGCCGCGCAAGCCAGCCGCGCGGGTGCGACGCAAATTATTGTATGGAAAGATGCCATAACGAAAAAGCTTCTGCCGCTTGCGAATCACATGGACGTTCTCATTGTAGCCGGTTACGAGGCGTGGCAAATAGCTGGAAATAAGGTAAAATGATAGCATGATGAATAAAACGAATAGTTTGGCAAACTGGAAATCTTACGTGATGACCAGTCTTTTTATTGTAGTTATGACTTTGTTTTTAAAAACGTTTGGTGCTTTTTTGGGCTTGATTAATATCGCACTTCTCTATTTATTTCCTGTGCTTCTCAGTGCAGTACGTTGGGGGAGGGGCCCCTCTTTTTTTGCTGCGGCGATAGGTGTTATCTCGTTTGATTTTTTATTCGTCCCTCCCGTTTTTAGTCTAACTGTTGCTGACTTGCGTTATGTGATTTCTTTTCTCGTCTTTTTATCCGTGGCAGCCCTTACAGCAAGCTTGGCTTCAAGGCTGAGGAATCAATTCCATCAAGCGCAGCAGAGAGAAGCGGGAACAGCTGCGCTGTATGCGCTTAGCCGCAAAATTACGGCGATTTCCGATGTAGACGTGTTGCTCAATCAAATCGTGCAGCATGTCTCCGATACGCTGGGCGCGAAGGTTGCTATTATTTTGCAAAACTCAATAGGAGAACAGCAGGTAGAAGCCTACTCGCGAGATGGCTTGGAGTGGGCGAATGAGGAGTCGCATTTGTCCATCGCGGCATGGGTTTACAAACATCATGCCCGAGCCGGGCGGGGCACACAATCCTTGCGAGAGTCATCGGACCTTCACGTCCCCTTAGAGACAGATGGTCAGGTGCATGGTGTCATGGCTGTGGATGTTGGAGATCGCGGGATGTCGGAAATGCCGGAGCTGATCCGGATCATCGAAGCGCTCTCGGATCTGGTCGCCGTCGCGATCTCGCGCGTTAAGCTGGCGAACGAAGCCAAGGTCGCTCAGCTCACCGCCGAATCGGAAAAGCTGCGAACAGCGCTGCTCGACTCCCTGTCGCATGAGTTAAGGACGCCCCTTGCTGCGATCATAGGGTCCGTTACAGGATTACTGGAAAGTGAGGCCGTCTTCAGTCCCGAAGATCGGCGTGAGCTGCTGCTGACCATTCGCGAAGGCTCCACACGGATGAATAGATTAGTGGGCAACCTGCTGGGCATGGTGCGCATTGAGAGCGGTATGCTGCGCCTGAACAAGCAATGGTGCGGCATTGAGGACATTGTCGGCGTTGCCCTTGCGCAGCTGAAGGATTCTCTCCAGCATCGCAAGGTCAGCATCCGCTTGGCAGCGGAGCTTCCTTCGGTTCCGCTGGATGAAGTGCTGATCGAGCAAGTGCTGATCAATGTCATTAGCAATGCGATCAAATATTCACCTGAAGGCAGCGAAATCGTGATCGAAGCTGAGCAGCAGGGAGCGATGCTGGAGTTGGTCATCCGAGATAAGGGGACTGGGATTGCCTCGAGCGATTTGGCGCGAGTGTTTGAGAAGTTCTATCGCGGGCAATTAACCAAGCATATTCCCGGCACTGGCCTAGGGCTAGCTATTTGCAAAAGCATAGTGGAAGCTCACAATGGATATATTACAGCGACCCTGAATGGAGAACAAGGAACGGCGATTCATATTTGCTTGCCATTGCATTTCGCAGAGAGAGAGGAGGATGGAGATGACAGCAGGAGCGAAGATTTTGATCATTGATGATGAACCGCAGATCCGCAAATTATTGCGTGTTACATTGACGGCACATGGCTTTGAAGCTTCGGAAGCGGCGACAGGCCAAGAAGGCATGCTGCAGGCAACGATGGTTCGGCCTGACCTGATTGTACTGGATCTAGGCTTGCCGGATATGACAGGCATGGAAGTCCTCCAGCATATTCGTGAATGGTCACAGGTGCCGATTATTATTCTTACCGCCCAAGATCAGGAGCAGGATAAGATTGCGGCTTTGGACCGCGGTGCCGATGATTATGTTACGAAGCCTTTCGGCATGGGAGAGTTCATGGCTCGCATGCGGGTGGCGCTGCGGCATATTGCCAAAACACAGGATGAACCCGTGCTTCGGCTCGGACCGCTCGTCATTGATTTATCCCAGCGTATGGTGGAGCTTCAGGGAGAGAAGCTGAAGTTGACACCTACGGAATATGATCTGTTAAAAGTGCTCGCCCTCAATGCCGGACGTGTCATGACGCATCGCCAACTGCTTAAGCAAGTATGGGGTGGTCATCAGTATGAATCCGACAGCCAATACCTGAGGGTATATGTGGGTCATTTGCGGAAAAAAATCGAGGAAGACCCCACAAGACCACAATTAATTCTAACGGAGCCGGGGATCGGCTACCGATTCATGTGGCAGGAGCCGTCCTTATAGGCAAAAAAAGCTGTCCCGCGGTGCGTAACGGCAGTAGCGGCAGGGACAGCATAGACAGCAGAGACGGCTGGGACAGCTATCTATCGTGTTTAAGCTAAGGCTCCCTTTAATGGGAGCTTTTCGTCTTTCTTCGGCCGGATTGCGAAGAGGGCAATGGCGCTGGCGACTACGCTCAGTCCGGCGATAATGAAAAACATCAGCGATGGTGAGCTTTTGACTAGAATGGATGCCAAAGGGGGACCAATGGCTACGCCAATGAACCGCATCGAGCTGTATATCGACGTAATCGTTCCCCGCTGTTCTTTCTCAATTCCCTCGGTAATCATCACATCAAGGCAAGGCAAAGCCGCGCCGATGCCGATCCCCGCAAGGCTAATTAAAGTCATGAGCACATAGGTGGAGGTTGCCCACCCGCAGACAAGAAGGCTACCCGTTAATAGAATCAGTCCAGCAAAAATAATCCACTTCATGAGGCGCTGATTCCTTCCGATCAGCTTGCCCGTTGCAAAGGAAGCCAGGCATAGAGCAGCAAGCGGAATAGCCAGCAAGCATCCTTTTATTACACCCACGACGTGGACTTTATCTTCCAAAAGATCGGACAAATAAGTTAAGACACCAAATATGACAAGCATGCAGACACAGCCGATTGCGAAGATGGCATAGAGCCAGCGGCCGTTATTTTTGAATATCGTTTTGATGTTGGACAGGTATCCTGCAAAGGAGACCGGATTTGCTTGTTCGGTGCTCTTGGCTGGAGGCTTTACCAGGAAGAGAACAAGCAGCATCGAGATCAAACATAACAACGGAATGAACAGAAACGGCAAAAACCAGATGGCCATAGCCAGGGCAGAGCCCAAAATAGGGCTAAGCACTTTGCCAAAGGTATTGGCTGTTTCGACAAGGCCAAGACCGCTGCTAACGTCACTTTCCTTTTTGAAAATGTCGCCGACCAAGGGAATGACAATAGGAAATGCGCCAGCCGCGCCTATCCCCTGAATGAAGCGGCCAAGAAGCATCATAATATACGGTTGATCCACCCACCATGCCGCTAATCCTGAAAGCAGCCCGCCGATACCCGTAATAATTAAGCTTGGGATGATGACGATTTTCCGACCAAATCTGTCGGATAAATAGCCGGCAATCGGGATTAAAAGGATCGCTATGGCGGAATATACGGTAATCAGCAAGCTGACTTGAAGTGATGTGACGCTTAATTTACTCCTTATTGCCGGAAGTACCGGAATTAACATGGAGTTTCCGAGGGTCATGATGAGTGGGATGGACGCGATTGATAGTAGTTCTTTCTTATTTGAATTCCCCATAACGCAGCCTAGCTACACCTCGCAATATGATCTCGTATCGTTCATTAAAATAACCGAACCGGGGGCATATTATCCGTGATTTATTTCTGGCGGACGGAAGGCAGGCAGGCAGGCAAGCAAGGGTAGTGTTTAGGTGCCGATAGATAGATAGATAGATAGATAGATAGATAGATAGATGATGGGGGGATTACTTTGCAGCTCCAGAAAAACCTTTGAGAACAGTCCGAGCCTGCCTTTTTGGGAGGCTCAGCGTGCCAAAGAGGAGAAGCGGCCAGCAAAAGAGTCTGAGCCTGCCTTTTTGGGAGGCTCAGCGCCCCGAAGCGGAGATGCAGCCAGTAAAAGAGTCTGAGCCTGCCTTTTTGGAAGGCTCAGCGTCCCAAAGGGGAGAAACGGCCAGTAAAAGAGTCTGAGCCTGTCTTTTTGGGAGGCTCAGCGCCCCAAAGAGGAGATGCGGCCTGCTATTGTGTTTGAGCCTGCCTTTTTGGAAGGCTCAGCGTCCCAAAGGGGAGATGCGGCCTGCTATTGTGTTTGAGCCTGCCTTTTTGGAAGGCTCAGCGCCCCAAAGGGGAGATGCGGCGAGCAAAAGAGTCTGAGCCTGCCTTTTTGGAAGGCTCACCGCCCCAAAGAGGAGAAACGGCCAGCAAAAGTGGTCCCAAGCGTAAAAAGGAGCTGCCCTCAAGCAGCCTTATCTGCTTATGGGACAGCTCCTTGTTTGGATGTGGATTTTAATGAACCTTAGGCAGCAGCAGTACTTTGCCTGAGGTCATGCTCGCGGCGTAATGCTCGATGGCATGAACGGCTTGATGCAACGCATAGGTTTGGCTGATTTCGGTCTGGATCGCAGAGCCGATGGATTTCTTCATCGCGCCTTGCAAAGCGAGAAGCTCAAAGATGGATTGGGTCTTCACCCAATCGGAGGCCCAGAATCCGCTGATTCGTTTCCGGCGGAAAACCAGATCATCCGCGTTGATCGTTGTCGTATGACCGCCAAGGAGGCCATATTGGAAGAGTGAGGAGCCATCTGGGAGGGCTGACAGCACGGAGCCTGTCAAATCGCCGCCGACGGCATCGAAGCAGACCGCAGCGCCGAGCTCATGAGACTTCCGTTTCAAGTCTTCTTGGAAGGAGGCCGCGCTGCTGTTCAGAATATGCTGTCCGCCGAGTTCTCGCAGGAGCTGCTCCTGCTCATCCTTGCGCACAATGCTAATCACGGGAATGCCCTGTTCGTTGCCGATCTTTGTTAGAATTCGCCCAAGAGCACTGGCACCGGCGGTTTGAACAATCGCCTTGGATTTGAGCTGCTTGGTGATCTTCATCATCGCCATGGCACTCGCGGGATTCACGAAGAACACAGCGCCTTGTTCGTCGGACACATGATCAGGCAGAACCATGCATGTCATTGCGCTTGCCTTCGTATACTCCGACCAAGAACCGAAAACCTCGGAAACGAAGGCTACGCGTTTCCCTTTGAGCATGCGGGCTGCCAGACTGCTTCCTGTTGCAATGACGGTGCCGCAGCCTTCCATGCCGCCAACGGAGGGCAAGGCCCTTTGGAGGCCGTAATTCCCATGAAGAAACAGCAAGTCGGCAGGGTTGATAGAGGCCGCGTGCACTTGAATAAGCACTTCGTTACTTGTTATCTGAGGAACCATTGTTTCACCGAATTCAATTCCTGAAGCCCCGCTATAGCTTTGAATCAGCGCAGCTTTCATCGTTTTCCCCATTCTGATTGCCCCACCTATCTGATGTAAAATAACAAAGATTGTCCACATTGTATTATATAATACAAGACTGCGCAGCGGACGCTTTGCAAACATCAAATTTAGGTTAAGTCTTAGCACGGGTACAGATGAGCCCGAGCGTGAAGCCTATAATTGATTGATGAAACCATGAGCAATATGAAGATCGGATGGCAGGAATTTGGTGCTGCCTGATTTGATCAAGCCAGCGAGTACGATGCAATTAGAGGCGACAGCTCCGCGCATCCATTTGGGATCGAAGGGAGAGTTAGCTTCCAAATCGGAGAGATCCAGCGCAGCCAGTTGTCTTGCGAGTGAGTGGAAATCGCTGCTTAGGCAGTAGAGATCTTGCTCCAGCTCAACTTCGAAATGCTTCAAATATGCACGTTCCCCACCTGTAAAAGCAAACGTTTTCAACGTAGCTGGCAGCCTGCACGAAAGCCATTTGATGCAGGTGGCAATCTGCCTGTAAGGCGGAGACTCCAGCAGCTGAAATTGGTGATTCAGATCAGAGATCCCGAAAGGAATCAAGTAAGGCTCTTGGCTGTCTCGCGTCATAATTTGAATGCTGCCGCCTCCGACATTGATGACATCCAGATCACTTGGGATATCGGAAGCTGCCACAGCCCTCCTCAGCAGTTCAGCCTCTTCCTTCTGGCTGATCGTGCGATACGCAATATGCAGATTTTTGCATATTTGCTGCATATGCTCGGATAAAAGCGGCGATCTTCGCATAGTTTCTGTACCGATGGCTTCCACCGTGCCCTCGTCAAACCTTTCGACAAAAGTATGATTAGTAGCTAATAACGATTTCAATTGGCCTTCAATGTCCGGCAGGCTTGCTTCGCTTTCTAGGAGCTCCCATGTCAGTACATCAACTTGCTTGATGCCTTCCTGGGACTTTTTGAATATTTTAGCGCTATGACTTCCCAAATCCAAGATCAATTTATCACGTTGCATAAGATAAGACCTCACCCATTTATTCCGTCGTATGGTAATCATTATGTGGTTCCAGAAGTCCAATAATAAGGGATTATCGTTTTCTCTGTCAACCATATTTTACTAATATCTGTAATTTGTTTTCATCTATAACAGGTTTCGTCAAAATACTAGGAGATCCGACATTTCTTTCTTTCGCAGCAAAAAAAGAAGACCCCATCCTTAATGGATGAAGTCCCCTGTTTAGAGAACGAATTTATACCCAACACCCCACACTGTTTTGATGTATTTGGGTTCTTTGGGGTTGATTTCAATTTTTCTTCGTAAATTTGTAATATGTACATCGATAGCTCGATCATTAATGTAGGAATCGAAACCGCGCAGCGCATTGATGAGATCTTCTCGGCGGTACACGCGCTCAGGATGTTCAAACAGCAAGCGAATCAATTCGAATTCGGAAAAGGTCATTTCCACGGACTCTCCGCGAACGTAGAGTGTTCTTTTTTCCAAGTTTATGTTCAGATCCATTGGCGGTACGGTGACCGCTTGTTGAACGGGGAGTTGCTGCACTTCTGGGGGATGTGACTGCTTAAACCGACGTAATAAAGCTTGAATTCTTGCTTTCATCTCATGCATGCTGAAGGGCTTGCATAAATAGTCATCCGCGCCTACGGTGAAGGCTTCAATCTTCTCACTTACACGGGCATTGGAAGAAATAATAATAATGGGAACAGGTGTAATGCTGCGTAATGAGTTGCATAAATCTGTGCCTTCAAAGTCAGGAAGAATAAGGTCTAGAAGAATGAGATCGGGTTTGAAGTCATGCAAGGCTGCGAGACCTTCCTGACCATTGTGTGATCTTAGGACTAAGAATTCTTCCTCTTTCAGATACATACAGATCATCTCACCGATAATATCGTCGTCCTCTATTAATAATATTCTGTCCATTCGTAAACTCCCCCCAAACTAACTGTAGTCTCCAAATACAAATGAAATATGAAATGAACAGAGGGAATAATGATTGCTAACACTTTACTCATTATTTCTATTATACGGTGTCGAAATTTAAGAGTAAACCGCTTTATTTATTATTTAATCCGAAAATGTTAGTAAAATATTAGCGAAAAAAAGTTGAATGATTCATACCTTTTAGGTAAGTGCCCTAATATGTGGAAGGTAAAATGGAATTAACAGTAATTGGGGACATTTGTTTTTAGGGGGTGTTTATTAAATGGGTCTTTGGAACAGGTATGGGGTCATTATCGTTAGTCAGTCGTATGAGTTCCTTGCAGCGGTGACACCTGTTTTCGCGAAAGGCACGTCATTTGAGGTTATAGGTGCAGCTCACCATGGCAATGAGGCCTTGTCTTGTATTCTGACAGACAAAACGGACTTGGTTGTCATTGATTTGGATATGCCTGACTCGGAGGGGCTTATCGCCGTTCAATTGATTATGAGCCATTATCCGATCCCAGTCATGATGCTCAGCTCGCAAACGCCGGAAGGTGCTGTGCAAACGATTCAAGCCATGCGGATCGGAGCGACGGATTATTTTCATACACAATTGTTGGCTCAAGAATCGTATGCAGGCGTCATGACTGCTTATTTCCTGGAACGCTGCAAGATGGCTGTACACAATGGCATTCAACGTGTCTATGAGTCCGCGATTCCTGTCGATGTGAACAAGGAAGCCGCGATCTCTGAGGGGCTGCTGGACAAGCAGGATAAATTTCAAAGACGGATGGATATCGAGTTTAACTTGCGCAAAGCGATTGATCAACAGGAGTTCCGTCTTGTCTATCAACCCGTCGTTGATATCGTGACAAAACGTATTGTCGGACTAGAAAGTTTAATTCGCTGGCATAGTGCAGTTCTTGGTCATGTATCACCTAGCGATTTCATTCCTATTGCAGAGGAAAGCGGTCTAATTCACCAAATTGGCGAATGGGTGCTGAGGGAATCTTGCAGGCAGAATATGGCTTGGCAGGAAGCGGGACTACCCAAGATGTTCGTGGCCGTTAATTTATCTCGCAGACAGTTTATGGATCGAGGGCTCTATGCCATGATTAAGTCAATCTTAGTAGAGACGGGTCTACAGCCTCAGTATTTGGAGCTTGAAATTACAGAAAGTATGAGTATGGGGGTTAAGCTGGTTGCAGACACGCTTAGTCAATTGAAGATGCTGGGCATTCGCGTAGCCATGGATGATTTCGGGACAGGGTACAGCTCACTGAGCTACCTCAAGGATTTCCCCATTGATAAATTGAAGATTGATCAATCGTTTATCAAGGGCTTGAAGATCAAACAAGTGAATGCGGCTATCGTGAATATGGTCATTACAATGGCCAGAAACCTGAATTTGCTCGTAGTAGCAGAAGGCGTTGAAACGGAGGAAGAGCTTCAGGTGCTTCAGGAATGCGGCTGCCGGTTCGTGCAAGGCTACTATTTCAGCCCTCCAGTCCAAGCGAAGCAGATTGAGGACATTTTGCATCAAGAAATATGCGTAATATAACGATGGGGACAGCGCCTTATGAGATTGCCCTCACGGAAATGACGGTCAGATCGTACTAACGGATCAGGTTAAGTTGAAAATAGGTTGGTGATTGCTAATGTTGCGTGATTTGATTACTAATTTTGCTATTATTACCGTATTCGTCATCTTCGTGGAACAATTTTTTATTATTACGAAGTTGGATCAGAAGCCGTCTTGGTTCTATAAAATTTTTGTAGGGATTTCCCATGGCATCCTTATCGTTATTCTGCTTAACTTCGGTGTCCATATTGATGATCACATTAGTCTTAATTTCCGCGGAGTAGGCTTGTTGCTCTCGGCCTATTTGGGCGGATTTGTCTCCTTATCGATTACATTTGTTTTCTTATGGGTAGGGCGCTTCCTGATGGAAGGCTCTGTCCAGATCCCGCAGATGCTGATTGGTATAGTTGCTATTCTTGGAACCGGATTCATTTTCCGGCGAACAAGCTCTTACTGGCTGAAATGGCTGTATGGTGAAGCTTTCTTCTTTATCTTTTATTATGCGATGATTGGACTTATTTATCGAATGCCGATTGGTGTGGTTATGACTTATATTACGTATCAAATGATATGTGTATTTATTGTTGCTTGTTTTCTTCGGTATCTGGTGCGAGCCAGGGAATATAAGCAAAAGATTCGTCAAGTGGAACAAGAGCTTATCGACATGCTGAGGTTTCAACCGGGGTTTACGTTTAAATTTCATAAGCATCGGGATCATTTCGTATACATCCTTATCGAAGGACAACTGTTGTATCAGATTGGCATGAGACCAAGTCAATTCATCGGCAAAAGAGTGAACGAAGTCATTGTCCTCAAGAAGGAATTTACCGAATACCTCATGCAGCAATATGAAATTGCGTGGGAAGGCGAGCGCATCACATACGAATATGACCTTGAAGGGTATATCATTTTGGTTACCTTGCAGCCGATTTACAAATATGGCTCTGTTCATGAAGTCATTGGCTCAGCAGTGGACGTAACCGAGCATCGTACAGCGCAGATGAGAGCACAGATTCGCGATGAGCAGTACCGGACGCTTGTGGAGAATTCGGAAGACTTCATTTTTCGATTTCGTTTGGACGGAAAGATATCCTCTGCGAATTATAAAATGTATCAGACCTATCAGCTCACCCCCGCGCAGGTCAAAGGGAAGCCATTGCCCGATGTGGTTCAGATGGATGATCCGCAGAAATGGGATAAAGCCTTTGTACAAACGATTATGGGAGGGAAAACACAGCAATTCGCCATCAATCTCCTGCAGCCTGATAACACCGAGCACATGTATAACGTTACATTATCGCCTCTTTTTAACAATGATCGAACGGACATTACAGGTGTTACCGGGACCGTCCACGACATCACGGATTTGAAGAAGCGGGAAGAAGCAGATGAATCCAATCGGGCGAAGAGCCAATTCCTTGCCAGAATGAGTCATGAAATTCGTACGCCGCTCAATGGAATTATGGGGTTATCCTTGCTTTTGCAGCGGACCGATTTAAGCGAGATTCAGAAGGATTATTTGAGCAAAATGGATGCGTCCTCGCGTGTGCTGCTCGCAACCATCAATGACATCCTGGATTTCTCCAAAATCGAGGCGGGCAAAATGACGTTAGAGAAGGTAGACTTCTCGCTGGAAACATCGCTCCAGAAGGTCGCAGATCTGGTTGGTGTTACGGCTGGCAGCAAGCGCATTGAACTCATGCTGGATACGTCGATGGATTTACCGGACATTGTCAGCGGAGATCCGTTTCGGTTAGAACAAGTGCTTATTAATTTGTCGAATAACGCGATTAAGTTCACACAAGAAGGTTATATTCGATTGAAAGTGCAGTTGGAGGAATATGTCGAAGAAGGCGTTATTATCTCCTTTGCCGTAGAGGATTCGGGCATTGGCATTTCCAAGGAGCAGCTGTCCCAGTTATTTCTACCTTTTTCGCAAGCGGATACATCCACAAGTCGAAGATACGGCGGAACAGGTCTGGGGCTTGTCATCAGCCAGCATTTGGTCCAATCTATGGGAGGCGTTCTGCAGGTAGATACTAAGCTTGGAACTGGAAGTCGTTTTTATTTCAGTCTTCTATTTGGACATTGCGAGCAAGCGGAGGAGAGGGACAATCCCGGGCAAAAGCTTGGATATCTGCCGGGATGGAATACCCGCGTCCTTGTGGCGGAAGATCACCCAGTCGTGGCTGAGCATATTACCGAGCTTCTGAGTTCCTTTCAGCTCCATGTGGAGGCTGTTGCATCCATGCCTGATCTACTTGCCGTATTGGAAAAAGAACAACGCGAGCAAGCGGCACCCGATTACATCTTCGTTGATATGCAAATGGCACAGCTGCAGCAGCGATCTTCCTGGCAGCGTGTATTGAATGCGATTGATCGATCGCAGACCAAAGTGATTGCGTTTACAACTTTGGAAGGCAGGGAAGAAATGTCAGCGCTTCCGAAGGAGATTCAAGCGGATATGATCATCGTGAAGCCAGTTAGTCGACTTACATTACGGAAGAGCTTAGAGGCAATGAATCAACAAATACGCAAAATGGAGACTTCTCCATCGACGAAGATGGATGCTGCTGGATTGAAGATTGGCGGCTTCGTTTCGAAGGGTTCCATCCTCGTAGCTGAGGATAATGAGATCAACCAGCTGGTAATCTCGCATCTTCTGGAGAAGCTCGGATATCAAGCTGTGATCGCGCAAAATGGCAAAGAAGCGCTGGCTATGATCGAACAGCAGGCATGGAAACTTATTCTTATGGATATTCATATGCCCGAGATGGATGGTTACGAAGCTACGATGAAGCTTAGGCAGCATAAGTCGATGAAAGGAATCCCGATTATTGCGCTTACAGCAAACGTATTCATGCAGGATCAGACTCAGCTTCTGAAGCTTGGCCTGAATGATACCTTAATTAAGCCGGTAGATGAAAAACAGCTATCCGATATGATAGAGAAGTGGCTGGATTTAAAATGGTTATTCGACATCCCAGGTGTAGATACTGAACGCGTCATGAGGAATATTGACCAGAGAACCCACATCTTCCAGTACATGCTGGAGAAATTCAGGCAGGACTACACGCAATTCGCGGAACAACTGCTTCCACTGGTTATCAATCAGGAAAACAAGGTTGCCCGCAGAATGGTTCACACCCTCAAAGGAATCGCTGCAAATTTCTACGCAGATTCGTTGTTAGCAGCTGTTTGTGCATTGGAAAAGCACCTTCTCGAGGAAAGTCCCGCAGAAGCCTGCAAAGAGGGCATTGCCGCCGTACAATATGAAATAGATCGGATCATTGGGGCAAGCGATGACTGGGAGCAAATCTGCGGCTAATGCGAAGATCGCGGCAGGATAACAAGAGCAGTTAGTGGAATACTTGGAGGTATCCTCTTAGGAAGGCGAGTGTTCTAGGGTATGGCAAGCACCGAAATACAGTTTAAGTCATTGACTCCGATTCTGCGTATATTTGACGTGAAGAAGGCCAAAGAATTCTACTTGGATTATTTGGAATTCACGCTGGATTGGCAGCAGGGCGATGAGGATTCCCCCATCTACATGCAAGTATCACAGGGAGGCTGCATCCTGCATCTTTCTGAACACCATGGCGACTGCTGCCCTGGAGCAGCGCTGAATATCGAAGTGCAAGGAATAGAAGCCTTGCATGCGAAGCTTCTAGCCAAAAACTACAAGTATTTCCGCCCAGGCCTCGAAACGACCCCTTGGAACACCAGGGAGATCTCGGTCATTGATGGCTTCGGGAATAAGCTGAATATGTTCGAAAGACTGACTTGAGCAAAGGGCTTGCTCGCTTCGGGGCCCATTGGCTTAGAATTCCGGTAAGGCGGACGAGGTTTGACAGCCGGCGTGTGACCGAGCACCACGCGCCGGGAGGCGCACGCGGTGCGGAAAACCAGCGAGCGTAGCGGACGGAGAACTGGCGAACGTAGCGGACGCGGAATGGGAGTGGGATTGGGGCATATTTCCGGGCAAACGGAACTAGGGTACGCTATTTGATGCGAAATGGTCATATTCCCCGTCAAAGGGAACTGAGGTACGCTATTTAGGGTTTTTCCCCTGATTATCATGCTTCTAGGCAGAAATAGCGGACTCCAGTTCCGTCTCGTACCTGATTCCGCTGAAATATCCTCAAATAGCGTATCATAGTTCCCTTTCGTGTTACTCATGAGCCTCTAAGACCACCTGAGGCGGTGGTTTTGGAGGTTTTTTGCTTGTTCAGTGGACTGCTCAAACTCGTTCCCTTATTATGGTAATAATGAATGGAGTGAAATTCCTTTTATTCAAAGGAGGATTATAAATGTCTGAAAACTTAAGCCAAGAAATACTGAAAGAACTCAAAGAGATAAACCAGAAACTAGATAAAATGAATGAATCCACAGGATTGTCTCTGCCGATGAAAATCCTTGCACTATGTATTGGATTCGCAGTCATTGGACCTCTGCTTGTGATCTTGTTGTCTCGATTGTTTTCATAGCGGCTGATAGCCATACATAAGAAGGGAAGAGTTGATAATGAAATTTCTAAGCAATTCTTTATACGGAGGTTATGCGGTAATATTGGCTGCCGTCTCAATTTTCACGCGAGAAATCGTGACTTTTATTATGCTGGGGTTTGTTTTCATGGCACTAATCAATATAAACGCTACGCTGCAGAAGATACTCAAGAAAATGGATAAGTAACATTGAACTCTACGGGGACTTTTGGGTTTGGGAGAATGGATTGATCCTTTCAAGATTGCCGCGGCTAATGATCATCTTTTGCATTACAAGCCTAGGCTGTGCAATTTGGATTCCTTATTTTACGTTGTGCGATAGACCTGAGGCTAACGTTCCGAGAACTGTATGCTATAATCAAAAAGGAGCCTTGCAAGGGCTCCATGTCCTAGGAATAGACGTCCTGTGCAAAGGGAAACGTCTATTTCTTTTTTGTTTTGCGGCATCGGCACATTAGTCAGTCTCGCCTACTTTGGCAATGATGACTTTAACGCCTCGGCTTTCGATTTCCTCTATCGCTTCAATGGTCGCTTCTTCATCTGTAATTAATAGATCAATAGGTGTAATAGGAGACAACTTGGCGAAGGCGTCGATTCCTAATTTCTCATGCGGAGCTAGGCAGATTGTTTTTCTCGAAATTTCAATAGCGCTTCTACCGAGGCTTGCTACTTCTGGAGTGGCGGTACTGATCCCGTTTTTGGATATTGCTCCGCCCGTAATAAAACAGAGGTCCAACGAGAATTGCCGGATAAAATCATAAGCCTTGCCTGGCTGCTTTTGTTGTTCTTAAGAGCTCCCATCAAAACTATTGACAGAACAATATCCTAAACCTAATATGTATTTATATTCATTTAAATGTATGAATATGCGAAAGTGGTGAAGGAATTGCTGCCTAATATGCTATCTTTACAAGAACTCGATAAGGATACGTTGGTTTCAATTATTCAAAAAGGGTTGGAAATGAAACAAAACCCGCAGCATTTTCATCATGCCTTCGAAAGAAAAGGCCTGCTTATGCTGTTCCAAAAAACATCGACAAGGACGAACTTGTCATTTCAAGCTGGTGTGAATCAAATGGGCGGATACGCGGTAACCATGGATTGGAACGCAAGTAATTTCAGTTTATCTCCTATTCAATATGAAGTACGTTATGCATCGAGGAACTGTGATGTCATTATGGCGAGATTAAAGAAGCATACCGATTTGCTTGAATTGGCAGCCTATTCCAAAGTCCCGGTTATTAATGGCTGTTGTGAGAAGTACCACCCTTGTCAGGCCATGGCCGATTTAATGACCATTTATGAGGTGAAAGGTACGTTTGAAGGTATTACGCTGACCTATGTGGGGATTCATAATAATGTCGTTAATTCGCTGATAGCAGGTTGTGTTACCTTGGGTATTCGCCTTTTGTTGGTAACGCCAATCGTGAACGAAGCATCATGGGATGAAGCGCTTATGGAGAAAGCTTATCGGAGTGGTTATGTGGAGAACACTCATTATATATCGGAGGCTATACAAAGGACAGATTTTATTTATACGGACACTTGGGTGGACATGGAGAATTATCAGGATAGCCATTATCAAGAAGAGAAAAATAGAAGAATTCAAACGATGATGCCTTTTCAGATCAATAAGCACAATCTAGCTGGCTGCTCTCCTTACATCATGCATGATATGCCTGTGCATCCGGGATTTGAGATCGAAGAGGAGCTGATTGAATCAGAGAAGTCGATTATCTATCAGCAAGCGGAGAATAGGCTGCATGTTCAAAAGAGTTTATTGCTTCATTATTATCCGCCCATTTCCCATGATTGAGCTCGCGGCGGACAGGCAAGAAAATTTTGAATACATAAGAACCTTACATTTTAGGAAAAACTAAACAATGCTGACAACCTAGAATGGGGAGGCTTCATCAATGAAGCAAGAAGAAATGATCATGGCTAAGAAAATAGAACACAGTAGATTACCTTCTGGTGAATTCACGCCCCTGACCTTAACAAATATATGTTATTTAAGAAATAGACAAGGTGCAATTGCGTGTCATGCACTTCTCTCTGTGTAAGCGGGGGTATTCGTGGTCAAGGGACATAAAATAGAACGGCTCCTATGGAGCATAGCGCTTCCTGGTTTCGGGCAATTTTTGAATAAGAAATACTTGAAGGGTGTCGTATTAATTGCACTGGAAGTTTTGATTAATGTGAAGTCGGATTTAAATGTCTCCATCCAAATGAGCTTCCAAGGGAATATTGCTGGAGCTATTGAGACGACGGATTATGAATGGCTGATGTTCTACCCTTGTGTGTATATGTTTGGTATCTGGGATGCGTATCGCGATGCGGATGAAAAGGAGCAGCCTCTGTCCTTCCTGCCTTATGTGAGTGCGGCTTTTTTTGCAACGGTTGGTATGATTTACTCGCCCTACTTCTTGGGTCCTGTTTGGTTGTCCTTGTTGTTCTGTTTCGTAGGTGTAGGCATAGGTCTTCTTCTCAAAAAAATGCTCCTCCGATAGGAAATAGCTCCCCAAAGCGGTCGATGACTTCGAGTGAAGTCCTTGGCGGCTTTTTTTGGGATAGGTATAAAAAAATGATCAGAAATTTTACAAAGTCTGGAACGAAACAAAAGGATTCCCTCTCTCGTCTAATGTATATAGAAAATATTGGAAGGGAGATGTATTCTGGTGAAAAATGTGGCATGGGGTTTACTGCTTACGGGCTGTATGAGCTTGATATGGCCAGCTGGCCAAAGTTTCGCATCCGAGCAAACGGTGAAAGTAACGCTGCCAACGTTCGCGGTTAAGTTAAATGGCAATAATGTCGATAATCAAACACGGGAATATCCGCTTCTGGTGTATAAAGATATCACTTATTTTCCGATGACGTGGTACGATGCCAGGCTTCTGGGATTGGAGACGGCTTGGACAGTGCAAGATGGTCTTAGCGTAACCAAAGGAAAAGTGACTTCCTCCTATGTGCCCTACTTGTCCGGTCATCCAAATGCCAAAAGCAGCAAGGCCAGCATTCCTGACTACGCCATGACGATAAATGGGTTAGCTGTGGATAACTCCAAAGAAGATTACCCTTTGCTGAGCTATAATGATGTTGTTTATTTTCCTCTTACTTGGCATTATGCTCATGATGCATTTGGTTGGGACTATGCGTGGGATGACGCGGAGGGGCTTTCCATCACTTCTGGCAATCCGCACATGGAAGCTGTGAATCTTCCGGTATCTTCAGGTGAGAGCAGCGTGGCGGTATTCCAAGATCACTATTATTATGTGGAAACGAAGGGGAGCACGAACCAAGTGATTCGAGTACCCGTACAAGACACCACGAAGCAAGAGGAAGTCTATTCCTACGAGCCGGATTCCAAGTATGGCAATAATAAAGACGTGACATTTGGGATTCGAGATGGAGAGCTTTGGTTTTCGTATCATACGGGTGGAGCGATCATGGGATCAGACAACTATGTCAGAGTAAACGATGCTGGCAAAGGGAGCTTGGAACAGCGGGGTTATGTGGATTTTAAAAAAACGTCAAAAGGCACCCTGTTCATCCAGCAGGGGGTCCCTCCTGGGGGAGATAACCTGCGGGTTGTCCCATTGGGTAAAGAGTACAAGGATGGGGTTCAGGCAGGGGACGCGAAGCATATTTATGGATGGTATATCACCGCGGGTGAAGGTACAGGGTTCAGCAAGGACCAATCCACGACAGTCATCGGAGACGATGTTTATATACTGGCTTCTTCTTATCCAGTTACCACGAGTGAGCTCAATCAGATACATAAGATTAATCTTAATACGAATGAAACTACCAAGTTGATTAATTCCGGAGTCCGTTATTTTAAAATTATCCATAACAAGCTCTATTATGTGAAAGTTGCCGATCATAACCTATACGTATCCAACATGGACGGAACTCTTGAGCAGAAGGTATCAGGCAATAAAGTGGCTGGATGGTTTGATGAAGTGGATGGTCATATTTTCTATATTTCTTTGGACGCCAAGGGACAATCCAATCTGTACAAAGCCATCCCCAATGGCGAAGATAAGCTGATTCTGAAGGAACCGGTGGAAAGCGCACAAGTCGCTAATGGCAAAATTGTAGCCAAACTTGCAGCCGGGGAAGCGTATGGGCTTAAGATTATAGACAGTGAGGGCAAGCTTGATTTGGCTGTAGCTGATCAGGTTTCGGACGTATATGTCTACACTGATACGATTTTGATTAGATCTGCGAAGGATAACGTAATCAGAAGGATTGCTGAAAAGTGACACAGAGGAGGAGATGGGAGAAACTAGCCCATACGGCAGCTTCTGTGAAATAACAAAGAACCTTACACACTGTTCTCACAGGAGTAAGGTTCTTTGGTTGCAGGACTAGAATACCTTGGTCGTCCAGGATTCACAGTTCCAGGTCTCTGTCACAACGTCGCGATAAAATTCCGGTTCGTGGGAAATAAGCAGAATGCTGCCCTTATACGCTTGCAGCGCACGTTTCAGCTCTTCTTTGGCATCTACGTCCAAATGGTTGGTAGGCTCATCGAGCACGAGCAGGTTGGTTTCGCGGTTGATCAGCTTGCATAGACGGACCTTGGCTTTCTCGCCGCCGCTCAGCACAGCAATTTTGCTCTCGATATGCTTGGTGGTAAGCCCGCATTTTGCGAGCGCCGCGCGCACTTCGAACTGCGTGAACGAAGGGAACTCGTTCCAGACTTCCTCGATGCAGGTGTTGTAGTTCGTATCTTTCATTTCCTGTTGGAAATAGCCGATGAAGAGGTTCTCGCCTTTTTGAACAGTGCCGGACAACGCTGGGATTTCGCCTAAAATGCTGCGCAACAGCGTCGTTTTCCCGATCCCGTTGGCACCAACAAGGGCAATCTTCTGACCGCGTTCCATGCGGAGATCAAGTGCTCTGGAAAGAGGATCGCCGTATCCGATAACGAGCTCCTTAGCTTCGAAAATCAGCTTGCTGGACGTTCGCGCATCTTTGAAGCTGAATTGAGGCTTCGGTTTCTCCTTAGCCAGTTCGAGGACTTCCATCTTGTCGAGCTTCTTTTGCCGGGACATGGCCATGTTCCGTGTTGCAACACTCGCTTTGTTGCGGGCTACGAAATCTTTAAGCTCGGAAATTTCTTGCTGCTGGCGTTTGTAGGCCGACTCATGCTGCTGCTTTCTCATTTCATGAACCTGTTGGAAATGCTCGTAGTCGCCAACATAACGGTTTAATTCCTGATTTTCCATGTGATAAATCAAGTTGATTACGCTATTAAGGAACGGAATGTCATGGGAGATGAGGATGAAGGCATTCTCATACTCTTGCAGGTAGCGTCTTAACCACTCGATATGCTGCTCGTCGAGATAGTTGGTAGGCTCATCGAGGAGCAGAATGTCCGGCTTCTCGAGCAGGAGCTTGGACAGCAATACTTTGGTCCGTTGTCCGCCGCTTAAATCATGGACATCTTTCTCGAGTCCAATATCTGTAAGCCCCAACCCGCGGGCTGTTTCTTCGATTTTGGCATCAATCATGTAGAAATCTTGATTCGTTAGCGTATCTTGAATCGTTCCTACATCTTCAAGCATCCGCTCTAGCTCTTCAGGCGACACATCGCCCATGCGGCCGTACATATCGTTCATTTCCTGTTCCATATCGAACAGGTATTGGAAGGCACCCTTAAGGACGTCGCGGATAGTCATGCCTTTGTTCAGCACAGCATGCTGATCCAGGTAGCCAACGCGCATACGCTTGGACCATTCGACCTTCCCATCATCCGGCTGAAGCTTGCCTGTGATGATGTTCATGAAGGTAGATTTCCCTTCACCGTTTGCGCCGATGAGTCCGATATGCTCGCCTTTGAGCAGACGGAAGGAGACATCGTTGAAGATGGCGCGGTCTCCGAAGCCGTGACTTAATTTTTCGACATTTAATATGCTCATGAATGACACCTTTTCTTGTGAACTTTTTCTTTGCTTACTTTCATTTTATTATAAACGATACGGCGCTAACAACTCCCAGATGAAAGAAAAAACCGACTCCGCAGAGTCGGCGTACATTTAGGCAGTTGTTTAAGTAATTGTTTAGGCAATCGTTGCCAAGTAATCGTCCAGTTGATCGAACGTTCCGCCGAAGCCTTGGCGCATGCTGTCGAACATACCGGCGAAGAATTGTTTTTCTTCGTCTGAAGCATCGAGGGGTCCACCGCGAAGAGTAACCTTTGTTTTGCCATCCAGTTCTTCAAACGTTAATACATTAAGAATCTCCAGCGGAAAAGCAGCGCTAAATGCTGCGCGGGTAACATTGCCTTCCTCATCGGAAAAAGAATTCGTGAATACAAGCTTGTCAGTGGGTGAAATTTCACGATATTTAAACAGACCCCACATGATCTGACCATCCGGTGTTGTCATGCTGTAATGAAAGGAGCCGCCGGGACGCAGGTCTAGGCTGGCTACTTGTAATGTTAATCCTTTTGGCCCCCACCATTTCTCCAGGTGTTCCGCCTCGGTCCAAACTTTGAATACAAGCTCACGGGGAGCATTGAAAATGCGTGTAATTTCTAACTCTTGGTTAGCAGGGTTTGTGTTCTCGGACATGATCGATTCCTCCAATTAAGATAATGGTTTATGAAGAAAAATTGCTTGTAGTCTCCGCACATACGGCGAAAGGCATTTCAGATCTAGTAGGTGCCGGGCTCGCAGCAGGTAGATCCGCCAATTAGCAGCGGGCTGAACCTCCACGATGCTCGTCTCGCAAAAGTTCGACAATATGCAAAAGGGTTAGACTCTGCAAGATCGCTTATAGTCGAATTCACATTTATAATATACCTCTGAGGGAATATTCCTGTCAAGGAATATTTGAATCGTTAATGGATTGATGCAGAGATGTGGGTAAATTCGGAAGGAAGCAGGCAGGCGAACAGATAAACAGGCGAATAGGCGAACAGGTAACAGGTAAACATGTAAACATGCAAACATGTAAACATGTAAACATGCAAACATGCTTCGTTATCAGTATTACCTAATATGTGGGTTTTATTTGGTGCAGTAGGATTGGGGGGAGCGAAAGCTGCTCATTTCATTGGATATATCCAAGTAGATATGGGTTAAATGGTGATGTCATTGGATTTAATCCAATGACATCGTGGAGCGGCAGCGATGGATGCAAGAGAATTCCGTTGAGCGTGGTGCAGCGACAATCGGTTCACCCCGCTAGTGCACCCAGATATCCGAGTGGTACGCCTTCATGAAGTTCAGCAGCTTCTCCAGAACTTCGATGCCCTTCGTCTCGGATTCTTTGGCTTGGAGCAGCAGGTCAATTGCCCGGTCCGCTGTTGCCGGCTCCTTGGGCGTTCCGCCTTCGGGGAACGGGAACATGTCGCGCAATTCGCTGAGCGCTTCTGCGACAACGGCATAATGGGCGGCAGCTTCGGCAGCATGGGCGCGGACGTTGCGTTCAACGACATTGCTGCCGTCCCATTTTACCGCCATTTCCCGCAGGTACTCGGCGGCAAATTCTCTCGCATCAGCAGCGACAGCTGCGTTATAAGCATTGCCGAATTCATCGGCGCTGCGCTTTTCCATAGCTTCGATCCAAGCCTCATACCCCTTGAGACCCTGCGCGTAGCGGTCTTTGAACATATGCGCCCACTCACGCCCTCGAGCATGATCGACAATCATATCGAGCGACATTCGCAGAATTTCATATTTGGAGTGGGCGAGGCTATCTTCGATGGTGATGAGGAAGAGGACTGGGATTTTGGGCTGACCGAATTGGGCATAGGAAAGTGTGCCATCTTGCGAGACATCTTTGGCATAGAACAGCTGCTTGTCATCATCGTAGCCATAAATCAGACCGAATTCCGGCGTAAAGAGATCGAAGGCAATGGCTGGATAGCCTTTATCTATAGAACGCTGTATTAGGGCTATCGTTTTCTCCAACATGTCGGGCGAAACGGGGACAGAGGCTTCTCCCATATTGCTGGTGAAGCCGAGATTACAGAGATTGCGGCGAAAGATATAGCCACCAGGAAAAGAAGTGGGCCCAGCCACATTGACCTCGATCGGATCGATATTCAGGCGAAACGCATGTCCTGTAATGCCCATGACGTCGATGAGGGAGAAGCTCTTTTTATCCGTATAGCTAATTGATCCATAAATAGTGCTTGCAGCGGAGGACAAGGTCTTCGTCCAGTCCCGGTTGATGCGTTGTTCCACTAGCATAGTAGTAACCTCCATTGAACAATCAGATTGGGGGAGAGGAAAGGATAATCCGCTTGGGCAGACCTAGGGCGGCTCTTTGCTGCACGTAGCCATTCAGAGAGACGCGAATTCTTTCTCTGCACACTTTGGAGCGTGAGCGGGACAGGATATTGTACACATTGGCTGTTTTGGTCTGAAAAAGAGCCGCGATTTGAACAGGAGTCAGCTCATCGAAAAAATGTGCTTCAAAGACGGCCCGCTCACGCTTGCCGAGGCACGACAGCAGTTCCCGCAAGCATTGAAGCATATCGGCTCTCAGGAAGGATTCCGCAGGATCATCACGATAGCACGCTTCGTCGATTGCTGAGCCCGCCAGCCGAAAGAGGATACTGTCGATGTCCGACCAGTCTGTAGGTATCAGAGTCCCTTCCGCTTGATGGCTGAAAGATGAGAAGGGCTGTTCTTTGCCGTAAAGTCCTCCTCGGCGCAGCTTCATATAAGCCTGATTGCGAACAATCCGCTGCAACCAAGGAACGAAGCGATCCGCATTCATCAAGGTGCCGATGTGCATGAATGCCCGAATAAGCGCATCCTGCACAATATCCTCGGCGATGAAGGTGTCTCGCGCTATTGATGCCGCAAGGCCGAGTGCTTGGCTTCGATGGTGGCGTACCAGATCCCCGAATGCTTCTCTATCTCCAGCACGTGCCCGCAGGACAAGTTCCCGTTGTGTTTCCTTATAGCCATCCTCGAGCTGTTCCAAGCGCCTATTCATCTTCTCACTCTCCCCGCTATCTCATAGATGCCACCAAAGCATGGGAATCTATCATCGCACGAAAAAAAAGGAATACAGCTGAGGATTCTGTTTTCCTCGCGTCTGCAATCCTTTGTCACGGTGTATTGTAAATCTCATGTCACCCGCCGCCCATGCTCGACTTTGCGGTAGTCCTTAGGCACGACGCCTTTGCTTTCCCGGAAAATCCGAGAAAACGTTTTGTATGAGCCGTAGCCAACCTCAAGAGCAATTTCGGTCACACTCATGTCCGTGGACACGAGCAGGCTGCAAGCATGGCGCAAGCGCAGGTCATGCAGGAAATGGACGAACGTCTGGCCGGTCGTTTGTTTAATGACCTCGCTGATGCGCGAGATGCTCATCGAGAAACGTGAGGCCAGATCCGACAAGGCGAGATCCTCTTGGTAATTCCGATGGATATAGTGAATAATGGGCCACACGGAGGGGCTCGCCTTGGAGCCGAGGATAGGTGCGATTTCGACCACTTCAAGATGATCGGCTTCGGCTTGCTTCCAGCGACTGCGGTCGAAGCGTACGAGTACTTCTTTCAGCTTGGATTTCAGCAGCGTCTGACGGTAGCGCTCGTCGCCTTTGTACTCTTGGTACATATCCTCAATGAGCGTGCTCATCTGTTGTTGATCTTGCCCACTCAGCTGAACAAAGGCTGGCAGGGTATTCGTGTCTTGAAAAAGGCCGGACAAGCCTTGATCATGTCCTGGCTCCATGAGAAGGTCCATACTGAACGTACAGTTGAAGAGGACCAGATTTTGACCGGGATCGGTGAAGATTTCATGCACCTGATAAGGAAGCACGAAGGTGAAAGTGCCCGGCGTCATCGTGTGTTTCACATCATTGATCATTTCGGCCCCGTGCCCGTCTATGACAAAAGAGAACTCCAGATAATCGTGGCGATGAGCCCGAAATCCGTGAGCAAGTGTATTTTTGCTAAGGTGGAAAGGGAAGGATGAATCCATATTTGGGTACGTTTTCAGATAATCGGGAAAGTACGTCATAATAAGGTTGGTCTCCTTCGAAGAATTGGGACGTTTTTCGAAATTTAGGTGCGTTTTCTTCGTCTGTTTATTTTATCATAAAAGCAGTTCGAACAGGATGCAGATATGAGGAGGAGACTTGTTGTGGGAAGCGTTAACAAAATCAGATTAGGTATTATTGGTGCGGGGAATATTGGTGGCGTTCATATCCGCGAGTTTTCCAAATTGGCAAATTTATGCGAAATTACAGCGATTACGGATACGTATCTGCCTCTAGCAGAAGCGCGTGCTGAGGAACATGGCATTGCTCATGTGGCAGCAACTCCCGAAGAACTTATACATAGTGCAAATGTGGATGCCGTTATCATCGGAGTGCCGAATCAATATCACGCATCACTTGCGGTGCAGGCGATTGAAGCGGGTAAACATGTGCTGATTGAGAAGCCGATGGGCATTAATGCGGAAGCAGCGAAGCAAATTTACAAGGCAAGCGAAGCTTCTGACAGAGTGGTCATGATTGGTCACCAAATGCGCTGGGAAGCTGTGCCGCAGCTTATCAAAGAGCAAGTTGATGCAGGCGAGCTCGGCAAAATTTATACAGCCAAAACCGGCTGGTTCCGCCGCAAAGGAATTCCGGGCTGGGGAACTTGGTTTACGAAGATGAACGAATCTGGCGGCGGACCGTTAATTGATATTGGGGTGCATATGCTGGATTTGGCGCTGTATTTGATGGGCAATCCGAAGCCGGTATCGGTTTTTGGGGCAACCTATGCCGAATTTGGGCCGCGCAAGAAAGGAATCGGTACGTGGGGCAAGCCTAATTGGAATGGTACATATGACGTGGAAGATTTGGCTACCGCTTTGATCCGCATGGAAGATGGCAGCACCCTAACGCTTGAGGTTAGCTGGGCTGTTCATATGGACACTGACAATACGCCATTCATTCATCTTATGGGCTCAGAGGGCGGAGCAAGCTACAAGGGAGCTTCCGGCAAGCTGCTGACAGAGAAATTTAATCGGGCGATTGAGACTGATTTGAAAAAACCAGAAGATGACGAGGGCGAGCGTCTACGACTAAGCCTTCACTTCCTGGATTGCATTACGCAAGGAAAGCAGCCGATTACTTCTGCCTTATCAGGCTATACGAATAATTTAATTTTGGATGCTATCTATGAATCTTCCCGTACGGGCAATGAAGTAAAACTAAACTGGGATATTTAAATAGGAGGAAAGACCATGCTGAGAGGATTAACCGGAGCAGGGCTTGGCAAGCTGGAAAGCAATGAGCAATTTATCGAGCTAGCGGCCAAATATGGCTTTCAAGCGATTGATATCGATGCGCTAGGCTTAGTAGAGAGTCACGGTGTAGATGGTGCGCGTGAGCTTTTGGGCAAACATAGCCTCGTTATCGGCTCGATTGGCCTGCCGGTTGAGTGGCGCCATAGCGAAGAGGCATTCCTTGATGGTTTGCCTAAACTAACGCAAGCGGCAGCGGCTGCAGCAGCGCTAGGCTGCAAGAACTGCTGCACCTATGTGCTGCCGTCAACGGACTATAAAGCTGCACATTTCATGGCGCTGGCTACACGCCGATTGCGCACCTGCGCTCAAATCCTTGGCGCGTACGGCATTCGTCTTGGTTTGGAGTTCGTCGGACCGCATCATCTGCGTACGCAGTGGAAGCATCCGTTCATCTGGACACTCGAAGAGACGCTGGATTGGATCGATGCGATTGGCGAGAGCAATGTTGGTCTGCTGTTCGATGCGTACCACTGGTACACGAACGGGTTAACTGTTGCGGACATCGAGAAGCTCCGCGCAGACCAGATCGTTCATGTTCACATCAACGACGCGCCGGACGTGCCGCTCGAGGATGTACGAGATAACGGGCGCATCTATCCGGGAGAAGGCGTTATTGACTTGGCTGGCTTCCTGCAAGGCTTGCAGCGGATTGGCTATAAGGGTGCTGTGGCTCAGGAAATTTTGACAGCGGCTCCGCCAACGGATTCCCCTGAAAGTTTGGTGCAGCGCTCCAAAGCCGGTTTTGATAAGGTGTACGCCGAAGCGGGCATTGGTTAGGCGGATTTTTGGGTAAAGCAGGTTGGCCTTTTATGGGCTGGCCTGCTTTTTTTGGTTGGATTAGAGAGCGTAGTGAAGCGGCTTGTTTGGGAAGCAGGAGCGTTTCCGCTACGGCTGGAGCGGTAAGGCTGAAAACCAACGCTAAAGCTGCGGCTGAAGCGCAAGCCCCAGAAAACGCCCGCGATTCGGGTAGCAGAGCGAGCCTGCTGCACGCCCCTGCACACCCTATACGCCCCCAAAAAACAAGTCGACAAAACTTCTCATCATTCACCCCCAGCATGTGACAACCTTTGCAGCCAATCTCCGCTACCATTTTGATTAAAAATGATAGAGAGGATACGACATCATGCAAATTAAAAAGAAGAATGATATTGGCTTGATTTTGGACAACTTTTCTTCATTTGCCAAGTGGGATGCATCAGGGAAAAAACTATATTTGGTGTTTGCTGACAACAAACGCGGGGGACAGCTCACCCTGATGAATTATGGGGACGATCGTTTCAGCGTTCATGGACTGGGTGAAGACTATTTGGACCCTAAGGAGTCTTTTTTTGAAGAACGAAACAGCGTGGTTTCCTTCTTATGGAATCATCGTGCAGCGCTGAAAGCGGCGGTACAGCCAACTACCTAGCTGTTGTCAGCCATCATCTGGGACAAGCAGGTAAAAAAGGGCAAGGGACCTACGAAGTTGTAGGCTCCTTGCCTTCTTTATGCTTATCCCGATATTGGCCGGGCGTAAGTCCCTCCTGTTTGCGGAACGAGCGAATAAAGTTCTGTGAATTGTTGTAGCGCAGCTTGGATGAGATGTCCTTAATCGGCATATCGGATTCCGACAGCCATTTCTTCGCCATGTTGAAGCGGTACGCAGATAGATAGTCGCTGAAGGAGCAGTTCGTTTCTTTACGGAAAATACTGCTTAAGTAATTCGCATTGTAGTGCAAACGGGATGCACAATCCTCTAAAGTCAGGTCTGTATCGTAATATTTTTGAACGAGATCAATAATTTTTTCGGAAATATTGTGGTACTGGGCATCCTGACGATCACGGTAAATTCGGATTAGAGGATGGATAACCTCGGTCCAGAACCAATCTTCGATTTCGGCCGTCATATGCAAATTCAGGAGCTCCTCGAATAGGGAGCCTTTGTTCGGATGAATCTGATTGAGGCCAATGCCCGATTCCTGCATCACCATCAGCAGGTTATTAAGCAGGCGTGCCAGAGGAATTTGGTATTCCTGAGGCGTAAGCGGAGCTGCGAATACGGCTTGCAGCAGCTGGCGCAGCAGCTCTTTGGATTTATCCTTTTCAGCAAGCTTGATGGCGTCTATCAGCTCATTTTCGACAGGCTTTGGATAGTTTAAATTCAAATAATGCTTGCCGGAATTAATATTTTCATATTGAATAATGATGCCTTCGCCCAGCTTGATGCGGTGTCTTAAAGCCTCCAAACCTTCTCTGTAGGCAATGGCGATCTGGCTGAAGGTATGGATGGGAAGACTGATCCCAATGCTGACATGCAATTTCAAATAGTTGAAAATGTGCTGCTGCAGCTGCTCTGTCAACGCATAAACCGTATTGCGGAAAGCGTCCGCCTCACCATCCGCGCTGCCGATCAAGGTAACGACGGTCTGATCCATGATGATCGGCGCAAGCCGCTGATCGGAAGGAATAAGCTCCTCGATAATATTGTGCACAGCGAAGAGTAGCAGCTCCATGTCGCGTTTCTCATAACGCGTATTGTCAATCGAGTCAATCTGCATGGTGATGACGGACATCGTTTTCCATGCCTCAATATGCTTCGTGTAGCCGAACTGTTTCAGCTTCTCAAGCAGTTCGCTTTGCTTAATGTGTCCCTGAAATGCTTTGATCAAGAAAAACGTCCGCACCTGCCCGATATGCTGATGAACCTCTCGTTCCAGCTGAGATTTGGATTGAAATAACGTATGGACGTGCTCGCCGATCATTTGGAATTCGTTGGCTTTGCGCTTCTGATTCACGGTTACGAGGCCGCCGATTTGGTTCAAAAGGAGCTGAATCGGCGAGTACATTTTACGCGAACCCAGCCAAGCCAGCAGCATGGAGAGAAGCAGCATCAGCACGCAGACATAAATGGTGTAGGTCCCGATTTTGCCGGACTCTTTGGTCAAGCTGTCGATTGAAGTTAGTGATAAATAGGTCCAGTTATTTAAATTCGAGTGCAGGAAGCTTACCGCGTAGCGCTTATCGCGAATATCTGTCGTGAATTGGCCTGTGGGCGCGGCGAACTGGCTCATATCGGTCAATCCAGCCTCTGTGATAGGCTTGCCGATCAGGTCAGGATCAGGATGCATAATGATCTGATTGTGCTCGTCCATAATCAGGATGTCATCCAGGTACTCCGTATCGTTGCGGAACAGATCCTGCAGGCTGCAAGCCGGGATATTCGCTATTGCCATGCCGTATTTCTCCAGACCAGTGGTCGGCAGCTTTTTCACCAAGGAAATGCTATAATCGCAACTTACGCTCCGTGAGTTTTCTTCGGTGTAGAACCATTTGGACGGATTCATGACCCATGTGCTGTTCTCCTGCGTGTTCATTTGGTTCAGAAGCTTATCGTAAAACGGATAACTGTCAAAACGGTACAAGCCTGAATTCTTAATCATCCAGTTCTGCCTAGCATTAATCAGGATGACATCCTCCAGCTTCGTGTCGAAAGATTGCATATACCGGATCTCGCTGCGCAGGTCGTCATACATCATGAAATCGTTTACAGTTAAGGGCATGTCCATCGCTTTTTTGAGCACGGTCGAATTAATGACCTGATTAAGTGTATGGTTGACAGTCGTTAATTTCTGCTCTACATTGGAATTGATTTGGGCGATTAGTTGCATTTTGCCTTCGTTGACATTTTTTTGGATCTCGCTCGACGAGGTTACGAAAGCAAAAGCGCCGATAAAAATAACCGGAAGCGTGCTGAGCAGAAATCCGAAGATGGTCATTTTGCTAAGAAAACTTAAAGAGCGCATCGCATCCAACACCTTATCTGTCTAGGATGGTCGTGATAGACTATCTATGTATTGTAGTCAAGACTTACGATTAGAGCAATAATCATCTGAAGAAGGGATAATCATTATCTCTGATTTCCAGACAAACATGGCTGCAGCAAGGGGGAGTTCATATGAGAGAAGCTAGACATAGCAAGGGTTTCAAGGTTTATGTATTCGTGTTTGCGGGGCTATTGATGATCATGCTGCTAGGTGCTTGTCAGAAGAGTACGGCAACGAAGGCATCGGAAGCGAACGACAGTCGTCCTGTTGTTTCGATTATGGCGCCGCTGCATTTTCCGCACCCGCCCATCCCTGAGCTCATTGGAGAAATTGAGAAGCTTACGCAAACGAAGCTGGAATTGAACTGGGTTCCTGACGGTATCTACACCGACAAAATGAACACAGCACTCACCACCAACTCATTGAAAAAAGCTACCTACGTGAAATATACCGACTATATGCTGATGAAAAATTCGATCCGTTCCGGCGCATTCTGGGATATCGGACCTTATTTGGATGCCTATCCGAATTTGAAGCAGCTAAATAAAGAGATTTTGGGACAGGCAGCGGTGGATGGCAAAATATATGGTTTGTACACTGAGCGGCCGTCCTCCCGTCAAGGGATTATTATTCGTGAAGATTGGCTGAACAATCTGAAGCTGGCCAAACCAACGAATCTGGATGAGCTGTATCAAGTTTTAAAAGCGTTTACTTACGGTGACCCCGACCGCAACGGGAAGGACGATACCATCGGTTTGACGGACCGAAATGATTTGGTTTTTGGCGCTTTCAAAACAATCAGCTCCTACTTCGGCACGCCGAATAATTGGGGCTTAATAGACGGCAAGCTTGTTCCAGAATTCGAAACTGAAGCCTATGTGGACACCATGAATTACATGAAGAAGTTGTATGAGGAGAAGCTGATCAACTCCGATTTTGCGGTAACGAGCAAGGATGTGCAGCGGGACAAAATAATCCGCGGCGTTGCCGGAGCTTACATTGGCAGCATGCAGGACGTGCAGCGGCTATCCGACGAGGTCCAGCTGGCGAATCCGCAGGCGAAACTTACGCTGATCAACCATATTGAGGGACCGAAGGGCTTTCAAATGTGGTCAATTCCCAACTACAGCGCCCTCTACCTGTTTTCAAAAAAGGCGATTCGCACGGAGGCTGAGCTGAAGCAGATGCTGCAGTTTTTTGACCAGACGATGGATAAGGATATTGCCAATTTGATGAAATACGGACTGGAAGGACGGCATTACACGACCATTGGCGGCAAAGTTCAGCTGACGGAAGAGACGTCCAAGCTTCGTGTCAATGAAGTGAATGCACTGTATGCGCTGATGATTGCAGATTTAAACAATCCGCAAGTGAAACAGGTCGCAGAGAGTGAGTCCTTATCCCAGCTTGCGGATAAACTGAGTCTGGACAATGAGAAATACGTGATCAAGGACCCGACCCTAGGTTTGGAGTCCAAAACGTATGATGAGCGCGGCGTTGAATTGTATAAAATAATATCCGACGCAACGTACAATTACATGCTCGGCAAGCTGGACAAAGCAGCCTTCCGGCAAGAAATCGAGCGTTGGAAACGCAGCGGCGGCAGCCAGATTATTGTCGAATACAACGAGGCATATGGGAAGAAGTAGCATCTGTGCCACAAATTTAGAATGAGGTTGCACAACTCCTTTTGCCAAAAGTCATGCACGGCGATGGTGTGTGGGGAGGTGGCTGATGGTGACGGCTGAAGCCGGCTGCCAGCTCAGCCGAGGGAATAAGAGTCTTTGGGGGCTTCTATTTCCGCTGAAAGCAGCGGAAATAGAGAGATAAGAGTCCTTCGGGGCTCTTATTTTGTTGCCCAAGGTGGCCGAAGCCGGCTGACAGCTCAACCGAGGGAATAAGAGTCTTTAGGGGCTCCTATTTCCGCTGGAAGCAGCGGAAATAGAGAGATAAGAGTCCTTCGGGACTCTTATTTTGTTACCCAGGGTGGCCGAAGCCGGCTCCATGAGCAGAATGAGAGCCCCTGGGGGCTCCTATTTCCGCTGAAAGCAGCGGAAATGGAGAGATAAGAGTCCTTCGGGACTCTTATTTGTTACCCAAGGTGGCCGAAGCCGGCTCCGCCAGCATAGTAGACGCCCCCCAGGGGCTGCTTTTTCCGTCGAAAACTGCCGGAAAACAGCTGAAGCGGAACTGGGTTCCGCTATTTGGATGAAAATAGCGACTATTCCTGTGCAAGCGGAACTACGGTACGCTATTTGCTTCGTTTCTCATCGGAAACGTGCATTTTGGACTGAATAGCGGATCATAGTTCCTTTTCGCTGCTATTTTGCTCTTTTTGCTGGAAATAGCGGACTGTAGTTCCGTTTGAAGTTTGTGTGTGGGAAAATCCCTAAAAAAAGGGAGGGAACAGGCACGAGGGGTGTAAATGAGGAGGGGGGCTGCCCGACGAGCAGATGGGGCTCTTGCTCTCTACGAGTGACGGCGGAAGCAGGCCCCTGAGCAGAATAGGAGCCCCCAAGCCCACAGGGCTGCTATTTACGCCAAAAGCAGCGGAAATAGCCAAATAAGAGTCAAATTGAAACTCTTATCCCCCGATCTGCCTAATGTGCCCGCTCACCCCGGGCCGCCCCCGGCTCTCCCGGCTCAGCTCGCTCACCCCGCCGCCCCCAGCGC
>NZ_MBTG01000019.1 GCF_002027705.1 Paenibacillus ferrarius | reverse complement strand
TCGACTTGCATGTATTAGGCACGCCGCCAGCGTTCGTCCTGAGCCAGGATCAAACTCTCCATAAAGATCTCCCCAAAAAGTGAAGCGAACCTCCGAAGAGAATTCCGATTACTTTCCGGGGGCCCCATAAGGGTTCAGACAATTGCTTGTCCTATATCTGAAAGCTGAAATGCTCAATTGACTTGCTAGCGAGATTTTACAATCTCTTTTTTGAACGATTGCTCGTTCGTGCTTACTCACTCGTTGTTCAGTTTTCAAAGATCAATTTCTTTCGTTCACTGCCGTGTTACCGAAGCAGCGAAAAGTAATATACCACAGCTCGTTCATCAATTGCAAGCACTTTTTTTCTCGTCAATTTCTGTCGGTGTCTGTCGGTGTTTGCTGCTTCAAAAGCAACGAGGACTAATGTAACATGCTCAGCAACCAATTACAACCCCCCTTGGAAATGTTCCACTATTGCCATTGTTTCGAATGTTCCTACAGCGGCAAACAAGAAGATAGGTCACAAATCGTATCCTCTATATAGTAACTACTGTGATTAATATCACAGATACAACAAGAAGTGCCGAGGTATAATCAGCTATATGTGTTCAAATGGAAATCCCCTGCGCAAAAGACCTCAATGCTAACAATTTCGTTTGAAATAAAAGGGAGGTTTGCTTATGTGCTATGAAATAAAGGATAGCGACCAACAAATTGACGTCATTTTAACTGGAATTATCGGCGTAAAAGAAGCAACCTCCATCAGGCAAAAATTGTTTCCGCTCATCCAACAAGAATTCCGCAGCCTCACTTTCCATCTGGGAACAGTGACAGACATGGATAGCTCAGGGCTTGGTCTATTGCTGGCCGTGCAGAAGATCGCTACGGATTATAAGGCCAGCGTTTCGTTTCAAGACGCCCACGAACAGCTCAAAGAACGTTTATACATGGCGGGCATACGGTTATAACGCAAGGGATACAACGGCACTGCAGCAGAGAGGGGTTCTTACATGAATCGACATACGCCACATAATGAAGCCCTTTGGGATAAACAAACACCGGAAACCTTCGTATTGTCTTACGACAGAATTTTTCACGATTCACAGGAAGCCATTATGATAACGGATTGCCACTCGAGGATCGTCAGTGTAAACCCTGCTTTCAAATCCATTACAGGCTACGATGAGTCGGAAGTTATCGGGCAAACCCCCAGCATGCTTAAATCGCATTACCAGGATCCCGAATTCTACGTCAACATGTGGGCATCCATTCATAAGGATGGAACGTGGCGCGGAGAGATCTGGAACCGCAGGAAAAATGGGGAAATCTATCCGGAGTGGCTCTCCATTAGTTCAGTCAAGGACGATAACGGGATTCTGATCAATTACGTGGGCATGTTCTCTGACATTACCTTGCGGAAGAACACGATTTCTAAGCTTCAGCTGCACGCGCAGGTGTTCAGCAATGCCAGCGATGGGATTATGATTACGGACAAACAGCTCAAAATCCTATCTGTTAATCAAGCCTTCACGACGATGACGGGATACACGGAACGGGAAGCTGCCGGGCATACGCCGCGGTTGCTTCACTCCGGCCTGCAGAATCAATATTTCTACATTAAGATGTGGGAAAGAATTCACACAACCGGCTTCTGGGAAGGTGAGATTTGGAATAAAAGGAAAAACGGGGAACTGTACCCCGAATGGCTGTCCATAACAACCATGCGGGATGATAAGGGAACTATTACGAATTACATTGGCATGTTCACCGATATTACAGAGCGCAAATTGACCGAGGAGCATCTGAAATATTTGGCCCATTACGATAAATTGACAGATCTGCCTAATCGAACCTTGCTTAGCGAATTGGTTAATGAAGCCATCACGAGAACTTTGGAAAGAAAGCGCAAGCTGGCCGTGTTTTTTATTGATCTCGATCGGTTCAAAATGGTCAATGACTCCTTAGGACATAACGTCGGAGACAAGCTGCTCCAGCAGGTCGCCAAGCGTCTTAGCTCCGTTGTGAGAAAGGACGATATCGTGTCACGCCTTGGTGGCGACGAGTTTATTATCGTTCTCCAGAATTTGCAGGAGCCGGAAGAAGCCATCCTTATTGCCAATGAGCTTATTTCCAGTATCAAAAGGCCTTTCTCCGTAGACGACAATGAGCTTTATATTAACGCAAGCATTGGAATCTGCCTGTATCCGAAGCACGGCGAGGATTTCGAAACGCTGCTCAAGCACGCCGACTTAGCCATGTACCAAGCCAAAATCCAAAATGGCGGCTACCAGTTTTTCAACGAAAGCATCAGCAGTACCTTCCTGCGAAAGCTTGATCTGGAGAATGAGCTTAGGTGGGCGATTGCCAAGAATCAGTTCACTCTCCATTATCAGCCTCAGGTCAGTTCAGAAACCGGCCATATGAAAGGAATGGAGGCGCTGATCCGCTGGAATCATCCTACACTCGGACCTGTCTCCCCCGGAGAATTCATTCCGATTGCAGAGGAAACAGGGACCATCATGGATATCGGCAAATGGGTATTGAAAGAGGTATGCTTACAGCTCAACCGTTGGCTCTCTGCTTCGTTTATTGTTCCTTCGATTGCCGTTAATTTATCGGCTCGACAATTTCTGGCGCCGGACTTAGCTTCCTCGATTCACGATATTGTTTACCAGACCTGCTGCGACCCGCAGCATATCGTAATTGAAATAACGGAAAGCAGCAGCATGCATGACATTGAGTCGGTGCTGCCCATCCTGCACGAGCTCAAATCATTTGGCTTCCAAATCGCAATTGACGATTTCGGCAAGGGCTACTCGGCCCTCGGTTATATCAAACAGTTCCCCATCGATATTCTGAAGATCGATAAGAGCTTTGTCCAAGAACTGACAAGCGATACCAAAAGCGCAGTTCTTACGAAAGCGATTATCGATATGTCGCATGGCATGGATCTTCGGGTCATTGCGGAAGGCGTCGAGACCTTGGAGCAATTGGACTGTCTGCGAACGATGAACTGCGATATGATTCAAGGCTACTTTATTGATCCCGCTCTGTCGGCTGAGCAGCTAGAAACGCTATACTTGACCAAAGATGAGCAAATCAGCTGCCAACAATCAAGTCTCGCAGCGCTTTCGGATCATCCGTAATAATGCCGGATACGCCATAGGCTAGCATCTGTTTCATGACGGATGCTTCATTTACTGTCCATACGATCACATGTCTGCCACTTTGGCGAATAGCAGCTACATCTTCGGCATCCACCATGCAAGCGTGAAGAGAGACGGAAAACACTTCTAGTCCGAAGTCCTCAATGAACCTGATCGGGTTCACCGGTTTGGCATCATACACAAGGCTGATCCGGCATTCAGGTGCTTTCTGTTTAATGTCATGCAGCAGTTTATGATCGTAGGATGAGAATAAGACATCTGCCAAACGCCCATTTTCGCGCAGCAGCTTAATTAGAGGTTCAACGATGCGGCCACTGTAGCTTTGCTTCAGTTCAATGTTTAGACCGATTCGTGCAGGTATCCGCTCAAGCACTTCTTGCAGCAGCGGAATCTTTTCTCCCGTATAGACTGGGCTGAACCAACTGCCTGCATCCGCTTGCTTCATTTCCTCCAAAGTCAATTCCCCGATAACTCCGCTTTGATTCGTTGTCCGCCCCAATGTCTCATCATGGCACACGATCACCTGTCCATCGCTTGTCAGATGAATATCGAGTTCGATGACGTCACACTGCTGATCTACCGCAAGTTGAAAGGCAGACATCGTATTTTCCGGTGCTTCCAAAGAAGATCCTCGATGTGCAAATACCCAAGGTGCCCCGTTATTCCAGTTCAAGCTCATCATCCTTTTCAATAAAGTTGTCTTATTCCCCTTGCGCCTATTTAAGACCGGAATGCATGAAGCTCTCTACAAATTGACGTTGAAAGACGAAAAATGCTAATAACAGCGGTAAAACAACCAGCAGCGTTGCAGCAGTTACAGTCCCCCATTGCGCTCCCGTCTCCGAGGTTTGGGCGAAAATAGCTAGTCCCACGGTAAGCGAGCGATTTTCTACCGAGTTGGTCACGATGAGCGGCCACATGAAATTACTCCAGTGCGTACTGACCGAGATCAGTCCAAAAGCAATATAGGTTGGCTTGGCGGATGGAAAATATACGTGCCATAAGGTGCGCCACCACGGGCATCCATCCACTTTGGAAGCGTCGTCCAGATCTAATGGAATTTGTTTAAACGTCTGCCGCAGCAAGAAAACGCCGAAGGCCGATGCCCAAAAAGGCAGCATAACCGCTAATTTGGTATCGACTAATCCCAGTTGCTTGATAACGGTATAGTTTGGAAAGATAAGGACTTCGGCCGGGATCATAATTTGCACGAGGAATAAAATAAATACAACTCCTTGTCCAATAAAACGCAAACGCGCAAAGGCGTAGGCAGCCAATGTTGCTGTAACTATCTGTACAGCGAGAACACCCCCGACAATGATCAGCGTATTGCTGTAGTATCTTAGAAAGGGAACGGTTGACCAGGCCGACACATAGTTGCTGAACGTCGGATTCACGATCGCGAACGGGTTCGCTCTGGTTATGACTTCGCTAGATGGTGTAAATGAAGTGAACACGGTCCACACCAGCGGGATAAGGAATACAATGCCTAATACAATAACAATGGATCGATGCAATGTTCGAGCCAACATAAGTCAGATTACCCCCTAGTAATGAACACGCTTGTCCAAATAAGCATAGTTGAATATAGAAACCGCAAGTAAAATAACAAGCAGCACAACGGTCAGTACGGATGCCCTGCCCATATCCCAGAAACTAAAGGCTGTCTCATATATGTGGTACAGCAGCAGATTGCTGGCATTATCCGGCCCGCCTTTCGTCATTATATACAGATGATCGACCAGCTTGAAGGAATTCGTAATAGCTATGATCAGGACGAATAACGTAGTTGGCATCAATAACGGAAACGTAATTTTGCGAAAAACGTGCCACGGTCGTGCGCCTTCCACTTCAGCAGCCTCGTACACTTCCCTAGGCAAATTCTGCAAGCCGGCCAAATAAAAAATCATGAAAAACCCGGCTTCCTTCCAAATGACCATGATAATCATCGAAAAAGTAACCCAATGCGGATCCCCTAACCAGTTATGTGTCGGTACACCAATAAAACCAAGAAATTTGTCCAGCAAACCATAATCAGGCGTATAAATGAACAACCAGATGTTCGCTATCGCAATCATCGGGATTATTGTCGGATAGAAAAAGGCAGCTCGTAGAATGCTCGTTCCCTTCAGCTTGTTATTCACCCAAACAGCTAAATAAATGGCCAATAATAGACTTGTCGGCACGGTTCCGATAGAAAGAAGCATATTGTTTTTCATTACTTTCATAAACACTTCATCTTGCAAAACGTGGGCATATTGCTCGAATCCAACAAACTTCTGGACGGATAGTGTAGAGCTGAAGAAACTCAAATACACCGATTTAATCGTCGGATAGAATGTAAAAAGCGCAAGCAATATTAGGGAAGGAAGAAGCAAAGCATAGGCAAAAGCATTTTCTTTCCAGTTGATTTTCCTTCTTGTTAGCAGCGCTTGCTGTTTCAAATAAATCCCCCCGCACCTTGTATATCTGTATATTAAACGGCTATTGTTTGGGCTGTATGAAAAGCTAAAATAAATCTTGGATGCGGCTATCTCGGCACATTCACCGTGATAGCCACACCCATCTAATAAAAATCCAACTACTTATTTGCGGAATGTTTTCAAGATGTCATCTGCCTGCTGTTGGGATTTATCAAGGGCCTCTTTGGGCGACATATTGCCGAGCAAAGCAGCTTGAATGTTATCGTTAAACAATTTGGTCACTTGTCCGTTCTGGAATGTGGATAGTTCACTGTCTGCATATTGAAGCTGATCTCTGGCAACAGCGGCTTGCGGGAAGTCCTTCACGTAATTCTTGAGCAGGTCTGTCTCGTAAGCTGCTTTGGTTGTGCCTACATAACCAGTATCAATTGACCACTGCGCAACACGCTGCGGCTGCGTCAAGAATTCGATGAACTTCACAGCCGCTTTCTTGCGGTCTTCTGGAATGCTTTTGAACACATACAAGTTGCCCCCGCCTGTCGGAGAGCCACATTTCTTGTTAGCCGGCAGGAACGATACCCCGAAATCAAATTTGGCGTCCGTTTTCACTTTCGTCAGGTTCCCCGTCGTGTGAAACATCATAGCTGTCTTCCCGCTGATGAAATCCGATGGCACCGTCGCCCACTCCAGCGTGCCTTCTGGCATGACTTTATCTTTGCGGCCCAGATCCGTGTAGTATTGCAGCGCTTCTTGCACCTCAGGCTTGTTGAAATATACATTCTTCCCATCATTAGAGACGATGTTCGTGCCTGTTTGCAGAGAAAGTGCCTGCAGCATCCAGTATTGGTAACCCGTACTTGGAATTTCGATCCCCCACTGCGATGTTTTGCCAGCGCCGTCCTTCACAGTCAGCTTGCTCGCCGCTTCACGCATTTCGGTCCAGTTCGCCGGGGCCTTATCCGGGTTAAGCCCTGCTTTCTTGAACAAATCTTTGTTGTAATAAAGGACGATCGTGCTGCGCTGGAATGGAACGCTCCACACCGTTTCGCCTGATTTCGTATTCCCCATGAAAGCATCATAAAAACCGTTGAAATACTCTTTGTTGAAACGCGGTGTTAAATCCTCAATAGCATTCATCGAGAGCAAGCTGTACAAGTCTGTTGAAAGCAGCACCGCTAAATCCGGAGAAGTCCCGCCCTGCACGGAGGTGACGACTTTGGTCATCGTATCTTGATAACTTCCTCCATAGACCGGCTTCACTGTAATCGTGGGATTTTCTTTGTGAAAATCAGCAGCCAGTTGATCAATTAACTTCGTAATGGGACCGCCAACAGCCACTGGAAAATAAAATTGCAGCTCTACGGGCTTCGCTTCCTGTTTAACAGTCGTGTCTGGTGAAGAAGCCGCCTGGCTGGCAGGAGCTGCTTTGGGTGTGCTTTCACCTTGCCCGCAAGCTGTTGTGACCAGCGCTGCGGCCGCTAATGTAAGAAATACTTTTTTCATGTTCATGTCCTCCCGAGAATAGGTTTTATTTGATTTCGCTGAGTGATGCCAGTACATAGTCAGGCTTGATCCCTTGGAGCATGATGTCTTTGCGAGAATCCGCTCCAGTCAAAACGAGTGCTGTATACATGCCATTGGCATTGCCGAAGCATATATCGGTGGATACTCGGTCGCCTACCATCAGGCACGCTTCTGGCGCGAAAGCCAGCTTCTCTAAGGCCTTTTTGGCGTAGTACTCCGAGGGTTTGCCAATCACTTTATAAACCGACTGCGAACTTGCCGTTTCCAGTGCTTTGACCAAAGACCATGTATCAGGAATCGCCCCATCCTCCAGCGGGCAAAATGGATCCGGGTTAGCAGCAATCAATTGTGCCCCATTGCGGAGAGCGCTCATCCCGAGTGTTAACTTCTCATACGTAAACTGCCTGTCCAGTCCGACAAGAACATGCGTCGCGCCGAGCGGGTCGTTCGTCGTTTCTACACCGTATTGCGCCAGTTCATTCTTCATGGCTTGCTCGCCAATCATCAGCACCTTAGCTTCCGGCAGATATTCCTGAAAGTACATTCTCGATACACATAAGGCCGTTAAAATATCTTCTTTGGAGCAAGCAATTCCCAACTGCGAAAGGCGTTCATGAACGCCCTCTCGCGTATGTGTTGTCGTATTCGTCACGAAGAGGATTGATTTCCCGCTTTCGCGAAGCTTGTCTATCGTAGACAACACGCCTGGCAAAAGTTGATTTCCAGCATATACGGTACCGTCCAGATCGAACAAATAGCCGTCAAAAGCAAAAATTCCTTTTGGCACTTTCTTGTGCTCTCGGTTAACTTCTTCTCCACGGGAAGGTTCGAAGCCATTCTTAGGATGTGCAACGTGCTCTGACACAGTTTCTACCCCTTTTCAAAGAAAAATAAAAACCCTTGTTCGAAAATGCAAAAATAAGCATCGTTGAAACATCGCAAAAAGAGATGATTCAGCCTATTTTCGCACTTTGCAGAACAAGGGTTTTCTCCAATTCTCAACCCATCATTACCGATTAGGTGCTGATTATTTAATTATTAAGTTGATTATAATCCCGCTTTATCACCGGTGTATTAAATCCATGTAGAGAATTTGTAAATTGACTTACCACATAGCCGGATCACCGGTTGAGATGTAATCAGCTCCGCTCGCCAACGCTTCCGTAATCTCATGCTCGTAGCGAATTAATCCACCGACGATTAACGGCTGTTTGATGGTTCCCTTCAGCTCGCGAATCACTCTTGGCATTAAACCGGGCATAAGCTCGACCTCATCGGGCTGACTGCTGTTGATCATGCGAATGGCTGTCTGAATAGCAGCCGTATCAATCGCAAAAATACGCTGAATTGTTTTCAGGCCAGCTTGTCTCGCTGCCGTAACCGCCGCTGATTTGGTTGTCAAAATGCCGTCTATCTGGAATTTCTCGGCCAAATAACTGATCGCATAAGAATCTTTCCCTAGACCCGCAACCATCTCCATATGGACGTAGACCTTTTTACCCGAATCATGGGCTTGTCTAATAATCGACTCCAAATTCCCAATATGACCGGTCATTAAATTGACTCTCTCCACGTTACTCTGCAGCATCTTCGGAATTTGTTCCTCTTTCGTGACTGAAGCGATAATCGGGAACGGGTTCATCTGTGCACCTCCAAAAGAAACATACCTTCATCCAAAAGCGTAGCACGCGTATGTTTGCTGAGTATAAACCCAAGATTATTCATTCAAGAAATTAGCTTTGACTAGTAAACGTTTCAACATGACGACCGATTGAGCGCGTGTTGCATAGCTGCCAGATGCTAGTGTGTCTGCTGCCATCCCATTCATCAACCCAAATTGAATTGCTGCGGCTATCTCCGATTGGGCCCAGATGATCTGGTCAGCATCTTGGAACGATGCCAAGGTTTCATCTCGTTTAGCGGAGCTTACGCGGGTGTCGATTCCCACAAAGTTCATCGCACGGACGACCATCGCTGCTTGCTCCTCACGTGTGATTTCTTGATTCGGGCGGAACGTCCCGTCCTCATAACCGCTAAGAAGACCCGCGCTTGCAGCGGAACCTGCCACATCTGCAAACCAGTCGCTAGCTGCAACATCTTTGAAGCTAGTAGTTTTCGATGCTTCCATGCTTAATCCCAAGGAGCGAACCAGCAATGCTGCGAATTCCGCGCGTGTAATCGAACGATCCGCTTCGAAACGGCTGTCGCTTACCCCATCTACGATTAGCTTGTTTGCCAACAGCTCAATATCAGCTTTGGCCCAATGATTCGTTAGATCGCCGAAGCTTTTATGATTTTCCACAATGGCGAATACGCCATTCTTGTTATGGATCAGTGTAGCTGTTGTCTTACCATCCTTGGTCACAAACCGCGTAGGCACAAAACGAAGTTGATTCGTTCCCGGAATCACTTGTACGCCAGTTGCTTTCTTCGGATCAATCGCCTTATCCAAGAGGATCGTACGAGAAGCATACGCTGCTCCGAGTGTCACAAGAGCCGTTTGTCCTGCTTGATTAGCCGCTTCCACCTCAAAATGAACAGCAGCGGCAGCCGGCTTGCTTCCTGCAGCGATGATGGCCTGATCTATGGCAGATGCCTCCTGACCATTCAGTTTCTTAAGTGTAAATCGAATTCGCAGATCATCTATGCTTATACTCAGCTGCTTAGCCAGTTCATCAAGCTTCAACGTAGATAAAGGCAACGTATAGGAGACATTCTCACTTGAGGCAAGCAGCGTTTGGCCAGTAAGTTTACTTGCTTCGATCAGACCAGCTGCCTCCAGCTCCAGCGAATCACCACTAAACTTCACTTCTACCTTAGGATGGGCACCCAAAGATTGCTTAAGTTCGGGCGCTGCGACTTTACCTTCTTTGGCTTCAATGACTGCTGCAGCTGGAGTGGCAGGCAGTGTTGGGCTGCCTCCTGTAACGGAGGAATTAGCGATTGATCCACTATTGCCATCATCACCACCACCTTCACTATCCTGACCTGGTATTTGGATCGAGATAGGCGCTGTATAGATGTCATATTTATTCCGATCATCCATCGCTGTTGTGTATCTTAATAGAACGTGAGCCGTCCCTGATTTCTTAGCCGTCACTTTAGCTCCATCCAGAGCAACCACCTCTTGGCCATCCAAAAGTACGAGTTCGGGGACAATGGTCGATTTCGTCCCTTTATAGGACTGAACGACAGCCGCAAGCGTAGCGCTCTCCTCTTTAGCAAGCACATACTTTTCTTTCTCAGCTTTGATGGAAGCTGCCCAATCGGAAGCATAGTAGGCGTTATCCGTCGTAATTCCGAAAGCTCCTAGCCCCATGTATTGAATAAAAACACTCTTATCATTCAGCGTCCATGGTGAAATGATAAGACCGCGATGTTTGGCAGCCTCCATGAATTTCCGGCCCAGACCGCTATAGCTCGTGTTAAATGAAGCATTCAGTCCCTGAAGCAGCTTCAATGTTTCCCTTAGCGATTTTGGCACATTCGCCTCATTGGCATATCCGCTAGTCAGCAATCCCAGAGGCATCTCCGGCATAAGCTGCGCCATGCGTTTTAACTGATCAGCGCTGAAAGACATGGTGTCCACCAAAGCTTCGCCATCTATATCCTTAAGCAATTTGACATAGGCATCAACAGCTGCAGGAGTGCTGGTCTTAATTTCGGACATGACCATAGCACCCTGCTCCCTGGCAAGTTCGATCTGCTCATTCAGGGTTGGGATCTTCACATCGGGGAATCCTTCGGGATATGGCTTGTTCGCATTTAATTTCTTTAATTGCTCCAGCGTATAGTCTTCAACAAAGCCTGTTCCATTCGTCGTACGCTCCAGTGACCCATCATGAAGAATGACAATATGCCCGTCCTTCGTCAAATACATGTCGTTCTCGATGAACTCCGCGCCCGCTTCTAAACCCAGCCTATTGCTTTCAATTGTATTCTCAGGAGAATTCGCCGGCATCCCTCGATGAGCGATAATATACGGCTTGCGAATCAATGTCGTATTCTTGTTATACACTTTCAATGCTTCCCATTGAACCGCAGGCGAATCTGTCACGATCCCATTCACACCTGTCGCAATCAATTGATGCATCGCGATCTGTTTCTCGGATCTGCTGGCCGTTTCCTTCGACCATACCATAATACTTCGCTGCTGCAGATAAGCAACGTTCTCTCGCGTTGATATCGCTTGCGGCAAAATGGCAATTCTAGCTAAACTTGCTGCTGTTTTTCTTCGAACATCCAGCAGTTGGCCTGCCTTCAAGCTGCTGTCACCGCTGAAATCCAATATGCCTCGGATGATCGGATAGGCAGATCTCGCTCGTTTGATCAATTCTCCGTTGTCTGACACGACAGCAGCATCTTCCCAACTATTCGCTTTCAAGTATGCCACCAATTGATCTACCGTGGATTCATCCTTTACATAAAAAGCAGGGATGATTCGGCTGCCAATTTTGTTTAGAAGTGCATCCAGACTGCTTATTTCAAGCTTTCCTGCAGGGTCTGTTACCTTCAGTCCTGGGCCCACATGAATAATGAGCGTCGAAGGCAGCGCAGGCGCATCCAGCTTCGCCAAATCTGCCCCACTTTGAAGCTCGCTTACGACGGATGCGGCCATCGCAATGCGGGTTTCCGGCTCTGTCACTTCAACGAAGCGACCATTCGGTATAGGAGGCAGCGCCTCTTGCTGCAGCGTCACGCGAATGTTGTCTACCTTCATTTTGCTGCCATTCGCTTGCAGACCGACCGCTCCTGTCGCATAGACTGTTGCTTGATCCGTGTCCACCATGACACGATCGTTGATCCATTCCTGAACACGGTTTCCGTACGCTTTAACCGTATAATGGTACATTTTGGCCGGATCAATAGCTTCGGTATTAGAACCTCTGTCCATCACGTTCCACCCGTTGGCAGGCGTTCTCTCGGCGAATTCGATGCCATTTGCTGCGGTTGCATCTTTTCTGACCGCCATTTGGTAGTAAGGATAATCGTTGTTTTGAATACGGTACATGATGGAGTGCCATCTTGCCGTATCAGTTGCCTGCAAGTGGGTCACATCGGCTTCAATCTTATAATTGCCAAACTTGCTTAGAAACGAAGGCAGAATGACCCGGGATGGGTTATCCGGCGCAGCGAGTGCATTGATCTCAAAAGCTCCGGATTTCACTACAGCATTGGCAGCTGTCGTTCCTTCTTTCCGCGTCCAGCCGGCAGGAAGGGTACCGTCCGCCAGATGATCAAAATTCTCCTCGTACAGGACATATTCGGTATCTGCTGAATTTTTGGCGACAACCAGCATACTGATAGATGCGCTATCTTTGGTGCCTGTCAGCGTATAAACACCTTTCTGCTGCACCTTGGGTACGTTGTTTTCAATAAGAACTGATGGACTGGTCGATGTCCATGTCAGCTCATTCCCTTTCACTACACCTGTCGTGAGATTATTAAAGTCTGCTTGAAACTGTACAGCACTAAGATCCAATGGAGTTCCAACCGTTGCAAGCACATACCCTTTGTCGTCACCCTTTAAGGAAACAACCTTGACCCCCGTCAGAGATGGCGTCACTGTGATTTCCTGCGAAGTCTCTGCATTGCCATATACAGCCTTGATGGTTGCTTTCCCTGGCTTAATAGGATAGATCTGGTTGTTGTTGATTTTGATGACACTTTCATCCGATGAATACAGCTTCACTCGATCCGCAGGCGGCGTCTCCGTAAGGCCATCCGAATAGTAGACACTGCTCGTCACGCTTGTCGCGCCGCTTAACGCTTCCAACGAACTGGCTGAGGTAATCGTAAGCCGCTCTGCCGTGATCCGGGTAACCTTCAGATTATCGAAGGATACCTTGCTTTGATCTCCTTGAAAGCCAACTCTCCCTTTCTCCGGGAGCACCGCAGCTGCGAGATTTTTGTCGCCATACAGCGTGAAGCTTGCATCGCTTTTGGCTTTAAAATACTGCTTCACATTGTTGTCATAAACCCTTACTTTCATCGTGTAAACCTTATTCACCAGCAGCTCAGCGCCCGTTGCGCTTATCGGTGTGGGAGAATACCAATTCCCGTCCGAATTGCGATAAGCGGTCTCAATGGTGCCATTCTGCTTAATGGCCATCTGCGGGTATGGCCACTTCCCGCTAGCGGGTGCGCGGAACATAATGGATGCCCATCTTCCTGGATTCAAAAAACTGCTAAAACGCACATCTGCTTCAATTGTATAGTTATCCCATTGAACAGGAGCAATGATGCGGCTTTGTTTGGACGTAGCATTTCCGTCGAACGTCATACTCCCGTTGCCATACGTATCTTTCACAACGCTAAAAGGCGGGCTTCCCTCATTCACATTAGATATCCAATTCGGGGGTATCGTCCCTGTGGCATAGCCGTCAAAGTTTTCCTCCAAAAGCACCAGATTGGGGCTTCCTGAGACTGGACTTGTATCCACCAGCTTAAGCGTGCCATAACCGGAGGTATCATTCCAAAAGGAGGAGGACCCAAAAGCGCTCCAGTAGCTGGATCTTTGCTCTGTTGTTGCGGCCCCATAACGGTCTGTCGTGCCGATCTCCATGCCCAACTGTTTCTGTAGAATAGGATCAAATTTCAGCATTTCCCAAGGTACAGCGATCTCCGTAGACCAGCCTGAAGCGGTCTGATTCATCGCTCGCAGTATTTTCTTCTCATCCTTGCCCGCATGATTATTCAGCGCAGCACCAAAATGAAACTCGGGTATGGTCGTTCCAGACTGATAGACCAAGCCGATCTGCATATCCTCATTGCTGTACGGAGCTGAGCGGTGCAAGCTCGGATCAAGAAAGACGTTGATATTGTCTTGTTCGAACCAACTGCCCGATTGACCGGATAATAAGCTGTCATCATCTGCCTTGATACCAATATACAAATACTGATTATCCCAGAGCAGGCCAAATTTCGACGCCTTAAAAGAACCTTGTCCAACTTTAACATTTAGCGTTTGGTTCAGGTTCCACATGGATTCATCTAGATTGCCGTCGATGATAGGAGCCGTTAACGTCTTGTTAACCTCCATCGTCTTCCTGCCCGACTCCTCCGCATGAACGCTAGATACCCAGGCACTTGGCTGGAAAAGCCCGCTGAGCAGAGTCGTAATCGTCACAATCCCTAAAAGCTTTGTTAACATTTTTTTCATGTCGCACATCATCCTTTTCAAAGTTTTTATATGTGAACAACACAAAAAAACCCTCATTCAACAAAAGGAAAGCACGCGCTCCCTAAGGGCGCACTTTTCTTAAGCCGAATAAAAGGGTTTTCTCCTAGACTCATACCCTGAGTATTCATTTGTATCTATTAGTTTCACTTTAACAATGCTTTGTTATCCTTGCATCAACGTTGCATGAATGTATTGTAAATACAACAAACTATGAATCTAGTTGAATTCCAAAATGTACGAGCAGCGCCTCTTTATACGCCTCATCGGTCTGCGGTGTGAAGGTCTTTACGCCATCTGAAGTGAAAATACGAAATTCCCGTCCCGCCACCGTATTACGCCCCTCTGAGGTACGAATTGCCAGCATCGGGCTATGGGTGAAGATGGAATCAGGGGCTTTCTCGCACCAAAACGAGGCAAACACAAAATCCTTCGCCAGCTGCGGCTCCTCAGTGAACGAGTATATCCGCTGCCACTCCCCCTTCTTCTGTTCGCAAAGCACCCAGCCGTAATCAGGATCGCGCTCCATCCGGTAGCACTCGTCGCCTTGCTGCTGTTCTAGTCCCTCGATTAATGCGATTGGCCTGCGGGGAACGATGCCCCCTACGCCAACGTCGCACAAGTATGTCGCCCCTTCGGCTTCGACCTGTAGAACCTGATGACGCCGTTTCGGCGGTGTATACGACGCGTCGCGCCAAAACCGGGCCACGAAGTCAGTGACCGGGTAGCCTAGCTCCCGCAGCAGCCAGCCGAATAAAGCATTCAACTCAAAGCAATATCCCCCGCGCCGGCGTACGACAATCTTCTGATACACATCTTGTGGATCCAGGGACAAGGCGATGTGATTGATAATGTCCAAATTCTCGTACGGAACTGTGTGCAGATGGCATTCCTGCAGCTCGGCCAGCGTCTTAACGCTGCCATCGAGTGGACCCGCAAACCCGATGCGATCTAGATAAGCCTGAATTTGACTATTGTTGCTTGGCATACTGAGCACTCCGTCCTATAAGAGAGTTTTGAATGCTATCGCTGCTTGCGATAGGTCTGTACTATTTTCTTTATTTAAACAGATGTTTCCTTCTATTCAAACAATGTCATCGTTAAAAGGTTATAAAACGACAACGGTTTTCGAGCGACATTTTAACCCGCATCCGTTAATCTATGAAAAAGGTTTCATAGGAGGGCTACTTGATGAATCAAAATGTAGAACTATGCGCGATTGGGTTGTTGACGATCGGAATGATGTTGCTGCTTTGTATAGATATTATCAAAAAGAACAAGCTCCTCACTTATCCCCTCCACAAAGAAGCAGCACGTACAGAAGAGCGAGAAGAAAGAGAAGTACGAGAAGTTACCCTTGCTGTTTATCCACAGTATATCGATTGCAGCAGGAATATTCATCTTCCACTTATCCCCGTCGATTACTTGTATATGGAAGAACAGCTCGTTGATGCTCATTAATAGAAGAAAGCTGAATCCCGCTGCGAACAAAAAAGATCTTGGCTCAGCAGTTGCGGAGTCAAGATCTCTGAACACATTCAGCTGAATGGCTGCTTGCCATCATCATGAACGATATAGCTGTTAACGATAGCAGCAGCAAAGGTTACGCGGTTGTTTCGAAAAAAGTGAAATAAAATGCGCGCTTCCGGACATTCTTCATCATACCGCGGAAAGTTAAAGAAGTCGTCATCCTCCCACCCTTCGCTTCGCAGGTTTTCAATGGATTCCGCAATGATGCCGGGAATAACCGGCTTTACGATCGTCGTCATATTCCCACTCCTTGAAACATAGTCAGATACCGTTTATTTCCTGTTCTAGCCCACATCAGAAAACAATAACGATTATGTATAATGACAGGATTATCGGTTGGAAGAATCGGTCTCTTGGCATTGGCTTTCTTTAGCATATGAAATTCACCTCCTCGCTTTATTTCTTCTGATGCTAGTACTCCATGGTTATGATTGGCGTGCCCACGGTTAAGCGCCATTGGCCTGTCGTTGATTCTTGATGCAAGGCAACCTGCAGATTCACCGATTGACCGCCGCTCTTCACAGACGATTGGAACTCCCTCGAAGCCAGTGACAAACTTATCGTATTCTGATCCGTGTAGCTTTCTACGATTTTCCCTTTGTAGGCTTGAGCTATCTGATTTACCAGCTCTGCGGAGCTTATTTGGCGAGACTGTTCTTGCTCAGATACATAACCTTGCACCATCGTATTCCATGTTCCTGTGATGCCCAGCCTTTTCATCTGTTTATCTGCTTGCGCCTGCCAATTAACCAAATCGGCCTGATTGGTCTCTTGGGAAGCATCTAATCGCAATACGACATAACAAGAAGCTTGTCCCTGCGGGCTTGCGATCGTTACAGTGGAGACCGCTCCGGGCGCTGCCTCTGCTGTTGCTTTATAGATCGGATGCGAATTGGACTCACTCAGCCTATCCGTCTCTGGCATGCCGAAGGCTTGGGATAATGTCTTCCCAACGGCCAGCATGTTCTGATCTACGCCGCCGCAGCTTCCATAATAGCCTGTATATTTGAAGGTTATTTGATTGTCACTGATCATATAAGGTTTTACCGTGTCCAATAGATAAAGCGCTTCTTGCTCGCCTTGAGCATCCGCATGACGAACCCAGCCACAAATAATGCCTGCAAGAGATATCCAAATGAGGGAGACTAACCAGAATTTCTGCATATAAAAAGGCACCTCTTCACTAGAATCTTCAACTCTAGTAGAAGGATGCCCAAATCTAGCAACTATTAAACCAAGTAGATTTAAGATTTTGATGAGGAGGTGGTCTCAAGCTCTTTTTCACGGCGCAATATCTCGTCCATGGAGGTGTTCAGGGCAGCCTGCGGGCCTGGGAAATGTTTTTTATAGTAAGCCAAATCCATAATGATGAGAAGAATCAGCATCCCTGCGACCGCATAGCCAGCCATTTGATTCGGAGGTATCACCATGACGATGCAGATGAAAATGATCCACAGCAGCGCAACAACAGAGATGAATGTGCTGTACTTTCCGAGATTCCACGGTCCGAGATGCTTCTTTTGGAATCTTCCTTCTGCCTTAGCTCTCAACTTCAAATAAATCGGAATGCCGTAAGCCACATATAAGCCAACTACACTGACAGCGGTTAGGAATGCTATCGTTGTGTATGTCGCATCAGGATTCACTAATTTAATGATATAGTCGATGAAAGCGAGCAGGAAGGAGAGGATGATAGCCAGCCAAATAGCTTTGGCCGGTGTACGGTATTTCTTGGAGATTTGCGCCCACTGATGGCTCAGCGGCATCCCTTTGTCCCGAGAGAAGGCGTACATCATCCGGGAAAAAGAAGTAATGGAGGCGAGGCCGCAGAACCACATCGCAGCGGTAACCAGCCAGAGAATAACAGAGCCGAATGTCCCGCCCAGCGCCTGACTGATGACATAGATGAACGCATTGTCTGAACCCGCTGCAGCACCGGCATCCTTGATGGACAAGGTAACAAAAGCCAACATAATGAAGCCAATGACGAACGAATAGGCTACGGATGTGAAAATCCCCCAAGGCGCACGCACACGTGGGTTGACGGTTTCCTCAATCGTATGCGCGGAGGCGTCAAATCCTGTGAAGGTCCATTGGGCTTGCAAAAGGCCGATCAGAAAAGCAAACATGTACGGTTTGTCGGAGAACGTCTCGCCCACCTTAAACAAATACGTAACAGGATTGAGGTGGCCTTTGGTAAAAAAGGCCAAGGATACTACCAATACCGCCACCACAGCGATATGATACCAGGCCGAGAAGTCATTAAGCCTCGAAACGATGCGAATCCCGATATGATTGAGAATCCCGTGTGTCAGCAAAATGATGGTGAAACAAATCAACACGGTTGTGTTGCTGGACTCGTAACCAAATACACTCGCAATGAGCGGATCGGCGAAGAGGGCGACCGAATAATCAATACCGGCTACGATCCCGATTTGTCCGATGAGATTGATCCATGCGGTGTACCAGCCCCAGCGTTTGTTTTTCAGAATAGCTGCCCAGTGGTACAAGGCACCCGCCGTCGGAATGGCCGAGGCAAGCTCCGCCATAACGGCCGCCACAAACATGACAAAGAGAGCGACGATCGGCCAGCCAAAGCCCATCATGCCCGATCCGCCGTAGGTCAATCCGTGACCATAGAGCGATACAGCGCCGGTCAGAATGGAAATGATCGAGAATGAAATCGCGAAGTTGGAGAATCCCCCCATGCTGCGCAGCAGCTCTTGGGCATAGCCGAACTTGTTTAAATCACTTTTGTCTTTTTCATGATGATTGGAAGGTACGCTCATCTTGAATCCTCCTCATCAGATACCTACGATTTGTCCAAACAAGGCTCAAGGCTTATTTCCCCAGGAAACTTTCGTGTTCGCTTTCATCGAATTCGCGTATGCTTTTATTGGCGATTTTGACAATCCATACAGCAAACAAACACGTGATCACTACGATTACGATTCCAATCGTCAGTCCCATTGCGCCTCCACCTCCTTCTCGGACGATTCTTATAGAAAAGCTTCTGAAAGAAGCACATTCTTAAGGGATGTACCCGCTAGATGTCCAAATGGATGCCGCTGGTTTGCTGTTCCAGCATTTTCTTCACAATCGTGCCGATATGCGCACCGCCTTCAAGCGGTGGCGTTCCTCCACGATGAATGTTGGAGATAACCGTGCGGTCGCTCTCCACTGTGCCTTTGCGCGGCTTGAAGCATATATAGGCACTCAGCGATTTCGATGAAACGAGACCGGGTCTTTCCCCGATCAACAGGACTAGCACCTCTGGCTGCACAATCTCGCCGATATGATCCATAACAGCAACCCTGCCCCCTCGTACGAAAAACGGAGTACCTGTGGATAACCCATATGAGGCAAGTGAATCGAGCAGCGCTGGATAAACATCGCCCAAATTGGCGTCCACCGCATTGGCGCTCAGTCCGTCCGATACGACAATTTGCACCTGCGGCTTCATCCGGCATGCCGCCTCGATTGCGGCGATGCCTTCATCAGTGACAATCCGTCCCATATCGGGGCGTTTCAAATAATTTTCTGTATTTTCATACCGCGTTTCGACGGTAAATAAATCGAATTGCTTCAATATCTCCTGACTTGCTTCACCATAAATAGAATCGACGGCAGCGGCATGATCACGCCGGAATTTAAGCACTTCTTTGGTCAGCGGCCGCGTTCCTGTTCGCCATACGCCAATGCGGGCCGGCGTGCTCGCAAGCAGTTCACTCATCCCTTCCTCCCATTTGGGGCTGGGAATCGGAGAGGTGATCACATCCTCCTCAGAGACCAAGTCTGTTCCTGACTCACTCTCCGCTGGTGTGGATTGATGCAACTCCATTCGGCTGCCAGCCTGCTCAGCAGCTTGTGGGGCAGACAGCTTCTTGGCAAGCTCTGCCATCACCCTATCCACAAGCTGGTCTATCGGAACAGCAGGGTTCATGACGGTTCCTCCTTCGCGCTGGCGCTACATAAAAAGGGTCGGATCTCCCGCCAGCGGTGTTAATCGACCATTGTCCATAATGCCCATCTTCACCAACCACTGCTCAAAGGCAGGAGCCGGGCGCAATCTCATTAATTCCCGCAATGTGGCGATATCATGATAGCTGGTCGATTGATAATTAAGCATGCAGTCATCTGCCATCGCCACGCCAATCAGATAATTGACGCCCGCTGCGGAAAGCAGCACCGCCAAGTTATCCATATCGTTCTGATCCGCCTTCATATGGTTGGTATAGCAAACATCCACACCCATCGGTAGCTGCTGGAGCTTGCCCATGAAATGATCCTCCAAACCTGCCCGAATTACCTGCTTGCTGTCATATAAATACTCAGGTCCGATGAAGCCGACAACCGTGTTGACGATAAATGGCTTATATTTGCGAGCCAGGCCATAACAGCGGGACTCCAGTGTAACTTGGTCGATACCATGATGCGCTTCAGCTGACAATTCCGACCCTTGGCCTGTTTCAAAATACCACAGGTTCGGCCCAGTCCCGGTGCCTTCTCTGGCAATCAGCGCATCAGCTTCGTCCAGCAAAGCCACATCAATGCCAAACGCTCGATTCCCCTCTTCGGTTCCAGCCAAGCTCTGAAACACCATATCGGCAGGAGCGCCTTGGCGAATAGCCCGCATCTGGGTCTTAATATGTGCTAGCACGCAATTCTGCGTTGGAATTTGCCATTTTTCCATGACTTCTTTGGTGGCCAGCAACATATTTTTGACGCTATCTGCGGAATCAATAACCGGATTAATCCCAATCACGGCATCCCCGATACCATAGCTGAGAGCTTCAAATAAAGCAGCCTTCATGCCCTGGATATTGTCCGTAGGATGATTAGGCTGAGCCCGGCCAGACAGCACGCCTTTTTGACCAATCGTAATATTGCAATGCGAGGTGACCTCCATTTTGGACGCAGCTTGCACCAGATCGAGATTGCTCATTAATTTGGCCGCAGCAGCGACCATCTCACTCGTTAAACCGCGGGAAATTCGGCGAATTTCATCGTTTCCCGTTTCTTGCCGCAGCAAATATTCCCGCAGCTCAGCCACCGTCCAATTGCGCAGCTCCGTATAAATCTTCTCGTTCAGCCCTTCCTCGATAACCCGCGAAACCTCATCGATTTCCGGTGGCAGCAGAGGATGATTGCGAATATCGGCCATGGTTAAATCGGACAGGACCAGCTTGGCGGCGATCCGTTCCTTCGCATCTTGCGCCGAGATACCGGCCAGCTGATCGCCGGATTTCTCCTCATTCGCCTTCGCCATGACTTCCTTTAAATGCTTAAACTGAAAGGTTGTACCCAGCAGCGTAGTTTTCAGATTCACGGGCTTATCCCTCCGCTCTGTTAGGAAAGGCCAACGTCTTCACCACGACCGGAATCATGATCCCCGATATCGGCTCGCCTAAATCAACATAATCCCCATGCTCGACAGAGATTTGATCAATACAAATGACTTTCGGACTCTCTCCGCTGCGTCTGGCTAACGATTGTCCAAGCGCTTTGGCGATATCCATTTCACAAATGACGATTAGTACTTCGCTGGTCGGAAAATGGTGCACGAAGCTTGAATGCAGCTGCTCCGCTAGATGCTGAAGCGATGGATAAGTAAGGTTATTCATCCCGGACAAAGCCAGCCCAAACGGTGGGGACTGCTCCCGGTCAAAAAGGCTTGCGCCGCTATTCATCAACTCATCCAGCCTGTACGCAAGCAGTCCGGTTTGTTCGAGCATTTGAAGCGTTATATTCAGCTTCAGCACAGGGAGATTGCGTATCGGCAGCAGCGAGGCATCCAAATGTACGGTCGCTCCGCTAATTTCTGTACTCTGCATCCCGGCCCCGATGACGGTTGCTCTGACCGTCTGATCCGCACGTATCCTGCGAATGGGATACTCGCTCGATAGTTCGTTCCAACAATGCGCCAGCATAGGCCCGATATCTTGATGCAGCGTCATATCCGCCAAGCTCTCCGGTTTCTTGGCCTCCATGAGAAGCCCGATGCCTCCGGAAACCATCCATTCTTCAATCTGCGCAGCGGTAGTGAGCGGTTGACCGTTCAATAAACAAAGAAGCGGCATGTTCTGGTCTGGATGGGTACGCCCAGCTAAATAATCCATCATGCAGCGGCACATGGCTGCGCAGATATCCTTCACGAAAGCCAAATGAAGCGTATCGCCTGTCTTAAGGTTGTATCCGCTCGCCTTCAGCCATGGCAGAAGAGATGGTGATATGTCTGTGACAGTACCGGCTGCGTCCAACTGAATAAGTCTGCCACCAACATGAAAGGTGACTGTTCCTACGAGCTTGCCTCGTTGAAAAATAGCGGCATTCGCCGTCCCCCCGCCGATATCAATATTGGCGACTGCGCCTCGAATCTGCATGGAGCGGCGCTCTGCTCCGGCGCCTTTGCCGGCGAGCAGTCCCTCCAGATCGGCCCCTGCCGTTGCAACGACGAAATCGCCTGAGCGCTCGGCGAGGAGATGCAGGATTTGGCTGGCGTTTGTTTTATTCGCCGTTTCTCCAGTGATGATCACGGCGCCGGACTTTAAATCTGCGGGGCGAATGCCAGCCTGCTCGTATTCCTGCTGCACAATTCCCCAGATCTGCTGTGCATCCACTTCATTGCCGTTCTTCAGCGGAGTGCTGTAAATCGGGCTCGCATACAGCAATTCCCGCTCCGCAATCTCGAATCGGGGCAGGCTTAGCGCGCCGGAGGAACGCACTAATTTCAATCGGCTCACAACCATCTTGGTCGTACTCGTGCCAATATCGAGACCTACACTTGTGATCCACTGATTCTGCATCTTCCCCTTCACCCATCCTGTTTATGGACTATCGCCATAAGTCGTTCCTTCAGCCGCTGAATCCCTTCCCCCGATTCCGCTGATGTCACAAAGATCTCCCCTTCCGGCAGCGACTGCCTCAGAAGCCTGATGGCTTGGTCTATATCAGCCTTCGGATGATCGATTTTGGTCACAGCTCCTACGGTTTGCACAGGAAACCCTTGTTCAAAACCCGGAGGAAAGTAATTCCTGCTGCGCGTGGCATCCTGAACAAGCAAAACAGCCGCAGTCTCATGCGAGGTCGCCATTAGCGAGCGATAATACATCGGATTCTCACTGTATTCACCCGGAGTATCAATCACCCAGTCCCTGTATAGGAGACTTTGGGTTTTGATGGCCGGGTCCGTCTCCCCGAACAAAGCTTTGATAAGCGTTGATTTGCCAGCTCCAACCGCGCCGATGATCATCACTTTTTTCATAAAATCAAGACCTCGTGATAGGTGCCGTTGTGAATTTCAACTTATCCAGCAAAAAAACATTCACTGCCTCAATCGCCATCTCGACTGCGGCCACTTCCCCCGTGAGCACGAGCGAGCCGGTGAATCTGTCCAAATAACCGATACCCACGTTGGCCGCTTTGGTCGCAATATCGGCGGCAATTATCGCGGTTTCTGTGGGGGTGAGCGTTAAGATGCCGATGGCATTCCGCTCTTCAATGCCCAGCTTCGTATACAATACCGGATCGGGATTGGCAATCACATGAGCCAGCGTCAGCTGCTTGCCAGGCACATATTCCTGAATCACTCGCTGTTTCTGCTCTTCCATATATTCGCCTCGGTTTCTTGAGCGACCTCATAGCTATCTACAATGCCTACGATCATCGCATCGATCGGCACCCTTGTATCCGTGAACAAGGTTCGCGCCGGACTGCCTCTGGAAACGATCACGTTCTCCCCGACACCGGCGCCAATGCGGTCTGCGGCAATGATCGGAGTACCCGCTTCGCTGTCTCTGAAGTCCATCGGCTGGATCACCAATAATTTCAAATTGTCCATGCCCACTTCTTTTTGCGTAGCCCAGACACTGCCGATTACTTTCCCCAAAAACATAGGAACTCACCTTCCAGCCGCATAGTCGATCGTGATCCCTTTATCCTTCAGCATATCTTGGGCTAGTGAAGAAATAATCGTTCGTTTGCCAACACGCAGGGAGCCAAAAGGTTTGCTCTTGAATTCCCGCTCCACCCAATCTGCTGAGATCAGCCTTCCTTCGTAAACCATAGAATTATTCGTTTCTATCCGCTCTTCTGTTTCTATGTTGATAGCTGTATTAGGGACTTCTGGACCGGGTTGAATTTTATTCACGGCCATCTCCGCCAGCTGCTTCAATGGGCCGAATTCCACGCCGTACATTTGCAGTTCCATTTTGTAATAATCAAAAAGATTCACATAAGCCTTAGGCAGTGTCAGCGTTCGGAGCGTTCGACGGTCAGCTCGCTTCAGTCCAGAGATATCGTCGCCGATGAGAACAAATTTATTTTGAACCAATGTGGAGAAAATGATTTCAGAAATGATCGTTCCTTTCATCCCTAGAGCAGCGCGTGCCGCATTATCAAGATCAATTTCCGGGATCACGATCCCCTCATAGTCAAGAGGCACCTCGAGCGGGGATGGCGCGAACTCGTCAGAGGCAATCGTTTTGCCGTAGCCGCCGCATTCAATCTGATGTTTCCCGAGCCATGAGGAAGCTTCGCCATCCAAGCACAAGCGGTCATAATTAACATGGTGATTAGTTAACCATATAAAATGATCCGTATAAGCCTCATGAGCCGTACTGTCATAGAAAATGTAAAGCACCTTTGGCCGTTTGACCGACTGCGGCTCCAAGGAAATCAAAAGCTCCCGCACAATCGATTCGACCATTTGCTTGATCTCCATCAAGAGCTACCCCCTTTCGGCACTCGCGATCGTACCGTTTCTACCGATAAGCTGAACCTGATCTCCCGTATTCAAAAAGGCCGCATTGGCTTCATCCACATCGATATGAAAATCCAGCGAAAACTGCTCGCTAACCCGGACAATCGTATCGGCAAAAAGGAGCGGCCGTTCCCCCAGCGTTTGGACAATAAGACGATCTCCTTGGGTGACTTCCAAAGCCTGAGCATCTGCCGGAGACATATGCACATGGTTTTTGGCAAGAATCAACCCCTCCTGCAAAACGACCGCTCCACTTGCTCCTATGAGTGTAATCCCAGGTGTGCCTTGCACATCGCCAGATAATCGCACCGGAGGGTGAACGCCCAGCGCATATCCATCGGTTCGCGAGATTTCAACTTGGGACGCCCCACGGGGTGGTCCTAGAATCCTTACATGCTGGAGGATGCCTCTGGGACCCAGTAGCGTCAGGGTTTCGCGCGCAGCAAACTGACCCTTTTGAGACAACTCGCGAAGTGGCGTTAACGTGTAACCGTTGCCGAACAAAGAGTTGATATGCTCAGGAGACAGATGAACGTGCCGATTGGACACGCCGACTGGGATGAGCTTGCGCTCTGTCATGTGGTTTACGGGCAGAATGATGGTATCCGCTGAGGATGCAGATGCAATCCGTACCACTGCGATCCCTCGATCTTTGAGAAAATCAGCGGCTGCCGGCGTCAGCTTATCCTCTTCTTTGACCGGAAAAGGATTCGGCAAGCCTTTCACCAGCTGAGTGCGCAGCTGCGTTTCCGTAATAAGCGCCATAGACGTGCTTATCCTTCAAGCTTAGGAAGAATGAACTCAATATCTGAATGCGGGCGAGGAATGACATGAACAGAAACCAGCTCTCCCACCTTTTCCGCAGCAGCAGCGCCCGCATCCGTAGCCGCCTTAACAGCGCCTACATCGCCTCGAACCATAACCGTTACCAAGCCTCCGCCCACATGCACTTTGCCAACCAATCTCACATTTGCTGCCTTTACCATAGCGTCTGCTGCTTCAATTGAACCTACAAGCCCCTTGGTTTCTACTAAACCTAATGCTGCCATTTCTCCGGCCATTGGACATTCCTCCTCGGATTATGTAATCACTTGCATCTCAGCAAGCACGTTTCTTATGATCTGCGCAACCTCATCGCGTGTAATGCTAAGCTGATGAGAGCTTTCCAAACTATCTGCCACTTGTGCAATAACTCGATTCTCATCAGGCTCTGTCTGCATCTCCTTGATGCCAAAAGCAACCCGCTTGATGTTCATCAAATGCTGGGGACCGATATTGTCCGACGTGATGTTGTTGCCATAAGCACCGCAGCCAAGTGTCATCGACGGCATGATTCCTGTTGTTGCGCCAATGCCTCCAAACGTTGTACCCGTGTTGACGATAATGCGCGATGCCGGTTTCTCCAGACCAAACGCCTCAATAATCGACAAATCCTCGCCATGTATGCCAAGCGTATGTCCAAGTCCGCCAAGTTCCAACAGCTCCATGCAGCGATCGCATCCCTCTTGCCAGTCCTTAACCGTATATAAAGCGAGGACAGGACTTAGTTTCTCCCTAGCAAAAGGATGCTCATGTCCGACTTCCGCTTCCTCTGCGATCAGCACCTTAGCCGTCTCCGGCACAGTTATGCCTGCCTTGCCCGCAATCACCTGCGGAGAACGTCCAACCACCTGCGGGTTCATTCCTTTCCCGGCGGTGAGGATCGAGCCAACCTTCTCTTTCTCCTCCGCGTTCAAAAAGTAAGCACCTTGCCGCTTCAACTCCGCGACCAGTTCCGCCTTCACCGCTTCGTCGACGACGAGCGCCTGCTCCGACGCACAAATCGTTCCGTAATCGAACGTTTTGCTTTGCAAAATATGGCCCACAGCGCGGCTGATATTCGCGCTCCGATGGATATAAACCGGCACATTGCCTGGTCCAACACCGTATGCGGGCTTGCCTGAGCTGTAAGCAGCCTTCACCATGGCCGTTCCACCTGTGGCCAAGATGAGATCCGTCAGCTTATGCTTCATCAGTTCCCCGCTGGCTTCAATGGATGGATGCGATAAGCAATGAATCAGCCCTTGCGGGGCTCCCGCTTTCTCCGCTGCCTCCCGCATGACGGCTGCCGCTTCCTGCGAACAGCGCAGCGCCGATGGATGCGGACTAATCACGATCGCATTTCTTGATTTGAGTGAGATCATACATTTAAAGATGACCGTCGATGTCGGGTTTGTCGAAGGAATGATAGCAGCCACAATGCCAACGGGTTGAGCGATTTCCCACACCTGATTCACTTCATCTTTGCGAATAATCCCGACCGTTTGCATGTCCTTGATGGCGGCATAGACGTCTCGCGCGACGAAGAGATTTTTGGCCTTTTTATCAGCGGCGTTGCCGAAGCCTGTCTCTTCTACAGCCAGGATGGCCAGCCGTTCTGCCTCCGATTCCACCGCTTGCGCCATGGCAGCTACAATGGCGTCAATCTGCGATTGCGTCATTTGCTCCAGCTGTTTCTGTGCCGCCTTCGCCTCTTGGAGGAAATGTCGGACCTCCTGAATTGCTTGCAAATCGCTATCCAGCTTCATGTCGCAGGATCTCCTCCTTCAGCATCCCGCTCCGTGAACAGCCTCACCAGCTCAGCTTTACTCACCAATTGAATATCCCGGCCAGTAATGGGGAATTGGGGGGTAATCTGTGCAAGCTCTCTAAGCTGAGCGACGGTCATTTTGCTCCAGCTTGGCGGTGTCTTTGCGGGCGATGGGGAGACAGCAGATTCAGATTCAGATTCAGATTCAGATTCAGATTCCTTCTTCTGCTGCTGCGAGGCTTTTGGCTGATTGTTTGCCCAAGCCTCTTGAATCAACGCATGTACCGAAGGATCTGGCCTTGGAATTACATGTGTGGACAACAGCTTGCCCACTCGCTTCGCTTCAGCAGCCCCTGCATCTACGGCGGCTTTGACTGCTGCAACATCGCCCAAAATATAAATCGTTACGATGCCGGCATCCACTTTCTCATACGTCGTTACCTTCACATCCGCCGTCTTCGCAGCAGCATCTGCTGCTGCTATCAAAGCAGGCAGACCATAAGTTTCAATCATGCCTAGAGACATTAGCTTTTCATTCATGGGAATCACCCGCTTCTCTATTTCAACCTATTTTCTTCGGATCAAGAGCTATGCCTTTGACAGCGTCTGCAAACGCCTCCGCTGCTGCCTGACAAGCAGATTGACTGCCTGTCAGCAATCCACCCGCAAAATTCGTCTCCGTCGGAGGCCCATAGAACTTGCACATTCGCACATCCGCAGCCTTCAGTGCGGCGTCTAGTCCGTAAACAGCTTCCAATGGCGGAGCAATGAGGTAAGCTAGAGGCTCTCCTTCTGCAATTTCCGCCAATGCAGAAAGGTAAGAACCCGTTCTGGAAACCACATGCGCATAGTATGCGTGGGTTCCTTCGTCATTAAGAGCGTAAAAACAAGCTCCCGTCTCCATCACCTGCCTAGCGGCATCCAGCCCGCTTCTCACTTCAGCAGGCGAGGCGCCGCCAAGAATGCCAATAAATTCGCCGGACAGCGGTCCGGAGGCATGTCCCGATCCCGCATAGAAGGAACGGGCATACACGACTTCAACGGCTGCGTGCTTCGTCGCTTCATCGATAGCCGTGTAGCCGACGTCGTCGATGCTGGACGTTAGTAGACCCAGGCTGCGAATGCCTGGCTTCAAATCGAGCTGCTGCGCTAAGCCTGCATCGACGTTGGATATGATCCTGATGGCGAGCGGAATAGCCCTGATCGGATGTTGGTTCACTCCCTTCACCTCTTCACCGTGAATAAACTCAAAAAGGTGCCAAGGTGCATAGAACCGTTTGACGTTCCTGGACCTGGGGCACCTTGCCTGACCTGTATGCTTTTGATTATGAATATGTGCGTTATGAGACAAGTATTCCTACTTTGCGAAACTTGATTCCAGCACTGCTATTGCGTGCAAGCGGCTGAGCCATAGTTAGTGAATGCATCATCTGATAAGGTGATGGGCACTGATTTGATCGAGAAAGCCTGCATAAGTGCAGGCATTTTCGATCAAATCGGGAGAAAACATGGGAAAGCCTGCGATTATGCAGGCTTTTTAGGCTTTTCAGTCCTGGATTGGAGAAAAAGTCTCTAAAGGATGCATATTTGCAGGCTTTCTACCATTTTGCCTACTCCCACGACGAAAAGGATGCACATTTGCAGGAATTTGTGACATATGCTTGTTCTGACACTTAGGCAAACTGCCAGCTAGTACCAAACTTATGTCGGCCAAGCCCACCCACATGGGGGAACCGTGTATAAACGATGCCCAGAGTACAAGCAAAAACGCCTCCAAAGCCACTACTCAAGTGGATGGAGGCGTTTATTTGTTAAATTCAGTGCAGGCCCTCACTCTATCTCATCATCATCTTCATAGTTTCTAGCTAGATCACAAAACATTTGGCAAAGCTGCTCAAATAATCCCCAACCTACTCTTTTCGATTCTCCAACAATCGCCTCTAACTCATCATGAAATAAATCATAGAGCCCCCTGCCACTATCAGCCTCTATTTTGTTAATAACATTGTAAAACATAGACGCCATACTATTATAAAAAGGCTCGCTAAAATATCCGTAAACATTTATAAACTCTACACCTAACTCCACATAGTAAATCATTAATTCTAACGTTCTCACTGGATTATTACTCAGCTTGCCGAATTCAGAAATAGCTTTCTTCGCATCTGCCAGTTTAAGCTTTGCTAAACCGCGTTCCGGAAAAAATTGCTGCAAAACCTTCTTTTTTGCTTCCTCAAATAATTGATCCTCTGTACCTTCAGGCTCAAGCATCATATCAATATATTTTTTTACATCGTCACTGGATTTGTAACAATCGATGATTATCGAGATTAGCTCTTCGGCTTTATATGTTTTCAAATGTTTCTTAACTTCTGGTATCGAAATTTTGGACACTTTGGGCATTGTGAATTACAACCTTTCATTTTTTTCTGTTTGTTCTATAGCTCCATACCACTGTATCCCATAGCACGATACCCTTTCACTCTCTTCCTATACATACTCATGAGAAGGGGGACTTGGATATCTACATAATCATAAATCTGGACTTCTTGTTTATTGGCATGAGATCGGTGCAGTCTTCCAGCGTATTGCTGCAAGCTTCCTTTCCATGAGATCGGATGAACTAAAAATAATGTATCTAACCTAGCATCATCAAAGCCTTCTCCAATCAATTTCCCAGTTGCTATAAAAACTCGTTCCTCCGTATCTGGTATTTCCGCTATGCGCCGCCGAAGTTCCTCTCGCTGCTTTTTCCCCATGCCCCCGCGCAATACGATTACATTCTTCGCGAACTTTTCCAGTTTCTTTTCAAAGTACTCAACGTGCGCTGTACGTTCTGCTAGAAGAATAGGGGATCTGCCTTGTTCTAGACATTTTAATAGATCATCAAAGATTAATTCATTCCTACTTTCATCTTCTACTAAAAACTGATAAATAGTCTGGATAGCAGGAGTAGGTATCTGAGTTGGTAATTGGTACGATGTATACCTGGGCACTACCTTATGTTCAAAGCCTCTCACGAGTGCCTGGGATTTCGCATCTATTCTTGTTCGAATGGGGCCACATTGCATAAGTACAATGGGTTGTTGTCCATCCTGCCTAGTGGGCGTAGCCGTCAGACCTACAACATATTTGGCCTTTGCCTTTTTCAACACTTGCTCGAAGCTAAATGCAGATACATGATGACATTCATCTACAATGATTTGCCCATACTCCGTTAAATAATCTTTTATACTCCCTTTATTGTTTAGACTTTGAATGACTGCGATGTCGATAGTACCGGTCCTCTTCTCTTTCCCGCCGCCAATAACACCAATTTCCTTCACATCCAAATTAAGAAAAGTACATAATCTTTCTTTCCACTGGTCCATCAATTCACGACGATGTACCAGCACTAATGTGTTCACTTTTCTAGAGGCTATTATGGAAGCTGCTACTACCGTTTTTCCGAACGCTGTTGTGGCAGAAAGAATGCCAGTATTATGAGCGAGGATTGATCTAGCCGCGGTATCTTGCAGCATAGAAAGTTGCCCCTTAAACTGCACATTTATTTCCAGTCCATCGTATCTTTCATCGGTTATAGATAACGGAACGCCATAATTATTAAACATATTAGTTACCGATTGCAGACAGCCTCTTGGAAGTGCTATATGCTTTAAGAAATCCTCCGCACAACCGATAACACGCGGTTTGCCGTACGTAGGTAACCGCATTGCTTGCGTTTTGTAGAAATCCGGATTCTGAAATGAAGCCAATCTTCCAATTCGATTTATAAGCTGTACAGGGAGGCCCTTCTTTTCAATATAGATCATATTAGAAAGAATAACTTTAATTTCCGACGGCAATGTCATATCTATTTCTTCAGAATCAAAACTAATCTCCTGTGTTTCCCAAGGTCTCTCCTCATTAGCTTCATCCCAAACACCTATGTTCAAAATACCGTCATTTTTTCTAAACTAGAAAGAAAGCTCCACTGATCTTCGTAGGGGATGAACCCCTCATCTACAAAAACACTATTTCCGTCTTTCCGTGGGCTGCCTTGCAATGGGAGTGCTATTAAATTGCCAAATCCACCTTTTGGGAGCGTATCTTGATTAGGAAATAAGCGGTCATAGGAACCCAAGCCAAGCTCATACCTGCTTTCCATCGTTTTGGTCAATAGAGCACAGCCCAGTTTGCGAGCTAAACTAGCTTCAACAGGTTGATCGAAGAATATCCATATATGCCCACCGTTTCCTGAACGGGAACGTTCCAACGCAACAGGTATCTGCATTTCGCGACAGGTTGTCATCACAGCGACAACATCCCGTTTCCAATTTTCCTTATCAAAATCAATGGCCAAGAACCAGCAGGTTTCATCCTGGAGCATTGGATAGACCCCTACCGTACGATTAACCTTGGCATCAAGATGAGAAGAAATGATCTCGTCCGTAACCGGAAGAAATGCTCTATGAGAGCAGTCCGAACATTTTACCTGAGGCTTCTTGCACACAAATGACCACTCATTTGCACATGCCGGAGAGTATCCGGATTTCCCCGTTTTGCTTTCCCATCTATTTGGAAATACGTCTTCACGCCCCCGAAAGAGATTCCGAAATAAGGCTATCTTTTCGCTGGGAGCCGAATAATTATGGACGTTTCTCTTCTGCACTTCTAATTGTAATTTAGTTTCATTAATTAATTCAGCATCCGTTGAAACATTAAGGAGACTATAATCAGTGAACATAGAATCATCCTTTATAAGCTCTGCAACCCTTTGCTTCAATTGATGATTTTCGTGATTTAATCGTTCAATTTCTTTCAAGGCAAGCTCAAGTTCTAATTCCAGATCCTTCATATTCCCTCCTAAAGTGATCTAGTGGTATCCCCCAAAAACCTCTTACACCTGATCCTGACCAGCATCATCCCTGCCCAAATCATTCGCCAACAACTCAATATCCTCCCTAGTCAAAGGGGTAATAAGCGCGAGCTCTTTCTCCAGCGCCTTCTCAATCTGTTCCCGCGCTTCCTGCGTTCGGCCAAGTTTTTGAAGCGTTAGTGCATAGTAATAATAGGACTCAGCATGCTTAGGCGTCTTGGCTATCACCTTGGTGTACATCTCATCTGCCTCGTCCAGCCGACCGAGCATATAATAGTTTTGGGCCAAATTGTCCATAATCGTCAAATCGCTGTCATTATACGCATAGGCTTCGAGATTATATGCAAGGGCCGCTTCCAGCTCGCCGCGCAAAATTTGAAAATAGCCAAAATTCCCATAAACCAGCGTGTTTTTAACGTCCTGCGCTATTTCCTGCAAGCTGCTATAAGCCTCATCCTGTTTGTTCTGGAGCCAGTGCACGGTTGCCAAATTGAGCCTTGCCTGCATGAGCATATCTCTGGCTGTTGTTTGATGAAGAACCTCCTCGAACATGTTCTCAGCCTTGCTAAGTTCGCCTATTTTCATCAACAAATAACCATAGCCTATCTGGTGTTTGGGCTGAATGGATTTTGAACGATAAGCTTTCTCCATCAAAATCAATGCTTGATCCCGATCCCCCTTCATGTAAGCCAGATTACCCCTCTGCGCATATAGGGAGGAACGGTTCGTATAAACGAAGTAACCTACTATTACTACCACGAGGGCTGCTCCTATCATCCAGTGATAGTTAAACCCGATTACAATTACTGCAAGCACAATTACTATTTTAAGTAAACTTTTTATCATTGGCGGCATATTCGGCTCTCCTCTGCAACTCTATTAAATTTACAATCATTGTATCAAAAAATCCTTGCTGTGACATTGAGAGAAGTTGTTGCAAAATAAAAAAAGCCCGTCACTTCTAAGTGTTGAGGCTTAGAAGGAAGGCTATATTGAATCCCTATGAAATTAATGCTTCTTTTTTTTCAATTTACCTTCCGCTTTTTCAACATTTTCCGCAACTCGAAATTTAACAATCCTACTTATTAATTCATAAGGCATTGGCTTCTCTAGAAGGAATTGTACAGACCCTTTTGCCCCTTTATATGGCGAGAGTTCTTCTTTAAATGCCGTAATACCACTTGGAGTCGGATAGAAGCCAATATGATTTGGGTAAGCAGCAAAATGCACCAAATTTCCATAAAGCTCAAAGGTAGGCATTTGATAACTAATCTTTTCCTTTGCGTCTGGCGCTGACTCTTGAATAACTTTTCTTACTGTTTGAAGAATCTCCTGAACCTTTGGAGGAAACTGTGCGATATAATTATCGATTGATTCATAGACAACTTTGTTTTCTTCCATGAATTCTCCTTCCATGGCCCTTTGGTCTGTCTTCATATGATTTTCTACATGATGTCTGTCTTTCCTTCTTATTTGGGATATCACCTACAACCGAGGATCAATCTCCTTCTCCTTGGCCACTTCAAACAATAAACTCGCGACTACTTCCTTATAAGCCTCATTGTCCGGCACAATATCACTAAACTTAACTTGCAGCATTTTCTTCCCCAAGCGATGCTCATTCATCGAAGTGCGCAGCTTTTGGTTAATGCTTTTCTGCTTCATCAGCTTCTTGTACTTATGTGGAAACTTGTAATCATAACCATAGATGATGGATAGATAGTCGGGATTCCGAACCTTCATATGGGGAACCACCCTGGTTTCCAACACGTCGGGCTTGATAACGACACCTTCCATATAATTGTCTACGGTCAGCTTTGAGAAATATTGCTCTGCTCTTTCGAGACTATCCGGTTCCGTTAAGTCTATGGTAATGAATTCATCCTCCGACAAGAAGCCGTACTCTTCAGAGGTTCTCCAAGTAGGAATTTCCTCTTCACCATTGCGATAAACTACCTTCAATAAAGCAAACGGTTTGTAAACCATCTCCCCCTCTTCGGCATATATCTCCAACTGTCGCTTGTACGTTTGATAGGCTGTCAGATGATCATCTACTGAAACATAGGTCCCTATAATGTCATGCAGATATTTGTAATTTTGATACAAATGGGAGCCATATTTATCGTTTAATGCTGTCTTGGACATGTTAAATTGCTCTTTCTCAAACTCACTCGCTTGATATTGCTCAACCAAATGACCAAATGCCTCTTCAAAGCCATTTTGCTTCAAGAATGCCAATTCGCTCTCCAATGCTTTCTCAATCGGCTTAAACTGCCTTTGAATCAGCCCATCACCAAGAGCTTTCCACGGGAGGAGTTCTCCATCCAAAATGAGCATCTGAATTTGGTTTTCCGTCATATAACCACTGAATTTAAGCAGCAGCTTCTGATAAGTATCGGTCAGATCAACTTGTTTGATTTTATACCCATTACGACTCACCGCAAAACATTGCTCCATATCCTCATGCAAATAAATATTACATCTGGAGCCCATGTATTTGGGCTGCAGGACAACTTGCTTAACACCGTGCTCCGCAAAGTATGTCAAGCCGCGTTTCAAGGACTCAAGCTCATGTGCAGTTTCATCTTTATCCGCGGGGGACATTGTCCCTGAAATAAAGTTCACTTTATGCCGGGAAACATAATGCAGTCTGCGAACTTCTTCATCATCCAAGTCTTGGATAGACACTTTTCTTTCTTCGTGAAACAAAGTTTTGAGTTCTTCCGTTACAATGGCATGAGAAGATTTGAAGGTTTTCACAAAAGGTTTAAATGTGATGCTTACCGAGGTCAGCGCGTTGCCATGAACGCATCCGGTATCGATATGAATTTTGTTTTTAATTCGAAAAGACTGTTTAGCCGCAATATGTCCAAAGATATGATACGGATGGTTCCGTACGGCTTCTTCCTTCAGAAAACCAAGCTGAATCTCATACGGCGTCTCTCGATCAATTCGGAAACTGCGCTGGTTTCGAATGGAGTTTGTGTCCATTTTACCTATATACTTGTTCCTGCATGGTGCGTGTGTGATGTAATACGAAGGACCATGAACGCCAATAAACCTATAGAACGGTTGGGACCTGGCTATTAATTCGTCAGACTTCCCACGAAGCACCTCATCGTGCAAAAGTACTTGGGTAGAATCAAAATAGGAATCCAGCAATTCTTGATTAACACCATTAATTTCTCCACGAAGAAACTTATATACGAAATTCTCATGGTTCCCAAGAATGAATAAAAAGTGGGCTTGATTTTCATAAAGAAACTCAATGATTTCCTTGGTCTTCTTCCCTTTATCAATCCAATCGCCAACTAAAATGATTTTGGTGTCCTTCAGCTTATCAGGAGCAATGAGCTGATTAGCCTCTATTTTAAACCCATAATCCAGCAAAAGACCCTTCAACTCTCCTATGCATTCATGGACATCGCCAATCATTATATATTTGGAATCTTGAGGAAGTATCCTAGTTAGGTAGATATCGCGATCCTCGATCATAACTTGATAATCAGGATTCGGAACCCGATCCGTCACGGAATAGAAATCCTTATATCTTACCTTATGAATGCGATCGTAGCCTTCCCTTGATAAAGATCCCATAACATCTTTTCTCAAGCGGTTAATGTGATGCGTGATGAGCTTTTTCGAGCGATCGGAAGCGTAATAGTCTTCCCGTTTGCGATAGTCGAACAAGATCACTTCCAGGTTGTAATTATTCTGGTGAGCTATTTCACGTACTTTTTCCCGAAACTCCTCCGCCAAGCCTGTCGTGTCAACAACAACGAATTCCGCATTGATGGGAAAAGAAGTTGCCATCTTTAATCTTTCGAACAACAGATGGAAAGCCTGTTCACTGGCCTCCAGCATCACTTGATCGTATTTATCGTAATCATAACCAAGAACATCCTGCCGAATGCTGTCTGAAGATAGATATTGCACATTGGTTTTATACGTAGTCGCGGCATCCTCGAACTGAAGTTGAGGGATTAGGACTTCCTTGGCGAAAGTCGTTTTGCCACATTCTGTAGATCCAATCATCATAAAAATCGTATGGATTTTCGTTCGAATTTCCACGCCTTACGCCTCCTTTTTCCTAAGAATAACGCCTTGTGTCGTCTGAATCTGATTCACGCCATCCCCGATGGCTACGAACTCGAGGTTATGGTCATCTCCATAATCGGTCTGTTCAAACCACTCCCGGAACGCTTCCTGACCCATTTCCCATTTATGATCATCGTGTCTGAATCCAGTTAGCTCATAGTATTGGTTAAAGTCCGCGTTTGGTGTTGTAATTATAAAGTGGTCAAAAGCCACATGCCTACAGACGTGTTCAATAAGAGCCTTTGCCTCATTTTCACTCATATGCTCAATAACTTCGGTTAATATTACATCTACAAGCTCACCGTTATACTGCTCCAGAAAATGATCAATAGAGTGGAACGTAATAATATTATCGATCTCCTTGGACTTAGCCTTACGGTTAACGACTTCTAACAGTTCTTCGTTAATATCAATTGCATAATAGCAATCCTCGATTTTCGAAGCATACGGAATTGCGTAGTAGCCTTCTCCACACCCAATATCCAGGATCGCTTTATTAAAAGGTAATGCCCTAGCAATAAAGTTCCTCCGCTGAAGTCCTGTCCCGCCAAAATCAAATTGAATGTCATAACGGCTGGTGTTTTCTAATTCTTTTTTATATGTTTTGAAGCGATCCTTGGAAGGCAAGAAGTTTCTAACGAATAGGCTGCGTATATAGAAAGGTGGATCAATCACATTAACGCTTTTGATATATTTGTCCAAAATGCTGTCCGAAATATCAATAAATTCGTCACCAAACATGGATAAAAATAGACACAATACGCTGACAACATGCAGCAATTGGTAAAGACTTTTCCGAGTCGTAATGGTAAGAGAGTAACTCTTATGTGCTTGATGTGTCAGCTCAAATGTAAAGTCCTTCAGATGCTTCTCAAAAAACTCCACATACCGCACCAATTCAATATGAATCATGTTAATGAAAAATGAGTGCTCATATCCTTCGATATCCTGCTCGTTATGCACTTTCAAAGGCGTCGAGAAGTATTCGTTAATCGCATTTAGGGGAAACAACGGCGTGTTGTAGCGAGAGACATTCAGATATTCGAATTGATCCTTCTCATGCTGCTTATAAGAAACTTCGTTATCTGCATCCTTAAAATAAACATTGAACGCAGTATCGTTCGTGTACCAGCCATACGTCATTCCTTTGCGAACTGATTTAAGCATGAGGCCGGATTGCGGATTTTTTTTGATCATAAAAGAAAACTTCGGATTTGTAGATTTCACCTGAATGACTGCCATTTTCTTGATCCCCTCCAAATTATTGGAACTCATTACATAAAAAAAGGCCATGGACTCAAGCGTCCATGACCAGATATTCCAGAAAACATCCAGAACTAGCTTAACAAAGCTAGTCTAAATACCGTCAAAAGAAACCCAGTGTGTCGATGAGAATACGTCCACTATTTATTTGTTTGTTAAAGTGGTTACTCTGCTCTTGGTTTAAACTAACAAATAAATTGGATTTCATCTTGATCGACTCCTTTGTCTGGGATTTATTACTGCTCATACTAAAGCCTCTTACCAGTTCTTGTCAACTGCAAATTTTTCGCCGAGCCTTGTGGATCTATCTTCGCTTATTTGAGAAGCCGTGAACAGGGTGAAAGTATGGCGAGAAGGAGAAATTTACAACTGATTCTCCCCTGTACTATGAAAGAACTCAATAATCTCCCCATTCAACCCTTTAACAAAAGCAATACGAACCGGCGTCGGCGGATTGCTCCCTAATACCACATCTTTAGGGTCCACCGTCACTACAGCTCCTGCTGCCACAGCCGCGGCAACGGCCGCATCCACATTGTTGCTGCGAAAAGCAACATGGAAATAGGAACCTTCCGGCTTCACTTCACCCGTGCCGCCAGCGAAAACTTCGATATAATTGCCGTCGCCGGAATCCAGTAAAATAATGCGACTATCGCCTTCTCCCCAGCTATGCCCTTCCTTGAAACCCAACCCCTCGGTATAAAACTTCACCGTAGCTTCAAAATCATTCGCCCTCAGCGCAATATGGTGCAAGCCGCCGCCGCCTATTTTCTCATTCGTTCCCATGTCCTTAACCTCCTTAAATATTAACTTAATTATACGACATCCATACCGTATTCCCTACAACTTCAAAGTCCTGCTTATACCAAAAATTTTTGGATTGTTCGATGGAATAGACATACATTTTCTTATTCGGGTATTTCACTTTAAGCCAATTAATGAAGAAAGCTGCATAGCCATTACCTTCGTACTCTTTCAAGACATCCAAGTAAATACCATACATATCCCCACGCCCCTTGTGTGAAAATTGACAAAGCAAGCCTGATGTTATTGGGCCGTACCAAACTTGCGGGATGTAATTCGATAAGTTGTAGGCGACATCCCTTTTCTAGCTGTAAATTGTTTAATAAAGTAGGTGTCGTACTCGAATCCAGTGGAACGCGCAATATCATTAATGCTCATATCCGTATGTGTCAGAAGGTCGCTAGCAACCTTCAAGCGATGGGTAAGCAAGTAACCAATTGCTGTTTGTCCACATCTCTCCTGAAACAATTTATTCAGAGTCACACGGTTCAAATACGCACAATTCGTCAAATCGTTTAATGAAATCTTTCGCGAATAATTCGTGTGTATATAATCTAATACTGTATCGACAGGCGAATGCTCGCTATTTTGAATTAATTCCTCCATCAAGCCTAGAATTTGAATGAGATACTTTTTGATTCTGCATACCCAGCGTCCATCACTTTGCGCCTGCACTTCGGTGCCAAGTATGAAAAACCATTCAAACAATAGGGGGTATGCTTTCTCGGTTACACGAGGTACACCCGTATACAAATGGTCCCTTTGAAAAAGGGAAAGCCCTGTTTGAATGCTAGGTGCTGCGGGGAAATAATCCTTCGTTTCGGCAAGAGTAGTGGTGTTAAGAAATTCGGGATGGAAACTAAAAGATTGAGCAGATACATTCATCTTTTCATTCACTTGCAATTTATCGTCCTTAGCCAAGCAAAGGACACCAGGAGCGCTAATGGATATTGGACGTTCATTCAATAACCCATTTATACTTCCTGACGTAATATAAGTCAGCGTATACCGTTCAGGATAAGGAAGAACACTGAAATCCTCCACTGCGACGAATTCTATTTTCACCATACGATCTTTGTGTCGGTCGATTTGCGGCATTTTGTTCACCTATCAAATAGTATAGTTGGTTGCTTCACTTATACCAGTGTAGCATACAAATCCAAAGGTTATAATGTGATTGTGAACCGATGTATAGACCGCATTTTCCACGACAGCCGCTCAAAACTGTCAAAATCGAACCATTAAGATTAGTGGGAGGAACTCATTATGACTGTTGAACGTTTCCAAATCCAGGTATCCGATGAAGTGCTTGACGATTTACAATATAGACTGAATCACGTCCGCTGGCCTGATCAATTAGAAGACTCCGCTTGGGAACACGGCACTGAATTAAGTTATTTGAAATCGCTAGTTGCCTATTGGCGAGACCATTTCGACTGGCGTGTTCAAGAAGCGAAATTAAACCGCTTTTCTCAATTTCGCAGTCATATTGACGGGATCGATGTTCACTTCGTGCATGAGCGCGGCAAAGGACCTCATCCGTTGCCCATTATCCTTACCCACGGATGGCCGGACAGTTACCTGCGTTACCAGAAGATTATCCCTTTGCTTACTGATCCCGCTGCCCACGGTGGTAACCCTGAGGATGCTTTTGATGTCATTGTCCCTTCGCTTCCGGGATTTGGCTTCTCTAGCTGTCCTGACCATCGTGGCGTCAACAATTCTTATGTCTCCGAGATGTGGGCTAAACTAATGACACAAGAACTTGGGCTTAACAAATTCGCTGCTGCAGGCGGGGATATTGGCTCTGGCGTTACCAGATATCTTGCGGCAAATCATCCGGAACTGCTTGTCGGAATCCACTTAACGGATATCGGGATCATTAGAGATCTCATGACCGCGCAAGATCCGGCGAAGCTCTCAGAAGAAGAACTGCAATATAAGAAGAATGCTCAGGAATGGCTTGCCCTTGAAGGTGGCTATATCTCCATTCAATCTACGAGACCTCAGACTCTTGCCTACGGACTGTCCGACTCGCCAGCAGGTCTAGCTGGCTGGATGATTGAGAAATTCCGTGCATGGAGCGACTGCAAAGGAGACCTGCGGCAACGATTCAGCGAGGATGAGCTGCTCACGCATATTATGATTTATTGGGTTACCAATACTATAGGATCAACATCACGTATGTATTATGAGAATTCGCATTCTTTGCCGCCTCTGGGCCGCATAGAGGTACCTACAGCCGTCGCTCTTTTCCCGGCAGATATATTATTGCCACCCAAGGAATGGGCTGTACGCAACTTGAATATAACTAGCTGGAATACAATGCCCCGCGGTGGCCATTTTACTGCTCTGGAAGAGCCGGAATTGCTGGTTAAGGACATTCGCGAATTTTACAGACCCTTTAGAACAATATATTAATGGACGGGTTGACAACGCTATGCAAAAAAGCGGCTAATCCCCTCAAGGATTGGCCGCCTTTTACATAAGTGGATTATTCCGTGATTTCAGCGATGATCTCTTCATCCAAAATGAATCGCATTTGATCCCGGAAAACCCTCATCTGGTATTGATTAAACAAATATTGCGTTATGGCTTCGAACAGGTTGCCTTCCGTCAGAATTTGGGAGCGTCCTCCGGCAAATACTTCCGCAGAGAAGCCTAAGTCCTCATCCCACATCAGCTCAACGTCAACCTCATTCGGCTTAAGAGCTTTGCGTTCCGCCATATTCAAACAGACAGCATTCACGATTTCTTGTTCCGTTAAACGCATGCTTAGTACCTCGGATTATCCTGATTAGTCTTCTTTCTTTGTCTGAAGAAAGAGATCACCTTCACAACAACAGCAATCAAGGCAACCACAGCAAGCACGTTCACTAACAAGCCAAGTATATTACCTAGTGCTCCCATTCCGCCAAATAAGCCTCCAAACAGGAGACCCGCCATTCCCCCGATAAGCAGCCCTTTCATCAATCCACCGCTGAAAAAGCCAGGTTTCGTGCTTGGTGTTGCAGCGCCAGGTGTTTTGGTTGCCGAATTGCTAGGCTCATTTTTGGTAGCGTTGCTAGCAGGCGCCTTTTGTTGTTCTGTCGGTGTGTAGCTTTTGCGAGGTGCTTTATAAGAAGACTTCGCTTCTACAAGTGTTGGCACCGTAAAAGAGAACACCAGCATACTTGCCATAATCAGCATTACTAATTTCTTGAACATGATGTCATGACCTCCACGTAAGTTAATATGAAAGTTTTATCACTTTCGTCTTATTCTATACGTCTGAGCCTAGATTTGGTTTCAGTATTGATGCCTATTCCAAACTTACTTTTACTTCGCGATTAGCGACAGCTCGGATTTGTACATGGTAACCTGACATAAACTGGCTGTTCTGGCCGTTCTGCGTGTGATCTTCTTTCATGCGTAATGAATGTAACTTCTGATAATCACTTGATGAGCCTCCTGCCTCCTCCAAGCTCTAGCTCCAGCTGCTTTGTCTAAACCTGCAATTATGCATCTTTTTTGCTCATGGAATAGCCTCAACTGTTAAATTCCTGCGTATGTGCAGGTTTTTGAGGCTTTTTCTGGATGAGCGGCCGAAAAAGATAAAAATGCCTGCACAATTGCAGGCATTTCCGCTTTTTAACCGAATTCACCCGGGAATTCCTGTATTTTCACAGGCTTTTACACTTGGGTGAACGGATCTGATCACTAAATTTGGCTTATGGCACAGCCGCCTTTTTTATCTATAGAAATTCCGAATCCAGCGATGCGGCTTCAACTTCGCAAGCTGCTCCTGGGTCAATCCTTGTCCGTCGCCAACGCGCATATTGTTCTCTACATTCCGAACGGAACGCATACCTGGAATGACCGTTGAAACAGCAGGATGGCTGAGCACATATCGCAGAGCGATTTCCGGCATTTGCTCAACAGCGATATCCAGATCAGAAGCGATCTTCTGAACGCGATCATACACCTGCTGCTTGCGGTCGCCTTGGAAATAGGTATTGCGGAAGTCACCTTCATTGAATGTCGTGTCAGGCGTAATCCGGCCCGTCAAGCCGCCTTCATCCAGCGAAACTCGGACAATAACGCCAACATTATGCTCGACGCAGGCAGGGAGCAATTGATCTTCTGGGCTTTGCTCGAAAATGTTATAAATCACCTGCACCGTATCAACAAGCCCTGATTCAATCAGCTTAATCCCGTTGTTCGATTGATGATCATTAATCGAGATGCCAAAATGGCGAATCTTTCCTTGCTCTTTGAGCTTGCGAATCCCTTCCAGCCAATCTCCTTGACCCACCCACTCGTCCGACCAAACATGAAACTGTTGGACATCTATGGTATCCAAGCCCAAGTTGCGCAGGCTTTGTTCCGTGCTAGCAATGACATGCTCCGCTGTGAACGCCTCAGCCACCGGCACCCCGTCCCGCGCAGGCCATTGACGGTTGATAGGAGGGATCTTCGTCGCAACATAGATCGGCTTATTGTGTGCCCTCACCACTTGCCCGACAAGTCTTTCACTGTGGCCATCTCCATAGCCCAGCGCAGTATCAATAAAGTTCAGCCCAAGCTCAATGGAACGATTCAGCGCCTCAATCGACTCGTCATCGGATGCACCGATCCAAGCCGTTTTGCCAATCCCCCATGCCCCGTACCCGATTTCCGATATCTTCAACCCTGTTTTCCCAAGAGTTCTAATGTGCATTGCTCAGCCTCCATCGATCAACTTTGGTTTCACTGCTATTATACAGGGAAACCAAAATCTGCATAAGAACTGAAAAAGTTGTCAGTTAGTAACTTTGGCGTAAGTAGTGGGGAAAATACGAACGAAAACGACCAATACTAATTCAGTTCTTTAAAGGTACTTATAATGCTCCGAACATCCAACAACATTTTATCGTATTCTTTGGAGTCCTCTTGAGCATCAGTTTCCCCCTGATAAATGGCTTCGGTCGGGTTCTCTTTAACGAGAACGTTCCCATTAACAACTGCAAGTTTTTTGAATGGAACTGGTTGATCTTTCCCTCCATGATCCCACCATTCATTCCACTCTTTTTCAGAACCCCAGATACTTATTTGAAACAACTTAGCTTTCTCTACATTTTTTGATTTAGGTTGATACCATACTATTGTCCCTGTATCTAGTTCTTCTGTTATATATTTGCCAGCCCATGCTTGAGGGAATGTGATTTGAAACCCTAATTTTTTATTTGTATAGACCAATGGTACTTTTGCATCATTCGAAGATCCTGATGAATCAGAGTCGGAAATTCCATTCCATATCTCATTTACCGACTTCATACTGCTCGTGATATTCTTATATTTAATTTCGAACTCGGCATGATCTCCCATTGCATATGGAACACCTAAGCTAATTCCTAAAGCCTCATCTGTGAAATAAAAATTGGCATTTTTAAATGTTTCCAGCAATTCAGTTATCGAATATTTCTCCAAATATCCCTCTTGATAAATTGGACTTACCGATTGAAATGTACCTGTTTGGAAAAACTCCATAAACTTTTTATCTACATGTATAATATCGAATAACTTAATAACAGTCCCTTTATTGACATTAATATTAGTAACAAAAAACAAATTATAAGGATGAGCCGCATTTTTGAAATTGGTAATTCCCGTATATTGAATGCTAATCATTTTTTCCCTATTTAGTTTGATACTATAATCAATATTTAATGAAGATAACTCTACTTCCCCATTTTTATACTGCTTTAAAAGCTGCATCGCTTCTTCTCTTATTAAAGAGTTAATTACTTGTTGTTTACTGGTATCCTTTATATTTGTAATTTGAGGGAATTTTATTTCAACGTTTGCTTTTGTATCAATATAGCTTTCTTTCTTTATTTCTAAGTATGCTTGTTTGACCCCTCCTGCTGAGTTCTCCAGAATAATAGGCACCTCATTTTTGGGCATTGGAGACTCCTGTTGAGGTTCCGGATTTATGGGTTTAGTCGTACCGTTCAGAGTTTCTGAAGGAAGGTTAGCACTGTTCCCACTATTTTTTTCTGAACTGATCCTTGTACTGCAAGAGGATTGTAAGAAACAAAATAATATTAACAGCGTAAGAAAACTAATTTTTTTAAACATAATTGAGAATCTCCTGCCTATTCACCCAGACTGTAATCTATCGTCGATCGCATGCCACAAACTCTTAACAAAATACTGTGGGAGCATCGTAAGTATATTCGTTTTGTGTCAAGATTGAACTCAATTAAACATACTTTTGAGTTCGCATCTCGGTATATATTAGCCGCAATACACTAGGATAACAGATTTTATATATGTGGTAAATAAAGGGATGATTAAATCTTTATACCTATATTTGATCATCCTAGCAATCTCTGATAAGATCATATAGGAAAATACTACTATTTTTAGGGGATGACAAGGGAAATGAAGTTCAAAAAAATTGGACTAACGTTATTATCATTCATGATTACCTTATCTGTATCACAATCCGTTTATGCCCATTCAGGCAGAACAGATGCCAATGGAGGTCATAATTGTTCGGCAGCCTCTAAGGCTAAGGGCTTGTGTACGGGATATCATTATCACAACGGTGGATCTTCATCGGGCAGCGGCAGTGGCGGTTCTTCATCTGGGGGATCGACTTCAAATAATAAACCAGCAGAACCCGTCGAAACTATCCCTAGCGGACAAGTCAAAGTTAGTAAGCCAACCTACAGTATCTATGTTAATGGGACTTCCATACCTAATTCGTCCTTGAAATACCCCGTCATCGCTTATAAGGATATTACTTATTTCCCTATGACTTTTAAATTTACTCAGGCGCTGGCCTTAGAAACCGTTTGGGATGCAGACGCGGGATTCGTTATTCGCAAAACGTCCAACAAAGCCGGTAAACTTGAGCTAGATAACGGCTCAACAAGCGCAAACTTGTATGCCAGTAAACCCGATTTCAATATTTATGTAAACGACGTCTGGATTGATAATAATGCCGAAGAATACCCTTTATTAGTATTAAATGATGTTACTTATTTCCCAATGACCTGGCACTATGCCGTGGATGAGTTAGGTTTAACCATCAAGCTTGAGAATAATGCTTTTTATATTTCAAAATAGAACAACAAAGAAAGAGCCCGCAAGCCTGCAGGCTCCTTCTTTTACATTCAAGCAATAAACTCCGCCATAATCCGACCCACATCAAAAGGAGTAATCCCTTCATGCACAGAAAACACCGTCTGCGCACCATCCGCACGCTCCACGACTCGCCCTCTAGCCACGGCATGCAGCATGAACAAATCATACAAGTTAGGCTTTTTCAAGGAGGTCATGGCTTTGCCCATTACTACCATCCCTTTTTGATTTTCCTCTACATTGTTGTAGTAGTGAGGATGCTTCTTCAGGGCTAAGTCGCACCAGATGATCTCCCGCTCCACCAAATCCATAATAACGGGAATCGCAATCCTCGTATCTGCGGCAAGATCAATGCGATCCACCACCGTCGAAGGCTCAAAAATCTCCCCCGAACTCGGATACTTCCTCATCATCCACCCAGCAAAACATTCCGGCAGCTCACAGTAAGGCTGCTCCGTGAACGAATTCAGCGAAGCGACAATGTAGCGCCCACCATATTTCACAATAGATGGAATATCCATATCAATGAATTCACAAGCGCCATGAGGAGCCGAGGTAATATCTCCGCTGTGAGCCGCTTTATATCGATCGGAACGCAGATTCGTGTAGGAGATATGCTCGACATACTGCCACTTCTCATCATACATCACAGCCGAGAGGTCAATATCCACTCTTCCTGTATGCTTGCCGTTAACGATTCCTTCCTTCCACCATAAGAAAAAGCGGATCGTGTCCCCTTCCGGCATCTCCAGCCGACTGCCGCGAACGAGGGTACGAAGTGCCTTACTCGCCGACCTTTGAGCAAAAGGCATCACATACCGCCTCAACCTCTCATCGACATACACATCCCCCAGCGCGGGAAGTTCGGAGAATCGCTTTATTAACGTATTTTGGCATATGTGTACAATCGCCTCACACGTTTCGGCTTCAATATCGGGCAGCGTGTTCTGGATCGCTACAGCTTTACCTACATTCCCTTTTGGGAAAAATGTCCGCAGTTCATGCCTTTCATTCCTATGCTGAAAATGTGCCATCACTTGCAGCAGCACTGGCGTTGACACATCCGCGGCAATTTCCGTGAACTTCTCAACCATAGGAAGGGCATTCTCACTGATCCTGAGCAAATGATCCAGTCGTCTGGCGAACTCGCCGGCGCGACTCTTCAATAGATCCGCTGCCAAGCCTGCATCCATCTGGCGAAGCGCATGCTCAATTTTGCCACCGAACGTTGCATAGGGTTTATTATTGCGCAGGGTGTCAAAAGCTGCTTTGCAGCCGTCATATTTATGCTTGTATTCAGCCGGATGCAGAATTTCTCCGAGGCGAGTCCAGCGATTTTTGTAGCGCAGCATATCCTCAACCTTGTTCCCGCATTGCTCAAGCAACTCCAGCAGCAACCGCCTTTCTGGGCGCCTGAACTTGCGGAACTTCGTATTCGTTGCAAGGCTTACATCCCCGTCCGACAGCGCAGCCGCTAATCGCAAGATATCCGTTGCTGTTTTCATATATTTTCCGATGAGTTTAATGTCGGCCTTCTCATACTTAAGAAGCGCGGCCACGACGAATCCCACATTTTCTTTTAAAGGAATCTCGTCCGGCAGTACCGTACTCAAATCCTCATAAGAAGCGATAACCCACTGAATATCTTCCTTGTCCGCCTCGGATATTGAACTTTTCGCTCCAATTAGATTCCGAATGACCTGATCAAAATCTTCCATACTACCTAGATCAATCATCTCCAAATCAACCTGATCCAGCAGAGGTAATCTCTCCAGCGCAGCATGCTCGGGCAGTTTCAGCGTTAAATAATGATGGATCGCTTGCAAATAAAGCTCTGCTTCACTTGCCATCATCACTTGTTGCGGGAAATTGGGATACATCGGCCGGAACACGACATTCGCCCCTACCAGCGACTTCAAATCCTCCACCAACGGATGATACATGCTTAGAAACTCATCAACCGACAACGTTTGAAGAACGTCTACCAGCTTTTTTGAAAAGGTAAATCCTAAGTACTCTACATTTTTCATTGCTGTTGCGATGTATGTGAGAGGAAGACGGTTATGACCAGGATGCACCATGATCTTCCTATTTCTTCTTAGATAAATGGTATTTCTCATTGCGGCATAACGCCTCCTCATAAATTCTGGATACAATCAGGAAACTTGCCTCTCTATATCGACCAATGATTGAGAAGGAAGAGAGGCAATAGCCTGATTCGTTGTCACTTCTGGAAAGCTGCTGCCCTAAGATCCGGGTAGTTGTAGAAGGAAGGACGGCAATAGCCTGAAGTAACGTTATCATCCCATAGTTTGGAGGGGGTGAACATGGTGGAAGTATGGCGAACAGTCAACTTGGCAAAACAAAAAAACCACCGCCGGCTTAATTCGGGGGAGGTTAAAGTGGGCTCGCAATTGCAATATTCGTGTCAAGCAAATAACCTCGGCTCATGAATCCCAATCCTCGCGAGATCTTTTCACTTCGTCGAGTAGTTCTTTGCCTCTTTCAGGAGATAACATCCCAGCTGCCTCAAGAAGATCATCTACAGAATAATCATCATCTTGGGCTTCAACTGTTTGCTTATCAAGATCAATAAGTACTCGGGCATTATTTATATTTAGTTTTTGAAGCATTAATTTAATTGCACTTGCCGTCTGAAAATCAATTTTTTTGGGGATCAAGGCTATCCCTCCAATGCAATTTTATATATTTTCATTATACCACACGTTTTAAAGTTCCAAACATTCTGTCTTAATGAGGATAACGAGTTTAACAGTAAAGGAACCAAAAAAACCTAGAAATTCATTTCCAGGTTTTTTTCACGCAATTATATACTACTTAGCTTAAATCTGTAGCATCTTCTTGGATGACAAAGCTCTTTCAAAATTGAATTACCGTTGGTAATGACAATTCACTCAATCACTTGACTTGTGATAACTGATTTATATCAAAGCTAGGAAGTAATATTTTAAATTCGTTCACTTTTTTGCCAATATCAGAAGATAATTGATTTACTTTTTGATTAAATGTAAGCAAACTTCCAGTTGGAGAATCTGCTTGTGATACAAAATCAGTGAACAATGTATATAGTTGTACTAAAACATCATATGCTTTTTGATACTCTGCTGGCGGATTATTCAGAGACTGCATTAATCTATCCGTTTCTTCTTTCTTTTCATCTAACTTTGTAATTGAACTTTTTAACTCTTCACGCTTATATTTAAGAGCCTCATTAAAGTCATAAGCCTTTTTCCCATTAACGGTAGTAATCCCGTATCTGGAATCAATCGATTCCTTCCACACCTTTGAATAAGCATCGCAGATTTGGGCAGCAATTACGGTATAACCAACAATGTTTAATGTCGCTGTGCCGAGACTATGTTTATATTCCTGTAGCTGCTTTTGTTGCTGCTGCGCTTTAAGCTCCTTTTGTTGGAGTTGATAGTTATAGTAGTACCAATAACCTCCCCCTGCGCCAAAAATGACAAGTAGAGAAATTAAAATTACTATCATAAGTTTTTTCTTTTTGCTTTTCTTCGTAGTAATTTCTAGTTTTTCTTGATTTAGCTCTTTCGTTTGAAGCACTATTTCCACTTCATTGTTTTCATCACTTCCCAAAACATCATCTTCAATTAATTTATTACCACAGAAATTGCAAAATTTACTTTCATTGATAACTTCTTTTCCACATGAATTACAGAACATTTTAATCCCCTTTTATTATTATTTTCTTTAATTCTAAAGACCTAATTGAACTGGCATATCTAGACAGATAGTATTAAAACCTACAGATCAATAATTTATTATACCTATTACAAGTTAAATAAAATGTCGAATCATGGAATATTTTCCTTCGATTTTATTAAGAAAACTTTATAATCTGTCGAATAGCGGGACTTCAATACTCATGTACATCATTTTTAGATTTATTAAAGAATTATCAGTGATTGATCAATTGTGCTTGCGCGCAAATAATTGATACAAAAAGAGCAACATCGAATTTCTCGAGGTCGCTCTTTTTGTATAGATTAAATATTTCCTAATGGACCAAGCAATATAGTCCGTTATCCGAATAACTTAGGATTCGGGCCGTATTGGTTCTCATTGGGCTGACTATCTTGGCAGTTAAATACGATAAGAATAATAGAGCCGACAAATGGGATTAAACCAATGAAAATCCACCAGGCGCTCCTTCCAGTATCATGCAGTCTCCGGAAAGTGAGGGCTAGCGATGGCAATAAGATTGCCAAAGAATAGATAATAGTTAAAACTGATTTTAGCCCAGTTATTGCTTCCAAGATCGCTAGAATTACAACAACGATTAAATGAAAGAGCATAAACATCCAGTATTCCTTGCGTCGCGCTCTGCCCGAAAACCCTACGTAATTTTTTAAAACCTTCAAATACCATTCCATTTCTAGTCCTCCTTATTCATAAAAAAACGATGAAATAATTGTCGTCAACTATATCTTACAACATTTTCACTAAAAAAGGATAAAGTTTTACATAATTCTCTATAAAGTTTCAGTAAAATTCGACATTTTTCCCCGTAATTTTATATCTCATTGTATAAATGTTATTATTTAGTTGTTGATTTATTCTCATCTTTGTCTAAGGAGAAAACACAATGAAGAATAAGATAAGCAATTATTTAAATCTCATTGCTACAGTAAATGCAATCATACTGACTATTATTTTTTTGTTTTTCAATCCCTACAAACAAGAAGAGATAAATTTAGGACATGTTATTTCACTTACTTGCTTGCTCATCTTGCCTTCGATTGTGAGTCTTTTGTTCTCTCTTATGAATAAGAAACTGTTAGCCATTATTGCTGCAATTATTACATTGCCATTGTGCTTATATTTTGGGGTTGCTAAGATTCCAAGTGTATTCAACCTTTACTTATTAACACCAATTTTTTATTTATTTGGAACCAAATTTAGATTCTTTAGTGAGAAAGTTTGATAAGTAGTAAAAAGGAGACTGCATCCATACATGCAAATCTCCTTTTTGTCTTTAATAATTTCCATCGAGTCCTGTCAATCCGCCTAAAAAAGTTACTTCAATATATCACCCTTTGTCGGAATACGGACTCCCTGAGGCATGTTAAAGGAAGATACTCCGGAGGACCGCTGTACGCCAGGATTCCGTATCGTGATGCTGATCTTCAGGTCGGTACCTCCCAAGTAGCTTGTTCCGTTGCCCGTTGGTATATTTTCTACAACTTCTCCATCATACACAAGCTTGCCATTATCGTACATCTTGCCGGTTCCGTTGGCATTTCCATTCACGAAATCCCCGTCGTAGGCAATCGCGCCATTCATATAAAATTTGCCTTTCCCCTCGTAAATACCATCCTGATGCTCTCCATCATAATAAAGCGTTCCGTATTCATAGAACTTGCCTTTCCCTGACATGACGCCAGAGGTGAACTGACCTACATACTTATCCCGCTCATCGTCGGAAATAAATGTACCCGTTCCGTTGTATGCACCGTTCTTGAACGTGCCCGTATACCTTGTTTTTCCATTCGCATGGTATTCAATTCCTGTTCCTTCAGGAACGACCGAATCTGGCGTAACCTGCCCAGCGTATTGTAGATAACCTTCGGGAGCATAAATTTTGGCATCCCCCAATTTATTATTCTCTGGACGTGTCATTTCTGAATACAAGCTGCCATCCTCGTTGTAACCTATGTCCTGAATGACTCCATTGACCCTTTTTCCTTCTGAGCGCAGTTTCCCGTCTTTGAAAAATGTTTTGCCGACCAGATTGATTTTCCCATTCACGAATTCACCTTCATAACGCTTTTGTCCGTTCGGGTAATAAGCTGCCCCTTGTCCATGCGCCACGCCATTAACTACCTCACCTATGTATTTGTATGTTATATCAGACATTTTGATCGTCGTTTCTTTCACAGCAGCGCCAGGCTTATCCGCTTTGGCAGGCACTGATGATGTGGCCGCTGGTATGCTGGCAGTTGCTGCCCCATTCTCTCCAGCCTTGGAGGTGCTGCCCGGCACTGGTTCATTGACAAGGACAGTTGAAGCGTTCTGACCAGGAGGTGTGGAGGACGATGGTTCAGACTTTACGTAGGCAGGCTTGTCCGTGATTTTCTCATACAGTTTGTAGCCCAATGTTCCACTTATAGCAAGAAGAGAACCTAACAACATAATAGCGAGTACATTTCTCATGATGTCACCTCAAAAATTATTTAATTTGGGATCTCATCTACCCGATGCGAATACATAGATTCCCTGCATAGACAATGACCTCTTTTCTACGTTAGCATACTAAAGGTGATTTTGAAAGTATCATTGGGGCGTTTTCTGTTCAGCAAAAAAACAAAAAACCTCTCATCTTGAGAGGCTGTGAAAACTCTGTTAATCTCGTGATTGAATCGCTGCGCTATCTTACAACAACTGTTTTGATTGCTTTAATGAATTTTTAGCCTTGCATAGGGGGCATCTATCGTTATTATGCTTATAAGTGTATACTGCGCCATGCTGAAGGGCCTCTACTATCGCCATGAGCATTTCGTCATGCTCTTTAGTTTTATATTCACATTTATTGCAGTAGACATATACTTTCAAATTAGTTTCCTCCCATACACCAAGGAGAGTCAAGACACTCCCAGATGTTTCATCTGCTCATGGCCTCACTTAACAGTCTCAAACCTCGTTAAAATCCCGTCCGAACGATTCAAATGAAAATAGGTGACAAAGTTGTCTAGCGACGTATCGCCGCTTTTCAGTTTCTTAAGCATTTTCCGGCTTCGATTCAAAATATAATCTTTATGATCAATGGAAAAAACAAATCCTAAACCAGATGTCATGCTAAATCCCTCAAGATCGAGCACTCGTGTGTAGATCAGGGGACTGCTTATTGTGTTATTGCTTAAACTAATGTCAATGATTTTAATAGGCTCGTCTGAGTCACTCAAAATGTCATTTAGCATAAGCACCCTTCCGTCTTATCGACGTGTATGACCTCGTATAAGGAGGCCCTTGATTGCAGCATTGCCGCTATCAATTCGTTCTCGATCTGATTCTCTGAGGAATAGTTTTCTGCGAAACGCGATTATTCCTCCATTCTAAATTCAGTACCATTTAATAACCGCGGTGCTAGATACCTTAACATAATCCTTCTTTTATCACTATGAAAAACCCTTCTTTATGAGCTACGCATAATATCTGTTCTATTAAATAAATTTGACGAAATCGGTGAAAAAGAAAAAAACCTCCCATCTTGAGAGGTTGTGAAGATCCTGTTAATCCATTACTCCTTTGAGCTTATTATCCAAAATCCCCTTCTCCAGCCTCAAATGGAGTAATTCCGTATCCAAATCCTGACCTATGGTATGAACCGAAGTAATAATATCCTCTGCTGTAAGCATGTGAATAGAATCTGCCTTCTCGGAGATGTAGGTTAGGATAATGTCTATGAATTCTTTGCACACGTTGATTCTTTGAAGGAGTATTTGTTCTTCTTTAATGGTTTCATTGTATTTGGCAAGGATATCGTTCATGTGGCTCACCTCCGATGATAGGCAAAACTACGACTAAATAAGTAGAATGGTTGGACACACCGACTGGCTAAAATTTTGTTTTTATCATTCTTTAATCTCTACGCAGTAGTTTGCCCATTAACTTCGCGAATCGCATAGCGACTAGGTAAAAAAATATCATCCTTATTTTTTCTGTATAAATTGGCAATCTCTTCAGCACGAGTTGAGCTAATCTGCCTATGTCCATTTTCAATTTGAGATAGATATCCCGCAGAGATATTGAGCTTTCTTGCAGCATCCTCTATGGATAACTGAGAAGATATCCTAGCTGTTTTCACTAAACTATTCATTTAGCACCTCCAGAATTCCTACGAACTATGCAATACGCATAGTTATATTTTGATTTTACAATGCATATTGCGAAGTGTCAATGCATATCGTGAAGTTAAGGGTAAATAAATTCACATTGCGCATTGTGCAAAGTATAATCTAATTAGGTGATGAATATGTTCGGAACAAGACTAAGAAGTCTTAGAAAGAAAACTGGTCTAACCATGAAAGAGTTAGGATCTAAATTCAATTTGGCAGAGTCCACGATATCTGGTTATGAAAACGGAGCACGAAAACCAGACATTGAAATTATGGAGAAAATCGCCGATTACTTCGAGGTAAGTGTCGATTATTTACTGGGGCGAGCGACTGATCAAGAACAATCTACTGTCGGCCGTTCCTTACTCCAAGGCGCTGATCAATACACGGAGGAAGAACTGGAAATTGCCCGTGCCGCGGCACAGGCTGCTGTTGAGGCTTATCGGAAGGGTTTGAATAGGAGGAAATAAACGACATCTGAATAGATGTCGTTTATTTTTATTTAAGCATTTTTATTTTTCGTCCAACCAACATATTACCCGCCCATCTATAAATTATGCCTTGCCAATTTTGCAATTAGACATCAAATTGGTTCTCGAGGTCGCTCTTTTGGTTTTATAACTTAATCGTTTTCTGATGGTCATAGCAGTAAACTTGTCCTCCAAACTTATTTGGACGTTCCAAGCAGTAATCCCTAACCTTTTCACTGACTCTTTTGCCACATTCAGCACAATCAAATGATTCTACTGTATCTTCAACTATTGCTTTGGGGTATTGTACTTGATTAGCTCTTACAATTCTATGTTTCACAATAACATAACTAATCCTAATCAACAGCAATACGACAACTACGACAAACGCAATATTTAAATCAGATTCATCGACCTTCAAACTATTTTCTCCAGTGGTTTGAAACACAAAATGTTTAAGCACATATATAAATGCTTTAAGTATTACAATCAGTCCCAAAGCGCTGGCTAAAAAAGTTGAAATCGTGAGCTTCTTACTTTTCATACTGTCATCTCTCTTCATTCAAGTTTTTAAGATATACCCTTTTGGGCTTTCCATCGTTTTAATTTGTCCTCCAACATTAAACCGTTAATCAATTTGATATTAAGCTTTTCAGCTGCTTCTTTGGCCGCTCTTGTATAATTACTAGTCGTAACAATCCAAGCATCATAGCAACCGTGAACTTGTTTCCCTGCCTTTAGTCTTAGAACAATATCGTTCCCCACATCTCTCTTCCATCTTTTGCATTGCACGGCAATTTTGTAGCCTTCTTTGCCTTTGATTATCAAATCAACCTCATGATCCCCTGATCCACCGATACGTTCTACCTGATAACCCTGATCTTTATAGTAAAGCATCATTAATCTCTCGAAATCTGTGCCCGAAAGTGAATCAATATTAACTTTAAGTAGCTCACTATCAGACAATACTTTTTTACTATTGCTAGGAGAGCTCTTCACAGGAGACGTAGTTCTTTGTTGCTTTCTAGCCTTCTTATCTGCTCTTCTTTTCTTCGTCCATCGGGCACCAAATATTTCACCGACCAGAACAGAAGAAAAAATAATCACAAAAAACATCCACCAGATTTCTTTTAAACTAGTGAAATAGAAGATTGAAAGACCCGTAAGAACGCTTAATCCTCGTATTATATAGGCTACTTGTCTTCCTTCCGCGTAATACGTTCTTGCCATTGCAGAACCACCTTTAAAGAGTATTATTATAAAGACTCAAAACTTCAATAAAAACAATACAATATTCGACAATATTCCTGATTTTCCCTTTAATTCTAAATAACTGAATAACTAGAGGTTATACAGTAGAAAAAGCCCCTTATAATTATAAGGAGCTACAATAATCTATTAATTTCAGAAATTGTGATATTAAATAATTTTTATCTACCTCTAGTAGCCTACATTTAATTACCCAATAAACTCCTATCTGGATAAGATTCTAGTAACACATGCATGTTCTCTCGGATAATTTTCATTTTAACTTTAAGTAGTAACCATTTTTTAGAAAAATGATACATCTTACAAATACCCCTACACTGATATATAATAAACAATATCATATATTCGCTATTTATTAACGAACAAACGTTTGTTATAATGGGGTTACTTGCAATAATAATGAGGTGTTTAAATGACATACAACAAACCAACAATTGTAGAATTATTTTCTGGTCCTGGTGGACTAGCATTGGGTTTTCACTTAGCCGGATTTGAGACACTTGTTGCCTATGAGTTTGAGGAAGATAGCATAAATACTTATAAAGCTAACTTCCCCAATACAAATGTAATTAAAAAAGATTTAGCTAATTTTTCTGATGATGATATTAGTGAGTTAAGAGAGTATGTTTACAAAAAAACTGAGCAGTACTCCGTTGACATTGTTATGGGTGGGCCCCCTTGTAGAAGTTTCTCGACTTCTAACCCCAAAAGAACACATGGTGATAAAAGAGATTATTACTACAAACAACTTATCCGCGTTGCTTCTGAACTAAACGCTAAATATTTCATTATGGAGAATGTAGATGATATCCTATCTAAATCTATATCAAAAACTAGTCAAAAAAAGGTCTTTCATTGTTTACTAGAAGATTTGCAAAATGAGGGCTTTCTCTATATTAACTTTAAAATTCTCAAAGCAGCAGATTATGGGACACCGCAAACAAGAGAAAGAATTTTTATTCTTGCAACCAAGGACTCTTCTTTACCATTAACCTATCCTGAACCTACTCATTCTGAACATGGTACTACATTACCACGTTGGGTTACAGTTGAAGAGGCTTTTGAAGATTTACCAAAAGTTACTTCAGTTAAGGATACAAAGGTTGGTGAAGATCAGTTTTTAGTCAAGAATTCAAAAACTAATAATTCCGGTTTTTATTTTTGTGATACATACAAAAAAAAGCCCTCAGGCGCTTTCTCTAAATACTGTAGAAATATAGAAAACTCGATATATGACTATCGAAAATTTACGTGGGTAAATTTCAAAAAAGATATCTTAACATTATTTAACATTCCAAATCATAGCAATAGAATTATTGAAAGATATAATCTTTTGCAAGAGGACGAAAATCAAGGCGATCTTGTTACAAGATTACGTAATGAGCTCTCCACTGATGAATTCCAACAATTACTTGATAAAAAGATTATACCTAAAGGTGTATTTATTCAAAAAAACAGAAAACTTCCAGCAAATATTCCTTCTAGAACCGTTACTTCTCACGCCAGGGAAGAATTAGTTCATCCTAATTTCAATCGAAATCTCACCGCTAGAGAAGTTGCTAGACTCCAAGGTTTCCCTGACTGGTACATTTTTACTGGCGCTAATCAAAAACCACATAAGCCAGATTCTGAAAAAGAAATAGGGACAGGCAGAGACTATTATCAGCAAATAGGAGATGCAGTTCCACCACTCATGTCAGCAGCATTAGCGAAAGAAATCTTGAATAACTTATCTAACATGAGAGATGCAACATACGCTCCCTTAAGAGAAAATATTATTAAATATATTTATTCCAACAATTTAAAGCTAACAGACCTTAAACAAAAATTGAAAATCGATGCTGTTGGATTGGCTGATATACTATCTGGAATTATTGAGCCTAAGAATCAAAATCTCTTATATAATGAAGTTGAAATTACTGAAAAAAAAGAACAACCTGCCAAACAAGTTGCCTTAATTTAAGGCAACTTGTTTTAATTAGGTCTCCAACTAGAATTAATTACTTCTGGCTTATCCGTAATTATTTGTAATACTTGATTTGCATGATTTAGTATTTTGGACTGTAATTCATCTATGGGGGCTCTGACTATGTTATCATCAACGGAAACTTCTTTTTCCATAAAATAGACTCCATGCCAGTCTGTCTTCGCCATTTCGTAATACTGTCCTCTTAAATAAGAATCAGGGTCAAGCGCTAGTAATATTGACCATAAATTCTTATTCATTGCATCTTTGCTCGTTGAAGCATTTATTTTCATTCTATCTCTAATGGAAGTTTTACATTGTATTAAACCGAACAAACGCCATTTTCTATGGTATGTACTATAAAACAATAAAAATAAATCAAAATCCTTTTTCTTTAAAAGTGACTCAAAATATTTTTTTTGTTCATTATCAAAAAAGTGCAATGGTGCTGGGTAACCTTCATTATTATTAATATGCTCTCCCTTAAGAAGTTTTTTCAAATCTCTTGGGTTGACAACCTTAATTTCATCATCTTCTGACTCAAATGTACCCTCAAAGAAATTCTCCCAGGCAATACCTGATGATCGTTTCCAACTTTGTTTTGCACTTTCAAATGAACTTATCAATTCATCATCAAAAAATAATTCTTCTAAGATTTCTCGTTTAATATTATATTTTAGACCAAATACATCCATATCTACACCTTCACTTTGAAGATATGAGTACACATGAGCTTTTTCAACTATCCTCCACATCTGGCCTGGATTTTCATTTGGAAATGTATTCAACAATGATTCAAAAGTTGCAAAAATAGTTTCACGACGCATAGATGCTCTCTTACTCTTGCTTGGCTTTTTCGTTAATACACCTAATTTATCTACTATAAGCTTGTTATATTCGTTTATGGCAGTTTCTTGAATCATGAATGACATTTTTATAATCTCCCTTTGAATAATTTTTCTGCAACATTTAATGGGGAATTATGACGTTCAGATAGTACATGAACCAAACTCCAAATAGTAGTTAGCTTTGCATTACTTTGACCATTTTCAATCTCAGATACTGTCGATTGCTTTACGTTAATTAGACCCGCCAATTGCTCTTGTGTCAGTTTAAGATCCTTGCGAAGATTGTATAAGTTTTCTCCAAACCATTTTAATTTTTCTTTTTCACTAGTTTGATTCAACGTTTAACCTCCCAATACAACTACTAAATAAAGGATAATAAACTAAAGACCATTGAACCATCCTCTGCAGAGGATATTCCAATGGTCTTTAGTTTCAATTTCACATTTTTTGTATATTTTCGCACACCTTATTTGCCATAGTTCTCTATGAGGCTTAAGTATTTCATTAATCTTTTCATCAACTTCTTCTAAGCCATACATTATAACTTCTAAGTCTTTTTTCTCAGAAATCAAGTCAATTGGTTGTTGTGTTTTACTAGATGTATGCGCGGTTTCTCCTCTTCTAGACCATATGAATCTAGCTGCGTCTATCGCCCCTGACGGGATTTCCTTGTCATCCGCGAAGCTAGTTTCGTTATCCGATTCGATAGACAACTTGAGCGCATTCGCAACCAACACAGCCATCTCAGTGCACGTAATTTCCGCATTTGGTCTGAACGAACCGTCCTAATAACCGTGAATGACGCCCGCTTGCACCGCTTGCGCGACTGCTTTGTGTACCCAGACCACGGTCAGCGCCGCTCCTTCCGTTTGTGGCTTTAGCGCATTAATCAGCATCACCGGGAATTCCGTGCGCGTCACCGTTGTGTCAGATTTAAACATGTCCGTTCGGATAGCCGGTGACGATGCCTCCGCTAACTGCCTGCTTTATCTTTGCTTCCGGCCCAATGTCCGATGACGTCGGTAAAGTCATTTGGGGTTGTGGGGGTTGCCGACACATGTTGGGTTAAATCTACGGCCAGCACGCCCTTTTACGTAAAGTGATCGACTTCTACGGTAATGTAACTGCCGTTTACTTTGCCCCCAGTTCCACCCAAAACTTCTTTTCTTCGTCATAATAGAAGACGGCTGCCCGTTGGTTGTTCTCCATGCTTGCCGGATTGAATGTGAGAGTGAGCAGTTCCCGAACGCAGTGCTCATTTCAAAGCCTAAGCCGTATGTAATAAGGGATCTTTTTTAAAAGGCGGGTTAAAACTGCCGATAAGTTCGATCTAGTCATCTCATTTATACAATCGCATAAAGCAAAAAAAACCGAACGATTGCTATACTAATCGTTCGGATTCTTTTGCTCATGCACAGCGGCCGCACCACGATCCCTCATCACCGAAGGAGAAACCCCATACTTCTTCTTCCACACCTTCGAGAAGTGCGATACGTTCTCAAAGCCTGTAGCCAAACAAACCTCCGTTATGGATATTCTTGAGTTGCTTAGCAGTTCCTTCGCCTTCTCTAACCGACGGTTGCGAATCCACTGAAATGCAGGCTCATTATAGATCTTCCGGAATTCCCGTTTGAAGGTGGATAAGCTTTTGCCGGACAAATAGGCCAGATCCTGAAGCGATACGGGGTTTAGCAGGTTCTTCTCCACCACCTCAACAATGCTTGTGGGACGCTGCTGCCTCAGCTGCAGGATTTGGTTCAATAGCCCTTGGTCCGCATCCAATATATCAAAAAGAAGCTCCAGCATTTTCAGCTTAATTAATTCGTCTTGAATGCCCTCCGGCTCTGCAAAATAGGGCTTGAGTGAAGCCATATAGCTTAACAGGCGCTCATTCACCGGATGAACAGTAGCCGCGGCAGGCGATACAGACTTGGAGGAAGGTAGACTGGATAATTTCATAAAATCATGAAGCAATTCATCCTTCAAAAAGAACATCATGTAATCCAATACATGCCTCGAATCTGCTTCCCCATACTTCTCATACTCAACGACGATTCCTTTATGCAAGAGCGCCATTTCGTTTTTCCTTACTGTATATTCCTGATCACCGTATCTGACAATGTAGACACCTTCCAGAACAACTAATAGAACATGCTCCTGAAGATGCATTCTCCCCGTCTTGATATCCGAATAGGCGCATGCCCCCATGACCGACAATCCTTTCATCTTCAAAACGCCAACACTGGCTAGACTCTGAGGCATTTTCACAGCCTTGCTAATTGAGGACCCCATTCGTCTCACTCCTTATCTGAATACAAGATAACATGAAGGCACCATGGCAATCCAATAGGGAGTCGCTGGAATTCGATGTCCGTTAGCATGAGCCGAATTGACAAACAAAATGAGCCGCATAGCAAAGCTTTGATTACTCGGCTCGGTTACTATGAGGATAGAAGGAACGGATACAAACAAAATGAAAAAAAGGTGAGGACAACATGGAAAATGTGAAAAGACGATCCCTAGAAGAAATTGCTGACCGTGATGCTATACGTGATCTCATTGACGCATATGCCTATTGTGCAGACACGAGGGATGCTGAAGGCCAAATGGCACTATTTACGGAAGATACTCTTTTTAGAGTATTTATGGATGAACGTCAGGCAGAACCATCTCAAATCGTTACCAGTAGGAAGGAATTAGCACCTATTTTTGATAACTTAAATACTTATGACTCCACCATGCATGTTAATGGCCAAAGTAAGATTATTTTATCTGGTGATACGGCAATTGGGACAACCTATTGTAATGCTCATCATTTAACAATCGATGGCGATGACAAGAAATTAATGGTAGCAGCTATAAGGTATAACGACGAATTCATCAAACTGAATAATCAGTGGCTTTTCAAAAAAAGAGATCTCAAGGTTGCATGGGTTGAAACTAAACCACTAAATAGCTAAAAAGCCCCTTTCACCATTCAGGCCAGAGGCTCCATTGATGTGAAGGAATTGAGGATGGAAAGATTATAATAAATTACAATCTTTTCGTCCTCCCCCCTCTAGACGTCCATTATCATTCCATTGACCGTACATTTTGTTTTCTCTCGTATTTATTATGAATTTGTCCAATCTGCTCCTAAACAATTCTGGCTGATTCTTAATGCTTTGTATCGTGTCGATCCGAACTCGTTTATAAAGATCTGGAAATGCCATGAAATTATCGTACACTTGCTTTTCCTCTTTCAGCCTTTGCTCTATCTCTTCATCTATTCTAAAAGAATTATGATCCATATCAGGAAGAACCCTTCTTCCTTCGTCTCTCATTAACCCCAACTTATCGAGGCGGCGGACACGTTCTTTATTTAATTCCGTCCATGAACTTTTTTTACTTCTAGGAGACAACCGCTGAGCTAGCTCCGTTTCAGAAATTTTCTTTTTGACTCCATCGATCCATCCAAAGCACAAAGCTTCCTCGACCGCGTCCAAATATAACAACGTATTCGGGGTAGGCGTCATACTAACCACGACCCAGCAAAACTTTTTCGTCTTTCCATTTTCCTGCAGCCAAATCCTCACATCTTCTCTCGATTTTGCTGGAATCAGATTTTCAATTTCCATATACATGATCCTTTCTAAATTTTCCAAGTAAAAATATACAAGAAAAAATGGTCTGCAATTGCAAGACCATTCTCAAGCATGAGTTACTGTTTGTTAGAAATGACTTTATCAAGAAACTTATCTGCGTCACTATTGAATTTCCACGAAATCCCGAACTTATCAACCAGCATGCCAAAGCACGAAGACCAAGGAGTATTGGATAACGGCATTATAACATAGCCACCAACCGATAAACGATTAAAGTATTCTTCTAGTTTTTGTTTATCATCGATGACTAGGCTAATCAGGACATTATTTCCTTTCACCAACTCACCTGTTACCGTCTTCATAGAAGGCAAAATATCCGACATCATGATTTTCCCGCCTACGAATTCTATGGAAGATTCCATAATCATAGTTAACTCATTTTCTGGCAGTGGATAGTTTGGATCTTGTGGGATATCGCTAAATTTAACTTTTTTCACTTCCGCTGCACTTAAAGCCTCCGAATAAAATTCAATCCCTTGTTCTGCATTTCCATCAAAGTTTAAATATACAATAGCTGACATAAAGTAATACCTCCTTCTTGTGATAAATGTAGTATAATCTACAAAAGGTGACAACTGTATGTCACCATTCCTAAATTAATTTGAGGAGGGGGAACTTATGGACAAGATTGAGAGACTTATTTCTATCATCATGATATTGCTGAGAAAAAATATCGTTTCAACAACAGAATTCACGCAATTATTTGATGTGTCCAAAAGAACTATTCTTCGCGATATGGAAACACTGAGCCTATCCAACATCCCGATCTATTCTATCAATGGCGTTCATGGCGGCTACGGTATTATGGATGAATACAAGGTGGATAAACGTCTTTTAAGCAGCTCCGACTTAGAGAATATACTAACTGCGCTCGGCGGATTGGAACAAATTCTAATTAGCGAAGAAGTTGACATTACGATCAAAAAAATAGAGGCAATGGTTAGCCCCTTGTCTCTGAAAAGTTCGATTCAACTGTCATTTTATGGTTGGGAGGGTCGGTCTGAAATTCTTCACACCTTGAGGACATTTCAAGAATCCATACTAAAGAGAAGATTAGTTTCATTTGATTATATAGATAAAAATGGCACAGCGACGAATAGAATTGTCGAGCCCTATCAGCTTCATTTTAGCGAAACGAGTTGGTATCTGAAGGGATTCTGTTTACATCGTATGAGCTATAGAACGTTCAAATTATCTCGGATCGATAAGCTTAATATGGACGACAAAACATTTAACCCTAGAGAATATTTAGTAGAACAAGAACGCGAAGCAAGCTATCAACCGCAGCTAGTCGCTATTCAGGCATTGATTTCCCCTAGCATCCAAGATCAATTCATTGAAAGGTACGGTCGAAAAAGTATTGAAAACTATAGTTCTGAATTTTTATTAGCAACAATCGATGTCCCTCACAACAGTACAGGATTTCAATTTCTAGCAAGTTTCGGCACAAATCTAAAAATCGTAGCGCCCCAAACATATGTTGAAGACTTTCGGAATTATTTGAAACAGATGATGGATCACTATGTCTGAGAAGATCTAGATCTAAAAATCATATAACTGATCGCGGCCAAAACCCACACGCCAATGCCGCCATAGAGCATCACCAAGCCAAATCCGTGCACAAGAGCCGCGTGGACCACAGCTCCGGACGCATCCAGAGAGGACAGTTCTGGCAAGCCCTGCTTGAGGGATGCAAAGTTTCCGGCAGCTATTTTCCCGGCCAAAGCCCGCAATTGCGTTGTATCGAGAGTCCCTGGAAGGGCTCCCCTCAAATAAGACAGGATGCCTTCCTGCAAAATGAATCCCATAACGGCGATGTTGATGGCTAGACTGATCAATCTGGCACTCATGTCTATACCGGAAGCCATGCCTGCGCGGGTAATCGGAACTGAGCCAGTAGTCGTGTTGGTCACAGGCGTGTTGGTCAAGCCCAGCCCGATGCCAGCCAACAGGGAACCTGGGAGCATGGTCAGCCAGTTGGCGTGATCGCCTCCACTGCCATATTTCATCATAATGAAGCCCAGGCCGATGATGAAAAGACCCAATGGGATGACGATACGCGGCTGATAGCGCAGCGAAAGACGCTCTGCAAGTGGCGGGATCACCAGGGTAGGCAGCGCATAAGCCAAGAGAGACAGCCCGGCGGCAACAATGCCATAACCAAGACCGCTCTGAAAATAAATCGGCAGATAGATCATGAATGGCCAGAAACTGAAATTCATGCCGATGGAACCAAGGATCGCGCCGGAGAAATTGCGTATCCTGAATACGGAAAAGTCGAACATCGGATGAGTGCTGAACTTTTCCACAATTAGAAAAATAATGAAGCTTGCTGCCGCTGCACCAAGAATGCTGATGGAGGCTATGCTGGTAAAGCCTAATTCTGCTCCTTGCGTGATAAAGTAGGCCAGACCAAAGACCGCCAACGAAAGCGTGACAATACCGATAACGTCCAGCTTTTTCGCTTGCGGATCACTGGATTCCTCCACACCCCCAAAGACAAGGATCAGCGTAAGGATGGTCAGCGGTACGTGGATCAGAAAAACCCAATGCCAGTTCAATGCAGCCACGATCATCCCCCCGATAATGGGTCCAAACCCGAGGCCAATCCCGAACACGATCCCCCATATTCCAAAGGCTTTGCTGCGTTCCCGCCCTTCCTGAAACCGATGAGAAAGAATCGCTATCTGGCAAATCTGCATCGCACCAGCACCCACACCTTGAAGAAACCGACTGACGATTAGAACCGAGGTGCTTTGCGCCAAACCACAAATCAGGGATGTAACGCCAAACAAAACGAGGCTAATAATAAAAATGCGCCTCCTTCCATAACGGTCAGCTAGGGACCCCACAGCCATCAGAACCGTCGCACAGGCAATGGTGTAGGCATTCATAATCCATTGCATATCCTTAAGATTGCCATGCAATACCTTTTCCAGGGTTGGCAGTATGACTGGCACACTGGAAATTTCGAGACCGAACATTAGCGCGGACAAACATATCGCGGCCAATGCGATGATATTTTTGCTGGAATCTTTTGTACCTGCCATATTTAAATCGTATTTGCTCATTGCTTGCCATTCCTCTCTGACTTCTCATGTGTGAATCGCCTTATTCATGTGAGTGTTATTATATAATTTAAATCGTTCATTTTACATAACACATCAAATCAAATATGATGATTATACAAATAAATCAAAGTTATTTTATTCAAATACCTTAAATTTAAAGGAGAACACTCAAAGTGGATCATATAGACAAACAAATCCTCTTCTATCTTCAGAACCAGGCAAGGATTTCAATGACTGAACTGGGTAAAAGCGTGGGCTTGTCCCAACCTGCTGTAACGGAACGAGTTAAGAGAATGGAAGAAAAGGGAGTAATCGAAGAGTATCGTACCGTCATTTCTCCTGAAAAAATTGGGAAGCATGCGGCCGCCTATATGTTGTTTCGGACTAGGGACTGCTTGGCATTTCTTGATTTTGTCCATGCCTCTCCCCAAGTTGCCGAGTGCCACCGCATAAGCGGAGAACACAGTTATTTATTAAAAGTAGTGACGGAATCCACACGCACGCTCGAAGAGTTTAGCAATCAGTGCGATAAATATGGAACCTATACAGTCCTGATTGTCATGTCTTCACCGATCGATCATAGTCTTCTAATTCATTCTCTCAAAGAAGCGAATAGAGTTGACTAATGCCGAGCAGAAGTTCCAATAAACGCTGCGAATAATTCATCAAGAAGGCCTCAAAGGGTTTGAGTGGAAAAATGTTGATTTGATACAAGGCACGATCTATGTAAAACAGAGCATATCAGATTTTGACAATGGTAATCCTGTAACCAAAAACCAACAAGTCTATTCGAAAATTACTCTGTCTGATGCGGTATGGGAAGAACTGAAGGGGTTCATGCCAAAATCATCGTTCGCCTTAGCATCTAACTTAGCACGATCACCAGTGAGTTTGATAAGCTTTTGGAGATCTTTGATTTGATTCATCAGTCTCACCATCCCAGTAAGTCATCCCATGAAATTGTTGATTTATATTCTTATTTCCTGAAGGTTCTTTCGTAGTCTTCAAAACGAATTTTTCTAATTTGTTTTCGATCTGATGTTCGAACAATAATTCCTTCGGACTTTCCAGTAGAATCGATTCCCACTTGTGTTTGTTCAAATTCTTTAAGAAATGAAAAAGTCTTATCTAAAGTTATCGGAAAATCAGCACCTTTCTCCTCCGTCAACAGTGGAGCATATTCCAATTCAAATTTTTCAACAAATTTGCGTTTTTCAACTTCATTATAAAAAGGTTGATTTCCATGATCTCTCCATTCAGCAATCTTTTCTTGTGACAATGAAAGGAGGTTATTCAATTCATCCTGATTTAAGGAGAACACATCAAACACTCGATAACCTTGAGTTTTACTTTCAGTATAGTTTTTGGATGCTTTCGTCTTTCCTCCATATGATTCCTGATAAATGACAGTTAATGCCCAATCGCCATTAGAAAAGATATCATCGATGATTTTATCAGCTAGAAGTTTAAGAAACTCTGCAATATTGCCATAAGGGTTCCCTATCCTATCTCCCTTTGCAAATAATAATTCCTCTCTGGAGCCTATTAGATAATCAATTTCATTATAATAATTTTTCAACAGAATAATTCTTGAGTTCTCACCATCCACTTTTTCATAAACAAATACATTATCTGAATCAGAGAAGCCTTTCGACTCAGATAATTCATCAGTTAAACGACCTCTTTCACCCAATTGATGATATGTAAGAATACTTGGGTATTTAGTTAAAGAGTTAATTTTTTTCAAATCCATCCGTTTACATCCCCCTATAAATTTATCTTTTCACGTCATTCTGATAGTACTTACCTCAAAAATTCCCCCAACACACATGAAAGACGAATCTTATTTACAGCGTGAACACATTTTCCCTAAAATAGTAAATCCATTTAAAACAATTCTGCCTAATTCGTTTTCACTAGCATCAACATAGGGAAATCATACTGGGATTTTGTTATAAAATTGCTTTTGTATAAATCCTAAAGAATTGTCACTGTCGCAATGTCCCTTCCAGCCCAAAGCTTAAAGGTATAACCACCTACAAGTAGATGCCAAGGGGCTTCATCAACTAAAAAACCTACATCCGCATAAGTATTCCATGTTCCATCTATTAAGGAGGTTATTCTTACAGGTACAGTCCATGTATCACCATAGATTTTCTTGTCGATTATTTCTCCATAGATCACTACTATGTCACGAAGCCATTCATTCATAGAATAACGACTTGGGTCTTTATCCCACTTAATTATGGCTTTCGCATGCCTTCTATCCACATCATCTCCCACTAAATTATCTAAACTTTGGTTGTATATCCCTCTATAATCTCTTGTTTCATTGGGATACCTCTTGCGAAAAGCATCTACATATTCCCAAAATAGTTTTTCGTCAAAATGCTTGTGATTATTCGAAAGAGTTTCTTGAAGGTTATGAAATACATCTGCTAGTTCAGCAATATTTCTGGTTCTTACAACCATCTTATATAATGAAAATGGATTCCACCACTTAACTTTTCCCCATGAATGAAATCGAATGTCAATTAAAACCACATGCAGTAGATAGATAAACGCCTTGAACTTTTTTCCCTCCAATTTTTCACCATCTTTCAACAGCATTAAAATTGCCCTTTTATTTTAAACAGTCCTTAGCAGGTTTCCAATTGTATCCCTATTTTCATTGTGATTGGGTTTATCACACGCCCCTAAAAATCTCCAACGTTTGTTGGATAAAATCGTGCATATATCTAACACTTAATGATTTTTGAGTATACAGTTAGTATGTATTCACTTTCAGTTTCGTCCTCATTTAAGTCTGATTCGTCCGTTTCGATAATAGTAATACCATCAAATTGTGCTTTCTCTTTGTATTGAATTAGTAGGTTCTGGATGTCTTTTACCTTGTTCAATATACATCCAAACGGTAATTCTAAACCCTCATAAAACGAAACAATTGAAAGCCTAATAGCAGGTATCTGACAATCACCCCAAATGTAAAAAAGAAAGGATTTATCTTTATAATGCTTATTCAAATATGCCGACCATGAGGTTTCAACAAAGATAAAAACCTTTTCTAACTCACAAATTGAAATACTGTTTTTCTTAATCAATTTGTTTAGCTTCTGAATGGTGTAAAGATTATAGTTAGCTTCCGCATTGTATTGACCACTGTCATTAGAGAACAAGAGATTTGGTTGCTCTGCTATCTCAATAATTTCATTGTACGCTTTAATTCCCTTAACTTTTAGAAAGTCAATCATAAAAATGTATCACTACCTTCAAAATAAAATCATTCCTTGTTGAAGCACTTATAGACTGCTAACTGCTATCGCCTTATTATATCACCAACTTACAAATTAAGGATAAACGTCTAGGGATAGCGAATGTTGCTATTAACGCAAAAAAGCCCTCTTAAAGGGCTTTTCAACATCTAAACTTGTTATCGTATCGTGAGAGGACAACCCACATTGAATTCTCACTCATTGTTTCCTTTCCAAACCAACACTGAGCAACACTCTACATGCACCGTATGAGGGAACATATCCACCGGCGTCACCTCCGCGACGCCGTAACCGCCATCGACGAGCACGCGCAAGTCGCGAGCCAGTGTCGAGGCGCTGCACGACACGTACACGACGCGCCGCGGCTGCAGCTCGAGGATCGTCGCGAGCAGCGCCGGGTCGCAGCCCTTGCGCGGCGGGTCTACGACGATCACGTCAGGCCGGACGCCCTGGCGGGTCCACTCGGGCAGGACGACCTCGGCGGGGCCTGCCTCGAAGTGCACGTTCGTCATGCCGTTTAACTCGGCATTCTTCCGTGCATCCGCGATCGCCTCTTCGACGATCTCGACGCCGTACACCTGTCCCGCGCGCTGCGCGAGGAACAGGGAGATTGTGCCGATGCCGCAGTAGGCATCGACCACCGTCTCGCCGCCTGTGAGCGCGGCGTACTCCAGTGCCTTCCCGTACAAGACTTCCGTCTGCACGGGGTTCACTTGATAGAACGATCGCGCGGAAATAGCAAATTTCACATCGCCGATATAGTCATAGATGACTTCGCTGCCCCACAGGACGCGAGTCTCATCTCCAAAAATAACATTCGTCTGTTTCACATTAATGTTATGACAGATGCTTGCGACAGCGGGCAGCGCTTCGCGAATGCCAGCAATCCATTCATCCACACGAGGTATCAAGCTGCCATTAGTCACAAGGACGACCATAAGCTCGCCCGTGCGGAAGCCAACTTTGACGACGACGTGGCGCAGCAGTCCGAGGCCTGTCTCTTCCCGATAAGCGCGGATGCCAAGACGCGCACCGATCTCTTTCACCCGAGCTACGACTTCGTCGTTGGACTCATGTTGAATCAAGCACTCCTCCATGTCGATGATGCGATGGCTGCCTTGCGCATAGAAGCCGCCGATGAGGCCGCCGCGCTCTTCCCCAAATGGAACCTGAGCCTTGTTCCGATACCGCCACGGATCGGTCATCCCAAGTGTGGGATGAACAATAATGCCCTCTTCGCCCAGTTCGCTGGCAACCGTCAGCTTCCCAATCCGCACCAAATTATCGACAACTTGCTGCCGCTTCACGCGAAGCTGAGCCTCATAGCTCAGATGCTGCAGCTGGCAGCCGCCGCACTCCTCATAGATCACGCAATCCGGCTTAACCCGATCTGGACTCACTTCCAGCACTTCCACGAGCGCAGCATAGCCATACTGCTTCTTCAAATGGTTCACCCGAACAAGCGCACGCTCACCTGGCAGCGCACCCGCAACAAAAAGGGTAAAGCCATTCACACGGCCCACCCCTTCGCCATCATGGCTGATCCCCATGATCTCAGCCTCATATTGCTGCCCGATCTGCACCGGCAGATCCGCCATCCAAGCGGCCGCCGCTTTCCCGGCAGCCCCGCCAGGTCTTCCCGACTGCTGCCCCGATCTATTCCCTGCGGGCTTGCCATTGCCACTTTGTTCTCTATGTTTACCTGGCCGCGAGCCAGAACTGCTTTTAGCTTTCATAATACCCTCACTTTAATCCCAATACGATAATTTAAAAATTGCTTTTCTTGGTTTTGGTTTTCTTGCTATTGCTTTCTTGGTTTTGCTTTATTTTCTTAGTATTTCTATATTTTTCTTCAAATCCTACTCTTCCCGATGCGAATCCTCCGCAAACCCCTTCAACTGAAAAGGGGTAGTCAACGTATCGAGCAGCTTCTTCTTATAAATCGATTGCCCCGATTCATCCACAATAATCTGCAAATGGCTCTTCAGATTCGTCATGACACATGGCAATGTGCCCCCGAACTCGCCATCGAGATTCAACTGGACGTAGTCCGGCGAATTGATCTCAATATGGTTCGTTTGGAAGTAAATCAGGTTCGGATCACTTAGATGCTCGCCGCGCAGCGCAAGCGTGACTACTCGGATGAACTCCGCAAGGTTGCATTTGCGCAGAATCAATACATCGAACAGCCCATCGTTCATGCTCGCATCCGGAGCCAGCTTCTCGAAGCCGCCGACGGAGTTGGAGTTGCCGACGAGGAACATCATGACTTCGTCATGGAACTCCATTTCGCCTGCTTTGACGTACAGCTCGATAGGCTTTAGTCTAGGCAGCTTTTCGAGTCCCTTCATATAATAGGCCAACTGCCCGATCATGGTTTTGAGCTTGCTTGGGACTTCATACGTCAGCTCGGTCATTGAACCACCGCCGGCGATGTTGATGAAGTAGCGGTTGTTGATTTTGCCTACATCAATGTCGGTGGTGTGCTGCTGAACAATGAGGTCACAGGCCTGCTCCAAGTTCTTGGGAATGCCCAGCGCACGGGCAAAATCGTTGGTTGTCCCCAGCGGCAGAATGCCAAGCGGCGGCCTTCCTTCGCGTTCAGCCATACCGTTCACGACTTCACAGAGGGTGCCGTCTCCCCCTGCGGCGATAATTAAGTCGAAGCCCCGGCTAACAGCCTGAGCTGCCGCAAGTGTCGCATCCCCTTCGCCGATGGTGGCGTGGGTGGATGTCTCGAAACCGCCGCGCTCTAGGCGCTGAAGAATTTCGGGTAAACGCTTTTTCATTTCTTCCCGGCCAGAAGTCGGATTATAGATCAGTCTTGCTCTTTTGACCATCGTGTCTCATCACCTGTTCGCCGTCTGAAATTTCGGAAGCTATCTGCTTCTCGATCCATTTGGATATTAGCGGACTTGGCAGCAGCGCCCGTCCATTGTATGTATATGCGAACCCCTCCATGCGGGAAGGGATAACCTTATTCGTGAAATAGCCTTCACTTAGAAAAACCGGCGCAACGACGACTTTATGATCAGGCTTGTTCTCCGCCCACCATGTCATCTTTCGTTTCACTTGATCCGGCAAAAGCATAGCGACATCCGCCTCATCGTATCCGCCTAATGCTTTCAAGCGCTCTGCAAGCAGCTCTAGGCCTTGGCGCCATTTGAGATGGAAGCCTTTCTCCTTGCTGCCGTGTCCAACCAATAGGACGATCTCCTGACTGGGGCATTCGGACAGCTCTTTGATTTTGTCATAAATAATCTCAGCAATCACGGGATCATCATCAATCGGCGATGTGAAATGAATGCGCGCCTGAATATGAAAAGGCTCCAGATCCGTCTCCAGCAGCGGCTGTTCAACGACACCTAAGGCATAGCTGATTTCATCAATATGTGTACTCCCAGAGGACACGAACAGAGGAACGACGATCATATCCGTCACACCCTGGGCCTCTAAGCTATAGATGCCATCTTGAATTAATCGCCCTTCCACCAGCTCCAGATAGGAGGCATATATCGGAACACCCTGCGGCATTCGGACGGCCGACACGGCCTCATCGACGAGCTGAACCCAGCCTTCGTCTCGGGATCCATGGCTGATGACCAACACACCATATGTACTCATGCTATTTTTCCCACCCGTTCTAACCCTGCATACAATCCTATGCTAACTAATGTGTTCGCACATGTCAATTGAACCCTTGGTGAAACAGGAAAAATCCCGCATTACACATGGTAACACAGGATTCTGACCCTATTTGCCAAACCTTGCTTATCGACCTAGACGATCCAGCGTCAGCACGTAGCCGTCGTTGCCGTAGTTCAAGCATCTTTTGACCCGAGAAATGGTCGCGGTAGACGCCCCTGTTTCGGCTTCGATCTGGTTATACGTGCAGCCTTTGCGCAGCATGCGAGCAACTTCGAGGCGCTGGGACAGCGACTGAATCTCATTGACTGTGCACAGGTCATCAAAAAAGACGTAACACTCCTCTATATCCTTAAGCGTCAAGATGGCTTCAAAAAGCTGGTCTATGGCTTTATCGTTTAATTTTTTTAATTGCATACGTTGTCAACTCCCGGTAGAAAAGCAATTTGGCTTCTGAAATCAGTAAGCTCCCTGTGTAACTTTCGACACGCCGAGAATAAATCCTGCCTTTAGGATTGCGAAACGGTAAAAATTCTATGCGTTAATGAGTTAAATTGTGACAAATATCCAGACCCGTGACATTCGTCCATACCAATAGTAGGCAAGTGACATATCCTGTAGGAGACAAATCTGATAAAAAGGGTCGTGAATTCTAGTGAATAATCCAAGACACATCATTGGCAATGGCGGTCAGCGTCCTGAAGTCCATACAAGGAGCTTAACTACTTTACCAGCCCAACTGGGGGATGGCGGCTTAGGGCAATATCCAGGTTTAGGCGGTGGCGGATTTCCTGTTCCTTTTGAAGGAGGTGGCGGTGGATTCTTTGGCGGGGGTGCCCCTGGCGGCAACGCTGGTGGATTTTTTGGCGGAGGCGCTCCTGGCGGTAACGCTGGCGGCGGATTCTTCGGTGGCGGCGCTCCCGCTAGCGGCACTGGCGGAGGTAGTGGAGGCGGTAATTTCCTCAGCAACCTTCTAGGTGGCGGGGGTGGAGCAGCAGGCGGTTCGTCTAACCCGCTGAGCGGCTTGAATTTGAAGCAAATCGCCGGATTTGTGGAGCGTATGGGCGGGATCGACGGCATCATCGGCTCGATGGGCAAGGTGCAGAAGTTCATGAATACCTTCCAGCAAATGGCTCCCATGGTGAAGACGCTGTTCGCCTCAATAGGTAAAGGCAAGGTGAACTCCTCCAAAGAAGTAGAGGAAATATTCAAACCGAAGCGCAAACGGCGCAAGAAATCAGGTGCTGCTCGTGGCAAACAAGGCGGTTCCCGTTCCAAAGTCGGCGGTTCAACGAAACGCAAACGCAAGTAAGATGAACTGTTTTTAGCTAACATACAACCTACAAGCGTGCAAAAAGCCGCCCCGTCTTGGCTGTCAACCAAGCGAGGCGGCTTTCTGTCGCCTTATTTTGAGTTCTATTCATAAATATTTAAAGTTTGTGGGCTTTTCACAAATTCAATGTCTCTTTTATTTTAATATGTAATATGTGCCTCAAATGTTGGCTTTGTAGGAACAATTAAAAAGTGTATTTTTCCAGGTACAAAAGCAATTTCCTGCCCTTGTTCGTACAATCGAATTGGAGTATTAATCTGGTCTCTTTTCCACTCGACTTTCTTCATAATTCCATTCTGATATAGTAATGCAGGCCCACTATCCATTAGTTTTACTTGAAGTCGGCCCTCATTATCAAGCACCTTATGGTCTGTCCCAAGTACTACAACATTACTTGCCGTTAATTGTTCATTGTTATTCATGTCCACATGAGGGACTCCGTTTATTGATCTGAGATATTTGTTACTGTTAGCATCATACTGATAGGTTACTTTGTAATCTTCAATTAAAAAAGTAACATTAAATAAAGACACACGTTCTCCAATATCGTTACTTTTGTTAAGCAAGAATGTGTAGATTGATTTTTCATGAATTTGATTGCGATACCCCTTCTTATCAATTCCCTCTTCTATATTCTTAAAGCTTGTATATAAATTGTGTGGGGCTTTACGAAAACTCTCACGCCAAAAGAAAGGCCCAGCATTTGTAATCTCATCTAAACTTTGAATAGATTGATTAGACAGAATATTATAAGCGTCTGGACTTCCCCCTGCATGGATAGGGATAGCATCATAACTCATAGCTAAATCAATGAAGTAAGGTCTAATACTCCGAACTGGACCAATAGAACCCTGGACTTCTTCACTTTGAAAAATAGCAAGAAGTCTTGTTATTTCTCCCTCAGCTAAGATCTCGTATATAATATCAGCACTGCTTAATCCCGATTGAGGCCGTGCTGATGGATGATTATTCACCATTACCATGAAAGGTCTATTTTTCATAAGTGTTTCGGTCTTAACACCAGTTAAGAGTGTCTTTGATTCTTTTTTTTGATCAACTGCATCTTGCTTTATTCCTACACTTTCTTGGCTAAGTGTAGGAATATCAATCGGCTTTCTTACTGCCTCACTGCTTTGATTAGATTGCCTGATAATAATACTAGCAAGAACAACTGTCCCACAAACCAGACACATTAGTATAAACCAAGACAATTTATTCATAGGCCCACCTTTCAATTCCATTGTTAATGGTAATTATATGTGGCTCTATTAAAAAATATTCATGGAATCTAGTGATTTTATACTCTCCTCCTATACTCCCGAAATGAGAGAGTACACGCCGTCTTTTTCTACAAACCAATAATAGGTTGATTTAAGTTAATTATTGAATATAGTTTCTAAATTTAAAATTATTGTACCTCAACAAGTTGCCACTGCTGTCGGTTATTACCTACATACTGCCACGTTTTGAGTTGCACACCGTTTGCGGGTTCATCAACATCGATTACATAAGATGGATTGTTCCTTACCGCAATTTTAAAGTTTGAATCACCAACATTAGTTAAAAGGAATTGCTGACGGTCATTACCCACATACTCCCATGATTGAGTAACGGTTCCGTTAGCTGGAGTCCCACTTACATCAATTCCATAGTTTGTATTGTTTCTTACGGCAATTCGATAATACCCACCGCCAACGTCAATAAATTTAAATTGTTGCCGGTCATTTCCAACATATTGCCCGACTTGAGCTCTACCGCCGTTGTTCACTGTGCTGATATCAAGTACATAGTTAGGGTTAGACTTAGATTGAATTTTATACCATTTAGTCGGGTCAATAGTTGTGACACCTCCGCTTGAATGAGCGGCAGCTGAGGCAGCCGTGAATCTATCGATAGAGGTCTGGCTTTGACCCATATTTGTCCACATTCGCATATTATAAGCCATTGCTTGTTTAGTATCCTTAGCTTTAGTAGCAGTTGAGTTAAAGGTATCAAATGACATAGTCGTCGTAATTGGTGAAGTATCACCAGTACGAACTCCCCAGTCACCAGCTTCCGTCTGGAAGTTACCAAACGCGAATTCACCTTTGAAAGGACCAGAAGTATATTTACCATTTGATATCGCTGAATCAAAGAGATCCCCCGAGTTACCTTCGCCAAAAAAGTAATCTTCGTAATCTGTTAAGCGTGGTCCGGCATCAAACACATACGAGGAATTGAAAGAAACTAGACGATCGGAATTCCCTGCTCTCGCGGATGCAGTCAAACTTTCATATGGCGCAGGATAATAAAGTGCACCGTCATCAAACATCCAGCCGTCCAATTTTGTCCCGTAGCGATTACCAATCTCTGCTACAATGTTTTGCCACTTGTTAATCGCCGACTCTTTTCTAGCATAATTACCGTTTGGTGATACAGTCCAGAAATTGTTCCACCAGTTTAAGTTCGGATTACTGTCATGTCCAGTATGATAGTAGAACATGACTCGAATTCCTTTGTTCTTTAATGCAGTCAGCATCTTGTCCAAATAATCTACGCTACTTGTTCTTCCCGTTAGTACATTATCTATTGAAGTAATAGGCGCCGGCACATAATAAGACGTCCAGGTAATCGACCAAACGACGAAATCCGCTCCCATATTCGCCACTCGATCAGCAAAAGCATTATAATCAAAATTGGCGTAAGGCGTCGGCCACGAAGGTTGTGTTCCATCAGGATTACTGCCCCATTGTCCCCATTGATACATTACGCCAACCGGGCTACTCGTCATCCAAGTCGCTTTAGATTTACTATTCGCAATGCTTGTTTGAATAGCAGTTAAGGAGCCAGATGGAATTAACTCTAGTGACTTCAACTGCATATTAATTGAACCTGAGAGAGCTTTAATTGTTACCGTTGATGTACCAACCGGGATTGAAATCTGGCCCAATCTGAGTTTATCCCATCCATTGCTCCCAATCGTGTAACTCGCGTTACTCGAGCCATTACTTACTTGTACAACGACACCACTGCTTCCATTAATTAAAGCATCGACATAATAATTGCTGGCAATCGTCGATTTTACGGTCCATGAAAATTGTTGAGCAGCAGAACTCCAGTCTGTCACTTTTTTACCTTTATATGGCTTTCCACCATCAAGATCAGTTACTGTCAATCCACTACTAAGGTTGGCCTGATCTGCTATTAAATATGAAATGTTATTAGATGAAAGATCTACCCATCCTTTTGAATGATCCATAGCCGTATAAAATGATGTTAAATCGGTGAGTTGATCTGCGTAGGCAACTTTGGACTTTCCAGGGAATCCCCCCAACAAACTCAAACTCATCATTAGCGCAATTAAACTCATGACCATCCATTTTTTCAACCTAAATCTTTTCAATTTAACCATCCTCTCCAAGTATAAATAATAATTAGACACTACATTAAATCAGAAAACTAACTTAATTGATTTCAATTGGATCCTTTCACCCCCTATGAAGGTTTCTCTACTAATTCAGCAAAAGTGCCTGAAACCCAGTTCCAATATTTATGACAGCGTTTACAAATACTTGATGCCCTATAGCTGTTTTAATTATTGGATAAAGCAGAATACTTATTCATTGTGTTTATACATTTATGAACTTTGATGATCGTGAATGTTTCTAATACATTTTGCTGCCCTTCTAAAGTAAGCGCTATCACATTCATAAACATATCAAATAATAATTGAATTGAACATAAACAAACTACGGATCTGGATATAGAATATTTACAGAATTCATTTCTACTTGAAGCAAGGAAGAGACTGACCGCCTCTTCCTTTAAGATACATAACTATTTAGTCATGAAGTATTAATATTTGCTTCTCTGCTTTGATTAATAACTTTGAAAGCGAACTATTATTTTGATAAGTAATGAGCTTGAAAATCAGGTAGAAGCCCTACTTTTGACAGATCAATTTCACTGAAACCAAGTTTTAATGCTGGTGAACCTTCCTTCAGCGAAAAGTCCCCCTGCTCGGGATCTGTAAATAATGGATCTGCAAATACCGAATGTCTATCCCAGCCTAATGATTTCCATTCATCAATGCTATAGTGTTCGGTACGGCTACCTAAGGGTCTAAAATGTACAGTTGCCTTAAAGTAGCCCAGATCGTTAAAGAAAATATTATAGTCTAGCTCCTCCACCCATCTGCTTTCTAGAGGGGGACCAATAAACTCGTAAAGTTTTCCTCTAGACTCCCCTTTTTCGAAATTAATATCTACTTCAGGATTGTCAGCATTCGAATGTGCAACAATAATATTCCGCAAGAAACGATCATGATTATGCTCGTAACCGATATGGATACCTGGAGGATTCGCTGGGTGATAGAAAATATTATTTTCAACTAAGCGATAGTCGCCTTCACGCAATTTAATACTTATCCCAATACACACATTATGATGAATGTGATAATGTGATGAGCCATCATCAAGATCAATGCCCCAGCCACTATTGTCAACAAATCTATTGTTTCGAATTGTTACAACTTCGCGCGCATCTTTTTTAACATCTCCTGCACAGTGTGAAGCTGGGCCATGTGATTGTTCCAAACACCAAAATCGATCTCTTCCCCAAGAATTAAACGGACCATGATCACCTGTTTCTTGTACGGTATTGTGGATATCGTTATATTCAATAACGTGGCCCCCCCAGGTTCCATCGTTAATACAAATCGCAGCTCTTGGAATGTGGTGAATATGATTATGAGCAATCGTATGATTTCGTCCTACTGAAATAAATACTCCAGCTGTTTGCTTGCCATAATAACCAATATTATTAATTTCATTATTAGCTACTAGTACGTTGGCAGGGTACGCATGTTGGCTTCCCATTGTTAGATGTTTTGAACCAACAAGACAGATTGCACTTTCACCTGCATCCGTAATTAAACATCCATATATTCGATGATCTCGGTTGAAATCGCTTATGAAGATAGCGTTTCCTCCAACTGCATCAAATCGGCAAAACTCGATACTGCATTTTTCTGCTCCTTCCATGTACACTGCTCCACCACGATGAATGGACCAGTCCCCAAGCGAAGGTGCTTCATATTTTTCCAAATAAGTTGTAGTCGTATGTGTAAAATGAAATCCATTAAATCCGATATTTACTACAGGAGTTTCTTGAGTTCCTCTAATTTCGATTAATCTCTGTAATTGAGGGACCTCAAAAATCGCATCCTCCAAATTTAATTCAGGTAAAGGATAGTAATATAATAAGCCGTTCTGAAAGTCAGCATACCACTCCCCTGGACTATCCAGCTCTTCAAATACATTCTCTATAAAGAAACGTGAGTGCTGGTCAATACCCGTTGCATCTTCCCCTTGCATCACATCATTTATTTGAAAGCCGCCTTTTCCAAAGGCAATGGTATGGTTTTCCCATTCAATCGCTTTAATTTTCCATTGTAAATTTCCCCAGTAATTTTTTCCGAAAATATGAAGTTCTGCCTCTTCAGGTTTACTCCATCTCTTGTCTGTAAACTTTTGAGGGTCGAACTTCATTTCTCGATGTGGCCACTGCAACTTACAATCAGCAGGATATGTGTATCCACTTACCCCAGGAATAGACGGATCATACTTAGGGTAGCGTGCACGAATTTGTCGTTTACCATTTACAAATAACTGAGTGAACTGCAATTGCTCTTTTAGGATTTCGGGTACTTCAGCAACAAAAATCCCATCACGGTAGGGTCTCCAAGCCACGTTAAGCTTTCTCCCCCCACTTACTATTGCATGCTCTTCAGAGTAAGTGGAAAAAGAAGTAAATGAGTCTTCTTCTGTTAGTGTTAATGTTTCATGTAAATAATAGGTTCCCCCACGAACTACAACTTGCACTACTTGATCTTTCATCCCATTAGTTACACGATAATTCCGAGCAGCCCGCTGCGCTTGCTGAAACGTTGCAAATGGGAGTTGTTCTGTACCCGGATTGGCGTCGTCTCCTGCAGGAGATATATAAAATGGCATCATTTTTCCCCTTCTTTCTAGATGTAAAAACTAGTCTTTTACTGCTCCTGAAGTTATTCCGTTAGTAATGTAACGCTGAGCGAGAATAAATATGAACAATGCCGGTAATCCCAGAAGAACTAATGCTGCATAGAATCTACCTTGATCAGCGGGATTGAATCCGAAATTACTTTTGAAAGAACTAATGGCAACTGTTGCAGTCATTAACGAAGATTTTGTTGTAAACATAAGTGGAAGCAAGTAATCTTGAAACGACCAAACTGTGCATAAAACACCAAGGTTAATTAGTGCCGGTCTAGCTAATGGCAGATAGATGTGGAGAAATGTCTGGAATGATGTAGCTCCATCCATATGTGCCGATTCCATTAACTCATTTGGTAAATTATCAAAAAAATTTCGAAGCATTAATACTGCAAATGGTAAAGTAAGTACAACTTCTGCGAAAATCACCGCTGTCAATGTATTGTACAGATGGACACCTTTAAGTATATAAAAAAAGGGCACAAGAACGACCACACCCGGAATTGACAGACACATCAGTACGAATCCATAAAGCCATTTTTGTCCAAAAAAGACTAACTTCGAGAAAGCGAATGCTGATAATGTTCCGATGATAAGAATTAGTGCTGTACCCCCTGCAGCAACTACTACCGAATTTATAAATGGCTTATATATTTTTATTCCGCCAACTTCGTGAGTAAATAAATAGGTATAATTGGCAAAGCCATTGACTGAAAGTGAATTTTTTAATGCTACCACAATGGGAAATACCCAAAGTAAAGCAACCGCAAAAACAAATATCTGAACACCAACTCGTTCTTTGCGACTAGACAGGATAGTATTCAAGATTATTTCCCCCTTTTAGACTTGCTAGGAACGTAGAGACGGAGTTGGAAGAATGAGATCACGAGTGCAACCAATAGCAATACTACCGATCCCGCTGAGACAAAACCTATATTTGAACCAGCAGAATGAATGAAATTATACATATATACACTAGAAATTTGCGTACTGTTGCCAGGCCCTCCGCCAGTCATAAGATAAATTCTTTCAAACTCTCTAAAGCTCTGAAGCAACGTTGAAATGATAATTGTTATATGTGCATTTTTTAATAATGGGAATACGATGTTCCATAGCATTCGTGACATTCCTGCGCCGTCTAAAACCGCTGCTTCTAGGACACTTGGATTAATTGTGGTTATGTCTGCACTATAATACATCATTGGGATTCCAATTAAAAAAATACCAACAGCCATTACAGAAATATAAGCCCAATTTGGATCTCCAAGCCATTGCTGAGCTAGAAATCCCAGTCCAATTGTATTTAAGAATTGATTGAGTGCACCAAATCTATACTCTAACATTCCTGAAAACACGGTGGCGATTAAAGCCATTGGCATAATCGTAGGGATAAAGAAAAGAGCATGAATAATTTTTGAACCCTTAAACTTTTGACTTAGGAAAACTGAGATAATGAATCCAAGTGTCATGCTAATAAGAATCGTTGCTGCCGAAAAGACAATATTGTTCAATATAGATTTAAAAAACTTAATATCAGTCAATACCAAACGATAATTATCAAAGCCTACATAAGTAGAGTGCAGGAAAGATATATCACCGTTAATAAAACTAGTTTTAACCAAGAAAAATAAGCTATAAACAATAAATACTGCAAAAACAACCAGAAGCGGTAGGATGTACAGATATGCCGTAAATTGATTTCTCCAACCGGATCCCATGCTTCTCACCTTCCATCCGATTCAATTTTTTTCTAATATACTAGCAAAGCCGAACCCGAAGTTCAGGTTCGGCTTCACTAAGGGAGTATTGGTATTAGTTCGGGTATTTCCCAGTATCAAATTCTTTTTGGATGTTTTGAGCAGCTGCTTTAGCATCTAAGCCATTTAAAATAAACTTTTGTATTTCAGCACCAGCAACATCGGAGAATTTAGAATTATTATTACGATCTGCGGTAGGTTGAGAAACCAAGTTCACGAGAGTTTGATAAGATTCTTTTGCTGTTGGAGAAGTAAGCAACGTTTCGTCAATTTTGGAACCGACCTTGTTGCTTGTGAACAGGAACTGATTATTCAACGCATCATTGCCTTCACCTAGTGTCAAATACTGAATGAATTTAGCTGCTTCTTTAGGATGCTTCGAAGATTTAACAATACCAAGCCCCATATCAACGAAAGAGCGGATCGATGCTTTACCATTTGATTCAATAGCTGGAATTGCTACTAAACCTACGTCTTTAATGTTAATTTTATTGTCCTTACGAACTTTTTCGGCAATCATATTAGCTTCCCACGTACCTTGGATAAACGTTGCTGCTTTGCCTGTTGTAAACAGTGTTTTTGAGCGATCATAATCCAAATCAAAAACATCTTTCTTACTTAAAACACCATCATCAAACATCTTCTTGAAGCTTGATAAAGCCTGTGTATACTCAGGACCATTTAATTTTCCACCTTGGTTATAATGGAATTTATTGTAAATGTCTGATTGCTGACCTGCAATAGTCAACACCACTTCATCATCAGTCCACGCGTCTTTCGCATTAAGTGCAACTGGGAGAATGTCCAGGTTCTTATCCTTGATAGCTTTTGAAATGTTTTTAAGATCATCATAAGTTTTCGGAACAGATACTCCTAATTGATCAAGAATATCTTTGTTGTAGTACATAACCATTGAACCAACTGAACCCATGGAAAGGAATTTAATACCACCGCTCGTTTGAGAAGATAATTGTTTAATACTGATCGGTGAAAATTTACTTAGCCAATCCGCACCAATTGTTTGTTTCATAATATCATCTAGTGGCAACAAGTAATCCTCGATTTGCTTTGGCATCCCGCCAGTCTGTATTCCGACGATATCCAAATCTTCACCAGTCGTTAATGCAAGAGGCATTTTGGTCTGATACGGCGAACTGTTATTTCCGCCTACAATGCTAAGATCAATTTTAATGTTAGGATTTGCAGCTTGAAACTTTTCAATAATCGGCTTATATACTTCAGCAGAAGGCGACCAGGTCCAGAACTTTAATGTTACTGTCTCCTGTTTACCAGAGTCACTTGTCGCTGCAACTGTTCCTTGCGTTGCAGCTGGTTTCTCTGATTCGCTTCCACAAGCAGATAAGACCGAACTCAACAAAAGTAGTGCCGATGTTCCTATTAACCATTTCTTGTTCTTTCTCATCTTGTTTCCTCCCTTATTATAGAGCGATACATTAATCTTTACATGATTAGAATAATATAATTGTAAGCGCTATAATAAGGATTCAAAACAGATCTTTACATGGATATTTTACAGAAGCCACAAGAATTTCATAAGCTAAAAGCCGGGAACTTGTTGGGCTATAGCCGCCGCAATTCTCATATCATCCATAGCTTTAATAGCCAAATCAGTAGTAAGTTCTCCTGCTAAAACTCGCTGAATAATTCTACCCATCTCAAGTTGGTTATATCCAATTATTGAAGGGGTAATAGATGGATTCGTATTCGCATCTATATACGCTTTATCTGAAATATATGGGGTTGTCGGTTGATTTGTGGTAACAGAATTAAATGGTGTTTCAGAAGAAATGTCGCGGAAAGCTTCATTTAAGTTTTCCGTTTTGGCCATATACCTGATCATCTCCATGGCCTCTTTAACGTGCTTTCCATTTTTATTGACCATCATCATTGCGACATTAGGACCCTCATAGCCAAAAAGTCGAGAACTTCCTAAGAAGAATGGTAATATTCCAAATTTGCGTGCAGTTCCTGGGAACTGCGGCTCTACATCTGATGATAAATAAACATCCCATGCAATCGCCATTGCATATTTTCCACTTGCTAAAGCTGCTGCTTGCCCATCCCAATTATTGTTTAAAAAATTCGAACCATAAAAGCCCCTTGTCGCCATATTTTTATAATCATCTATTAGTTCTCGAATTTCAGGAATATCTGAAAATTTAATACGATTAGAATTCAGGTCCTCTACTAAATGAGGATAAGCTTTTCTTAAAGAATCTAAGCCATATTGGGGGCTTAAAGGCCAAATGTCTTTTGTGGGTAAATAAATAGGTGTGATGCCATGCGAGAGCAATGATTCACATGCTTCGATAAATTGTGCATGGTTAGTTGGTTTAGGAATGTTGAATTTTTCGAACACTTCCTTGTTATACAAAATACCACTGATTGAAGACTCCCAAAGTGGAAGCCCATAAATTTTACCTTTGTGTAACAAGATTGGCAAAATTGTGCTCTTAATTTCAGAAACCCACTTTTCACCTGTCATATCCTCAAAATTCTTTACCGGTTGGAGATCGGCTAAACTTGTCCCTCCAAAACCCATAACAATATCAGTGATTTCCCCCATTGCAACGCGCTTACTTATAACTGTAGTCGCTGTATCAATTGGTACAACCTGAATATCAATTTTGTTACCTGTTGCCTTCTCATACATTTTCCATGCTCGTTGCAGGTAGGGTTTCCCTATCCAATCCATATTCGCCATTAAAGTTAACGTCACAGCTTGCTGAGGAGTCTCCTCCTGTATTTTACTTTTCTCCGGAGAGCAGCTGCTCAGAATAATCAAAATTGACAAAACACCTCCGACTAGAACACCTCTCTTCATTCACTTTCATCCTCCCTCTGCCGCGACAACATTTCTTTATAATCTTTCGGACTGAATCCTGTTTCATTCCTAAATACTCTGCTAAAGTATAACGGATCATCATAACCGACCCGTTCTGCTACAGTTTTAAGTGGTAATTCAATGTGCTCTTCAATAAGCAATTTAGCCTTTTGTATTCGTAATTTCATCAGATATTTACTTGGAGGAAGACCTTTAACTTCACTAAATACATTGGATATATAATTCTTATTATATCCAAAAATATTTTGGTAAATTTCGTTTGAAATAGGATCCATGTAGTGTGTATTCAAATATTCTTCTATCCTAGAAACTAAATCTTTAGCGGAGGCCTGTTGAACTCTGCTTCCTCGTTCAAAGTTTGGTTTTATATAATTTCCAAATTCCTCAACAATCTGCGGAATACTTGTACAAGTTGATATGATCTCATTTGCATCAAATTCATTTAAAGATCGCAATTGGCCTCCACCTAGATATTGTTCAAACTTCAGGACTATAGTCTCCAAAATCGCCTCAATTTTTTCCTGCGAAAAATCTTTCCTCTCCCAATCTACACTCCACATCATCAACGATTTATTAAAGTGAACAAAACTGTTTTCTTGCACGAGTTGCATGCATTTTGCCAGCAAATCAGGGCTCAAATAATTTTCTTTCTGTTCCTCAGCTACACCTATAACTGGATAGATACCCGATCTATGAATACGTGTGCACAAATGCACTATTTTCCGCAACTGATCAATAGCTTCTCTCAATAACTCTGGCAATTTGACGCTTTTGCCTGTAAAAACATGAAACGGTACATCATTATTCAATCTCCTAAGATGATTTATTATTAAGTCAGCAAATTGTTCAGAAGTATCAGGTTCCCATAAGTGAGGGTCGCCAATTACAATGATCTTTTCATTTAGTTGCGGTCCCTCCATTATCCATACGCCTGCACCAGCAGGTACAATATCAACAACCATTTTGCGCTGAAGAAGTTTTATCGCTTCTTTCCCTGGGTTTAAAATATCGTACTCTAGCTTTGATGCTGCTCCAGCACGTACCAAAAAATAGTTGTAATAGGAATATGATAGTTCAACTTCACGGCCCAAATATCTTTTACTATCAAAACCATTACCATAATTAACATAGTGTTTAATGAGTGCAGTTTCTGCATCCAAGGTGATCTGGTCCAATTGATCGGCCAATTTTGCTAACGCTTGTTTGATCTGTTCTTCTTTTACAGGCTTTAATAAATAGTCATACGCCTGAAGTTGAAGAGCGGTTCTAACATACTCAAAGTCGTTATAGCCGGTTAAAATAAGACATAGTATTTGGGGGTCTAATTCTTTTACTTTAGAGACAAGTTCCAAACCTCCGATAAACGGCATCTTTATATCCGTAATAAGTACATCTGGTTTCTGCTGCTGAATCATTGCCCAAGCATCTTTCCCATTAAATGCCCATTGTCTTACTTTAAAAGAAGGGTGGGCTTCCTCTATCATCGCTTTCATCATGAATAAAATTGGCGGTTCATCCTCTGCGAGCATGATGTTAAACATGAAAATTACCTCCTAAACGAATCAATGTTCCTGAACCTTCCAAGCGCTCGATATGAATCGAGATGTCACCTTTGTAAAACAAAAACAATCTCGCAAACACATTTTGAAGACCAATCCCGCTTCCTTCTGAGTCATGTAACTCAGCAGAAGCGTTCATAGAAAAGGGAGTTATAGGATTTTGAGACATAACTTGAATGATTTCCAACAGATGAGAGAGTCTCTCAAGATTAATTCCTGTGCCATTATCAGCGATATGGATCCACCAACGATTGTTCTCAATTGCACCCTTAACTTCAATCTCCCAAGGAGGATCCTTTTCCTTAAATGCATGATGAAAAGCGTTCTCTACAATCGGTTGAAGAAATAATTTTGGAACGGGGAGCATATTTAATGAAGGATCTACATCTAAAGTATAGGTAAACAAACTTGCATAACGTTTGGCCATAAGCTTTAAAAAATTATCTACATTCTGAAGTTCAAAAATCAAAACAGTCTCTTTTTCACCAAACTTCATGGCATAACGCAACATATCTGAGAGCGCAGTACACATATCCATAACTTCATCATTGCCCTTACTTTTCCCATAAGCACCAATGACGGTTAATGTGTTATATAAAAAATGTGGGTTTACTTGAGCCTGTAGGGCGTTCATATGAGCAGCCATTTCTCGTTGATTTGCCTGATCCACAACAATAATTGAATCCCTTAATTTATCCAGTAAATCCTGAAAGGCTTGACCAAGCAATACTATTTCATTCTTAGTATGCAGCCGAGTCGAGTGTAGAATTAAATTCTCCATATCAAAATTAGCAAGCGACTCCCTCAATCTTCGAATGGGCCTTGTCACCATGCCAATATATAAATATAAAAGTCCAAGTATTATACATAAAGCAATAAAATAGATACTAAATGTACTGTACCTTAGATATAAAATTGGTTTATGAAATGAGCTTTCATCGTCTAATAACATCAACGACCAATTCACCTTGGATAAACCAACTGTAAACGCCATGAATGTTTCATTGTTGAGTTTCCAAAGTTTATGATTTACAGTATTTTCGTTTTTCTCGCCTGCTTCTGGCTTCAAACAGCTTATTTGTTCTTTGGGAAAAGGTGAAACCCTAGCATAAATTACCTTCTGATTTCCATCGCATAATAAAATCTGACTAGAAGACTGGGCGTTCCTAAAGGATGCGATTCTTTCAAGTTCTGAAATATTAAAGCTGACCACAACAAGCCCGAGAACCTGATAGTTATCACGAAGTGGGCGCACCAAAGAAATTTCAAGATCTGCATCTGCGGACCAATAACCCGGATGCAATGGTATCCAGATCTTATACATATCAGAGTTCATCCACTCTTGAAATTCAGGCATTCTACGTATAAAATCTTTTGTTACTTGCTGACTATTCATTTTGTTACTAATTTCGATATAGTCGCCATCCTTTGATATCAAACTAATTCGCTCTTTTAGTGGTTGAAGCGCTGTATATGACAATAAGATATTTTTTATTTGTGAGCTAACACCTGGGTTCTCGTCGAAATAGTTATTGTTCTTTGAAAGTGGAATACGCGCAAGAGTATCCATGATGTAATTTGAAGCGTTTACAGAAATCGATAATTTGTCCATACCTTCAAGCATACTATCTAGTTGCTCTTGTATCTTTTGTGTTATTTGTTGTTTATTAGCAACGGCATTACCTTCAACAAAACTTTCTGCATAATAATAAAATAGTAAGTTAATCGCGGACACTATAATAAATGCAAATAAAGAAAAATAAACGAAGATTTTATTCTGTAATCTCAAAGACTTAAACAAGTCATCGCCTCTTTACATTATTTGATGTCCTTATATTTTACTCGAAATCAACACAATTCATCATGGATTTTTCACAGTTCAAATTATGGATAAATTACAGAAACGTATCTTTTTATTTATCCCAAATCAGTCACAGCCTTCTTGATCGAGGCCGGTTTGCGGCCTGGCTTGCGGCGCATTTTCGACCATGACCATGAAGGGCCGGGTCTTCACTTCCGTATCGGTCGGCAAGCCGGTTAAAGGAAACTTGAACGGCAGCGTCGTTTCGACGGCTGTTGATGCCGGTTTAGCTGTCGGTGAAACAGCGGCAGACGGTGTTCCCACAGCCAGCGGGCTGTTCGTTGGTACGGAAGCAGGCGTATTGCCGCAACCTGCAAGGGCTATGACAGAGCATCCAAGGACAACCAGGTGCTAAGACGATGAGTACGGAAAGTTGGCAATGATTTCAACGGGGCTGCACCTCTTCTTCTAAAATAATTCTATCGTTCTAGTAAATAGATTTGCTAGGGATAAGAAAAATAGAAGCTTTTTGTGCCATGCGGCTGAAAAGAGAGTTGGTTCCTGCACGATGATTCGGTATAGTAGAGGGAAAGACTGAACTTAATTTGCCTTTGACAAAGGGGGCTTTGCCTTGACCAAGCCAACCAATGAGCCCGCCATCGTATTGTTCGATGGGGTTTGTAATTTATGCAGCGGAGCCGTGCAGTTCATCCTGCGGAACGACCCGAAGGGGATTTTCCGCTTCGCGTCCTTGCAGTCAGGCAGCGGCCTTAAGCTGCTCGAGCAGCACAATCTGCCAACAGACATCCTCAGCACGATTGTCCTGATTGAAGGCGGCCGTGCCTATACACGTTCAACAGCCGCGCTGCGCATTGCCCGGCGACTGCGGGGCGCTTGGCCTTTGGCCTACGCAGCGATTATCATTCCTGCTCCGCTAAGGAATCTGGTATATGCCTTCATCGCGCGCAATCGCTATCGCTGGTTCGGCAAGTCCGAGATGTGCATGCTGCCGAAGCCGGAGTTCAAGATGCGCTTTTTGGATTAGCGGCTATCGCGTGTTCATGAAGATTACGGCCTCTTAATGCCGCTTCTTGCCCCCAAACATCCAGCAGCACAAGCTCAGCGTGCCCATCTGAAAGCTGTGATGCAGCAGCTTCGCTCTGCGTGTCGTATCCGCCGCGCCCAGCGCCAGCAGCAAAGGCACAAAATGCTCCGGCGTCGGAACCGCCTCACGCACATTAGGCGCTCTTTCATCATACCGTATCAGCGCCTCTAAGTTCCACGTCTCCAGCTGCTCCGCCAGCCACTCGTCGAACTCCACAGCCCATACCTGCGGCACCGGGTTATTCCGATCCAGACGCCGCAGATTGTGAACCGTGCCTCCACTGCCAAGAATCAGAACCCCCTCATCCCGCAAGGGGCCTAGGGCCGCACCGATCCGGTAGTGCTCTTCCGCCGTCAACCGCGGATTCACAGAAAGCACCACCACAGGGATCTGCGCATCTGGGTACATAATCATCAGAGGGGCCCATGCCCCATGGTCCAAGCCCCTCTCGTCATCCAGCTCACAGCGAATGCCCTCTTCTAGAAATAGCTGTTCTATATGCAAACTAAGCGTCAAATCTCCTTTGGCCGGGTATTCCATACTATACAATTTTTCCGAAAAACCCTTAAAATCATAGATCATTTCAGGCTGAATGGCAGCGCTGATTTTCTGCACGCCGCTTTCCCAATGCGCGCTGAACAGCACGATGGCTTTCGGTATGGGAATGCTTCTGGCCAGCTTTTGCAGAAACTCGGTATAAGCATGCTGCTCGATCACCAAGCTTGGGGTACCATGGGCTACGAAAAATGTTGGCAGCATCGCACGCCCCTCCTTTTCTACATGGGAATATCTCCCTATGGCTACATTATACGCTTTTGTTCATTTTTTTAATTTAAATAATGAGGCGGCTTGCCTTTTCGGCAGGGGCGGAGGGGCGAAGCACGAAGGACGAGGGAAAAGGGCATGGCTACGAGCGAAGGTCAAGAGCGAAGGTCAAGGGCGAAGGTCAAGGGCGAAGGTCAAGCGCGAAGGTCAAGGACAAGGACAAGGACAAGGACAAGGACAAGGACAAGGACAAGGACAAGGACAAGGACAAGGACAAGGACAAGGACAGAGACAGAAACAAGGACTTGGGACGGTGGCGGATGGGCGGAGAAGGCATTCGGGGAGCCACGATACAGAACTGGTGAGATTAGTGGTAGCAATTATGAGAATAATCCGGCTAGCTAGGAGGAAGAGGAACTATGGTACGCTATTTTAAGGTAAACTGCTTCTTTTCATGCTCAAAGGGAACTCTGATCCGCTAATTCCTCATTTAGACCACAATTTGGTGTGAAATCGAGCAAATAAGGGAACGACGTTCCCTTTGAGCTGCTTTTGTCGCTAAATCCGCGAAATAACGGATCGTAGTTCCGTTTCGTCGGTTTTTGGGGAATCCATTAGCTACTTTGACTACCCTGACACTCCCCTTTTGGCGTTCTCTGAGCACTCTTGCGGAGACTTCCACCATTCTTACCCGAGACAGCCCTTGGGCCTCTCAGCAAATTTTTGCTACTTTGAATACCCTGTCACTCCTTTTTAGCGTTCTCAGCGCACTCTTGCGGAGACTTCCACTCATTTTAACCTGAGACAGCCCTTCGGCCTCTCAGCAAAGTTTTGCTACTTTGACTACCCTAGCACTCCCTTTTTTGCGTTCTCAGCGCATTCTTGCGGAGACTTCCACCATTCTTACCTGAGACAGCCCTTCGGCCTCTCAGCAAGTTTTGCTACTTTGACTACCCTTTCACTCACTTTTTCGCGTTCTCAGCACGCTCTTGCGGAGACTTCCACCCATTCTTACCTGAGACAGCCCTTCGGCCTCTCAGCATGGTTTTGCTACTTTAACTACCCAGACACTCCCTTTTTGGCGTTCTACACTCACACTAAGACGCCCCCTTTCTTCATCCGTCTCAGAGCAGGTTGGGTGCTTAAAGCGAAGGCGGCTGTTGAATTTACATACTTTGCAGAAACTGTTCAATGCCATCTGCAATGCCTTTAGCCAGCTTCTTTTGGTAGTCCTCGTCCGACATCAGCTCGTCTTCTTCGGGATTCGTCATGAAACCGAGCTCGACCAAGACGACGGGTACTTGGGACCAGTTAAAACCGGATAAATCGCTGCGCGCAGATAGTCCTCTTCCGGACGTGTCCGTTGCAGCCTTTAATCGTTCCAAAAGATAGCCCGCCGCCTCACGGCTGTCAGCTGCAATCGGCTTCACCGCCGCGGTGGAAGCGGAAGGATACAAAACCGAAAACCCCTTGGTCTTCGGCGAGCCATCCCCATCTGCATGAATGCGCACCGCAAGTGCGGCTCCGGCCTCATTGGCCATATCCGCGCGCTGCTTGTTGCTGATATCCACGTCATGCGTCTCACGTGTCATAGCAACCTCAATGCCTCGGCTGACCAGCTCGGCTTTGATCAACAAGGAAACCTCCAAATTGAGCACATATTCCGGTTTCTTGGTACTTACACCAACGGTGCCGGAGCTGACCGCCGGCTTCGTTTCCCTCACATCAGTGCCGACTTGTTCGGGTGTTTGATTCCCTTTGCGCTGATGTCCCGGGTCGAGCATGACCAGCTTGCTGTTACCAGCAGCAGTAGGCTCTGATTTAGGCGCAGGCGTCGGCTTCACTGTTGGCTTAACCAAGGGAGTCGGGCTCGGTGCTGCAACGGACTGAACATCAGCCACTCTTGCGGCAGGCTTGGTATCATCACTGGTAGATAGCTGGACAGGATCAGCCGGTTCATCCGCAGGTGATGGCACCAGCTGCAAAGCTTCTTTCTCAGGTATCGATGCACTCGACTCAGCTTCTATGGCTTGCACTGATGTACTTGTTTTTCCCGATGGGATTAAACTGTCAAAACCAAAACTATAGCTGCAAATAGCAACCAACACACAGCCGATAAGCAGCGTAGCGCTGAAGAGTACTACTACTCGTCGCTTCTGATTTCTTGCCTTTTTCACACAACTGCCCCCCATCTCTCTACTCTTGCCTAAAGCAACTTAGTTTCTTGCTACATTCGTTTCATTACTTGTAAATTCCTGCTAGAAGCCGCAGTATGCATGAAACCGTCCCCTACTGCCAAAACTATCCTAAAGGAATTACCGAAGGAGGCACATATATGGAAAACCTCTGGAACTTCATTATTCATGAGTGGCAATCCATTGCATTACTTGTAGGTGTACTTTTCGCCATATGGTTTGTATATAAAAATAAAGACAAGCTGATCAGAGGCACCAATGATAAAAAGTAAAGGGACCACATAGAAGACAGCTAGTTAAACCTTAAACACGTTTACGACTTCTTGTAGCTCGTCAGCCATCTTCGACAGTGAATGGGAGGCTGCACTAACTTCTTCCATAGAAGCAAGCTGCTGCTCAGCAGCCGCGGCAATACTATGTGTATTCCCCAGCGCTTTACTGGAAAGCTCCGAAATGTGCTCAACAACCTCCACCATTCGTTTAGAATCACTTCGGATATGGGCCGCCGATTGAGATACTTCTTTCACGTGGCCAAAAACATCCCCCACAGCTTGGCGAATAGCCAGAAAGGCTTCATTCGCGCTTTGGCTCATTAGGGTGCCCTCATTGACAGCCTGGTTGCCCTTATCCATGGAATCCACTGCATATCCGATCTCCGCTTGGATATCAACGATTAAGCCGCGAATCCGATCCGCTGCGAGTGCCGACTGTTCCGCCAGTTTACGGACTTCGGCAGCTACAACAGCAAACCCCTTCCCATGCTCACCGGCCCGCGCTGCTTCAATTGAAGCGTTAAGCGCCAACAAATTCGTTTGACTGGATAGCGTTGTAATCCAAGTGATGCTATCGCCGATTTGCGCTGATTTCCCGTTCAATTCATTCACAATCTGGCCCGATTGCTCCATATGACGATGAATGATTTCCATTTGCTCCGTTACTTCGCCTATCGCTTTATTCCCTTTTTCAGCCGTCTCCGCGGTTAGTTCTGTTGATTCGGTTACTTTTCGAACACCGTCCACAATGGCTATAATTTGCTTCGCGATCTCCGTCACCGTTGTTTTCGAAGTTTCATTAAGATGGCTTTGCTCATCAGCGCTTGAGGCGACTTGCTGGATGGCATCTGCAATTTGCTCCGTCGCACGCGACGTCTCCTCGCTGCTAGCCGACAACTGCTCCGACATGGAAGCAACCGTGTGCGTATGCACCGAAATAGATCCAAGCATCGTGCGAAGCCTCTCCATCATTTCATTGAAGGAATGCCCCATTTGGCCTAATTCGTCACTGGTTTTCACTTCCATATGATGGGTTAAATCACCATCCGCAATGTAACCAGCCATGACTTTGGCTCGGCGTATCTGAGCAACCAAATAGCGGCTGAACAAGAAAATGATAAGCATCACAGTAACAACCGCAAGCAGGCCGCCAATCGCCAAAGACGTAACAAGCTTATTCACAGGCTCTTGCAGCTCTTTCTCTGGGATCACTAGGCCCAGTGTCCAGCCGGTTTCTGCGACTTTTTGAAAATAAATACGACTTGTTCCTTTATCATCTGTGAGAATTGACTCCCCTTTTTGCTGAGCAAGAAGAGTTGGCGCTAACCCGCTAATAGAGGGATTCGGATCCTTATCCATACTGATCTTCATCACCTTGGATTTATCCGGGAGAGCCAGATAGTTTCCTTTACCATCAACCAGGAAAGCCCAGCCTGTGCGGCCTACTTTGGTTTCTTCCGTCAGCTTCTGTAGTCTGCTCAAGTTAAAATCCGACGTAATCACGCCAAGGAACTGCTTGTTTTTATCATAAAGGGGGATGCTCGTCGTAACCATAGTGACATTGGTCTTCTCGTCATAAAAAGGATCCGAGTAGGTATACGATTGTTTCGCACTTTGTGCTGCTTTATACCACTCCCAGTGCGGATAATCATACTCTGGGGCGCTATAGTCAGCTGTCAGTTCAATCTTATCCCCTTCGCGAAAGGCATAGGTTGAAACATATTTCGTCTTGGCATTGTACTTGAACGGCTCAAAGAAAATACCTAAACCGAATGTATCTTCACTCGTGTTCAAATCATTGCTCAGTATTTGACTGTAATTGTCCAAAGTCAATTGATTAGGTGCGAATTCCACCGTTCTTGCCAGCACTTCTCCCACTTTGCGATGCGTGGCCAGCTTGCCATTCATCGTACTTGTCACACTTTCGAGCTGCTGCTGCATCTTGAGCCCAATCTCGTTATTAATCAATCCTTTGCTATACACGTAGGCAAACGCAACGATAGCTATCAGAGTAACCATAATCAGTGGAACAAGTAGAAGCATGAATTTAATCTGAATACTTTTTAGTTTCATTCTCTTTGTCTCCTCCGCTTACCTCATTAGGATTAAAGTGTGATAACGGCAAAATTCGACATTTTCACGTACATCCCTCTAGGATTCGAGACCATTTACAAAACAAAAACAACCTCCCGAAGATCAAGAGGTTGTTTGATATACATTCATTTTGAAACTCATCTTCTGCTTATTTCAAAGCTTTCATCGCAATATCCGTCCGGTAATGCTTCCCGTCAAAATGAATCCGATCCAAGTCCGCATAAGCTTTCTGACGAGCTTCAATAATATCTTTGCCGATCCCTGTGATGCCCAGAACGCGCCCGCCATTGGTGACGATTTGACCGTCCTCGATAGCCGTCCCCGCGTGGAACACAAGGGAATCCTGCACTTGATCCAGCCCTGTAATCGGCAGACCTTTGGGGTAAGCGGCCGGATAACCTGGCGAAGCTACAATGACACAAACCGCCGCATCCTCGCTCCACTCGATCGGCTGCTCAGCCAGCGTACCGTTGTTGATGGCAAGGAAAATATCAAGCAGATCGGTTTTGAGCCTTGGCAAAATAACCTGTGTCTCCGGGTCGCCGAAGCGCGCGTTGAACTCAATCGTTTTCACACCGTTCGGTGTCAAAATCAGTCCCGCATACAGCACGCCTTTGAACGGTCGGCCTTCTGCGACCATAGCATCAGCCGTTGGCTGTACGATGTTCTTCAATGCTTCCTGCACAATGGATTCATGGATATGCGGCAGCGGAGAATAAGTACCCATTCCGCCTGTATTTGGCCCTTTATCATTGTCAAACACAGGCTTATGATCCTGCGAAGGCACCATCAGACGAACCGTGGAGCCATCGACAAAAGCCAGCAAGGACATCTCTTGTCCAGTCAGGAATTCCTCAATAACGACACTTGCGCCGGATTTTCCAAACACTTGATCGACCATGATATCGTTAAGCGCAGCTTCCGCTTCTTCCATTGTCTGAGCAACCGTCACACCTTTACCGGCAGCCAAGCCATCAGCTTTGATGACGATTGGTGCTGTTTGACTGCGCAAGTAAGCAAGTGCCGGCTCATAGGAGTCGAAAGATTCGTAAGCAGCTGTAGGAATGCTGTATTTTTTCAAAAGCTCTTTCATAAAAACCTTGCTGCCTTCAATAATCGCCGCGTTCGCGCGTGGTCCGAAAGCTTCGATCCCTTTGGACTCTAGATGGTCAACCAACCCTGCGGCTAACGGATCATCAGGAGCTACCATAACAAGATCAATAGCTTGCTCCTTCGCAAACGTGCTGATTTCATCGAATTGCAGCTCTGTAATCGGCACGCACTCTGCTAATCCGGCAATCCCGCCGTTCCCCGGTGCGCAGAACAATTTGCTGATTTTTGGGCTTTTGCTCAGAGCCCATACAATCGCGTGCTCGCGCCCGCCTCGTCCAATAACTAATACCCGCATGGTTTATACCCCTCTCATGGGGAATGCCCACGGTCTCAGAAACGATCGTGAGCATTCTCAGTTGTTTTAGTGTTTAAAGTGACGTACGCCTGTCATGACCATAGCAATGCCATTTTCGTTGGCAACGCGAATGGACTCTTCGTCCTTGATGGAGCCGCCTGGCTGAATGACCGCCGTAATGCCGGCTTTTGCTGCCATTTCAAGCGTGTCGCCCATTGGGAAAAATGCATCGGAAGAAAGCACGGAGCCTTTCGCTTTGTCGCCAGCTTGCTCGATAGCAATTTTGGCTGCGCCGACACGGTTCATTTGACCCGCGCCCACGCCAACCGTCATATCGTCAGCAACGAGTACGATCGCGTTAGATTTAACGTGCTTAACTACTTTCCATGCAAAAAGCAGCTGTTTCATCTCTTCGGCAGTCGGCTGACGCTCGGACACGACTTTCAGATCCGCTTCTGTCAGTTGGTACGCATCGCTATCTTGCACGAGCATCCCGCCTTCGACCGTTGTAATCACTGGCTGCGCTTTGCGACCAGCGATTGTATCTAAGCCGCTTACTTTGAGCAGGCGGATGTTTTTCTTTTTGGACAGGATATCGAGTGCTTCCGGTGTAAAATCAGGCGCAATCACGATTTCCAGGAAAATCTCATGCAGCAATTGCGCTGTCGCTTCATCAATCGCACGATTCGCAGCTACGATACCACCGAAGATGGACGTTGGATCTGCGTTGTACGCTTTGGTGTAAGCTTCAAGCACGTTTGTACCGATCCCAACGCCGCATGGATTCATATGCTTAACAGCCACAACAGCAGGCTCGCTGAACTCTTTCACAATTTGGAGCGCTGTATTCGCATCGTTAATATTGTTGTAGGATAATTCTTTGCCATGCAGTTGTTCAGCCGTCGTGATGTTGCCAGCAGCTGCATTCGGCTTGCGGTAGAAAGCTGCGCTTTGATGCGGGTTCTCACCGTAGCGAAGATCCTGCATTTTCTCATACGTTACCGTGTAGCGCTCTGGGTAAGGCTCGCCTTGCAGGCCAGTCAAGTAGTCACCGATCAACGCATCGTATGAACCTGTGTGACGGAATACTTTGGCTGCCAAACGTTTGCGCGTTTCCAGCGTCGTGTCGCCCGTTTCTTGGACTTCTTCCAACACCTTGGCATAGTCAGCAGCATCTACAACAACGGATACGAATGCATGGTTCTTAGCTGCGGAACGAAGCATGGTAGGCCCACCGATATCGATGTTCTCAATCGCATGATCATACGTTACATCCGGCTTGGCAATCGTCTCAGCAAAAGGATACAAGTTCACGACAACCAGATCAATATAATCCAATCCGAGCTCTTTCATGCTCGCTTGGTGCTCTTCATTGTCACGAACCGCCAGAAGCCCGCTGTGTACTGCAGGATGAAGCGTTTTGACGCGGCCATCCATGATTTCAGGGAATCCTGTAACCTCGGAAATACCGATAACCGGTACCCCTTTTTCCTTCAACAAACTTTGCGTACCGCCTGTAGAAATAATCTCAACGCCCAACTTCGCCAGCTCGCCCGCGAATTCAACGATGCCTGTCTTGTCGGACACGCTGATCAGTGCTCTTTTGATTGCCACTATGCTTCCTCCCAGAAAATGAATTTATATATAGTTTACGAGTGCTTTTAGCGTTGAAAAATGAAAATCACTTCGGCTTAGCCTGCAAACAGCCTTAACCTCTACAGCCGCACGCCAACCCTGCGGCCATCCAGGCTCACGCGATCCTCGCGCAGCCAGCGGATCACCTGCGGCAGCAGCACGTGCTCGGCCGCATGAATCCGCTCCGCGAGCGATTCCGCGGTCTCGTGCTCGTGGATCTCCACGGCGCGCTGCGCGATGATCGGGCCCGAGTCCAGGCCGCCGTCCACGAAGTGCACGGTGACGCCGGTTTGCTTTACGCCGTACTCGACGGCTTGCTCAATCGCGCGTACGCCCGGAAAAGACGGCAGCAGCGATGGGTGAATGTTGATCATCCGCCCAAAATAAGGCCCAACCAGCACATCCGTAATAATCCGCATGTAGCCAGCCATGACGATCAGATCAACCTGACGCTCTACAAGCTCCTTCAGAATAAGAGCTTCATAAGCCTCGCGGCTTTCATATTCCTTTGGACTGAACACGAACATTGGCACTTTCGCTTCCTTGGCGCGCTCAACCACGTAGGCTTTGGGGCGGTCACAGACAAGAAGCTCGATGCTGACATCAAGCTTCCCCTTCTGTACCTGGTCCACGATAGCCTGGAAATTAGATCCGCTGCCCGAAGCAAAAATCGCGATCCGGTAAGGCTGCATTACACCTCAGCTCCTTGGAACGTCACGACACGCTCGCCTTCGGTTACAACACCCAGACGGTAGGCTTTCTCGCCTTGCGCTTCCGCTGCTGCAATAGCTTTCTCAGCATCGTCTGCGTTCACGATCACAACCATACCAATCCCCATGTTGAACGTACGGAACATATCGTTGTTCGAAATGCCGCCCTCACGCTGCATCAGCGCGAAGATCGGGAGAATCGGCCATGAGCCGTATTGGATCTCTACATTTACGCCTTCCGGCAAAACCCGTGGAATATTTTCGATGAAACCGCCGCCTGTAATATGCGCCATCCCTTTGATCGCTACATCTTCCAACATCGCCAGAACCGGCTTCACATACAGCTTCGTTGGCTCAAGAAGCACATTCCCGAGCTTGTCGCCCAGCTCTTCCACATGCCCTTGCAGCGTATAACCGCCATCTTCCAGCAAAAGCTTGCGCACAAGAGAGAACCCGTTGCTGTGCACGCCGCTTGAAGCCAGACCTAGAACTACGTCTCCAGGACGAATTGTTGTACCGTCGATGATCTTTTTCTTGTCGACGATTCCAACCGTAAAGCCGGCAATGTCATACTCCCCTGACGCATACATGCCCGGCATTTCCGCCGTTTCCCCGCCGATGAGTGAGCAGCCAGACTGCGCACAACCGTCAGCGATCCCTTTAACAATTGCTTCGATTTTCTCAGGAATAACTTTATCGCAAGCCAGATAATCAAGGAAGAACAACGGCTCCGCGCCTTGAACGATAATATCGTTCACACACATCGCAACAGCGTCAATCCCGATCGTATCGTGCTTATCCATTGCAAAAGCGATCTTCAGCTTCGTGCCCACGCCATCCGTACCCGATACGAGCACAGGCTCCTCATACTTGTCTTTGTTCAAGCTGAACAGCCCGCCGAAGCCTCCGAGGTCCGTTAACACTTCAGGACGGAATGTCCGTTTGACGTGCTTTTTCATCCGTTCTACGGCTTCGTTTCCTGCTGCGATATCGACTCCAGCCTTTTTGTAAGCATCTGACACGTCGCTTCCACTCCTTAGTTTTGTCTATGTATCGGGGGGCGTCCGCCTAAGCATCCGGCCCTCCCGTTGTGTATTCCAATTTTTAGCATTTCCTTATTGATTACCCGATTAATCGCAAGCACAACCAACTTTCGTCACATCGACGATTTCCGTTGGATAGCTGTTATCGAAACAAGCCGTGCAATATCCGCTCGCCGCTCCTGCCGAACCTTGACCGATCGAATCAAGCAGTCCCTCTTTGGTTAAAAAATGAAGGGAATCCGCGTTGATCGCCTTGCGAATTTCTTCGATGGAATTCATCGCAGCGATCAGTTCCTTGCGGTCCGGGGTATCAATCCCGTAGTAGCAAGGGTTCATGAAAGGCGGTGAAGAAATCCGCACATGCACTTCCGTAGCGCCAGCTTCTCTCAGCAAATTGACGATGCGCAGCGACGTTGTTCCACGAACGATGGAATCATCGATCATGACTACGCGTTTGCCTTCAACCACTTTGCGCACAGCGCTCAACTTCATTTTGACCCCTTGCTCCCGCAGCTCTTGGCTTGGAATGATGAACGTCCGGCCTGTATAGCGGTTCTTGATCAGACCCAGCTCATACGGGATGCCCGTCTGTTCCGCAAAACCAATTGCCGCTGAAATACTGGAATCCGGCACGCCCGTCACGATATCCGCGTCCACGAAAGCTTCCATCGCCAAACGTTTCCCCATCCGCTTACGCGCAGAGTGAATGTTCACCGTGTCAATATCGCTGTCTGGACGAGCGAAGTAAATGTACTCCATCGCACAGATCGCACGCTTGCCACCCTCGACAAATTGTTCCGAATGGAAGCCGTCGCGATCCAGCACAATAATCTCACCTGGTTGGACGTCGCGGAAATATTCAGCCCCCACCGCATCGAACGCGCAGGTCTCGGAAGCGAACAAGTACGCATCGCCGAGGCGGCCAATCATGAAAGGGCGCAATCCATTCGGATCGAGCGCAGCAATCAACTTATCTTTGGTAATGATCAAGAAGGCGAATCCGCCAACCACTTGATGCAAAGCATCCTTCACCGCATCCACGATATCATCATGTTCCGAACGAGCAATCAAATGCGCCAGAACTTCCGTATCGCTGGTCGTTTGGAAAATAGATCCCTTACGCTCAAGCTCCCGCTTGATAATGTTCGCATTATCAAGGTTGCCGTTCGTTGCAATCGCCAGATCGCCCTCGCGATATTTGAATACGAGCGGCTGCGCATTCGCAAGCTTGCTTTCGCCAGCTGTTGAATAACGCACATGCGCGATCGCCGTAGAACCTGTCAGAGGATGCAGATTATCGTTCGTAAACACCTCTTTGGCAAGTCCCATGCCGCGATAATAATTGAACTTACCGTCTTCGACTGTACAAATGCCGGCACTTTCCTGTCCGCGATGCTGCAAGGCATGAAGCCCGTAGTAGCACAGAGAGGAGGCATCGGGATGACCATACACCCCGAACACGCCACACTCTTCATTCAGCTTATCAAACAATCCGCCTTGGCCGCCAACACCCTCGTTGAAATATTCGCCAGTCCAAAGTTCATGCTGCTGATCCCCCAGTTGAACGAGAGGAGCTGCGGGAAGCTTTAGGGCCTTGGATTGTTCTATGCCATTAGACATGGGATCGCATCCTTCCAGACTTTCGCCAGCTCGCTTACCGGAGACTGGAGACGCTGTTCGTTGTTGATTTTGATCGTCAAATCTGCACCCGTTACGGTTCCGATTTCTTCATACGGCACGCCTTGGGAAGCAATCCAGTGCTTCAATGCGTCTGCTTTGTCAGGTGTTGCGCTCAGAAGAATACGGGACTGCGTTTCACTGAACAATGCGAAATCAGGGCGAAGCTCAGACGTTACGTTAACTGCTGCGCCAACACTGCCACTGATACAGCTTTCAGCCAAAGCTACAGCCAAGCCGCCTTCGGACAAGTCATGCGCAGAAGCGACAAGACCTTCTTGAATGGCTTTCAAAACGGCGTTTTGCAGGCGTTTCTCGGTAGCCAAGTCAAGCTCAGGCGGACGTCCTTCTGTTACATTATGAATCACATATTGGAATTCGCTGCCGCCGAGTTCTGCTTTCGTCTCGCCGAGCAGGATGATGATGTCGCCTTCGTTTTTGAAGCTTTGTGTCGTGATGTGGTCGATGTCATGAACAAGACCAACCATCCCGATGACTGGCGTCGGGTAGATCGCGCCTTTGGAATTCTCGTTGTACAGCGAGACATTTCCGCCGATAACCGGTGTATCCAAGAAGCGGCAAGCTTCTGCCATACCGTCAGTAGATTTCTCCAACTGCCAGAAGATTTCCGGTTTGTCCGGGCTTCCGAAATTCAGGTTGTCCGTAACGGCAAGCGGCTCAGCGCCGGAGCAGACCACGTTGCGCGCTGCTTCAGAAACGGCGATCCGTCCGCCAACTTCCGGATCCAGATACACGTAGCGTCCGTTGCAGTCGGTTGTCATCGCGAGGCCCTTGCGGGTTCCGCGAATCGTTACAACCGCTGCATCCGATCCCGGACGCACAGCTGTTTCCGTACGAACCATGTAGTCATACTGGTTGTACACCCACTCTTTGCTCGCTACCGTCGGAGACGCGAGGACCGATTTAAGCGCATCTGTCAACTTCGTTACCTCTGGGTAACGGGTTGTATCGATAGCTGCGCTAGCTTCGTAATAAGCCGGCACTTTGCTCGGCTTATTGTACACCGGGCACTCGTCGACGAGTGCGCCGACAGGCATGTTCCCCACGACTTCACCGTGGTGGATCAATTTCAGGTAACCGTCATCGGTTACCTTGCCGACTTTGGCGCAGTGAAGACCCCAGCGCTCGAAGATGCCCTTGGCTTGCGCCTCATGCTTCGGCTCAACCACGAAAAGCATACGCTCTTGAGACTCAGACAGCATCATTTCATATGCTGTCATGCCGTCTTCGCGCTGCGGCACTTCATCCAGGTACAGCTCCATGCCGTTGCCTGCTTTACTTGCCATCTCAGCGCTGGAACAAGTGAGTCCCGCTGCGCCCATATCTTGAATTCCGAGCACGATGCCGGAATCGATTAACTCTAAGCATGCTTCCAGCACAAGCTTCTCCATGAAAGGATCGCCAACTTGCACCGCTGGACGCTTGGCTTCAGACTCAGCCGTCAGCTCTTCGGACGCGAATGTCGCACCGTGAATGCCGTCGCGGCCCGTTGCCGGCCCTACGTAGAATACTGGGTTGCCAACACCTTTGGCAACACCGCGTTGAATCATGTCGTGGTCGATGAGACCGACGCACATGGCGTTAACAAGCGGGTTTCCTTCGTAGCTTTCGTCGAACATGACTTCGCCGCCAACTGTTGGAATCCCGATACAGTTCCCGTATCCTGCGATACCCGATACAACGTGCTCGAACAAGTACTTCACACGATCGTTTTGCAGCTTGCCGAAACGCAAGGAATTCAGCAGCGCTACAGGACGCGCGCCCATGGAGAAAATATCACGAATAATACCGCCCACACCTGTCGCCGCGCCTTGGTAAGGCTCGATTGCGGAAGGGTGGTTATGACTTTCAATTTTGAAAACGACGGCTTGGTTGTCGCCGATATCTACGATCCCTGCGCCTTCGCCAGGTCCCATCAGAACGCGAGGTCCTGTAACAGGGAATTTGCGAAGCACCGGTTTGGAATTTTTGTAAGAGCAATGCTCGGACCACATAACGCTGAATACGCCGATCTCCACATAGTTCGGATTGCGTCCAAGGAAGCCGCAAATTTTGGCAAACTCTTCGTCGGTTACGCCCATTTGCTTGTAAATTTTCTGTTCCGCGATTTGTTCGGCTGATGGTTCCTTAGCGGATAGCTGCTGCGTCATGTTTCTCCCTCCAAGCGCTTAGAATTGATGTGAACATTTTCTTGCCGTCTGCTGAGCCCAGAATCTCGTGAACCGCACGTTCCGGATGGGGCATCATGCCAACAACATTGCCTGCTTTGTTGCTGATTCCTGCAATATCGTCCAATGATCCGTTCGGGTTGCTGCCTGCTTCATAACGGAACACGATTTGTTTGTTTTCTTGCAATTCTTTCAGTGTTGCATCATCACAATAATAATTGCCTTCGCCATGAGCGATAGGGATCGTGATGATCTCGCCTTCCGCATAGTCACGCGTGAATGCCGTCGTGTTGTTCTCTACTTTGAGCGCCGTTTGGTGACAGCGGAACTTCATGCCATTGTTGCGCAGCAGCGCTCCTGGCAATAATCTTGCTTCCGTCAGCACTTGGAATCCGTTACAAATACCTAGAATGTATTTGCCTTCTTCCGCCGCTTTCACAACGGATTTCATAACATTCGTGAATTGTGCAATAGCTCCGCAGCGCAGGTAATCCCCATAAGAGAATCCGCCTGGTACTAGGATGCAATCATATTTAGACAAGTCGCTTTCTGTATGCCATACGTAGTCAACCGGTTCACCGATTGAATCTTCGATTGCTTTGTACAAATCGATATCGCAGTTCGATCCCGGAAAAACGAGAACCGCAAAATTCATGACGTGTTCCTCCTTTTAAGTGGTAAGCCTATTCGGTATGTTACGCCAACTCGTAGCGGTAGTCTTCGATAACCGTGTTCGCAAGCAGCTTCTCGCACATAGCTTTCACGCGTGCTTCTGCTTCTGCTTTATCCGTTGTGCCCAGCTCAAGCTCCAAATATTTGCCAATGCGCACCTTGCCAACTTCCTCAAAACCCATCGAATGAAGCGCTCCTTGCACCGCAGTTCCTTGAACATCCAATACGTTCTGCTTAATCGTTACGTAAACCGTTGCTTTCATATCCAATCTCCTCCTCAAAATAGAAGTCCCTCAAGACTCTTATATGTCATTCATCCATCCAAAACGGGAGATTAAGAGCCTCTAGAGGCTCTTATCCCACTACTCCGTCAAACGACGCAAAATCTCTTTATATCGATTGGACGTCTCTTCCACAACAGAAGCCGGAAGCTCGTCTGGCTCGCTGTTTTTGTCCCAGCCCGAACCCGCCAAGTACGTACGAACGGGCTCTTTGTCCATCGAATCAATCTCGATATCGAGCGCATAATTTTCTTGTGACCAATAACGGGAGGAATCCGGCGTGAAAATCTCATCAATAATAATAAGTTCGCCGGCATAAATGCCGAATTCGAATTTGGTGTCTGCTAAAATAATGCCTTTTTGCTCACAAATCGCATGCGCAAGCGTGTAAAGCATGATGCTTTTCTCTTGCAGCTCGTAAGTCAGGTTCTCACCGACCAACGCCACCATTTGTTCTACGGAAATGTCTTCATCATGACCAACATCATTTTTCGCCGCAGGCGTGAAAATCGGATCTTCCAGCCGTTGATTTTTCCGCAGTCCTTCAGGAAGCTTACGACCGTTAATCTCGCCAGTCTGAGCGTACTGTCTCCAGCCGTTGCCCGTGATGTAGCCGCGAACTACACACTCGATGGAGATGCGCTCTGCTTTTTTGGCGACAATAATTCGCTCCTTCAGAAGCTCTCGCGCCGCTGCGTCAGGAATGACAGCATGAAGCTGTTCCACGTCCGTGTGGACGATATGGTTCTTCATGTAACCGCTCGTCACGTTGAACCAGTATTTGCTCAGTGCATTCAGCACGTAGCCTTTGTCCGGAACATCCGGTTTCAACATGTAATCGAACGCCGAGATGCGGTCCGTTACAACGATCAGGAAGTTCTCTCCCAAATCATACAACTCGCGCACTTTGCCTTTGTGAACAAGCGGCGCTTTCACCAGTTCTACCGCTGAATCAAGGATTTTCGTGATCACAGCCAACATTCCCCTCTCCCCTCATTGCAAATGCTATTTCAAACCTAAACGGTCAAAGATCGTGTCAACGTGTTTCAAATGCCAGCTCGGATCGAAGCAATCTGCGATTTCTGCCGGGCTTAAAGCCTCAGTAATAACGGAAGCATTCTCTACGATGTCGCGGAAAGAACGTTGTTCTTCCCAAGCTTGCATCGCTCTTGGTTGAACCGTATCGTACGCTTGCTCACGCGAAAAGCCTTTGTCGATCAGCTTCGTCATCACGCGGCCGGAGAAAGGAACATCATACGTGCTGCGCATGTTGCGTTTCATGTTCTCAGGGAACACCGTCAAGTTCTTGATGATGTTGCCTAGGCGATTCAGCATGTAGTTGAGCAGTTGCGTTGCATCCGGCAGGATAATACGCTCAACGGAGGAGTGCGAGATATCGCGCTCATGCCACAGCGTCACGTTCTCATAAGCGGAAACCATATGTCCGCGAATCACGCGGGACAGGCCGGAGATGCTTTCGCAGCCGATCGGATTGCGCTTGTGCGGCATCGCGGAGGAGCCTTTTTGACCCTTAGCGAATGGCTCTTCCACTTCACGGAACTCGCTCTTCTGAAGCGCGCGAATTTCTGTTGCGAATTTATCCAAGGAAGTAGCAACCAAAGCAATTGTTGCCATGTATTCCGCGTGACGATCACGCTGCAAAGTTTGCGTCGAGATTGGCGCAGCTTTTGTACCCAATTTGTCGCACACATATTGCTCAACGAATGGGTCGATGTTCGCGTAAGTACCGACAGCACCGGAGATTTTACCGAATTGTACACCATCAGCCGCAAAACGGAAACGCTCCAGATTACGCTTCATTTCCTCGTACCAAAGCGCCATTTTCAGACCAAAAGTCGTCGGCTCTGCATGCACCCCATGCGTTCTGCCCATCATCGCTGTATCTTTATGTTCAATCGCTTTATTGCGAAGGATTTCAATGAAATTCTGAATATCTTTGTCCAAGATCTCGTTAGCTTGTCTCAACAAGTAGCCAAGTGCTGTATCAACAACGTCAGTCGATGTTAAACCGTAGTGAACCCATTTGCGCTCAGGCCCAAGCGTTTCGGACACGGCTCTTGTGAAGGCGATCACGTCATGACGCGTCTCTTGCTCGATTTCGTAAATGCGGTCGATGTTGAAGCTTGCGTTCTCACGCAGCACCTTCACATCTTCCTTAGGAATGACGCCAAGCTCAGACCAAGCCTCGCAAGAAAGAATTTCGACTTCCAACCATGCTTGAAACTTGTTTTGTTCCGTCCAAATGTTCGCCATTTCCGGGCGTGTATAACGTTCGATCATTGTGCCGTTCCTCCAATAATTATCATTTACTTACTTTCCCAAATGCTCGTGCGTTCTATCCAAGTCAGTGCATGCTGCACATTGCTTGCCAGGAGATTGATATGTCCCATCTTGCGTTTCTCTTTGGCTTCTTTCTTGCCATACAGATGAACCTTCGCGCTTACGCCTATATCCTCAGCTTCCAGAAAGCCTGGCTGGTCGATTAAGCTTTGCAGCGGCTCGATATGTTCACCAAGCAGATTCACCATCACGACAGGGGTCAGAAGCTCTGTTGAACCCAGCGGCAGGTTGCAAATCGCGCGAACATGCTGCTCGAACTGCGAAGTTCGGCACGCTTCCATCGTGTAATGGCCGGAATTGTGCGGGCGTGGCGCCAGCTCATTCACATAAAGCTGACCATCCTTCGTTAAAAACAGCTCAACCGCGATCAATCCGATGACGCCAAGCGATTCGGCGATGCGAATGGCCAGCTGCTCCGCTTCCTGCTGCACTTCCGCTGGGATGCGAGCCGGTACGATGGATTGATGCAGGATGTTATGTACATGTATGTTTTCCGCTGCCGGGAAAGCTTTCACTTCCCCACGAGGACTTCTCGCTGCAATGACGGATAATTCTTTGTCAAAATGAATGAATTGTTCGAGTACCAGCTCCGTTTTGGCGCGGCTCAGTGTCTCGTAGGCTTCTTCGACTTCATCTAAAGAGCGAATGACCCACTGGCCTTTGCCGTCGTAGCCGCCAGTAGCGGTTTTGAGCACGCAGGGTGTGCCGAAGCGAATAACTGCTTCATGGAGCTCCGCTGCGCTGCCGATTTCCGCGTAAGGCGCAACAGGCACGCCAGCAGCTTCAATCGCTCTCTTTTCCCGCAGACGATGCTGGGTTGTATATAAAAGTTCGCTCCCTTGGGGAACATAGGATTCGTTCATCAAAATGTTCGTAACGTGGGCATCGACGTTCTCAAATTCATACGTGATCACATCTGAGCGCGCCGCCAGCTTCCTCGCGGCTTCGACATCGTCGAAGTCCGCCAGAATCTGCTCATCGGCGACTTGACCGCAAGGCGCGTCTTCCGTCGGGTCGAGCGTCACGAAGCGATACCCCATATTGCGGCCGGCCAAGGCCAGCATGCGGCCTAACTGCCCGCCACCCAGGACGCCGATCGTGCCGCCGGGCTTGATGATCTTGCCATCTGCTGCTGTCATAGCAGGTCACTGCTTTCGATCACCGTTTGCGCGATGCGCTCACGACGTGCTCTTACCTTCGCTTGCAGCTCCGGTTCGAAGGCGCCGAGGATTTGCGCCGCCAGCAAGCCTGCGTTCGTTGCGCCTGCATGGCCGATAGCCACCGTGGCCACCGGAATGCCGCCTGGCATTTGCACGATGGACAACAAGGAATCCAGTCCGTTCAATGTGGACGTCTTCACAGGAACACCAATAACCGGTAGCTCCGTTTTGGCTGCTACCATTCCTGGTAGATGCGCCGCCCCGCCTGCTCCGGCAATAATCACTTGGATCCCACGACCTGCCGCCGCGGCTGCATATTCAAACATCAAATCCGGCGTTCTGTGCGCAGATACCACCTTTTTCTCGTATGGTACTCCGAGCTCTTCCAACATGTCGCATGCGTGCTTCATCGTTTCCCAATCCGACTGGCTTCCCATTATGACACCAACACGTACCGTCATCTCAAACCCACTCTCATATAGTTAAGTCGTTTTGAAAGCTTAGCCTTCAAAACTTTCATTTCCAATAAATCCAATCCAATCAACCTCTAAACCCAAAAAACGCCCAGAGCTAGAATACATGATTCTATCCGCTGGACAGCAAAAGAACCGAATGCAAAAAGACCATCGTCTTCCTATGGTTTCCCTCATTCGCTTCCTCGTAGTCCAAAAATTCATGGTTTTTGGGTAGAAACTTTCAGGCCTTATCCCTGATTTTATACGAGTTGATTCGACATTTTCAATTAGTGCGGGTTCATTTCCCGCTTCCCTAGTTTACTACCAACTGACGTGCGATGTCAATTTCAAAAAGCGAACGTTTTATAACTATTTCTTTCATATAGTTCGTTTTTAGGCAGTGTTTTTCCAATAAACACCGGTTTATATCTTCTTTTCCGTTTTCACTCCTCCTTACGTGATCCATATACTCGGAGAGATTCGAGGAAAGCGTGTTCAATTATTTTCGACAAATCCAAAAAAAATACTTCGAACCTTCTAAATAGACGCACCGTCTAATTCATAAATCACTAAATAAATGCCACAAAGGAGAGATATTAATGAAAAAGAATATGCCAACATTACTGAAAATCACCTTGGCTACAGCCCTGCTAGTCGCTGCAAGTCCAGCTCTGCTGCAGCAGGCAAGCGTTTATGCCCAGACGGAAAGTACCGATTTCGCGATCAAGCTTGCCCCTTTGAAAATCCAAATCGAAGATCAACTGCTGGAAGTACCAGGCGGCAAATCGGTGGACGGCGACACCTATGTTGGTCTTTCTTTTCTCAGTCAAAAGCTTGGCTTAACGACAGCCTGGGATGAGGCTACCAAAACAGTTACCGTCAGCGCCCCGAACAAGAAAATGAGCATGACGAATCAAAGCACCCAATACTCGATGAATGGCCGTGAATTTTACAAGCCGCTGCCGCCTGTCATCGTGGACGGAACCACTTACTTGCCGCTGCGTCTGCTCCTTGAACAAATGGGTTACCAAATCGGATACAACGATCAAAACCATGTAGTTTCTATTACTAAAATTCAAGAAAACGAACTCACCTTGACGAACAAGTCTGATTCGAAAAAGATAACCGACAATCAGAGCATCACCATAAACTATCCTCAAATTGAAGGATGGGCCAATTCCGCGGCAAGCGCGAAAATTAATACATTCATCCAAAGCGAGATAGAGAATTATAAAGATGCCGCCAACAAAGAGCTAAGCAAGATCGGGAACGAGTATCCCTATACTATGGATGTTAATTATCAAATCACGTATAATCAGAAACACAAACTTAGTCTCTACTTTGAAGTATATACATTTACAGGCGGCGCCCACGGGTTCACAACCCATGATGCTCATACGTTCGATCTGGATACAGGCAGTGAGCTGAGTCTTCAGCAGGTGACTTCGACTAATGCCAATTACAAGACTATCATCAATCAAGAGATTAAAAAGCAATTGAAAGAAAGACAATTAGAATCCGATCTACTCGAACCCTTCGAGTCCATCCGTGACGATCAGGGCTTTTATTTGAAAGATGACACGGTTGTCGTATACTTTGGCCTGTACGAATACGTTCCTTATGTGATGGGCATTCTAGAATTCCCGATTCCATTGTCTGCTTTTGCAGCGGCAAAATAAAGATAGTTAAAGCGCCCCAATCGACTACTCGAGGCTAGATCCTCTTTGTAGCGAATGGGGCGCTTCTTTTTACCCTTATGAGCTTAAAGCAGCTTCATATCGTATGGAGCTTCCGATCACGGCGAGCTCTTTCACCAATCCAAGCTGTTTAAATACGTGCAGACTGCTGTTCACTGTCATCGCATTAATCGTCGGATACTTGACCATTAACGCTTCACAAATATCTTTCACCGTCGTATAGCTGCGTTGCGCGTACAGATATTCCAGTAACGCATACCGCTGCGGGGTTAAATGAATGTTTTTGGAACGCATGCGCTGCAGCGCTTGTTCAAGATCATGATGGACCATTCTGGAAACCTCCTCTACGAGTTGCTGCTTTTTATAAGTTAGCGGTTCAAGTGCTGTAAATAGCCTGAAATATCTACGTTCAACCCTGCCGCAAGGCTTTCCCCGAGCTTCGCATCCGCCCGATAGAAATTGCAGATCGCCAGCAGCTTCGATTTCTCATGCACCGAGGACAGGTCACCGACTAAATTGGAAATGAAGTTCGCCTGCTCCTGCTCGCTGAAGCTGCGGAAGGTGTCGCCGGCTTGGGCGAAATCATTCGCTTTGGCAATCTTTTGCCGAGTTGCACTGCCGTGAAGAGGAGTGCTGCTGTCCCGATACTCGGGTGCTTCCTTAGGCTCATCCGCATGACGAGTTGGCTCATAGTTGATACTGCCGGCCTGCGGCTTCATTTGCATAGCGCCGTCCCGTTGGTTATTTTGTACAGTTGCGTAGGGACAGTTCACTGGAATTTGCAAGTAATTTGCGCCTAGACGGTGCCTTTGTGTGTCGGGATAGGAGAACAGCCGTCCTTGCAGCAATTTGTCTTCGGATGGTTCTATTCCGGCAACCAACACACTAGGTGCAAATGCCGCCTGCTCCACATCAGCAAAAAAGTTCTGTGGATTGCGGTTCAACGTCATCGTCCCTACCTTGTGCAGTGGAATCACATCTTCCGGCCAAACCTTCGTTGGGTCCAGCGGATCGAAATCATAAGCATCCAGATCCTCCGGCTGCAGCAATTGCACATGCAGATCCCATTTCGGGAAATCGCCGCGCGCGATGGCGTCATACAAGTCTCTCGTTGCGTGGCTGAAATCCTCCCCTTGAACAGCGGCGGCTTCTGCCTTGCTCAAATTGCGCACGCCTTGATGCGGCTTCCAGTGATATTTCACATACACGTAGTTGCCAACGGAGTTAATCCACTTGAAGGCGTGGACACCAAAGCCGTTCATCTCCCGGTAGTTGGCGGGTGTACCATAATCTGAGAATACCCATGTCAGCATATGCGTAGATTCTGGTGTCAGTGACATGAAATCCCAATAGCGATCAGGAGTCTGAACGTTCGTGTCCGGCGCAGGCTTCAACGAATGAACCATATCTGGAAATTTCATCGCATCGCGGATAAAAAACACAGGCAAATTGTTGCCGACCAAATCATAATTGCCTTCTTCCGTATAAAACTTCACCGCAAAGCCACGCGGATCACGCGCTGTCTCCGGTGAGCTTTGACCGTGGATCACGGTCGAGAAGCGAACGAATACAGGCGTTTCTTTGCCCGCTTCACCAAGAAAGCCAGCTTTCGTATACCGTTTCATCGCATTTTCAACCGTAAATGTTCCAAATGCCCCCGCTCCACGCGCGTGCACCACACGCTCCGGAATACGCTCCCGATCGAAATGAGCAATCTTCTCTAGAAGATGGTAATCCTCCAAAAGCGTAGGGCCATTCTGGCCAGCTGTCCGTGAATTCTGATTATCGCCTACTGGTGCGCCTTGATTCGTCGTTAAGTGATTATGAGTCATTTGCATTCTCCTTTGCAGGTTGAACTTGTAATAATTTCTTATTTATAATAATTATAATATAGTATTTATTTTATTCTAAGTGATAATGATTGTCAATAACTAAACATGTACGAGGGGCTCTCCGCGGATCATTGTTCCTCGCTAACCACCCTTTAAATGAAAAAGACCGCCCTATTAGGGACGGCCATTGGAGTGACTACTTCATTAATTCAACTTTTAATTTTTGGATTTCATCTTTAGATAAGCCCGTTGCCTCTATTACCTTAGCTACGTCCATGCTTACGCCGAGCAAATTCTTGGCTATTTCGATTTTGCTCTTATGCATACCTACTTGCATACCTTTTTGCATTCCTTCTTCCATACCTATTTGCATACCTTTTTGCATTCCTTCTTCCCTAGCCCCATCAATCATCGAAGCCTCATCATGCAGCGCTTTTTGCCTCATTTCATAAAGCCTTCTAGCCTCTTCATTCTGGCTCAGAAATTCTAGTGTATCCATCGCCTTTTGCAACGCCGGTTCGTTCATCGAAATCTCCTCCCATTTGACCAATTTATCCGAGATATCGAGAAAAAAACCGCCCTACTATGAGACGCTCTCTGGTGTGACTACTGCATCAATTCATTTTTTAATTTTTGAACTTCATCTTTAGTTAAGCCCGTGGCCACGATTACCTTAGCTACGTCGATGCCCATGCCGAGCAAGTTTTTGGCTATTTCGATTTTGCTCTTATGCATACCTACTTGCATACCTTTTTGCATACCTTCTTCCCTAGCCCCATCAATCATCGAAGCCTCATCATGCAGCGCTTTTTGCCTCATTTCATAAAGCCTTCGGGCCTCTTCATTCTGGCTCAGAAATTCAAGCGTATCCATCGCCTTTTGCAAAGCTGGTTCGTTCATCGAAATCTCCTCCCATACTTCTGGTTTATCCACACCTTTTAAGAACAACAACCATTTGACCAATTTATCCGAGAACCTGACCTTCTGCTCTTCTAGTTTGGGAAGCTCCATGAAATGGATCTCAATATGGTCGGTCAGTACGAGTCCCATATGATCTTCCCTCAAATGAAACAAATTATAATAACGGTCGTTAGGAATAAATTTGAAGTTTAAAATGTTAATGGTGATTGTCTTTCTGAGCTCTTTATATTTTTGTCCTTCTTCTAGCTGGCTGGCATACATTTTGCTCCAATAATACAAAGTCCGCTTCTCAATGTCGTAACGGTTAAACAATTGAATTTCAATATTCACTTGTTTCCCGTCCGCCGTGCGGGCATGTACGTCCAGGATGGACAGTTTATCGTGCAAAGCATTTTTATCGATGTAAGGGTTTAGAATGTGAATGTCGGTCAATGGACGCGGCTCACTTTCCCTTAATGTTACATTCAAAAAATCGAGCAGTACGTCTTTATTCTCTTCCACTCCGAAAATACGCTTAAATACAAAATCTACTTTCGGGTCAAGTCTATCGAACATAGCGTCAGCTCCATTCCTTTTCCTTACTATTATACCATGATTGATGGGGTTGAGACATAAAAGGAATGCGCAACTTTCCCAAGTTCTTCCACGTAAAAAGAAGAGAAGTTCGCTGAGGAGGGATTACACTTGATATCCGCAACATTTGGAAAACTATTCAAATTTCCGCTGCTTATTCTCATCCCGGTTATTGCGGATGTATTGACAATGCTGGTAGGCGCGGCGCTTTATGGCTTCCATGGCAGCCCCCATCTCACCTTCAAGTTTGCGCTGCAGATGGGATTACCCTCGATAAACACTGTTTCCGAGCAAGGCTTCCTGCCAGGCTCCGTGCAGCTTGTCGGCAGCAGTTTCACCGCTTCACACTTGATTAACAATTTGCTTTTCCTCATCTTCTTTCTCATTGTTCAAGCCTTTCTACAGGGCGGATATGTGGGCTTGCTGCACGAGGCCGTCAATCAACGAGAGCTTTCGTTTGAAAAGTTCGTTATGTATGGAGCTAGATTCTTCATCAGATTTATCTTATTGAGTCTTATCATCATGATTCCCCTGCTCATAATAGGGGGTATTTTGACTGCCGCTCTTCAAATCGCTGGTGCCATATTTATGATACTGATCTATCTATTACTACGCATACGTTTCCTTTTTCTTGAACTATGTCTTGTCGCAGAAGACTGCTCCATTCCTCAAGCCTTCTCCCGCTCGCGCATAGCTTTTGAGAACCGAACGCCAAACACACTACCGCTTATCGGCGCCGCCATTCTTTTTAACCTCATAGCCGGCTTACTTGTTAATGCGCTTTGGCTGCCCCTTCTTTTCTTCGTTCTTCTTATCTTGTACGACATCGTCAGTGCCGCGTTACAGCTTGCTTTCATGAGTGACTACCAGCGCATTCACAGGTAACTCCATCCATGTAAAAAAGCTCACGTTACCGTCCGAATTCAGGATCAGTAACGTGAGCTTCTATGTAGGCAGGAAGTTTCCATAGGTAATTTCTCTAAATTTTTCTTTCCATGGCGAGACAGCTTGAAGCTTTTCATAAATCTCTTCTGCTTTCTGCAAGCAGACGGATTGCACAACACGAGAATATTCCAAGCAACCGGAGTCATGAATCATTTGGCTGAAGGCTTCTTTGTCATGAAGAAGAGTATCTGCGGTAATTTTGCCTGCGTAGTAGTCTTTTAGTGGGTTGAAGGCTTCATCTTCGACAGAGAGCAGGTATAGAATGGGCAGTGTGCTCTTTTTACAGTATAAATCATTCTTCACATCATATCGCATAAGATCTCGCATATCGTTCTGGATCTGATGGATGAGTCCTATGCAGTCCGCCAGTTCATGAAGCTGCTCAATCGTTTCGTCTGAACAATCCAGTGATAAATACCCCATAAAACAAGCCAACCGGAATAGAGAGCCTGATTTCTCCTGTGTCATTACCAGATAGTCATCGACCGTTGATGCCGCATTGATTACATCTTTATGTTGCCCATTAATCGATCGCGCAATAATTTGAGCAACCTCTACCAGCAATTTCCCGTGGACCCGCATTTGCCCTAACTCACCGACCACGCCCATGAGCATTGCTAGAATGGCATTCAGCGTTGATGCTTGAGGGGATTGCATCCATGGTTTGTTTGCTTGGTCTTGATCTTGCAGATCATCAACGATATCCGAAATTAAAACAAATACCTGAGTTATAGCAGCGAGGCGATAGATGTCAGGAGAAGCCCCGCCTAACATCGTATGGGTGCACAATGTAATATTCATCCATGTGTCTTTCTCCTGCTCTTTGTCAGCAATAAATGTTTTAAGTAATTTATTTAAATTCTCCACATATACATAGTCATCAATCATATTGCTCATGTGGCGATGTACGTCCTGTTTCAATTTTTTTCCCCCTGGTGACTACGAATAATATTTACTTTTTATAAACTTCTCAAGAGCTTCTGTCCTAGATTTCACGCCTAATTTATCATAAATCTTCCGTAAATAGTTATCGACCGTTCGCTTACTCATGAAGATTTGATCAGCAATTTGATCATGAGTAGCTCCTTTTACTAACATATTCATCATGAGAATTTCTTCCTCTACCAACGCAAAACTTTCCTTGATAGCTAATTCTGTTAATTGCATTTGGTGAAAGAACGATAGCGGCACCATCGTATGCCCATCCAGAATACAATTCACAATGTTTTTTATTGTCCGTTCACTTGATTCTTTCGATAAAATACCACTTACTTTAATTTCAATAAGTTTATTAAATATCCCACTCAATTCGATCCCCGTGAAAATAACAATATGAATATCTGGATATTTACGCTTGATTTCCATTGCAATCTCAACGCCAGATTGATCCGGCAGCTGATAGTCAAGAAAAACTAGTCCAGGTTGATAGCGCTCCACATGTTCCAGACACTGCTTTCCGTTACCAACAACACCGATGACCTCAATGTGATCGATTTGTTCCAACAATGCTTTGGTTGCTCGAGCAAATAAGGGGTGATCATCGACAACAAGGGTTCTCACAATCTCACTCATGCAGAAATGACCTCCTCAATGGGGATTCTGATTTTAAATATCGTTCCATTTCCCTGCTGTGTCAGAAAATCCATCTGCCCACCCATATGCAGAATTCGGCTCCGTATCTGTTCAATCCCCAATCCTGATGCGCCAATCTCCCTCTGTGTTCCTTCTTTATTGCTAAAACCTATACCATTATCTTCATAGTTTAGATAAAAAACTTGATTGCTTTCCATGATCTTAAACGTAACTTTAGTCGCTTGTGAATGCTTTTTTGCATTGTTTAGCAATTCTTGTACGATTCTAAAAATGTGCCTCTTCGTAGGCAAATCTTTACCTTCAATGAACTTGACTGCCATTGCTTCAAATATCAGTTCAAACGGTGCTGTGTAAGATTCCTTCTCAACATACATTTTGAGCGTTTTAATCAAACCCACTTCTCTCAATAAGTGAGGGTTTAATTCAAAACAACTTTGACGGAGACTCGCATTTATCATATCCACAAAATTATTCATATTCCTTAACTGCTCTTGATCTCCTTTAGGCATGGTAGATTTTTCAGCCAGCGTGGATATTCTTCTTTTAAGAAAAAATAAATCTTGCATTGTTGTGTCATGTAAATCAGTCGCAATCCTTATACGTTCCTCCTCCTGTAGTTCAAACATGACCTTACGAAACCATTGAATGTCCTGCGCTGCAGCTTCATTAGGAAGTTGAGAAGCAAACTGTTGCAAATTGACTGTTAGTTTACGAATTAGATGTACATTTTCTAAGCTAACTTCTAAGTAAGATGTAATTAACTGCAACCACTGTTTCTCTTCTTTAGGCAGTAGCGTATTTGTCCTTTTGCGCGTCATAATGAGATAACTAGTATATGCCTCATGATAGTTCATTTCTATGCACGTATACAAAGGGTTATCTAGTAGCGTTGATGTTTCAACAAGCTGCCGAACTTCTGAAACATCTATTTCTCCTTCATAAATAATTTCCGTATCATTCTTATAACAAAATACGATAGCCCCACCCATCACTTGCAAAGTACTTACAATATCAACAAGTATGATTTCTTTTAACTCCCTGAAACTAGAAATCGTGCCTAGATTTCGCGCAATCTTTTTCAGAGCAGTTTGGAGTAAGTATTTTCTTGGAAATAGGAATGACTCGAGCCGCGTTATCCAATACTCGGCCGCATACAAAACCATAGTTACTATGGTCATTGATCCAATAAAAATAAACAAAATCTGTTTTTCATCAGCCATTTTTTTAAATAGAAAAACATATACGCCCGTAAATAAACTAACAGGTAAGATTGCAAGCAGACCCGCAAACATAATGCGCCTGATAACTTGACCAAAGTCATACAATTGATTGGAAGCAATTAAATAGGCAAAAGAAATAGGAAAAAATAACAAAATCCAACTTGTAAATATAGCGTTTAAAATACGTTGACCTGTCAGTAATTGTGGTAGAAAGGAAAAACATATAATAGGTAAAAAAGAAATTAACCAAGACAACCAAACACTTTTAATAATACTAGACATGTAGGATTGTTGTTTTCGAACTTTGACATATTGAACAGTTAATAGATACATATTTATTAAGAAGCCGAACATGGAGAAGCCTAGAGTTATTGATTTATCATAACTGTACACGACATATGTCAATGACGGTTGAAAGTAAAAGAGTCTTAATCCTAGTGTAAGAACGACAATCCCGTATAAATATTTCAGCATCCATGTCGGTAATTCTATGTTGCCTTTCTCTTTAAAGAAAACAACCAAAAAGTGCAAAAACACAATTGGCATAAGCATCATGAAACTAGTAATCAGAAATTTGCCAATAGTATCCCCTCTTATGGAAGCTCCCAAGCTCATAAAAATGAAAGAAGCACACAGAAAAACAGTTGCTAGTAGTCTAGCAGATTTTGAATGTGACATTTTAGTGAAAAGTAAAATCGCCATGCACAAACTTATGATTTCCTCTAACAATGGGAACATATCGTAAAAGATATTGCTCTTCTTATTTATATTAATTTCATAGTCTGTACCATTTCTTGATATTGTTATGCTTTGTACTTGCTCAATCGCCTGCCATTTCCGAAATAAAATGGAATCGCCTATTGGCTTACCATCCACTTGTTGAATGATGTCCCCTACCTTTAGATCTAACTTTACAGCTGCCCCCTCTGGGGCTAATTCCTTAATTACTATCCTATTCTGGGCTTGTGATAATTCCACTTCAATTCCAACATAAGGGTAATAAAATATGAAAATGGAACACCAAATCTGCAATACTACAAATATAGCTATACATGATCCTATTACAAATTTTTTTATCATTTCGTGTCCTAGCTTTCCAATTATTTGATATAATACTTTTGTATTTCAACCATTCGAGAGGGGTACGACATTATGGCAACTATTCAATTAAATCCAAAATTGCATGAACTAGTCCACATGATGAAGAAAGTGGAATTACAGAGTATCGATAAGCTAAGTATTAATGAATTATCTGCTAGTGAATCTGCTGCTGTAAAAAAAAGCTTTACAGATGTAAGAACAAGCCAATTAGTCGGTGTTCAAAGTTCTTGGACATAATACTAGTCTTATTCTACCAAATAAAAAAGGATTGTATAACTAGCCACTGGCTAATTATACAGTCCTTTTTTACACATTAAAGTGGATACAACGATTATATTGATTAAATAAGACACGTTCATCTGCCTTTTACATTCAATTCCTAATGCCGCTGCCCCTTCAACCTCTCAATCTCCTGCTCAGACAAACCCGTCATTCTACTAATCAGAGAAACCTGGATGCCTTCACCCAGCATATTCCTTGCCACTTCGAATTTACCCTCAGCTCTACCTTCCGCTTTACCTTCAGCTTTACCTTCTTCCCTTGCCCCATAAAGCATCGAAGCCTCATCATGCAAAGCCTTCTGCCTCATCTCATACAGCCTTCTTGCCTCTTCATTCTGGCTCAAAAACTCCAAGGTATCCATTGCTTTACGAAGTTGCGGTTCATTCATAGCCAGCACCTTCCACTTTTCCTTCTCGGTTCCTTTCAGAAACAGCAGCCATTTCACCAAACCTTCTTCAAGGCTCACAGCGTTTTCCTTCAACTTAGGCAATTCAATGAAATGGAGCTCTATATCATCGATCAACGGCAGTTGAGTGACAATCTCCCTAAGCTGAAAAATACTATGGTAAGGTGTATCCGGCAAAAATGAGTAGTTTAGAATATTAATCGTTATACATTTATTCAGCTCTTTATACTTTTGTCCCTCACTTAACTGTGCTTCGTACAATTTGGACCATAAATATAAGCTTCGTTTTTCAATATCGTATTTATTAAACAACTGCATTTCTATACAATTCACTCCTGAATGCAAAAGTTAGCATTATACAAGCTCATTCCATCCATTTGCAAACTAACGCAAAAATATTTACACACTTTGCATGATCATGCAAAATATTTGCATTCAACCCTTTCATATTTGTGATGCCACCAAAGCGAGTTAACATTATGATAATTAGTATAAATATGGAAATTTTTTTACATCTATGGTTGAGCAGAGAGGAGTTCTGGGTATGAAAGATAAAACATTGAGCCGTTGGAGTACCTACGATCCCTTTTACATCGAACTAGCTGACAAGAAAATTGTGGATATCGTCATCACTCATCATGCGCATAGCCGCTGGTGCAGTCGTATTGGAAACGAAAATACCAAGCTTGAAGAAATCTGCTCTTTCTTATGGGATAAGCTCAAGAACGGCAACATCGCATCTTACTATCGAAATGAAGAAGAAGTCTATGTGATTGATGATGATCTGCTTATGGTTGTGCAATTTACGGTAGATGAAACGGAATCGGATCTTATAGGCAACCCTTTACATAAAATGATCGTGATTACGTTTCTTGGACGAATGTCGGAGACAATGGAATTGCGTGATTTAAAAACGTACTACTCTTGGTTGCGGCATTCCCGAAGAATGACGCTGCTTAAAAATAGCAGAAAACGAAAATAATGCAGGAAATGTATGAGGACCATGATGAAATCGCTTAGCAGTCAAAGGCTGATAGATGCCTATTTCAGCTCTATTGATTTAAAATTAGAGAAGGAATTCATACAACTCCTTCTTATCGAAATCAAAAAAAGGAACATCAACATAGACAAGCTGCCCCCCTGTACCCTCAGAGAGGGGGAACGTGAATAAAGACGCTGCTTCCGTATAAGCGAAAAATTTCTTTTTCTCGCTCACACGTCACAGCGTCTTTATGTATTAAGCCGTTCCGAAGCTAACGCCTAGCTCTCGAAGCCGTTTGCGATATGCGATGCTCAAACGGTCCGTGTTCAGATGCAGCTCCGCTTGCAGATCCAGAGGCAGCAGCTCAGGCTTTTGATTCTCGACCATAACCCGATCTTGCTCGATGAGCAGATCTTGAAATTTGACGAAAATCTCATCCGACTCCTCGTAAGCATAATTCCTCTGCTTCAGCATGAAGGCTTTGCTCATCTGCTCCGTCACCGGCAGCACCATCAGGAACAACCGGAAGATGTGATCCGTACCATGATCTCTTTTGGTAAAAGCGACACAGAGCGGACCGAATACTTCGTATACGTATCGGCTATGTACGCCGCGCCCCGTGCCATCGGGATCAGGTTGATACACGACGATTTCATCCGAGGTGAGCACACCATTTTCCTCATTAACTTGATAATCCCCTATTTCAGCAAACTCGCTATCGCCCAGCAAGCCCTCATGCACGAACATGAGATGGGATACATCAAGGAAATTCTCGATAATGCGCGGCCCTGCTGCTTGCAAGGTGTATGGCCCCATGAGCACTTCCTTGAAACCATCAGGAATGAAACTGCTCACCTTCGGCAACGGACTTTGCGGAAGCCCCAGACATACCCAGATGAATCCGTGAGCTTCCACACAGCCATACACGAATGCCCTAGCTTTCGTCGGAATCGCTCGGTCCGCAGGTAAAGACGGAATTCGCGTACATGTACCGCAGCCATTGTAAGACCAACCGTGATATGCACATACGAGCTCATCATCCTTCACTTTGCCCAACGAAAGCGGTACGCCCCGGTGAATGCATAGATCTTTGAACGCGTGAACGCCTTGCGAGGTGCGGAAAACGGCTGCTTTTTCACCTAATACCGTGACAGGAACCGGCTCATCCCCAAGTGCTGACGACAACAAAACGGGATGCCACTCACTAAGCAATGCTGTATCTTGTATCGTCATCGCCCTTTCCCCTTTTTCACTTATTTCGGAATGACACCCTTAATCCCCTTAACAAACCACGTTGTGCCTAAAATCTCTTCGTCTGTCATCTTTTTGCCTTGCTCATAGCGGACTTTCCCGTCTTGATCAATAAGCGGACCTTGGAACACCTCAAAGGTTCCTGCCAAAATGTCTTGCTTTTTCTTCTCCACGAGCACTTTGACATCAGCCGGCACATTCTTACCTAGAGGCGCAATGTCTGTAATTCCATCTTTCATACTTCCAAAATAGGCCTCTGACTTCCATGTGCCGTCCATGATGCTTTTCACCGTTTTCACATAATAAGGTCCCCAGTTCCATTTCGGATTCGAAATGTAGGTCTCTGGCGCAAATCTGTTCATATCGGAGTCATTGCCGATTCCCCAAACTTTACGTTCCGCAGCCGCTTGAATGCTGGCAGGTGAATCCTGATAAGCCGCCAATACATCCACGCCTTTGTCGAGCAAAGAAATCGCTGCTTGTTTCTCTGTTGCTGGATCAAACCACGTGTTGCTCCAAACAACGGATACATCGATATCCGGATTCACGCTTTGAGCGCCAAGTGTGAAAGCATTAATTGTGTAAATAACTTCGGGAATCGGGAATGCACCGACATAGCCCAGGTGATTGTTTTTGGTCATTTTGCCGGCTGCCATGCCTACGAGGTAGGCACTTTGGTATTCGCGCCCCATGTAAGTTCCCAAATTAGGGGACGTTTTGTAGCCTGTTGCATGTAAAAATTTCACATTGGGATGTTTAGAAGCTACATTAACCATAGCATCCATGTAACCAAAAGAGGTGCCGAATACAATCTCGTTCTTCTGAGCCAGCTCCTCAAATACCCGCTCTGCGTCTGGGCCTTCCGGGATATTTTCAACTGTTGTGGCTTTAATACCCAGCTCTTTCTCTAGCATGATACGCCCCTGATCGTGTTCATACGTCCAACCGCCATCACCGGGAACACCGATATAGACAAAGGCGACTCTGGGCAATTTTTTATCAGCTTGCGGAGTTGCGGTTGTTGCTTGTGTTGCAGCAGGTGAGCTTCCCGGTGTTGTTGCCACACTCGTATCCGTCGATTTTGCAGAGCAAGCTGTCATGATCATAAGGAAGATTGCAGTTAGAACAAGCGTCAGTTTTTTTGGCATAATGGCTTCTACCCCTCTCTTTTTATCGACAACCCACATCTTTCTACAGCTCTGAAAATACCTTCATAACCCGTGCATCGGCATATATTCCCGCACAATGCTTGTTCTGCCTCTGCCCTGTTCGGCGCAGGATTCTTCTCCCATAAGGCTGTGAGCGTAACGACCATCCCTGCGGTGCAATAACCGCACTGCAACCCTCCCTCCTCCAGCATCGCTTGTTGGATTGGATGTAGACCCTCTCCTTCGGATATCCCCTCGATGGTTGTGATCTTCTTGCCAGCCGCTTGATAGGCCATGAGCAGACAGGAGTTCACTGGCTTGCCATCCAGCAGTACCATACAGGCGCCGCAGCGTCCAATTTCACATGACACCTTGGTCCCTGTTAAAAGGAGGTCATCGCGCAAAATATCAGACATCCGTTTGGCTGCGGGTACAGGTAGCGCTACTGGTTTGCCGTTTATGGAACACTCCAACACATAAGTTGTATTAATCAATGGCCTCCACCCTTTCTAACCAATCGATGGACTGCACGATGTCTTCTGGTGATATGGGCAATCGATTCACCCAAATGCCGGTCGCTTGCCGAACCGCTGCGGTAATCGCCGGAGCCAACCCAACGGAGCCGATTTCTCCAACTCCCCTTGGTCCGAAGGTATCCCCTTCGGGTAAATCTTCTATAGCTTCTACCCGAATAATCGGTGGACTATCCTTAACCGTTGGAACCAAATACGTATCCAAATTGTGCCGCACATACATGCTTTCTTTCATAATGGCATCCTCAGTCAACGTAAAACCAAGGGCCATGCCGCTGCCGCCTTCGATCTGTCCGAGGAACCCCATCGGGTTAATGACAGGCCCCGCTGCGATGACGTGATCGGTCTGCATGACCTTCACTCGCCCGGTCAGCAGGTTCACTTCCACCTCAACGATTACCGCTGCGTAGGTGTACAAATAATGAGCCCCGACCAGCCCTTCGGGCGTCGTCGGGTAGTCGAATTCCGTATGCGCAAGAATCGGCTTAGCTGCTGCCTCGGCAGCCTTCGCCAACTGCGCATACGTCACCACCGGCAAGCCTGATTCATCGCCCTTGCGATGAATCCCACCTGCGCCGGTGGCCAGCTCTGCGGCTGCGATGCCCGCCAGTACAGACGCCTGCTGAAGCAGCGTCTGCACGAGCGGCGGCTTCAGCCGCTGCAGGGCGCGCCACATCATCGTGGTGGCGCGTGAGGCCGTGCTGGACCCGCTGCTCGGCGCGCGGTCCGTATCCCCGATGACGATGCTAATGTCATCGACGGCGCAGCCGAAGCTGTCCTGCAGCATCAACGTCAGTGCTGCGTAAAGCCCTTGCCCGAACTCCTCGAAGCCGAAGGAGGCCTGGATCTTGCCCTCCGGCGTGAGTTCGAGCCGGCCGCCGGAGTGATCCGGGATGCCGAGGCCGAGCCCGGCGCCGTGCATGACCATGGCGGCGCCGATTCCCCGGCGGATCCATGGGTCTTGGGTTTCGTCTTGCGTTTCGTCTTGCGTTTCGTCTTGCGTTTCGTCTTGGGTTTCGTCTTGGGTTTCGTCTTGGGTTTCGCCTTGACCCTCGCCCGCTCCGCCTTGCTTCATTGCGTTCTCTCGCTTCGCCCAGAGCGGCGACTCCATCACCTTACTCCATACTTGGCTGGCACCCTCAGTCTGCACAATCTGCTGCCCCATCGGACCTGGGTCACCCGGAGCGCGCAAGTTCAGCTTGCGCAGCTCCCAAGCGTCCATGCCAAGCTTCTCGGCCAATCGCTCGATTTGGCTTTCCACGGCAAAAATCACCTGATTGCCGCCAAACCCCCGAAACTCGCCGGATACGCCGTTATTGGTGTACACACTTGTACCTTGTACATCAACATGCTGAATATTATAGGGTCCGATTGCATGCTCCGTAGCAAAATTCAAAACCTCACGCCCCAAAGTCGCATAAGCCCCTGTATCCGCCAAAATGCTAACTTGATGGGCTATCAAATAACCCGCTTCATCGACTCCCGTCTTCATCTTAATCCGCATAGGATGACGCTTGATTCCGGCAATAACAGATTCACGGCGCGAGTTATGCATCTTGACTGGAGAACCTGTCGTCAACGCCAACAAAGCACCAAAAGGCTGCACATTCAGCTCATCCTTCCCCCCAAAAGAACCGCCAATCGGGCTGGAAATTACCCGAATGCGCTCCTCCTCCATGGCGAGAATTCGGGACAGCTGCATCCGATCCTTGTAGCCATGCTGCGTTGGTGAGTATACCGTCAGCCGCCCATCCGTCTCTGGAATAAACAAGCCACCCTCTGTTTCCATATAAGTGTGCATTTGTCGAGGCGTAAAGTACGTCTCTTCTACGATGTAGGCACATCCTGCAAATGCCGCCTCTGCCTCTCCCTGCTGAAGGCTTGTGCGATGCAGCAGGTTCCCTTCCGGATGCAGCTTTAAGACACCTTCATCTAGTGCCGTTTCTGGATTATCTACCGCAGGCAAGGGTTCATACATAACTTCAATCAGGCTCAGCGCATGCTCAGCGATTTCTTCTGTATCCGCAGCTACGGCAGCTAAAGCATCTCCAATGTAACGAACATGGTCGTGACAGAACACAGGCTGATGGGGGAAAGCAATGCCAAACAAATTCAGGCCTGGCACATCCTTGGCAGTCACAACAGCACGTACACCCGGCGTTTGTTTGGCCTTGCTTGTATCTATAGAAAGAATCCAGGCATGGGGGTAGCGACTTCTCAACACCTTTCCATACAGCATGCCGGGTACTGTCAAATCCGTTAAATAACGCAGCTTGCCCGTTACCTTCTCCTCGCCGTCAGGCCGGATAATCCACCTTTTCGCATACGTTTCACGATTTAGGAGCATCCGCCCCGCCCCCTCTTCGCCAAATTTTATAGCATTCGGAAACGATGAGATTAGCTGCAGTTTGTTTCCGATAAGCGACGCCTGCATAATCATCAGCTACGGCATTGAAGCCCTCCGATATACCTTTGTGCAGGGATTGCAGCAGTTGCTTAGATAAGGGCTGACCGATTGTTATAGCCTCCAGCTCGTTAAATCTCGCAGGCACAGCACTCCCTCCACCCGCAGCTATCGCGATGCCTTGAATGGTTCGATCCGGCGCTAATCTCAACCTCCCGGCAACAGTGACTACAGAGGGCGTGAACGTTTCTCTTCGTCCCACTTTCAAATAAAACTCAAATGTATGTTCTTCACCTGTGTGTTCAATCGTTGGTACCGTGATTCCCGTCATCACTTCAAAAGAAGACTGCACAGGCCCCTCTAGCCATTTCTGTAGAGACACGCCTTGCTCGGTATGACCATCAGAACATATCACCAACGCATCCAGCACGAGCAGTGCCGGAATCAAATCACCTGTGCGCGTCACGACATTTCCGCCAATAGAGGCTAAGTTCCGCACAGAAGGGGCTGCAATCTCAGCACAAGCCTGCACCAAAAGCCGACATCTCGCTCTCATTAACTCGTTATCCATTAAATCAGCCAAATGAAGCAAAGGCCCTATATGAATGAGCCCTCCGGCATCAATTGCTAAGCCAGAAAGAGCTTGAATGCGTTCAAGACTAATTAAATGCTGCGGGAGCGGCGAAACGCCATTTTCCCAACGCGTACGGAGCCAAGTACCACCTGAGACCAGCACCGCGTCATCTCCCCATTGATGCTTAAGATGCACAGCCTCTTCCACGCTCGTTGGCTGCCATACCAAAGGCTGCTGCTCTGGCAGCTGATACAAGGGAACTGACATGAACACACCTCCTTCGCGTTTTGCGGATCGTTGGTTATTGGACGTTGGCAGCGAAGCACAGCTTGCTTGCAACTTATTCTCATTCAGCTCACCTGAGTGGAGAGCGATTAGGAAGCCTAAACTTGCAACAACCCCCACCAAACAGGTAGCGAAAGGGAACTACAATCCCTTATTTGTAACAAAAGTGGTCTAATAACCACATTAGCGGAACTACGGTACGCTATTTGTTTAAATATGAGCTTCAGATAGGGCAAACCACCGAAATAGCGTACCCTAGTTCCCTCTGAGCATAGAAACAGGCATTATTGGAGCAAATAGCGTACCCTAGTTCCCTTTCGATATCCTATTGTGGCACTCACAAGCATTTCACTCGACACCACCTAATCACTCACCCAGATTACCCCAAAATATTACTCTCAAATACCCTAACCTTCACCTCCAGCTCTCCCAAGCATTAATCCCGAAATCCCCAACTCTTCCCCTCAGCTACTCCGAAAACTCCCGCATCTCCAGCCCCTCCGAGCACCACGCTCAGTATCCCCCGCTCCTCCAAACTCAGAAATCATTATCCCAAGTAAAACCGCTCTAATCCCATCACGCTTCAATCACATGTATCCTCTTCCGCAAGAAATCGACTTATAAATTAGATCTACTATAAACAATCCAAGAAAACAACGTCAACTAACTTAACGTCATCTTGTATATTCGTATAAAAAATAGCGCATTATTAGTAATAATGCACTCAATACCATTTTTATGTTACTTAAGTTAACATATATTTGCGACTGTAGATTTTTCTCGCCTCTTGATATCGTTCTTCCGTGTCGATGTCCATGAATCTCAAGCTATCTTCCTCTTCAACGATTTGCCCACGATATAGTGGCAGCTGAAACAAGGTTCTAGCCCCAGCGTCCCCTTCCAAGGAGACAGCAGCAGGCCACATTCTGCGTCCCAGAATAACGGGCGGCTTGGGCACCCCTTTATCCCCGCTGGCGACAAAATCATAATCTGCCTCGCTGCCAAAGGTATCAATGAGCCGAGTCAGCATCTCTCCTTCGATGAAGGGCTGGTCCGCCAGCATGACCATGATACCCTCTACATTCGTTTGTCCGGCAGCTTGAATACCGGATTTCAGCGAGTGGGCCATACCCAATTCGGCTTCGGCACAAACTGCAAACCGGCATCGCCCCGATTCCACATAGGTAAGAACTTCTTCAGATAACCATTCCAACAGGTCATCCTTACGAACAACCACTACAACACTGTGCAGCTGCGATTGCAGCGCATGCAGCAAGGCAATGCTGCCAAGTTGTATGCCTTTTGCCATCTCCAGAGACTGCTTGGCAGTCCCCATCCGCCTGCTGCTGCCTGCTGCCAAATACACGCCAACGATCTTTCTCGCGTTGTTCACCACAAGCGGCTCCGGCTCTCTCGCTCTATAGAGGGGGCTCTATCAACGCCACGCTTAATGCTTATCAGCTCAGCTACAATGCTGACCGCATTCTCAACGGGTCCTTCCGAGCCAATAGGCAGGCCTACTGGGTAACGCACCCATTCAGGCCGCTCTATACCGCCAAGCAGCTTCTCTGTGCGTTCACGCGATCCCATTATTCCGAGATAACGCAAGCTGAACTTCATGGCCTCTTTGACGAAGAGAGCATCTTTCTCGAACTGGTGGCTCATCACGACGATATAGTCTTGTGCGTTCAGCTTCAGCTGCATGACCAACTGCTCCGGAAAAGCAACTTCGATCTCTGCTCCAGGGAACCGTGCTTCGGTGCAATAAGCTTCCCGCCAATCCGCGACTACGACACGAAATCCGCTGCTCACCGCCATCTGCACAAGGGGCATAGCATCTGCATTGGCCCCAAATACAATAACTCGCGGCTTTGGTTTAAATAAGCTAATATGCGAAGATAATGAGGATTGCCGATCCGAAACATGATCTTCCAACAGACACGCTGCAGTAGGATATGGCTGCTGAAATTGTTCATACCCATGAAGAGAATATGCAATTCCTGAATACCCTTCAGTTATTTCTCGCACCAGCTGCACAGACTCTCCGCGGTCCAAGAAAGCTTTTACCGCCAACAAGCTAACCAGCATTTCCCCGCTGACAGGCTCAAGCAAAATGCGAATCAACCCGCCGCAGCCGATGGTTTCACCCCAGCCGAAATCGTCAGCCGGCCTCATGTCGTATTCCACCATTTGCGATTTTTGAGATTCCCATACGGCAGGTACGTAGGCGAAGAGATCGGCTTCCAAACAGCCGGGAGAAATACTACCGACCATGCTCCCATCTGCCATAAGCAGCATTATAGCCCCTTGTTTGCGATAAGCATGACCTTCCACATGAATAACCGATGCCAATACACGCGCCTGACAATTACTCTGCACTGCTTGCAGAATATCATAGGCCTCCATCACTCATCGCTCCTCGCTATATGGAACTCTGGTTTACCAACCGATCGCTAAGCCGTCGCCTCGCGGATCAGCAGCCCCGCTCATAAAACCTTTGTCATCTATGACAATTCCCTGCGCTTGCCCCATAATACCATCCCACGGATTCACCGGTTCGACACGATGCCCCCACTTTTTCAACCGTGTATAGACGTCGCCATCCAGCCGATGCTCCAGCTTCAGCGCATCCCCATCCTCTCCCCATGTACGGCCATATACCCAGCGGGGTAGCGCAATCGCTTCCTGAATAGATAAGCCATAATCCAGAACCCCGGTCAGAATAGACAGCTGCGTCTGCGGCTGGCCTTCTCCCCCTTGAGTTCCATACAGCATATAGGGTTTTCCGTCTTTGCTGACCATTGCAGGCATTAAGGTATGAAAGGACCTTTTGCCAGGCTCCAAGGCATTCGCGCAAGCCGCATCCAGTGAGAAGAAAGATCCCCGATTTTGCATAATAATCCCAGTATCTCCTGGCACATAGGCGGCACCGAAATCAAAATACAAACTTTGAATAAAGGAAACGGAATTGCCTTCCTCATCCACCACTGCGGCATACGCCGTATCCTGTCCAATGGCCGGTGACAAGTGTTCGCTCACCTTAAGCGGTTCAGCTTGAATGTCGTTCCACAGCTCTTTGGCGTACGTTTTTGAAAGCAAACGATCCAGCGGGATTTCCCGGAAATGCGGGTCTGTTAAGTACAGATCGCGGTCTTTGAACGTTTTTTTTATTACTTCCGACACCACATGATAAAAGTTTGCTGACGCTCTAGGAATCTGGCTAATCTCTATATTCTCCAGCATATTCATCATCATCAGTGCTGTGAATCCTTGTGAGTTCGGCGGCATTTGATAGATATCGTACCCGCGATAGGTGGTCGTGAGCAGCTCAACCCACTCTCCTGTATACTGTTGAAAATCTTCTTCCCGCAGCAGTCCGCCGTCTTGGTGAATACTTTTTACGACAGACTGCATGACGGCCCCCTTGTAAAAAGCATCTCTGCCTTCTCGCTGAATCTGGCGCAGCGTCTGGGCTAGTTCCTTCTGAATAAGCCGGTCCCCTTCCTTCAAAAGCACGCCATCCGCCATAAACAGGCTGCTTAACGGCTCAGATGCACGGATGAATGATTCATCCTTCCGCATCCAGTAGAGCAGATTACGCGAAATCGGGAATCCTTTATCCGCATATGCGATCGCTGGCTCCAGCAGCTTCTCCCATGACAGTTTTCCGTACTTTTCCCATACCTGCCACCATGTATCAACCATGCCTGGCACCGTGATCGCACTGAGAATGCCTCTTTGGGGAATTGCCTGCAATCCTTTCGCTTTATAAAAATCAGGTGTCGCCAGCGCAGCTGACTTCCCGCTTCCATTGAATCCGATATATGCGCCAGCAGCCGCATCGTGCATGAGGAAGAACGCATCTCCGCCCAGCCCCGTCATATGCGGGTAAACAACGCCAAGTGTCGCGCTTATGGCAATAGCAGCATCAAAAGCATTGCCACCCTGCTGTAGAATTGCGCTGCCCACACTGCTTGCCAAATAATGAGGTGTAGCAATCATCGCTCGCTCCGCACGTGGCATGATGTTTAACATGGACGTTCCTCCTCTTTGCGGGCATATACGGTTAATGCGGCTTGCAAAGCTTTACCGCTTGAAATGGCTGCGTCGTGCCATAGGAGCACTGCTTCCAAGGCACCCAGTACATGAAGCACATTTTTCTGATTACAGCTAAAGCCCATGGTACCTATACGCCAGATTTGGCCTTTCAACGGTCCGAAAGAGCTTGCGATTTCGATTCCAAAGCTGTTGAGCAGCATAGCGCGGACGGATTCTCCATCAATGCCATTCGGAATACGGATGCAGGTAACGACTGGCAGCTTGCAATCCGGATTGCCGTATAACGTTAGGCCCATCGCCTCCAAGCCTGCAACTAAGGCAGCCTCATGATGCTTGTGACGATCATAACGCTGCTCTAAACCCTCTTGCAGAACCAGACGCAAGCCTTCGCGCAAAGCATACAGCATCGAAGTCGACTCCGTATGATGATTGAGGCGTTTCGGACTCCAATAGTCCTGCAGCTGGCCAAGGTCGAAATAATTGCTCGCAACCGGCTTGCCGTCAGCAACCGCTGAGCCTTTTTCACGCAGTCCGCGTTCAATCGTTTTGCGCTTCAACACCTTGGCTTCGACTCGCTCATTATAGGTAATGGGAGACATACCGGAAGGAACGGATAAACATTTCTGCGTTCCCCCAATTACGGCATCCAGCTGCCAGTCATCCGTCTGCAGCGAGACACCGCCAATCGTGGCAACAGCATCTACGACCAGCAGCGCATCTATTTCCCGACAGGCCGCCCCAATCCCATCCAAAGGTTGAATGCAGCCTGTAGAGGTTTCGCCGTGCACAATCGCAACAATACTCGGCTTCTCACGGTGTATGGCAGCAATGATTTCCTCTGGCCCGAAGACGGTGCCCCACTCCCTCTCCAGGATGACCACTTCAGCGCCACAGCGTTCAGCGATCTCGACAAGCAAGTTGCCGAAGCGTCCGTAGATCGGAACAAGCACCTTGTCCCCTGGCTCAATCACACTGACCAGCACTGCTTCAATCCCTGACCGGGAGGTGCCATCTATCGGGAAAGACCATTGATTCTTCGTTTGAAAAACATCCCTCAGCATTTCCATCGTCTCATTCATCAGCTCTGTGAACTCCGGATCAAACTGACCAAGAATAGGGTAGGACATCGCGCGCAAGACACGCGGATCGACCTCAACAGGGCCTGGGGTCATAATCGTTCGCAGCGAGGGCGATAAGTCTTTATAGGATTTCATCAGCTTTACCCCCATACCCATATTGGTATAACACATGAACCAGTGTTTGAAACCCAACCACCAGCTCCTCCGGTTCCGTGAACTCATCAGGACTGTGGCTTATGCCACCGCGACTTGGCACGAAAATCATCGCGGACGGACAGATGGGCCCGAATAATTGCGCATCATGTCCTGCTCCGCTTGGCAGCTTCATGCTCTGAAATCCATAAGCTGTACAGGCAGTTTCAATTTCTGCCGATATGCCTTCGTGCATCGCCACGGGCGAAGCATGTAAATTTTCCACCGTTTCTATAGTAAGCTCTCTTCGTCTTGCGATTTCATTGAGCTTTGTTAGCAATTTTGTACAAAACAGATCCATTTTCAACTCATCGGTATGTCGAATATCCAGCGTAAACTCAACTTCGCCTGGTACAACATTGGAAGTTCCACGCTTCACATGGAGCCTGCCAACAGTCGCTACGAGCGGCTCCCCTTCTTCGAGCGCCATTTGCTCTGTGACAACGACCATTTCAGAAGCACCTGCAAGCGCATCCTTCCGCATTGTCATCGGTGTCGTACCGGCATGATTCGAATTGCCTTTAACAACTACGGTTAACCGAATTTGCCCGACAATGGCGGTTACTATGCCAATCTGCTTCTTTTTATAGCCAAGGACAGAGCCTTGTTCAATATGAATTTCGATGTAAGCTCCGATATCCTCGCGTTTGGCGGGATGATCGCCCAAATTAGCGGTTTGAAATCCCGCTTCACGCATCGCTTCAGATAAGGTGATGCCCTCGGGATCGGCAACGTCAATACTGCCAGCCAAAGACCTTACCCCAGTTACATGTCCGGACCCCCAATAAGCGAGCGGGAACCGACTTCCTTCTTCTTCACAAAATGATACGACTTCTAGGCTCCTTTTGGGCACCCCATATACCGCCTTCAAATACCCGAGCGCCATCATGGAGGCAACGACACCGTAGGCGCCATCGTATTTGCCTCCGTTTTTCACGGTGTCGACATGAGAACCTGTCAGCACCGGCCTCAGCGTATAACGGTTTCCTTGTAATTTGCCATAAACATTGCCCACCGCATCAAAGCTGGCTTCAAGCCCCAACTCCTGCATCTTGGCCAGAAGAGCCTGCTGCGCTTGCAGCCATGGCTCCGTGTACAACAGCCGAGTCACGCCACCATCCGGCGCAGCACCGTAGGTAGCGAGCCAATCCAGCACTTCCAGCATGTGCTGGGCATATTGGAACAATACCTCGCGTGAGTTCGATAACCTTTCAGCCACGCGACTCACCTCCCGCAGCAGCGTGGCGCAGCCAGGCTCCCTCCGTCTCACCCATCACACCTTCATGCAGCCCATACACCTGGGTGCCCCGTAGAAAAGTCGCCTTCACACGGCAGCCAAAGGTTTTGCCCACATACGGACTATGCTTATGCCGATATAAAAGATCACTGGCTTGAAGCGAATAGTTTAGCTTCATATCCACAAGAGCCAAATCCGCATCCGCTCCTAGGGCAATTTCACCCTTGTGCGGATACAGCCCAAAGCGTTTGGCCGGCTCGGTAGACAACATCTTGGCGAGCAGCGGCAGCGGCACATCCCTGCGGAGATGGCCTTCGTCCAGCATCAGCTCGAGCGAGCTTTGCGCCCCGGAAATGCCTCCCCACGCCTCGAAAAAATCCCCTTGCTTCATTGAACTCGGGCATGGTGAATGATCCGAGGCGAGCATATCCAGCTTTCCGCCAATCAACGCTTCCCATAGCCGATCTTGATCCTCGGCTGTGCGAAGCGGCGGCGCACACTTGGCTGCTGGACCTAGGCGATCTAGATCAGCGCTCGTCAGAACCAAATAATGCGGACACGTTTCCACCGTGACATCCAGCCCTCGGGCTTTCGCTTCTTCGATCACCTGCACGGCTTCCGCGCTGCTAATGTGCACGAAATGCAGCTTGCAGCCGGTTTGTTCCGCATAATAGAGCGCTCGGTTGACCGCTTCCAGCTCGGCGGCTATCGGCCTAGTCGCAACGAAATCGAGCGGCTCCCGCTTGCCCTCCAGCTGCGCTTGAGCTGCCAGCTTGGATACGATCTCCTCGCTTTCTGCATGCAGGGCAAGCACTAGCCCTAAGCGAGCGATTTCCTTCATTCCTTCCAAGAGGGTCAGGTCGTCCACTTCAGCAAAAATATCTTCCCCTTCGCCACCAGGACAAGACATGAACGCTTTGAAGCCAATCACGCCAGCTTCCGCTAACTCCTGCAAATTCCCGACATTTCCGGGAACAAGCCCACCCCATAGCGCGTAATCCACCGTAGAGCTGCCCTCAGCAGCTTCCAGCTTTCGCTCCAATGCTTCGAATCGCACGGTTGGAGGCACACCGTTGAGCGGCATGTCGATATACGTCGTGCAGCCTCCTGCCGCAAGCGAAACAGAACCCGTAGCAAACCCCTCCCAATGCCCTAGCCCAGGCTCATTAAAGTGGACATGGGCATCGACGACGCCAGGCATAATCAGCAGATTGTCCGCGTCATATACAGGCGTTTGCTCCGAGTACACGAGGTTTCCACCCAGCGCAGCAATTTTACCGTTTCGAATACCGATATCCAGCTGGCTTACATCATCGATCAAGACTACGGTACCTTTGCGAATCACGAGATCAAATTGATCCTCCATGCCGAACCCTCCCTCGGAGCCATTTCTAGCCTAACATTAGCTCCCCCGATAGGTGTTGTACCCCCAGGGAGCGACTAACAACGGCACATGATAATGCACATCAGCTGCCGATATTCCGAATCGGACCGGCACTTCATCCAAAAAGGCAGGCTCCGCAAGCGCGATACCTATCCCTCTAAAATAATCACCAACATGAAAAACAAGCTCATAAATCCCGGGCCGGAAATCTTCCCCGCTTACCATCGGTCCCTCAAGTCGGCCATCGCTATTCGTTACGCCCGAGCTTATCTTCTCTGACTTTCCGTCTTGAAGGCGGTATAACGCGATGTATACTTCACTAGCGGGTCTACCGCTGCTAATATCCAAGACATGCGTTGTTATTCCTTTGCTCATAGCCCCTCCAGATCGTGCTTTGTCATCGAAAACCCTTGGAAGCCATATGGCGGTCTAGGTTCCGTAAACACCTTGCCCTCGCCTGCGGAGGCTTGCTCCAAGATCGTTTCCCACGTACGATTGTTCGACTCGAAGCGAATTTCTTTCAATTGCGGAAAGCGAATTAGCGAACGTTGTCCGATCCGATAAATGAGGTTTTGGATAGAGGGAGAATGCTGTTCATGGAATACGGTATGGGCAATATCCCGAATTTGCTCAGCAGCCACATAATGGCCGAGATCAGAATCCAAGGCATCCTCCACTTCTTCGTAACTCCACGACATATCCAGGAAAATAAACAGCGGACGATCATATGACTCCGGCAGCGTTGTATACTCATCCCGCACGAAGCCCGCGAAAGAGCTTCCTTTTACCTTAATCAGCTTCAGGTCTGCTATACCGCCCGAATGCTCAGCGATGACAATGCCTTCCTCGGTCCGAATTGTTTCAACCAATGCTGTAGGATGTTCATTCTGGGAGTAACGGTAGACAAGCTCGCTATTCACTAAACCTTTGGCCCCAGGCACTGACAGTACATCGAAGGACACTTGATCTGCTGTCATTTTCACACCTGTCATCTGCGGGTACGTCTCTAGAAGCTTGCGCCCGGCATACGCCAGAAAACCCTCCGCTGTAGCGCCTTCATATTCCCCGGCCTTGCGCAGAATGAAGTTCTTCATTGAGTCTGTCGCTACGACCATCGTATTATCGCCTTCCGTAAACGAAGTGAAGAACTTCTCACCGCTGACAGCTACCTTGATATTCATCCCGAACAATACGTTATCTCTACCTGTGAAGCCTGATTCTGGTATGACGGTTAAATGAGTCAGCGGCTTTGCATAAGACCGATATACCCACACGTCACCTTTGCCGTAATACATGATTCTCTCTGATCCGCTCGTTTGTTTCATCGTCGTTTCCTCCGCTTCCCTCATCCATATGGCTTCTAGGCGAAACCGCCCAATTTTACAAACCTCCTGCAAGGCTTTGCCCATTTCTTCCTTCACACCACGCTGTAACCTCACCCGTATCGCTTCGCGAATGGTATCTTTGGTCTGTCCCTTGACCGCCATGATAAAAGGAAACCGGAAAGCCTCCGTATACTGCTTGTTATACTTAAGAAACAACTCATATTCTTCCGCTGATAGCTGGTCTAGACCGGCACTGGACTGCTCCTGAACAGAATGGTCCGTCATCTTCACTCGCGTTCCCAGATCTGGATGCGCCCGCAGAAGCGCTAATTGCTCATCGGGATTCGCTCGCCAAACCTCACGTTCGAACGCGCTGATCAGATCCTGTTCCGTTGCAAAAGGCTGCGAACGCCAAGCCCGCTCTGCAACCCATGAGGAATGCTCATAAAGAGGTCCGAAGGCATGGGTGAAATCTTCCTGATTCATCGCGTTCACTTGATGCAGCATTAATTTCATGACATCTTCACCTCTTTGTCTAAGTTAGCTCCAGCCATTCTTGATCAAGATTTGTTTCATTGTAAGTGCGTCTTTCCTATGGGTCAATTTATATGATAGAAGTTTGTAAACTTTCATAACATGAGCAACTTTTTTTGTAAAATAATAAAAAGCCGCCGGGAATATGAAACCTTCCCAGCGGCTTTTGCCTTATTTCAAAACACTTTTCAAAACATCATCAATTATTTTACTGTTAGCAATTGCTCCGCTGTACAACCAGCTATGAGACTTGTCGAATTCGTAGACATGCCCATTCTTCACGGCAGGAATGCTTTTCCATACTGGATCGTTCAGCAGCTGCTCTCCTTCGCCCTTGCCGCGAATCAAGAAAATATGATCGGCATCCAATTGAGCTAAAGCCTCCATGGAGATGGCTCGCCAGTTGGCCGTACCTGTGCTGGAAATTTGTTTAACCACATTCGGTACCTTGAAGCCAATGTCCTGATACAACACTGCACCGCTCGATAAGCTTTCACTCACAACGTAAACCGCCTTCGCCGTTACCCACAAGGCAGCAGCCGATTGCGAGCCATTCGCCTTCTCCAGCTTCTCTTTGGCTTCTTTGGCTTTCGCATCGTACACATTCAGAGCCTGCTGAGCTTCCTTCGATTTATCAAAAACCTCGCCAATCTTTAGCAGCGCCTGACGCCAGTTATTGTTGATCTCATCCCCCAATACAAAGGTTGGGGCGATTTTGGAATACTGCGCATACTTTTCACCAGATACTGCACTCGTTCCTCCGATAATCAGAAGATCCGGATTGAAACCCGTAACCGCTTCGAACGGAAGTTCGGATGGCAGCGTCGGAATGCCGTTCAAACTGTCCTTCAAGTACTCCTGAATGCCGTTGGCAACAGCCCATTGGGCGACAGGCTTGATGCCAAGTGTGATCAAATGATCTTCGAGGTAAGAACCGATGATGCGCTGCGGGTTTGCTGGAATTGTCACCTTATTGCCGAGTCCGTCAGTCATCGTCTTTGCCGCTTTAGGAGCAGCAGCCGAAGCCGCTGGCGAGCTGGCTCTTGGAGAGGTAGACGTCTGGGCGGCGGTATCCCCTGCCTTATTGCTTCCACAAGCTGATATGATTAATGTCATACTTATTAAACTGACTAGTATTCCTGCAAACTTCTTGCCTTTTCTCTGTTTCACGACAATCTTCCCCTCTGACAATCGAATGTATGAATAAGTATGCGAAACTGGACTAACAACTTTTATAATGATAACAATTATCATTATCAACGTCAATCGAATGCTTACAATGAAGCAAATACAAAAAAGGCCAAGCAGTGTACGATACCTGCTCGCCCTTTAGGACTACAATTCATGCTCACTCATTCCCACTCCCTCCCTATAGGTTAGGCAATGGGTTTATTAAAATCTTTGCTCCCGAATATAAGGGACACCAAGCGCTTCCGGCGCACCTGATGGCTTATTGCGATTGCGCCAGCCTAGGAACATCAGGACCAGAATGGTCACAATGTATGGTATCATTTTCAAGAAATAAGAAGGAATATGACTGCCAATCAATTGCACACGGAAGCCGAGAGTATCGAGCACGCCGAAAAAATAAGCGCACGCTAAAGCGCGAATCGGGTTCCATCTAGCAAAAATGATGAGTGCCACCGCGATCCAGCCGCGCCCCGAGGTCATGCCTTCATTCCATGTCGGTGTGTAGACGAGCAGCAGATCCGCTCCGCCAATCCCAATCAGCATCGACCCGATAACTAGACAAGCGTAGCGAACAGCAACGACCGGAATCCCCATAACATCTGCCGTTGCGGGATTGTCCCCTACCGCTCTCAGATGAAGGCCCCATGAGGTCCGGTGGATAAACACATGCATCGCTAGGACTAGCACGAAGCTAAACCATGTGAATAGATCCAAATGCGCAAAAATCTTGCCGAGAAACGGTACATTTTCCAGCCAAGGCAAATCAAGCTTCGGAACGGCTCCAACCAGCGGCTGCCCGCTCACAGGTTTTCCTAGATACGCACTCAGTCCTGCACCGAATATCGTCATCGCTAGACCGCAAACGACCTGATTGGCATGCAGGGTTACACATAGAAAGCCATGAAGCAATCCCAGCATACCACTCACGGCTAATACGCAGAGCAAGGTTAACGCCAAGCTTCCAGTATGAATGAAAACTAAACAAGCAATCACAGCGCCCATCAACATCAAGCCTTCAGCGCCTAACTGTGTGATTCCGGATCTTTCGATAAGAATCCCGCCCAATACCGCTAGCAGCAGCGGAGTACCGGAAGAAATTGCGGATATCAGTATTTGCGTTAGCATCTCCATTGCTCCTCATCCCCCATTCAGCATCATTGTGACTCAAGTTTCTCAGCGGTTGCTGCGAATACGGAATTTCCCTGCCATATTGCCGGCAATCAGGAAGAACAGGATAGCCCCTTGAATCATGGAGGAGGTGGAGGAGGGAAGTCCGATCGTTTGCACACTGTACCCGCCTACGATTAGCCCCCCGAAGAGTACTGACGACACAACCAGTCCCAGTGGATTCAGCTTTGCCAGCCAAGCCACGATAATCGCAGTATAGCCATATCCCGGAGAAATCCCGTACATGAGCCGATGCGCCACTCCCGACACTTCACCCATTCCAGCCAGACTCGCCAAGCCCCCGCTAATCATCATGACAACAAGGACGTGTCTGGAAATACGAATGCCCGCATTCCGCGCAGCTTCCGCATTAGCTCCTATCAAACGAAGTTCATATCCCCACCGCGTATATCGAATCATAAAAGCATAAATCAGCAGGGCAACGACTGCAAAAATAATGCCCAGATGGAGTCTCGAAGTCCCCCAAGTGGGTAACGTTTGTGCTGCAGTGAACATTGGCGATCCTGGGAAGTTGAAGCCTTTGGGATCTTTCCATGGGCCAAACACGGCATAATTAAGAGCCAGCATCGCCACATAATTTAGCATAAGAGAGGTAATAAGCTCATTTACTTGAAAATAGTTCCTAGGTATGGCTGTCAGCAATCCCCAGAAGCCTCCGGCAACTATACTTGCTGCCACCATAGCTGGAATGGATACATACATCGGCAAATGTGGAAAATAGACCGTAATCGCTGTAGCCGCCATAGCACCGGCGAGAAACTGCCCCTCCGCCCCGATGTTCCACACCGAAATCCGATAAGCGATCGAGACCCCCAAACCGCATAAAAGAAGCGGAATCGCCTTCACCAACGTCTCGGTAAGACCAAAGGAGGAGCCGAATGCCCCATTCAGCATTTTGCTATAGACCGCAATTGGTTTCATGCCATTAAGCGATATAAATATGCCGCAGGCGATAAGCGCCAATCCGATGGATACAATCGTTACCCACCATGGGCTGTCGCGACCGGCCGGATCAATCTCGAACCGATAGGGTAAACGGAAGCTCGCTTCTCGTTTAGCACCTTTATTTTCCATAGGAAGTGTGCCTGCCGCTTGTTGTTCGCTCACCCTGCATCCTCCTCAGATCCCGCCATTAATAGGCCAATAGCTGCGCGATTCGCGCCTTCACGTGGAATATCGCCCACAATACGCCCGTTATACAACACGATGATCCGGTCAGCCAGCTGCAGCACCTCATCCAGATCCTCCGAAATCAGCAGAACAGATCGTCCCTTCCTGCGCAAACCCTCCAGCACATCATGGACACCTGCAGTTGCCCCGACGTCAAGACCTTGCGTTGGGTGAACGGCTATCATGAGTTAGGATCTTGATCAATCTCTCTGGCTAGAAGCAGCTTCTGCTGATTGCCCCCTGACATAAACTGAACGGGTGCATCCAACCCTGATGTCCGCACATCATAACGCTTAACCAGATTCTGCGACCAAGTGCGATTACTCCCCGTGCGAAGCATACCAAAGCGTGATCGCTCCTTGGAACGGTAGGTTTTGAACAGTAAGTTATCAACCGTGCCAAGGCTTCCTGCGAGGCCGCTCTTCATCCGATTCTCCGGCACATGGGCAATCCCCAGCTCAATAGCGGCGCGTACGGACCCGTTGCGCAGCTCATGTCCGTCGAAACGAACATTGCCTTGCTTCCAAGTGCGCAGCCCTGTAAGCACCTCGGCCAGCTCTTTTTGCCCATTACCAGAAACGCCGGCTACACCAACAATCTCTCCCTCGCTCACATGAAAATCAAGCCCATCCAGCACCTTGCGTCCATGCTCCGCATACACGTCCAACCCCTTCACTACAAGCATGGGGCTGCCATGTATCTTCTCTCTTACTGCCGTGCGACTTTCGAAGTTCTCTTGTCCGACCATGAGCTGCGCTAAATCGCGTTCACTCGTCTCCGTTTTCGCCATCGCAGCAATCATCTTTCCTTTGCGCATGACCGAAATCCGATCCGAAGCGAACATGACTTCCTTTAATTTGTGCGTCGTCATAATAACGGTCTTGCCTTCTTTTTTCATCCTGTTTAAGGTTTCGAATAATTGCTCAACCTCACCTGGTGTTAACACCGAGGTTGGCTCATCCAAAATAATCAAATTCGCACCGCGGTACAACGTCTTCACAATTTCTACGCGCTGCTGCTCGCCCACGGATAGCTGCCAAATCGGCCGATCTACGGGGAACGGCAGCCCAAAATGCTTCGAGATCGCTGCAATCTCCTCAGATTTCTTCGCGAGCCAGCCCGGCCCCCTCCAGAACGAGGAGCTCTCTCCAAGTACAATATTTTCTGTGGCCGTTAAGGTCTGAACGAGTCGGAAATTTTGAAACACCATGCCGACACCATGCTTCATCGCATCCTTCGGCGATCGAATACGCACCTTCTCGCCGTGAATGCGAATCTCTCCGCTTGTAGGCCGGTATACCCCTGAGAGCATGCACATCATCGTACTTTTGCCGGCGCCATTCTCCCCAAGCAGCGCATGAATCTCTCCTGCTTTTGCTCGAAAATCAACATGATCGTTCGCCGTCACAGATCCAAACTGTTTGACGATCTGAACCATTTCCACGGAATACCCAGCCGTTGTCTGCATGTGTGCCCTCCTTCTCCATCCTAAAAGACCCTTATATACTCAAAACAGCATCTCCCTCCTCAGGGCTATGCTGTTGCTGCAAACAACTCTATACATCTTTGAAGCCTCGTTTGTTCCTATTTTTTTCACTATACGGTTAGGCGATTTGTACGTCAATTAACATCACATCACTTTTGGTGATTACACGAAAAATACGTCATCCTTTGTGCCTGCACCCAAAGCTCATGTGCCTATATGTTGCAATCGCGTTGCTCACCTAGCAATGGTACTGGTGATATCGCTAGCGCCTTCTCTGGCACTCCATGTTTCTCCGTTCGTGGTTTCCACCGAGCACGGTGCTCGGATCGGCACCGAAAGCCTGCAAAAGTGCAGGCTTTTCCAACGAAATCGCTTGAAAGGGGGGAATGCCTGCGATTATGCAGGAATTTCGACACTTTTTATCCAAAAATTAAGAAAAAGCTTCAAAAGCATGCAGAAATGCAGGAATTCCTATCCATCTGGTTATTTCATAAATAAAAGGATGCATTTTTGCAGGTTCTTGGAATGCTGCAGCCACTCGTTTCGCTAGTGTTACAAAAAAAGGACTGCCACAAGTAGTCTCACTACTTGTAGACAGTCCTTCCGGTATTTTACGAAAGAAATACACCACCATACACAAAGCCCGCAACAATCACAAAAGCAGGATGCACCTTCCGTTTTTGTATGAGATAAAAAGCCACCGCAGCTATGCCGAAAAACTGCAAGTACCCGATCGTTTTCGTCGACTCCACAAGGCTGCTCCATGTAACCAGCACCATCATAATCGCGATAACGGGTTGAACGAGCAAAGTCATGCCTTTAATGGCTGGAGACTTCTTATATTTCTGGAGGATATTCAGCAGGATTATAAGTGCTATTATCGAGGGAACAACGGTTGCTCCAACGGCTATCACAACTCCGACCCATCCACCAATCTGAAACCCGACATATGCGGCGATCTTCGTCGCGATAGGGCCAGGCAGCGCATTGCCTAAAGCTAACATATTGGAGAACTCACTGCTCGTCATCCAAGCATGATGCGGAACGATCTCTTGATACATCAGTGGGATCGACGAAGGTCCACCCCCGTAACCGAACACATTAGCCAGGAAAAAACTAACCAATAACTGCCACCAATCCATCATACGCCCTCACCTTTGCCAAGCGGCTTCTTGCCTTTGTTCCACTTGTCCTTTACTTTATGATGGAACGCGCCATAGAATAGGAAAAGAAAAATGACAATGGCCGGATGCACAGAAAAGGTTTGCAGCAATAAGAAAGAGATCACAAAAAAAGTAATGCCTGCCGCCCATCCTAAGCCTTTGATCGCCTTTTCGCCAAACTCGTACGCCATCACGCCCAGCATGACCGCTACAATCGGAACTACAGCCGCTATCATGCCTTTAATCACTTGTGAAGTGCTAAAGAAATTAATAAAGGAATACAAACCCACCATCGCCACGCAAGTTGGAACAATATGCGCCAGCACACCAACCGCCGCACCACCTGCTCCTTTAAGACGATATCCCAGATACCCCGCCAGCTTCGTAGCAATCGGCCCAGGTAAAGTGTTAGCGATCGCCAGCACTTCCATGAACTCTTCATCCTTCATCCACTGAAAACGCGTAACCGCCTCATACCGAATTAACGGCACGATCGAAGGCCCGCCACCATACCCCAGGATCCCCGTCCGAAACATCGCTAAACCAATCTGCACATATGCATTTGCCAAACTTCTCACTCCTATCTCTACAAGCCACCCTGCTCGTCTATGTACACACAAGATTATACGGAAAGAAACTAAGCCTTATTGTAAACTAAATTCGCCTACACTTTATGAATCTACCCTCAACTTTGTAAAAATGACAAAGATTCCTCACCTTATTGGCACTTGGCTGAAATCGCAGCATTGGTACGCTACAGCTCAAGGTTCCCTTAAATAAACAAAAAACCTTACGAGGATTTCTCCTTGTAAGGTTTTATTTCTGCTTGGCAACGTTCTACTCTCCCAGAACCCTGCGGTTCAAGTACCATCGACGCTGGAGGGCTTAACGGTCGTGTTCGAGATGGGAACGCGTGGGTCCCCTCCGCCATCATCACCAAACAGTCAAAGCGTGGTTTGCGCCTTGAAAACTAGATACGAAACGTGCGTAAAGTTAGATGTTCTTAGGATTTCTGGGCCCCAATCAAGTATTCGGAATCAGCTGCAAAGCTTATCTTCACTTGGTTGGGTACTTAGGTTAAGCCCTCGACCGATTAGTATTCGTCAGCTGCATACGTTGCCGCACTTCCACCTCGAACCTATCAACCTCGTCGTCTACAAGGGGTCTTACATACTGGGAAATCTCATCTTGAGGGGGGCTTCGCGCTTAGATGCTTTCAGCGCTTATCCCCTCCGTACATAGCTACCCAGCTATGCCTCTGGCGAGACAACTGGTACACCAGCGGTACGTCCATCCCGGTCCTCTCGTACTAAGGACAGCTCCTCTCAAATTTCCTACGCCCGCGACAGATAGGGACCGAACTGTCTCACGACGTTCTGAACCCAGCTCGCGTACCGCTTTAATGGGCGAACAGCCCAACCCTTGGGACCTACTTCAGCCCCAGGATGCGATGAGCCGACATCGAGGTGCCAAACCTCCCCGTCGATGTGGACTCTTGGGGGAGATAAGCCTGTTATCCCCAGGGTAGCTTTTATCCGTTGAGCGATGGCCCTTCCATTCGGTACCACCGGATCACTAAGTCCGACTTTCGTCCCTGCTCGACTTGTAGGTCTCGCAGTCAAGCTCCCTTATGCCTTTGCACTCTGCGAATGATTTCCAACCATTCTGAGGGAACCTTTAAACGCCTCCGTTACATTTTAGGAGGCGACCGCCCCAGTCAAACTGCCCACCTGACACTGTCCCCATACCGGATCACGGTACCAGGTTAGAACTCCGATACGATCAGGGTGGTATCCCAACGTCGCCTCCACCCAAGCTGGCGCTCAGGCTTCAAAGGCTCCCACCTATCCTGTACAGATCGTACCAAAGTCCAATATCAAGCTGCAGTAAAGCTCCATGGGGTCTTTCCGTCTTGTCGCGGGTAACCTGCATCTTCACAGGTATTAAAATTTCACCGGATCTCTCGTTGAGACAGCGCCCAAGTCGTTACGCCATTCGTGCGGGTCAGAATTTACCTGACAAGGAATTTCGCTACCTTAGGACCGTTATAGTTACGGCCGCCGTTTACTGGGGCTTCAATTCATAGCTTCGGGTTGCCCCTAACCACTCCTCTTAACCTTCCAGCACCGGGCAGGCGTCAGCCCGTATACTTCGCCTTGCGGCTTCGCACAGACCTGTGTTTTTGCTAAACAGTCGCTTGGGCCTTTTCACTGCGGCCCCCTCGGGCTATTCACCCTACCGAGGCACCCCTTCTCCCGAAGTTACGGGGTCATTTTGCCGAGTTCCTTAACGAGAGTTCTTCCGCGCGCCTTAGAATTCTCTTCTCACCCACCTGTGTCGGTTTGCGGTACGGGCACCTTCGCCTGGCTAGAAGCTTTTCTTGGCAGTGTGAAATCATGACCTACGGTACTTAAAGTTTCCCTCCCCATCACAGCCCAGCCTTA